>NZ_OXJV01000019.1:0-260650 GCF_900380485.1 Shewanella algidipiscicola | reverse complement strand
GTCATATATCGATACTCCGGCCATATTGTTTCGATCTAAAATGACCAAATCATGTCACGGCGATTGAACATGAACCTAAAGCGTATTATGTTATTGTTTTATAATGGGTGGCTTGTTTTATTTGCGGGTCGATTTTGGGAAGGACGCTTTAAATCCCAAGCTTTGTTAGATGAAGCCGCGGTTTTAGCCTGCATGGCCTACGTTGATTTGAACCCCATTCGAGCCAAGATGGCCGCGACACCTGAGGGCTCAGACCATACCAGTGTTCAGCTGCGCATTCAGGCTGCCTTAAAGGGTGAGCAGCCTAAAAAGCTACTCCCTTTTATCGGCAATGAACGCGACAATCAACCGAATGGTATTGCTTTCTCGTTAGCAGACTACCTCGAACTGGTTGATGATACTGGACGTATTATTCGTGACGATAAACGTGGCGCCATCAGTGAAAACTGTGCCAACGTACTGACAAGATTGAATATCCCCCATGAAAATGGGGTTAAGCTCATTAGCGAATTTGGTCAATTGTTTCATGGCCCAGTGGGCACATTACAAGCACTCACCCATTACTGTGAACACTTAGAGAAGCGACGACGGCACTTTGCAACGAGCTGCCAGCATTTCCAAATAGACTGATATTAACGCTTTATTACATCACAAAACCTGTTGTTCTTCTGGTGCAATAGGTTGGTTTAGTGCAACTGAAATACGTCATTTTCAAGTCTGCAGGCTTAATGCCGTCATATATCGATACTCCGGCCATATTGTTTCGATCTAAAATGACCAAATCATGTCACGGCGATTGAACATGAACCTAAAGCGTATTATGTTATTGTTTTATAATGGGTGGCTTGTTTTATTTGCGGGTCGATTTTGGGAAGGACGCTTTAAATCCCAAGCTTTGTTAGATGAAGCCGCGGTTTTAGCCTGCATGGCCTACGTTGATTTGAACCCCATTCGAGCCAAGATGGCCGCGACACCTGAGGGCTCAGACCATACCAGTGTTCAGCTGCGCATTCAGGCTGCCTTAAAGGGTGAGCAGCCTAAAAAGCTACTCCCTTTTATCGGCAATGAACGCGACAATCAACCGAATGGTATTGCTTTCTCGTTAGCAGACTACCTCGAACTGGTTGATGATACTGGACGTATTATTCGTGACGATAAACGTGGCGCCATCAGTGAAAACTGTGCCAACGTACTGACAAGATTGAATATCCCCCATGAAAATTGGGTTAAGCTCATTAGCGAATTTGGTCAATTGTTTCATGGCCCAGTGGGCACATTACAAGCACTCACCCATTACTGTGAACACTTAGAGAAGCGACGACGGCACTTTGCAATGAGCTGCCAGCATTTCAAAATAGACTGATATTAACGCTTTATTACATTACAAAACCTGCTGTTCTTCTGGTGCAATAGGTTGGTTTAGTGCAGCTGAAATACGCCATTTTTAAGTCAGCAGGCTTCATTTCGTCATACATCGATATTCCGGCCATATCGTATCGACCTAGAATGGCCAAATCACAGCACGGCGATTGAACATAAACCGAAAGCGTATTATGTTATTGTTTTATAATGGGTGGCTTGTTTTATTCTGTCACTGGATGCCGCCTTTGTCCAAAACCTAGTTAGCTTTTTAACTAGCTACTCGCACGAAATGAAGCAAAATCGAAGAGACAGAATAACCCAGTGTAGATGCGGCTGCGGACGTTGATGGCAGGGATGCCATCGTCGAGCCTCCACGGATGGATTCACGGCGTGTAGCAGCAGTATCTGCACACTCCCTGCCGGACAGGCGATTGATAACAGTGAAGATACAAATTTCAAAGACACTCTACCAACACTAACTCAGCCAAATGCAAAAATGCCAACACCTTCATTCGAAGTCCCACAACCTTTTGTCCAAAAACAATTTAACTTTTAACGGTTCTGTAGATACCAATTATGGCTAAATCGAAGAGATAGATAAGTCGGTGTAGGTGCGGCTGAGGCCTTCGATTTCAGGGATGAAATCGCAGAGCGCCTAGGGATGGCTCTTGTTTAACAAAAAGTCAGCGGTGCCGAGGAAGTACCTGCACGAAAGGCCTGCGGCAAGCAATTCAAAACAATGTAAGTCAACGCTACCATCAATCAATAAAAACTAACTCGACTAAATGTTACAAGCCCGAAAAAGCCAACACCTTGATTCGAAGGTCTGCATTCTTTTATATCCATGTGATCACGACATTTGCGTATCAGTGAAATAAAAACAAATCAACAAAATGCCACAAGCAAAAAAGCGCAATATGGTCATAGCTAGCACACCAAAGCGCTAAAATATGTGCGTCTGCACAAAATTGTCTTATAAACCCCTTGAAGATTCATCAATTTTAACGAAGCCTGATTATCCTTTTGTGCGGATAATAGCCTAAGCCTGAAATACCTTAGCCCTCACTTTAGGTGGTGCTGACTAAGCGGGTCATTGTTCGAACAATCAAATAAATATAACCCAAATACAGGGACACCCTATGAGCCTCGTACTGATCTTGCTCGCCGTGATCGCGTTTATCGTTATCGCCACGTCGAAATTTAAATTACATCCGTTTTTAACCCTTATTCTCGCGTCATTTATCGCTGCATTTGCCTACGGGCTACCAAGTGCTGATATTGCCAAAACCATCACCTCTGGCTTTGGTGGCATCTTAGGCTATATCGGCCTAGTGATTGTATTAGGTACCATTATTGGCACCATCTTAGAAAAAAGTGGCGCGGCTATCACCATGGCTGACGTGGTCATTAAGGTGCTGGGGCAACGCTTTCCCACCCTCACCATGTCGATCATAGGTTACTTGGTATCCATACCGGTATTTTGTGACTCAGGCTTTGTGATCTTAAACTCGCTGAAACAATCGATGGCCAATCGCATGAAGGTCTCAAGCGTGTCGATGAGTGTCGCCTTAGCCACCGGCCTGTATGCCACCCATACCTTTGTGCCGCCAACGCCAGGCCCTATTGCGGCGGCAGGTAATTTAGGCCTCGAATCAAATCTTGGATTGGTGATTGGCGTCGGTATTGTCGTCGCTGCCGTTGCCGCCTTGGCCGGCATGTTGTGGGCCAACCGTTTTGCCAATGTTGAGCCCGACGGCGAAGGCGCACAAGAGCTTAAAGAGAGTGTCGAAGATTTTGATAGTTTAAAAGCCGCTTACGGCAAACTGCCTAGTCCAAGCAAAGCCTTTGCACCTATCTTCGTGCCGATACTGTTAATCTGTTTAGGTTCTATCGCTAAGTTTCCGTCACAACCCTTAGGCGATGGCAACCTTTTTGCAGTGCTCTCTTTCTTAGGGCAGCCTGTAAATGCCTTGATGATTGGCTTAATGTTGTCGCTGGCATTACTTAAGAGCGATAATCGCATCAAAGAATTTAGCGATCGTATCAGCCATGGTTTGGTCGTCGCCGCCCCTATTTTGCTGATCACCGGTGCTGGCGGCGCATTTGGCGCGGTATTGAAAGCCACCGAAATTGGTAACTTCCTTGGCAGTTCATTGTCGGCTCTTGGCATCGGCATCTTTATGCCCTTTATTGTTGCTGCGGCGCTCAAGTCGGCGCAGGGATCATCTACCGTAGCCTTAGTCGCCACCTCGGCGATGGTCGCGCCTATGCTTGGCGATATTGGTTTAGCAAGCGAAATGGGCCGGGTGTTGACCGTCATGGCCATTGGTGCAGGCGCTATGACAGTCTCCCATGCTAACGATAGCTTCTTTTGGGTTGTTACCCAGTTTAGTCGCATGAGCGTTAAGCAAGCCTATAAGGCTCAGACAATGGCGACCTTAGTACAAGGGATCACCGCTATGATCTTAGTGTATCTACTGAGTCTTGTGTTGCTGTAAACAATAATCATCAGCATGGGCCTCGCCATTAATCGAGACCCATGCTGCTTATCACGCAAGATGTGCGCCCCCTTTTCCGCCCACGGCTTGTCACTCCATTTTTAGATCACAGGATGTTTCAATGAAGATAGTCATTGCGCCCGATTCGTATAAAGAAAGCTTGAGCGCCATGGAAGTTGCCACCGAAATAGAGCGTGGATTTCGCCAAGTACTGCCCAATGCCGACTATATTAAAGTGCCTGTGGCCGACGGCGGCGAAGGGACGGTGCAATCTATGGTTGATGCCACTGAGGGTAAGCTTGTCACCTTGTCGGTAATTGGTCCTCTTGGCAATCGCGTCGAGGCTCACTATGGCATCTTAGGCCAACGGCGTCATGCCCTCGGTGACAGCAGCAATCAGAGCGACGCTATGGCGCAGGCTCACACCGCCATCATTGAAATGGCATCTGCATCAGGGCTTCATCATGTGCCGCTTGAGCAGCGTAATCCACTGCTCACCACCAGTTATGGCACAGGCCAGTTGATCCGCCATGCGCTCGATGCAGGCATTAACCATATCATCATAGGCCTAGGCGGCAGCGCCACTAACGATGGCGGCGCCGGCATGCTACAGGCCTTGGGCGCTCAGCTTATCGATCAGAACGGTAACGAGATTGCCGCTGGCGGTGCGGCGCTCGCCACTCTCAAGCGTATCGATATCAGCGGACTCGATCCACGCTTAAGCCATTGCCATATTGAGGTAGCCTGTGATGTCGACAATCCGCTGTGCGGCGATAAAGGCGCATCAGCCATTTTTGGCCCACAAAAAGGGGCAACCCCCACCATGGTCGCACAGCTCGATGCGGCGCTGGCTCATTTTGCCGATATCACTCGCGCCGCCGGACTGGCCGAATGCCGCGACATAGCTGGCGCTGGCGCGGCTGGCGGCATGGGCTTTGCGGTACTGGCTTACCTTAAGGGTGAACTCAAACCCGGTATCGATATCGTAATGCAAACCGTCAATTTAGCCGCGATCATTCGCGGCGCCGATCTGGTGATCACAGGTGAAGGCCGGCTCGACAGCCAAACCTTGCATGGTAAAACCCCCATGGGTGTCGCCCGAGAAGCCAATAAGCAGGGGATTGCTGTTATTGCCATTGCCGGATGCGTCAGTGATGATGCCAATGTGCTACTCAATCATGGCTTTTGCGCGCTGTTTTCGACCACTCCTAGAGCAATGCCGCTTAACCAAGTGCTGGCCAGCGCCAAACATAATTTATACTCCACCTCGGTGAGCATTGCCGCGCTGTATAATACCAATCGCACTCGTTAACCTTATGAGGGTAAAGGGATCGGCTCAACCCCTTTATCCTGATAAACAACGGCCATTTCACTTTTCCCCTTGATGCGTTATAAAGCTTACAGTAAAGTGAGCTCCCATTTTGACTGACCATGTCCCAGCAATAAGGGAACGGGTCACAGTGAAGCGATGCACCTTGATGACATCTAAACAGACACGACAAGCAACGGCCTCTGAAGCAGCATTACTGCGTATTTTCACCTTGCCAGAAGCCCCCCACTCGACCTTGAGTCAGATTGAAAAAAATCTCTCTGAAAATCTCATGGGGTTCTTAAAAGAAAATATTGTCGCTGTCGAAAAACCCTTAACTGAAATCGAGAAAGATTTTCAGGCACACCAAATTCCCGCATCGCCGAGCTTCGTATCCGATTACGCCGAACAGATGATGCAAACCTTAATCGCTCACAGCGTGCACACCTCGGCGCCAAGCTTTATCGGCCATATGACCTCGGCACTGCCCTACTTCGTGCTGCCGCTATCGAAGATGATGGTGGGGCTAAATCAAAACCTCGTCAAAATTGAAACCTCGAAAGCCTTTACACCGCTAGAGCGCCAAGTGTTGGGCATGATGCACCATTTAGTGTATGGGCAAGCTGATGATTTTTATGATAATTGGATGCACAGCGCCAACCATTCATTGGGGGCATTTTGCTCAGGCGGCACCGTAGCGAACATTACCGCACTATGGATAGCACGTAACCGCTTATTAAAAGCCGATGGGGATTTTCGCGGCGTCACCGCCAGTGGTTTACTGAGTGCACTGCGCCATTATGGCTATGATGACTTGGCCATTTTAGTGTCGACTCGTGGCCATTACTCGCTCGGTAAAACCGCCGATCTCCTAGGTATCGGCCGCGATAACATCATCCAAATCCCTTGTGCCAAAGACAACAAGGTCGATGTGGTTAAGATGCGCGCCGCCGCGAATGAGCTCAAGGCACGCAATATCAAGGTGATGGCGATTGTAGGGGTGGCTGGCACCACAGAAACCGGCAATATCGACCCCTTAAACGCCCTTGCCGATTTAGCCGCAGAGCTGGAATGTCATTTTCATGTGGACGCTGCATGGGGCGGCGCGAGCTTATTATCCAACAAGTATCGCCACCTGCTAGCCGGCATAGAGCGCGCCGACTCGGTCACCATCGATGCGCACAAGCAGATGTATGTGCCTATGGGCGCAGGCATGGTGCTGTTTAAAGATCCTCAGTTGGCCAATGCCATTAAACATCACGCCGAATATATTTTACGTAAAGGCTCAAAAGATTTAGGCAGTCAGACGCTGGAGGGCTCTCGTCCTGGAATGGCGATGTTAGTGCACGCCTGCTTGCAGGTGATTGGCCGCGATGGCTATGAAATTTTGATTAACAATAGCCTAGAAAAGGCGCGCGACTTTGCCGAGCTGATTAAGCAGCAAGAAGATTTTCAGTTGGTGTCGGCACCCGAACTATGCCTGCTCACCTACCGTTATGTGCCCGCCAAAGTGCAGCGTTTGCTTAAACAAGCGGTGCTCGATAACGACCTCAACAAGGTGAGCCAAATAAACGGTTTACTCGACGGGCTGACTAAATTTATACAAAAACGCCAGCGCGAACAGGGGAAATCGTTTGTGTCGCGTACCCGAATCACCCCAGAAGATAACCTTGAGCTCACCTCTGTGGTGTTTAGAGTCGTACTCGCTAACCCGTTAACCGGAGATGATATTTTACAGCAGGTGCTTGAAGAGCAGCGCGAAATTGCCCAGCAAGATAACCCGTTTTTGCCGCAGTTGTTAACCCTATAACATAGCCTGTCCCATATCGATAGCGACGGCACAACCGAATATAGGCCGTTAATGCTCGGTGTCACTGTCTAAAAATCTGCGGCGATCGATCTCACTGGGTAAGGCGCATTGTCGCTGACCAAATAATCGATAACGCCGCCTTGCCACCTGCCGATAGCACCAATCTCTTAGGGGGCGAGGTACTATCTTAAACAGCCGCAATAAGGGCCAGCCACCAGACAGCGCCCCGGCAATGTCGAGTGCCGCATCGCTCTGGCTCATGACCTCAGCCCCCTTAATTAAATAGACACTGTCGGGATCATCGATATCGCACTCAACACCTCGTTGCCGCAGTAGCTGCTGAGCCTTAGGGCTTTGAATCGAGGCAAACTTAAATACCCCTTTTGGATCGCGCTTGACGATGAAGCGTACCGCGCCATGGCACAGGTTACAGCGACCGTCGAAGATCACCACAGGTGGTTGTTGTATCACGCGCCACTCTTGTTTAGTTTATCACTTAGCACGACCATAACATCGCCCGTGGAACAGGGCAATTCGGTAAAAAAACCGTCGGTAAATTTAGGCTATGCTGAACCATCGACAACAACGCCAACATGGACAAGCACAGCAATAAAGAGACCTCATAGAGCCAGATAAGTTGCACGGCGATACAAAACGCAAGTTTACCGCGGCCTTATAGCCCCTCGTTGTCGGGCTCGCATCGGGCCACTGACACTGCGGGCCTTCCATACAGTGCCGTCATTTTGGCGATATAATCGGCCATTTCTTGGCCCGCCGAGTGATCAAAGTGACTTCCCAACGGTAAGGCTCCAGTGATGCGATCGACACGAAAATTACGAAAGTCATTTCGCAGTTCGCACCAAGCCAGTAAAGTCCAAACCCCTTGCCAATAATAGAGCGCCAGCGGCCGGATCTGGCGTTCACTCTCGGCCTGATTCACATCCTGATAGCTCAACATGAGATATTCACGCTCTCTGGCATACTTTCGTAGCAAGTCGAGCAACGAAAACAGCTGGCTGTCGCTGTAGAAGTCGGGGGCAAACATCAGCGATTGATAAGCCTTAAGCCTATCGGGCAACACGGCTTCGACCTTTATCATCGCCTGCTTAGCGGCGCTAGCCAGCTCGTGCCCACCCTGAGCCTGTACCATGCGCATCCCCACCTGAATGGCCTCTAGTTCCTGCTCATTAAACATCAATGGCGGTACGCTGACCTCTTGACGCAGCAGGTAACCAACCCCGGCCTCCCCCTCGATAGGGATGCCAGAGAGGCAAAGATCTTGAATGTCACGATAAACGGTGCGAGTGGACACCTCTAGACGCTCTGCCAGCTGCTGCGCTGTTGTCAGGCGTCTGTGCCTTAGGATCTGCACAATTTGAAATAAACGATCGGCGCGGCGCATCAAATAACCTTAAATAACCAGGCCGCTCCCCTATGGGAACGGCCGAGTGAACTCCTTATACTTCGACATGCACGCCGATATAAATATCGACGCTATCGGCCGTGGAATAACATTCGAAATCGGTCAAATATTGACGGCGATAGGGACAATTATCCTTGCCGAAATAAGCCCAGATCGTTTGCCAAAGCTCAATCACACTGCGGGGCATCTCTCCCTGAGCGCTGAAACAGAGATAGTTACCGGCCTCAAGCGTTAACGGCAATAACCCTTCGCCAGAAATCGTTCCGACGTCGACAGCTGTCATTAAACTAAAGTCACCATTCATGTCGCTGGCATAATCGTAGTAGACACCATAAACAGGCATCTTAGCCAAGATCTGCTCACCATACTGACCCATAAAATCCTGCCAGAGTGGACCTATCTTTGCTGACACCGACTCAGACTCGGCGCGGTTATTGGTACGCACGCTCTTGCCAATAACCGACTTCTGCGGCAGATTTACCGTCTTCATCTCAATTCCTTCTGTTATCCGTTGCATGTTCTGCAGGTTTAACCCGCTGTTAGACTAGGCGACCACAGGCCAACCTTGTTGCCCTCACTGTCGATAAAGAGACAAGAGTAACCACACTCGCCGTCATTGATCGCCATCGCGGGCATGACAATCTCGACGCCGGCACGCTCGAGTCGCGCCACCAACGGCGAGAGCTGATCGCTTACATGCAGATACACCACACTGCCATCTTTACTAGGACGCATGGTTTCATGCTTCACTAAGGCGACACTGGCGGCCTGCTCAAGCTCCGTTTCTATGATCGCCATCTGCATACCGCTCATCGTCTGCTGTCGAAACGTCACATCGAAATGTTGTACATAAAACGCCTGTGCTCGCGCGATATCTTCAACGGCTATTTCGCCCCATACCAAAGGTTGTTGCTGTAACATAATGCTCTCCTTGTGTAGCAGATGCGATGTTCACCCCTGAACACCTAACACATCTGACGACAAGGACAGCTTAACGCGCCCCTACTGACAGCTTGGTGTCAGTAGGGTTTAGCCGAACTCAAATATTGCCCCTTGCTGGCCGCTATGATTTAGGCAGCTGCTGTTGATGCTGCTCGATAAGCGCCTTCATCGCCAATGTAGCGCGATGATGCACCTCACTTAACGTCTCCTGTTCGCCAAAATCACACACCACCTCGTAGTAACATTTAACCTTAGGCTCGGTGCCAGAGGGGCGCACGATGACACGAGCACCATCATCTAGACAATAGATAAGTACATCACTGCTAGGAAGATCGATAGGCTCGATGCGCCCATCGGCAAAACGCCGTTTTCCTAGGCTGATATCATCCACAGACACGATTTTTTGCCCCGCAATCTCAGTAGGATTAAGGTTACGCAGTTGCTCACCTATGGTTGGTGAGTCATCACTACCGCTCAGGGCAATACTCACTTGCTCGTTGAGGTAATAACCATGTTGACGATAGATAGCTTCTAGCCTGTCCCAAAGGGTTTGTCCTTGGGAGGCCAGTTCGGCGGTTAATTGGGCAAAGGCCACTAAGGCCGATAAACCATCTTTATCCCACACCATACTGCCGATGGTGTAGCCCAGCGCTTCTTCATAGGCAAACAAAAACTGGTTGTCTGCCGATTGCTTACTCATCCCCACGTTCGTCAGCCACTTAAAACCCGTTAAGGTGGTTTCGCACACACCGTGCATCGCAATACTCACCTTAGATAATAGACTCGAAGAGACTATGGTACGGCAGGTGAGTCTTTGGTTATCGGGTGCATGGGACAGTAAATAGTGTCCTAACAACACCCCTACTTGATCGCCGGTGAGCATTTGATATGCCTCGGTTGCCGCCATAGAAGCTAAGGCATCGGGTTTTCTGACCGCCACCGCAAACCGGTCGGCATCGGGATCGTTAGCGCACGCTAACATGGCATTATGTTGGTGCGCTTCGGCGATCACCAAATCCATGGCTCCAGCCTCCTCGGGGTTGGGGAAATTGACCGTAGGAAAATCGCCGTCGGGTTCTCGCTGCGCCGCCACCGAATAAACCTGAGTAAAGCCAGCATCCTTGAGCACAGTTTCGGCCATCTCGGCGCCAACACCATGCATCGCGGTATAGGCCAGACTCACCAATGCTGGTTGTGTATGATTTTGCAGCACTGTGGACTGTTTGATGCCATCGCGGTAAGCCTGATAAAAATCATCGCCGAGCATCACCAACTGCTTGCTCGCCAACGCGTCTGATATCGGCATTAATGGCACCCGTTGCTGGGCAGCCTGTTCGATACGCGCCGCAATCCCCGTATCGTGCGGAGGAATAATTTGCGCGCCATTTTCCCAGTAAACTTTATAACCATTATATTGCGGTGGGTTATGACTTGCGGTGACGACTATGCCCGCAGCCGCTTTAAGGTGCAGCACACCAAAGGCCACTAACGGGGTGGGAGCCACCTGTTCGGTGAGATACACCTTAACGCCAGCACTGGTCAACACGGCCGCAGCATCATAGGCAAACTGCTTAGAATCATGGCGACCATCATAACCTATGACCACGCCTCGACTGGCGGCCTGCTTGACTTGTGCCTTAAGGTACTCAGCTACCCCTTTGGATGTTTGTTGAACCACTAAACGGTTCATTCGCATCGGTCCTGCTCCAACCACACCACGGATCCCTGCGGTGCCAAAGGTCAATCGCCCACTAAAACGCTGTTCAAGCTCACGCTGTTCATCGTTATCGAGCATGGCTTGGATCTCATTATGACTACTGGGATCGCCGTCTAGCCCCAACCAATGTTGAATTTTTGCCTGTAGATGTGCATCCATAAAAGCCTCCCTTTACCCATCAATCCGCTATGCGAATATTACTATAACTAACAGTAAGTCGCGGCGCACGAGAGAACAAGTGAATTTGCATTAAAGGTAAGTATACTTAACAAAGTACTCTGGTGTGATGACAAACCGCTATCGCCCGCAACCCTCTCAAACGTGATAGCCTTTTAGCTTGTGGACGGATGACAACTGTCAGTCTAATTCAGCGCGTGTACACCGCTGCCACTGATAGTCAATACGTTACCACTCACCCTAGCTTACGCACTTCACTTACGTGGTGCGATAAAGCTTGCATGAGGTAAGCTGTCTAAGAGACTCCGTTGAGTCATGCAGCTCATAGCATAAATACAACACAGTTTTTACCGGCACGCTTTGCACGGTATAGGGCGGCATCGGCGCGTTTGAGACTATCTTGATAGCCGCTATCATTGGTGGCCATGCACGCCACGCCAATACTGACCGATGCCGACAATCCAGATATGGCCAGTAGCTCAAATCGCGCAAGTGTGGACTGACGTAGCCGCTCGGCAAACGCCAAAGCTTGTTCTGCGGTCATACAGGGCAAGGCCAACACAAATTCATCACCGCCAAAACGATAAACACTGTCGGCTTGTCGACATTGCTCGCGGCACGTCTCCGCCATGGCGACAATGATATTGTCGCCCATATGGTGGCCTAAAGTATCGTTTATTGCCTTTAAGTTATCGAGATCGAGCATCAAAATGCTACAAGGCCTACTATAGCGAGCCCACTGTTCATAATGCTGACTGACATCTTGCTCTAGTCTGCGCCGATTAAATAGCCCTGTCAGTTGGTCGGTATCGCTGTACTCTCGCAGTTGTCGCTCCATTTCATGCCGCTTAGAGATATTGCTCGCCACCCACAGCACTACGCGCTCACCCGCTATTGTAAAGTCCAGCGGTTGGATACGCCCCTCAAACCAAATGGGCAGATCTGGCCCATCGACTGATACGCCCAATACGTCTTTATCGGATAGCTCATATTCTTCAATTAATAATTTGTTGGATTGTAATGCTTGGGTAATTTTATCGAGGAACCATTGTGCCTTTTCGGCCGAAATAAGATTACTGAGGTGTAAGCCGACCAGTGCAGAGCCATCGTGATAGTAGCGCGAATCGTTGCCACCAAATACACCGAGGTATTTGCCACTTTGCGACAAGATAAACGTTGGATCGGGCAAAGCTTTTAGCACTGCGGTCATATGTTCAATGCGCACCGCATTCACCGCGCTAATATTAAGATGAGGATGACGTTGTGATTCGGGTAGATGCATGGCTGTGTCCCTCGAACACTTGAGGAATCCCGTGCAAGCATGACGCTTTATCCCCCCAACAGACTATGCCCTAAGGTCAATGAGGTGGCACTTTTGTCCTAAAATTGTATTCATATTTAGATTACGTTTTTCATGAGATAACAACAAGATAATTTAAACTAAAAGAGTTGATCTAACTCTTATTTTATGGCTAAAAATGACGTCGAAAACGCCATATACAGCTTTTATGGTTATTCATCAGCCGATAACGCATTTATCCATACCGCTCATAAGCACTGACTTGCTTTTTACCTAGCACTGAGGTCGATATCAGCCTCTCATGCTTGGCAAAAATAGTGTAAACTCGCCCCCAACAGCGGGGACCACCATCAACATATAGCCGACCTCATGAACCTAACTAAATCTGAATATCATCTTACCATTACCCAAGTCGATAGCGATGCCGTCAGCCTCTTGGCGGCGCACTGTGGATTATCTAAACAGATCATTAAACAGGCCATGGTCAAAGGCGCAGTGTGGTTAAGTCGTGGCAAATATACCCAGCGACTACGGCGGGCAAAAAAAGCACTCAAGGTGGGCGATACATTACACCTCTATTATCATCCGGAGGTGTTGGCGCAAACGGTTGCCGATGCACAACTGATTCTCGACAAAGGCCAATACAGTATTTGGTATAAACCTTACGCCATGCTCTGCCAAGGCTCGAAATGGAGCGATCACACCACGATTAATCGTTTTGTCGAAACCCATCTTACTCCCCAACGTCCGGCATTTATTGTGCACCGGCTCGATCGCGCCGCCACAGGCTTAGTGATCATCGGCCACAGTAAAACCACCACGGCGGCACTGGCGGCGCAATTTGAACATCGGCAGCTTAATAAGCAATATCGCGTCATAGTCAAAGGCGAATTCCCCAAGCAGCGCCAAACCATAGACACGGATGTCGATGGTAAAACGGCGCGCTCGCACGCCGAGCTTATCGAATACGATGCCCAGCATGCTCGCTCGCTTGTGCAGGTCACTATTGAAACGGGGCGTAAACACCAGATCCGTATCCATATGGCCAGCATAGGGTATCCCGTGGTGGGCGACAGGCAACATGGCGATGCCGTGGCGGGCGATCCAAACCTGCAATTAACCGCCTGCTTTCTCGATTTCACCTGCCCGCTTACCCAAGAAAAGCTGCATATTGCCCTACCCGAGCACCTACAACCTCAGCTGGCCGCGCTCGATTAACCTTTAATCACAGCGCGGCTCAAGTGAGCACAGGGCACACCTCGCAGCCTCGGCGGTCGTTAAGGCGTGATATCGGCTTTAGCTGCCGCTGGGTCGATAGGCTCATCACCTTCAAGTACCTCCTCGTAGCCTTTAGGCGGCGGTGTCCAGCCACGTTCACTGTTAGAATGCTTGTCACTTCTATCTCGCGTCATTGCAGTTTTAATGGTCTCTTCCAGCTCAATAAATAATTTGCGATAGTTATTGTCGAATCGCTCACCTGAGCTGTCATCACACCAGGCTTGATAGAGGATATCGGAACTGCGTTTTTCGATGCGCTTGAAGGTATTTTTTTGCTGCTCAACGTGAAAGGGATGAAACCCTAAACACTTCATCGCATCGGCCCCTAACTCTAACGCCGATAATAGGGTCTCCTTTTGGATAAAATCCGCGCCCGCGCGGCGCAGCATATAAGCATGACCACGGTCGAAGGCGCGCGCTAATATCTTCACCTGAGGGTAAGTGTGTTTAACGTATTTAACTAACTCGGTCGCACTTTCGGGGTTGTCCATCGACACCACTAGCAGTGAGGCCTCCTCGATACCTGCGGTGTGCAGCAGATCGGGGCGAGTGGCATCACCAAAATAACTTTTAACATTGATACTACGCAGAATATCCACTTGGCTTATCTGATGGTCGAGTACCACAGTGTTAACCCCGTTGGCCGTCAATAACCGGTTCACCACCTGACCAAAACGGCCGACACCGGCGATAATAACTGGGCCTTGCTCTTCAATAATATCGGCCTCTCGGGCGTCAGGCGCGGCGCGGTAACGGGGTAAAATGAGCTTTTCAAAGGCGATAAATAGTCCGGGTGTAAGGAACATACTCAGCGCCACCACCAGCAATAAGGTTTGGGCTAAGTCGGTTGGCAATACATTATTTTGTACTGAATAGCTCACCAACACGAAACCAAACTCCCCCGCTTGGGCTAGGCTCAAGGCAAATAGCCAGCGATCGCTTTTTCTTATCTTAAACAGCAGGCTCAGCAGCAGTAATACTAAGACTTTGAGCAGCATCAAGCCTAATGTCATCAAGACAATGACACCTAACTCTTGCCACAACCAAGCAAAATTCACTCCCGCACCCACGGTGATAAAAAATAAACCTAATAACAAACCTTTAAAAGGCTCGATACTCGACTCTAGCTCATGGCGAAACTCACTGTTGGCTAAGACTACGCCGGCTAAAAAGGCCCCTAAAGCCGGCGATAACCCCACGAGACTCATCATCGCCGCAATGCCGATAACCAACATCAGCGCGGTAGCGGTAAAGATCTCTCTTAAGCCTGAACTGGCGACAAAACGAAACAGCGGCCGGCTCAAATAATGGCCGCCAACCACCAACAGGGCGATGGCCCCAGTAATCACTAAGGCGTAAGCCCAACCGGGTAAACCAGCCACCAGACTCACCTCTTGATGTTGCTGCGCGGCAGTGCTAGCTAACTGCTGCGCCTTATCCACAAGCTCAGGCAACGCCAGTAAGGGGATAAAGGCTAACATGGGGATCACCGCGATATCTTGAAACAGCAACACCGAAAACGCACTGCGGCCACCGTCGGTTTTCCCAAGCCCTTTCTCATTGAAGGTTTGCAGCACAATGGCAGTAGACGATAGCGTAAAGACTAAACCTATGGTCAAGGCGATGGTCCATTGCACTTCAAAATAGAGCGCAATCGCCATCACGGCAGCGGCGGTCAACACCACTTGCAAACCACCCAGTCCCATTAAGCGATGACGCATCGCCCACAACATTTTGGGCTCGAGTTCTAGCCCCACCACAAACAGCATCATCACCACACCAAACTCGGCAAAATGCTGAATAACGCTGGCCTCTTCGCCCACGAGCCCCACCACAGGGCCAATCACCACCCCGGCTATGAGGTATCCCAGAACTGAGCCTAAGCCAAAACGTTTGGCTAAGGGCACGGCAATCACCGCTGCCACTAAATAGATAAACGCCTGTAGAAAATAACCTGTCATCACCTCTCCCTCTCGATAATGGTGTCCAAGTGATGATTTAAACAGTCTAGCTTAGCCGTCAGATGCACATTGACCCTGTCTTCAACCAAGGCCTTTAGTAGGCGTTGCCATTGCCCTATATGGCGGGCCATGAAGTCATCTTCGATAACGGTTCGGGCGCCAAACAGCACCAGAGGCGCAAGATAGTGCATGCCGGTTAAGCTGGCGGTCTGCTCCAGTGGTGCCAACAACTGACGCACAGTGAAATGGTTATAACCTTGCGCTTGATAAGCATCTTCCTTACCACCGGCGCTGACGGCGCAAAAAAAGGTTTTCCCCTTTAACGCAGTGCCATCGGTGCCATAAGCGAAGCCGTATTCAAGTACCAAATCTTGCCACTCTTTTAAAATGGCTGGAGTCGAATACCAGTACAGCGGAAATTGAAAAATAACAATATCGTGCTCAATCAGTCGCTGCTGCTCGCACTCAATATCGATATCGAAGGTGGGGTATTCGCCGTAGAGATCGACAGCAGTCACCCCATCGATGGCCTTTGCCGCGTTAAACAGCGGAATATTCACTTCAGAGCGATGCTGGGAAGGGTGGGCAAGTAAAAGTAAAACACGTTTATGAGTCGTCGACATGAGCGTCCTATGCGAGGCGGCATGACGCAATATCCTTGCAAAATTATCGCGCCATAGGTCTAGATAAAATAGCTTGTAACGCCTTGAATCTCAAGCGCGGTCACGAGAAAATTGCACCTAAAAATGGCATTCTAAAACGCCCTTTAACCTGTTTGCCGAGCCTGTCTACTGATCCACATTGACTGGTTAATGTGGTGAGACAAATGTGCGATGTGCATATCAGCGAGCCTAGGCCTGTTGATCTTTGCTGATTGAAAACAGGCCCTAGCGTATCGCGCTGACAATGTAGTGTATCAACCGTGATAACACTGTCATTTATGTTAATAACATCAAGCACTTGGCGTACCACACTAATCTCGTTATTCTTGTTTTTAGTCGGCTTTTGACTCAGAGCGAGGCCATATTCAGTGTCGTAAGCAGTCACCCATTGTAATGCTGTTTTCTTGTTATTGCTGTACGAGCCACGCAGTACTATTCCGCCAAATGCGATGATGGGCCTGTTTTAACTCGTTCGTTGCTCGTTAATCCACAGAGCGAATGCCTCAAACAAAGATTTCGCGACAACAGAACGCAAGATGCGTGCTATCGTGTGTCGTCGTGGGACCTCGTGTTTAAATGTCTATATATCCTCAGCCAATCTAACTTCTCTTCTCCATAATATTCAATGTCTTGCCAGCCTTCACATCCTGATGAAATAGCACTGATAACAAGGAAAATCACGTCAATCAGGTCATACTTTTGATTAATGTCAGATCGAATATCCTCGACGACTGATAAATGTTCAATTATGTTCAACGTGGCTGTATAGCTAAGGGGTTGGCGCTATTAGATCATAGCTGTTAACAAAGTGCGATCCCGCCCTGACCGCAGCGTACATGGTTTCATGCTTAATGTGATAGGAGGTTTAGTGGCTTATCAACTCAAAGATAATATGCCACAACTCAATATTACATCAGCAGAATTTAACGTGATTTCAGTGTTACATTAAACCGATCTGAGGTTAATTAGGGCCTGTTGATCTTTCAAGGTTGTTTTTGCAGCGAATTGCTGGGTATTTATACAAGGCAGAAGCTTTGTAGTGTAGTTATTCTACATAAAAAGCTGAGAACGCAGTAAAAATACCCAACAAACGCTGCCCGAAGGGTTCGGCTAAAAACGTTTTACTCTTTGTTAAGTGAATTTTGCTTAGATGACTAGGCTGCAATCCACTCGCCTCGATTAAAACGTTTTTGTCTAGAACAAAATTCAACCAACAAAGATCAACAGGCCCTAGTTATCAAATAACTAATTTTGTATTTGTGTCAATTTTACCAAACGCTCCACGCTTCTAAGGTTGTCTTTTATGCCTTGTGTATCAGGAGCTAATTGATAAGCCTGAGTTAATGCTAATAATGCTCGCTCATAAGCTTTCATTTCCAGTAGTAACTGAGCTTGTAAAGTAAGAGCACGCACTGCTGTGGCGTCAATATCAGCTGCCCTAGCGAGCAATATTTGTGCTTGTTGTTGATTACTCGACTTGAGTAATAAAGCCTGTTGAATAAAGGCTTCACCATTTAATGGGTCCGCTTTAACGGCCATAGCAAAAGCATTATGGGCTTGGGTATTACGCCCATCGCTTAATTCAGCACGACCTACTAACATCCATAATTGGCTATCGAGTTCACTATTAGATTGTGGGTGCGACATTAAACCATTCGCCAATTGTTTAACTTGCTTAGCTTGGCCTTGAATTAACAAGTAATCGAGCGTAGCAACTAATTGTTTAGATTCGGGTAAACGGTTACTGCCACCTAAACTTGCTAACATATCATTTGCTGAATTATACGCTCCGGCTTTTAAATACAGTTGCGCTAATTGCCAGCGAATAGTCTGCGCTTGTTGCTTGGTGGTTTTTGTCTGGTTTAATGCAAGGCGCAAGCTATTAATCGCCGCAATATCATTATTCCGCCGCTGAGCAATACTGGCACGAACCAGCAATAATTCTGTATCTGCATCTTGCTGAGCTAATAACGCCTCTAAAATATTATCGGCACTAGACCACTCCTGTAACGCCATCGTGACCTGCAGTAAGCCTTTTAAATAACTGCTATTAAATCCATCTAACACTAAGGCTTGTTGGTATGCAGCTTTTGCAGCCACATAAGCTTGCTGCTTTAGGTACCCATAGGCCAACATGCCATAAAGACCGGCAGACGCTTGACGCTTAATGGCTGCTTGTAGAAATGGCCGCGCCTTATCAAACTCCCCTTGTTGAGTATAAATACCTGCTAATACGCTCTGCGCGCGAGTGAAATCAGGCAAAGCCCCTAACGCTTGCGTCAATGAGCTAACAGCCGATTCTGTTTGCTTTTGCTGTAATTCAATACTGGCGAGGGTATACCACAAGGCCGCATTAGTCGGTTTACTCGTTTTCAGCCCATGGCGTAACTCAACCATGGCCGCCTGATAATCTTGTTTCTCAAGTAAATGGCTGACCTGTTGTAGTACCTTACGTCCGGCCATATCGACTTGCGGTTCATGTACGCCAATTGGCATGTTCGAAAATGTTGGGATCACCAGCGGCACCGACACATTATGGTCTTGTGCCGTAACTACTGCGATCCAAAATGATGCAGTTAAAACAAGCGCTAACTCGATTGATTTTTTCATATATAACATTAGGCTTTAATCCTTACAGGCCAGTAAAACTCAGCCTTCACTTTTTCACCATATCGCATTGGTGACGTAAAATGTGCTTGGTGAACTATCTTATTAGCAACAGGAGTAAGTTGTGGATATTGCAGATCGGGCGTACCAACTAGCTCGACTTTGCCAGTTTCATGGATAATCACATGCAGCATCAATTTCAATTCATCGACACCTTGAGATGCGATATCAGCCGGAATACGGGCATTAATACGATTCAACAAACGTGGGGCCTGATCGAGCTGATCGAGCCCAAAGGTCGCTATCTCATCTAAGGTGTGGCTTGGCGCCAAAGCAAAATCCATCGTCAGCTCAATTTGCTGACCTAAATCTAGGTTAGGTTCAATCACGCTTGGCAATTCAGTTTCAATAGGACTGACGTGTACACTTGTACCACTAGTTTGCTGCGGCAATACCAATTGCGGTGCAGTATCAACATTAGTCTGTGTTTGACTTTGCGGAGGAGGCGGTGGCGGCGCTAGTTGCGCAATGCTGACCTCTCGCACCATTAAGCGGGCTTGCGACAGTGGTGGTTCACGTCTCAGTTGCTGCATAAAAATAAGCAACAGCACCATGCTCAGGGCAACCAAAGTATTAAACACTGATCGTGGTAAACGATTAAGCAACGCTATCATATTATTTATCCTTGCTTTGTCGCCACGCTAACCGTGGCAGATGAAGCTAATTTGCAAGCATCTATCAAAGACACCAATAAACCTGCTTCAACAGCAGTATCAGCCTGAATAACCACAGGTTTGTCGGTCATTTGGCGTAATAATGGCGCCACTCCTGCTAAACCAATTTGCGCGCCGCCGTGCCAAACTTCTCCATTTGCGGTTAATGCAATTAATACACTGCGCTCGGCAACTTGTGTTGCACTGGCCGCTTGGGGCCTTTCAACTTCAATACCGGTTTCTCTAACAAATACCGCAGATACGATAAAGAAAATCAGCAAAATAAAAACCACATCTAATAACGGTGAAATATCCACGGCTAAGGTTTTATCCTGCTGCTGGCTTAATATAACTTTGCGCCGTCTCATCAGGCTTGCTCCAGTTTCAATTTACAGTGCTGCTGCCCTAGCAGTAGCAAAATCCACGCAGGAATAGCCACAGCCAACCCCACCTCAGTGGTGATCAACGCCTGTGCCATACCTTGGGTAATGTTAGCGTCTTCGCCGCTAGCCATAATTTCAAAGCTCCCGAGTAAACCATGCACTGTACCGAGTAATCCCAGCAGTGGTGCAACGCTAACCCAAGTCATTAACTGTACGCATTTGTGACTGCGACATTGCCAACAGCAATGTCCACCGGGGCAGCGAAACTGCCCCAATAAGTCTGCCAGTTGCCAGTAAAGAATGGCGGCGAACAATAAAATCAGCAACAACACCAGCCCGCCAGCTTGAACACTGTTAGCCACTGTACCGATATTGAATGTATCAAACACCGTTGCGTTCTCCGAGCTGACACAAGATCCCAGCGTCAGCTTCTAACTGACTAAGAACCCCTTGATGACGACGGCCCAACCAGGCATGCAATAATAGAGCAGGAATCGCCACCACCAATCCAAGTTCAGTTGTGACTAAGGCTTCAGAAATACCGCCCGATAAGACACTAGAGTCTTGGTTACCAAATAGATTCATCATTTCGAAGGTGTGGATCATGCCACTCACGGTTCCCAATAACCCCATCAATGGCGCTACCGCAGCCGTTGCCGCAATCAATGTCATGCCTTTTTCTTGCTTGCTTTTAATTGTTAGCAAGTACTGATGCAGATAATCCGCCATGACATCAGCGCCACAACCTTGATAACGCTGCGCCTGTAAAGTCAGTAGCGCCTGCCAACCATCAGCACGGGGCAACACGCCATCCTTAAGGTAGCGGCCAACAAACCCACAATCAGGCTTGGGTTGCCCACGTAATTGCCACGCCTTTAGCGCTGCAATAATAAAAGCAAATAACCCCATCGCTAAAATAGGGAAAACCCAAAATCCACCTTGATTAATTCGCTCATACCAAGACTTATGATTCGCTTCAATCTTAATTGCACGGTTACCAGTAATATCTACAGGTAAAGTCTGTGGAAGTGTGCTATCAGCGGCTAAAGTCAGACTGATCTCAGCTATTCGATGCTTATCAGTGCCCTGCATATTTAAAATGCTTAGCTGGTCACCATGATGCAAATACCCCAGTGGCCCTAGGCGTAAAACCTGCCCTGTGACTAAAGCGCCATTGCTAGCAATCGCTTTGCCAACTTGCCACTGCGGTGTTATTTTGTCACCAATGCTGGTTAGCTCGCCATTAATCAATGCCAATGGCGCTCCCACTTGATTACCAGCATGGCGCATCAATAAGTTATAGATATATCGGTTCTGCTCCTGCCACGTGCTTAGGCGTTGCTCCATCGCCTGTACACTAAGGTATGCGTCATCCTGAGCTCGTGTTTGACCAAGTAATTGGTGGCGCAAATCAATCAGTTCAGCTTCTAACTGAGTCAACTCATTAAGCATAGGTTGGCGCGCTTTTGTCACTTGTGTCACCTGCCGTTGGTATTGCTGTTCGGCTTGTTTTACCTCTTTGCTAAGCGTGGCTTCATAACTTGCCATATCAATAGCTTGCACCGTTACTGGCAAAGCCAGCGTACAACACATCACTAAGTGCTTTAATACTGCCGCAGGCTTAATCATGCTTGCTCTCCAGCTTTAGCAACGGCAAGTCAACTAAACTAACCTTTTGTTGCTGTAAATAGATGGCAAAAGTTTGATTTATTTCATCTTTAGCTTGGTCATTGATTTGCCATAACCAACCATCACTCTCCCCCAATGTTACAGGGCTGCCCATTCCAGCAAGCGAGCCATCAGGTAAACGAAATAATGCTTTAGCTAATCCCAAGTACAATACCTCGGCTTGCCAGTCTTGACCGTTTAATGTCAATAATTGCTTATTTAAGGTGAAGGTTTGATTAAAGCTACGCGTTGCCTCAAGCACATTCACTAGCGCAGTAAGTCTTTGCGCTAGTTCTGCTTTGTCATTCGTCAGCTGACGATACTCTTGCAATTGGGCACGCTTTAACGGCTCAGGTAATAACGGCCAGCTAAGCTTAAAACTCGCCACGCCTTGGGCTAACAAGTTTTGGTAATCCACCGCCGTTTTCTCAGCATTGGCCTGCTCTTTTGCCAATGCTTGACGTCGTACAGCGGCATCGTCACTTTGCGCACCAGTGCTGCGCAACTTCAGCTGCAATTGCCGCTTTTCGGCTTGATAGCTGGCTTTAAGCTGCTGCAAACTGGCTTGCTCTTGTTGCCAAGAAAAGCTCAGCTCTGCACTGGCTTTGTCGTTAGCAAGCTTTTGCGCCATCAATTGATCTGTGCGTTGTAACTGCTGTGCGCGCTGCAACTCTGTGCTGCTCGCCTGCGCGGTAGTCACTGAACAACTCAAAAGCAATAGCACAGACGTTAACAGGTTACGGTACATGGTTGCTCCTCCACTACGGCCTTAGCTTTTGCGGCGTAAGGTGTTAAGTCCAAATGACGCTCAAACAATGGCTGTAGCGCAGTTTGATGCGACACCATCATCAACGTGGATTGTGGCAGCTGAGTTTGTAGCAACGTAATCATTGCCAGCGCAGTGGGCTCATCTAAACTACTGGTTGCTTCATCTAAAATTAGCGTATCAGGCTTGCTTATCAGTGCTCTAGCTAGACTTAATCTTTGCTGTTCACCGCCAGAAAGCTTTTGTTGCCACTCTGCTTCAACATCTAATTGCGATGCCAATGATGCCAAATCGACTTGTGCTAAAGCTTGAATAAGGCGGTCATCCTTGGCCCAAGAGTCATAACCATCAGCCGTTTGCTCTGCTGACGTTTCTCGTGGGTAAAGCAAGCAATCACGCAAGCTACCGGTTGGTAAATAAGGGCGTTGCGGTAACAATAAAGTATGGCCTTGAGGCTGAGAAAATTTGCCTTGATAGAAGGGCCAAATCCCAGCAATAGTGCGCAACAAGGTCGACTTACCCAAACCGCTGACACCAGAGATAAATAACTGCGTTTGCGGTGCTAGCGTTAACTGCATATTGCTGATTAACGCCTCGCCATTCGGCTTTTCTATACTCAAGTTTTGCCAGCTAAGATTGGTTTGGCGAGTCACCTCAGCAATTGGCTCAAGCTGCTCCATCGCCGTCGTAAATTGCCCCAAACGCGTTACGGTTGCACTCCACCGGGTTAGATTTTGATACTTGTGTACAAACCAGCTAAAGCCTGAGTACACCTTCATAAACGCCATGCGAACTTGGAATAGTCCACCAATAGTAATGGTCTTGGCCATCAGTGCCGGAATACCGGCAAACAGCGGTACCATCATGGCTATCTTATGGTAAGCATTAATCACGAAACCTAATTTTTTCTCACGGTTCATTAGCGCATACCAATTGCCAGAGATATCAGCAAAACTCTGTTTCAACTGGCGCTCCTCACTAGCTTCACCGTTAAGTAAGGCGATCTGTTCGGCTGCATCACGCTTGCGTAATAACAGTGCACGGAAGTTAGCTTCTTTTCGCTGTTGTTGAAAATTCAAACCATGTAACTGACGCCCAAAGAAATGGGTAACCGCCGTTCCAATAACCGAGTAAATTAACGCAACCCAAAATAGGTAACCGGCAATATGTATCGTTTCGCCCTGCCACTCAAAGCCCAGATTCCCCGACAGATCCCAAAGGATTTGTGTGAAGGCAATCAACACCGCCACCGCTTGAATCCCCCCAACAAACAGTTCAACAGAGTCTTCAGTCAGTATTCTGGCATCTTCGGCAATACGTTGATCTGGGTTATCAGGCTCGCTGCCTAAGGTCATGCGGTAATAGGTTTTATCTCGCATCCAGCTCGAAATAAGCTGCTCAGTTAACCAACTACGCCAGCGAATAACCACCAGCTGTTGTAACCATTTACCATAAACCATTAGTACGACGGATAATGCAATAATGCCGCAAAACTCAAGCATCAATGGATAAATAGCATCAATATCCACTGCAGCTAGAGCATCGTAAAAATGCTTATTCCACTCATTTAACCATACGGTGGCTTCCACCACGCTTAACAGCGCAGCAATACTTAAAAACAGTAAAACCCAGCTAAACCAATGGGCTGGGTTAATCCAATAAGGTTTGGCCAAAGACCAAAATTGTTTTAACAGCAACATCTATATACTCCGACCCGGCATGGTTGCCGGGTCTACTTCCTATATCAGGGATATTTACTTAGTTTCAGGGGTCAGTCTCGCGTCTATGGTGTTGGGTTCGCTCAATACCGCTTTAGCTAAGGCGTTTAGCTCGGCAACAGTGACTTGATCTAACCAGTCCAAATAGGTATCGCGCTTGTTTTCAAACTTGTTGTACTTGGCGTTTTCAGTCAACCAGCCAAGGCGCTGTCGGTCGGTGATCATTTCTGACGCTAATGCCGACTTATACTGGTGCTTAACTTGTGCTAACTCCTGCTCTGTAACGCCCTCACTCAGTGCGTGAACAATCACGTTATCTGCTTGTTGCTTCAGCTCATCACCTCGACCAGGTTGATGGCTGTAGCTCAACATCCCAATTGCTTGCTGACGCTCTTTGTCTAATTGGATACCAAAACGAAGACTATAAATACCGCCGGATGTTTCACGTAATTGCTCACGTAAACGCGTAGACAAAATACGACTAACAAGGCCGGCCTTATTTTTAGCGTCATCACTGTATGGCATTGGTACGTTAAACAGTACACTGGTTAATGCCACTGGCTCATTACCCGCTTCGATGCGAACTTTATGATGCCCTTCGGCCACTTTAGGTAATACGATTTCGGTATAGCTTTCACCAGCAGGTAAGTGACCGATGTAACGCGCCGCCATATCTATAATCTGCTCAGGCTTAGCGTCACCAATCACAACAAGTTGATGATCAGCTGCGCCAACAAATACTTTTTGCCATGCATTTAACATATCTTGACTACTAATTTGCTGTAGCTCGCCCTTTGTCAGTTGCAGCGTCATAGGATTGTTCTTATAACGAATATTATCGATAGCATGGTTAAAGATGCCATCTGGTGAGGTATTACGGTTTTCAATCCCACGTTCGATAATTAACTGACGAGATGCCCAAATGGTGTCATCTATTTGCGGTGCTGTGATGCGTTTATTGAGGTTTTGCATCCAAGTTTCTAGTGAGTGCATATCAGTGCTACCAAAAATGATATGTTCATCTTGAGTAATAAAGCAGGATTGTCGCATTTGCTTACCGGCATTTGCCGAACTCAGCTCAGTTGCAGTTAAACCTGCATAGCCAAACAGGCCCAAGTTTTGCCCAGACAGCTGTGCGGCACGTTGATCTGCTTCAGGAAGATGCTCAGTACCACCATTGCCTTGCCACTTAAGCATTAATTGGTTTTCAGTTTCATCACTTGCGATAAACCACACGCTAGCACCATTGGCAAAAGTCCAAACATGCGTGTCGCCGTGCTGCTGATAGCTAGTGTATTTTGCTGGCTCAGGCACTTTATCAAACAACACCTTTTGTCCTTTGCTTTGCTTATCAACCAGCGGAGGATTGGCTAGCGCTTGCAGCCATAGCTGCGTCACTTCGGCCTCTGTTGGCAATAAGTCAGCATGCTTTGGGTTTGCTTGCACAATAGCAACCGGCGCACGGCTCGATAGCATCTTGCTAAAGTATTGGTTAACTTCAGCTAAAGAGATCCCCGCCACCAGTTGCTGAGTAGCCGTAAACTTAGCCTTAGGGTCAACTAACGGCTCATGGGTGCGCAATTGATTAAATAACGCCATTAATAAGCGGCTATTGTTTGAGTTTTGCTGCGCTTCAGCCATTTGGCGATAGCGCTGCACGATATTGGCTTTGGCAACCGCGAAATCTGCTTCACTAAAGCCATGCGCTTTAAAGGCACTAATATTAGCAAACAGCTCGCTATAAGCTTGTTTGTAGTGCTTATCTTGTAATATCGCGATAATACGATTGTTGTTATAACCTGTAGCCAGCGGTTGTGACGCGGCAACCATACGGCTGATATAATCACTTTCAATCTGATAGGTTTCTGTCATACGCTTGGTGAACATCGACATAGCAAGGTCATTAAGCAACTCTTGCTGCAAGGTATCGACGGTATTTGGCGAGGCCTGCTCACCGCGAAAACTCACCGAAACGACTTCAGTTGTGATCTCAGGATCTTGAATGGTTGCCAGTTTCAAACTTGTTGTTAATGGCACTTTAGTACTGATGCGCTCAGGTAATGTCGCTGCCGGAGCTGACGCAAAATATTGATTAAGCTTAGCTTCAACAGTAGCTTTATCAGTTTGCCCTACAGCCACTAAAGTCATGTTATTTGGGTGGTACCAGGTTTCCCAAAAGGCTTTAATGCGGCTCGCATCAACGTGGCGCACAAGCTCCATATCACCAATAGGCTCGCGCTCTCCATGACGACTACCCGCAAGTAAAATCTTACGGTTTTCTTGGCCTAGGCGCGCCATCATATTACGGCCACTACGCCACTCTTCCTCTACCACTGGACGCTCTTTTTCCAACTCCTCATTGCTAAATACTATTGAGAAAGCTTGCTGCGACAGCATATGAAATGCCTCATCCAGCATTTGGTTACTGTTATTTGGCAAATGCAGGAAATACGATGTCGTGTTGTACTCTGTCATCGCATTCACATCACGACCAAACACCATTCCTAAAGATTCTTGATGTTCAATAATCTCATTAGCAGGAAAATCTTTAGTGCCGTTAAACGCCATGTGCTCAACTAAATGAGCAATACCTTTTTGATCATCATCCTCATCAAGAGAACCAGAATGTACGATTAATTGCAGCGATACTCGATCACCAGACTGATCGTTTTCAACAACAATGTAATTCATACCATTTGCAAGCTGGCCACGCTGAATACCAGAGCGCTCAGCCAGTACATTTTGTGCTTGAGATGCGCTGTTTTCAGCAGTAGCCGAATGAGGAGTAAAGTCTGCCGCGCAACCGCCAAGCAACACTGAGCTAATCACTACAGCAAGAGAAAGTTTTTTCATAGGATGTCCAAAATAAACAAGGCGAGCCAGATATACTGACTCGTAAAAATAATCGGCTAAATAATTAGGGCCTGTTGATCTTTGCTGGTTGAATTTTGTTCTAGACAAAAACGTTTTAATCGAGGCGAGTGGATTGCAGCCTAGTCATCTAAGCAAAATTCACTTAACAAAGAGTAAAACGTTTTTAGCCGAACCCTTCGGGCAGCGTTTGTTGGGTATTTTTACTGCGTTCTCAGCTTTTTATGTAGAATAACTACACTACAAAGCTTCTGCCTTGTATAAATACCCAGCAATTCGCTGCAAAAACAACCTTGAAAGATCAACAGGCCCTAGTATTTCAAGCTGAGGGCTAACCAGACTTCGCGACCTTTATTGAAGTAAGTGCTGGTATTGTCTTTGCCGTTAACGTTAGTACCGTGACTAGTAATTTCTGCGTGGCTATCAAGCAAATTAGTAACACTTAACTCCACACTGGCATGGTGCTTAACCCAAGTTTCAGGACTCCAACGAACACTACTGTCCCAAGTGATTAACGATTCCATCTTAGCGGTATCAATCGCTTTCACATTGACCATTTCGCCGTCTATATTGACCGATTCCATTCCCATAAATTGCGTCAAGTTGCGACCATCTTCGAAATTAACTAAGTTACTCCAAGTTAGCCCCCAACTTTCCCAGGTCATGCTGCTGCCCAATCGCGCTTCCACCGGCGAACTGAAACCAGATGTATCCATGTCATTGCTGCGCATTAGATCACCATCAAACACGACCCAAGCGTTTTCATAACCTGAGTTCAAATCATTTACATCATCATACTTAGCCGATAAGTTGCCACTGCCTGTACGGATCTCATAGGTAACATTTAAGAAAGCATCTAGCCTTGCGCCAGCGACTTGCCATGCTTGAGTGTTATGGATGTTTAAGCCGAAAATTTGGCTTTCACTTTCCACATTGTTAAGCACTTCATCACCCGAAATAGATAAACCAGCCTTTTGCTGCCGCAGCATATAGCTAGGCTTAACACTGAAACCAGCAAGGTCATACTGCCAGCCAAGACTTAACTCATCAGAGTAAGGTACATCAGCCTTATTCAATGCCACCATATCGGACGCAGGACGAGCGCTACAATCATAATCAGCAATGTTATTGCTGTTGTAATCGCCGTTAAGTGGGGTGCACATACTATAATTTGTTGTCTGAGATTTAGCTGCATTACGCAGCTCCCAACCTAACTGGTCATTAGAGTAATAGCGGTTGGCACCCAAGGTAATTCGATTGACCTTATCTTGATTGAAATCCCAGCTGACACTGACACGCGGAGAAAAAACGGTTTTATCAAACTGTGATAATTTTTCGGCACGGGCACCTAAGTTGACTGTCAATTGATCCCATATCATTTGATTATTGGCAAACAGCGCATAACGCTGGCTATCGACTTCCACAGAGCCTTGCTTATAATGAGTCCAATTGGAGATCGACTTATTACCCCGTACATCCATATAGTTAAATGCATTGAAATCACTGTGACGATCTTGCTTAGCGTTTTGGCTAATGAACTCAGATCCTAACATCAGCTCATGGCGGCTATTACCTAAGTACATAGGTGTAAATTCAAATAATGATTTTAACTGCCAAGTGTCTTGCAACTGACTTAAATCACCATAGCCCCCTGTATTCTCGCGCACCATAGTGCCACCTGCTGGCATCACTATATTAGTGCGAAAATAATTAGCTTCTGATTCACGGTTATCTTCGAGTTGATCATAGGCCAATGTGGTTTGCCAACGGCCCGATTCAAACTGCCCATACAGCTTAAAAGTACCACCCAAGCCTTGATGCTCATTGCTTATATCGCTGTTAGCTTGAGCGGCATTAGCATTCATCGGGTCATTAAGAAAATCTTTACTGATAAACTTTGAGTAGCGTAGATCTGATTGCAACAGCCATTGTCCAAGTTCTAACTCATGGGTAACAAATAGATTGTCAATCGATTGGCCGTAATCGCTGGTTACACCGTTATTGTTCAGTGGGATCTCAGAGTCTTTATGGCTGTAGTTCACCGCAAGCTTTTGGTTATCGGTAATAGCACCACTGAGGTGCACACTGTGGAAACGTTTTTGATACTGTGGTTGATAGCGGCCATCACCAAAGTTGCCATCAGCAAAGCCTTTATCTTTGGCCGACGTTTCAGGATCAGCATTCCAATCACTGTCGGTCATACGATACTGATATTCAGCTTGAAACTCATCTTTGGCCTTTCGTAGCTCAACATTAATCACACCGCCGGTAAATCCGCCGTATTCTGGATTAATATTTTTATCTAACACCTCAACTTGTTCCATTAAGGCAGTATCAACATAATAACCTGATGGGTGGCCAGAAGTCAGAGTACCTGAATTGCCATTACTTGATGCAGCCGTTGTGACGTTATTAGTGCTAACGTCGCCAATCATATATTGAGTTTGATGCGGTCTTGCACCGGCAATCGATATTTGCTCAGGAGTTAAATCACCACCACGCATACCTGATAAACCCGTATCAACACCAACACTCGACTCTCTAGTTAACAATGACGATAAGTCTGTATTACCCATTGGAGTATTGGCAATTTGAGTGCGGTCGATACTAATACCTAGATCCGTTTCATCATGTATAGCTTGCGTTTCAGCTAACTCTGGAACGGTCTCATCCGCTATCGCATTACCGCCATAAAGTGCAAAAAATATACTTACTGCCAACACCTTAGGATGCAGTTTGCTTTCCGTATTCATCCTCAATTTCCCTACTCAAAAATTTGATAGCAGGATTCTGTAAGAATTTAATAAACAAATAAAGATCTAAATGCGAATGATTATCATTTTTGTGATCAATTGCATATTCCATGCTTAATGCACTTAGAGGTCGTGTTACTCAAATGATCCTCTGCCATTTGGGGATGTGCATAGCTTTAACCGTAATGCTTATGGGAATAATAATCCTTATAAATATCCTACTCAGAGCGTCTGCATGAATAGTTAGGATTTAGCCATTAAGGCAGGTTTTGTCAATTGGAGCTCGTCGGTGTGGGGAGAAGGCGGCATGTACCGCGACCGATAATTTGCCTTGATTGCCCTTAACCGCCAATAAGTAGTCTCCACCCTTGCTGATGATAGCCTTGGCAATTTTGGTCTGACGGGCCATCGCATCAATCGCGCAAGTCGAGCAATGCCGGGATCGCGGTAATTTCATTGCTCTTATTATCGGTTTTAAGTTGGCCCAATACGAGTTGATTGGCGCTGACGTAGGCACTCACCATATGGATGGTGCAATTCAGCAGGATCGATGTTCGCAATCAAACGGGCAAAAGTATCATCAACAGGCACGCTATTTTCAAACAAGCCCTGCTTAAGGAACCATTCATGGTGACCAAGAACGTATTCTCGAATGTCAGTCCAGCCTTGACCTCAGGCTATCACGGCACAGATAGAGCCAAACAAAATATCAAACAATGGGTAATCGACTTTTGCGCTTTGTCGTTCGTCACGGATAATGGTGAAATGCGCTTTGATGGTATCTATGTTCATGGCTACTCCTCAAAAGAGGAGCATAAGATCACAGTCGGATGGTTAGGTCAACTTTGGTCTGAAAATGTTCATGATCTTGCCCTGCTCACCCCTATCTTGATTCCCATGGGGTTATGCCGCTCATATCTTCAAGATTGTAGGGGGTCAACTGATAAACATAGTAATTAAGCCAATTACTGACCAACAGGCTACCGTGACCATGCCAGCGGGCGACGGGTTCTTGGTTTGGATCGTCGCCGCGATAATAATTTTGCGGAATGTCGGGATTAAGCCCTGCGTGTAAGTCGCGCCGATACTCCTCATTTAAAGTCGACTTTTGGTATTCGGGGTGGCCCATCACAAACAGATTACGGTTACTGCGACTGAGCACCATATAGGCACCCGCCTCGTCCGATTCGGTCAGCACTTGTAGCTCAGGATGTTGTTTTAATTGATCAACGTTCATCTCAGCAAAGCGCGAATGGGGCGCAAAAAACTCTTCATCGAAGCCGCGCAGCAGCGGAAAATGAATCGACGTACGTTGATGACAAAATACGCCTGAACGTTTTTTATCCAGCACTTGGCGTTGTAAACCATACAGATGATAAAGCGCGGCATGGGCGGCCCAACATAAAAACAACACCGAAGTGACATGGGCCTGAGACCAGTCGATGACCTCACAAATATGCTCCCAGTAGATAACGTCTTCAAATTCTACCTGACCAAGGGGGGCGCCGGTAATGATTAAGCCATCGTAATTTTTATGGCGCACATCTTCAAAATCACGATAGAAGTTATTCATATGATCGATAGAGGTGTGCTTGGACGCTTTATCATGAATACGCAGCAGATCGACATCGACTTGCAGCGGCGTATTGCCGAGCAGGCGCAGCAATTGAGTTTCGGTCTCAATTTTGTTGGGCATCAGATTTAAGATCAGCACCTTCATGGGTCTGATATCTTGATTCGCCGCCCGGGTTTCAGACATGACGAAAATATTTTCTGATTCAAGGATCTCTGCCGCTGGCAGATTGTCAGGAATTTTTACCGGCATAGCGCGCCTCATTCAATCTTGTTAAGCACTCTTAAAGGTGCACAGTAATGAAATCGGCGCGATGACAACTACTTAAGCTTGTTGTCAGTGCACTAGAGATTGGTGCACTAAACAAACATTCAGGATTATCGGCCGACCTGCTGTACCAATACCGAAATGGGTTCTTGCGAGCCAAGATCGATAGGGTACGCCTGAGTATTAATGAACATCAGCTGATCGTTATGACTAATTTTCGCCCCTACCGCATAAGTATGCCCGGGTTCAAACTGATCACTTGGGATCACAAACTGAAACGGGGCTGGAGTCGTAATATCACTGCGCTGCAGCTCTGCTATCACCACCGAAGGAGCATCCATCTTGGACACATCTTTTACCTGCACCGTTAATACCGCATTAGGTGGCAGCGCGATACGCTCTCTAAACCACACTTCGCCTTGAATTTCGACACTGGCATTAGGCGTCGCACAGCCACTTAGCACACTGGTCGCCATGGCCACAGGTAACAGCGGTTTTAACCATTTGTTCATTATCTAGCTCCTTATAATACATCAAGACATCTGGATGTCTATATGTCCAACCTTAATTAGATCAAATAACTGATCTCACCAATAACGTATCTCATCAATAAGGTATCTCATCAATAAGGTATCTCATCAAGAACTGTGAAAGCACGCATATTTGTGCAATTCCCATAAGTGATACACCTTGTCCTAGGATCAATATGTCCATATCATAGAACGACCACTTGTTGCGAAATAGCCTAATGACCCAAGCTACAGCCATTATTGTGGGCGCAAGCTCACTGCTCAGCCAAGAAATAGCCAAACAACTGGCCAAACAAGATGTTGAACTCGTCCTACTGGCTCAAGATCCTGACTCAATTAGTGAATTTGCGCAATCCTTACCGACCAAGGTCAGGGTTCAGGCGCTGCAAATTGACCAACCCGCGGCCATTATTGCCACCCTTGAAACCCTCTGGCAGCAACTTGACAGCGTACACTTAGTATTAGTCAATACTGGGCTTAATAGCTATGATGCCACGCTGCCTTGGCAACCCGAAGCCGACATTATTACCGTCAACGTACAAGGTTTTAGCGCCATCTGTAATACTGCCTTTAGGCTGTTTACCGAGCAAGGTTATGGCCAACTCGCGGCCATCAACTCTATCGCCGGCCTGCGCGGTGGCCCTAGTGTGGCTTATCATGCCTCAAAGGCTTATGCCAGCAACTACCTCGAAGGGCTGAGTATGCACGCCCAGCGACTCAAATTGCCTATTACCATTACCGATCTGCAACTGGGACTGCTCGATAAAGCTGCCCTGCAACGCAGTCGATTGTGGCTCTCACCTCCAGATGAAGTGGCTAGGCAGGTGATTAAGGCGATGCAATCGGCTAAGCGTAAAGCCTATATCACTAAGCGTTGGCGCCTCGTTGCCTGGTTAACTAAGTTGCTGCCTGAATTTATTTATAATACCCGCCACTGGCGCACTAAAGCGCAGCGTCTGGCTGAAAAGTCGGCTAACAATGCCGCCAACGGCAATCAGGATAAATCTCAATAACTCCTTATTGACTCACCTATGTGCCATGATCATGGGTGAGTCATTATGACCGCTGTTAACCTCTGCATTGCCTCAACCCCCCTAAATGGGGGAGCATCTCCTCATATTCAACGCCCTATTAATGCCCACTTTTGATCCATTTTGCCACTTACCTGCCACCTCATTTATGCCCTAACAGGCTATTAGTGCTTTAGTCTATAAATGTCAAAATGTGCTTGTGGCGCCTTGGCAGCATTGGGTAGTGTGTTGATCTAATCACTCAGCTCACTGTTACGCATGGAGGCCTCATGTCTGCCGTACCGACATTTGCACATAACAACACTTTTCCGCTTACCCTAAGCCAATATGACGGACACACCAGCTCGCCGTTAATAGAACGCACCATAGGTCACTATTTCGATGACATCGTAAAACGTTACCCTGATAAACTCGCCATTGTGATGCATCATCAAGGGATCCGCTGGAGTTACCAAGAGTATCAAGCACAAATAGATGAACTGGCGGCTGGCCTGCTGGCTATTGGTATCCAACCGGGCGATCGCGTTGGTATCTGGTCACCCAATAATATTGAATGGTGTTTAACTCAATTTGCCACCGCCAAAATTGGTGCCATCATGGTGTGCATCAACCCCGCCTATCGCCCAGAAGAGCTGCAATACGCCCTCAATAATGTCGGTTGCCGCGCCATTATCTGCGCCGAAAAATTTAAGTCGAGCAACTACCTTGAAATGCTCTACCAATTAGCGCCCGAGTTACACGACTGTCAACCGGGGCAACTCACCGCGGCGCAGTTACCCTCGTTAGAATGTGTGATCCGCATGGGGCACGACGCCTCCCCCGGTATGTTCAATTTCGATCAGGTTAAGCGTCCACTGAGCAGCGCTGACAAGATACAACTCAATGCCGTTGCCCAAGGGCTCTCGCCTTTTGATGCCATTAATATTCAATTTACCTCAGGCACCACAGGCAACCCAAAAGGCGCAACCTTGAGCCATCATAATATTCTTAACAATGGCCTGTTGGTGGCTAACGCCATGCAGTTGAGCGCCGATGATAAGTTGTGCATCCCAGTCCCCTTGTATCACTGTTTTGGCATGGTACTGGGTAACTTATCGTGTATCAGCAAAGGCGCTGCGGCGATCTTTCCAAGCGACTCATTCGATCCCCTCACCACCTTACAGGTGGTTGAAGCAGAAAAGTGCACCGCCCTGCATGGGGTACCGACCATGTTTATCGCTCAGCTTGAGCATCCAGAATTTAATCAGTTTGATGTAAGCTCGCTGCGTACCGGTGTCATGGCAGGTGCCACCTGTCCCGAAGAAGTGATGCGCCGAGTACAAAGTCTGATGTATATGGAACAAGTGCTTATAGGCTACGGACAAACCGAATGCAGTCCAATTAACAACATGACCGAAATTGACTCTTCGGTAGAGAAGCGGGTCACCACGGTGGGGCGTGCTCTGGCTCATACTCAGGTTAAAATAGTCGATGAATTTGGCGAACTCGTGCCTATAGGCCAGCCTGGTGAAGTGTGCAGCCGCGGCTATGGAGTGATGCAGTGTTATTGGAATGATGCTGAAAAAACTGCCGCCACCATAGACAAGGACGGTTGGTTGCACTCGGGCGATATTGGCGAAATGGACAGCGAAGGTTACGTTAAAATTGTCGGGCGTATTAAGGATATGATCATTCGCGGCGGCGAAAATATCTATCCCCGTGAAATTGAAGAGAAGCTTTATAGCCACCCCGATGTACAAGATGCCGCCGTATTTGGAGTGCAAAGTGACAAATACGGTGAAGAGGTGTGCGTGTGGATTAAAGTACAGCCGCGCGCTCAAATTGACGAAGCGGCGATCCGCCATTTCTTAACCGAGAAAATAGCCTACTTCAAGGTGCCAAGGTACATCAAATTTGTCGAACAATACCCAATGACAGTGACGGGTAAAATCCAGAAGTTCAAGATGCGCGAGCTCATGTATCAAGAACTCTATGACGACATTAACCGTCCGCAGGTAAGCTGCGCTTAGATCTGAGGGATAACGGTGCATTTAGTTGCTGACAAGGTGCATCACTCACTGGCACATCAAGGCAAATCGACCAAGCCTTAGCTGTATGCGTAAAAATAGCGACCAAACAAAAAGCCAACCTGCATGCAGGTTGGCTTTTTTAGGTGTATACCAAGCGCTCGTTGGCAGCCCCATCAAGGGGATATCGGCTTGGCGCTTACAAAATAAAGGTTGCGACCTTTTCACTCAAATCGGTTGCCCGATCTTTGAGCATTTTAGCCTGTGTTAGATGACTCATCGCAGAGGCGGTGATCTCATCGGTAACATCTTTTATCGCAACCGTATTTTGAGTGATCTCATTGGTCACCTGCGTCTGCTCTTCTGCGGCGGTGGCAATTTGGCCCGCCATATCAGAAATCACATTCACCGCTTGTGTGATCTCATCAAGCGCTTGCGCCGCGGCATTAACATCATTGACACTGTTATTGGCCAATCCCTTACTGCTGTCCATCAAGCTGACCGCTTGCTTGGTGGTATTTTGCAGGGTTTCGATTGTGGTATAGATCTCTTCGGTAGAGTCTTGGGTACGGCGAGATAACACCCGCACTTCATCTGCTACCACCGCAAAACCACGGCCTTGCTCGCCAGCACGCGCCGCTTCGATCGCCGCATTTAGCGCCAACAAGTTGGTCTGCTCTGCGATCCCTTGAATCGTGGTTAAGATGCTCGAAATCGCTTGAGCGTGTCGACTTAACTCACCAATCACTGTAGTTGCCTCGTCAACTTCTGATGCTAGCGCATTAATGGTCGTTCGAGTTTGATCAACCAAACCTTTACCTTGGGTACTACTTTGAGCCGACTGCTGCGCCGCCGCAGCGGTGCTTTCGGCATTAGCGGCAATTTCATGGGTCGCGCTCGACATTTCGGTGACCGCTGTGGCGACCATAGACACTTCTTGCTGCTGGCGTTGCAATTCATCGACGCTCGATTGGTTTGTGACTAAGCTCTGCTCGGCATCGGCATCGAGTTCAATAGCCAGCTGACGAATATGGCTGATAAGCTCATGCTGGCTACTGACAAAACGGTTAAAGCTGTCGGCCAGTACGCCCACTTCATCTTGGTTGTCCACTTCGATGCGCTGGGTTAAATCACCATTACCATCGGCAATTCGTGACAGTGCTTGCGATACTCGGCTTAATGGCCCCAGTAACAGGCTTAACAGCCAAGAAATGGCTAATACACTGATGATTAAGGCTAATGCAGCTAAACCTAACTGGGTTAGCATCAAGTTAGTCAATGGGGCTTCGAGGGTCTCTTTATCAAGGACAAACACCAATTGCCAATCGGTATTAGGGATTTCAACTCCCCAAAGCAGTTTATCGCGTCCTTCGGTCTTAAAATACGCGGGCGCTAATTGCCCCGTTTGACGACTGGTTTCAGACAAACGGTTATTCAGCCCATCATCGATATCGGTCACCTTGCCCATCACCTTGCTAGGATCTTTATGGGCTATCACAGTGCCATCTTTATGCATCATGATGGCATAACCATTGGCAGGCAGAGACATACTGTTGACACTATCGACCAAGCTGGCTATAGACACATCGCCGCCTACCACGCCATTACGAGTCGGCTGAGCTATGCTCACCACCAATACATTAAAGGCAACATCTAAATAAGGCTTAGTTATGATAACGCCGCGCGCCTGTTGCGCCTGTTGATACCAAGGACGAGAGCGAGGGTCGTATCCCGTACGATCGATACTTGGATCCGAGTCAACCATGACGCCGGCGCTATTGCCAAAATAGGTTAGCTGAAAATCGCCAGAGGCTTGTGCTTGCTGTAGCGCATTAAGCGTATCGCCCTCCACTTTAGTAGCCACCGATGCGATGACCCGCTGGCGATCGGCTAGCCACTGTTCAATCCGCATTGCTTGCTGCTCACCAGACTCGCTCACCTGAGCAACACTACTTTGCAGTAACAAGGCTTTTTGGGTGGAATAGCTACGCCAGGATAGCAGTGCAATAACAACCGCAAGGGCAAGCACAACCGATAACAATATTTTTTTCTTGAGTGAATATGAATTCATATTAGATGCTAATCTGATGTTTAATGAAACTAAGGAACAGGGATAAATAAAGCCATATAGTCGCTATATTTAATGTGCGATTAGAGACTGAAAAACCACCTCAATCTTGCCGATATTCTCGCACACGCAATAAAACAACAAAAGAAAAAAAACACTATTTTATAGCGAAAACTACGTCACTTTAACACTGGTAGTACAAGTTTAATTTATTGTTGACGTCAAATTCAGTGTAAAACACTGAATTTGTAAATCAATTGTTTTTGAAAAGCACGGAATGTTAAATAAGTAGTACCTTAAGTAACCTATGTTAAACTTCCCGTTTCGACCCTATCTTGATGAAACCCAGTTTGGTTAACTGCGCTTATTAATCAGTTAATCTGACTCTACGTGACGATGTGCAGCAATGGCTACAAGTAGCATGAATAGGCACCTTGAGTGCTATTTTTACCGCTTAACCTTAACTACTCTTACCTTAAGTTGTCCATTGCGAAGAGGTTTGCCCAAGAGTGTCGCCCCCATAATCAACACAGGATTAACTACAGATACGCCGCGACATCATGGTATACCCAAATGAACGTCCATCGATGCGGTACATATCATTAATCTGCGCACACTGAATAAAATCATGGCGTTGATACAGTTTGTAAGCAGACTGATTCTCTGTCAGCAACCATAAATCAATCACCTCGCAATCAGTGTGCAGCGCCGCCCATACAAACATACTATTGAGTAATTGGCTGCCTATCCCCTGACCACGACAGGACTTATCGACACCCATCCCCAGTAGCACGCGATGCTCGGTATGCGCCTCTTGATAAGGGCGAATATCGATATGCCCCACCAGCTGCTCATTGTCAAAAGCCAGCAACATTCTGCTCCAACCACTTTGTTGCAGCGACTTATCTATGCCCTGTGTGAAGCGGGTGCGCATCTCATCATTGAGCCGCGACTCGGCTACCGACAGCGGCTGAAATGGCACACTGTCATCGGCACCATTCTCTTTGAGTTGCCTGGCCAGATAAACAAAAAAACGGGGTAAATCGTCGCTGGTCGCTAATCGAATGTCCAAAGCTCAGTATCCTTTTTTATAGTTAAGCATGAGTCAAAATTGGCGCCAATGCCGCGATGAATAACGCAGAAATACACGACTCATTAAAGATAAAAATAATGAATGACGTTTTATCGCCACAGCGTAACTGACTGATGCAAAAAAATGCTAATAAAATAATCAGTTAAACAAGGTGAACTTGTGCTTGTATTGAAAATAACCGTTTGTAAGCATCATTAAATAGCTACTGACTATCCCTTATTGAATCCAATAAATCTACACATAAACTGGCTTTTGTGAAAACACCGTGACTTACATCATACCCTTAGCCATTTTAAGCTCAGCGATACTGAATGCAGCCCTTGAACATGACAAGCGTAAATGGTTAACGCACAGATAGCGTTTAGGCTTAAACATGGGCAACAAAACCGATTAAAAATCCTGTTATAACCGCGGTAAATCATTAAATTTAGCCAATCATTCACCGCCTGCCCGCTTTCGCTGCCAGCCCCCAAACAAACTAGGTGACATCAACACACAGGGTGCTAAAATGTCGGCCTATTTCACTACATAACTGGATATTGGCAATGCGAGTTAGCAAGTACCTGCTGTCAACACAAAAAGAGACCCCAGCAAACGCTGAGGTGGTAAGTCATCAATTAATGCTACGTGCGGGAATGATCCGTCGTAACGCATCAGGTCTTTACAGCTGGTTGCCGACAGGCTTACGTGTACTGCGTAAGATTGAAGCGATTGTGCGTGAAGAGATGAACAATGCAGGTGCTGTTGAGATCTTAATGCCCATGGTACAACCGGCTGATCTGTGGGTTGAAACTGGTCGTTGGGAAAAATTTGGTCCTGAGCTACTGCGCTTTCAAGACCGTCACAACCGTGACTTCGTCTTAGGCCCAACCCATGAAGAAGTGATCACCGACATCGTTCGTAAAGAAGTTAACTCATACAAGCAGTTACCACTTAACCTTTACCAAATTCAAACTAAATTCCGCGATGAAGTACGTCCACGTTTTGGTGTGATGCGCTCGCGTGAATTTTTGATGAAAGACGCTTACTCTTTCCATTTAGATCAAGAAACCATGGATGAAACCTACGAGGCGATGTACACCGCCTATAGCAACATCCTCAGCCGTATGGGTCTGGCGTTCCGCCCAGTACTTGCTGATACCGGTTCTATCGGTGGCAGCATGTCACATGAATTCCACGTATTAGCCAACAGCGGTGAAGACTTAATTGCTTACTCAACTGAGAGTGATTACGCCGCTAACATCGAAAAAGCAGAAGCGCCAATCCCAACTGAGCCACGCGGCGCAGCAACGGTTGAAATGAGCATTATCGATACGCCTAATGCCAAAACCATTGAAGAGCTCGTCTCACAGCACGGCATCGCTATCGAAAAAACCGTTAAGACCATTATTGTTAAAGGTGCAACCGAAGAAGCGCCGTTAGTTGCCATTATCATTCGTGGCGACCATGAACTTAACGAAGTGAAAGTTGAGAAGCTTGACGCCGTATTGGCTCCATTTGAGATGGCCGATGAAGCCGATATCCGTAATGCCATTGGCGCAGGCCCTGGTTCATTAGGTCCTGTCGGTTTGACTATTCCAGTCTATATTGACCACAGCGTTAACATCATGAGTGATTTTGCCGCTGGCGCTAACCAAGATGGTAAGCACTATGTGGGCATCAACTGGGAACGCGACCTACCGGAAGCCCCCGTTGCTGACTTACGTAACGTCATCGAAGGTGAAGCGAGCCCATGTGGCAAGGGCACGATCGGACTGCTACGCGGCATCGAAGTGGGTCATATCTTCCAGTTAGGCACTAACTACTCAGAGTCGATGGGTGCTAACGTACTGGATGAAAATGGCAAGTCAAAAACCTTACTGATGGGTTGTTACGGTGTGGGCGTAAGCCGCATGGTGGCAGCGGCGATTGAGCAAAACAATGATGATCGCGGCATTATCTGGCCAGATGCGATTGCACCGTTCAAAGTGGGCATCTTGCCAATGAACATGCACAAATCTCACCGCGTTAAGGATATGGCTGAGCAGTTATACCAAGACCTTAACGATGCCGGTATCGAAGTGCTGTTTGACGACCGTAAAGAGCGCCCTGGCGTAATGTTTGCCGATATGGAGCTTATCGGTCTGCCACACGTTATCGTGATTGGCGATCGCAACATCGACAGCGGTGTATTCGAATATAAGAACCGCCGCACAGGTGAAAAACAAGATATTCCATTCGATCAAATCATCGACTTTATTCAGTCTGCTAAATAAAACGGGATCTGAATCGATACTTAAAAACGCCCAGCTTATGCCGGGCGTTTTTTATGGATGGTGTCATTCACAATCTGTAAACCGCTGTATTTGCCATTTAACGCCATTCCCCCACAGCAACGTCACATTCGTGCCCGATACGGTTATACAACTCGCACCATTAGCTCTGTAACTCCTTCGTCATCGCTTTGCTAAAAAATTGCATGCCTTTACCCACTAAAACAATCACCACGGCACCTAGTAGCACAGGCGTAACCAGAAAAGTCCACCCCTGCCCAGCTAACATAATCAGCAAAGGATTTGCACCTGCTGGCGGATGAGTGGTTTTGGTCAGCAACATAGCACTCACCCCAACTCCCGTAGCCAAGGCCAATGTCAGTGGTGATACGCCTATGTATTGGGTAAAAAATACGCCAACAAAAGCGGTAATTAAATGACCCAATATCACATTTTTTGGCTGTGCTAATGGGCTATCTGGAACACCAAAAACCAATACAGCCGTGGCACCAAAAGGCGCCATCAACAATGCAACATCACTCAATGTCGAGTCAAAAAACGACAGTAAGCCAATCGCCAAAAACGCACCCACACCCGCCACAATCGATAAAACAATATTATTCATGCTAACCTCAATAAAAGTATACCAGTCTGTCTACCCTAATAGGGTAGACAAATCGGTATACTTTTGTCAATATACTTTTTTAAAGACGAATCGCCTCTAAAGAAACACCGTTTTCAAAGAAAAACGCCTTGAATGGAGAGAAACATGAGTCAAAAACGTCAGCGACTGTTAGACACAGCACTAACGCTTTTTTACCAAAACGGTATTAATTCTGTCGGCATCAACGAAATACTTGCCGTTTCGGGTATCGCCAAGCGAACCCTTTATATTCATTTTCCAAGTAAAGACGCTTTAGTTTTCGCCGCGCTGCAACAAAGGCACGATATTTTTATCGCCTGGCTGAAACAAAAACTGGCCAATACAAAGTCAACAAACGAGGTTATTCATAGCCTATTCTCAGCACTAGAAAGTTGGTTTAGTAACCAAGAAGCCGAACTCGGCCCTTTTAGAGGCTGTTTTTTTATTAATACCTCTGCCGAATTTAGCGACATCAACAGTGACATTTTTAACTTCTGTCACCATCACAAACAACAAGTGAGGCAAGTGATAGCTGATCACCTAATAAGCAACAACAGTGAACTCCTCGAGGCGATGTGTATCATGAAAGAGGGGGCAATTGTCACCGCTCATCTATGTGGAAGCGGCAAAGAAGTGACTGCTAACTGCATCAAGATACTGGAAAAACTGGAAACATCATGATGCTAGCTTTAGCAATTAGTTTATCGAAATGGCAGCTTGACACAGCAGGTTAAGTACCACTTGCATGTTTGTCTGTTGCTTAGGTGCGGCGTACACATTAAGGCGGATTCAAACGTAAAATGGAAAGTGTTGGGCGTCCTGCTTGAGCCTTGTTATCCCTACGCTAGCAGCGGCTTTTCCATTGGAATACAATCCAAACTAATGCCTATTGGTGAGTAATAGGTAGACAACTCGTCCCCAGTAAAACCACATGAGCGATAAAAAGGCGCAGCATTTAACGTTGAGTCCAACTTAAGCAAGCGCAGGCCACATTCTTTAGCCAGCTTCTCTAGGAACTCAAGCATTTGTCTTGCCGCCCCTATTCCAAAGTGTTCAGGCTCTACGAAGATAGCATCGACCAACCCCGTGTCGGTATTGAGCTTGCCACTACCAATCACTCGACCACCTTTTTCTGACACATAAAAGGTGTCGGTAACATCTTGAACGAACCCATCCGATACTCCACCTTGCGTCCACAAAGTGAGTTGTTGTTTGCTGTAATATGCTGAACATTTAGCAAGAATAGCCCTCCTCCTTAATTCATAAATCACCTGAGCATCAGACTTAATGGCTTTCCTTATTGTGATCATAAACGTCCCTCAAGTGCTTTATACATAATTGCGCATCAAGTGATGACCGAAGCCATCACCTCCTCCAGAAAACAACAAAACGTTTAAAATCAACACCATTGTTTGCTAATGCTACCTAATGGCGGCAAAGAGGTACATGGCAACAGCCAGCACAGCACCAGATAAGCTTAAAGTAAATGACAGTACCTAACAGCGCAGAATGTAAGGCATCACATTAACGGTGAGTTGCTTTATTTTTGGGTTATGGTTTAAAAAAGCGCAATAAACTCGCTGGCTACAACACCCTATTCGTTAGGCTTTTATTAGCTCAGAACAAGATTGCCCGCTTAAGTGACTCTTTATTAAAACGTTAATCTTTTCTTTTAACCATACCGGACCAAAATCAGCGATGTCATTGTGTTTTGCATTAGGAATCTTAACGACGCAACTTCCATACTTTTCTTGTTCTATTTCTGTTGGCAATACGCCTGTATCTGCAGGGAAGTCACTCGCCCGAATAGATAGTATACGGAGACCACTATTACGAGGTAGAGGAACACGCCTATGATCTAGCGTTATAATTCTTTGAATGTAACTCTTATTTTCATTAGCTAACCACACTGAAATATCGCCACCATTAGAGTGACCAATGAGTATCAATTCATCAAAATTGTATTGTTTGAAGCGTTGGCTCAATGAGACTTGTAAGAAGTCTAATGTTTCGGCACCGCGACTCCAATTTTCACTTCGTGTTTCATATAAATGACCTGAAACTGACAAAGCTGGATCGCCGGGCAACTCATGGCCTACGGCAATAACAAGATAACCAAGTTGATTGAACTGCTGAGATAAGAAAGTATATTGTAAATGCGATATACCATATCCTGCGCTTAAAAATGCAACAGGACATTTTGATTCAGTAGAGCAGGACTCAATATTATGAGGCAAAGTAATTTCGATTGGAATCGTTCTATTTCTGGTTTGATCAAAAATTGTCTCTGCATTTACGCTATTTAACCAGCACGTAATTATGATTACGAATCCTTTTAGGTAACTCATAACGCTCCTTAAAGCCTAATCTCTTAATAACGATAGGTTGACCTTCTCTACAAGGCGTAAACCGCTTATAAGACTTGGCCGCTGCCACATCCATGGATATGGTCTGCATTATGTTATTGTATTGGTAAGCATTATACCAGTTTGTGGTTTCGTGGTAGTCATTTTTGAGCTTAGCTTAGGTAATTAGTTGGTCTTCTTTTTGATTTTCACTTTCCCCTCTCATTACTCACACCTGATGCAGCTAAATCGAAGAGATTGCATAGTCGAGTGTAGATGCAGCCGAGGGTATCGAAAACAGGGACGTTTTAGCAGAGCAGCGATAGCCAACTACGTTCCCTATATTTTTTGGCATTTTCTACAGATGTTTTCGCTAAACGGCCAAGGAAGACGCACAAAGTTATCCTATCTAAAAACCAGTTAGGCATCTATGCCCCGTGCTCGAGACTGCACAGCCCCCTTAATAAGTGACTCTCTCACCAAACACAAAAATACCCAGCCTCATTCAAGGCTAGGCATTACACTTATGTCAATAACTGACTAAGTACAGAATCGATGGAGTATCGACGCTCATTCTTAGCACAATTTTTTAGCGCTACTTTTTAGCACGACATAAAATTGTTATCTTTTATCCTCAATCACCACGCCATCATTGGCCAATGTCCCTGTGGCAACCAAAGCCACCTCGCCACTGAGCTGGGTTTCGGCTCGAATAGAGGCGCTAATGGCCGCTATATCCAGTTGCGAGCGCTGGGCGTCATCCACTTCACACAGTAAACACATAGTATCGTTATGGTTACTGCTCGCGATCACTAGCCGTACTTTAGTAAGCTCACTATGACGACAGCGAATACGCTCAACTTGTTCTGGGTGCACAAACAAGCCTTTCACTTTACAGGTTTGATCGGCGCGGCCCATCCAGCCTTTAATACGCATATTGGTGCGCCCGCAGCGACTTTCCCCACCCATTAAGGCTGACAAATCCCCTGTGGCAAAGCGGATCAGCGGATAATCACGATTAAAGCTGGTGACCACCACCTCGCCGACTTCGCCATCGGCAACAGGAACTTGCGTACCTGGGCGCACAATTTCGACAATAATATCTTCGGCAACCACTAAGCCATCATCGCTGACACTTTCAAAGGCGATAAGCCCCAGATCGGCAGTAGCATAAGCCTGCTTAACGGCAATGCCCGCCTCGGCAAAGCGGGCTTTGAGCGTCGCCGTTAACGCCTCACCAGAGACCAGCGCCTTAGTGATCGATGAGACATCGCAATCCAACTGCTGCGCCTTCTCGAGCAAGATATTTAAAAATGAGGGTGTGCCGCAATAGCCATTGGGCTTTAAGCTGCCAATCAAGGCCAGTTGCTGCTCTGTCTGCCCGGGACCTGCGGGGATCACGCTGCAACCACAGGCCTTAGCGCCCGAGTCCATCATGAAGCCGCCGGGGGTTAAATGATAAGAGAGGCAATTTTGCACCCGATCGCCCTGACGAAAACCCGCAGCAAAAAACGCTTGTCCCATGCGCCACCAATCATGGCCATCACATTCGGGCTCATGAATTGGGCCCGGCGATTGAAATATGCGCCCCACGCTATGCTGATTGGGAGTCATGCCGGCAAAAGGCGGCTTCGCGGCCTGCAATTCAATCAGATCGGCCTTACGGGTGATGGGCAGCGTCGCTAGTGCTGCCCGGCTATTGATTTGGCTAACATCAATGTCGGCTAACCGCGCCGCATAATAGTCGCAGTGGCTTTTAGCGAAGCTGAGCTGATCGGCCAGCGCCGACATAAGGTAGTCTTCGCGAACAGCGGCGCTTTGCCCTTCCAGTGGGTGATAAAAATGGCTCATGTCGGCTCCTATTACAACCAGCGTTTACGGCGTTTATACGACTTTAAATTTTTAAAACTTTTGCGAGTTTCATTGCCGCCCCCCAGATAAAACTCTTTTACGTCTTCGTTATTGAGCAGCTGCGCCTTACTGCCATCGAGCACTATTTTGCCCGATTCCATGATATAGCCATAGTTGGCTGCCTTTAAGGCGTAGTTGGCATTTTGCTCCACCAGCAGCATGGTGATCCCCTGCTCGCGATTGATCTTTTCTATGATGCCAAACACCTCTTTTACCAATAGCGGTGAAAGGCCCATCGAAGGTTCATCGAGGCAGATCATCTTAGGACGGGCCATTAACGCGCGGCCGATGGCCAGCATTTGCTGCTCGCCGCCCGACAGGTATCCGGCGAGCCCTGTGCGCTCTTTCAGGCGTGGGAAATAGTTAAACACCATCTCAATGTCTTGATTAACTTGACCGTCATGGCGGGTATAGGCGCCTAACTTTAAATTTTCAATCACGCTCATATCTTCGATGATCCGCCGACCTTCCATCACCTGAAATAGGCCCGAGCGCACCACATCCGAAGCATTTTGGGTATCGATTCGCTCGCCCATAAAATGGATATCACCACGGGAGACCTCACCGTTTTCGGTCTTTAGTAGTCCAGATATCGCCTTCAAGGTGGTCGACTTACCTGCGCCATTAGGGCCAAGTAGGGTGACGATTTCGCCTTGTGGCACATCGATACTGACGCCGCGAAGCACCTGAATGACATCGTCATACACCACTTCGATATTATTAATAGAGAGAATGGGGCTTTCTGGCTTTAACTGCACTGCTTGTGTCATAACAACTCCAGGGCGATAGGTGATGGCCTAGCAGGCAGAAGTGCCCTGCTAGGCCGAAATGGGTGATTAATAACCTAACCAATCAACGCGGCGCTCAAGCGTGACTTGGTTGACCTTCTCAACCTTAATGTCTCCGCCGTTGTAGTTGCCTTTGTAGATGTTAACCTGATTAATGCCGCGGTGATCTTCTGGGCTCCACGTCGCCGCTAAGCAGACGCCTTCAAGCCCTTTAGGCACCCAGTTTTGCTGCACATACATGCCTTTTTTAACGTTAGGCCCAGTAATACCACCATTGGCCTTAGCCCACTCCATCGACTCTTTCATAAAGTAGGTAGAGCAAACACCGCGAATATAGTGGTGTAGACGAGGTTCTTGCCCACTCGCATCGGACATTTTTGAGATCTCACGAACCAAGGCCATGCCCGGTACATCATCGCCCCAAAACGGGGTCATGGTAGGGAAAATATAGTTTTTCACCCCTTCACCCGCCGCCTGAAACACCAACTTGTCGCCGCCCCAAATATTAGACATAAACTGAATATCTGTGCCGACCGTGTCGCACGACTTGATTAACGACTGCACCGAACCGCCTAAGTTGCCGATATAGCCATAATTGGTCCCCGAACTTTTAAGGCTTAAACATTGCGCTTTAAAGTCACCGGGTTTCATCGATATCACTACCGGCGGCTGTACATCAAAGCCAAGCTCGGTGGCGTATTCGGCACATGCCTCTTTAGGGGCGTTAGGGAACGGATGGTTGGCACCAATGTGGGTGAACTTTGGCTTGCCCTGCCCACCTTTTGCTTGCCAATCCTCTGCGGCCCACTGCACCAAGCCGCGACATGCATCAGAATAAGACGCGCCATAGAAGAAGTTATACGGCGCAGGCTTTTTGGTATTGGGGTTTTTACCTTGAGGATCGGTTAGATGCCCCGAATAGGAAGCCGAGAAGATCGGCAGTTCATCTTTAGCGGCAAAAGAGATCAACGCTTCGGTATCGGCCGTGCCCCAGCCCTGCATCGCCACCATATTTTCACGCGACAACCACTTTTTATAGGAGGCGATAGCCTGCGGCACCTTGTAAGCATAATCTATGGTTTCATATTCCAGCGTGGTGCCGTCGATACCGCCATTGGCATTGATATACGCCAGTGCATCACGCACGCCATCGGCATACGGTTTGCCCACAAACGCCGTGGGACCAGACATATCGGCAAGATGGCCAACAAATACCGAATCTTCGGCTTGCACGCCCGCACTGACTAAGGTGATGCCAGCTAATGTCGAGCCAAGTAATAGTGTCTTATACATAATAATTTCCCTTCAAAAATGGTCCATCAGGTTGAACGCTGCCATCCCAAAGTGGGTTAGGCTAAGCCCGTTCTCATATCAAACTGCGTGCTTCTTTAAAGGCTAAGAAGAGTATCTTGTTAACGCTGCTCGCCAGCGCCGTTAACCCCTGCGCCCGCTCTTGGGCACAGGTAAAACCTGTCACCACTAATAAGCAAATGGATAGCACTTCCAGTAGTTTTTAATTTGGCCCCAGCGATGGGCTAATCCTTGCGGTTCAAAAATCAAAAACAAGATGATCACCAAGCCAATGGCCATCTCTTTAATATAGGCAAGGCCATCGGTCACCATAGGGATGTCCCCCCACGGGGTATAATTCATTAACCCCACCATGCTCTCGAGCACTTCGGGCAGTAACACCATAAACACCACCCCCATTAAGGTGCCTTTTACCGAACCTAGACCACCAATGATCACCATGGCCAGAAACTGAATCGACATAAAAATGGTAAAGCCTTCCGCCGAGACATAACCCAAATAGTGGGCGTACAACGCCCCACCAATACCGGCGTAGAAAGAGGAGATACCAAAAGACAACAGGCGATACTTATTCAATTTAACGCCCATGATCTCGGCAGAAAGATAATGGTCGCGTACCGCCACAAAGGCGCGGCCATCGCGGCTACGCATCAAGTTACAACCCCAGATATACATAAACACTAAGGCGAACAGCGCGATAAAGTAGAAGCTCAAGTCGGTATCAAATTCAAACCCAAACAGGTTAACTGGCGCAGCCATCGCCCCCGACGCACCGCCAGAAAACCATTCGGCGCGGCCAAAAAAATCCTGAATAATGAACTGCGCTGCCAAGGTAGCAATCGCCAAGTACAAGCCCTTAATGCGTGCTGCCGGCATACCAAACATCATGCCAACCGCCATGGTTAAGAAACCCGCCAAGGGGATACAAAACACCACAGGAATATTAAAACTGGTATTGAGCCAGGCCGAGGCAAACGCACCAAAGCCAAAAAAGGCTCCGTGACCTAAGGAGATCTGTCCGGTAAAGCCCACCAGAATATTGAGCCCCAAGGCCGCAATGCCAAGATAGGAGATTTGAATAAATAGGGTTAAAAAGTAACCATCGAGCACCAAAGGTGCCGCGCATGCCAGTGCGATCACCATGATGGTTACTAATCGAATAGTACTGGTTTCGAAAATGGTATTATCCGCCTTATAACTGGTGCGGAAATCACCACAGGGGCGCATCGCCAAACTAGACATAACAAACTCCTTGGGCCAATAGGTCAATCTCAAATAGTTGATTCATAATGCTATCCTCTAGATCCGTTCAATATCACGGGTGCCAAATAGGCCATAAGGTTTAAACCACAAGATGATAAGCAGCACGTAAAAAGGGGCGATGTCGTACATGTTGCCGATATGCAGATATTGGCTGTCGAAGAACTCGGCCACGTTTTCCAGCACGCCAATCACCACGCCGCCGACAATGGCACCGACAATGGAGTCTAGCCCGCCTAAGATCACCGCAGGAAACACCTTAATGCCGATAGAGGAGAGTGAGTCTGATACCCCGTTGACCATGCCAATCACCACGCCTGCGGTGGCCGATACGGTGGCGGCAATGCCCCAGCTCATGGCAAAGACCTGCTTCACCGAAATGCCTAGGCTTTGTGCAACCTGCTGATCAAACGCCGTGGCGCGCATGGCTAACCCATGCTTAGAGTATTTAAAGAACAGAAAGAAGCTCACCATGATCAACAGTGCAATCACAGTACTCATCAAGTAGGCAAATTCGATATTGAGGCCAAAGATGGCCACCGACTGGGTATCAAACACCTGCGGATAGCTCTGGGGCGACACCCCAAAAATCCACTTGGTTAACGACTGGAAGAAAATCGACAGGCCGATAGTCACCATGATCACCGAAATTATCGGTTCGCCAATCATGGGGCGCAGCACTATCATCTGCAGTAACACGCCAAAGGCGGCCATAAAACAGAGGGTTAATATAAAGCCTAAGAAAAAAGGTAACTGGAAGTAGGTTAAAAATGCCCAGCAGACCCACGCGCCCACCAGCAAAAACTCACCTTGGGCAAAGTTGACGATTTGGGTCGACTTATACACCAACACAAAACACATGCCGACAACCCCATACAACAGGCCGACTATCAGGCCGTTAATGATAAGTTGTAATAACAGTTCGAAATTCATGATGCTCTCCTTTGCGTGACATTGGCATCGCTAGCCGTAGGGCCATCGACCAAGGTGGCGACCTTAAGTTGGGTTTTGATCCGCGACTGAGTGCCATCTTGGAAGGTGATCACTGTGTCGATATCCACATGGGGCTCATCGTTATAAATCGAGTCGATAATGTCGCCATACTTGTCGGCGATCACCCCACGGCGCACCTTACGGGTACGGGTTAGCTCACCGTCATCGGCATCGAGCTCTTTATATAACAAAATAAATTTATTAATTTTTTGTGCATCTGGCAGGGTTTCATTGACCCGCTGCACTTCAAGGCTGAGCTGCTCATACACCTCAGGTAAACTCGACAGATTGGTGTAGTTGGTAAACGCCAAGCCTTGCTGCTCGGCCCACTTGGCGACAATACTGAAACGGATACACAATATCGCCGACAAATAGGGTTTATCTTTGCCCAAAATCACCGCCTCACCGATAAAGGAGGAGAACTTGAGTTTGTTTTCGATATATTGTGGTGAGTACTGGATACCGTGACTGGTTTTAGCCAGATCTTTAATGCGGTCAATCACTACCAGATGGCCCGATGGCTTGAAGTAACCGGCATCGCCGGTGTGCATCCAGCCATCTTTGACATCTTCCTGATAAGCTTCATCATCACCTAAATACCCGTTAAACATGCCAACGGTTTTGGCGATGACCTCACCCACCCCTTCGCTGTCGGTGTTGATCACTTTGAGTTCGGCGGTATCAAAGGCGACCCCGACGCTGTCGTAATCGATATCATCTGACTGATGAATAGTGTAAGCGCCGCACATCTCGGTTTGCCCATAGAGCTGACGCAGCGGAACGCCGATGCTTTGAAAAAACTTAAAGGTATCTGGCCCCATCGCGGCGCCGCCGGTGGCTGCCGATTTTAAAAACGAGAACCCTAAGCGATCACGCAGTGCCTTCATCAACAGCCAATCGGCAAGCTGAGAACGTTTGCCCTGCGTCAGCCGTTGTTCGGCACGCGCCATGGCAAAGTTAAACAGCTTTTGTTTAAAGGGGGTGGAGTCCATCATGCGTGCTTTGACATCGGCAAGAATGCCTTCCCACACACGGGGAGCGAGCAGCACAAAACTTGGGCCTATCTCGCGTAGATCCGCCATCATGGTCTCTTGCTCTTCCACAAAATTAACGATTTGCCGGGCAATTAATGCCTGCCCCACGGCGTATACCTGCTCCATGATCCACGGCAGCGGCAAGACCGACACATAGTTATCACCAGGTGCCCTTGGATCGGCACGTAAATAGGAGCAGCAATGGTCGATAAATTTACTGCCTTGCAGCAACACAATTTTCGGCTTAGAGGTGGTGCCCGATGTGGTGCAATAGATGGCGATGTTGTCGGCCTTTCCGGCATCGACTAAGTTGTCATAATGGCGCGGTGAGGTGTTATCCACCTCCTGACCAATGCGGTAAATATCTTCCACACTGATCAGGCGTGAATCGTCATATTTACGCATGCCTCTTGGGTCGCAATAGACAATGTATTTTACCGACGGGATCTGGTCGCCCAGCTCGAGTAACTTATCGCACTGCTCTTCATCTTCAGCCACCACCACCTGGGCATTACTGCGATTAAGCAGATAAGCCACCTCTTCGTGCATCGAGTCTTGGTAAATGCCCAGCGAGTAACAACATAAGGCGTGGGCGGCCACCTCGCCCCACACCCACTCGGGGCGGTTTTCACCCAGTAGGGCAATGGTGGTGTTGGCTGTAATGCCTAAATGGTTAAATGCGAGCGCCATCCACTTGACGCGATTGTGATAGTCTTGCCAGCTAAACTCGCTCCAAATGCCAAACTCTTTTTCACGCATGGCGATATCGGCGCCCCAATTAGCGGCGTTATGGCGCAAGATCTTGGGAAAGGTATCCATGCTTCCCATATCAAAGGATTGCGCTGCTTGATTTGACCTACTCATTAGACGACCTCTTTTAATTGCTCATTGTCTTCAAGCCCTAAATAAGCCTGTCTTACGTGCTCGTCGGCCATCACCTCATCGGGGAGACCACAAATAAGCCGCTTACCAAAATCGAGCACCATCACTTCGTGGGAGATATCCATCACCACGCCCATATCGTGTTCAATCATCACCACTGTGATGCCAAATTCTTCATTTAAGTCGAGGATGTAACGCGCCATATCCTCTTTCTCTTCCAGATTCATGCCTGCCATCGGCTCATCGAGCAGAATCAACTTGGGGTTGAGTGCAATTGCGCGCGCCAATTCAACCCGTTTGCGCAGCCCGTATGACAAGGTGCCTGCGACAGATTTACGCACATGGGAGATATCGAGAAAGTCGATGATCTCCTCGACGTGGCGGCGATGACTCAGCTCCTCTTTTTGTGCCGGAGATACCCAGTACAACGGGCCCGTCAGCCAGTTATTTTTCATCAGGTGATGACGCCCAACCATGATGTTGTCGAGCACCGACATATGACCAAACAGCGCCAAGTTTTGGAAAGTGCGCCCAATGCCAAGGTCGGCGCGATCGTTAGGACGCATGTGGGTCACATCTTGGCCGTCAAAATGAATCGAGCCCCGCTGCGGGCGGTAACGGCCTGAAATGCTGTTAAGCATCGAGGTCTTGCCCGCACCATTAGGGCCAATGATGGAGAAGACGGCGCCGCGATTGACCTCAAAACTGACATCGGTTAGCGCCTTAACGCCACCAAATGCCAGTGAAATCTGCTCGACTTTTAAAATGGTCTCTGTCACACCCATACTCCTTTTAAAAAAACGCTTATCTCGCCTTGAGCGCAGCGCGGTTTATCTCAACCCGCTAGCTCACTTAACTTGTAGCGCTGTATTGTGGTGTCAAAACTGATGTTAAAAAAATGACGAGGGGCCATAGCCGCCTCGCCAAGTGGTGGGTCTAGAGGGCGTAGCGCATAGACAGTTGCACATAGTCTGAATCGACGTTTTGATCATCCATGGCAAAATTGCCCACCTCAACACCTATGGCTAACGCTGGCGTGAGATTTTGGAATAAGTTAACGCTCCATTGGCTGCGCTCAATGTTGCTCACATCGGTTTCAAGGTAGCCGTAAAGCACGGTGCTTCTGAGGGTGTCGGTCCAATAATGACGGTAGGCCGCTAAATACGAGGTGGTGCTTTCTACTTCTTCACCGACCAAATCTTGCACTGCGCCCACCCCGACATAACGCCCCACATCACCTAGGTGCACCTGAAAGCGAAAATCATCTCTGCCAAAGGTGTTAACCACGCCGGCGATAGAGCCACCAAAGGCGGTCTCACTGTTACCCGTTGTGGTATTAAGGTTGCGGCCTAGAGCCGAAAACGACACATTACCCCAGTCGCCTTTGACGTTATAACGGGCCACCACATCGGGCAGATCGTCATTAGCCGTATCGCCGCCCACGCTCTCTGGGTTTTCTATCGACACTTGGAAATCGCCCATCTCGTAACGCACTTGCCCTTGGCGAATAAACGCCAAGCCTATGGTGGCACCGGCAAAATCGGCCGTTTCAGGTATGGCACTGGTGTTCATAAAGGTGGTCCAGGTTTGCCCCGCCGTCAGCCCTTTGTAATTGATAAAGGCATGACGCAGGCGCGGATTGGCCGAATTAGACACCACCTCGTTACCGCCACCACCATAAAAATCCATCTCAATAAAGCCCATCACATCGCCATGGACATATTTGGTATTAAAGCGTGACTCATTGGCGAAAATCTTAAATTGATTCGCACTTTCTGCGAGCGGCTGACCCGAGCCTATCCAAAAGTCACGATAGGCAACGTCGCCAGACACATAGCGCGCATCGACTTTGAGATAACCACCAAATGACAACTTACCCTCGTCGCCGACCTCAAAGTCAAATGCGGCAGCGGCAGAACCCGCCACGAGGCAGAGTGAAGTAGCAAGCGTGATGTTTTTTATGGTTGAAGTGAGCATCTTTTTATCCCCTGTTTAGTCTGCCTCCAAGATGGAGAAATAACCTTGGGGGCTCAATTGGGAATAGGTATTAATGCACAGGGCTTAGATCCCATGGCTTACATCATGGGGATTAGACACTAAGCTGTAATCAGAAAGCGTTAATCAAGAGGGGGTAGACCATCAGTCGTAAGACAAAAGTCTGTGGCAGCGCACGCTGCCGTCAAAGGGTAACGAGAGCAGCCCGTTAAGACTTAAGTCGGTAGCCTATAAGTGATGCACAGAGGAGAAAATGTGATAAGTTAATTTGCATAACAATCACAGCAGTGGGCACCTTTGCCACAACACTGCGCCGCAATAGGTTTAGCGCTACCATGTTTCCTAACTGGCTCTTAGTGACCATCAGCATCAGCTATATCGGTTTGCTTTTTTTGATGGCATTTATCGGTGACAAATACCGCGATAAGCTGTTTAAACAGCAACATAAAATAATCTATTCACTGTCTCTTGGGGTGTACTGCACCTCGTGGGGCTTTCTGGGGACTGCAGGGCAAGCGGCTAACAACTCGTTTGCTTACTTACCTGTGTATATTGCGCCTATGTTACTGTTTATTTTCGCCTGGCCTTTTATTCAGCGGGTGATACGCGTCTGTTTACGGCTCAATATTACCTCGATTGCCGACCTACTCGCGTCCCGCTTTGGTAAATCACCGCTATTAGCAGTAGTGGTGACCTTAGTCGCCCTGTTCGGCACCTTGCCCTATATTGCCTTGCAGCAAAAAGCGATTGTTAACTCCTATGAAATTTTGCGCCAAGACCACCTCTTATCATCGTGGCAGTTGGGTCTGGTGGTGAGTTTAATCTTGGCCGGTTTTACCATTATCTTTGGCGTACGGGCCATCGATGTCACCGAGCGCCACCCCGGCATGATGCTGGCGATTGCCTTTGAATCCCTAGTCAAGCTTATCGCTTATCTCACCATAGGGATTTTTGTCTCCTTTTTTCTCTTTGATTCGCCCCTAGAGATATGGCGTCAGGCCAGCGCGATCTCCCCCATCACCACAGAGTTTGCCTACCCCAATATTATTTCGATGTTTGGCTTACTGTTTATCGTAATGTCGGCGTTTTTGTGTCTGCCGCGCCAGTTTCAGGTGTTGATTGTGGAGCTAAAAGAGCAAAAACACGCGCTATGGAGCCGCTGGACATTTCCGCTGTATGTGTTGGTCTTTGCTTTTTTTGCCACGCCGCTTGGGCAGGCGGGTAATATTCTCTATGGGGATTCGTTACAACGTGATGCTTATGTGCTGTTTTTACCCACGGTTAACGGCGATCTTTGGTTAGGCTTATTTAGCTTTCTTGGGGCAATTTCGGCGGCCAGCTCTATGGTGATCATCTCGACCATAGCCCTGAGTACCATGCTCAGCAACGAAGTGGTGTTTCCCACCCTATTTAAGATCAACAATATCCACAGCGATGACTTTCATAAATTTCGCTCACACCTGCTCAATATACGTAAAGCTCTGGTATTAGTGGTGATATTTATGAGCTATGGCATGTTCCTTATCGCGCCTCCCGATACCTTATCATCGCTAGGAGAGGTCGCCTTTGGCGCCATCGCGCAAATTGGCCCCGCACTCATTGCCGCTTTTTTATGGCGTCGTGTGACCCTGATTGGCGTGTTGGTGGGGATAAGTGCAGGCTTTAGCTTGTGGCTGACACTGAACTTACTGCCACAGCTTGGCTTGTATCCTCACCCCTTTGCTGGCAGCGACTACTCCATGACGACCATGGCGACCTTAGTGGGCTTGTTTGTCAATATCATGGCTATCTGGTTGGTATCCTCCTTTACCCGCCAAAGCGTGCATGAGCAGATGCAAATCGCCCACTTTATTGAGCGACCCGAGCTGGATAAATTACAGCAAGAGGTGCCCAAAAACGTCAATCCGACCGAGCTTGAACTCTTAGTGGCTCGCTTTGTGGGTAAAGATAAGGCCGCCCAAGGCTTTTACCATTTTTTTGCATGTCAGCCCCAACCCATTGTCGATAAAAATGCCCATAACCAGGCGCTGATTTTCTATACCGAGAACATGCTTGCCAGCGTAATGGGCTCAGCCTCCGCGCGCTTGGTGCTCTCTTATGCCCTCAATGGCCGCGATATTGCCATTGAAGATGTGGCCCAATTGGTAGAAGTCGCCTCCAGCCATCGTATGGAATTTAGCCGTTCGGTGCTCCATAGCGCGATTGAAAACGCCAGTGAAGGGATTTCGGTGATCGACAGGGATCTCAAATTAGTGGCCTGGAACCAACACTATTTGAATCTGTTTAACTATCCGGACGACCTGATCTACATAGGTTGCCCGGTGAGCCAACTTATCGAATATAACCTCAGCGTGGGTAAACGTTATATTGCCAATCTCGATGAGCAAGTAGAGCGGCGGCTGAACTTTTTACGTCAAGGCAGTCATCACAGCACAGAGCGCGTGCAGCCCGATGGCAAAACCATTCGCATTCAGGGCAACCCGATCCCCGATGGCGGTTTTGTGATGATTTTTTCCGATATCACTATCTATCGCGAAGCGGAAAAACTGCTCAAAGAGAAAAACCTCGACCTAGAAGCCCGAGTCTCTGAGCGCACCAAAAAGATGGAGCAGGCCAACGCCCAGCTGGCTCAGTCCAACGCCGAGCTGGCTCAGGCGCTGCAAAAAGTGGAGCAGGCTCATCAGAAAAAAAGCCAATACCTCAAGGCGTGCAGCCATGATCTCCTACAACCCCTGTCGGCGGCCAGATTATTTTCCTCGGCCTTTGTGCAAAATGGCCAGCTCAGTGCCAAACAAAAACAGCAAATAGGTTATATCGATAATGCCCTGCAGGTGGCTAACGAACTGCTACTGGATCTTAATGAGGTATCCCGTATTGAAAGTGGCACTATAGTGCCTGAAATTACCGACTTCGCCCTGCAAGAGGTGCTGGACTCGCTCAAAGAGGAGTTTAGCGCCATGGCGGCGGCCTCTAAGGTCAAGTTCAAGTTGATTAACACCTCGGTGTGGGTTTGCAGTGATAAGGTGTTACTCAGACGCATATTACAAAACCTGGTTAGCAACGCGTTTCGGTATGCGGGTAATGGCAAAATAGTACTGGGGTGTCGTAGGCAATCAACAGGCGTCTTAGTGCAAGTGGTCGACGATGGCCCTGGGATCCCGGCCGACAAACAGGCAATGATTTTTGAGCAGTTTACCCGCTTGCAGCATTCGGGGCATGATGGCGTTAACGGCTTAGGCTTAGGCTTAAACATTGCTCAAGGATTAGCGGGATTACTGCAACATCAGCTAACCTTATCGTCCGAGGTTGGCAGCGGCAGCATCTTCAGTTTGGCGGTGCAAACGGTCTGCGCACAGCCCAACACCACAATGGCCACTCAGGCAGACATTTTGACCCTCAATGGGGTGCATGTCTTAGTGGTCGATAACGACCCTAATGTGCTCAATGGCATGACAGAGTTGCTGGCAGGCTGGCGCTGCCAAGTCTACGGGGCATCGACGCCTGAGCAAGCCAAAGCCCTGTTTAAACAATATGTTGCCAATATCGATATCGTGTTGATGGACTATCAACTCGATGATAACCAAAATGGTTTGGATTTAATGAGTCAGCTACAAGCCCTATCGCCCCATCCTGTGCCAGCGGTGCTGATCACTGCCACCATAGATGAAAGCGTGGTATTACAAGCTAAATCCCTAGGTTATGGCTATTTACGCAAAATTATTAAACCCATCGCACTGCGCGCGGTGATGAGCGCCACATTGGCGAGCAGCCTGCACAATAACTACTCGGCGCCGACATCGACTAATTATGTCACCAGCGAACGAGAGCCTTAAGGTCTCGAAGCAAGAGACCTAAGGCAAGGGCCTTTAGCCAAGGAGCTTCAGCAAGAGGCTCTAGCCTAAGACAAAGCTAGGACTAGCGGATGGTCGGGTTGCTGGGCAGTGACTGTCTGACTGAGCAACGCTCCACTTTCGCATGTTTGCGTAGTTGCTTGTTTAGTTGCTCCCATGGTCGTTAGGCCTGCTCAGGTTGCGGCGTCTGATCCAGATATAACTGACTCATGGCAATCACCGCTTGAGTGCGGGTATGGACGCCTAATTTAAGGAAAATCGCACTGGCATGGGCCTTGATGGTCGCTTCAGATAAACCCAGCTCGTAAGCGATTTGCTTATTGAGTAGGCCATCGGCAAACATCATTAAAATGCGGTGTTGCCGCGGTGATAAACTGGCAATTTTACTGCTCATACTGTCTAAGGTAACCGAGGCTAAATCGCCGCAGCCATGAGGGATCCATTGCTGACCCGCTAGCACAGCCTTGATGGCTTTGACCATCTCATCGACCGCCGTTGACTTAGGGATAAAGCCCGCTGCACCAAAGGAGATGCTCTTGCCCACGGTTACCTTATCTTCTTGGCCTGAGATCACCAGAACGCCAATTTGCGGGTAACTATTACGGATATTGACTAAGGTATTAAAACCATGCGCGTTAGGAATATTAAGATCCAATAACAGCAGGTCGGCATCATCATGGGCCATTAACAGCGCTTCGAGCTGACCCACGCTTTCGGCTTCTAACAAGGTTACGCCGTCAAAGTGACTGGTTAAGATATTGATTAATGCTTGTCTAAACAGTGGATGGTCATCAGCTATTATTATTTTTAGTGGCTGTAACATGGTTAATCCCTCAAATGTACATTTTTCCAGTCTACCCCAACTTCCGATATTATCAAATCTGCCCAGTTGGCAACAAAGCAGACACCACTTTACATTTAACATATCAATTACAAAGAGATAGGCAGATACCTCTCCTTGGTACACATTTTTGACCCTAGGTAAATATAGACTTATTAACTAGACGATATTCGCCGCTTTTTATGTTAGAGCCACCACTTACCCAGCACACCACACGTTGGGGGGATCACTGACCCGACATGACGGCACGGCAACCGCTTGCCGCCATAAAAAGGGGTCGCTAGACTTGAACATCCACAGCCTCTCACATATTCTTGACTGATAACAAAGTGATTACCTAGTGCATGTTTTATCAACACGCTTGCCAGAGATAATTTAAAAATAATATTTGTTTTTAATAAGATAGTAGCTTAGCGATATTAAGGGGCAAACTTGCCAGACACAACAGCGTTAGTCTTGGGCGGTGGGGGCGCGAGGGCCGCTTATCAGATAGGTGTGCTCAAGGCGATAGTGCAATTTTATCCTCGCAACCATGGCATCCCTTTTAAGATCATTTGTGGTACCTCGGCCGGTGCGATCAACGGCACCTCTATTGCGACTCACGCTTCCTGTTTTCATCTTGGCGTGCGTAAACTCGAGTGGATTTGGCGTCATTTTAATACCCATATGATTTACCGGGCGTCATTTACCGGCGTGTTTTCGCATCTGGCTAAAATGGCGTTAATGGGTTTACAAGATGAACGCATCAACCCTGAACCTGGCAGCCTATTTGATAATGAACCGCTGCGTGGCCTACTCAATGAAGTGATTAATTTTGCTCGTATTGACAGAAATATTGCCAATGGCGCCCTGCACGCCCTAAGTATTGACACCTCTTGTTATAACTCGTCGCGTTCGGTGACCTTCTTTCAAGCCAGCCGCCAAATTGAGGAGTGGAATCGAGCCCGCCGCGGCGGTCGACGCACACATTTAAATACTGAGCATCTACTGGCGAGTGCAGCGATCCCTTTAGTGTTTCCCTCGATAAAGCTTAATCGAGGTTACTATGGTGATGGCTCAGTGCATCAACTCGCGCCACTGAGTAGCGCCATTCATTTGGGGGCGAAAAAAATCATGGTGATTAATTTAGAGAGCCCACATAAACAAGCCCACCAAGAGATGGAATATCACCCTAAAACCGCAACGATTGCGGGTCATCTATTAGACACCATCTTCTCCGATACCCTCAACAGTGACTTAGAGCGATTGCAGCGTATTAACAGTACCTTAAGTTTGATCCCAGAAGCGGCGCGCCAACAAGCTTCACTCAAACCTATCGATACTTTAGTGATTAAGCCTAGCGAAGACTTAAGCCAAATTGCCGCGCAGTACTATCATAAAATGCCACTGGCGGTGCGCACCTTACTGCGCCTTATCGGCATTAATCAGCAATCGGATTCCAGTATTGTCTCTTACCTGCTGTTTGAGCAGCCCTATTGCAGTGCCTTAATCAATTTGGGCTATCAAGATGCCATGTGTCAGGTTGATGAGATTAAGGCATTTTTTAATCTCGATTAATACCTCGCCGCGCAAGCATCTGCTGCGCTGCGACCTCAGCCCACAGGCGATAACTCGACTCACTCGGATGAAATCCATCAAGGGCCAGTGAATCGGCACTTAAAGGCAATTGCAGCGACAGCAACTGACAGCCAGTTTGGGCGTCGATCACTTGCTGCAATCGCCGATTAAACTCATCGCTTCGTTGCCCAACAAACCAGCGTAAGGGCTGTGGAAAGGCCAAGAACGCCCCCAAGGGCGGTACTGGGGTGAGCAGCAGCTGTGCCTTGGGCGAGTGTTGTCTAAGTTGACTAAGTAAACGCTCGGTGGCGCTAAGCCATCTCGTCACACTTAACGGGCTGAGTACATCATTCACTCCAAGAGACAATAACACCACATCATATTGTCCTTGGCGTAAACAGGCTTGCCAAGACTCACCGCTCAGATGGGTTAAAGTGTTATTTGTGGTTAAGCCGCTGCGAGCAAGCAAGGTCCAGCGCACACGATAATGCTCGCTCAGCCGCGCAGTTAAATACCCGCTAAGCGCCTGTTGCTGTGAGCCCACGCCAACCCCCGCCGCCGCAGAATCGCCTAAGATGAGCAAGTTTATGGTTGTTACCCCCGAAGGGGCTAAGTCACTTGGGCTTGTGCACACAGATGTCGGCATGCTTAAATCGGCTAAATTTGCCCCCTCTATGCTTGCCTCTTGATCTCCTTTATCGATAAGTCCTTCGCGCGGCCCCTTAGCTTCAGGTAGCCTTGGCATAATGCGTTTTAGCCACAAGGCTTGCACCATTAACATTGGCGCCAGCACAGGCAATAAGAGTTTGGCTAAAGCTTGTTGCATTGTATTGTCCTTTTTCCATGCCCCAGATAAGGTTGAGGGTGCTTGGGTCAACTGATAAGGTGCGGTCTATTAGCCTTGCAGTAGAAAATGCTCCGCCTTCTCAATGCGTCTTGGTTTTCCAAGCAAAATTAAGATATCGCCGGGCCTAATAAGCCAGGTTAGATCTGGGCTTTCTACCTCGGCGCCCGCTCGCCTTACTGCGCGCAACTCTACCCGCAGCGTCTGCCAAGGAATATCGGCTAAGGTCTGTCCCACCACCTGAGCCCCTTTGGGCAGCGCTACCGCATGCAGTAGCTCCAAGGTGAAGTCGGTCTCCTCTCCTGAAAAAAAACCGTGCAGATATTGATAATGGTTACGGCGCTCATATTCGAGCCGTTTAAATATGCGCGTCAGTGGCACACCACACTGATACAGCACCTGCGACACCAACATTAAACTGCCCTCGAGCGATTCGGGGATCACTTGGCTGGCACCGGCTTGCTCGAGCTCTTCCATGCCTTCATCATCGCGCGTTCTGACTAAAATGTTGGCATCGGGTGCCAACTGGCGGCACAAAGGCAATACCTCATCTAACACCTGCGCATTACTAAAAGCCACAACGATTAACTTAGCTTGGCGAATTTGCGCTTGTTTTAAAATCGCTCGTTTAGCCACATCGCCAAAATACACAGGCTCCCCAGCGCGGCGAGCCTCTGTGACCCGCGTGGGGTCAAGATCGAGCACCAAATAGGGGATCGCTTCAATTTTCATAAAGCGGGCAATGGTTTGCCCCACCCTGCCGTAGCCTAAAATCAACACGAGATCTTTATTATGCTCCATGGGCGGTATGCCCTGTATCTCAATGTCACTCTTAGGTCTACCGCCCTGTAAGCGCCGCGCAATATCGACGCTGTGTTTAACCAACCATGGCGCGACGGCCATCGACAGCACTGCCACCATCACCAGCTTAGTGCTCACCGTGATCTCCAATAACTGGTAATTGACCGCTAGGGCGAGCACCACAAAACTGAACTCGCCCACTTGAGCTAAACTGATCGCGCTGGCCACCGATGTGCGAAACGACTCCTTAGCAGCGCGAAGTAAGCCATAAACAATTAATGCCTTAGCAATGATGACCGCCACCACCAGCAGTAGCACTTGCCACCACAAAACAACCACCAGACTAAAATCGAGCAGCATACCAATTGAGATAAAAAACAGCCCCATCAATAAGTCTCGAAAGGGACGAATATCGGCCTCGAGCTGACGTTTGTACTGACTTTCGCCAAGTAACATCCCCGCCATAAACGCGCCTAAGGCCATGGATAACCCCAGCCATTGAGTCACAGCGCCGGTCACTAACGCCACCACTAGGGTCGATAATACAAACAGCTCATTGGATCGTGAGCGCGCGACCTCATCAAACAACTTAGGCAGTGCCCACTTACCAAAGGCCATTAGGGCGATGAAGGCAAATACTCCTTCTAACATGGCAAGGCCTATGGCTTGCCATGTTAACGGCTCTCCGTCTGAGGCCAATAACGGCATTAAAATCAATAGAGGGACAACGGCAAGATCTTGAAACAACAACACACTGACCGACAGTTCGCCGTGGCGACGACGCAACCAGCCTTGCTCGTTGAGCAGTTTGAGTACTATGGCGGTGGAAGATAAGGCGATGGCAGCGCCGACAATAATCGACTCATTGACGCTCAGCCCCAGCATCAAACTCATACACATACCAAGTAAAACGGTTACGAGCACCTGTGCACTGCCAAGGCCAAATACGGTGCGACGCATCGCCCATAGGCGTGGTAAAGAAAACTCTAATCCTAAAGAGAACATCAGCAGCACTACGCCAAGCTCGGCCACAGAATGAATTTGCTGTTGGCTAAACCAATTAAATACCGATGGCCCACTAAGGGTTCCTGTCACTAAGTAGGCCAAAATAGCTGGCAAGCCCAAACGGCGAAACAGGGCGATAGTGGCAATCGCGATCATGAGCATCAATAAAATTTTAATCAGAAAGCTATGTTCCATTGGGGCTCCAAATCAGCTAATCCTTCCTGCCCACATGACAACGCAATGACGCGATCCGTCCGATAAAATATCGAACATTGATGAGGCCTGACACGAGATATTGACACTCGCACATCTTACCTTGTCAGGGTTTTTTGAGCTTGTCAAAAACCTGACGCCCAATAATTTACATTTAACCAACAAAGGTAACTGGATGACAAATATAGATAAATTATTAGTTAAAGCTTTAGGCACGATAATTGCTTACTTTAAAGCATATCTCTAGTCCCATTATTTTGTGGAGTTAATACATGGACTTTGCCTTAACTAGCGAGTTCTCACCCAGTGAATATCGTTACCAGCCGGCCTATCGGCATACTGGTACGAATTTGCCTAATATGGTGACCATAATGCAACAGCTTCATCTGCATTTATCACCAGAAAAGGTGTTTAGTTGTTACGGCGCGATCGTCGGCCAATATTTGCCTATCAACGGCATAAAACTGCACTTTAAAGAGTATCAGCTAAGCTGGGGCTGTGAGCAAGGTTTGCACATAAAGCAACACCTGCCCATTGAAGAGAGCTGTGCTGTTATTGAATATCGTCTCAATGCGCCGATGCTAAATTCGCAAACTGAATTACTGTATCAGCTACAGGCATTATTAGTGCGTCCGCTTTATAATGCGGCGCAATATGAGCAGATGGCTAAACAGGCGATGTATGATGCATTAACTCAACTAGGTAATCGTCGTTATTACATGGAAAGCCTAAAGCAATCCCTAGCCAGAGCCACTCGCCAGAGCGAGCCATTATCATTGATCGTATTAGATTTAGATCATTTTAAGATGCTTAACGACAGGTACGGCCATCACATTGGTGATGAGACGCTCATTACATTCGGGCAAACCATCAACCAGGCGATCCGTGATAGCGATCAGGCCTTTCGTATCGGCGGCGATGAATTTACCATATTAGTGCAAGGCAACGCACAAGCGGCGAGCCTGATTTGTCAGCGCATATTGACTATGATGCAGCATAATAATCAACTGCATCATCGACAAATTTACACTAGTTTAGGGGTGGCCGAGTGGCAATCACTGGATAATGCAGAAAGCCTGTACCTACGTGCAGACAAAGCCCTATATGATGCCAAAGTCGCTGGCCGTCGCTGTTATAGGATTGCAGCTTAAGATGAGATATCTGGCATAAAAACAAGTATCTCATCTTGCAGCCCTAGCCCAGTGCCCAGATAGGCCTCACCTTATGTCTGGCTTTTTCATCGACTCATTAAAACTGATATAGCGCCGCTTTAACTATTGATTTTCAATATTTTTAAACTTTTACATCCATGAAATTATTTACTTTAAGAGCACACTGCCCAATTTGCCGAGGCATCATCCTCAGGCAACCAGTCTCATTACATGAATACGCCGCCGCTTTTTAACACAGACTTTAATCGCCCAAATATCTTCTCATCGACTAAAAATCCACACACCTATGTTGTTAAAGTTAAGTCAAACTTATTGGTAAGATGAAAATGGTCATCGTTAAGCTCTTGAGCCAAGAAGCCAGCAATACTTACAACATTGCTTAGTGTTGACTCCGCCAACAGATTTCACTGAGCTACGCCCAATGAACACCTAAGATTTTATTCTATATGATGAAACTCGGTTTCAGGCTTGCAACTCAAAAACCAGACCTACGTCATCGGCCAACGCAATAAATCGCTTTTCTACCCAGTAGCCCACCGCGGCAACCAGATGGTCATCGAAATAGATAAGCGGCACTTGATCGCGCATCCACGGCGGTACGGCTAACTCCTGCCACAGTTTTTTTAATTCGCGCCCCTTGTCTCGAAAATGGGGATGACACCGCAGCGATCCTGGCGCACCAAAGCGCACGCTGACCTGCTCATCTGCCATAGGAAGGCGCAGACGAGCGCCGTGACAACAGCGCTTAGCCTGCAATGAGGCAGTGTCCGTTATTGGCCAATGTTGTGATAGGGCATCGCTAAGGCGAATGTTAATTGGCGCTAACTTTGCGTGAGGTTGATACCTATCAATATAGAGCTGATGACGAAAGCGGCGTAACACCATAGCGTTAAGCCTGATTTCGACCTTAGCATCTTCTTTAGCGTCAATAAGTTGCACCAGAACCTGTTTAAGCTGCGCTGCTGATGGCATGGCAAACCCGAGAGAGTCGATAAACCCCCTTAATAACTGTGCGCGCCACGGCGCTGATTGCTGGGCTAACAAACGTAAATCTAATACAGGGCTGCTTGCGTTAGCAGTCTCTTGCAACATGGCGGGTAAGCGAGAGGCTACCTCGTCATCAATCAAGGCTTGCTGCTCGGCGCACAGCTGCGCGCTGCGAGCACTGGTGACGGCAATGGCTGGCCAGCGCGCACGCAAAGCGGGGATCACCTCAAGGCGCAGGAAGTTTCTGTCAAAACGATTATCTAAATTACTCTCATCTTCGATATGTTCAATGGTGTGAGTGACCGCAAATTGCTCGACCTGTTGCCGGCTAATATCGAGCAAGGGGCGTAACAACCACTTATCTTGATGAAACGCTTGTATTTCGCCCATGGCGGCCAGTCCCTTGGGGCCTAAGCCGCGCTTTAACGCCAATAATAAGGTCTCTAGCTGATCGTCTTGATGATGCGCCGTCAATAGCAGATCGCCTGCAGTTAACTCTTGGGCTAAGGCGTGGTATCTGGCGTCGCGCGCCGCGGCCTCTAGGCTTACCCTAGGCCCAGTGTTCACCGCAACTTGCTTAACTTTAATGGGTAAACCGTATACTAAGGCGCGCCGTTGGCAATGGGTTGCCCAGCGCCCGGCATTGCCACTTAACCCATGATGCACATGCACCAACAGATAACGATACTCGGGATGCCGATTGGCAAACTGAGCCAAACCATGAGCCAAGACTTCAGAATCGACGCCGCCACTGTAGGCCAGCACCAGTTGAGTACCGGGCGGTGGCGTTAACTGCGCGATTAATGCCGCAATTTGCTCTGCGGGCTGCCAAGTGGTGGCGCTCATATTAAAATAAGATCCTGACTTTATCTGAGCCCGTTAGGGTCTCCAGTGACAGCATCAGCTCATCGGTTGGATTAACCCGCCATTCATCACCCAGCTTAAATTGCGCCTTGGCTTGCGGCTGCGCATAATTAATCACCACGGGCACCGCGCCCGCTTTCCACGGCATTAATGCCTGATGAAACCGGTTGAGCCAGTCACTGTCGACTTCGCTGGCATCGACATCCACCTCTACCGCCTGCGCAAAATGGCTACGCGCCTCACCCATATCGATAATGTTACGTGCCGTCATGCGGTTGCCGCCTGAAAAGTCATCAAAACTGACTTCGCCTTCGACAATTAAGATGCGATCTTTTTCGAGCAGGTGGGCATATTTCTCAAAGGCTTCGGTAAATAGCATCACCTCTAGGCGCGCACTCTTATCGTCTAAGGTGACTAAGCCCATCTTAGAGCCGCGTTTGGTCATCATCACTCGGGTGGCGACCACCAAGCCAGCGGCCTTAGTGGTTTTACCGCGCTCGGTCGGATGCACATCTTTTAAGCGCCCCGAAGTGTAGTGTTTCAACTCTTTAAGATATTGATTAATCGGATGACCTGTAAGGTACAAGCCCAAGGTATCACGCTCCCCTTCGAGCCAGACTTTATCGGGCCATGGGGTGCATTCGACAAATTGCTGTTTGCTGTCTTCGGGCTCGCTATTGAGTAAACCAAACATATCGTGCTGGCCAATCGCTTCGGCTTTCGCATGTTGGTCGGCGGCGCGAATGGCCTCTGGCAAGGTGGCCATCATTGATGCCCGATGTGGCCCTAAAGTGTCGAGGGCGCCAGCACAGATAAGTTTTTCGATAACCCGTTTATTGAGCTTTTTCAGATCAATACGGGCACAAAAATCGAATAAATCGATGAAGGGGCCATCTTCACGCGCCTTGAGGATCGAGTCGACCGGGCCTTCGCCCACCCCTTTAATGGCACCAATGCCGTAGACGATGTTTATATCGTCATCCACGGTAAAACGAAACAGCCCTTTATTCACATCCGGTGGCAACAGTGGCAAGCCCATGCGCTCACACTCATCAACTAGGGTGACGATCTTGTCGGTGTTATCCATATCGGCCGACATCACCGCCGCCATAAATTGCGATGGGAAATGGGTCTTAAGCCACAAGGTTTGGTACGACACCAAGGCATAAGCGGCCGAGTGGGATTTGTTAAAACCGTAACCGGCAAACTTTTCCACCAAGTCGAAAATCTTCATCGATAGCTCGCCATCGATGCCGTTATTGACTGCGCCCTCTTTAAAGATACTGCGCTGCTTAGCCATCTCCTCGGGTTTTTTCTTACCCATAGCACGACGCAACATATCCGCGCCGCCCAAGGTATAACCAGACAAGACTTGGGCAATCTGCATCACCTGCTCTTGATACAAAATAATGCCGTAAGTGGGCTCAAGCAGGGTTTTTAAAGACTCATGCTGATATTGAGAGTCGGGATAGGAGACCTCTTCTCGACCGTGCTTACGCTCAATAAAGTTATCTACCATGCCTGACTGTAGCGGTCCGGGACGAAACAGCGCCACCAAGGCGATCATATCTTCAAAGCAATCGGGTTGCAGACGCTTAATCAAGTCTTTCATACCGCGAGATTCCAGCTGGAATACCGCCGTGGTTTCATAACGCTGCAACAGCCTAAATGAGGCCGGATCGTCTAGCGGTATCGCTTCGATTCTAATGGGCTCTTTGCCGGCTTTTTCTAGGCGCGGATTGATCATCTGCAGCGCCCAGTCGATGATGGTTAAGGTTCGCAGCCCCAAGAAGTCGAACTTAACTAATCCAGCGGTTTCGACATCATTTTTATCAAATTGGGTAACCGGATTTTGCCCTTCGGAGTCGCAGTACAGTGGCGCGAAGTCGGTGATCACCGTTGGCGCGATCACCACGCCACCGGCGTGCTTACCCGCGTTACGCGTCACCCCTTCTAAGATGCGGCACATGTCGATGAGATCTTTAACCTCTTCATCGGCGTTATAAGCTTCAGGAAGCGCAGGTTCCGCCTCAAAGGCTTTAGCCAGCGTCATTCCAGGCTCGGCAGGGATCATCTTTGAAATACGGTCGACAAAACCATAAGGGTGACCCAGAACGCGGCCCACATCGCGCACCACGGCTTTGGCAGCCATGGTACCAAAAGTGATGATTTGCGATACCGCATCTCGGCCATACAGCTCGGCCACGTGATCGATCACCTCATCGCGGCGGTCCATACAAAAGTCGACGTCGAAATCGGGCATCGATACCCGTTCTGGGTTCAAGAAACGTTCGAACAGCAGGTCAAATTCTAATGGGTCAAGGTCGGTGATCTTCAGCGCATACGCCACCAAAGAGCCGGCTCCCGAACCACGCCCCGGGCCAATCGGAATACCGTTGTCTTTACCCCACTGAATAAACTCCATCACAATAAGGAAGTAGCCGGGGAACCCCATGTTGTTAATCACGGTCAGCTCAACATCGAGACGCTCATCATATTCGGGGCGGCGCTCGGCTCGAACCTTAGGGTCGGGAAACAAAAATTCGAGACGCTCTTCAAGCCCTTTTTTAGACACGTCAACGAGAAAATCTTCGATGGACAGATCGCCGGTGGGGAAATTAGGCAAAAAGTATTCGCCAAGGCGCACAGTGACATTACAGCGCTTGGCGATCTCTACCGAGTTTGCTAACGCTTCAGGAATATCGGCAAACAACTCACACATCTCATCTTGTGAGCGAAAATACTGCTCTTTGCTGTAGGTTTTAGGGCGGCGCGGATCGGCGAGTGTATAACCATCAGAAATCGCCACACGGATCTCATGGGCCTCAAACTGCTCGGGTTGAATAAATACCACTTGGTTGGTCGCGACCACGGGCAAGTCTTTTTCAGCCGCCAGTTCGACCGCCATGTGCAAATAGCGCTCTTCGTCGGGGCGACCCGTTCGGATAAGCTCCAGATAATAGCGCTCAGGAAAATGGGTCTGATAAAATGCCACCAAGGAGTCTACTTGGCCTTTATTGCCTTTAAGCAACGCCTTACCGACATCGCCATCTTTGGCCCCCGAAAGTAAGATTAACCCTTCGCTGTATTTAATCAGCCACTCTTGATCGATCACGGCGCGGTCACGTACATGGCCACGTAGATAGGCATCGCTTATCAATAAGGTGAGGTTTTTATAACCTTGATTGTTGATGGCCAATACCGTAATCGAACAAAACTCGTCATCAAAGCCCGGCACCAACATCGAAAAGTCAGTGCCAATAATTGGCTTAATCCCCGCCCCATGGCAGCCGCTGTAAAACTTGACCAAACCACATAAATTGGTTTTATCGGTCAAGGCAAGCGCCGCCATTTCAAGCTCAGTCGCCTTAGCAAGAATGGGCTTCACTTTCGAGAGGCCGTCGGACATGGAAAAATCACTGTGAACGCGCAGATGCACGAAACGAGGTTCTGACATAGTTGATAGTATCTTTTTAGTTGGGCGGCAAGCGCCCATTGAGATTAACAGACTGAGATTAACACATAGCGAAACACAGCGTCACCCTTTCAGCTCGGCTTTGCCTATGCTGATAAGGATTAATCATCCCGCGATAAACGTGCCTGTACGGGGCGAAAACTCTTACGGTGTTCGGCTAATACGCCATGTTGTTCTAGCGCCTCAAAATGCGCTTTTGTCGGGTAGCCCTTATGCTTGGCAAAACCAAATTGTGGGTATCTGGCATCGAGCGCGTCCATCTCTTGATCTCGCACCACTTTAGCAATGATCGATGCGGCGCTGATGCCAGCGATCAGGCCATCGCCTTTGATCACCGCATGGCTTTCAATACCAAAGTCAGGCACACGATTACCATCGACCAGTATCCGCTCGGGGCAAGCCTTAAGACCGGCCACCGCGCGCTGCATTGCCAGCATAGTGGCGTGCAAAATATTAAGCTCATCTATCTCAGCAGGACTGGCACGCCCCACACTGACATCGAGGGCTTTTTGGTTAATCTCGGCAAACAAGGCTAAGCGTTTTTTTTCTGACAATTTTTTCGAGTCATTCAGCCCAGCGATAGGATTATTAGGGTCGAGTACCACGGCCGCGGTGACGACATCTCCTACTAGAGGTCCGCGCCCCACCTCATCGACACCGGCGTAAAACCCTTGGCACAACAGGCTGATTTGCGCTTGCGTGATCTCTTTAAAGGTCGCCATATTATGCCTCCTCAATTAACGCGACCACCGCATCGGCGGCCCGCTGACTGGCATTACATTTGAGTTGTTGATGCAAGGTGGCAAAACGCTTCATTAACGGACGATGATCGCTATCGAGTTGTTGCGCTACCGCATCGGCAATCTTCTGCGCGGTGCAGTCGGCTTGGATCAACTCAGGAATAATGTTCTCACCAGCCAATAGATTAGGCAGTGAGTAACTGTCTATCTGCATCATACGTTTGGCAATGCTATAGGTGATCGGACTCACGCGATACGCCACCACCATCGGCCGTTTAACCAACATGGCTTCTAACGTCGCCGTGCCTGACGCCAGTAAAATGGCATCCGCAGCCGCCATCACCACCCGCGACTGTCCTTCAACCATATGAATCGCCAAATCGGGAGCAAATTGTTCAAGCGCCGCCTCAAATTGGGCGCGGCGTTTGGCATTAACCAGCGGCGTGATGAACTTAAGATCGGGATAACGTTGTCGTAGCAGCAATGCCGCTTTGACAAAAGGCTCTGCCAACTGCTTGAGTTCGCCAGCGCGTGAGCCCGGCAATAAGGCTAAGTATTCATCTTCGGCATCTAACCCCAGCTGAGCTCGGGCTGCTGCTTTATCATTCTCCATAGGAATGTCGTCGGCTAAGGTGTGACCGACGAAAGTGCACGGCACCTGATGTTTATCATAAAACGCCTTTTCAAACGGCAACAACGACAGCACCATGTTGGTTGCTTTGGCAATTTTAAAGATACGCTTAGGCCGCCATGCCCACACAGATGGGCTGACATAATGCACGGTTTTAATGCCACGCTGCTTAAGCTTTAACTCGAAGCCGATATTGAAATCGGGCGCATCGATACCGATAAAACAATCGGGTGACAAGGCGGAGATTTCATCGATGAGGGTTTTACGTACCTTAAGCAACCGAGGCAGGCGCGACAAGACTTCCACTATCCCCATCACCGCTAACTCTTCGAATGAGAACAGCGACTCAAATCCCAATTCGTCCATCTGTGGACCACCAATGCCGACAAAACGCGCGTCAGGATAACGCTGCTTTAGGGCGCGGATTAACCCCGCGCCTAAGATGTCCCCAGACAGTTCGCCTGCGACCATGGCAAATATTTTTTGTCTACGTTCAGTCATAACCCGATTCTTATCCGTTGTTTCCGACTTACGATTAATCACATTAACTCAATGATTATTCATTGATACCTGCAATGGGTCGATACCATTGACACCAGAGTAACAGCCTATTTTAACCATCAGGCCTAGCTCCATAATTAATGCGATTGATATTAATTTTATTCATAAAAAAAAGCCCGTCTAAACGAGCTTTTGATTTCCAAGACCAGTGGCTTAACGAATAATGCCTCGACTGGAATTGGCGATGAAATCAGTAAATAGCTTCACTTGCTCATCTTGGGACTCTTCACCCAATGCGGCAATGGCTTCATCGACCGTCAGCCCTTTACGGTACACTGTTTTATAAGCTCGACGCACCGCAAGTTGGCTCTCTTTAGAGAAGCCACGACGCTTGAGCCCTTCGGCGTTAAGACCACGCGGTATCGCAGGCTGGCCAGAAGCCATCACAAACGGAGGCACATCTTGCAAAATAAGTGAGCTACCCGCGGTAAAAGCATGAGCGCCAATATGCACAAACTGATGCACACCCGTCATACCACCTAAAATGACCCAATCACCGACATGAACATGACCTGCAATCGAGGCATTGTTAGCCATGATCACATTATTGCCAACCACACAGTCATGGGCAATATGCACGTAGGCCATAAACAGGTTGTTAGAGCCAATAACGGTTTCGCCCTTGTCTTGAATCGTGCCGCGATGAATGGTCACCGATTCACGGATCACATTATTATCGCCGATAATTAAGCGCGTGGGTTCGCCCGCGTACTTTTTATCTTGGCAATCTTCACCCACAGAGGCGAACTGGAAAATGCGATTGCCTTTGCCCATCACTGTCGGGCCTTTGACCACAACATGAGAACTCAGGTGGCAATCGTCACCAATTTCGACATCGGCACCAATATAGGTCCATGGGCCTATGGTTACATTGTTGCCAATTTTGGCATCGGGATGTACAAACGCTAAATCATCAATCACTGACTAATCTCTCTACGGGCACACATAATCTCGGCAGAACAAACTAGTTCGCCATCGACCTTTGCTTCACCGGTAAACACCCCTATCCCGCGGCGTTCTTTAATCATTTTCACTTCAAAATGCAGTTGATCGCCTGGCTCAACCACACGCTTAAAACGTGCTTTGTCGATACCCGCGAAATAGTAGAGTGCATCATTTGATGGTTCGTCACTCATGGTCTTAAATGCCAATAAACCAGTGGCTTGCGCCATCGCTTCGAGGATCAACACGCCTGGCATCACAGGTTGAACGGGAAAATGGCCCTGAAAAAACGGCTCATTAATAGTGACATTTTTGATCGCGTGTAGTGTTTCGCCTGGGGTAAAGTCGAGGACTCTATCGATCAATAAAAACGGATATCTATGGGGTAAAAACTTTAGGATCTCTTTGATATCCATTGTGTTTAATTGATTTGACACTCAATAATTTCCTTAGCTGCCAAGGGGCACTTAATCTTCTATTTTAACGTTTTTTTCTAACTTTTTCACGCGTTGGAACAGTTCATCTAGCTGTCTAAACCTCACGGTATTTCGACGCCACACCTTATTTTCCATCGCTACAGTAGCCGAGGAGTATACACCAGGCTCCCTGATAACACTCGTAACGTTTGTACCACCTGATACATGGGTGCCGTCGGCAATGGATAAATGCCCTGCCACCGCGCTACAGCCACCAATGATACAATACTTACCTATGGTGACACTACCGGCAAAAGTTGACCCACCGGCAAGGGCACTGTTTTCTCCGATAACCACATTATGGGCAATTTGCACTTGGTTATCGATGATCACCCCGTCATGGATGATGGTATGATCCAACGCCCCACGGTCAATACTGGTACAGGCACCAATTTCAACTCGATCACCAATGCGCACGCCACCGGTTTGCGGAATGCGGATCCACTGACCGCGTTCATTGGCATAGCCAAAACCGTCAGATCCCAGTACGGTTCCTGAATGGACAATACAATCCTGTCCAAGGTGTACATTGTGGTACACAGTCACATTGGGCCATAAAATCGTATTGGAGCCGATGATAACATCTTGCCCAATAACACATCCCGCGCCTACCTGTACCCGCTCACCCAAAATCACATTGGGGCCAATAACGGCATTCGCGCCAACCGCAACACCTTCGCCTATGGTGGCACTGGCATCAATCACCGCACTTGGGTGTATCGCTTCGGCGGCTTTAGGTGTCGAATCGAGTAACTGTGCTACCCTTGCAAACCCCACATAAGGATCGGCCAGCACGATGGCGTTACCGTTATAATCTGCCGCCATTTTGGGCGACAACAATACCGCCGATGCCGCTGTTCCGGCTAACTGCTGCTGATATTTAGGATTGGCTAAAAAAGAGATCTCACCCTTTTGCGCTTTTTCGAGGGTGGCAACTCGGTTAATTTTAACCGTGTCGTCACCTTGTACCGCAGCATTTAAGTAAACAGCGATCTCTTTTAATGTATAGCTTTTCATTAATCGTTAGCCTTTGCTCAACGCTTCAACAACTTTACTGCTGATATCTGAAGTGGGCTTAACATAGATAGCAGCACCACGCTGCAGTACAACATCATATTGCTCTTTTTCCGCAATGGCGGTGATCGCTTTTTGTACTTCCACTAACAGTTTATTTTGCTCTTCACCGTTACGACGACGCATGTCCTCATCTAAAGCTTTACCTTTTAGTTGTAGCTCGGCTTTGAGTGATTCCATCTTGCGCAACATATCGGTTTTTTGGCTCTCGCTCATTAGCGCGGCATCACGCTGCTGCTTCTCAAGCATGCCACGCAACTCGTCTTGCATCTTTTGCACATTAGCCACACGATCGCCAAATTCCGTTTTGAGTGTTTTACTCACGGCTTCGCGCTGCGGTAACTGCTCAAAGACCGCTTGCATATCTACCACGGCAATTTTCTCTGCTTGTGCAGCAATTGGTGCACCTAACAGAACCAAAACCATCATTGCGCGATTAAACATCTTATTCAAAATAAACTCCTTGTTGTCAGCAAAACTTGCCGATTATTTTTATTTAAATTAGTTCTAACTTAGAAAGTTTTACCAATGTTGAACGAGAAAATCTCAGTTTCATCATCTTCATATTCTGTGATTGGCCACGCAAGGCTAAATACCATTGGCCCCATTGGCGACAACCACTGAACACTCATACCCGCTGACGCACGAATGCGAGAAGGATCTGAGTAATCTGCCAGCTCGGTAAACTCTTCAGCTGGCAAGCCGCGATATGAATCATAATCAAATTCAGTATCCCAGACGTTACCTGCATCGACAAAGAAGCTAGTGCGCACAGAGTTAGTATAGGCTTCGTCCAAGAAAGGCGTCGGCACAATAAGCTCAACACTGGCAGTCGCGATGGCATTACCACCGATAGAGCGACCTTGGCTCACTTCGATGCGATTTGGATCGCCAGGCAAGGTACAACCATCACCTGATGGATCTGGTGAACACGGCTCACTGCCACGATACAAGTAGAATGAACGTGGGCCAACAGAGTTCGACTTAAAGCCACGTAGTGAGCTGCTACCACCAGAGTAGTAGTTTTCCCAGAACGGTAAAATCTGATCGTTATCACCAAACTGGCCATACCCATTACCGTAGCCTACACGCGCCTTAGTTAATAACACGAAGCTATGGCTACGGTTAAAAGGCCAGTAGAAGCTGGTGTCAAAGTCGGTTTTAAAGTATTGCAGATCCGAGCCTGGAACCGTCATCTTACCGCTTAAGCGCTGTGATGAACCGTCTGTTGGGAAGGTGCCGCGGTTCAACGTACTGCGATACCAGCCAAGATTTAACTCGAAGTTATTGAATGACAGGTCAGCATTTGGGTCATCTTGGTCACGATAGATATTATAGAATCGCAGCGCCTGTTCATAGGCTGAGATCTCTGAAATACTGTTATGACGGAAACCAATACCACCGTTAATACGATTATATTCGTTGATTGGGAAGCCCGAGTTCAGGGCGACACCGTAAGAGCTGTTTTTATAACGCTCAAGGTTAGCCTCTTGCGCATCAAACTCGTTCCAGAAGATGCTACCACCTAAGCTCACGCCATCCTTGGTAAAATAGGGATCGGTATAAGATAAATTTATATTCTTAGAATATTTGTTGGTATTTAAGTTAATTCCAGCCTGATTACCAGTACCGAGGAAGTTACTTTGCTGAACACCAAACTGCAAGCTGATGCCTGACTCTGTACCATAACCCACGCCCGCGTTAAATGAGCCAGAAGGCTGCTCTTTAACATTGAAGGCGACATCAACCAAATCATCGGTACCAGGTACTTGAACCGTTTGAGTATCCACAGTTTCGAAATAACCTAGACGATTAAGGCGTGCTTTAGATTGTTCTACTTGTGCGGCATTTAACCATGCCCCTTCCATCTGGCGTAATTCACGGCGCAGTACTTCATCTTTAGTGACTTGGTTACCCGTGAAGTTAATATTACGCACATAAACCCGTTTACCCGGCTTAATATTGACATTGAGAGTCACCTCTTTGGTGTCATCATTAATTTCAGGGTAGGTTTTTACTTCAGGATAGGCATAACCAAAACGACCAAGATATTTACCATACATCTCTTCGGTAAAGGTCACATCGCCACCATTGTAGGTATCACCCACTTTGATTGGCAAAATGGCCTCCATCACAGCTTCACGGCCCATAAGGTCACCGGTGAGATTGACCTCTTTCACTTTGTACTGCTCACCTTCATCGACGTTAATCGTGATGTACAGTCCTTTGCGATCTGGGGTCATCGCAACCTGAGTCGAGGTCACATCGAAGCGAATATACCCCCGGTTATGGTAGAAGGTTTTGATGGTTTCAAGGTCGGCTTGCAATTTTTGCTTTTGGTAGCGGCGCTCACCAAACAAGTCCCACCAAGCCACATAATCTTTTAATTCCAGCATGCCGATCAGTTCGGCGTCACTAAACACTGTGTTACCCACTACGTTTATCTGGCGGATTTCAGCAGCTAACCCTTCGGTAAACTTAAACTTAAGTTCGACACGGTTACGCGGTAAGTTGATCACCTGCGCTTCGACTTTAGCGCCGTATTTACCCACGCCGTAATAAAAGTCTTGCAGGCTTTTTTCAATCCCGCTGAGCATGGTGCGGTCTAATGACTCACCGACTTTAACATCGCTGCCATCGAGACTCTCTTGCAGTTGCTCATCTTTAATGTCTTTGTTGCCTTCGAAAGTCACGGCGCTAATGGTCGGACGTTCTTTGACCGTCACCACAAGAACATTGCCATCGCGACCGACTTCAATATGTTCGAAGTTGGTCGACGCGTATAAGCTTTTAATCGCTTGCTGCAGACGCGTTTCATCGACGGTATCACCCACCTTAATGGGGATATTGAGTAGTGCAGCACCTAGTGCAACACGTTGTAAACCTTGTACTTGGATGTCTGTAACTTCAAAAGGCTGGAATGTTTCGGCCCAACCGTTCCCTGATAAAGACGCACCGACTAATAACATCGAGGCAAAAATTTTATTCAATCTCATAGAGCACTTCTAATTATGTGTGTGTCCTTGCTCAGAGTCGGGAAAAATCGTTGAAAAGGGCGATACTCATCAACATTAGCAGCATAGCTGCCCCAAATCTGAATCCAATTTCCTGTACCTTCTCTGGTACAGGCCTGCCTGTGATCACTTCGATGAAGTAATATAACAGATGCCCACCATCCAGCACGGGTAAAGGCAATAAGTTAATAATGCCTAAATTGACGCTGATTAATGCTAGGAATCCTAAAAAGTAAACTAAGCCATAAGTGGCACTACTTCCCGCACCTTGTGCGATTGAAATAGGCCCACTCAGGTTTTTCACCGACACATCGCCAGTAAATAATTTGCCAATCATCTTAATGCTGACTGACACAAGTTGCCACGTTTTATCCGCCGCAACCACAAAAGATTCACCTAAACCATATTCTAACTGTAAACGCATCTCTTCTGGCCATGGTGCTTGAGTGGGGGCAACACCTATCACCCCCTCTATTTGACCATTCTCACCAGTGCGTGATTTTGGCGTCACGGCAAGCTGAAGTGGTTTACCATCACGTTGCACGGTTATCTTGACTGTCTTACCCGCTGCCGCTTTTATTTGTTCGACAAACCCATCCCACTGGCTATAGCGCTGGCCATCGATAGCAACCAAGATATCACCGCCCCTTAGCCCCGCGGCATAAGCCGCACCATCTTCGCTAACAAAGGCCAAGGTTGGGCTCACTTCTGGGCGATAAATGCCTAACCCCAGCGAGGTGATTGGCGATTGTTTTTCTGGGTCAAATTGCCACTGACGGGTGTCGAGGCGATAAGTACGCTCTTGGCCCATCAAGCCTGATAGTGGCGCCAAGGTGATATCGATATTATCATCACCAATATGCCCAACCAAGGCATAAGTCACCTCCTCCCAGTTACGGACAGCTTGATCGCCAACGGCAATCACTTGCTGCGGTTGTTTAACCTCAATCACTGCGGCAGGCGTATTAGGCTGGGTGGTTTCAATCACTGGTTTTAATGACGGCACACCAATGAGGTACATGATGTACAACGCAAATATGGCAAAGATAAAGTTAGCCATCGGACCTGCGCCAACAATGGCAATGCGCTGCCAGACTGACTTACGATTAAAGGCTTGAGATTTTAATGCTTCTGGCACATCGTCAACACGCTCATCAAGCATTTTCACGTAACCACCAAGGGGGATCATCGCGACCACATACTCGGTGCCATCGGCCCCTACTTTACGCCAAATCGCTTTTCCAAAACCGATAGAGAAGCGTTCCACTTTAACGCCGCAGCGACGTGCAACCCAAAAGTGGCCATATTCATGGGCCGTGATTAATATGCCTAAAGCAATAATAAAGGAACCTAGGTTCCATAAAAAATCTAGCATTGAGCTCCTTCTTTACTGCTGCACACGTTTAACATGTTCAGCAGCCACTCGGCGAGTTTGATAATCTAACGCCAAAATATCTTCAATCGTATTTAAATTTTGCTTCGCCACCTTGGTTAAGCAAAATTCATTGATATGAGCAATATCGGTAAACCTAATGTTGCCCGCCAGAAACGCGTCGACCGATATCTCATTGGCAGCGTTAAGCACAGTGGTGGCTTCTTGTCCTTGCTCGCAGGCATCAATGGCTAATGCTAAGCAAGGGAACCGGTTAAAATCGGGTTCAAGAAAGCTTAACTGTCCGACTTTGAAAAAATCTAAAGGTTCAACTCCGGCTGAAATTCTTTGTGGGTAGGCCATACAATGTGCAATAGGCGTGCGCATATCGGGGTTCCCCATCTGTGCCAGTACCGAGCCATCTTTATATTGCACCATAGAGTGAATGACACTTTGGGGATGTACCACAACTTTGAGCTGCTCTTTACTGGCATTAAACAACCAACGCGCCTCTATATATTCCAGCCCTTTATTCATCATGCTAGCCGAATCGACAGAGATTTTACGCCCCATCGACCAGTTGGGATGTTTACAAGCTTGATCTGGCGTCATGTGCTGCAAAGAAGCGAGCTCGGCATTAAGAAACGGGCCACCCGAACCGGTTAGCAAAATATGTGATATACCAGCATCGGCAAGTTGGCATACGCCGATTTGCTGCTGCACCTCAAAGGGTAAACATTGAAAAATCGCATTATGCTCACTGTCTACTGGCAGCACTTGTGCGCCGGAGGTTTGCATCTGATCGATAAACAAACGCCCGGACATCACCAATGATTCTTTATTGGCCAGCAACACTCGTTTACCCGCTTTAACCGCCGCTAAGGTTGAGGGCAACCCTGCCGCGCCCACAATCGCCGCCATCACGGTATCGACCTCACTTGCGGCAACTAAATCGAGCAGTTCATCTTCACCGCTGGAGACTCTAGTGCGCAGTGACGCGGGCAGTTTTTCGGCTAAGGTTTTTGCGGCATCGGCATCGACCATGTGCGCCACGTAAGGCTCATGGGTGATGCATAACGCTAGCATCTTGTCGACGCTACGATTTGCCACTAGGGCATGAACCTCATAATCAGCCGGATTACGCTCAATCACACTGAGCGTGCTAGCACCAATTGAGCCCGTGGCCCCAAGAATCACCATTTTTTGCATGGTTACATCCAAAATGCGATATAAATGAGTGTGAACACTGGCAGCGCAGCGGTGAGACTATCAATTCTGTCGAGCACCCCCCCGTGGCCTGGCAAGATAGTACCTGAGTCTTTGATATCCGCGACACGCTTAAACATACTTTCAGACAGATCGCCCACTGCAGACACTAAGGCAACAAACAAGGTGACCACAATCACCAAGCCTAATTCTTGTTCGGGTGACAGCAACATCACAACTGCGACAACAATCATAGTGGTCAGCAAGCCACCAATGAGCCCTTCGACCGTCTTGGCAGGACTGACATTAGGCATTAATTTATGTTTACCTAAGGTTTTACCCGCAAAGTAAGCGCCAGAATCGGTTGCCCAAACGGTCAACATCACCAAGAAAACCAAGGTCCCGCCATAATAGGGATCAGCCTGTGAACTTAATGCCTTAAGCGCAACTAATGCAGTAAAACAGGGGATTAATGTTAACTGGCCAAACATCGACTTAAACATGTGGCTCTTAGCCCACAGGGTCGAACTTTTAGGATATGACAATATGAAGAGTAAAGAGATGGCCCACCAACATGCACCAATCACCATAATCGCCAGAAAGATGGGGTGCAAATGGCCTTTAAACCACACCTCATCACTAGGCACAAACAGATTAAGCGCCACCAATAAAATACCGATAGTCAGCGTGAAACTCCACTGGGTGATGTTACAGCGCTTATCGATAATTCGGCCCCACTCTTTAGCAGCGATTAAAAACACTGCCACCAGTGCCCATGAAAAATACTCCACAGGGAAAAAGAATATGGCCCCCATCACTAATGGGATTAACCATACTGCTGTTATTATTCTATGCTTTAGCAAAACTTTCCCTCTTATAATTTATTGCTCAGCCTGTAGCGTCTCAATTTGCGTGCCCGTTAATCCAAAACGGCGCTGACGCGAAGCAAATACCGCGACGGCTTCTTTAAAGGCTTGCTCGTCAAAGTCGGGCCAAAGCACCTCAGTAAAGACTAACTCTGCATAAGCTGCCTGCCAGAGTACAAAGTTACTAATGCGAAAATCTCCACCCGTGCGGATCATTAAATCAACTTCCGGCTGATTTTGCATGCATAAATGCTGACTTAACGCCTCTTCAGTGAACTGACTGCTGCTCATTTCGCCAGATTCAACCTTTTGGGCTAAGGTTTGGGCCGCTTGCATGATGTCCCAACGACCACCGTAGTTGGCGGCGACGTTTAAGATTAAACCGTCATTATCGGCAGTTTGTGCCATTGCCGAAGCAATTTGCTTTTGCAACCGAGGAGAAAAACGACTGATATCGCCAATGATATTAAGGCGCACACCATTGTTATGAAGTCGCTTTAACTCCCGTTGTAACACGGTAAAAAACAGTTCCATCAACAAACTAACTTCTTTATCGGGCCGACGCCAATTCTCACTGGAAAATGCAAACAAGGTCAATGAACCGACGCCCATTTCACGTGCGGTACTCACCGCTCGACGGACGGCCTTTACCCCAGCTTTATGCCCAATCACCCTCGGCTTACCTTGGGCTTGCGCCCAACGCCCATTGCCATCCATGATAATAGCAACGTGCTTAGGTATAGACAGCTTAATCAGCTCAGCGAGTGTTTCATCAGCTAACTCTGAGCCAGATTGAGATTCGATCGACATCTATTACAACCCTTAAAAATAGCAAACGCCGTGTAGTATACCCCTACACGGCGTGTTAACTCTAGTGACTAAGGCAGCAGATTAGACTTCCATCAACTCTGCTTCTTTTGCCGCCAAAATTTCATCGATCATTTTAATGTGCGCATCGGTAAACTTCTGAATTTCATCTTCGCTGCGACGTACATCATCTTCGGTACATTCTTTTTCTTTCTCTAATGCTTTCACATCTGAGTTGGCATCACGACGCACGTTACGGACCGCAATACGACCGTTTTCAGCTTCAGCACGAACCACTTTAATCAGATCTTTACGACGCTCTTCAGTCAATGCTGGCAGCGGAATGCGGATAGTGGTACCGGCAGACATAGGGTTAAGCCCCAAATCTGAACTCATGATAGCCTTCTCTACCGCTGCTATCATAGTTGAGTCAAAAACGCTGACCGCTAGGGTTCTTGAATCTTCAATCGATACGTTACCCACTTGCTTTAGCGGCGTTAGTGAACCGTAATAAGGTACCTTGATAGAATCAAGTAGGCTCGGATGTGCACGACCTGTACGCACTTTAGCCATTTGTGCTTTAGTCGCTTCAACACATTTACCCATGCGCAGTTTCGCATCTTCTTTGATTTCATTAATCACGTTTAATATCCTTTTTGCTTACTAAATTTACGTTAGTATAAATCGTATTTATTCGGCTGATTTTACGCGGCTACTTTTGATCATGGTGCCTTCATGGTCACCCATAATAACACGGCGCAGCGCACCAGGCTTATTCATATTGAACACTAAAATTGGCATGTCGTGATCTCTTGCCAGTGTAAATGCAGCAAGATCCATCACTTTTAATTCTTTGTCTAGTACTTCGTCGTAACCCATTTCATCATATTTAACGGCTTCAGGGTTCTTCACTGGGTCATCAGAATAGACGCCATCGACTTTGGTACCCTTAAGCACGACTTCGGCTTCAATCTCAATACCGCGCAAACACGCTGCAGAGTCTGTGGTACAAAATGGATTACCAGTACCGGCCGCAAAAATCACTACTCGACCCGATTTAAGCAAGCTAATCGCTTCAGCCCAGTTATAATCGTCACACACACCTTTAAGCGGTATCGCTGACATCAGGCGCGCATTAACATAGGCACGGTGCAAGGCATCACGCATTGCCAAGCCATTCATCACTGTGGCCAACATGCCCATGTGGTCACCAACGACACGGTTCATACCGGCTTGCGCTAGCCCTTCACCACGGAACAGGTTACCACCACCGATCACAACACCAACTTGAATACCAAGCTCAACCAACTCCTTAACCTCTTGTGCCATACGATCGAGTACTTTAGGGTCGATACCAAAGCCTTCTTCGCCCATCAGGGCTTCGCCACTCAGTTTAAGAAGAATACGTCGAAAAGCGGGTTTGGGGTTTGTGCTCATAGTTATTTGTCCTGATAAATGCTGGTGGGTATGTTACCAATTATATCGAAAAAAATGCAGGCTGTGACAATCTAATTGGCATAATAAAACCGCAGCGATTGCTGCGGTTTTTAGAGTATCAAAAAAGCGGCGATTACGCCTTAGAAGCAGCGATTTGTGCAGCTACTTCAGCAGCAAAATCTTCTTCTTTCTTCGCGATACCTTCACCAACTTCTAAACGAATGAAGTTTGTCACAGTAGCGCCTTTCTCTTTAAGAATCTCACCAACCGTTTTCTTTGGTTCCATGATGAAAGCTTGACCAGTAAGAGATACTTCACCGGTGAACTTCTTCATACGACCAGCAACCATCTTCTCAGCGATCTCTTGAGGCTTGCCTTCATTCATCGCGATTTCGATTTGGACGGCTCTTTCTTTCTCAACCACATCAGCTGGAACGTCTTCTGGGTGCACATACTCAGGCTTAGAAGCTGCTACGTGCATTGCGATGTGCTTAAGTGTTTCTTCGTCAGCTTCACCCGTTACAACAACACCGATACGCTCACCGTGACGGTATGTAGCAACGTTAGTACCATCGATGTACTCAACGCGACGTACGTTGATGTTTTCACCGATTTTAGCCACTAGTGCAACACGCGTTTCTTCGAACTGTGCTTTTAGGTCTTCAACAGTTACTTTAGATGCAGCTGCAACGTCAAGTACTGCATTAGCGAATGCTAGGAAGTTACCGTCTTTTGCAACGAAGTCAGTTTGACAGTTAACTTCTAAAAGTGCAGTGAAACCTTCGCCTTGCTTGATAAGGATAGTACCTTCAGCAGCGATGTTACCCGCTTTCTTAGCAGCCTTAGCAGCACCGCTCTTACGCATGTTTTCAATCGCTAGCTCAATGTCACCATTGGTTTCAGTTAGCGCTTTTTTACAATCCATCATGCCAGCGCCAGTGCGCTCACGTAGTTCTTTAACTTGGGCAGCAGTAATTGCCATTGTTAAATCCTCTATAGGTAAATCTACAAATCAAATGATATAAAACAGGGGCCTTAGGGGCCCCTGTTCACCAATCATATATCTTGGTTAATAAGGGCGATGAAATTCATCTCGCCTTATTATTCAGCTTCTACGAAACCGTCTTGTTCAGCTTGAACCGCTAGGTCTTGACCGCGACCAGCTTTAGCAGCTGCAGCAACTGACTCAGTGTACAGACGGATAGAACGCATAGCATCATCGTTACCAGGAACGATGTAGGTGATGCCGTCTGGTGAAGAGTTAGTATCTACAACAGCAACAACTGGGATACCTAGGTTGTTAGCTTCTTTAATTGCGATGTGCTCATGGTCAGCACCGATAACGAAAATAACGTCAGGTAGACCGCCCATGTTCTTGATACCACCAAGAGACTTTTCTAGTTTCTCAAGCTCGCGAGTACGCATTAGCGCCTCTTTCTTAGTTAGCTTGTCGAAAGTGCCATCGATTGACTGGCTTTCTAGATCTTTTAGACGCTTGATTGATTGACGAACTGTTTTCCAGTTAGTCAACATACCACCTAACCAGCGGTTATCAACATAGTACTGATCACAAGAAATTGCTGCTTCTTTGATAGCTTCGCTTGCAGCGCGCTTAGTACCTACGAAAAGAACTTTCCCTTTCTTAGATGCTACGTTGCTGATGAACGCTAATGCTTCATTGAACATAGGCACAGTGTGCTCTAGGTTAATGATGTGAACACCATTACGAGCACCGAAGATGAAAGGCTTCATCTTTGGATTCCAGTAACGAGTTTGGTGACCGAAGTGAACACCGGCTTGAAGCATGTCGCGCATTGAAACTGTAGTCATTTTATTACCTTAAAATTGGGGGTTAGACCTCCACGCATCCCATATCTCCGACCTTTTTATAGGCACCCCGGAGAACGTGTCGATACGTGTGTGATTTAGTATTTAGTAATTGCCATGTATAATGGCCGCCAGATTCGCTCTTAACCAAACGTCAGAAGACCTGGTCAGATGACAAGTAATCAAGAGTCAAACGTAACGGCGCGCTTTATACCATGAAATCAGCGAAAACACAAATTTTTAGCATAGCTGGCGCGCCAAAAATAAGACTACCGAGAAACAAGAGAAAGCCTAATGAGTATAGTGATTAAAACAGCCGAAGAGATCGAAAAAATGCGCGCTGCGGGCAAATTAGCCGCCGATGTGCTAGCAATGATAGCCCCTTATGTGAAGGTCGGCGTCACCACGAATGAGCTTAACGATATCTGTGCGAAATATACTGAAGAACAAGGGGCTATTTCGGCTCCACTGAACTATCACGGTTTCCCAAAATCTATTTGCACCTCTATTAATGAGGTGATTTGTCACGGTATTCCCAGTGACAGAGCCTTAAAAGATGGCGATATCCTCAATATCGACATTACCGTGATTAAAGATGGCTATCATGGTGACACCTCAAAAATGTTTCTGATTGGTGATGTCAGCGCCAAAGACAAGCGTCTGTGCCGTGTTGCCCAAGAAAGCCTGTATGAAGCCATTAAAAAGGTGCGTCCAGGTATGAAGCTAGGTGAAATTGGTACCATCATTGAGAAATACATTAAGGGTAAGAAAACGGGTCTCGAAAAATACAGTATCGTGACCGATTATTGCGGCCATGGTATCGGCGCAGGTTTTCACGAAGAACCTCAAGTCATGCATTACAAAAACAATGACAAGACCGTACTGCGTCCGGGCATGTGTTTTACCATCGAGCCGATGATCAATGCGGGTCGTCACACTAGCGTGTTAGATAAAGACGACAACTGGACTGTAACCACCTCTGATGGCAAAAACTCGGCCCAATGGGAACATACCCTATTAGTGACTGACAAAGGTGTCGAGGTACTAACACTGCGCGCTGAGGAAGACTTTCCACGCATAATCAATCACTAATTACTGTACTTTTCGTTTAAGAATTGCGTAAAGTGGAGAAGGAATTGCGATAATATCGGGCAGTGGGCTGGCAACAGCCACTGCCTTTTCCCCAAGGATGCCAATGAATAACGCACTGAACGCCAAATCTGCCTTAAAACTGCAAAACGAGCAACTATTAGAGCGATTTAACGCCGGCGAGTCAGTCACCTTGCTGGTCAAGCAACGCTGCCGCGCCGTCGATGCGTTATTGTGCAAACAATGGCAATGCCATCGACTCGACCAACACCCTGTGGCCCTGATCGCGGTGGGCGGTTATGGCCGCGGTGAACTGCACCCCCATTCAGACGTAGATCTGCTGTTTTTAATTGACGGTAAATTATCTCAAGCAGGTGAACACCAATTGGGACAATATATCGCCTTTTTATGGGACGCTGGCTTAGAAGTCGGCCACAGCGTACGCAGCGTCGATGACACCATTAATCAAGGGCGTACTGATATTACCATTGCTACCAACTTGCTCGAAGCACGGCAGTTATGTGGTCCACAGTACTTATTTGATGAATTATATAACCGCGTAAGAGAAGCCAACTTCTGGCCCCCCAGCGACTTTTTTGTCGCTAAGCGCGATGAACAGATGCTCAGACATGCTAAGGCCAGCGCCTTCGATCTCGAACCCAACATTAAGTCATGCCCCGGCGGTTTACGCGACATTCAAACGATTACCTGGGTAGCAATGCGTTACTTTAATGCCAGCTGCACCGAAGACTTAGTCGCCCACGGCTTTTTAGAAAAAGAGGAGTTAGATGAGCTTCTCGAATGCCAAGAATACCTGTGGCAGTTGAGATTTGCACTGCACCTTATCTCGGGCCGAGACGAAAACCGCTTATTGTTTGATCTTCAGCGTCAAGTCGCCACACTGCTTGGCTATAAAGATGAAACCCAGCTTGCGGTAGAACAGATGATGAAACGCTACTATCGCACGGTGCGCCGTGTGATGGAGCTCAACCAAATGCTATTGCAACTGTTTAAACGGGCAACCTTAGGTCACACCAAGGCGCTTGAGATCTTCCCTATCGATGAAAACTACCAACGCCGCAGTAGTTTTATCGAGTGCCTTAAGCCTAATGTATTTGACGATCCCGCCGAGATTATGGGGCTCTTTTTACAAGTCGCGCGTAACTCTAATATTAAGGCGATTTATGCGCCGACCTTACGCCGGCTTCGCCGGGCACGGCGAGCACAAACACAACCGTTAATGCATCATGAGGCGTGCCGCGCGATATTTCTTGAAATTTTACGTCATCCACGCGGTATAGCGGCCCTCTCCTTGATGCACAGCCACGGGATCATGTCCGCCTATTTGCCTGCTTGGCGCAGTATCGAAGGGCAAATGCAGTTTGACCTGTTCCATGCTTATACGGTCGATGAACATACCCATAGATTAATCTTAAATATCGAGCGGTTTTCTCAACCCGAACAAAAAGAGGAATTTCCACTCGGCTCTGTACTGATTAATCAGCTGCCTAAAAAAGGCTTACTGGTATTAGCAGCCATTTTTCACGATATTGGTAAAGGCCGCGGCGGCGATCACAGCAAGTTGGGCGCAGTGGATGCCCAAGCATTTTGCGATCTACACGGCTTAAATAAACATGATGGCAGACTGGTTAGCTGGCTGGTAGAGAACCACCTTATCATGTCGGTAACGGCCCAGCGCCGAGACATTTCCGACCCTGATGTGGTCGCTGAATTTGCCGATAAAGTGCGTGATGCTGTGCATTTAAGCTATCTCTATTGCCTGACGGTGGCGGATATTTGTGCCACTAACGAAAAAACCTGGAACAGCTGGAAAGGCTCATTACTGCGCGACCTTTACTTTTCAACGCAGCGGGTGCTGGCACGCGGTAAAGAGAAGCCGGTTGATATTCGAGCTCGGGTTCGCGAGCACCAAGCCAAAGCGAAAAAAGAGCTGCTCAGACGTGGCATTAAAGAAAAAAGCCTCGACCAATTATGGTTACGCTTTAAAGCCGATTACTTTTTACGTCATCAGCCCAATCAAGTGGCTTGGCATGCCGAGGCTATCCTTAAACATAAACATGATGAAGCCTTGGTGCTCATCTCTAAACACACCACCCGTGGTGGTACAGAATTATTTGTCTATACCCCAGACAAACCGAGATTATTTGCCACCGTCATGGCGGTACTCGACAATAAAAACATCAATGTGCATGATGCTAATATCATGAACTCAAAAGACGGATATGCACTGGATTCTTTTGTCATTTTAGAGCAAGATGGCAGCCCAGTTTCGCAGTTATCTCGGATTCAGAGTTTAAGAAAAGCCTTGGTCAGAGCCTTAAGCAGCGATACCGCCAAACTGCCCAAGTTTAAAAAACTGCCGCGCAAGATGAAGCCCTTTAGGGTACCGACTCAGGTGAGTTTTTTACCTGCGCGCAAGCAAGGCACCACCATGATGGAGCTTATTGCATTAGACAGTCCCGGCTTATTGGCTAAAGTTGGTGATATTTTTTACCGTTGCCAAGTCACACTGCTGGCGGCCAAGATCACCACGATAGGTGAACGTGCAGAAGACTTTTTTATGTTACAAACAGCCGATGGCAAACAGTTAGACCCAGTTCAACAAGAGGAGCTCAGCGCCGCGTTAATCGAAGCGCTCGCCGAGCCAAATAACTAGGGCCTGTTAATCTTTCAAGGTTGTTTTTGCAGCGGATTGCAGGGTATTTATACAAGGCAGAAGCTTTGTAGTGTAGTTATTCTACATAAAAAGCTGAGAACGCAGTAAAAATACCCAACAAACGCTGCCCGAAGGGTTCGGCTAAAAACGTTTTACTCTTTGTTAAGTGAATTTTGCTTAGATGACTAGGCTGCAATCCACTCGCCTCGATTAACACGTTTTTGTCTCGAACAACATTCAACCAGCAAAGATCAACAGGCCCTAACTACTTTTTATTCAGCAATCATCTTTAATGATAATCGGGAGACGTTAATGGAGGCTTTACGCCAACGTATTGAAGCAGCTTTTGAAGCTCGCGCAGAAATTACCCCTACCACGGTCGATGCCAGCGTGCGGGCCGACGTAGAAAAAGTCATCAGTATGCTAGATAAAGGCGAGGCGCGCGTCGCCGAAAAAATTGATGGTCAGTGGCATGTGCACCAATGGTTGAAGAAAGCCGTTTTACTCTCTTTCCGTATTTTCGACAACCAAGTCATCGACGGTGCAGAGACTAAATATTTTGACAAAGTGCCAATGAAATTTGCCGACTATGACGAAGCACGTTTTAAAGCCGAAGCCATTCGAGTGGTGCCTCCTGCTGCCGTGCGTAAAGGCTCTTATATCGGTAAAAATACCGTATTGATGCCATCATATGTCAACTTGGGCGCTTACGTCGACGAAGGCACTATGGTCGACACCTGGGCTACTGTGGGCTCATGTGCACAAATTGGTAAAAACGTGCACCTGTCTGGCGGCGTTGGCATTGGCGGTGTGCTTGAGCCTCTGCAGGCTGGCCCAACCATTATCGAAGATAACTGTTTTATCGGCGCGCGCTCTGAAATTGTTGAAGGTGTGATAGTTGAAGAAGGCTCGGTTATCTCTATGGGTGTCTACATTGGCCAAAGCACGCGTATTTTTGACCGTGAAACTGGCGAAGTGCATTATGGCCGTGTTCCTGCGGGCTCTGTCGTTGTGTCGGGGAACTTACCGTCAAAATGTGGCACTTACAGCCTGTATGCGGCAATCATAGTCAAGAAAGTCGATGCAAAAACCCGTGGTAAAGTGGGCATTAACGAACTACTGCGTATCGTTGATTAATCCACATTGCACCGAACGTTAACGCCAGCTGCGCTATCAGCTGGCGTTTTTATGCCCTAAACACAGGCATAGCCTTATACGCGTCGCCCTATTCTACTCCCCCTTAATCTTTGGGTCTCTGACCGATTTGCCCCCACAAAGACACATTTGTTTACCTGCAGATACCATTCGATACATGCCTCACATTCAGATACATTTTCAGACAATTTACTCACAGCTTTTGCCGCTAAAAACGACTTAACTCAACTTTAACCGCCATAAAAGATGTTAGGAGTTCAACATGAAAAAGTTACTCTCAATCGCTATCATTGCCATAGCGCCGCTGGCTTTCTCAACTCAGGCCGCCATGACAGTGCAGATGGAGAACGCCTTAATTGCCGTATGCAAAGCAGGCGCCAGCAATAATGTAGTTAAGTTCAATGGCACCATGCAGGAATACCGCATTAATAAACAGCGTATTTTCCCAAGGCTCGTCTGTAATCAGCAGAGCTTTTACCAATTCGCGCAGTCCCAAGGTGCCGAGCGGACCGCACAGCAGATATTACGCTACACCAAAGGGAATGTGACCATTACAGATATTGCCATGCATTATGAAGATGTACAGATGCTTGCCGTTAACTATTAACGGCTCATCATGAGCCATGGAACGTTAACCAAGAGAGATTAGCCGTAATCAACAAACCAATGACGAAAGCTGAAGCTACATAGCCAATAGGTTAGCGATTCGAAGTTAAGGAGTTGATGTGGCTCTTAATTGACCCCGTCGCCTATCGACGGGTCAACAAGTGATCCAAATGATATTGATACCATCATTACTGTTGATGTCATTCAATTGCAGCGGAGCGAGAGCCATACTATCAGAACACGACCGTCTTATTGCCATAAACAATCACGCTTTCTTGCAGCACTAATTGCAACGCTTTACTCAACACACTTTTCTCTACATCACGACCACATTGAGCCAGATCATCGGCGCTAAAACTATGATCAACAGGGATCACATCTTGCTTAATAATCGGCCCTTCATCTAAACAGTTATTGACAAAATGCGCCGTAGCACCAATGATTTTCACCCCTCGTTCCCACGCTTGTCGATAGGGCGAAGCTCCCACAAAAGCGGGTAAAAAGGAGTGGTGAATATTGATGATGCGATTAGGGTGTTGCTCAACAAACTCAGGTGTTAACACCCGCATATATTTGGCTAAGACCAAGTAATCGGGTTGATATTGAGCGATAATATCCAACATGGTTTGCTCATGTTCTTGACGGGTCACTCCTTCATGAGAAACATGATAAAAAGGGATACTAAATTTTTCAGCTAACGGCTTAAGTATGTCGTAATTACCAATAATAGCTGAAATTTCAACATCCAAAGCACCGTAATACGCTTTCATAAGCAAGTCACCAAGGCAATGAGCCTCTTTGGTTACCATCACGACAATCCGTTTGGTGCTTTTGGTTACCAATTTTAAATGACGCTGAACGGGTAACACCTTACCGACATCAGCCAGCAATCCCGGCTCATCCTCGCAGCCTTCAACCTCGGTGCGCATAAAAAATCGTCCCTGAGCATTATCAACAAACTCACTGTTCTTAACGATATTCAATCCGTGGGCATAACAGACCCCAGTTATTTTAGTAATTAAACCAGGCGCATCGGCGCAGTCGGTGATCAATACTTTTCGTTGCATCATTTTTCTCCATTAACCTAGAGCTAAGCCGATAATGACATTTTTTTACTCACAAGCCCGGTAATTTAGTCGTTATGATGACGGTTTTCGCCGATTTAAATACTGCTGTAACAGGCGGCGAATACTCTCCGCTTTAGTACCGTAAACCAGTTGTACGCCACTTCCTACCATCACCACCCCTTTAGCACCTAGTTGTGATAGGCGTTGTTTATCAACAAGTGCAGCTTGCTTAACACCGATCCGCAGTCGAGTTAAACAAGCACTCAATTCACTAATATTATCTTTACCGCCTAATGCCGAGATTATGGCAATAATCCCAAGACGCTGCGCCGCCTGCCCGTCGACTCGCCCAGGGGTTTTTAAATTAAAGGTCATAATGGAAATACGAAACACCAGATAATAGATCACTGCCGTCAGCGGGCCTAATACCCAAAACCAATGTGTATTACGTGACAATCCAAACAGTAAGGTAAAATCCACCAGTCCATGGGAAAACACCACACTGTGGTGAATATCTAAAGCTATGGCCACCGCATAGGCAAGTCCGGTCATCAAAGCATGTAATAAAAACAATAACGGCGCGACAAGCATAAAGGCAAATTCGACCGCTTCGGTCACCCCCGTTAACCAGCTAGCCCCCGCAGCTGAGAGCATGATCCCTGCAACGCGATTACGCTCACTCTTATCCGCGCAGCGCCAAATAGCCAACGCCGCAGCGGGTAATCCCCACATTTTAATCAGATAGCCACCAGCCAGATGCCCCGCTTCAGCGTCACCCGCTAAATAGCGTGCCACCTCGCCCCGAACCACCTCGCTTTGTGTCACATATTGCCCCATTTCAAGATAAAACGGCACATTCCAAATATGGTGCAATCCAAACGGAATTAATAACCGCTCAACACTGCCGTAAATAGCAAAGGCCAATATGGGATCTTGATACACGGCCCAATCTGAGACGCCCTCAATCCAGTGAGATAGCGGCGGCCATAGTAAAAGGGCGCCATAGGCCAAGCCCATTGCAATAGGTAACATTAACAATGGGGCGCTACGGTGACCTTCAAAAAAAGAGAGCACCGCCGGCAGTCGCAATCGCTCGCTGAACCTAACCGCAATACAGGTTAATGCGCCAACAACAATGCCACCAGCAATACCTGTATCGAACGTTTGCGACCCTAAAATGGTCTGTCCCTCAAGTTGATATATATCGATCCACGCCGACAAACTGGCAAAAAACACCCCATAGCCAAACACCGCTGTAAAGGCGGCAATCCCTTGATCACGACAAAAACCTATCGCTATAGTCACCGCAAACAACATCGGCATCATAGCGAAAATCAACTCACCTATGGCTAACATTACTATGGCACTATTAGGCGAAATAAATGGAATGGGGTTAATGGCCAAGCCAACCATCAACCCCGCTGCTGGTAAAATAGCAATTGGGAGTAATAATGATTGGCTCAGTTGCTGGGCTAATTTAAACCACTGATGGCGAAGTTGTTTCAATCGACGTTACACGGTGAGGTAAGTAGCAACCATTGATTCAACCAGACTTTGGCTTCAACCTCTGGTTCCATGGTTTCACAAGCATCAAGCTTAAGTAGCTCACCGACCCTAGTTGCACCTAATTCAGTTAATAACTCATCAAACTTAATTCCTGCATGGCAGAAAGTCTCGTAACTTGAGTCACCCAAGGCTATGACCCCGTAAGCTAACTTAGGTAGATAAGGCGCAACCTCTCTGAGTGTCTCAAACCAAACATTAAGCTCATCAGGAATATCCCCCTGCCCTGTAGTCGATGTAACGATGAGTAATAACTCATCTTCTGGTGGCACAAAGCCTGCTAAAGTTTCGGGGGACATGAGCGCCACAGGCCAACGAGCATCGACTAGTTGTGCTTGTAAGGTTTCGGCCACAAACTGGGCGTTGCCATATACAGTGCCAAAAACTAGATTAATTTTTTTCATTTTTTCTTTAGCCCTCGGGACAAAATTTACATATAATTCAAACATACTTTATTGAAAGCTTGATGGCTACACTAGGTTATTGAGTTTCAAGGATCAATTAGATGCGTCACTCGAGCCGAAAAAAACATCTAAAGCATGTTCAACGAAGCGCCCATATTAGACGCATGTGTTATTTCAGAACCATCCACTCCCTCGCTTCACCTCATTCCTGTGTACTGGATATTAGCAATGAAACGCAGTTATTAATCTGCCAAACTGCCAAAGATAAACAGGAGAGTAAATAGTCAACTTAGCGCCAGTCATACTCTAATGGTAAAGATAAACCTTACTTGCTCAATTGAGTCACTCAAACGTCTGTGGGCCAGCTGACGTTTGAGTGACAATACGATTGAAATACGCCTTATGAACCAGCAATTGTTGTTACTCAAGGTGGCGTAAGGCGTTACATGGTGATGCAGCGGAGCATTTGCGTAATACCAATTACATTAGTTCTCAGGCCCTTTGGTGATAAAAATGTACTGGAGTTTTATTGTCAATTTTATAATATAAACAGCCCATTACTCCAATTAACACCTTATACAAGTGCATTTTACTCATCAATATCAATCGCGTATTTGCTGACTATTTATTGAGTTTGACTGGGATACATTAGCGGTGTTACACCAAAATGAATCAGCGAGCGATGAGTAAGTTTGGCTCATCAGACAACAACTCATCATTCCAACCAAAAGCGTCAAACAAGGTCAACCACTCTGGTTCTAACTCAGTTTCGACACTCATAGGCTCACCCGTTCTTGGGTGGATGAAGCTTAATCTTTTAGCGATAAGCCATAACCGATTGATGCCAAAGTGCTCCCTAAAAAAGCGATTCTGCTTACCATCACCATGAGTCGTATCACCCACAATAGGATGACGCAGATGCGCCATGTGTCTGCGAAGTTGGTGCTTACGCCCAGTATGAGGCGTTAACTGCACCAATGCATAGCGACTGGTAGGGTAACGTCCTGAAGCAAAGGGAATTTCACAATTAATCAGTGGCTGGTATGTGGTTTGCGCTTCTTGAGCTGCCTTATTAGGGTCCACATCCTTATCACCCAACTCATCAAACTCCTGTTTAAGTGGATAATCCAAGGTATCACCTTGCAACATATTTCCGCGCACTATGGCTAAATAATGCTTTTCAACCGCTTTTGAAGCAAATTGCTGACATAACATATTGGCCATTTCACTGCTTTTAGCAAACAAGAGTACACCCGATGTTGGCCTATCTAAGCGGTGCACAGGAAACACATGGCAACCGACTTTGTCACGCGTCATCTGCATGGCAAAAAAACGCTCTCGGCGAGCAAGGTAACTGCGATGCACTAATAAACCGGCTGGTTTATGGATCACGACCAGATCTTCATCTTCATAGAGAATAACAATCTCTGGGGCTGACTCAGCGGCACTACAGACTTCATCACAGGGCATAGCTTGCGGATCGGCTATTGGGTTATCTTGGTTCACTTAAAAACTCATCCAATTGATTAATAAGATTAATTAACATTTTCAGCTCGATGCGGTGTTGCCATACATATTCGGCCATCGGTGCTAACGCTATGTTAGTTGGCAAGGGAGCACGCTGGGCCACAAGCACACTCATCTTAAGAATAAAAATAAATTGTAGCCAATGCTCAAACGGCATCGACTCACAGGCAAACGGCGTAGGATCGGCCATGGCCTGCGTTGACGGTGGCTCATCAGCCCATAACGCCTGTGATTTTAGCTCCTGGGCAATGAGGGCTAATTGCTTTTGGGTAAACTGGTACAACATCGTAATTTCCTACCATCATTGACTATGAAACTTGTCTCTAGTGACGGATATCTTGGCTATTTTGCGCCAAATTATACCATCTCGGTAGAGTTCTCCCTATAATGACGGCCATTGAAATCTAGTCCCCACATGTAACGGCATTCTAACTCATGACTGAAATCACCACTCTTACCCAATTTTTAACCACGGCCAACTCGCAATTCGAAGTCTATGATCTAGGCCGCAGGGTACAACATATCGATAAGTTAACATTTGCCCAAATAGAGCAACTAGAAGCGCCTTACCCTTCACCTATTCAAGGCCATGCTCAGTTTGCGTTGGTATTTTGGGACGCTTCAAAACAGTATTACATCTGGTTTTTAAGGCTCCCTTTAGATGAGCGAGGCTTACTCTCTCCAGCCCCAAGAACCCAATTTATTCGTATGGTACTTGAGGCGCTGGGCAGCGACCCCACCCAACCCATATCTGAAGAACAACAAGATAGACTGGCTAATCACCCTTTCGCCTTTAAGCCAAGCGCCGAAAAGCTGGCACTGTTTAATGCCTTGGTTAGAAAGCAGCTCGGCCAAGTGGCTTCTGCGCAGTATGAATTCGCCTATCAATACCTCTCCGGTCAGGTGGATAGCCGTCGCTGGCAAGATGTTGGTCTGCAAGGGATTGCCGATATATGTGTTCGCTCTGATGAACTCGATCATCAAGCTCAGATTGAAAACGCTTTGGAGCACGGTGCCATTGAGGTACAAATCGCCCTATGTCAGCAATTAGAGCATTTAACCATTTCTGCCGAATTTGCTGAACGCTTATTGGAGAAGCTCTATAGCGTGGAAGCTGAACATAAACTTTACTTTATGCGCGCCCTAGCATCCCAAGCGAAGTATTCTCAAAAAGCTATTCATTACTTTGCCCAGCACGATTGTTTAGATAAAGAGACATTAATTACTATTGCAGCGCGTAATTGGATGGCGCTAAAAGACGATCAGACCCGCACTCTTTATCTCGAAGCACTTGCAAAACAAGATCAACACTTCTTTAACCAAATATTTGCTGATATCGTAGCCATTCCAGCGATTAGAACCGAGCTCTTAATGGAGCTACGTAACCCCAATCGCAGCACTACATTGTCTGCCGCTATAGGTGGATTATTTAAGGTAACGAAAGCATGATGACAGACTTTTTATTGATTGCGGCGCTCGTGATCATTGCGGCTTTTTTCTGGCAATTAAGGCAGATGGCAGAATTAAGCCGTTTGTTTGCCAGTAGCGAATGTAAAAAGCAGCGGGTACAGTTTTTGGCTATCGCCATGGAATCGGCCCGTCCCAGCATCGGCGGCAATAGTGGCCTTACATGGAAAGCTAAATTCCTATTGGACTTTAGTACTGACGGCCTCAATCAATATCAAGCAACTATCTGGATGCATGGCAAAAAGATACAAAAAATTCAGTGGCCAATATTCCCAGAACCCGAGTGGCTAGATGCGCCACAAGCCAGTGGCTCTATTGGCGGCGGTTGCGGCAGTCGTGGTGGCTGTAAACCCAATGGCTGTAAATAACACTATGCCTGTAAAACAACGCCAAAAGAAAATTAAAACAAAGCTAAACTCAATTTAAGCGATATGTGACAAGTCCTCAAAGAAAAAGCGCGGCTCAATAAAGAGTCGCGCCTTCTGTCTTTCGCTAAGCTATCCTGCTATGCCTGTGCTCCCTGCACCATCCATGGGTTCGAATTGCTCCTTGCCTCTTCCTTGTATCCCTTTCGTCCGTGTACTTGACGTACTGTCCCTTTACTTGGTCATCCTTTTACCAAGTTTGCTTACTCCTTAAGCATGTCCTATGTCGTCCTTGTGCTTCCTTGCAATACATTCCGTGTTTACTGCCATCCTAGACAGAACGTGTTCATCCATGAGTATTCGGCTTTCCTTAGTCTGCTAGCACTCATCCTGAGCGCTACATCCTTGTCACTCCTGTGTGCTATCGATCCTGATAGCACTGAATCATCTTGACTCATTGTCCATTAGCCTTCATCCCTGAACACGATTAATTGTAAAACATCGACGATCATTTAATGGGATATGAATAATTCCGTCTGGAGATTTACTATGTTCTGTATAGGTTGCAAGCCAAACAAAATATTGTTTAAAAAGGATAAAAGTGATCTAGCGCAGACTTTACTACATTAACAAACACCTTTTATCCTACGTGCTTGTGAGAGATAGCTTACAAGGTAATGAGTAGATACAGGCTGTTATAAAAAGAGGATAATTAATGCTTGTTAACCACGCAGTGAAACACCTAACCATGACTATAGCTCAATCGTAAGCTCAACTGATTATGCTATTTTACCTAAAAAGAAAAAGGCGCACTAAAAAGTGCGCCTAATATACTTTTGTTAGCCTTCCTGCTATCAAAATGCTCCCTGCTTCATCCTTAATGCTACAGCGTCCTGCTGACTCCAACCAGTCCTTTAACGTCCTAGTTGTCTCTCCTTAGATCAGTTATTCCATTAACTGAGGCACCCATTCCCTTGAATATTTATGCGTCCTGCAAGACAATCCTTGTACCAAAGACTTAAGTCGTTATTCCTTGTGGCAACATCCAATGTCACTAGAGTCAATCCTGACTCTTTCCAATACTTTATTCCAAGTACTTCATCCTGAAGTGTCTTAAAGTATGACTTAAGTAAAATCCATAAAGTAATAAGAGTATAATCATAACTGTCGAAGAATGGACTATGAGCAAAACAATCATAATTCCTAGGCTAAATCCTACCCACAAACAAAAACAGTAAGATATTGTTTTATAATGAAACAAACTAAATAACAGTAATGAAACACTCAATTTAAAAGTGAATAACGCACATCATTGTGAGAGATCTCTTACATATGCATGAGAGATCAGGTGCTATCCGCCATTAACCGCCAAATGAATTGAACAAGATGTTTCACTCATAGCAACAGCTAAAGCCACTACTCCCGCTGATTTGGCTTAAACCAGAATAACCCTATTACCCACTGCGTAAACATCAGCTAATCAGCCAAAAAACTGTATATTGGGTGAGTAAACATGACGGGACTATTATGCTCAAAAACATAGTGCCCTAGCCAAGCTGGAGCATAGCCCACAATAGGGAGCAGTAATAACAAGCAAACGTTACCCAATGAGATTGCTAAGGCAATGAATAGTAATACCAAACTACTGCCAACATAGTGCAGTGCACGACACATAGGATGCTGATGTTGTGATACATAAAACGAGTAAAAATCGCTAAAACGGCGCATAGGTTTATTCACTTTCTGCGCTGCGATAAAATAATAACTCGCCCTCTACATCATCAATGATCAGACTCTCTATGGCTGCGAATCCGAGTTTGGCAAATAGATGAGCATGCTTATCTTCAGTCACAAATACGCCAATACCATCAAGCTCTGGTTGTTCATCACACCAACTCACCACAGCCTGTATTAGGCGGGCTCCTAAGCCTTTATTTTGCTCTATTGGCGTCAATGCAATAAATTGCAAAATACCACAATGAGTACTAGGTAGCAGTTCTAATATTGAAGCTTCTTTGTTCATTAATGCTTGGGTCGAATGCCAACCAGTACTGATCAACATTTTTAATCGCCAATGCCAATAACGTGCCTCTCCCAACGGAACTTGCTGGGTTACAATACAGGCTAATCCAATCAACCTTTGGTCATCAAACAGACCAATTAAAGCTTGCTCTTCTTGCCATAAACTATGAAGTTCTTCACGAATTGCTCCGCGTAATTTTTGTTCATATTGGGCTTTATTACCTTGGTGCAGTGCCGCAATAAAGAAAGCGTCATCATGGTAGGCGTTGTACAAAATAGAGGCCGCTATACGCAGATCTTCAGCGGTTAAATATACAGCCTTCTTATAGTCATTATGGGCCGGCTCAGAAGCTTTATTGTTCATGACTGAATGTCCACATTTGCGATCAATACACTTAATGTAACAAAATTGTTAATTCGAGCAAACCCTAATATTTAATGGCTTCATAGTGATTTTCCTATAGTGATTAATTAAACCTTTCTCTACACAAAGCGTTGACTACTTGTCCTATGTTAGTAACTTAATCATTTTGATCCATACTCAATAGCAGTGACTTATTTTGTTTACAAGGGGCAAAAAATGGATATCACCACACCCAATCTCAATAGTTTATTTGCACAGTTAGGGTTACCTAATAGCGATCAGGCGATAGCAGACTTTATTGCGCAACACAAAATGGCAGACAATACCCATATTGCAAACGCCGACTTTTGGAATCAATCTCAACGCCATTTTATTAAAGAATCTCTCGAAGAAGATGCGCAGTGGACAGAGGTGATCGATCAATTAGACGCCCAGTTAAGAGCATAAACTTGCAGATTAAAGAGGAGAAAAAGCTTGGCTCGATATCGCATTAACGAGCCAAGTATCTAATCGCCGTCATGGCCTTTATCATTGCACCATATAACATAGCGAGCTCAAGATAATTAATCCTTTAACTGAGCAGCCACGCTTAGCTTAGAGGTTATCATAGGCCGCATTACCCCAACCAATCACTTGGTTATTGGCTAAGACAATCGGCGTACATTCTTCTTTAGTCGTGGTGCCATCTTCTTTGGTGCGCTGGGTACGATAATAAAGTACGGTAACCTCTCGATCTTGTTTAATATACGCCTCATTGAAATCAGCCGTGCCCATGAGAGTGATCACCTGCTCTCTATCCATCCCAATGGTTAACTTCGACAAATTAGCCCTATTTTTAGCTTGTGTGACTTGCCAACTCTGACCCTTATCCCAGCTGGCGTCTTCGTCACCAATATTGATCACACAACCTGACATTCCAATGGTTGATGCTGTCAAAATAATCAAACTCAGTAATTTTGTTTTCACTTTAACTCCCTGTTTATCTATTATAATCAGCATTGTTTACAGCAAAGTACATGCCATAGCGCTATCCATTTGAATAGTAATGACTTTTATTTATTCGACTATTTAGATGAATACAAAAATTGCTAAAAAGTAAGGAATTTCACTCATCATGACTCCGATCGAACAAGTCCTTGCAGTGGCGAAAGCGATTGTCGATTCTGGCAAGACTCCAAGCCTAGCACTGATAAAATCTAAGCTGGGAAATTCACTGCCTATGCCGGTGTTCATACAAGGCATACAGCGCTTTAAGGCGTTATCTAAGGAAGAAGTGGCGGCGCTTGATGCAAGCTATCGCCTGCCCGTCGTGCTAGAGCAGTCCACCGGTGCCGAGACCGCCTTAGCCCAATTGCAACAACAAGTACATGCCTTAACACAACAGCAACAGGAGTTAATCAATAGGATCTCCGCCCTCGAAGCCAAATTAACACAGCGAGATCACCATTAATGCACGTCGTGGAATTAAGATTTGAATGCTTCGATAACACCACCATCACCGCGGCAGAACAGGCTATCAATGGGCTTCTCGAAGCTTACCGTGCTAACGGCCAAGTCCTTGGGCGCGAATTTGCCGTGGCATTTAATGACGGGGAGTTTCGCGTACGTCTGCTGATGCCAGAAAAAAGCAGCCTAGCAAAACGCTATAACAGCCCATGGGTCGAGCACGCCCTAGGCAAGCTGACCGAAGCAAAACTGTTGCACCCTCGCGAAAAATATATCGGCCAAGATATCAATTCAGAAGTGACCAGTACAGAGACACCGAGTTGGCAGCTAATTTACACCAGTTACGTGCATATGTGCTCCCCACTTCGCAACGGTGATACCCTGCAACCTATTCCGCTATACCAGATCCCAGCCACCTTTAATGGCGATCATAAGCGGATCATTAAATGGCAAACCGAATGGCAAGCCTGTGATGAACTGCAGATGGCTGCGGCCACCAAAGCCGAATTTGCAGCACTTGAAGAGTTAACCTCGAGTGGCAGCGACCTGTTTAGACGAGGTTGGGATCTGCGCGGCCGCGTCGAGTACCTAACACACATCCCAACCTACTATTACTTATATCGCGTTGGGGGCGAAAGTTTAGCGTCTGAGCAACAACGGCCATGCCCGCGCTGTGGCAATCAAGACTGGTTACTCGATGAGCCCTTACTAGATATGTTCCACTTTCGGTGTGATGACTGCCGCATTGTCTCTAACATCTCATGGGATCACCTTTAACTATTAATTGAGTGAACTCCCTCCAACAGGCTCATCAACGGGGCATACATTGATGAGCCAGATTGACTCAGTTGTACTGTTAGCCAGCAACGTAAACCTTTAGCTTTTACCTCTGAGGTTAGCCCACATGGTTTTAATCCGCTGCCATATACCGGGATGCTCAAGCTCGGGCAGAGACTCTTCGACATGCTTAACCGGCGGGCATACTCTGGGAGATAACGCGTCGATAAACTCATTTAAACTCTCGGCTAACTGTTGATGTGGCACCTGTCCAGGGATCTCTAGCCAGACACTGCCATCATTATTATCGACCACCAACATCTGATCGCCTTCATTAAGCACGCCAATAAACCAAGTTGGGCTCTGCTTAAGTTTTTGCTTCATCATCAAATGGCCAATCAAGTTTTGCTGTAAATATTCAAAATCTTGATGATTCCACACCTGCAGTAGCTCACCCTGCCCCCAGGCAGAGTCAAACATTAACGGCGCCGCATAGTAAGCCCCATAAAAGGCATTGATGCTGTGATGCAGTCCCAGCTCTAAGGCATGTTCAATATTATTAAAGCCTGCGGGTGATTGCCGCTCAACAGCCTGCCAACGCACAGCAACCTCAGGACGCTTCAATACATCGGCTTTATCTTCGCTTAAAATACACTCAGAATCCTCCCCTTGAGGGTAATATCTAGGCGGTTCAGCTAGCTTTTCAATATAACTTTGGTGGTAAACGTCAAAAAAATTATCTAAAGCAGGTAAAGAAGACACTTAGCAGCAGTCCAAAATGTGAGTATAATGTATGGCTATTTTGACATGGAAATCCACTCGATGACACCAGTTCATGACCCATACAGTGATGCTCCCGCCCTTGCTGAATTAACCTTAGGCAAATCGACGGGCTATCAAGCACAGTACGATGCCAGCTTATTACAGGGCGTGCCGCGCAAACTTAATCGTGATGCCATTGGTTTAAGCGATCAATTGCCATTTCATGGGGCCGATATTTGGACAGGTTATGAACTTTCATGGCTCAATGCCAAAGGTAAACCTATGGTTGCCATTGCCGAGTTCAGCCTAGATGTGAATAGCGCCAATTTAATCGAATCTAAGTCGTTCAAGCTGTATCTCAATAGCTTTAACCAGACTAAATTCAATAGCATTGAACAGGTGCAGCAGACACTAACAGACGATCTTTGCGCATGTGCTCAAGGAGAAATCTCGGTTAAAGTTATCGAGCCAAAGCACTTTGGCAGCCAAAGAATCGTCGAGCTACCCGGTACCTGCATCGATGATTTAGATATCGAAGTCGATGACTATCACTTTAGCAGCGATTACCTTATCGACAGCACCGATGACAAAAGTATTGTCGCAGAAACCTTGACCTCAAACTTGCTCAAGTCCAACTGTTTAATCACCTCACAACCGGACTGGGGCACTGTGATGATTCGCTATCAAGGCCCTAAGATTGATCGTGAAAAACTGCTGCGTTATTTGATTTCGTTTCGTCAACACAACGAGTTTCATGAACAGTGCGTCGAGCGTATTTTTGTGGATCTCAAAAAGTTATGCCACTGCGCTAAATTAACCGTTTATGCTCGCTATACTCGCCGAGGAGGACTCGACATTAACCCTTATCGCAGTGAATTTGAAAATCCACCCGAGAGCCATCGCCTCGCGCGCCAATAGTCACTTAGGCGTTTGCTAACAAAGCGACAAGCTAATAGAGACAACTTGTAACACAATGATTTATAACATCAATATTATAAAAAGCCCGTACGCCTAACGGGCTTTTTTATTGCACCGCTCAAGTACACTCGGCCCCCAGACAGGCACAATCATTAGCGACAGAATTCACTCACATAGCCAATGTCATCGCACTGACACACAGACTCCCCCAAGATAACCAACCTAGCAATAATGTAATAATTGCAGCACATTCAACTGCATTGCCCGTAGCGTCAGTTTATCTTCGTCCTCAGGTTTAGCTTCTTGAGTCTCGGCGCGCTCAAGGCTCAATGCAAAGCGGTATTGAGCATCAAGGTGGCCTAACACCAGCTGCCAACTGTCGTTCAATCGTTTACCCTGCTCATCATGAAGCGACAAGGTAATATTGCGCTCAATCTTAGCTTGCATTCCCTCACGTAAAGCATGACGAGCACACGCTTTATTATCGACTTGAGACTGACAGTCTGACGCTGAGATCTGCTGGTAAGCAACAATCTGCATATATTCAGGTGGAGTCCCTCTTGGCAGCCAAGTTGATTCAGCATTCATCGCATCATCATGCTGTAGCGGCTCAAAGGCAAAACTAAAGGATTTAAGTGATAACGCCAGCCCCAAGCCCTTAGCCTTGATATATGACTCTTTAAGCGCCCACAGATCGAAAAAACGCCCTCGTTGCTGCGCCTGCGGTAAATCCAGCAGGCTATCGGTTTCATCGCAAGTGAAATAATGGTTCAAAATAGGGTAGATATTGGTGCTTTCGCGTTGGCGCTCAATATCGACACCAAGCGAGAGCCAGTGGTTAGCATGAGCGATGGCCACCAGCAGATAATCGCCACTGTGGCTGATATTGAACAATAACGGACAACGGGCGAAACAAGCCGTGGACAACACAGGCTTGCCTTTATCAAGATAGGTAAACTGCCATTGTGAAGGAGCGATTTCAACTCCCATGTCACGGGCGAACTGCGACAATATAGCGCGTAAATAACTTCGTACCAGTAAGCCTTTCACACGCGCATCAGGCTGTAAAAAACGGTCGGCTTTGGCTTGCTCGTCATCGGGTAGCCAAAGGCGCAATTGCTGCAACTGTGTTTGGCTTACCTTTTGAGGAGCCAAATCACATAAATAGAGGGTCACCGCCGATAATGGCTGAGGTAAAGCAAATGCGGGCACGATAGCAAACACCATGAGAGAACATATGCCCTAGTATAACCTCCTCCGGTGGCATTAATCGCGATGAGTTTGCAGCAAAAAGCTAATAAGGATTAAGCACACCGAAAGATTAATGCGTTTACCCCCTCGCCTACATCGGCTCTCGTTCTCGACGCTCTACATTAAGCGGTGGTATAAACACTTTATCAGCTCAGTGGCGGGTTAACATGAGTGATGGGATAAAAATAAGTGATGAGGTGGCGATCTTAAGCAAGATTAAGCTAAAGCGACGCTCCCTTAAACGTGACGGGCCCAGCGCCGTGTTTTCAACGTGCTGGGCCTTTATTTTTCTAGCCTATTTTTTATCTAGCCAATCGAGCAGCGATTAATTACACGCTTTGATGCGGGCCAAAGACCTCGTAATGCAACTGACTAGGCGCTATGCCAAGTGCTAACAATTGTCGCTTTACCTCAGCCATAAAGGGCACAGGCCCACAAAAATAATACTGTGCATTAGGGAGTAATCTGCCTATAACCTTGTCCAACTCGATAGTACCAGTAAACTGATAATCCTCACCGATACGGTCATCACTGCTTGGCTCGCGGTACCAGGTATAGGCTGCTAAAGGCTCATAACTAGCCGCTTTTTGCTGAATATCTGACTTAAAGCCATGAAACGCGCCAAATTCACAGGCATGTAACCAAGTGATGTCGCTGTGATGTTCAGAGCCCATCAACTGATTAAGCATGCTCATCATTGGGGTCAATCCCACACCCGCTGAAATCAACACCACTGGCGTATCATCATCTGCCGCCAACACAAAGTCTCCCGCGGGTGGGATCACCGCCAGTTCATCACCCACATTAAAGCCATCATGCAGTTTAGATGAGACTAAGCCACCCACTTCACGCTTAACACTGATCCGATAACTACAGCCATTGGGAGCATCTGACAACGAATACTGGCGAATTTCTTGTTGCGCAAAATCGCTATCTTGTACCTGCACACTTAAATATTGCCCTGGCACAAAATCCATAACCGCTTGGCCATCATTTGGAGTGAGAACAAATGAAGTGATCACCTCAGACTCTTGCTGCTTGGCGATAATGGTAAAAGCCCGCGTCCCTTTCCAGCCACCGACTTGCTCGGCACGAGTTTGATAAAGCTGACTTTCACGACCAATAAAAATATCGGCTAACACACCATAAGCACGGCCCCATGCATCGAGTACTTCATCGGTCACAGCCGCGCCCCCCAACTCTTTTAGCGTGGCTAACAGATGATGCCCAACAACTTGGTACTGCTCTGGTTGAATTAAAAAGCCGGTATGTTTTTGTGCGATGCGCTCCACTGCGCTGCCGAGCACTGCTAAGTTATCGATATTTCTCGCATAAGCCGCAACCGCATTAAATAGCGCGACTGGCTGACCACCATTATGTTGATTGGCTAAGTTAAATGTATCTTTTAGTTCGGGGTTATGCTGAAAAAGACGCTGGTAAAAATGGCTGGTTAACGCCGGGCCTGCTGATTCTAATAGTGGAATAGTGCTTTTGACAATTTGGATAGTATGCTTATCTAACATAGTGCGACACCTTAACATGCAAATAATATATATTTTTAAGGATGATAAAGATGTATTTGATTTAGATCAATGTTTTTAAACAACCTCGACAAAGTAAGTTAAACTTATCGCGCTAAAATGCCATCAAGCCGCCACGACTTAATAAGATAGAACACCAAGGATGTCGACAAACAAAGCGCTGTTAATCGACACCATTTCACACCAGCTAACCCTGTTACACTGCAGCGACAAAAGCAATTTCAACCAGATAGTTAGGATCGGCAAGCTCAGCTTTTATACAGGCTCGACTTGGCGCACACCCTGCAGGTAACCAGGCATCCCACAGTGCATTAAAGGTGGGAAGGTAAGTAAAATCTGTGATGTAGATCGTCGCCGACAGTAAGCGGGAATGATCGCTGTTTATTTGCGCTAATGTTGCTTCTGCTTGGGCAAAAATCTGTGACACCTGACCTGAGATATCCGCGTTGGTATCGGCAGCAATTTCAACAAAATGACCAATACCGTTATACACAGTGGCATCAGACCAACGTGTTGTGGGATTGAGGCGCTCAATTTTCATACTCTGTGTCATTAATGACTCCTTTAATCGATTATTAGCTCGTTATGGTAATGTCATTAATTAACTTGGGCTAGCGGCCGTACAAAAATAGCGCCTTAAGTAACATCAAAGCGGTATTGGCTTTGACAAGTATTTTAAGAGCGCGTTTAATGGCGCTGTGCGAGCATACCTCATAAGCAAGTGCATAACCCATGCTAATAGCACACGCTATGCCCTCTACATAATTTAGACATTTAATAGGTACTTTACATGCAAACAGCCGATGACTTTATTCAACAACTCGAACTCGAACAACATGTTGAAGGTGGTTACTATCGCTCCTCTTTTCGCTCACAGAGTGATTTCGATACCACGCGCTCACTGTGGAGCAGCATCTACTTTTTATTGCGTACTGGTGAGGTGTCGCATTTTCATCGCTTAACTTCTGATGAGATGTGGTATTTCCATGCGGGGCAATCATTAACTATCTATATGATCGATGAACAAGGGGAATTAACCACGGCCCAGTTAGGTCTCGATATCGCCGCGGGTGAACGTCCACAATTTTTGGTGCCCAAAGGCTGCATTTTCGGCTCGGCCATGAATCAACCCGGATTTTCACTGGTCGGTTGTATGGTTTCACCTGGGTTTACTTTCGATAATTTTGAGCTGTTTAGCCAACAAACCCTACTCGCCCAGTACCCGCAGCACCAAACCATTATTGAGCGCCTGAGTCGCCCTGAATAACGCCTAATTAAACACATAAGCTCAAATAAAGCGCATAAAAAAGATCCGAGAATATCGGGTCTTTTATTTTAGTTTACCCATCATTTTGCGGCGTATTCTTATGCTGCACCACGGGAAAACGAAGATTCCCCCCCCCCACTAAACCCCATACACCTCGGCCCGAAACTGATTAAGTCACCTACAACGCTAGGATCTGTGGCATCACAACGGCAGACATTATTGCTCACCCACATAAATCATTAAAGACAGTAGTTCGTAAGCCACTATCAGCTTATTTACTGGTGTAGAGGTACCATCCGAGGCTGAAGTAAGGTATAACGACGCAATGAAAACTCCCAAACGCATACAACCACTCGTTGACGATGGTCTCGTCGATGAAGTCATCAGCCAATTGATGAGCGGTAAAGAAGCCACTGTCTACATCGTTCGCTGCGGGACAGAGATCCGCTGCGCCAAAGTCTATAAAGAAGCGACTCAGCGCAGTTTTAAAAAAGCCGCTCAATATCAAGAAGGTAGAAAGAGTCGAAATAGCCGTCGCAGCCGTGCAATGGAAAAAGGCTCAAGCTACGGACGCGAACAACAAGAGCAAGCCTGGCAAAATGCCGAGGTCGATGCCCTATATAAATGCGCCGCCGCCGATATTAGAGTCCCCACTCCCTTTGGCTGTTTCGATGGTGTGTTATTAATGGAACTCATCACTGATGCCAATGGCGATGTGGCGCCGCGCCTCAACGATGTGATGTTAAGTGCCGAGCAGGCGATAAAAGATCACGACACCATGATGAGTTACATCACCCGCATGTTGTGCACTGGCATAGTCCATGGTGATTTATCCGAGTTTAATGTGTTACTGGACGAAAATGGCCCGGTGATCATTGACCTGCCCCAAGCAGTTGATGCTTCGGCCAATAATAATGCCAAAGCCATGCTCGCTCGTGACGTCAACAACATGACAGGCTATTACTCGCAATTTGCCCCCGAGCTAAAACAGACTCAATATGCCAAAGAGATGTGGGCCCTGTATGAAAAAGCCAAATTAACACCAGAGACGAAGTTAACCGGTCAATTTGCAGAAGATACCCATACCGCCGATGTCAATTCGGTGCTCGAAGAGATCCAAGCCGCCTTTGAAGAGGAGCAAGAAAAACACGAGCGTATAAGAGAAGCCAACGAGCTGTGATCCCTTACTGTTAAATGATAAGGCGTTACATTATAACGCCTTATTTTAATCGACCTCTTTTATAACCGTCTTTTATAACCCAAGGTAAAAAAACCGTGACTCAAAAAGGTTTGACCCTCTGCGTGATGAGAGCATTAGTTAACTAATCACGCTTGGCGCTAGCCACCAGTTCCCGCTGCACATGCTCTGGCACCACATCATAACGACTAAAGCTTATCGAAAACTGTCCATCCCCCCCCGTGAGTGATTTAAGCCGAGTGGAATAATCATCCACCGTTGCCAGTGGCGCTTCGACCGCCACCTCTACCCTATTGTTATCGAGTGCTTGCGTGCCGCAAATGATACCGCGATTGGCACTGATATCACCTGTGATATCGCCGACATGCTCTTGTGCTACTTGCACTTTCATCTCAACTATCGGCTCTAAAATGACCGGGCTGGCAGCTTGCACCGCTTCAATAAAGGCTTTTTTACCGGCCATCACAAAGGCGATCTCTTTCGAGTCGACACTATGGTGCTTGCCATCGAGCAGCGACACGCGCACATCTTGCATCGGGTAACCCGCCAAGGTGCCACAGTTCATCGCCTCTTTTACCCCTTTTTCTACCGCCGGAATGTATTGGCTAGGCACGGCGCCGCCCACCACTTTGCTGACAAATTCAAATCCAGCACCACGGGGTAAGGGCTCAATAGCCAGCATCACTTCACCAAATTGGCCCGAACCACCCGACTGCTTTTTATGGCGATAACGCGCCTGCGCTGTGGATATAATGGTTTCACGATAGGCAACCGCAGGCACATCGGTATCCATGTCGACATTAAACAACTCGTGGGCTTTTTCCAGCGCAATGTGCAGGTGTAAATCGCCTTGGCCTTGTAATATGGTCTGGCCTTCAGCCTCATTTTTAGCGATATGTAGGCTAGGATCTTCCACCATTAATTTATTGAGCACTTCGGCAATTTTTTGCTCATCGCCACGACGCTTAGCGGACACCGCTAGGCCAAAGATAGGCTCTGGCAGATCAAGCTCTGGCATACGAAATTCATCTTCATCATGACTGTCGTGTAATACCGCCCCTACCGTCAATTCATCGATTTTAGACACGGCGCAGATATCCCCAGGAATGGCCGAAGTCACCGCTATCTGTTTATCCCCTTGTAGTTTAAATAAATTATTTACTTTGAAAGGTTTACGTTCATCGCCAACAAAGAGTTTCATGCCTAAATGCACTGTGCCTTGGTGCACTCTAAAAATCCCCATGCGGCCAAAAAAGGGATCTATGGTGACGCGAAACACCTGCGCCAGAACGTGAGCATCGGCAGAGGGAATCACCTCCACCCGCACGGCCTTCTCGCCTGCACCTTTAATAAACTGCTGCCGGTTGCCCTCTAACGGATTGGGGCATAACTTAATGATCAGTTCAAGCAGCGCGGCAATCCCCACTTCGGTTTCGGCACTGGTAAAACAGATGGGCACTAAATGCCCCCGTCGTAATGCCGCCTCTAACGGCGCATGCAGCTGCTCGGGGGTTAACGTCTCTCCCTGCTCTAAATAAAGGGCCATTAACTCATCATCTTCTTCCAATACCGTATCGATCAGCTCATCACGGGCGCTGACAACATCATGAAATAGCGCCTCTCCTTGCAGCTGTGGTTCGGGGTGCAGATAACAGTCAATCACGTCATCGAGGCGCACATTAGGTAAATTAACAGGCAGGCAACGAGGGCCCAAGTTGGTTTGAATATCGTCTAACAAGGTGGCAAGTTTGTCGCCATTACCATCGATATGATTGATGGCGATGAGTACCACCTTACCTTGAGCCCTTGCGGCTTCGAAAGCCCGCTGAGTGATGGTTTCAATCCCAGTGGTGGCGTTAATGACTAAAAGCACTGTCTCGACACCCGGCAGCGGCAATAGTGTTCGACCAAAAAAGTCGGGTAAACCTGGGGTGTCGATAAAGTTGATGTGATGATTGTCGATGTCGAGATAGAGAAAGGAGGGTTCGAGGCTGTGGCGATGATCTTTTTCTTGGGCAGTGAAATCGGCATGATTTGTGCCCTTATCCACCCTGCCTTTTTGGGGAAATGCCTTACCCTCAAACAGCAATGCCTCTAACAGTGATGACTTACCTGCCCCAGAGTGTCCAAGTACTGCCAAATTACGGATCTGTTCAGTCATGAACTCAGCCATACCGGCCTCCTTATTTTAATGTAATTCAACGAGATAGCAGCATTTTAATGTAGTGATATTTCGAACAAGATAACTATTACCTCTGTAACCAAAAAGCATTAGCTGTTATCGATTTGATACTAAGCAGTATAGGCTCGTAAAGACCATTGACTATTGATCAAGATCACGGATTAGCTCACTGGCCAAATGGTTTCCAGTTTGTTACAACAATGATGCAAACACATCTCCCCCTCCTTTTATAAACATCAATAACACTGACTCTTCGGCTACTGGGGTGGACATTTAACGCTCTCTTTTGGGTTGTCAAATCGATAAAAAAATGTAAACGTCAACATTTGAAAGATGTCATCATTGTACAAACTGAAGAGTTTTGCATGATGTTAGCGACACTATACGAATAAAATGGAAGATGAACTAAGGAGAAACTTGTGTCTATAAAATCAATGGGGATTGCTAAATCGATGGGACTGATAATCTCAATTCTCGTAACTACGGCTTGCAGTACTACTGACAATAAACCGATGACAGCAGAGCAAGCGGCATTGAAAGCAAAAAATCAACAACAACTTGCTGATGCGGGATATGAATGTCGAAGTGAAAAAGTCACTGGTTCGAGTATCAAAAAACGGATCTGTGATACGCGTCAGCAACGTGAAGAAAGACAGAACTCAGATAGAGATGCCATTAACGACCTTATCCGCCAAACACCAGCACCAAAAAGTAATTAATCTCGGGCACCTGTTAACACTAGAGCGGGTTGACTAACACTCAATCGTCAAGTCTCAGGCCTAACCAAAGATATAAAACGATATCAGGGTAAAGATAGCTAGGGCCTGTTGATCTTTCAAGGTTGTTTTTGCAGCGAATTGCTGGGTATTTATACAAGGCAGAAGCTTTGTAGTGTAGTTATTCTACATAAAAAGCTGAGAACGCAGTAAAAATACCCAACAAACGCTGCCCGAAGGGTTCGGCTAAAAACGTTTTACTCTTTGTTAAGTGAATTTTGCTTAGATGACTAGGCTGCAATCCACTCGCCTCGATTAAAACGTTTTTGTCTAGAACAAAATTCAACCAACAAAGATCAACAGGCCCTAGATATTATCTTTACCCTTATAACGTCTATCCTTTTCAATACCTAATTTTTCACGATACTCACTCGCGGCTTATCGCCTTAAATAATGCCCTCTAAATAACGAGCAAATAAACTTTCAGTTACCCCATCGACTTTGTTATAGCGCACAACTGTACGCTAAAGATAATATCAGCAGCCAGTTTTAAGTCCCAGGTGATTGTATTGACCCTAAACCTACTGTAGTCTGCTGGGCAAATAGCTATAAATCACTGCGATATTGCTTTTGTACCGAATGAGCCTGCAGCTCACAAGGCTCCATATACAGCGCCAATGTCCCAGTAGATTATTCATGGAAACTTGCAATACCTATGGTTGAGCCTCTGAGCGCTAATGCGTATGTAAATAGTGATAAGCCGGATGACTGTACGCAAGATGTCACTGAATTGAGGCATAAAAATGCCACTACGACGCCTGAGATGCGTCGATTTATTCAAGAGTCCGACCTCCCCGTCAGCCAACTGGCAAAGGTCCTTAACATCAGCGAAGCCACCGTACGCAAGTGGCGTAAACGCGACTCTGTCAATAATACGCCTAATACGCCTCATCATCTCAATACCACCTTAACGCCGATGCAAGAATATGTGGTCGTTGGGCTGCGCTACCAATTAAAAATGCCACTCGACCGGTTATTAGAGGTGACGCAGCAGTTTATTAACCCAAATGTATCACGCTCAGGGCTGGCGCGCTGCCTCAAGCGTTATGGCGTTTCCCGTGTTAGTGATATTGAAAGCCCCAATGTGCCCGAACGTTACTTTAACCAGTTGCCGATAGCCCAAGATAGCCACATTGCAACCTATACCCTCAACCCCGAAACATTAGCCAATACCTTGGCGCTGCCCAAGGCCGATGGCGACACTGTGGTGCAAGTGGCATCATTGACCATTCCACCACAATTAACTGATTCCACTCCAAGCTCAGTGCTATTGGGCATAGATCCGCACAGTGACTGGATCTATCTAGACCTATATCAAGATGGCAATACCCAAGCCACCAGACGCTACATCGCCCATGTATTACAGCATGGGCCGTTTCATTTACGTAAGTTATTGGTACGAAACTACCACACCTTTTTACAGCGATTTCCTGGTGCAACAATGACACATATTGCACCAGTCGCTAACACTCACAACAAGACGCCTGACATTCAGGCAGCCACTGGAGACTCATAATGAGCCAGACCGATAAGCCTAATGTTAAACAAGACGCCGAGCAGCGTGACTCACGCCTCAATAAGCGCCTTAAAGATATGCCTATCGCCATAGTAGGCATGGCCAGTATCTTTGCCAACTCGCGCTACCTGAACAAGTTTTGGGACTTAATTAGCGAGAAGATCGACGCCATTACCGAGGTGCCAGACACCCACTGGAACAGCGAGGATTACTATGATGCCGATAAAACCAAAGCCGACAAGAGCTACTGCAAACGCGGTGGTTTTATGCCCGAAGTCAACTTTAACCCCATGGAGTTTGGGCTGCCGCCCAATATCTTAGAATTAACTGATACATCGCAGTTATTGTCGCTCATCGTCGCCAAAGAAGTGTTGGCCGATGCCAATCTGCCGGCTGACTATGACCGTGACAAAATCGGTATCACCTTAGGCGTCGGTGGCGGTCAGAAGATCAGCCAAAGCCTTAACGCACGCCTGCAGTACCCTGTACTTAAAAAAGTATTCAAAAACAGCGGTATTAGCGATGCTGACAGCGAAATGCTGATCAAAAAGTTCCAAGATCAATACATACATTGGGAAGAAAACTCATTCCCAGGATCGTTAGGTAACGTCATTGCGGGTCGTATTGCCAACCGTTTCGACCTTGGCGGCATGAACTGTGTTGTCGACGCCGCCTGTGCAGGCTCGTTAGCTGCTATGCGTATGGCACTGAGTGAACTCGTCGAAGGCCGCTCAGAGATGATGATCACCGGTGGCGTGTGTACCGACAACTCACCCTCTATGTACATGAGCTTCTCGAAAACCCCTGCCTTTACCACCAATGAAACCATTCAGCCATTTGATATCGACTCAAAAGGGATGATGATTGGTGAAGGCATTGGCATGATAGCGCTTAAGCGTCTTGAGGATGCCGAGCGCGATGGCGATCGTATCTATTCTGTCATTAAAGGTATCGGCTCATCATCAGATGGTAAGTTTAAATCTATCTATGCGCCGCGCCCTGAAGGTCAAGCTAAAGCCCTAAAACGCGCTTATGATGACGCAGGCTTTGCGCCGCACACCCTAGGCCTTATCGAAGCGCACGGTACGGGTACTGCCGCCGGTGATGCAGCTGAATTTAGGGGCTTAAGCTCTGTCTTTGCAGAAGGAAGCGACAGCAAACAACATATCGCGCTGGGTTCGGTGAAATCGCAAATTGGTCACACCAAATCAACCGCAGGGACGGCTGGGTTGATCAAGGCCGCGTTAGCGCTGCACCACAAGGTGTTGCCAGCCACCATTAACGTCAGCGAGCCCAATCCAAAACTGGATATCGAAAACTCACCGTTTTACTTAAACACTGAAACTCGCCCATGGCTGCCACGCCCCGATGGCACGCCGCGCCGCGCCGGTATCAGTTCATTTGGTTTCGGTGGCACCAACTTCCACTTCGTACTGGAAGAGTACAACAGCGAGCATGCACGTACCGATAGCAAGCTGACCCAGTACCGTCAGCGCAGCGTTGCTCAAAGCCTGCTCTTTACTGGCGCGAATAATGCGGAGTTAATCGCAAGCCTCAATAGCGCTCTGAACGCCGCCAACAATGGCACTCGCCTAACCGACATCGCCAGCGGTTATGGTCTACGTAAACTTGAGGCTAATGCCCCGCGCCTAGGCTTGGTTGCTAGCAGCAATGAGGAACTCATCAAGCTGATTAACCAAGCGCTAACCAAGCTGCAATCTAGTGACGAGGCTAACTGGTCGCTACCAGGTGGTATCCATTACCGCGCAGCGGCGATGAACAATGGCAAAGTGGCCGCGCTCTTTGCGGGCCAAGGCTCACAATACCTTAATATGGGACGTGAACTTGCTTGCCATTTCCCAGAGATGCGCCAGCAATTTGTGCTTGCAGATAAGGTATTTGACGCCAACAACAAGACGCCATTGTCTCAGGTGGTTTACCCAATCCCAGTATTTAACAGTGCTGCTCAACAAGCCCAAGCCGCGCTACTGACCAACACCGCTAACGCGCAAAGTGCGATTGGTGCCATCTCAATGGGTCAATACGCGCTACTGACCGCAGCAGGTTTTGAAGCCGACATGGTCGCCGGCCACAGCTTTGGTGAACTCAGCGCGCTGTGTGCGGCTGGGGTTATCAGCAGTGACGATTACTACAAGCTCACCTTTGCCCGTGGCGATGCCATGGCAACGAAACTCGATGACGGTGTCGACTCTGGCGCTATGTACGCCATTATCACCACAACGGCAAGTGACCTTGAATTACTTGAAACCACCATCGCTCAATTTGATGGCGTAAAAGTAGCAAACTACAACGCGCCGACTCAGCTGGTGATCGCAGGCCCTACCGACACCACTTCAGAGGCCGCAAAGGCGTTAAGTGACCTCGGCTTTAAAGCGATTTCACTGCCGGTTTCAGGCGCGTTCCATACGCCACTGGTTGGCCATGCTCAAGCTCCGTTTGCTCAGGCTATCGATGCGGCGAAGTTCACTAAGCCGCAGCGCCCTATCTATTCGAACGCCACCGGTCAGCTGTATAACTCGGCCGCTAAGACCATTAAGAGCGAGTTTAAGCAACACATGTTGCAATCGGTTCGTTTTAGCGAGCAGTTACAAGCCATGTATGATGCCGGGGCCCGCGTATTTGTTGAGTTTGGTCCGAAGAACATCTTACAAAAGCTGGTTGAAAATACCCTTAGCGACAAGATGAGCGAACTGTGCACCGTCAGCATCAACCCAAATCCAAAGGGCGATAGCGATCTGCAACTGCGTCAAGCGGCAATGCAGCTTGCTGTCAACGGCATTGCACTAGCAAACCTCGACCCTTATGCGGCGCCAATTGCGGCCGAAGAACAGCCATCGCCAATGAACATTACGCTAACGGCCAGCAACCATATTAGCCCGGCAACTCAGGCGAAAATGGCAGCATCATTACACACTGGCACTATCTCTGCCGAAACAATCATTAAGGAAAAAGTGGTTGAAGTAGAGAAGCTTGTCGAAGTTGAAAAAATTGTAGAAGTAGAGAAGATTGTGGAAAAAGTCGTACATGTGAATAGCGCGCCGCAAGCAGGCGAAGTCCAAAACCCTCAAGCACATAGCCCATCAGCGTCAGCTAACTCTGCGCCCGCCAGTCATGATGCTTTAGCACAATTCTTTGCCGCTCAGCAACAAACGGCGCAGCTACATCAACAGTTTTTAGCGATCCCTCAGCAATACGGTGAGACCTTTAACGCCTTGATGACGGCTCAAGCGCAGATGGCCGCCGCAGGTGTGGAGATCCCAGCCAGCTTGCAACGCTCCATGGAGCAGTTCCACCAACATCAGGCGCAAACGCTGCAAAGCCATACGCAGTTCCTTAAGTTACAAGCGAATAGCAATACTGGCGCTCTGAACTTATTAAACCCAAGTGTTCAAACAAGACCTCATGACGCAGCGACTCACGCGCCAGAAATGCGCCGTTTGGCTACTAATGCTCCAACACCAAATGCAATACAAACACCAACAACAGTGACGCCGCCAGCCCAAAGCACGCAGGCCCCGAATGTTAACGCGCCTGTTGCTATCCCGACCCCCGTTGTCGTGCCCGCCATCGAACCTGTTATCACGCCAGACATCGTCCCAGCCGCGCCCGCAGCAACACCGGGGTTAAGCAACCAGCAGGTACAAGACACCATGATGAGTGTGGTGGCCGAAAAAACCGGTTACCCGACAGAGATGCTTGAACTGAGCATGGATATGGAAGCCGACTTAGGCATCGACTCTATCAAGCGCGTGGAAATTTTAGGCACAGTGCAAGATGAGCTACCGGGTTTGCCAGAGCTGAGCCCTGAAGACTTAGCCGAGTGTCGCACCTTAGGTGAAATTGTTAGCTACATGAACAGTAAGCTACCAGCCACAGGCAGCGCGCCAGTGGCTGCAAACGCACCAGTCGCTAACACAGCGACTCAAAGCGGTCTGACTAACGCGCAAGTGCAGAGCACCATGATGAGTGTGGTGGCCGAAAAAACCGGTTACCCCACTGAGATGCTTGAACTGAGCATGGATATGGAAGCCGACTTAGGCATCGACTCTATCAAGCGCGTGGAAATTTTAGGCACAGTGCAAGATGAGCTACCGGGTTTGCCAGAGCTGAGCCCAGAAGACTTAGCCGAGTGTCGCACCTTAGGTGAAATTGTTAGCTACATGAACAGNAAGCTNCCAGCCACTGGCAGCGCGCCAGTGGCCGCAAACGCACCAGTCGCTAACACAGCGACTCAAAGCGGTCTGACTAACGCGCAAGTGCAGAGCACCATGATGAGTGTGGTGGCCGAGAAAACCGGTTACCCAACAGAGATGCTCGCCCTCGAGATGGATATGGAAGCCGACTTAGGCATCGACTCTATCAAGCGCGTGGAGATTTTAGGCACAGTGCAAGATGAGCTACCGGGTCTGCCTGAGCTAAATCCTGAAGACTTGGCCGAGTGTCGCACCTTAGGTGAAATCGTTAACTATATGAACAGCAAGCTACCCGCTGAAGGCTCTATGAACAGCAAACTCGGCGCTGCATCGTCAGCCGCTGCGCCTGTAATGTCAGAGCCCTTAAATGACAAGCCTGCTGCGATCTCAAGTGAGCCCAGTGTTGAACTGCCACCTCATAGCGAGGTAGCGCTAAAAAAGCTTGATGCGGCGGAGTTAGTTAATAACTGTTTCGCCGCTAACACCAACATTGTGCTCAAGGATGATGGTCACAATGCGGGTGTACTCGCCGAGAAACTGGTTAAACAGGGCTTACGAGTTGCCGTTGTGCGTTTACCAAAAGGTCAACCACAGTCACCGCTAAACAGTGATATCAAAAGCTTTCAAGCTAACAGTGCCGATGAAACTGGCATCGCAGCCGTGATCAAGCAGATTGAACAGCAGCTAGGCGTTATCGGTGGCTTTATTCACTTGCAGCCGCAACAGGCGCAAGTAGCGAATAATAACGGCGTGCAACTTAGCGACGACAGTTTCAATCACTTGAGCCAAGCCTTCCTGTGGGCCAAACTGTTGCAACCAAAATTAACCCAGGACACAGGCGCGCGACGTGCGTTCATCACAGTGAGTCGCATCGACGGTGGCTTCGGTTATTTAGACGCTGAGCAGTTAAAAACCGCAGAGCTTAACCAAGCCGCACTGGCTGGGCTCACCAAGACCTTAAGCCACGAGTGGCCAAGCGTATTTTGCCGTGCATTAGATATCGCACCAGCACTGGACGCTAGCAGCTTAAGTGATGCCATCGCCAACGAGCTGTTTGATAGCAATGCAAGATTGAACGAAGTGGGGTTAAGCCTGAATGAGCAAGGTCAACTGCAGCGCACAGCCTTAATTGCAGGCGATGCGAGCGTAAAAACAGCAAAAAGCGACCTAAACAGCGCAGATAAAATACTGGTGACCGGGGGAGCAAAAGGCGTGACCTTTGAGTGTGCCCTAGCCCTAGCTAAGCGTTGTCAGTCGCACTTTATCTTAGCCGGTCGTAGCCAACATGTGAGCCTCAATAATCTGCCAAGCTGGGCACAAGGTAAAGCTGCAAGCGAGCTCAAATCAGCGGCCATTGCCCACATCATTGCCTCGGGTGAGAAACCAACGCCTAAGCAAGTGGATGCACTCGTGTGGCCAGTGCAGAGCAGCCTAGAGATCAATGCGGCACTGGATGCGTTTAACGCGGTAGGCGCTAGCGCAGAATACATCTGTATGGATGTTAGCAATGCTGATTCGGTAAATGGTGCGCTGAGCGCCATGACCCAAATAACGCCAATCACGGGTCTTATCCATGGCGCTGGCGTCTTGGCTGACAAACATATTCAAGACAAAACCTTAGATGAACTGGCACGGGTTTATGGCACCAAGGTCAACGGCCTCAAGGCGCTACTTTCTGTCATCGATACCTGCCAGTTAAAACTGGTTGCCATGTTCTCATCGGCAGCGGGTTTCTATGGCAATACCGGCCAAAGCGACTACGCCATGTCGAACGACATTTTGAACAAGGCGGCACTGCAGCTCTCAGCTAAGCACCCTAACGCTAAAGTGATGAGCTTTAACTGGGGACCTTGGGATGGTGGTATGGTTAATCCAGCGCTGAAAAAGATGTTTACTGACCGAGGCGTGTATGTGATCCCACTGCAAGCTGGCGCTGAGCTATTTGCGACCCAACTGCTAAAAGAGAGTGGCGTACAACTGCTCGTTGGCACCGATATGCAAGGCAACAGCAAAAGTGACACAACCGCTAAGGAAGCGACAGTAAAAAAGCCTAATGCGGGTGAGGTGCAACCTGCACAGCGCCCGCAGCGTGACGTCACAACATTGACTGAAGTGACACTTAAGCGAGTGCTAAAGCCTGATGCATTGACCTTTGTTCAAGATCACCGCATTGGTGGCAATCCCGTATTGCCAACGGTCTGTGCTATCCAATGGATGCGTGAAGCGGCGCTTGAACAGTATGGGCTAACGCTCATGGTGCAAGACTATAAGTTGCTCAAAGGCATAGTGTTCGATTCAAGTGATAGTCAAACCTTAATGATGAGCTTAACCCCGCAATATGAAGCGGGTGCACTCAAAGGCATTAAGGCGTTGATCAGCTGTGAAGGGCGGCCTCAGTACCAAGCACGCTTGGTAAAAATAGGCAACATGCAACATAGCACTAAGCAGTTTGATCAGCTCAGCCAAGTCACGCCAGTGACCGACAAAGCTGCGCTTTACACTGACGGTACCCTGTTCCATGGCCCGCGTTTACAAGGGCTAGATAAGGTACTGCGCTTTAGTGAGCAAGGCTTAGTGGTGAGCTGCAAGCTCCCTACTGTCGACCAACAAGATTGTGGCGATTTCGCCCCAAATTTGGTCGCTAAAGGATGTCAGCCATTTGCGGAAGATCTGTTACTGCAAGCGATGCTAGTGTGGGCAAGGTTAACCTATGGCGCGGCCAGCCTACCCTCGACCATTGGCGAGTTCGTCAGTGCATTGCCGATGGGCTTTGGCGACCAAGGTTATATCGAGCTCACCGTGGTTAAAACCAGTGGTCGACAGCTCGTCGCCGATGTGGCGCTGTATCATCAAAATGGTGAACTCAGCTGCGCGATGAGATCAGCCAAAGTGACCATTAGCAAAAACCTGAACAGTGCCTTTGTTGCCGATCAACACATTAAAGAGGATCATGCATAGTGACACTCAATAATGGGGCACTCGATAATGGCACACTCAATAATGGGAGCGTAACCCAAAGTGATAGTGAGCTAAACCAAGATGAGGCGACGCCACTGCGCGTCGCCGCGCTCGTGCTTAATAAAGGTGATGCATCGCTCAATGGGCTAAGTGATGAGTTAGCTAATGACTCACCACTAGTGATTGAACTAGCCCAGTTCACAACAGATCTTGAGATGGCACTCAATCTTGTGGCCGCAGGCGAAGTCGTCACCATTGAATCGAAACAAAGCACCTTGTTATTAATGCCCGCGCTCATGGCCGCCCAACGTAAGTTGCATCCGCACGCGTACCTCGCAGGGATGCAATACGACCAAACGGCTCAAGGCGCATCGGTTAAAGCCCTAGGGCAAGCAAAGCGCGATTTGGCAAAGGTTAACTGTCAGCGCAGCCTCTTTATTGATAGTGAGCAAAGGCATCGGCAGCTCGATAACAGCCAAGTGGCATTTGACTCACTTTGCCAACTGATTAACGATATTGCCCAGCGCACCATCACCCGTGACGATAACTCCCGCCATTACTGGTTTACAGAGCGTTATCAAGCACGGGTTGCCACATTAAATCTGCAGCTTAAACCTGAAAATGAGCCAATGAGCCATGTCGCCATGGTACTCACCCAAGGTACGGGACGATTAAAGGCGAGCTCCTTACTTAAGGCAGAGCGCTTATTCTGCTTACTCTCTGGTACCAGTGAAGCCGAGTTAAGCCAAGGCCTATGGGCGCTTGCGGCTAAGCTAGATAACATTAAGATGATGGCTGATGACTCAAAAATCAGCTCAGCTTTGCTGGCGTTAATGCAGCAAAATTTACATGAGTTTAAGCTAAGCACCAGCCCACGTTTTGCACTGACACTGCAAGCAAGCAACATCGAATCGCTAGCACAAGAGATAGTCTCGATGAGTGATGCGCTAAGCCGTGTGTTTAAAGAAAAGGGGCAATATAAAACCCCAGCCGGCAGCTATTTTACCGCGGCGCCCCTTGGACAATCGCATCTGGCCTTTGTTTATCCCGGTGTTGGCACTGTCTATCACGACATGCTCAGCGAACTGCATCACTATTTCCCAGCGCTATTTGCCCGCTTGGAGCAGCAAGGCGATCTTAAAGCCATGCTGCAGGCTGATGCGATCTATCATAGTGACAAACAGGTGGCGGAGCAGATGTCACTGGGCGATATGGCGATTGCTGGCGTCGGGGCGAGTTATCTGCTAAGCAAACTATTGATGGATGAGTTTGATGTTAAGCCACAATATGCCCTAGGTTACTCCATGGGAGAAGCCTCCATGTGGGCTAGCCTCGATGTATGGCAACAGCCTCATCTGTTAATCGATAAAACCAAAAGCGATCCACTATTTACCTCTGTAATATCGGGTGATCTCACCGCGGTGCGTCAAGCATGGCAACTTCCCCTTGATGAGGCGATTGAGTGGAACAGCTTTCTGGTGCGCAGTGCGCCTGAGCCGATAACCGCGCTGCTCGACCGTTACCCTAGGGTTTACTTGGCCATTACCCAAGGTGATACCTGCGTGATTGCGGGCTGTCAGCATAGCTGCCAAGAGCTACTTAAGGAGCTAGGTAAACGTGGTATTGCCGCCAATCGTGTCACTGCGATGCACACGACACCGGCACTCAGTCAGCATGACAATGTGATCGCTTTTTATGAGCAAAATATCATGGCTGAAGCGGTTAATCACCCAGTGACATTTATCAGCGCCGCCGATACTGGCAAAGGGATAGACAGAGGCGTTGGCGATCAGCAGGGGCAGTTGAGTCCAAAGCTTATTGCGACATCGATTGCCGATACCTTCTGCCATAGCTTAGATTTTACCGCCCTCGTCCAGAGCGCTACGCGCCAAGGTGCACGGCTCTTTGTCGAGGTTGGTGCCGATCGGCAAAACTGCACGCTAATCGACAAAATATTAAAAAACAGCGATAGAGAGCAACTGCTCGATAATCGCTTATCCTCCTCGGCAAACCATACATCTCAATGCTGCACCGTACCGCTAAACGCCAAAGGGAGTAGCGATATCGCGACTCTACTTAAGGCGATCGGACAGTTGATCAGCCATCGTGTCCCCGTCAGCCTAACGGTGCTGCAACTGGGACTCAAGCGTCAATTAGCACTGCATCAGCAGCTAAACGGCAATGACGCCAATACCTTATCAAGAGGGGAAGCTTAATGCCTTCAAACGAAGTGCCTTCTCAAATGTCTGCGCCAACACCTAAAAGAGCGACTAAGATCGCTATCGTCGGACTGGCCACACTGTATCCCGATGCCAAGACGCCAGATCAATTTTGGCAAAACTTGCTCGATAAACGTGACTCAAGAACCATTCTCAGCAATGAGAAACTGGGCGCTAACAGCGCCGGCTACCAAGGCGTTCAGGGGCAATCTGACCGATTTTATTGCGATAAAGGCGGCTATATCGAAGACTTTAGTTTCGATACCACAGGCTACCAACTGCCTAGCGAACAACTAAATGGCTTAGACGATAGTTTCAAATGGGCGCTCGATACCAGCCGCAAAGCGCTGCTCGATGCTGGCGTAGCGTTAGACTCGGCTATTCTTTCGCGTACAGGCATTATCATGGGGACGCTCTCCTTCCCCACGGCTAAATCGAACGAGCTGTTTCTGCCGCTGTACCACAATGTGGTCGAAAAGGCGCTGCAAACCAAGTTGGATAGCCGCGATTTTCGCTTGCAGCCCTTTAACGCACAGACCCAACACAGCTCATCAATCGATTGTGCCAACGGCGCTATTGCCCACAACGCCTCTAAGGTTGTGGCCGATGCGCTGGGGCTCGGTCGCGTGCAACTCAGCCTAGATGCGGCCTGCGCCAGCTCAGTCTACTCGCTAAAATTGGCCTGTGATTACTTAGCCACGGGCAAAGCCGATTTAATGCTGGCAGGCGCCGTATCGGGCGCCGATCCCTTCTTTATCAATATGGGCTTCTCCATTTTCCATGCCTACCCAGATCATGGGTTTTCAGCCCCCTTTGATAAAAACAGTAAAGGCTTGTTCGCCGGTGAAGGCGCTGGCGTACTCGCGCTCAAACGACTCGACGATGCCGAGCGTGATGGCGACAAAATTTACGCCGTGGTTAGCGGCATAGGCCTGTCTAACGATGGTAAAGGCCAGTTTGTCTTAAGCCCCAACAGCAAAGGGCAAGTTAAGGCCTTTGAACGCGCTTACCGTGACAGCAATATTGAGCCAGAAAACATCGAAGTCATCGAATGTCATGCCACCGGCACACCACTGGGCGATAAGGTTGAACTCGCCTCGATGGAGCAGTTTTTTGCCCCAAGGCTTAACGGCTCGGCCGTACCTATGATTGGCTCGGCAAAATCTAACTTAGGCCACCTACTCACGGCTGCTGGCATGCCCGGGATCATGAAGATGATCTTTGCCATGCGCCAAGGTGTATTACCACCCAGTATCAATATCAGTGAAGCAATCGGCTCGCCAAATGGTCTGTTTGGCTCTCATACTTTGCCAAATCAAGTCACCCCTTGGCCGGTAAAAGCCAATAATCAAACCCGCCTTGCTGGCGTGTCGGTATTTGGTTTTGGTGGTTGTAATGCTCACCTGTTATTAGAGTCTTACGTGCCTTCGCCTCAAGCGGCAACTCAGGCTGCAGACATAACCCCAAGTCAAACACAGATCTGTAGCAATGGCTCCAGCCCCCAATTTGCCATCAGCGGTATCGCCGCTCACTTTGGCCCATTAAGCACCATCAATGCACTTAATGACTGTGTTACCCAAGGTAAAAACGCCTTTATCGAGCTCCCCACCAAGCGCTGGAAGGGGTTAGATAAACACCCCGAGCAACTGGCTAAGCTTGGGTTACATGGAGTACCACAAGGGGCTTACGTCGACAGTTTTGAGCTGGACTTTTTACGCTTTAAACTGCCGCCGAATGAAGATGATCGCTTAATTTGTCAGCAACTGATGTTGATGAAAGTGACCGATGAAGCCATTCGCGACGCCAAGCTAAAACCCGGTCAAAAAGTGGCGGTGTTAGTGGCGATGGAGACAGAGCTCGAACTGCACCAGTTCCGCGGCCGCGTCAATCTGCATACTCAATTGAAACAGAGCCTAGATACCATGGGCGTGACACTCACAGACAGTGAATATCAGGCCCTTGAATCCATCGCCATGGATAGCGTCCTCGATGCCGCCAAGCTCAATCAATACACCAGTTTTATTGGCAACATCATGGCGTCGCGTATCGCTTCCCTGTGGGACTTTAACGGCCCAGCCTTCACCATCTCAGCCGGTGAGCAATCGGTGAGCCGCGCACTCGATGTGGCCGACAATATGATGGTGCAAGAACAGCTCGATGCCGTGGTAATTGCCGCGGTCGACCTCTCTGGCAGCATTGAGCAGGTGATGCTTAAAAATGCCATAGCGCCAATGGCTGCTACGCCAAACGACGCAGGTTGGAGACTGGCTGAAGGCGCGGGTGCTTTAGTACTCGAACCGCTTAATCAAGTCGACCAAAGCCAAGCCCGCCAAACCCAAGCTAGACAGAGTTATGCCACCATTGAGAGCTTAAACTTTGGCGCTACCAGCACGGTTAGCCGTATTATGGATGAGCTACTCACGCTCACCGGGACTCATGGCGAGCAGATAAGCTTAGTCGAGCAGAGCATAGCGCCAGGCAGCGCACTGACATCAAGCCAGTTGCAACAAGCTTTACCCTTAACCCATGCGCGTTTTGAGCAGGGTCAGCAGCAACTTGGCCACAGCTTTGCCGCTGCAGGCATGACCAGCCTTATCTATGGACTGTTGCGCCTCAATCAACAAGCTGCGCAAGGTTCAAGCCAACATGCTGTAATTGCGAACGTCAGTGAAAATCAGTGCGCCCTCACCCACCTCAGTCAAAGTGCTGCCCAGCACAGTGCCCTGACTCAGCGCTTGGCTCACACTTTAGGCACCCACGCTGAGCGCAGCTTAGTGAAACAGGTCAGTTTAGGTGGCCGCGATATCTATGCTCATATTGTCGACGCGCCACTGCCAGCGCTTGAGACCATTAAAGCCAAAGTGGCCACAGCGCATGGCGCGCCGGTAAGCGAAAATGCACCAGCACTGATCAGCTACTCACTGCCGCATAGTGAACCGTCAGCGAATAACCCCTCTTCTACCACAGCGCCATCATCGGCCCAGATTGCAGCAGCAATAGGTACCCAGAACATAATGACAAGCAAAACACCCAGCGCACTTGATGCGAGCCACTTAGACCTGCCTCAAGGTGAGTTAGCCGCATTTCAACATAATCAACAGCTCGCGCAGCAGGCCCACCTTGCCTTCCTTAAGAGCCGTGAAACCGGCCTAAAAGTGGCTGATCAACTGCTCAAGCAGCAGCTTGCGCAAGCCACAGGCACAGCGCCGACTCAGTCGCCAGCTCGGACTCAAGAGCCGTTTCAAGTACTGGCAGCGACGCCTCAAACTATGACTCAGGCACCCCTTAAGCCACAGCATGATAAAGTCGAGCCTTACCGCGCCCCTGTGCCAGCACACAAGCCATGCATTTGGGATTACCATGATCTGGTCGAGTATGCCGAAGGCGACATTGCCAAAGTATTTGGCCCAGAATATGCCCCTATCGATAACTATTCGCGCCGCGTTCGCCTACCGACCACCGACTATCTGTTGGTGTCGCGGGTAACGAAACTCGATGCCAAGGTCAATGAGTACAAACCAAGTTCAATGACCACTGAATATGACATCCCAGAGGATGCGCCTTACTTAGTCGATGGCCAAATCCCTTGGGCGGTTGCGGTTGAATCGGGTCAGTGCGATTTGATGTTGATCAGCTACTTAGGCATTGATTTTGAAAACAAAGGCGAGCGCGTCTACCGTCTACTCGACTGTACGCTCACCTTCTTAGGCGATCTGCCACGGGGCGGTGACACATTAAGATATGATATTAAGATCAACCACTACGCCCGTAACGGCGATACCCTGCTGTTCTTCTTCTCTTATGAATGTTTCGTTGGCGATACCATGATCCTCAAGATGGATGGGGGGTGTGCGGGTTTCTTTACCGATGCAGAGCTGGCAGACGGCAAAGGCGTCATTCGCACAGAAGATGAAATTAAGGCCCGTAATAGCGCAACTAAGCTACGCTTTAATCCGTTACTGGATTGCCCGCAGACTCAGTTCGATTACGCCGCGATCCATAAGCTATTATCGGCCGACATTGCAGGCTGTTTCGGCCCGTCACACGCAGGTCACCCTCAACCGTCACTGTGTTTTGCCTCTGAGAAGTTCTTGATGATCGAGCAAGTCAGCAAGGTCGACAGAACGGGCGGTGCATGGGGACTTGGGTTGATTGAAGGTCATAAGCAGCTGGAACCTAACCATTGGTACTTCCCCTGTCATTTTAAAGATGATCAGGTGATGGCGGGCTCCTTGATGGCCGAAGGCTGTGGTCAGTTGCTACAGTTCTATATGCTGCACTTAGGCATGCACACCCAGACGAAAAATGGTCGTTTCCAACCACTTGAAAGTGCCTCACAAAAGGTACGTTGCCGTGGTCAGGTTATTCCGCAGTCGGCCCAGCTTACCTATCGTATGGAAGTGACCGAGATTGGCTTCAGCCCGCGCCCTTATGCCAAAGCCAACATCGACATATTGCTTAATGGCAAAGTGGTGGTGGATTTCCAAAATCTCGGCGTGATGATCAAAGAGGAAGATGAGTGCACCCGCTATCACGCTCCATTGACGCTTAGCAACGCAGTGCAGGCTGACTCAGCAAGTGCTAAAAAGGGCTATCAAGGCGCGTCCATTAACGCCCCCTTGATGGCACAAGTGCCTGATTTGAGCGCCGCGCCTAACAAAGGCGTGATCCCGCTGTCCCATGTTGAGGCGCCTATCACACCCGATTATCCCAATCGTGTGCCCGATACCGTGCCGTTTACGCCGTACCACCTATTTGAATTTGCCACAGGCAATATTGAAAACTGCTTTGGCCCTGAGTTTTCAATTTATCGCGGAATGATCCCGCCACGTACCCCGTGCGGCGATCTGCAGTTAACCACCCGCGTGGTGGAAGTTAACGGTAAGCGCGGAGAATTTAAAAAGCCGTCAAGCTGTATTGCCGAGTATGAAGTGCCAACCGATGCGTGGTATTTCGATAAAAATAGCCACCATGCTGTCATGCCGTATTCGGTGCTGATGGAGATCTCTTTGCAGCCTAATGGCTTCATCTCGGGTTACATGGGCACCACATTGGGCTTCCCGGGGCTTGAGCTGTTTTTCCGTAACTTAGATGGTAGTGGCGAGCTACTGCGCGATGTCGACCTGCGCGGTAAAACCATAGTCAATGACTCGCGTCTGCTGTCAACGGTGATGGCAGGCACCAACATCATTCAAAGCTTTAGCTTTGAGCTGAGCACCGACGGCGAGCCCTTCTATCGCGGCACCGCAGTATTTGGCTACTTCAAAGGCGATGCGCTTAAAGATCAACTGGGCTTAGACAATGGCAAAGTCACTCAGCCTTGGCATGTGGCCAACGGCATTAGTGCCGATACCAAAGTAAATTTGTTAGATAAAGCAGGCCGCCACTTTAATGCGCCAGCCAACCAGCCTCACTATCGTCTTGCTGGCGGTCAGCTTAATTTTATCGATAGCGTCGAAATTGTCGATAACGGTGGCACCGAAGGTTTAGGCTATCTCTATGCTGAGCGCACTATCGATCCTAGCGACTGGTTCTTCCAGTTCCATTTCCACCAAGATCCTGTGATGCCGGGTTCCTTAGGCGTTGAAGCCATTATCGAAACCATGCAAACTTACGCCATCAGTAAAGATTTGGGCGCTGGATTTAAAAACCCTAAGTTTGGCCAGATTTTGTCAAACATTAAGTGGAAGTATCGCGGTCAGATCAACCCACTCAATAAGCAGATGTCGATGGATGTCAGTATTACCTCGATTAAAGATGAAGGTGGTAAGAAGGTGATCACGGGTAATGCAAGCCTAAGTAAAGACGGGCTGCGTATCTACGAAGTCACCGACATTGCTATCTGTATCGAAGAAGCCTTGTAAAAAATAGATCACTTGAGGTATTGGGATAGCTGCCAATACCTCAAGTTAGACAATCGAATAAAGCATAAAAAATGATAAGGGTCTTATTTAAATGAATCCCACCACAACCAGCGACAAATTATCGCCATGGCCTTGGCAGGTCAGTGATACCGACATCAGTTTTGACACTGCCGCCATGGCCGCAAAGCTGAAAGATTTCAGCCGCGCCTGTTATGTCATCAATGACAGCGACAAAGGCGTAGGCATCGCGACACAAGCCAGCCTAATGACGACTAACAACACTCAAGGCCATCCAGTGAGCGCTTTCACCCCAGCACTGGGTACCGAAAGCCTTGGCGACAGCAATTTCCGCCGCGTTCACGGGGTAAAGTATGCCTATTATGCTGGCGCGATGGCGAACGGCATCTCCTCAGAAGAGCTGGTTATCGCCTTAGGTAAAGCGGGCATTCTGTGCTCATTTGGCGCAGCGGGGCTCATCCCTAGCCGCGTTGAGGCCGCCATTAACCACATTCAAGCCGCGCTACCCAATGGCCCTTACATGTTTAACCTTATTCATAGCCCAAGCGAACCCGCCCTAGAGCGTGGCAGCGTCGAGCTATTTCTTAAGCATAAGGTTCGCACCGTTGAAGCATCGGCTTTCTTAGGCCTCACACCACAGATTGTTTACTACCGCGCAGCAGGGCTTAGTCGCGACGCCCATGGCAACATTGTTGTTGGCAATAAGGTGATCGCCAAAGTGAGCCGCACCGAAGTGGCAGAGAAGTTTATGATGCCAGCACCGGCTAAGATGCTACAGAAACTCCTTGATGAAGGGTTGATCAGCGTCGACCAGATGGCGATGGCGCAGCAGATCCCCATGGCTGATGATATTACGGCCGAAGCCGATTCTGGCGGCCATACCGATAACCGTCCTTTGGTTACATTGTTGCCGACGATTCTAGCGCTAAAAGAGGAGATCCAAGCCAAGTACCAATACCCAACGCCACTTCGCGTAGGTTGTGGCGGCGGTGTGGGCACCCCAGATGCGGCATTAGCGACCTTTAATATGGGCGCAGCTTATATCGTTACCGGTTCAATCAACCAAGCCTGTGTCGAAGCCGGGGCCAGTGAGCATACCCGCAAACTGCTGGCCACCACAGAGATGGCCGATGTCACCATGGCACCTGCCGCCGACATGTTTGAGATGGGCGTTAAGCTTCAGGTGGTTAAGCGTGGCACCCTATTCCCGATGCGCGCTAACAAGCTGTATGAGATCTACAGCCGTTATGACGCTATTGAGTCCATTCCTGCCGATGAGCGTGAAAAACTTGAGAAGCAAGTGTTTCGCTCAAGTCTCGACGATATCTGGGCAGGCACTGTTGCCCACTTTAACGAGCGCGATCCTAAGCAAATTGAGCGCGCCGAAGGTAACCCAAAACGTAAGATGGCACTGATTTTTCGCTGGTATTTGGGACTATCGAGCCGCTGGTCAAATTCTGGCGAAGTGGGGCGTGAGATGGATTACCAAATTTGGGCAGGCCCTGCACTTGGCGCCTTTAACCAGTGGGCCAAAGGCAGTTATTTAGATGACTACCAAAACCGTAACGCGGTGGATTTGGCGAAACACTTGATGTACGGCGCGGCTTACCTCAATCGCATCAACAGCATCACCGCCCAAGGCGTAAAACTGCCTAGTGAACTACTGCGCTGGAAACCCGTTGAGCGCATGGCCTAAGAGCTAAGTTCAAACTCTAGCTGCAAACTCTAGCTACTAGAGTTCAAGCCGCGAGTTCGATAGATAGTCAAAAACCAGCTTAAGCTGGTTTTTTATTATCTAGCACTCTGTATCTTGGTCAGTTTGCGGGTTGCAGCACTAAACGCGCCTGAATCGCTCCAGGTAATAACGGCGTGGCAGCCTGCTCTGCATACTCATCGAATCCGGCGCGGTAATAAGGCGATAGCGGATGCCCCGACTGCCCGCCGGGTATGGTTAAAATAGCGTGCGACTCAAGCCCTGGCTGCACAATAAAGCGCTGTGATGCACCAAAATTAGGGCGCTGCACCGCAGGCATAAAGGTGTCGCCAAAGCCTGCAACCTTAGGCATATCTAGCCAACGGCTCAACAGCGGCATCGGCTTACTAAACGGGTGCTGAATATGCAAGGTATTCACCTTACCCCACGCCAAGTCTTCATAACGATGACTCTCACTGTGCTGGGCCATCAGAAACTGAGTGGCCATCACATAGGTACCAATCACAAACTCCTGCCATGAAGCGTACTCACTGGGTAACCAGCTTGCTGGCTGCTCGCGTAACAGCTGCCACATGGCGGGTTCAAGATAGCGCTTTAACACTGACAGACTTAATTGATGCTGACTCAATGGTGTCTCTATCGCCGCAAAACTGCGATCGACAAGCTGGCTTCTAAACTGTTTCACTAAGGTAAAGCCTATCGACTCGCTGCAAGCACATTCGCCCCATTGTTGCAGATGATGAATATCTTCGGCAAAACGCTGCGGTTGAGACATCAACGTCTTAAGTAGGAGATCATGCCAAGGTCGATAAAAGCGCGCCTGATTATCCAGTTGAATACGGTAAAAATCGGCTTCGTTAAATTGCTCTTGCTCTTGCAACCTATCACGCACTTGTGCGCTGCGCGCGCCCAATGCATAGCCTCCATCGCCAAAACGCCTTGCATCGTTTGTGCTCATCACCCGCGCATTCGCACTCCATAATCTAGCACCGCTGGGATTGAATGCCTGCGGTAAATGGCTTTCACCTTGTTGCCACAATGACAGTTTTACCTGCTCAGGCTCTTGCGCCACATCACTTGGATTGGGTCTTGCCGGCACCGCTCCCGCTATTTGCCATGCCGCATTGCCTTTAGCATCGACAATCAACATATTTTGCACCGGCACGCCAAAACCATGGGCAATGGCTATCCCCTGCTCAGCATCGCCTACGGTCTCAAGTGCCATTAACTCCATATTGACGGCGTAATCTTGGTGTGCCACCCAAGAGAGCGCATAAGGTTGACCTGCATAGGTTTTAACCGGTCCAAAGCGAGAGGTTATCACCTGATGATCCACAACATCACCAGCCAAGGCAATGGGCTCTTGTTCTTGGGTTAACGGTTCATCGGCGGTAATGGCGACCCAATCGGCGGTATCGATGTAAGCATTAGTAAAGCCCCAAGCCACTTTACCATTAGAACCGACCACAATCGCGGGAGCCCCGGGTAGGGAAATCCCGGTCACTTGTACCGCTTGGCCGTTTGCATCAGGATAATTGAGCTGCGCCCGATACCAGATAATAGGCACGGCAAATGACAGGTGCATATCGTCAGAGAGCATGGCATGTCCTGACTCGGTTAAGGTGCCAGTGACCGCCCAGTTATTACTGCCAACTTCAGCCATCTCGCCAATCACGCTATCGCGGCGATTTGCCATTAGGCTGCTTTCGAGCATAGGAATAAGCGGCGGATCGGAGGGGAATAAACTGTGATCTAATGCCGCCTGATAGTTCGAGGTTTGGGTGATAAATGCCCGCATCGGTTTGCCAAACATCCGATCTATTAGGGTCAGCGTGATATCTCTTGCTATGGTATTACTCTGTAAATCCAGATACATACTGTAAATGACCAGCAAGCTATCACTTGGATGCCAAGGCTCAGGGCGACTGCGGGTCAGTAGGTATTCGAATGAGCGTAATCGCTGCTGAGCTAACGCTTGATTGACGCCATCGGTATAACGATCGAGCAACTGTTGCTGCGCCACGGGCAACTGAGTCAATGCCTTATTGGCACGCTTTCTCAGTTGATGGAAACGGCGCTGTTTGTCGAGGTTAACCGCTATGGGGCCAAAAATTTCACTCAGCTCACCCGCCGAATTACGCCGCAGCAGATCCATTTGAAAGAAGCGGTCTTGACCGTGGGCAAACCCCAATGCAAAAGCCACATCTTGGCGATTTTTGCCGCTAATGACCGCTGTGCCTAGTTTATCTCGCTCAATGGAGGTTACACTGCTGATCTTGGCTGTCTTCAATTCGCCAGTCAGTTTAGGTAGACTCAAGTGCAAACTAATATAGGCGCCAACGAGCAGCAAAAAGGCAACCGATAACAGCAAGATGACACTTTTTTTTATTATGTTAATCATGAAGTAACACCAACTTCGCTTGAATGGCCACCACTATAACCAAGTTGCGCATATGTTAACAGTATGGCCCCATTTTTTATGACGTAAGCATTAGGCTCTAAGCCGTTGAGAGCAAAATATTATTATGGCAAAACCCAATAAGAAAGGCCCTAGTCGGACTGTCGATATTGTCTGTGCTCAGTGCAAATGCAAACTGTATAAATACCGTAAGGGAGGCAAAGGCGCACTGGTTAAATGTTTTAAAGAGCGGATAAGCGAAGACTATACCTTCGCACCGGGTATCTGCCCTCAGTGTCAGCAAGCCTTTGCAAGGCCAACGTTGGTCAGAGGCGTTCCGGCATTTAAAATTATCGGTACTAAGGCTCTGATGAAATAATGGCCGTGATGAAGTAATCGCCGTGATCAATTGAGGCTAGTTGTGAGCTTAATCCCCCCTTGTAAGGTATTAAGCTCAATGCAGTGGCCAAGCTGTTGGCACTACTAATGCTCTCTCACTGAGAGTGATAGCCAACCAAACAAGTCTCTCATGATGGGCTGCGACAATTTGTCGTATTATCAACGTAAGTTAGCGATCTCTACTGCAAGTCTTTCACCCAAGCTAATCCTTCTATTGCGAGCCGCTATCAACTCAGGTTTCATACCCTGAGCAACTATCGTTTACGTATAGGAATACAATAATGAAGCATCAATGGATATTAGGAACCTTACTGACTCTCGGATTAACCACCACGGCTGCGGCACATGACAACCCACTGCAATTTCGCGCAGCCGGGAGTTTAAAAGTCGCCATGACAGATATCATCGGGGCATATCAACAAGCAAGCGAAAACGCGAGCAATATAAATGCGCAATTTGCGCCCTCAGGACTGCTACGTCAACGTATTGAGCAGGGAGAAAAAGTCGACCTGTATGCATCTGCGAACATGAAACACCCCACCGCATTGCATAACGCGGGCCTCAGTGGTGAAGTGGTGATGTTTGCCCGTAATAAGCTGTGTGCCCTAGCCCAGCCAGAAGTAACCGTAACGCCTACAACCTTACTCCAGCAGATGTTAAATAACACGATTCGCTTAGGTACATCGACTCCCAAAGCCGATCCCGCTGGGGATTATGCTTTTAAGGTATTCGAGCGAGCGGAAAAACTGTCACCAAATGCCCAAAAAATACTAAGCAGCAAAGCCTTGCAATTAACCGGCGGCCCAACCAGTGCTAAAGCACCTGATGGACGCAATCCCTATGGCTGGGTGATGGAAAATAACCAAGCTGATATTTTTTTGACCTATTGCACCAACGCAGTCTTGGCCAAAAAACAGGTGGACACACTGCAGATAATCGCCCTACCCGATAATCTCAGCGTCGGCGCTAACTATGGGTTGACGGTACTCAATGGTGCCCACCCTCAGGCCAACGAATTAGCCGAGTTTATAATCGCGCCACAAGGCCAAGCCATTCTTGCTGAGTACGGCTTCGATACACCGTAATTACTAAGTTAAAAAAACAATAATAAAAAGGGCACTGAATACTGTGCCCTTTTGTGATTTATCTAAAGCAGATATCTATTAGCTTATAGCTTATAGCTTATAGTTGGCGCCTAAGAAGAATGCCCGTCCATTGGTGTCATATAGACCATCACCGTCATAAACATAAGGGTTACGTGGCGGTGCAATATCAAACGCATTCTTCACACCAAAGCGAAGAGATAGCGAATCGCTGAAATCATACGAACCAGTAAAGTCCCAAACGGTATGCGATGGAATATCGTTATAGTTGTTGTTTTCTGGCTGCCAATCATTACTAGCAACGGCTGAATGACGGTAGTTAGATCTTGCTTCTAAACTAAGCGCATCATATTGCCAACCTAGGCTAAACATCGCCTTCCAGCGTGGATCTGTGTATTCACCCACATCAACTTGCAGATCAGCGTCAAATCCTGTCGGATTGTATTCCCACTTTTCAAGATAAGTGGCAATAACATGGACTCTAAAATCACCAAAGCTGTCAGTTGGGATATCATACTGACCTTCAATATCTACACCTTTAACGTCGAAAGAAGCTGAGTTAACAGGAGCTTGAACGAAATCGATAATATCACCAGTGGTGTCATCTCGAGTAAATAGATCACAATAAATGTTATCTAGTGACTCAGAATCATAACAATAACGAACTGCTGTACCTACGCCAATGTAGTTAATAGCATCACTGATCTCAAATGCCCAATAATCCACTGTCAACGAGAAACCTTCTAGGTAACTCGGTGTATATACCATACCTATAGTATAATCGTTTGAAGTCTCAGGCTTTAAGTCGGGGTTACCCGCATTAGTTCCAGGGCGTGTACCTTGATACCAAGAATCCGTTGGATTCCAACCTTCAGGTAAACCTACCGCTTGACAGTTTTTCTTACGGTTATCATTGGGGCCTAATTCGACGTTAATCTTGTCACATACGTCGGTAAAACCAACAAATGTCTGTCCACCTGGATCAAATAGTTCACCAATATTTGGCGCACGCACAGATTTAGACTTTGTGGCGCGAAGGCGAAGATCTTCAATTGGTGCCCAGTTTAGGCCCACTTTCCATGCATCATCAGAACCTGCTGTGCTGTAGTCCATCCAGCGATATGCCAAATCAAGTCCTAAATCGTGGGCCATAAATACATCAGCTAACAATGGGACACTGAATTCAGCAGCAAATTCAGTAACGTCAAACTCACCTCGAAGTGGATTTGCGGTATTACCGAAGATGGTACCATCAACTAACTCTTGATCTGGGTTAGTTTCAGATTCTTCTTTACGATAATCAGCACTAAAAGCCGCATTAACGTATCCTGCAGGCAACTCAAATAGTGCACCATTAATCACTAAACCAGCGGTTGTTTGAGTGGTTTTCGCCGTTTGACCAGCACTAGTGCTAACCCAATCGATCGCCTCTTGACTCGCTTGGTTTACGCCAAGTAGATTCAACGGTACACAGCCTGCGGCTCTTGCGTCGGCATCACGACAAACAATACTACCATCTGCAGCAAACACAGCATCTTTAGCTTGGTCATAACGATCAGCCAAGATCTCACCACCCCATAACGTTGTCTCTTTTAGCTGGCCGCGTTGTGCGTGAATTGAGTAATCCCAATTGTCACTGATTGCACCTTCAACACCAATTAAGAACCTAAAGGTTTCACGATCTTGGTTATACGTTCGATTACCAAACTCGGTATCCATACGATACAGATTAAAATAATCCATACCTGTATCCGCCATTAACTGACGAGTTTCATCTGGAAGAAACGCATTATCTGATTCAATGAAGTTTCTAGTGTGGAAAACTGGAGAGCTCTCACCATTAGACTGATAATCTACATAAGTAATTTCATTAAATATTTTGTGATTGTCATTAATCTGATAGTCACTGTTTAATGTAAATACATTTCGTTCGAGAGGAGTTCGAATAAATCCGTAGTTAACTGGATCGTATCCTTCACAGCTAGGCCCACAGTAGTCCCCGTTATTGCCAGGACCTTCGATAAGACCTTCACCATAATCAAACTCTTTCATGTTGCCATTGGCATCGAAAGTATATTGACCATTAGGAGAAAAGAAAGTACCAGCCTCATTGATCCAAGAAAGTGGTTTGCGACCAATATACGGAATACGAGTTGGTGCGCCCTCTGATGTATCTGGGTTATAAATACTTCCTACGGGATTACTTAAAAAATCTCTGTCTGAAGGACGTACTTCCGTTTGCTCTGCATAGGTAAAGTTAAATACCGTCGATAATTTGCTGTCGAAAAAATCTCCTCCAGCAGTAACCGAGAACTGATACTCTTCACCACCACTTTGCTCAGGTTGGGTGTAAGAAGCATCAAGCTCGACACCCTGCACATCATCACGAGTGATAATGTTAATTACACCCGCTATCGCATCTGAACCATAAACCGCAGATGCACCACCAGTGATCACTTCGATTCGAGCAACCATAGCTGTTGGAATAGTATTTAAGTCAACCGCAGAGCTACCATTTGCACCAGCAACAAAACGACGACCATTAACCAATACTAATGTGCGATCACTTCCTAAACCACGAAGGTTAGTTTGGTTTAGACCACTAGCAAAAATGGTATTATTAGTGGTTTCAGGCGATAGACCTACAGTCGAAGATGGAAGTTTATTCAAAATATCAGCAACGTTTGTGATACCCATATTCATCATGTCAGCACCGGTAATTACAGTAACCGGAGTAGGTGATAATTCACCGATACGCTTGATTTTTGAACCTGTAACCTCAATACGTTCGATTTGTTGCTCTTCGGTATCTTCGGCGTAAGCGCTTGCACTCACCATTAGGGCTGTCCCAGTTGTTGCAATCAAAGCAACCCTGACAGCTTTTGATAAACAGCTTATTGATGTCATGTTAACATTCCCTTGGTATATTTATTGAGCTCATATTTGTGTTCTTGCTTTGAGCTTTATATTTTTTAAACGAAAATCAAATATCTTACTTTGATTTAACAAGCAAATTTACACAAAGAAAACAAATAGTCAACAGCGCCACCTCAAAATTAACAGATGGTACCAACTTCAATAGGTAGACATCGAGATAAATATCGAAGTCATAACAATCCATTCATCAGACCATTAAGCTACATTCAATGGCCTTCTTATCGTTATAGTCACTTTTTATCGCCTTATCTGTACTGAACATTATGCAGGAAGGGCGATAAATTTGGCTTGATGACCAAGGTTTTGACATTTTCTCGCCACAAGTGAACAAGCATAATGGCTCAATATGATGAAGCCATTCCATCACTAACAACACACTAATAACAATTTCTATATATACCACGGTTCAAATGCCTATCAGGGAAATTACACCTCAAGAGACATAAGGTATAAAAAAACGCAGCAAAAAAAATGCTGCGTTTTTTATCGTTTGAGCTAACTGATAATTTATAAGATTACTTACAACCGATAACTTAAACTGAGTTTAGCGTTTCGCTCCGCTCCTGGCATTCCACCAAGAAACATGGCCTTATCGTAATAGGCTTCATCAAATAGATTATCTACGTTGAGCTGAACGCTCCAGTTATCGGCATGGTAACTCACAGCGGCATCGACAACCGTATAACTGGGTACATAACCCTTGGGTATACCAAATGATGTTGAATCCGTACTGCGCTCATCGACATATTTTGCGCCAAAGCTAATATCGAGTGGACTCGATAATTTAAACCACTCAGCCCCGTAAGTGACCCAAGCACTGGCAGTAACATAAGGCACCCCTTTTTGACGAGTGTCATAGGTTTTTTTGGTGGGATCTTGTTTATTACGCGCATCTTGATAAACCCCGTTGACATTGACCGACCACTGCTCATTTAAATGCGCATTGAGATCTAACTCGACACCAGAGGTATCCTCTGAACCATCATAAAAATAGCGCGAAACATCAGGGCCCGAAGTATCATCATAATCGGGATTAGTATATGGCAAGTTGGTTCGTGAACTCTTAAACAGTACCAGAGATGCTAATAATTGATCATCAAACGCTTTCACACGAAGACCCAGATCGTTACTAATTGACTCAGAGTCTTGCCTGTCTTTTTCATTACCAGTGACACCACCTAAAACGCTATAGGCAGTGCGTCCTTTAGAGTGATTAATAAACACAGAGATATTGTCTGTCGGCATATACGTTACCCCTAAGTTATAAGTAATGCCATTATCTGAGGTATCCGCCTCGGGCTTGGGCTCAGCTAAACTTTCGCGATACCTAGGGTCAACACCAAAGTGCTCATAGCTTTGCTTAATCTCATTAAAAGCCACACCCACTCGAGTGGTAAACCCATAGGGAAAATAGCCAACATGTTGCACGCCAACGCCCCATGCCTTGACCTTCTTATCATAATTACTGGTCAGTAACGGATCATAGTCAGCAAACTCGCCATCGGCCCAGTTAGGTGAACGCAGATCAAAGATATAAGGCAATTTCCCTTGGTAAATGACCTCACCTGCTTTATTTTTATTAACCTGATCGGCATCATAAATCGAGTACTGCTTAAATCGAATGTTTCGATCCTCATAATTGGCGTTAACCAAAAGCTCGTTATCTATACCTGCCAACTCAAAATCGTAACGCAAATCGGCAAAGTATTGCCATGAGGTTTCATCCGCCGAAACTTGACGATACTCCTGACGGCGAGCGGCGAATGGATAAAGAATATCATCGACAACCAGTGGCGCTCTAGGATCGGCATTGATAACGCCGCTCCGCTTCCAATAAACATAGTTGTAGGCGCCGGTTTGACGCGCAAACCCTGATTGATAATCGCGGTACTGCAGCTGCTGATTCAAGAAGAGATTGTCATCAAAAAATATGTTGTGAGTGAGCTTAAATCTTAACTCTTCACCTTCGTTGCCTTTCGCCATCGGCGAAATAATGCCGGCATTACCAAAGTCATAAGGGGTTAAACCATCAGTCGCAGACAAAGAGTCAGACAGTTGCTGTCGCTGAGCATCGCTCAGCTGCAAGCCTGCAGCGGTGGGATCGTTAACGAGGTCTTGCCAGGTCACATCACCGGCGCCTAAACCATTAACTGACGCCGTATTAAATATACGGATGGGATGACCAATAGAATCTACCGCGATTGCGTCCTTAATATAAGCTGTGCTCAACATGATATCTTGACTATCGTCTAACAGATATTTAAGTGAACCATAGACTTCATCTCTATCAGTGCCAATATCACGATAACCATCGCTGCGAGCCGATTTAGCTACTAGGCGATAAGCCAACTTGTCGGTGATACCCGCGGTGGAGTCCAGCCCAAACGAATGGGTATTCCACTGGCCAACCTCTGCAGTAAATTCATGCGCGGCATTAAACTGTGGTTTCTTTTCAATCAAGTTAATCACGCCACCAGCACTTCCCATCCCGTAAAGCCCCGTTGCAGGGCCTTTTAGCACTTCGACTGACTCGACATTAGTCAACGATCGAGTGGGGTTAAACGTGTTACCTAGCCCAGCGCCGCCATACATACCATCATAGGTGTAGTTTGCTCCGAGTCCACGGATCACGATATTGTCACCAATACCGTAATTATTACCCGCCTGAGTAACCCCGCTAATATTACGCAGTAAATCTTGAAGATCGGTGGCGCCTTGAGTGGTAATGAGTTGTTCATCGACTATCACCACTGCCGCAGGCGTTTCCATCAAGGACATATCAGACTTGGTCGCCAAACCAGAATTCATCACCACCTGATTTTGCCGTCCATAAACGGTGATACGTTCAACCTCGGGCGATAAGCCGCCTTTAACTTGTTGAACCTGTTCTGCCGACACCTGTAAAGATAAGATGCAAGCAAGCGCGACTGCTGAAAAGCGCATATGTTTCATTGTATTGTTATTCCCCATAAATAGTCTGCAAATGATAATAATTATCAATAAGATTGCAATACAGGCAACATCAATCAATACAAATGAAAACCTTTGTATCTGTTTTAATAGGCTTTTATTATAATTTTTTACTTTGTAAATACCGTTTTAACACCATATTGATCATGATTTGATTTAGCATAAACATAAAAAATGCAGCCTGTTGGCTGCATTTTTAAGCTAATCGACTTTTTAAGCCTTGGTGTAATGGCAATCTATCGCGACAACTCAGTACTAGAACTGGTAATGCACCCCGAGATAAAGATTACCAAGATCGCTATCAACGGTTTCATCTAATCCTGTGGTATCCAAATCGGTGTAAACCATTTCATAAGCAATTCTCACATTGACTTTGTTGCTAAAAGCCATATTAAATCCCGCTCCCCATAACCAACCAATACCATCATATTGAGTGTTGGCGTCAATTTGTGTCGAAGCCATACCCGCCTTAATAAACATCGAATAGGTATCATTAAAATAATGGTGAAACTTAGCTGCAAGTGAGATGTAATTAGCCTTAACATCACCATTATCAACATAATTGTCTGTCATAATATAAGCCGTTTCTAACGCGAAGTTTTTACTCGTATAGTAGCCACCGTATACACCGTAACTCAGGGCTGACTCATCAAACTCACCCGCCTTTAGCTGTGAATGCCCCGCCATAGCCCCAAGATAGTAGCCTTTAATATCAGCAACCGCTGAAGCGGGGCTTGATGTAAAAGCGCCCATCAATGTAAGTGCAAGTATCAGAGTTCGCTTCATTACTCCCCCAAAAAAAAGACATTTAACAATTGCCCAACATACTAGCCTAAAAATAATGATTAATTAAGTCTTTAATGTATGAATAATGGTACTTTTTATCTAATTTGATTGTTGATATTTAACGCACTCAAGTGCTATTTGCACCGTACTCATTTAGGTTAAATCACAGCATAAAAAATTGGACACACCCTGCACTGTGCCCAATACATTAATTAACACACCAGCCTTTGGTTTGACTTTAATGATAAAAAGCTCAAGCATTGCTAGTCTTCTGGTGGTCGATTCAACCACTTTTTACCCGATATCATTGCCGAAACTAAACCAGGTTGGTGCTTAAGTTCTGCGACGATAACCCCTGCAATATGCAGTAATATCATAAAAATAAGTAAGTAAACGCTATAAACATGCACTTCGCCTGCCAGGGACTTAAACGGTTTTATCTGTGCCAATTTTTGTTGGTCGACACCTGTCTCATCATAAGCCTTTAATGAAGAACCATCGACACCACTCTGAGCAATATAGTCACTGACTAGTCCCCCGAGTGGAGGATAATAAATATCGGTTCCTGCACGAATAAGACCAGTACACATAATAGTGACCATCAGAATCATCATGGCAAAAACCGCTAAATTACCAACGGGGTTATGATGTAGGTACTGAGGTGATGCCCCCTCTTTTAGCTTAGCGTTATAAGCAGATATTGCGGACAAACTGGGTAGCATTTTAGATAAACGGGCACTGTTTGAGCCAATGATGCCCCAAACTAATCTCACGGCTAAATTAAGCGCAAATAGATAGCCGACAGTCACATGAAGCTGCTTAAGCTTAACCTTGGCCTCTAAACCACTAATTCCCAAATCGCCTTTATACATCATAATGGCACCAATAAAAACCAGCCCCATTACACACAATACATTTATCCAATGAAACAGCCGTGTAGGTTTATCCCAAACACGATAAACTTTCACTTGTTCACTACTGACTTGTTGCACCTGATCCATACCTTCCCCCCAGCATACAAAAATATCCTACCCCCTAATATACGCCTAAATAGGAAGATTTTTGTGAAATACCATTTACCCTTTAAAAACGAACGACATTGCTACATCTCCAATCTATACCTGTTACTGGCTAGGCGTTGAAACAACCCGTCTGATGATTGCAAACACCCATAAAAACAACATAGCAAACATAGATATCGCACCACCAACTATCACTTCGGTGCCTTCATCTGCATAAAAGTCGCGGTCGGCACTTTCTAACGGTAAGCCATAAAGTTCATCGAGATCATCGCTACTGATGGTGGCCACAATATCACTGTAGCCAACCTCATAAAGGTCAATTAACACATCGTAATGGTCCGTTGGGTACCCCGAATGCAATGTGGTCAATACTTCAAAATCGTCATTACTGACATCATCAAAAATAGTGAAGATCTCAGTGGTGTGGTACAGCTCCCAGGGTCCGCCATTTCGGCTCAAATACAACATGGCATACACATCGGCATATTGATTAAGGTTACTACTGTGCACATCGGCATCAAATGTCACGCTAAAGGTTCGATAAAAACCATCGTAATCAATATCCTCAAACAGGCGCGTACTGGCATCATAGATAGCAAATTCATAATAGATGGCCGCATTCAAACGGGCGGCACTAGAGCGCAATCCGCTGCGGGTATCGACATTAATTTGCTTATCGGCAATGACTTGCTCACGGGTTTTTCGCGGGGTCTTCACCACGGGGATGTGTTTGAGTCTATTGGCCCCCTCAAGCTGCGCCGCATTCATTGCTTGGCCGCGGTGACCCAATACGGGGGGCAATGCTTGCCCCTGTTGCTTGACGCTAACCGATACCGCGCTGATCTGCAGCAAATTGCCTGAGTCTCTCATCTCACTACTCGCAACAGCACTGCCTGTAACGGCTGCCAACAAGCTCACAGCTAGTAATATATTCATCGCAAAGCTCCGCTTTATCATCAGTCGAGGTAACGCCATCGCTGCATACATCATTCGCGGTAATATTAATCTCGACAACATCAAGGCGCTGCCCATCGCCACTTTAATATTAAACCGTCTCGTTACATGCTCCACCTGCCGGGCTGCATTCATATTTGTTAATGTAACCATAATTCCATCACCTTAAATCGGTTCAATTGCATAGGGGCATTTAATCCCATTGAAAATGAACATAAGCTGAATGCTAAAATACAGATATTCAACGAGATATCATTTAAGTGACATTCAGCGAGCATTCATATTCAGCTCGCAATAATGTTCACGGTAACCGCGTGATGCTTATCCATATTGACCAGCTCAAGCTAGATTGAAGCACCTTGATATGTTTCTTATTTTTAGCGGATCTTTTACACTGGGTCGATAACAGCAATAAGAGTACAGTTGATGAAAATTGCAGTCATTTTGATGGTCGGTGTGTGTTTATGTTTGCCCCCATTAGCGCAAGCATCGAGCCTTGGCTTATCGATATTGTCCAGTAGCAGTATGATGCTGGCCGCAGAAAAAAGCGTCCCGCAGCCACTGCGTGTCAAAAACCGCCAACAAGCGACCCAAATGGTAAAAAGCCAATACGGTGGCAAAATACTGAGCATGCAATCAACTAAGGTCAATGGTAATTCAGGGTATCGCGCTAAACTGCTCAGCGCCGACGGTGTGGTGTTTTATGTCTCAATTGATGCCGTTACCGGGCAGATGTTCAGGCGTTAGCCACAGGACAGCATAAGGAGCTCCCAATGCGCTTACTACTGGTCGAAGACGATTTAGCCCTACAAGCCAATTTAAAACAGCACTTAATCGATGCCCATTACACCTTAGATGTGGCCAGCGATGGTGAAGAGGGGTTATTTCAAGGTCAAGAATATCCCTATGATGCGGCGATAATTGATGTAGGCCTGCCTAAACTCGACGGCATCGCCTTGATAACCCAGCTTCGCGCCAGTGGCGTTGAGTATCCTGTGCTGATTTTAACGGCGCGAGACAGCTGGCAAGATAAGGTTGAGGGGCTCGATGCTGGCGCAGATGACTACTTAACGAAACCGTTTCATCCAGAGGAGTTAGTTGCGCGCCTTAACGCGCTGATTCGCCGCTCGGCGGGTAAATCGAGCCCACTCATTCAAAATGGGCCCTTCAGCCTAAATACGAGTAGTCACGACATCAAAGTTGGTGAACAACCCATTAATTTAAGTGGCTCAGAATACAAGCTATTTGAATACTTTATGCTGCATATTGGCGAGGTAAAATCTAAGACGGTGTTAATTGAGCATATTTACGATCAAGACTTTGATTTAGACTCCAATGTCATCGAAGTTTTTATCCGCCGACTACGTAAAAAACTCGATCCTGATGGTCAATATGGACTAATTGAAACCCTGCGTGGCCAGGGTTATCGCCTGCGCCAGCTGCAAGATTAGGTGCGCCATGAAAAGCAGTAAGCCAAACGCTTCGCCAAGCATATTTAACTCTCTTCGTATTCGCTTGATATTAAGTGCCCTACTGCTAATCGTCCTGTTACTGCCCAGCATTGGCATCGCCCTAAACAACGCCTTTAAACAACAGGTATTAAGCAACACTCAAGATCAGCTCAGCGCCTATCTCTATTCGGTACTGGCGGTAACAGAAATGGAACAAGGCGAGCTATTTATGCCTGAACGCCTACTCGAAAACCAATTTAATGTTATCGGATCTGGATTATATGCTCTGATCTCCAAGCAAGTGTTACCCCAACCACAGAACAATGATATTTCAACGCCCAACATTTCTGGGTTAACCAGCACCCAACAACACCAAAATGCGCAAATCACCCCAGTCACACCAACCGTGCAACCGAGCATGGTATCAACAACCCAAATATTGTGGTCATCTAATTCGTTTCTGGGGCAACCACTGCCCACGACACTGCCTCACCCCAATGTTGGCAAGGGGAGTTTTAGTGAAATAAACCTCGATGGTGAGCCCTACCTCATTTACAGTTTTAGTGTACGTTTTGCCCCAAGCTCAACGACCTCGAATGATGAGTTGACCGCAGCGAGTAATCAGCTACAAGCCATCACAGTGCATATTATCAAAGACTTTGCCAGCATCAGTGAGCAACAACAGGCTTTTAGTCAACACCTATGGAGTTGGCTATTTATTCTAATGCTAGTGGTAGTCGCGATACAGTTAGCTTGGCTCAGTTGGACACTTAAGCCATTGGCCCGCTTTAAGCAAGAGTTACAAGCGGTACAACAAGGGAACTCTTATCAACTAACGGGCCAATACCCAACAGAACTACAAGCCGTTGCCAAACAGCTCAATACCCTGCTAAGTACTGAGCAACACCAACGTAGCCGCTATCGCAATGCATTATCGGATTTAGCGCACAGCCTAAAAACGCCGCTGGCGGTAATACAAAGCCAAAAAGAGTTAAACCCTGCCTCCATTGAACAGATAAGTCAAATTAACCGCACGATTAGTCATCAACTTAAGCGCGCGCAAAGTGCTGCGGGCAATGCCTGGCATCTTGGTATTAAGGTGCTTGAGGTGTCCGATAAGTTACTGCGCACCTTAAGTAAAATTCACCCTACTATTGATATAAAGTATGCCAAATCTCCCGAGCCAAACTGCATTTTTTATGGCGATCAGAGTGACTTAACTGAGTTACTCGGTAACCTGCTCGATAACGCCTGCAAGGCTGCAACCTCACAGGTGAGATTGTCGGTCGTTCAACAAGAGGCGACGCTACGCTTTATCATTGAAGATGACGGCAAGGGAATTAGTGAGCAGCAACGTGATGCCATATTTGAGCGAGGCAAGCGGGTCGATACCTATGAACAAGGCCACGGCATTGGGCTAGCGATTGTCCGTGACTTAGTCGATAGCTATCAGGGCCATTTGACCATTAGTTCCTCGTCACACCTTGGCGGCGCATGCTTCGAAGTCAGCTTTAATCAAGCTGCGTAATAGATAAGCCGCTTAGCAGGAAGTAACGGAACGACTGCAACACATCAGGTCGTCACTAGGGCCTGTTGATCTTTGCTGATTGAGTGTTGTTCGAGATAAAAACGTTTTAATCAAGGCGAGCGGATTGCAGCCTAGTCATCTAAGCAAAATTCACTTAACAAAGAGTAAAACGTTTTTAACCGACCCCTTTGGGCTGCGTTTGTTGGGTATTTCTACTGCGTTCTCAGCTTTTTATGTAGAATAACTACACTACAAAGCTTCTGCCTTGTATAAATACCCTACAATTCGCTGTAAAAACAACCTTGAAAGATCAACAGGCCCTAGGCGTTAGATGAGGCTTAAACAACGAAGATACGACGACCTTCAGCGCAAGTTTAAAGCGTTAAACACACATGAAACTATTAATACCTCTATGACTTAACACCGTCATAGAGGTATTGCACGATAATGAGCCTACGTCTTGATGAGGGGGATTAATGAGGCTTAAACCGCACGACTAATTCATGTAATTCATCAGATATCGACTTAACTAAGGTCATCGACGCCGTGGTTTCGTTAGAGCTCTCGGAGCATTCCGAAGCCAATTCTGAAATATTAACAACTTGACGATTAATATCTTCAGCAACATGCGCCTGCTCTTCTACGGCAGCCGCCATCTGAGTCGACATATTCGTTATCTGACCCAGCGCATCGAAAATACCATTGAGCATGGTGCTGCTTTCTTGCACTCGCTCTAACCCTTCTTCTGCCGCATCGGTGCCCAATTTAGCGGTATTGACCGCGACTTCGGCGCTGGCCGTTAGCTCATGCACAATCGCGTAAATATCACGCGTCGATTCTTGCGTGCGCTTGGCCAAATTTCTGACTTCATCAGCCACCACAGCAAAGCCTCGACCTTGCTCTCCAGCCCGCGCCGCCTCAATGGCTGCATTCAGTGCCAACAAATTGGTCTGGTCGGCTATCTGCTCGATATGTTGCGCGGCTTTAGCGATTAACGTGGTCTGATCGGACAACTGACTAACGGAGACACTAATGTCTGACACCGTTTCATTAAGCTTTTGAATAGATTGATGGGTTATCTCAGCGACTTTATTACCATTCACGGCCAAGTCATTGGCAATACCAGCATGGCTTGCGGTATCTGAAACGTGCCGCGACACTTCGGTAATAGTGGTGGCCATTTGATTCATTGCGGTAGCCACCTGAAGCGTTTCAGCCTGTTGCTTCTCTATCTCTTGCGCGGTTTTAACCGTTAGTTGGAATCCCCTGTCCGACTCTGTAGCGACTCTTAAGGCGGCCGTTTCAATTCGGGCGATCACTGTACCTAAATGTGCAATTTGGCTCAAAATAGCCACCTTGACTAAACCAATAGTACCAGTTGAATCTGAGTAGGTTTGCGCAGCGAGTGGATGCGAAAAACTATTTTTTAGCATGACGTTCAAATGATTAATCGTGGTATTTTTGCTGTACTTCATCCAAGCCCCGTAAATTAAAGCCGTGCATAACAGAGGAATTTGAATAAAGGACCAGCCAGCAGTTAAAAATAAAATAACAAGAATAATAGAGGCGATGATTAAAAATAGATTTTCTGCAGAAAGAGAGGTTAAATTAGAGAGTGTTTTACCTTTATTAATTTGAGTATATAACTTTTCGGTTCGAGTAACATCCACCCTTCTTGGACAAGATCTTACCGATTCATACCCCACTATCTGACCTTTATCGGTTATGGGAGTAACATAAGCATCAACCCAATAAAAATCACCATTTTTACAGCGATTCTTAACTAAGCCCATCCAAGGCTTCCCCTGCTTCAAATGCCACCACATTACTTTAAATGCCTCAGCAGGCATATCTGGGTGACGCACTATGTTATGGGGCTGTCCAAGCAGTTCATCTTTAGCATAGCCACTAATTTCAACAAAGTCGTCATTACAGTCTTGAATATTTCCTTGTAAATCGGTGACGCTAACAAGTTTCCTGCTGTCACTAAACTTACGTTCATTATTGGTTGTATAGCGAATATTTTTCATTGATATTCTCAACTGTCCCTTTGAGTGATTTTATGTATGAAGCATTTATTCTAATTATTATGGCGTCTCATCATAAATTATAATCAATCGGTTTACTATATAGCGAAATTAACAACAAGATGCGCCACTTCGTTCAACAAATAAGCCACATAATATATTTGCACAATCAAAAACCAGATTGCTCAATTAACACCCTCTTCTGGTTTGAAAAATCGCCAAAAATTACAACTAAGCAACATATGTATACCAATGAGTGTGAGTTATAAATGATAAATAATTTAAATTATATATCACTAGATCCAAACTGAATCGTTAACACTAGGTATGATCATATAGTTAAATAACACTGTATCTATGTTTAAGCCAACACAGCGCATTCAGCCACATTTAATCCACATATGATGCAAAAGACGTACATAGGTTTTCTCATTGCTCCTGCATATAACGACACAAAATGCGTAAAAATGAAGTAGTAACATCAATTTTTCCTCATGTTCGATTGCTTTTTCATCGTCAACACAGATCAAGCCGCTAGTACAAAAGATTAGCTATTAACATTTTCGACTAAAGGGATAGATGTCGTCATTCCTCTCTATCGAAGGCTTCATTTAAAGCATCAATGATGTATCTAAACTACGTCAGAACCATTGACGATAAATACCCAGCAGGACTTACGCTTTCAGCTTATGTTCATCTTCACTCTTCTACTATCGAGATAAATCACCTACTCAATATGAATTGGAGTCGATATGAACAGCATAAAAATTTGGCTTGTCATCATGCTTGTCACCTTATCGTCGTCACTGTTTAGCGCCTCGCTAAGCGCGGCACAAACATCATCGCTAGAGAGCTCAATCAGCGATGCTGAACTGGCGCAAATCTTGGCTCCTATCGCCTTATATCCCGACAGTTTACTCACTCATATTTTAATCGCATCAACGTATCCATTAGAAGTGGTGCAGGCTAACCGCTGGCGTGCTCAACATCAAAAACTCGAGGCCAACCAGGCAGTAAATCGTGCTGAAAAGCAAGACTGGGATCCAAGCGTTACCGCCTTAGTCGCATTTCCTGCGGTGCTTGAAAAGCTCAGTGATGACTTAGACTGGACTCAAAAGCTTGGCGATGCCTTTTTACAAGATGAACAACAAGTACTTGCTAGCATTCAGCTTTTACGTCATCAAGCCGAAGAAGCTGACAGTTTTAATGCCATGGATAATATGAAAATCACTAAGGTGAAGCAGCAGATTATTATCGAACCTGTACAGCCAGAGGTAATTTATGTGCCAGTTTATGACACTCGGGTGGTCTACGGCACTTGGCGTTGGCATAATTACCCACCCATCTACTGGGTTTATCCACCACGTTACGCTGCTCATTACCCTAGCTATGTTGCGGGTCATTTTTATTGGCAAAGTGGCATACACATTAGCTTTAACTATTTCTTTAGCGCATTTCGTTGGCATGACCGTCACATAGTGGTGACCCATCATCGTCATTCTCATCACTATCGTCCACGAGCCCGTATCGTCTCAAATAGTGGGGCGCAGCGCTGGATACATAAACCGCATCACAGACGAGGGGTCGCCTATCGCTCTACTCAGGTAAAGCAGCGTTATAACAGCCATAAACCAAGTACACTGCAAGCTAAGCAACTAAGAAATGTTGAGCGCCGCGCTAACAGGGTACAATCTAAGCACTACAGCACAGCTCAGGTGAAGCAGAGCCGTGAACAAATTTTCAGCCAGAAACTGACCAAAACAGCAAGGAGTAAAGCGAATACTGCTCAGCCATTCAGCAAACAAAATAAGCACAATAGTAACTATCGCAGCGACAATCAGAGTCAGTATAAAAGCGATAAGCAGCGTACTAAACATAGCCATCTGCAGGTAAAGAGTCCTCAACGCGATAGGAGCCTTCAGCGGGAGAAGGGCCTTCAGCGGCAACAAAGTCAGCAACCGCATCGCCAGCGACAGGTTAAAAGCCCGCAGCGAACTCAGTCGGCTCAGGGGCGCTCATCACAAACAAGTCAACACTCCCGCCCTAAACTGCGCGACAACTAAGTACCCACTAAGCGCCGCAGCTTGGCTCAAATAACCCCTTTGAGCCGAGCGTTATCAAAGCTGAACGCATCTAAAGCGTCTCTCATGCTCTGGTATCCAACTCACTTAGTGGTGAAAAACCAAACCCTTGCACCTCTTCAGCACTCAAGTATCGCCATGTCCCACAAGCAACATCACATTGGATCTCACCCACACGCTCTCGGTGTAGGCCGTTGACGCGATTACCCACAGCGGCAAACATACGTTTGACCTGATGATAGCGCCCTTCGCTAATTGTCAGCAGCACCTCGCGCTCACTGACATATTGGAGTTTGGCGGGCAAGGTGGGCTTAGCCTCGCCGGGTAACGCTAACCCCTGCTTAAACCGAATCATCAACTGTCTATCAAGTTCGCCGCTACGTTCACCTTCAATACTATCCCTCAACGTGACCCGGTACACTTTTTGGCACCGATACTTAGGATTAAAAACATTAAACGACCAGCGGCCATCATCGGTGATCAGCACCAATCCTGTGGTGTCGGCATCGAGTCTGCCAGCAATATGCAGCTCATGAGGGTTAGGGACATCGATTAAATTAAAAATGGAGGGATAATCGCCATCAACATTAGAACAAAGTGTGTCAATCGGCTTATTGAACAGCAGATAGCGAAAAGGTCTCAATTCGAGTCGCGTGCCCTCTAGCTCAATACAATTACTCTCATGCACCTGTATGTTGGCATCAACAATCGTATTGCCATTGACAGTGACATCACCTGCAGCGATAACCAATGCAGCTTGTTGGCGATCAAGCCTTGTACTCTTGCACACAAATTTGTCTAGCCGCATAGTCAGGCAATATCTCATTTTGTTTTATAACTGCATTATCCAGCACTGATATAACAGTACAAGCCAATGTATAAATTTAGCCAAACACCTGCATAAAAACTCACCGACCATCTAGGGGATCACTAATGGATGATTTACACTCTTATTTTTCCAAGGAGAAGGTTACGCTATGTCATCACGTATTTTTGTTATTGCTCAATTTCGTCCAAAGGTAGGTAAAGAGGCACAATTATTTGAAGTACTGAAAGCGTTAGAGCCCGATGCGCTGCGTGAACAAGGTTGTATTCAATACATCTTGACCCGTCAAATCGACCATCCGAGTGCCACCCGCACTGACTATCCCATCATGTTTAATGAGATCTGGGCCGATGGCGAAAGTTGGGCTGCCCATGGACGACGTAAGCAGATACAGCACTTTTTTGATACCCAAGTAGCCGCAGCTGACGGCTTAGTTGACGATGCCATCGTGACCGCTTACAGCGATGAAGGCTACGATTACGATGCGCCAGTATTTAGTTAACTGAGTAAATCCAATCGAACCGGCCTCAGTCAGTACCCTAAAGCAATAAAAACGCAGCCGTTGGCTGCGTTTTTATAATGACCTCGACACACTCAGTGCCGATAATAACTAATCACCAAAATCATCGAGTAAGATGTTTTCTTGCTCAACCCCTAGGCTCTCAAGCATGTCGATGACTGATGAGTTCATGATTGGAGGGCCACACATATAAAACTCACAATCCTCTGGCGCCTTATGATCTTTAAGATAATTTTCATAAAGTACATTGTGAATAAAGCCTGTGTAACCGTCCCAATTATCTTCAGGGAGCGGATCGGACAAAGCCACATGCCATTCAAAATTGTCATTTTCCGCCGCTAGGGTATCAAAATCTTCTTTGTAGAAGATTTCGCGCCGTGAACGCGCGCCATACCAGAAGGTCATCTTACGTTTGGTCTTTTCACCTTTAAGCTGGTTAAAAATGTGTGACCGCATCGGCGCCATCCCTGCACCACCGCCAATAAACACCATTTCAGCGTCGGTATCTTTGACGAAGAACTCACCAAAGGGGCCCGAAATAGTCACCTTATCGCCCGCTTTGAGGTTAAAAATGTACGACGACATTTTACCCGGTGGCAAACCGGGGGCTGGCGGCGTTGCAATACGCACGTTAAGCATGATAAGGCCTTTCTCATCTGGATAATTGGCCATCGAATAGGCGCGTAAAACCTCTTCATCTACAGTCGATACCAGGTCAAATAAACCATACTTTTCCCAATCATCTCGGTACTGCGCTGGAATATCAAAATCACAGTATTTAACTTGATGCGCGGGCGCTTCAATCTGAATATAACCACCCGCCTTAAACTTAACGTCCTCGCCTTCAGGTAATTTAAGCAATAACTCTTTAATAAAGGTGGCCTGATTGTTATTGGAGATCACCTCACATTGCCACTTCTTAACCCCGAAGATCTCCTCTTCGATCTCTAGCTCCATGTCGGTTTTAACCGCCACTTGGCAAGCCAAGCGACATCCCGCTTTGGCCTCTTTCTTATTAATATGATCGAGTTCTGTCGGTAAAATATCACCGCCACCCGATTTAACGGTAACTCGGCATTGACCACAAGTGCCACCACCGCCACAGGCCGAAGGAATAAAGATATTTTTACTTGCAAGTGCCCCGAGCAATTTGCCGCCAGCAGCTGTGATAACGCTTTTTTCCTCGTCATCGTTAATATTGATTTTTACATCACCATTGATGACTAATTTGCTTTTGGCGAGCAGTATCACCATAACCAGCACACACACCACTATGGTGAACATGCCTATGCCTATTGCCATTTCCATCTCAAAACCCTTTTGTATAATGCATCTGATTTAAATGGGACAAGCCACCATTTAAAACGAAATCCCAGAGAACGACATAAAGCCTAACGCCATCAGCCCAGTGGTAATAAAGGTGATCCCTACGCCCTGAAGCCCCGCGGGAATAGCATGAAACTTCATCCGCTCACGCAGGCCTGCCAACATCACAATCGCCACCGCCCAACCAAAACCTGAACCAGCAGCAAACACCGCCGATTCAACAAAGTTATAATCGCGGTTGGCCATAAAAATCACCCCAGCAAAAATGGCGCAGTTGACCGTTAGCAACGGCAAGAAAATCCCTAAACTTTGATAAAGACTCGGAATGTATTTATCTAAGAACATCTCTAAAATCTGCACTAAGGCAGCGATCACGCCAATAAAAGTGATCAGCTGCAGATAGCTCAGATCCAGTTCAGGGTAGCCGGCCCAAGCCAGCGCACCAGGGGCTAACACATTGACATAAATTAGCTGATTTAACGGCACGGCTAATATCATCACCACGATCACCGCAACACCTAAGCCAAAAGAGGTCGAAACTTTTTTCGATACCGCAAGGAAGGTACACATGCCCAAGAAAAATGACAGTGCCATGTTGTCGATAAAGGCCGCTTGAACAAAAAGATTTATATAGTGTTCCATATCCGTTCCTTACCCTCGCTTACGCTGTGCAACATTGATGGTCCAAATCATCAAGCCAATCAAGAAGAAGGCGCTTGGTGGTAACTTGAACATCTCGTTGGCCAGATACCAGCCACCGTTTTCGATAGTGGTAAATATTTCATGACCAAACAGGGTGCCGCTGCCCAGTAACTCACGCACAAAGGCAACGCCTAACAAGATAACGCCATAACCTATGGCGTTGCCTAAGGCATCGACTACGGCTAAATGTGGCGGCATCTTCATCGCAAAGGCTTCAGCGCGCCCCATGATGATGCAGTTGGTGATGATAAGCCCCACAAATACCGACAACTGACGCGACAGCTCATAGGCGATATCTTGCAAAATCATGTCGACGATAATCACCAATGACGCGATAACCGTCATCTGCGCAATGATCCGCACACTGTTAGGTATAAAGTTGCGAATAGTGGAGATGATCAGGTTAGAAAACACCAATACAAAGGTCACCGCCAGTGTCATCACCAATGCCGTTTGCATTGAATTACTCACTGCCAGCGCCGAACAGACCCCCAGCACCTGCATCGCAACGGGGTTGTTAGCAAAAATAGGACTGGTTAATAGCTCCCGAGTCGCTGTCATGCTCTTACTCATGTTAAACCTCCGATGCTTTTAGCTTGTTTAGGAAGGTCTCAAAACCTTCATTGCCAAACCAGAACTCAATAGCACGCTGTACGCCACGTCCGGTCATAGTGGCGCCACTGATGGCATCGACGCCATGTAGGTCGCCCGGCTTAGCGCCGCCTTTCACCACTTTGAACGCAACCTTGCCTTGTTCGTTAAACAGTTGCTTCCCCTTAAAAGTATCGGTCCAGGCGGTATCATTGAGGAAATCACCAATACCTGGGGTTTCACCATGTTCGTAAAACACCACATTCTCGATGGTATTGAAATTGGGTTTAACCGCCACATAGCCATAAATCATCGACCACAGCCCTTTACCGTAGATAGGCAGTACCACGGCGCGCAGCTCACCATCGTCATTAAACACTTTAAATACCCGCGCTTTGTCGGCCCGGCTTTTGATTTTGGCGGTGTCTTTTTTAGGCTTACTCGAGGTCTCGGGGTTAATCGCCGCCATACGCTCATCAAAGTCGAGCACATCGCTGCTGGTATCAATCTCACCGGTATCGAGTTCAACTAATAATGGGGTGACAGACTTAGCAAAAATTTGTCGAAAATCTTGCTCACCAGAGATATCCACATCGGCCGCCATCAGCACATAACGCTTTAACTCGTCACGTTTTTTGGCCAATTTACGCTCTTTAAGGATCTCGGCGGTACCTGTGATCATAAATGAACAAGAGAGGCAGAGAATGATAGTGAAGATCATGGTCCCCACGACGGTGTCTTTCTTAAATGCCATTAGGATTTATCTCCCATATCGACGCGCGAATCGCGACTGGACAGTCGAAATAAAAACGATGCGATGATCGATGACCATAAATTGGCCGTCTGCACTTGTAACATCTGCTGTGATTTATGCGGCATTACGTTTTAGCCTCCGCTTCATATTGCTACGGGCAACGACATAGTCGAATAAGGGTGCCCACAGATTGGCAAACAGGATAGCCAGCATAATGCCCTCTGGCATTTTGAGGTTAAGCACTCGAATGAGCACTGTCATAAAGCCAATCATCAAACCGTAAAAGAACTTGCCCTGACGGGTGTAAGCTGTGGTCACAGGATCGGTCGCCATAAACATCATCCCCAGCGCAAAACCGCCTGTCACTAGATGCCAGGTCCACGGCATAGCAAACATCTCGTTTTTATCCGAGCCAATCAGATTAAACATCACCGCCGTCAACACCATGCCTAGCATGACACCAACCACAATGCGCCAATCGGCCAAGCGGGTTAAGATCAGCATTAAACCGCCAAACAAAATTGCCAAGGTGCTGGTTTCGGCAATGGTGCCCACCGTAAAGCCAAACAGGGCATCCCACCATAATGGATCACTAAAAGCTTGATACCAGCTCTGATCGACAAAGCTCAACTTACCCGCAGCCACTTGCGTTAAGGTCGTCGCCCCGGCAAACCCATCAACCGCCACAAACTGCGACAACTGCGCCACCTGAGTGGGGTAGGCAAAGTAGATAAAGGCGTAACCCGCAAGCGCTGGGTTAAGGAAGTTATACCCCATGCCGCCAAACACCTCTTTGGCCATGATCACCCCAAAGGTAATGCCCAAAGCCACGATCCATAAGGGGGTCGACACCGGAATGATTAAGGTAAATAGCAATGCGGTAACGAAGAAACCTTCGTGCAGTTCTTGGCGACGCACCTTGGCGAACACCACCTCCCAAAAGAGGCTAACCGACAAGGCGGTCAAATAGATAGGCACATAGAAGCTCAGACCATAAGCAAAGCGACTTAACAGCCCAGATTGCTCAGTGAGCCCACCGGTGACGGCATTAAAGGCCAATAGCTGCCACACATCAGGCGTAGTCAACCCTGACGCCAGTGCTAGCTGCGCCTGTAGGCCCAAGTTATAGACGCCGATTAAGATGGCCGGCAGCAGACATAGCCCAACAATCGTCATGGTACGCTTAACATCAATGGCGTCACGCACATGCACCTTGCCTTTGGTACTGCGACCATTGGCATAGAGCAAGGAGCGAAAATAGCTGCGCATTGACTCGCCATGAGCATAGTAATCAGTGTGTTTGTCAGGCGTGTTATTTGGCTTACTCATTACCCTTCCCTCTCAATAATATCTAGGCAGATGCGCAGCTCTTGGCCAAAATCATATTTGCCTGGGCAGACAAATGTACACAACGCCAAATCTTCTTCATCGAGCTCTAACGCTCCAAGCAACTGCGCTTCGTCGGTGTCACGCACCACAAGATCTCGCATCAGTAGCGTGGGTAAAATATCCAACGGCATAACACGATCGAGTTGACCAAATGCCATCATGGCACGATGCGAACCGCCCGCCTGGGTGGTTAAATTAAACAACCGCTTAGCACCTTTAAAGCGTGACGTCACCGCACGAGTGATTGAGAACTTATCTGAGCCACCGCGTACCCATGGCAGCAGCTGGTTGCCATCATCTTCAGCCAAAATAGAAATTTGTTGGTGGAAACGTCCAAGGTAATCGTGAGGGCCATCGGCTGTGTGCCCAGCAAGAATAGAGCCTGACACCACCCGGTTGTTACCTGGCTTCATTTCATCTAGCACAAGCTGGCTTAACTGAGCGCCCATCTGAGTGCGTAGCAAACGCGGATTCGCCACCATTGGGCCGCCAAGAGCAACCACACGACTGGTGTATAGCTCGCCCGTTAAAAACAGCTTGCCGTAGGCAATCACATCTTGGTAACCCAAGTGCCATACCGGCCTTTCGATGCTCGCGGGTTGAATAAAGTGAATGTGAGTACCCACTAAGCCTGCAGGATGTACTCCGGCAAAGCGGTGACTGATCACTTTGGGTAGTTCAGCACCTGGCAGTGCCTCACCCGCATCGTGGCACAGATGTATCGGGCCATCGGTTAAATAGCCCAGCACAGTTAAACCTGCGGCAAACGCTTGTGGCTGCTCGGCAATGATAATGCGCGGATCGGCCGCCAACGGATTAGTATCCATAGCATTGACAAAAATGGCCGTCGGTTGGCTATCGAGCTGGGGAATGCGAGAAAAGGGACGCGTTCTGAGCGCCGTCCACAAACCACTCTTGACGAGGTTTTGCTGCACGGCCTCGCGGCTTAGTTGGCTCAAATCGCTGAAAGATTCAAACGTAAGCTTGTCATCTCCTTCAACCGCAATCACCACAGATTGCAGGCGACGACGTTCGCCACGATTAATTTCGACCACCACGCCGCTAGCGGGCGCCGTAAATAACACGCCGGGGGTTGTTTTGTCTTCAAACAGCGGCTGGCCTTGCTTAACGCTATCGCCAACCTCAACCAGTAATGTGGGTTTTAATCCTACATATTCTTCGCCCAGTAACGCTACTCGACTAGGAAACGCCGCTGTTTCAATCTCTTGCCTTGGCTCACCGGCGATAGGCACATCTAAGCCCTTTTTGATTATCTTAATCTTGTCTGAGAAACCTGCCATCGCAAACATCAACCATTAAAATTTTGGGATACGCAATAGTAAATGATTGTTAACTAAAATACCGATAGTAAAGTCACACTCCGACACCATTTGGTAACTAAGCAACGCAGCTTTACCCGACAATGTGACATTGATCATTGAAAATGGACTCAGCATCGACACTCTGACCCAACAATGTAGTTTTATAACAATAAAAACCATCTTTAGTACTAGAACCTGCCCTACAAAGGGCCCACAAGCCCAACTGTTGAGCCGTTACGCGATATCTCACCATGAAAGTCAGCTTACTGATGACCCAGACAATATGCCCTAAAAAAACATTTAGACATCTAGACGTCCAAGTGTTATGTTCATCATTCACTCAAAGGAACAGGAACCCCATAAGATGAAACTCGAATCATTAGCACTGCACCATGGATATGAGTCGGAAGCGACCACCAAAGCGGCCGCCGTCCCCATCTACCAAACCACCTCCTATACCTTTGATGACACCCAGCATGGGGCGGATCTTTTCGATCTCAAAGTGGCCGGCAATATCTACACTCGCATCATGAATCCAACCACCAATGTCTTAGAGCAACGTCTCGCCGCCATCGAAGGTGGCATAGGTGCGTTAGCGGTTGCATCAGGCATGGCCGCCATCACCTATGCCATCCAAGCCTTAACACAGGTAGGCGACAACATTGTCAGCACCAGCCAACTCTATGGCGGCACCTATAATCTGTTTGCCCACACACTGCCGCGCCAAGGGGTTGAAGTTCGCATGGCGGCATTTGATGACTTTGACGGCTTAGCAGCGCTCATCGACGACAATACCAAGGCGTTATTTTGCGAATCGATTGGTAATCCGGCCGGTAATATTGTCGATATTGAACGTTTAGCTGAAATCGCCCATAAATATGGCGTGCCACTGATCGTCGACAATACAGTGGCAACACCTGTGTTGTGTCGCCCGTTTGAATTTGGCGCCGATATTGTGGTGCATTCACTCACCAAATACATTGGTGGCCACGGCACCACAATTGGCGGTGCCATTATCGATTCGGGTAAATTTGACTGGGCAGCGCAACCCAAACGCTTTGCCGTGCTCAACGAACCCGATCCCTCTTATCATGGCGTTGTCTATACCGAGGCCTTTGGCCCTGCCGCCTTTATTGGCCGATGCCGCGTGGTGCCACTGAGAAATACTGGCGCGGCGCTTGCCCCGCAAAGTGCCTTCTTACTATTGCAAGGGCTTGAAACCTTAGCACTGCGAATGGAACGCCATTGCAGCAACGCACTGACCTTAGCGCAATATCTCAGTCAGCATCCGCAGATAGCTTGGGTCAATTATGGTGCATTGGAGGAGAGCCCCTATCGCGATAACTGCAATAAGATCACTGGCGGCAAGGCTTCGGGCATAATCAGCTTTGGCATTAAAGCGCCATCGCCAGAGGAAGCTAAGGCCGCAGGCGGGCGCTTTATCGACGCGCTGCAGATGATCTTACGTTTGGTTAATATTGGCGATGCGAAATCCTTAGCTTGTCATCCCGCCACCACCACACACAGACAGCTTGACGCCATCGAACTGGCTAAAGCTGGGGTATCAGAGGACTTGGTACGTATCTCGGTGGGCATAGAGCATATTGATGACATTATTGCAGATGTAGCACAGGCACTGGAAAAGGCCAGTCACTAAGTGACGGTGCGGGGCTTAAGCTGGCGTGTGAACGCTAGTATCACTTCACTAATCTAAGTAGTGATGTCAATCGAAGTAGTTAAATCAACCTAAATAGCTACACAGATCAAAAATGGCTGACGACGCTTAATCGTGAGCCATTTTTTGTTCCCCCATACAGGGTTAAGCGCGTGATTTATCTTGAGCAAGCTGCTCGGCATCGAGGATCTGCATGCCCGCGGTGATCGCCACGACCGCCTTAGATTTAAACTCGCGACGATAGAGGGTATACACCACCACCACACTGGCAGCAATAAACAGCAAGGGATGAAAGAAGCCACATAACACGGCCATGGCAAAATAGTAGGAACGCAAACCGTAGTTATAGGCGTGCGCGGCGCGGTCTTGTACTCTAGCCATCTGCAACGCATAGTCTTGCAGCGGTTTATTAGTACCACTTTTATCCACTGGCGTAGCCCCAATCATCACGTTTAAAAAGCCATATTGGCGCATCGACCAGGTAAACTGAAAAAAAGCCATCACAAAAATAAATGCCAATAACGTCAGCTTCAATTGGATCAGCAAGTGTTCGGGCGGCGCCGTTAAGGGAATCGATGCGATCACCGATTCTAAGCGCTCCACTTGGGCAAATAGGGTAAGCACACCGGCAAGAACCAACATAGTGGTCGAGGCAAAAAAGGTAATATTGCGCTCTAAATTGGCCAGTAATGCCGCCTCTGCCACCCTCACCTCACGGCCCACTAACTGGTTCATCCAATGAATACGATGTTGATGCATGCATTTAGCGATACAATTACTTGTTTTAGCCTTAATGCGTGCAAATCGGCTATAGCCCGCCCAGCAACTAAAAAAGCAGAGCGCGGCAATCATGTCGAACAGATAATAGGTCATCACAGTTAATTGTCCTTAACGCACACGTCCACCGAGTGCTGGCCTCGTCACAGCATACCTGCGACGACAACTCATTAAATCATATGCCATTAGTATTGCAAAGAGGCGACAATCCCACTCGCTCAGCCTTTATCCACCCTCTGTTAAAACACTTCATACCAAACACTGAAACACCTGTTAAATAATTGTTTTTTAATTTAATGGGTTGTAGAATTCTGACCTAGTAATAACGACTAATAAACAGTAAAGGATTATTTATGATGTTATCCATTAAACACAACTTGCCAGGCTTGTTGCTATCGGCACTTTTGCTCACCGCATGTGGAGGGGGTGGCAACGGTAGTACAACAGATACCTCTGGAGGCACTATCGATACTGGCGCCAATAATGGTGGTTTGGCTTGGGTTGAGGGTGAGTTTATCCCATATGCTCAACTGGCTAATCAATGCGTTGCCGATCAAAGTGGCTCCGAGCTCAGTGAAAAGTTGTGGCTGCGTTCATGGAGTAACGACACCTATTTATGGTATGACGAAATCGTCGATACCGATCCTGCACCTTATACCGTACCCGAGTACTTTGAACTGCTCAAAACTAATGAGCTATCGGCGTCTGGCAATATCAAAGACAAATTCCATTACGCTATGTCCAGTGCCGAGTGGGAACAATTAAATCAGGCGGGAGCGTCGTTAGGCTACGGCTTTAATTTATACTTACAGCAGGCCAGTGCTGGGATGGATAGAAAAGTCACAGTGACCTTTAGCGAGCCCAATTCTCCTGCGGCGTTGGCCAGTATCGGCCGTGGTGCGGTACTCGTCAGCGTCGATGGCGTCAGTATTAAAGATGCAAATGACAGCGACTCAATCAATATTCTCAATGCCGGTATATTTCCTAGTGTCTCTGGCAAACAGACTGACTTTGGCGTACTCGACTTAGGCGCCACCGAGATCCGCAATGTCACTTTAACCGCCACCAGCGTGGTGTCGACACCAGTCCCTATTGCCAGCGCCATCCCCACATTTAGCGGCAATGTCGGCTATATCCAATTTAACGCCCATATCGCCACTGCAGAGCGTCAATTGGTTGATGCCATCAACGGCTTAAAGAATTCTGATGTACAAGATCTGGTGTTGGACTTACGCTACAACGGCGGTGGCTTACTCGCCCTAGCAAGCCAATTGGGTTACATGATTGCCGGTGAGCAAGCGACCCAAAATCGTACCTTTGAACGACTCACCTTTAACGACAAATACCCTAATCGCGATCCTGTGACAGGTGAAGCCTTAACCCCAATCCCCTTTATTGATCAGAGCATAGGTTTTGATCCCAACACACTTGCACAAGGGGAAGCCCTCCCCTCACTCAACCTGCAACGGGTGTTTGTACTTACCACTAATAATACTTGTTCTGCCAGTGAAGCCTTAATGAATGGCCTGCGCGGCATCGATATTGATGTGATCCAAATCGGTGGCACTAGCTGTGGTAAGCCCTATGGTTTTTATCCAACTCCTAATTGCGATACCACCTACTTTAGTGTGCAATTTAAAGGGGTCAACGACAAAGGCTTTGGCGATTACTCTGACGGTTTTGTCCCCAGCAGTAATCCCACTTTGGCCAGCGATCTTCCAGGTTGTGTCCTTAATGATGACTTTAGCCAGCCGCTAGGGAACATCAATGAACGCTTGTTATCTGCCGCGCTCTATTATCGCGACAATAACCGTTGTCCAGCCCTTAGCACATCATCAATGGGCAGGGTCGCCGCTCAGGCACCCTTTATCGATAAAGGGTTTACCCTCGAAGATACTCGAGTACAAAGTAAGCTTCGTAATAACCGTGTTTGGCCTACTGGGCTATAAGGAGTACAGATGCAAGCTCATGCTAAATCTCGCGCACGGCTTGGTTGGTGGCTGATGACTTACTTGTTGCTTGCTGGTTGCAGCCTACAAGCCGATGACAGTCAGGCCGAAGCCTTGCCGGCAGTCATCACCGAACCTAGCGCCGCCAGCACCTTAGAGTTAGAGCGTACTATTGCCACTCTGCTGCAGATGCAAAAGGTGACACTGGCTGCGGGGGCTTTTACTCAAACCCCCAACCTGACACTGGCACGCCTAGAGCATAAGGATGCCAACGGCGTGCTTATTATGGGGCGTGACTATGAATCGCCGCGCATTGTGCAGTTATTAATAAAAGACGGCCAGTGTCTGCTGGCCGATGAGCAAGGTAAGCAAAGCCCGCCTCTAACTCATACTCGATGCAAACCAGCCAAATAGCATGGCGAGTTCCTTCCAGCAGCAATAGCCCACAGCGATAAGCCAAAGCCTTGCACTAAAAAAGCCACTGTCTTATTAAACACAGTGGCTTTTTTTATGGGCGATAATGTTAACGCCAGTGTTGACTCACAACGCAGATAACCATCTAGGCGCAGATAGCATAATTTTGTATCTGTGGCCTTTCACCTATGGCAAGTTATCTGCCACATTTCACGCCGTATCATCCTCGCTGGCCGCAATTTTGGCTCGCAAATCGGCACTGACAATGGCGAGCGCATCCAGCGCAACTTGTGGGGCAATGGCGTGTGTTTCTAATAAGTAGATCAGATCCACCGCCAGTTTAATCTCATCGCTAGCATCCGCTAAGGGGCTTGCTGTCACAGATGGCGTCTCGATGCTGGCAGCTTGTGACTGATGTTCTTGAGAGGGATCTTCTTCTGGGCGATAGGCCTTAGGCGACATAGCTTAATTTAGGTTAACCAAAGTGAGTCGATATTTTTACATAGCCGCTAGGACACAACAAGCCTGCCGAGGCGATAAGTTAAGCGTCGCCGGTCAGGCTCGACAAATTCGTCGCTAATTGGCAAACAACCTCTACTTAGCAACAATATAATAAGCGGCTTCTGCAAAGTATGAATATTTAACCGCTTAGCGACAGGATCAAACAGAAAGACTTTAGTGTTGCCCCCAGACTGAATATACTGCCCCTATAATGAACCGACCACGAATGGTAGATATGAGCGAAAATAGCGCCCCGAAAACCCAAAAACTGGATTTTTCAGCCATCAATAAAACGACGGCAAAATCCTTTAATGAACAAAAAAATCTGATCAAACGACTCTTTAAAGGCAATACCGTGCTGTGTGAAGTCTGCCAGCAACCACTGCAACTTGTGGTGCCAACCGATAAGCAAGCCAGTGGTAAATACGGCGTATTTTGTAAAAAAGGCTGCACCGATATTGAACTTGAGATGGAAGTGATCGCTTAATTCGGCGCCTTTTTATCATGAAACCTTCGCCAGAGTTGCTATGCGCTTATTAAAATCAACCATCCATCCCGATCTCGATAACCCACAGACGAACGCGAATGGCTTTCACCGCCAGGCTGCACGCGGCATCATTTTACGCGGTGAAGAGGTACTGATGCTCTATACCGAACGTTATCACGATTACAGTATCCCCGGCGGCGGTGTGGATGAAGGTGAAGATATTCGACAAGGGCTAATACGTGAACTGGCAGAGGAAACGGGCGCACACACTATTGAAATTGTGTCTGAATTTGGCCGCTATGAAGAGTATCGCCCCTGGTATAAGGCCGGCTTTGACTTTGTTCATATGGAGTCATTTTGCTTCATATGCTCCATCGGAGAAACACTTGGAGACACTAAGCTTGAAGCCCATGAGATCCAAAATGGCATGTATCCGGTCTGGATTAATATTCATGATGCCATCGCCCATAACGAGCACACTATGGCCCATAGCGATAAAAAAGGGATGTCGATCGAACGAGAGACATTCTTGCTAAAACGCATTGTCACTGAATTGCTCTAGCAGTCAAGGGAATGAAAGAGCGCCCGAGGTGCTCTTTCATCATTAGCGACAATTATTGATAAAATTCGCAGGCAATTTGTGAGGCGAGTTTAGCATTGTTAAACACAAGCTCTATGTTCGCGGCCAAGCTACAGCCTTCAGTTTTTTCAGCCACTTTCGCTAATAGGAATGGTGTAGAGGCTTTGCCCGAAATGCCCTTTTCTTCCATCTCCACAACGGCATTTTTAATCACCTGATCGATCATCGCTTTATCTAGTGCATGCTGCTCAGGGATGGGGTTAGTCACAACAAAACCCCCTTTTAAGCCCATCTGCCACTTAGCTGCCATCGCATCGGCAATCTGTTTCGGGTCATCGAGACGATAGTCGACATTGAAATCACTTTCTCGGGTATAAAATGCGGGTACTTTCTCCGTTTGGTAACCCACCACAGCTACGCCTTGAGTCTCGAGATATTCTAAGGTTAGGCCGATATCCAAAATTGACTTAGCGCCAGCACAAACAACGGCAACCTCGGTATTGGCAAGCTCTTGTAGATCCGCAGATATATCGAAAGTCTCTTGTGCGCCGCGGTGTACGCCACCGATACCACCAGTCGCAAACACTTTGATGCCTGCCATATCCGCTAAAATCATCGTCGAAGCAACAGTGGTCGCCCCATCCGCTTTTTGCGCAACAATGAAAGGAATATCGCGACGACTCGTCTTAATTACCGCTTGACCCGCCTTGCCTAAATATTCGATCTCATCATGAGTCATACCCACTTTAAGACGTCCATTTAAGATGGCTATTGTTGCTGGTATCGCACCATTATCACGAATGATTTGCTCTACCTTTAGTGCCGTTTCAACGTTTTGTGGATATGGCATACCATGAGAAATAATAGTTGATTCTAATGCGACAACCGGACGACCTGCATCCAATGCGGCTTTCACTTCGGGGTTAATATCTAGGTACTGCGCTAACATATAGACTCCTTGATCACTCGATTTACTGATATTTCAGACATATTAGGGTTAATCGTTGCAATATCGGACAGTGCGACAACCGCTGCCGCCATCGCAAACTCGGTCGACTTTCGTGTCGACCAATCTTGAATGAAGCCATGGGCAAGCCCTGCAAGAAACGCATCTCCCGCCCCATTGGCATTTACCATAGAAACCGGGATGGCAGGGATAAGTGCTTGCTCCTGCTTATCGCTATAAAAAACACCATCTATGCCTAAGCTTAAAAAGATCCGCTCAACCCCTTGCTCATGAAACCAATTAGCTAAGTTAGGTAATTGGTCATAATGTGAAATAGCAATGCCAGAGAGTTGCTCGGCCTCTTTCAGATTAGGTTTAAGGGTATGAATTGCATTGAGGTAGGGTTTTAATTTAGTCGCTTTCGCACAAGAGACGGTGTCAACAAACAGTGGAATATCGGCGTAATTACTCAGGAGGTATGCCAAACTCGCTTCTGATAAATTAGCGTCGATCACAATTAAGTCGGCCCGTTGTAGCATCGCCTGCTGCGATTTTAAGACATCGACATTTAAACGTTCTAGGATAGCCATATCGTTGATAGCCACATGCATATCGCTATCACCGTCGAGGACAGAAAGATAAGTCGACGTGACACCATCGCTCAATTGCAAAGTATTTTTCATATCGATGCCAGCGTGCTGACAGTGCTCGATGATCTGTTGTCCGTAAGCGTCTTTGCCCACCGCGGTCATTAAGCGCGTTTCGGTGCCAAGACGAGACAAGTTTTCGGCGATATTACGTCCCACACCACCCGGAGAGCAACTTACGCTTCCAGGATTTGAATCGCCAACGCGAAGTCCATCCGTTGGGCGGCCAAGAATATCCATATTAGCCCCACCAATCACCACAGCAAAGCGCGTTTTCGCCAAAATATATCCTTTGCCGCGGATAATCCCTTTGTGCGTCAGATTCATAATGTGCCCAGCAACGGCGGAACGACTAATACCGATCTTATCGGCCAACTCCTGCTGAGGAATTAAGGGATCTTGCTTAAGTATTGCTAATATTTCTATTTCACGTTCAGTCATTTGAGCGATCCCATCAATAGCAGGCAAACAAATGTTTGCTAAACAAACTTTTGTTTTAAAGTAATGTTAGCCAACAAATAACGCAAGTTAAATTTGCACTTAATTGATAAATTTTGTGATCGCAAGCAGATTTGAAACCCACAAAACACACACAAATCACAAGCAAAGCCACAACAACAGCAACAAAAAAGGCGCTAATAGCGCCTTTCGAGGGAGGATTAAAACGGCATCTTTGGTTAATACAATTACCGCTTATGGTGCTTAGTAATAAACTTATCCAGCTGATTACCAAAGGCCTGTTTTTCGCTTTGGCCAATCGCCGCAGGGCCACCGGTTTGTACGCCACTGGCACGCATGGTGTCCATAAAGTCACGCATATTAAGAATCGATTTAATATTTTGCGTGGTATACAACTCACCTCTTGGATTTAACGCAAAACCGCCTTTATCAATCACCTCTGAAGCCAGCGGAATATCGGCGGTGATCACCAAATCGCCTGCACTTAAGCGTTTGACTATCTCATCATCGGCTACATCAAAGCCTGACGAGACAGTGACTAAATTGATGAAGCGGGATGGCGGAATTCGCATTACATGGTTAGCCACTAACGTGACCTCGATTTCGGCGCGATCGGCAGCGCGAAATAGCATCTCTTTTATCACCCCAGGACATGCGTCGGCATCGACCCAAATTTTCATTTACCCCTCCAGCTCGTTTGAGCAAACACTTATGTGCTTAGCATATAGGCCCTGTCGCAGCACGATTAAGTTCATAATTGGTTGGCGGCGACTATAGCATAAATCCGCTTAACGACCGAATATGCCCAGTGTGCATTTTTGGCCGAGGGTCGATTAACACTTTGACAAAAGATATGGTATTTTTATCTCACTATCAGGGCTTTATTAGTAATCAATTTATTATGACAGTAGTTATTTCCAACGCACCTGCGCCAGTATTTACGCCAGACACCTTAGCTTTTTTGACTCAATTAGCAGCGAACAATCATCGCGACTGGTTTAAGGCCAATCAAGCCGACTATGAAGATAAGGTGCGCACCCCTGCACTTAAATTTATTGAAGCGATGACACCGCATATTCAGCAGCTATCGCCTCGCCTCACGGCGGTAGCCAAAAAGGTCGGCGGCAGCCTAATGCGCCCCCAACGTGATGCCCGCTTTAGCAAAGATAAAACCCCGTATAAAATCAATGTCGGCATTCAATTTCGTCACTTCCAAGGCAAGGATGTGCATGCACCCGGTTTTTATCTACACATTGCCAACGAAGGTTGCTTTATCGGCGCCGGCATTTGGCATCCTGACAGCAAGGCGTTAAACCGCATTCGTAGCTGTATCCTTGATAACCCCAGCGCCTATAAACAGGCCTTAAAGCAACTGACTGCTGCCGGTTTTTCCATGGACGGAGACAGCCTAATCAGGCCACCAAAAGGATTTGATAAAGACCACCCAATGATTGATGAGCTTAAGCGCAAAGACTTTATCGCCATCAAAGCCATCAGCACAGAGCAACTATTTGCCGATAATTTTGACCTATGGTGTGCCGAGCAATTTAGCCACGCCAATAAGCTGATGGCTTATCTTTGTTTTGCATTGGATTTAGATTATTAATCAGCGGCCATTAATATGCTTAATTAAAACGCACCGAAATACAGCGCTATCGCGGCGCTGTAGGTTTATCTGTGTCACCGCTATGGACGTCCACAGTTTATTGACTCTATTGAAGCCCTTGAGCCTTAGATGAAGCCCAAGGGCACTCACTGACATAAAAGCACAGCGCTTGTTGATACTATCTCGATATTCACATTATCACTCGCAGCAATAGATCAGCTCCAATACCACAGCAGAGCACCTTTCATTTTATCCTCTGCGTTTGACATGTTGTTATGCGATTTTCATTTGTCCTTTCAACACCGTAACCGCCTGCCCCGATAATTTAATCAAGCCTGATGCCAATAGCTCAACATCAACATGGCCCCCTCGTGAAGAAGCCTGAAACCCTTGCATGCGAGACTTATGTAACTTTTCTGACCAATACAGGCATAAGGCACAATGGGCTGATCCCGTAACGGGATCTTCATTAACTCCGACCCAAGGGGCGAAGTATCGTGAAACAAAATCAACTGCGGAGTCTGATTTAGCCGTGACCAGCACACCACGGCCTTGAAGTTTGGCTAAGCCGCCAAAATTAGGCGCAAGCCGCTTGAGCTCATCTTCACTATCGAGCACGATGAGTTGTTTGGTATCAAAAGTGCCATAATCGATGACGCTATCGGCAGCCATACCCAAAAACTGGATGAGTTCAGGATCCACGCGAGTAGCCATGTCTAACCGAGGTGCAGGAAACAATAGATGAATACAATCGCTATCCAGCTCTGCTTGTAATACTCCCGATAGCGTATTGAACTCAATGATGTCACCAGTACGATTGCGCCCTAGTTCTTTAAGTATATGCGCAACGGCTAAGGTGCCATGGCCACACAGGCTTACTTCAACTTCAGGTGTAAACCAGCGTAATTGCATGGTATCAAGTGCTAAAAATGCCGTTTCTGACACCGCCATCTCAGCTGAAATGGCCAGCATAGTGTTCTTATCAAGGCTCTGCTCTGTGATACATACCCCAGCAGGATTGCCTTTGAAAACTTCAGATGTGAACGAGTCAACTTGATAAATATTTACTTCCACTGCATCTTCCTAATTGATAATGATACGGGCACCTCTAAAAGCCGAGGTTTCCTTAACAGATGACCCCTTTCACCGCGAGCAGGTGTCACCACATTTATTGATATTTTATCCCTTTGTGCTTTAACCAGCCATGAGGGTGACGATTGTTAGGATCTTTATGTGTCCAGTGAATGACACCGCCTTTTTTATTCCACTCATATTCGCCGTAAAATTGTACTGTGTCGCCCATAGTTAAGTTAGGGATCCTAGGGGCAATATCGATGTTATGCGCAATTAAAATACTCTGTCGATTATCGAGACGTAAAATAAAGCGTTGGTGTCTTGAACCTTTATCATCATCGGCTAACACACGACTCACAATGCCCTCACCCTGCACCTGAATATCACTTTGTTGTGATTCATAAGCCTGTTGTAAAAGCGCATCATTGGCCCACACCGGCAAGGACAATAGGGTCAAGCTCAATAGAATACGGGTTAATATCTGCTTCATTCTTAGCCTCACTTAATAGCGAAAACCTATCCACAAGGGCCACGATAACCAGTTCGATCTTATGCTTAAGGCGCATCTTAACCATGCCGTTATCGTTATACAGTTCTTAACACCATGGGATGATCTGGCTTTAACTGCAATAGATCCCAGAGATTACCATAGAGATCTTCAAACACAGCGACGGTGCCATACTCTTGCTCTGCAGGCTCTCGAATAAAGTTCACTCCAACAGAAACCATGTGTTGGTAGTCACGCCAAAAATCATCAGTATTAAGGAATAAAAAAACGCGTCCACCCGCCTGATTGCCGATATAGGCCTCTTGCGCAGGTTTAGATGCTTTTGCGAGCAGTAGCCCCATCCCGTTTGAGCCCGGCGGCGCTACCACCACCCAACGTTTGTTTTGTTCAACTTGATAGGTATCTTCGACCAGATCAAACTTTAACTTATTGACATAAAAATCAATCGCCTCATCATAGTCTTTTACGACTAATGCAATATGGACAATATTTTGTTTCACAGCGGCTCCTCACTGGTTATAAGGCTAGATTAGACGCCGCCGTCGCAGCCAACGTTAACATAGCAACGAAAAGGTATACTGTTTCTGAGCCACATTCAGCCTAGTGTGAAGAGCTAATAGTAACGACTTCGCAGGCCTTAAATATGACTCAAAGCATCGATGTCGTGACTCACTATCACCGCTATATTCTCAGTGATTTTCTCGGCACTCCAGTCCCACCATGCCACCGACAACAAGCGCTGAATTGTCGCATCATCAAAACGATACTTAATCACTTTAGCAGGGTTCCCGCCCACTATGCTGTATGGCGGTACATCAGATGTCACCACAGACTTACTGGCAATGATAGCCCCATCGCCTATCGATACCCCAGGCATAATGGTGGACTCATACCCGAGCCAAACGTCATTACCAACAATCGTATCGCCTTTATAGGGAAGCTCACCCGCTTCAGGCATAGATTTTTCCCATCCTTGGCCAAAAATATAAAATGGATAGGTCGAGATGCCAGCCATATTATGGTTGGCACCATTCATAATAAACTCTACCCCTTTAGCGATGGCGCAAAACCGACCTATGATCAATTTGTCACCAATAAATGGGAAATGATAAAGCACGTTGGCTTCAAAGTTTTCCGGACCATCAGGGTCATCATAATAGGTATAATCACCGACAATAATATTGGCCGATGAAATAAAGTTTTTCAGAAAACCCACTTGAGGAAATCCTGCCATAGGGTGTTTTTCATTTGGATTAGGACCGTGCATATATTAACTCCGAGAGTATATTATGGGAGGTAAAATCTAAACGCGATTAGTGGCTTAACTAGACTCAAGTGTGACTCCTTGTTGATTTTCCTTGAACCCTTGCTAAATATCCCCTAGGAAATACTTGTTCGGAAAAAGTACTTAAGAAATAGTCCTTAACGACTGAACCTTGTCACAAACTTACGGCAATTCAGACGCAACCCCATGCTCGCGCACTCTTGACGGTATCTACTAGCCGATTTTTGTCGCCTTAATTGAGTAAATAAGCGGTACTAACTGACCTTGGTAGCGCAACTGATATCCTGCACTATCAACATATTCGAGCCCCTCGAAACAATCATAAGGGCTTGATGGATACTCTTTAAACGCTTCGATTGTAAGGCCTGCGCTGATAAGCGCAGTGAGCACCTCACTGAGCGAATGCGCCCAGGTCACCACAGGCGATTTTCGCCCGTCACAATTTTCGGTGTAGGTGCCCTCCTCTTCGACATCGGGATGAGGTTGAGGAAAATAGGAGTAACCAGATAGCAGATCGTTAATGCTGTGAAACTCAACCAAATGTAGCTCACCGCCAACACACAAGGCATCGGCAACCATTTGTGCCCACTGGGTTAAATCGGGCAGCCAGCAGAGCACGCCGTATGAGGTGAAGACAATATCAAACTGCTCGCTATTATCAATGCCAAATTGATAAAGATCACTTTCGATAAACGTCGCTTCGAGTGCCGATTGCTCCGCTAAGCGTCGTGCATATTCAATGGCTACACTAGATAGATCGACACCTGTTACAACTGCACCTAATCTCGCCCATGACAAGCTATCTAAGCCGAAATGACACTGTAGATGCAGTAGCCTTTTCCCCTCAACCGCGCCCACTTGCTGCAGTTCGATAGGATTTAATGAACTGTTCCCCTTAAGAAAGCCTGCCACATCGTAAAACGTTGAATTAACATGGATAGCCGCACGCTTATTCCATGTATCTTGATTAATGGTTAAATAGTCCATTTTATTGATCTGTATTCCTAAAATAAAGACAACTGAGGCAAAGCTGCATCGCTCTACATAGCCATACTCTATGGTTACTCGGTATCCGTTTGAGAGCACTCTGCCTGCCAAGCCTCAATGGCATCGGCAGCGGCGCGAAATGCCTCGATACCCGATGGCATGCCGCAGTAGACCGTTGAGTGCAGTAACACCTCTTGGATCTCTGCAACCGTGCAGCCGTTTCGCAGTGCGCCTCTCACATGGCCTTTCAATTCGGTCGGTGCCTTTAATGCAGCCAAAGTGGCAATCGTAATAAGGCTACGAGTTTGCTTTGAGATCCCCTCTCGCATCCACACTTCTCCCCACGCATTGCGGGTCACCAAATCTTGCAATGGCTGGGTAAACTCGGTGGCTGAATTTAGCGCTCTATCGACAAATACATCACCCATCACTTCTCGCCTTACCGCTAACCCTTGTTCGAACTTATCTTTATCCATGCTTTTTCGTGCTCCCACACAAAGTTGATGCCATAGAGGTAATGCCTATCAGCTCATCCTCCTCCTCGACTATAAAGTACCCGTACAAAAGACACACAGCAAGCCATTCAAATGAGAAAAAGGTCGACAAAAAAATAGAAATACAGAGGCACCACATAGCACAATGCAGCGTAGAGTCATCCAATGCTCTAGTGGCTTTTGACGACAGCTTAAATCAACGGACAAAGTAACTCTTTTAGCACAACTTCTTCGGTGTAACCCCGAAACCCTTTAATGAGTTCACCTTGGGCATTTAATAGTAAAAGAATAGGAGTTGCGGGGATCCCGCCCATATCTGTTATCAATTTTCGCGGGGCCCGATAAGCTTCGAAAGGAAAGTTCAACCTAAACAAAGCACGCTTTAGCGTTAAATTATTCCCATTAATGCCTAAAGCAACCGGATGGATGCGGGCTACACAATTTTGCTCTAGATTTCGAAGTGCTCGTGCCTGTTTAATACACCAAGGACACTCGGGCTCAAAAAACATAAGTGCAATCGCGTGCCCTTCTAAGTGCGAGAGGTTAACGACCTTTTGGCTACGTAAGTCTTGGTATAGATAGCCCTGAGTAAGCTGCGCTGCCTGTAGAGGCGTAGCGCAGCAAACAAGCATTAAGATAATTTGACGCAGCATTAGAAAGCGAGCTTCATGCCTGCGTAAATTTCTCTGCCACGTAGAGGACCATAAATATATCCCACATCGAAAGCACCATCGGCATCATAAAACAATGGAGACTCTTCATTACCAGCTTGAGTATAATCAAATAAATTACTCACCCCACTGTATAGTGACATATAGTCATTAAACTGATAATTAACGCGTAAATCGAGCGTGACATAGGAAGGCGCATCACTAGCCTTTTTCGAGTCTGGATCCACCTGGCCATTAGCGTCTAAGCGATTATAACCCTCGTAGCCATACTCAGATAAGTCACGACTCCCAACCCAAACTAAATTAGCAAACAACTCCCAATCGTTAATGTCCCAATCGAACGTCAATGTCACTCTTTCCTCAATAGGCGCTACCGCATATGATGACTTGAAGACTGAATCATAATTAAAGTGTTCGCCAGTTACGTTTATCGTTAACTCATCGGTTAAACGATAACCTAAAGCGATATCACTGGTAATGACGCTGGCTTTTTCATCCAGTTGGGTCAGTAACGGAATGCCTTGCTCATTAGTTGTCAATGCTGCTAGATGCTCGACTTCTGTCCATGCCACAGAAGCTGTTGAGGTAAACTGCCCATTGTCATAACTCAATGCATAATTAGCCGAATTTGAACGTTCTAACTCATCTATATCTATGTCGAAACCGAGTGAGCCGTCTAATATGCCATGATCTGTCTCAAAAAAGGATAGCGGTGCACGATAACCTCGTCCCGCAGACAATCGCGACGTCCATTGATCATTGTGACGCAGACGCACGTCGACTCGAGGAGATAAAATTGATTCATCGAGTTCGATCCCTGGTTTATTAGGATCGGTAAAGTCGGCGGTAATGGTGTCATAACGTAAGGCCATGGCAATCTCAAGATCTTGTGTGGCTTGCCATGTATCTTGCAGATAGAGGCCTTTAACATCATAATCAAACGAATCAGACACATAATCAGGATTAGTAGAGCCAGCGCGAGAATGGGAACGCATCTCTTCGGTTCGTAAATCCGCACCAAAAGTTAATAACTGATCATCGTTAAGTAAGTGGTTAAAACGCACATCGAAAAACCACATTTTATCATCGGCTACATAATCGAATCCTTCATAAAACGAATCTTGTTTATGTTCGGCATAACTGGTCGCCAAATGCATATTCCAATCATCATTGAACTCTCTAAGCCAAACGAGTGAAGCCTCATTTCGCTCAGTTTTAATCCATTCTGTCGTTTCCCACGCTTTACCCGTGAAAGGCTTGCGAACATCACCATCTTCAAACAAGTGTTGTGGTTCACTAAATTGATCGTCATACCCAGATAATACATTACCGATACTAGATGCACTGCCATCGGCAAATGCACTCCCCAACATAGGACCACCAAAAATTTCCGATTGGATGTTGGCGAATCGAAGTACAAGGTTATCAAAGTCGGTGATGTCATGAGAGACCCTGCCTGTTAGGCTGCGGTTTTCCTGCTGAGGGGCTTCATTAACCTTGTTATTATCGGCATCGAACTGATCTCTATCGTCATATTGAGCAACTAAAGTCGCGCGGGTAGCACCATCTTCACTCACCCCTTTACCCAGAAACCCCAGCTTTCGGTAACCATTTTCACCAGCAGATATATCTAATTCAGCACCATTTTCCGTAGGTTCATAACTAATGATATTGATCGTGCCACCAATGGCTTCCGGTGCGATTAAAGAGGCTCCAGCACCTCGTGCGACTTCAATCGACCCAATTCCGGTCGTAGGGATAGCATCTACGGCATAATAGCCAGATATCATGGTATGCACAGGTAAACCATCAACCAAAATAGTGGTCTGCTCACCCTTCATGCCGTTAAGCATAATTCGCTTCACGCCGCACATAGAGCATTCATTAGATACCTTTACACCTGGAGAGTTATCGATTGCTTCCGATAAATTCACGGCATTCTTATTTTCAATCATACTCGCACTGATCACTTCAGTTTTCATTATGGTATTGGCTAACGTCCCCGCTTGATCCAACCTCTGTCTTACCCCAATAACACTCAAACGCTCAATATCGACAGCCTCGCCATTGCTTCCTTGCTCAGACGCCACAAGTTGTGAACTAAACATAATGGCTAAAATTGCAGCCAAATTAGTAAGTTTCATTTTTTTCTCCGCTAATTTTAAGAGAGCACAACAATACGCGAATGAGAACTATTATTATTTGATATTAGTCATGGATTTAACAATTGAGTCAATATGTATCATCTTTTACGCAAGGTTAATGACACACCTAGTGTTAACATTCACCCAGTAAACATATAGAAATGTAATTTTTACCCAATTGGCGCGGTACAATTCAATAGGTTCAACATCAAAGAGATAAGGGTAGTGAAGAGATAAAAAATGCCCCTAGGCAATAGCATAATCGGATCTGAAATGAGAGGGGAATACAAAAGGAAAGACTAATGCGGCGATGTAGCGTCTGTTCTAATAAATAAATGCCCGCTGCTTGTGCGGCGGCCAAGTCAGCTAAGGCGTCATTGTATACTTGATGACGGGCAACTATCGCGGCGGCCACTTTAGGGTAACGACGGTAAACACGCTGTACTAACAACTTAAATTTAAAGGCTGTTTTTCGATACTATGGCGCTTGGAGCAAAATAACTACCTGACGTTGATAACCATCAGTTCTTGCTTGCGCTAAAGGAATAGGCGCAGCAATACCACCATCTAAATAGGGAGTGTTGTTTAATAGGGTGGAGAAGAGATAAGTTAAAAATAACAAACGCCACCTTCATAGGTATCATGGCAATGCATTGTTATTAAAGGTTATTTAAATCAGGTAAAGATAAAAAGGGGAATGCTAAAGTGAAATGTTAAAGTGAGTTAAGCGAAACGAGCGCAACAGCGGGAAATAACAGCATCCAATGAGCAAGCGCCCCGCTAGAGAAATCAGACCAAAGGTGGGCATAACGCCTACACTCATTGGCCTGTCACATTATTGGCTTCACTCTTCGGCTTGGATCTGTCCAACTAGCAATACGGGTGCCGCATCAAGCTCTTGAGCATCCATCATCGAGGCGATACGCTCGACGGCAGATAACAACTGACTCTGTTCCCACTCTTCAAGATTTTGATAACGCTTAATAAAGTGTTCTTGCAGCGGTTTAGGTGCCGCGCTAAGAATCGCTTTACCCGATTCGGTTAACGACAAATGCAATTTACGTTTATCGGTTTCACTGCGGGTACGAGTCACCAAGCCACGGGTCTCTAATCGCTCGATGATGGTGGCAACCGTTGCGGGGCTTAATGCCACATCTTGAGCAATTTGCTTGGCTAACGGTACTTCAAGCTGAGCAATCTTTTGCATCACCATCAGTTGTGGGCCCGTTAAACCCGATTGCTTACTGAGTTGCCGAGAATGTATATCGATGGCTCTGATGACTCGGCGCAGTGAAATTAATAGTTGTTCGTACTTTTCCATAATCCCCTCTCATTTGAGCTGCACCATAACAGAAATCACGCTTAGACTCATGTACCACAGATAAAAAAAACACAACAACTTAATCAGTTGCCTTGCTTTCGTACTCCTGAGTTAATATCAGCCATTTTATCGCCCACAAAATTAACGTCGGTACCGCTTTTATTGTTGTTTTAACCGACATTTTTAACGAGTTCAGTACAATAAAAACCATGAGGCTAGGCCATGATTTCGATGAACACACCTTTACCATCACGGCTTGATGAAGCTGCTGTAAAATAAGCACAGCCAAATAATCCGCGCAGCACCAACCGGAAACATGCTAGTCACTGAAAACAAAATGTGTACTCTCACGGTAAAATCACACCAGAGTCCACTTATTGTAAATGACGTTAAGCTTACATGAGCTGCTCAAGCATCCGATAAATGCCGCTATAAAAGCAGTTAAAGTGTGTCTATCTCTAGCCAAGAGATACCAAAATCGGCCACTTCTGGTAAACTTGCCGCTCTTAACACCTACCAGCGCTGGGCAAATATTCATGGGCGATACCACACCTACTGCATTAATCTCTTCTCAAGCTAAACAGGCAACCGATACCTCCCCGACTTTAGCGTTGCATCATGGTATCAATGCCGATACATCGGCACAAAAGCGCGCGCTAAGCTACAGCATCACAATCCACCAGCTATTTGAACAAGTGATGCAGAGCAAGCAACCTGCCGATCGTATTGTGGCTGAATATTTTCGTATTAATAAGAAGCATGGCTCTAAAGATAGACGCGTGATCCGCGAGAGCCTATTTGGACTCTTTCGTTGGCATGGTTGGTTAAGTCAACTGGCAACCCTTTGCACAGCGCCTAAAGCTTGGTTTGCCTCTTTAGCATTAACCGCCAAAATTGAAGGCCACCCTTGGCAGGAATTTAGCGATGCTTGGCAAACCTTTGCGGCAACCCCAGCACTCGCGCCCCTTAACGATGCTGGCGATCTCACCCACCTAGCGGCCAAGCAACAACTGCTGCAAGCGTGCTTTCCACAGCATGAATTTGCCCTAACACAATTAGTCCCTACTTGGTATTGGCAGCACTACCCAAAAAGCAGTGAGGATGAGCAATATGCCTTGATTGAAGCGCTCTGCTCTCGCCCCCCCATTTGGGGCCGCCTACAAGGTATTAATAGTGCAGATGCGCTCGCCTCACTTAATGCTAGCGGTATCGAAGCCAAAATGAGTGACTACTTCGATGATGCCATCAACCTTGGCCATAAGAGCATCAACCTAAATAGCCTTAAGCTCTATAATGAGGGTCAACTGGAGATCCAAGACTTAGGCTCGCAAGTGATTGGTCATATCTGCGCGCCACGCCCCGATGATAACTGGTGGGACGCCTGCAGTGGCGCCGGCGGTAAAACGCTGCAACTACGCTCTTTAATGTTGCAGCAAGACAGCCACAGCAAAGGCAGTATCATAGCTTCAGATATTCGCCGTAAGCCATTAGAAGAACTGGCTAAACGCGTAAAACGGGCCCATTTTAACCAGATCAGTGTATCGCCATGGAAAACTGATGCTTTGCCTGTCGCGAGCGATCAGTTCGATGGTGTACTGGTTGACGCTCCCTGCAGTTGCACTGGGACTTGGCGACGCAACCCTGATATGCGCTGGCTCGATGATGCAAGCGCCATTAGCGACAAACCCGCTTTACAGTTAGATATTTTACAGCGCTCAGCCAAGGCGGTGCGCACTGGCGGAGTACTAGTGTACGCCACCTGCTCCATTAGCCCCACCGAAAATGAAGCTGTGGTTGAGGCATTCCTCGCCAGCAACCCTAACTTTACATTACAACAGCTGTGCCATCCATTTACCGGTGAGCAGCAATCGATGTTAACCGTATTGCCCTATCAAGCCGATAGCGACGGCATGTTTGTCGCGAAAATGATAAAGCGTTAACGCCGCCATACAGGGCCTGTCACACTAAAGCCGTTTGCTGGCCCTGTAGCAAATCTGTTTTTTATCAAACTCATCCTTTACCCATCGCTTGAATCGACTCTTGCTAAATCCCCCGCTGATCACACTGCGGTAGGTATTCACTGCTCATTTAACGCTAAATGACACTCACCTTACTACTTAAATCGCTATGTAAATTGCGCACAATTTATTTTACTGATAGGCTATCCTTTCATCAAAAAAGGAGAATACGATGTCTATTTATAATTTTTCGCTAACCAATATCGATGGCAGCATGCGCTCAATGCAAGAGTTTAAGGGAAAGGTGCTGCTGATTGTAAATACCGCCAGCAAATGTGGTTTCACACCACAATACAAAGCATTACAGGCGCTATATGAAGATTTTGGCCCAGAAAAATTTGTTGTATTAGGTTTTCCGTGCAACCAGTTTGGGCAGCAAGAACCCGCAGCGGAAGCCGAAATAAATCAGTTTTGTGAGCTCAACTTCGGGGTTAATTTCCCGCTGTTTGCCAAAATAGAGGTTAATGGTGCTAACACAGACCCACTCTATCGCTACTTGAAGCAGCAGGCAAAAGGGTTGCTTGGCAGTGAATCAATCAAATGGAACTTTACCAAATTTTTAGTCGATAGTCAGGGACAGGTAGTAGAGCGTTTTGCCTCCACTACGAAACCTGAATCTATGAGAGAAAAAATAAAATCTTTACTGAACAAATCCAGCTAGATAGCAATAGGTCAACCTATGACGCCATAAAAACGCTCATTTTATGAACGTTGCAATGAACTTTATGTGTCGCTTGCACTCCAATAATTGAACGCGAAGATTTGCTGATTCATGTTCATCATTCTCCCTGGGACTTCTAGCGCGGTCCCCTTGATCTGAATAGATCAACAGGCAACCGGTTGAGTTGCCTTTTTTTATACCTGCAATTATCCGTATTAATTACCCCTTCTTTTATCGTCCAGCAAAATTAAATGATTTTTTTTAACCGCACAGTGAACTTTTTATTCGATGGCGACTCTGATTACTTGAACGGATTATTGAATTAGGTGCACAGCACGTAATTTTGTTTCATTGTTCATCATCATCTCCCTTTGGTGGCCGGATGGGCCCCAGGAGCATTAATCCAACGCTAGCGCAATTGGATTAATCACACTCCAACACTTTGTTTATGGCAACCTATTAGGTTGCCATTTTTTTTACCTACTATTGATAACGGCCCGTTTCATTTCATCTGTTCTGGCAATTCATGAGCAAAATAACGCCTTCTGAGCAACATCATAGGTATATCAATGTTGATCCATAGCTCTTCAACATTCCGCCACCGTTCTCTACAGTTCAAATTGGCCTTGATATTAATTCGCAAAATTATTTTTTACTCAAGCTGGGAACTAACTTGCAACGGGGCACTCTGATAAGGGGTAACAGATTTTTCATCATGATTTGTTCATCATCATCTCCCTTTGGTGGCCGGATGGCCCCAGGAGCATTAACTCAACGCTAGCGCATTTGGGTTAATCACACTCCGACACTTTGTTTATGGCAACCTATTAGGTTGCCATTTTTTTTACCTGTTTGATTAAGGCCCATGGTGCACTGGCGAAGAGTCAATTTATGGCGCGCTAAGGCACCCATTAAGCTTGAGATTAAGCAGCAATATTATTTTTTACTCAAACTGGGAACTAACTTGCAACGGGACACTCTGATAAGGAGTAACAGATTTTTCATCATGATTTGTTCATCATCTCCCTTTGGCGGCCGGATGGGCCCCAGGAGCATTAACCCAACGCTAGCGCATTTGGGTTAATCACACTCCAACACTTTGTTTATGGCAACCTTATTAGGTTGCCATTTTTTTTACCTATTGATTGGCAAGCTGTTACACGCCCAACTGCTTATCAAGTTGCGCGACTAATGACGGGTGATACCTTGCTCGTGCCTGTTGATAAATCGCCATTAACGGCTGTCGGTACCCAGCCAGCAGGAGCTCGGCATATAATGGCCGCACAAACTTAGCTCGGCCAATATTTAATAAGAATGTCTCTACCAAGGGCAGCACGACATCATAATGATTGCGGATCGCCACCCGATACCAATCACAAGCAATTTCGGCGTTAGTCGAATGACTAAAACGAAAAGCGCTATCTAACTGTTGCAACTGTTGATGGCTTAATTGTTCAGGCAAGCTATTAATAAAATATTGCCAATGATGAACGCGCCAATCTGTGGTTTGCGCAGGGGAAATATCACCGTTGGCATACCAGCTCATCAAAAGCGCATCGACTTTATCTAAACTATTTGAATAAGGCGGTACAAACCATGGTGGCATGCCTGTGCCGTAGATCCATTCCAGCAATTCGGCCTCACTCAGTACATCACTATATTGTGGTAATAATGTCTGCTGCGCATAATCAATAAACTGCTCAGTGGTGATCGCCTCAAAGGCAAAATGGCTCACATAGGCGTTTAAGAATGCATCGAACGCTTCTCTCCCTAAGCGTTTTTCTAAGTCATGCACAAACATCGATGCTTTATCGTAGGTAAAACGGTTAAAAGCCTCATTAGGATCGCCTGCTTGCACATTAGCTGGCAAGGTCTGCGCCGCAATGGGCATAGAAGCTAACTCCTGCGCTAGCCGGCCATATTCCAAGACTAATTCAAGCTGCGCTTGCTCTTTGCCATAAACCGCTTCAACAATACGGTGGGTAAAATAGGTGGTAAATCCTTCATTAAGCCAAAGATCGCGCCAAGTCGCATTACTGACTAAGTTACCAGTCCAAGAGTGTGCCAGCTCATGGGCAACGGTGGAAACTAGGCTCTTATCACCGGCAATTAAGGTTGGCGTCATAAAGGCCAGTCGCGGATTTTCCATACCACCAAAGGGAAAACTGGGAGGCAACACTATCATGTCGTAGCGCCCCCATGGATAAGGACCCAGCAGCGACTCTGCGGTATTGATCATCTGCTCGGTATCTTCAAATTCACTCACCGCCGAATCAAGCACCTCTGGCTCGGCATAAACCCCACTACGCGGCCCTAGGCTGCCAAATTGTAAATCGCCAACGGCAATCGCCAGCAGATGAGTCGGAATTGGCTTTTCCATTTCAAATAAAAACTGGCCATTGAGTGGCGCGTTGGCATCGTTCATGGCGCTCATCACAGCACGCATACCTTGAGGCACATCGACTTTAGCATCGAAGGTGATTCTGGCTTTCGGGGTGTCTTGCAAGGGGATCCAACTGCGGGCATTAATGGGTTGAGACTGACTAAATAGAAACGGTAACTGCTTGCCGCTGGTTTGTTCAGGGGTTAGCCACTGCAACCCTTGTGCATTAGCGCTAGTGTGATAATCGATAGTGATGTTAGCTGAATTTGCATGCAGCTGAATATGCAGTCGCTGCCCCCGGGTAGCATCGTGCTTATCAAAATGAAAGTCGAGCCGATTGTTTTTGTCATCTCGCACCGAGTGGATCACCAGATCGCGGCTATCCAGATACAAGTGGCAGCACTGCTCATCAAGATAGTTCAGCGTTAGCTTAGCTGTACCTGTTAGTCGTTGCTGCCCAAAATCGACCGCAACCGCCAAGCTAAGATGCGATACACGGATCTGTTCGACATTCGCAAACGAGTGATGATCTTGGTTATTGTCCCATTGCTTAGCCACATTTTATCCTTATTATTATTGCCCTAACGTCAATAGCGCTTAGTGTAATCATCGACTAACCGCTTGTCATTGAGATTAAATATTCTCTTCCCCTACAGCATGAGTACTTAATATCACTGATTCCACATAATGGCTCTCAACTACACTCAGCTCTAAACATTAATTGCGGCAAAATAATCAAAAAATCGGAACTAAAATGGTAAAGCGGACTCTGACCATATGAGTACGATTGATATTAACTGATGCAAAGTCCCTTACGGGTCATTGATTGGTTACAAAGGTTTTCATGGTTCATCATCTCCCTTTTCGATAGTCTCTAGCGCGACTATCAGCCAAATTCCAACTGGCATTTGTGGCGACCTACTTTAGGTCGTTTTTTTTTGCGCCCCCGTTATCGTATTGCTAGCCATCGAGATCACATGGGTAAAGCACCGCGCTTATCAAGTGAGTTCATACTGATGGCTCATCACTGATAGCACAGAAAACAAAAAGGCCTCAAATTGAGGCCTTTGCTGTTGGGGGTCTCCCCCTAAACCGCGTCCGTTATAGGCGGATGCCGGCTTTTTCTAAATCTTTGGCAGTCACACTCAGTGGTAGTGGAACATAACCGTCTTTCTCTACTGTTTTCTGCCCTTGCTTAGACAAAATAAAGCGGAGGAATTCACGCTCTAATGGTGCTAAGTCTTTATTAGGGTGCTTGTTGACATACACATACAAGTAACGTGATAGAGGATAACTACCATCTGCTGCATTGGCTGCGGTTGCTTCAATGTAATCATCGCCTTTTTTGGCGATAGCCACGGCTTTCACACCTGCAGTTTTATAACCAATCCCTGAATAACCAATCGCATTTAATGACTGCGAGACAGATTGCACTACCGACGCTGAACCAGGTTGTTCATTAACGTTGGCTTTAAAATCGCCTTTACATAGTGCTTTTTTCTTAAAGTAACCGTAGGTCCCAGAGACCGAGTTACGACCGTAAAGCTGCACATCTTTGGCAGCCCAATCGCCCCCAAGCCCAACGTCAGACCAACGCTGCACGTCGTTACCGCCACACTTATGGGTAGCCGAGAAGATACCGTCGATCTGCTCGATACTCAGCCCCTTGATAGGGTTATCTTTATGAACAAAAACAGCCAAAGCATCAATAGCAACACGGATCTCTGTTGGCTGATATCCATAGTGCTTTTCAAACGCTTCGATTTCATTGGGCTTCATTTTGCGGCTCATTGGGCCAAACTGTGAAGTCCCTTCAGTCAATGCTGGCGGCGCAGTAGAAGAGCCCGCCGCTTGAATTTGAATATTAACGTTAGGGTACATCTCTTTGTACTCTTCGGCCCACAGGGTCATCATATTCGCTAAGGTATCTGAGCCAACAGATGAAAGGTTACCCGATACACCACTGCTTTTTTCATAAGTGGGTAGTGACGGATCGATAGCAGCCATAGAGGTGACTGAAAATACGCTAGCGGCTGTCAAACTCACCGCACCAACAAGCTGTTTAAGTTTCATTGTATCTTTGCTCCAGTGTTAAGCGACTTGCTTACTCGTTTTATTTAAGTTGCAGTCAGTATCTATCGCAACAATGACAAGTCTATGACGAACATGTGACACTTAGATGACAGACCATCATAAAAGTGACTTATTTGAAGAAAGGTTACAATGACCTACAGCATCAATAACCCAAAAGCGCCTTATCGGCGCTATCTCTGTTAATGATGAACATAAACGGGATTTTATTAACTGATTTATTTGGTAAATAAATGACTTCGAGTAACAGAGCGAAGCAGGTGCGCTTAACCAATAAGTTTAATGACCACGCTTGCCTGTATCAATAAGATGATTGGGAATAATAAAGCTGAAACAGCTGCCTTTGCCTAGACGGCTTTCTATCATCAAATCACTCTGGTGATGATTAAGCGCATGTTTAGTAATGGCTAATCCTAGCCCTGTGCCGCCCCGCTGCCGAGAGCGAGCGCTGTCGACGCGATAAAACCGCTCTGTAAGCCGTGTCAGGTGCTGCGGCGCTACCCCCTCACCCGAATCGGTCACACTAAACTGCGCGCCTAAAGGTACTCGCTTCCAACACACATGAACGCTGCCACCTGGGTCGGTATAACGAATGGCATTAGAGAGTAAATTAGAACAGGCACTTCTTATCTGGACTTCATTACCATAAATGTTCAGGGTTGGATCGCAATCAAAGCTTAGTTGATACTGTCCCTGAGCCAAAGCCTGCGCCTCCTCTTTGAGCATATCAATCAGCAGGGCCATATTGACTTTGGCATCGAGATTCACCGCAGAGCCATCTTCAATACGTGATAACACCAGTAACTGCTCGACCATGGAATGCATACGGTTGGTCTGTTGCTGCATTTGCTGCAACGCTTTATGTTGACCAGGATTAAACTCGGCCACCTCCTGCATCATTTCCAAATAACCTTGTAGCACGGTTAAGGGCGTTTTCAATTCGTGCGACACATTAGCGACAAACTCTTTGCGCATCCCTTCGAGTTGACGAATACGAGTAATATCACGGGCTATTAGCAAGCGCTGACCAGCACCATAGCCCATGATACGAATTTCTAACACGCGCGATTCATTTTGGCTATCGACAAACTCAAAGGGCTCATCAAATGTCGCTTGTTTAAGATAACGAGAAAAATCAGGATGACGCAAAAGGTTATCGATGCGCTGGCCTTTATCTTGTGGCCATACTAACCCCAACAATCGCTGGGCTAATTTATTACACCAGGCAATATTATTGTCTGAATCCAGCACAACAGCAGCATCTGGCAGGGCCTCAGCCCCTTGCCTAAAGCGCGCGAGCAGATCGGCTAATTGCGCCACTCGTTTACGGTTTTTACCTTGCAGACGATAGATACCATTAAACACCCCTTCCCAACTTCCGCTGCCATTAGGGGGTGTCAGACGTTTATCACGCCAAAGCCAGAAATTTAGCCTAGATAACTGTTGATAATGCCAAACAAGCAAGCCGATACAGCCAAGCAGCATCACTGGCAATACCTGCCCAAACAACAAGCCAATGGTAAGGCAAGCCAACAAAAATAGCGCTAAGCGACTAAGCAATTGATAGCCAGAGTATGAATTAAACATAGCGAAACCCTAATGCGCAAGTGAGCACAAGATAATCGATACCGAAGCTAACGCCTATCAAATTATATGGCCCACTTATTAGCGCTCAGCAAGCTAGAGCCGAGTCGAGAAACGGTAACCTGCGCCTCTTACGGTTTGAATAAGCCGGTCGTGGTTAGAGGGCTCGACCGCTTTACGTAATCGACGAATATGCACATCGACGGTACGATCTTCGACATACACATTGGTGCCCCATACATTATCGAGTAATTGCTCCCGACTATACACTCGCTCTGGATGAGTCATAAAGAAATGCAATAATCTAAATTCTGTCGGTCCCATGTCTAATACCTGCTCGCCGACAGTCACCCGATGGCTAACAGGATCGAGCACGAGGCCTTGCACATCGATAGGTTCATCTAAGGCGGTAGGCGCACTGCGACGCATAACCGCCTTGATACGTGCCACCAGCTCTTTAGGCGAAAAAGGCTTGGTGATATAGTCATCGGCGCCAACTTCCAGCCCTTTGACCTTATCCTCCTCCTCGCCCCTTGCCGTCAGCATAATCACTGGGATATGGCGCGTAAATTCATCCTGACGTAGCTTTTTCGCTAATTGAATACCGCTCCCACCGGGAAACATCCAATCCAGCAGCACTAAATCGGGATAAGGCTCTGTCAACATATCTAAGGCTGAGTCAAAATCCTCTGCTGTAGTTGTCGTAAATCCATGTTGTTCTAAAACAAAAGCCAACATCTCTCGGATGGCCAACTCATCTTCAACTATCAAAATCCTAGCAGTCATATGCGATCTTCTATCAGTGAATTCCCACGTTGCCATTATTAGGCTGCTTTATTACAAAATTATGAATCAGCGACACTATATTGTCATAAAAGCGCTATTTTTGTCATGAAACTTAAAACTGGTATAGGTCAATATAGGGGGATAGGAGAGCTTAACGGCCTTGTATAACAACTATGGCCCTTAAGCTTAAGTACACGAATTAACAAACAAAAAAGCCAGCCGTGAATTACGACTGGCTTAGGGCACACAATAAAAAATACTTAAGCGGCAGGTGTTTCCTTGACGTAAATATCCATTTGTGGATAAGGAATACCAATATTAGCTTCATCCAGCGCGACTTTAATTTGTTCAAGGATCTCAAAGCGTGCAGGCCAATAATCACTGCCTTTAACCCAAGGACGCACCACAAAATTCACCGAAGAATTAGCCAATTCAACCAGCGCTACAGTGTAAGCAGGATCTTTAAGCACATAATCATTGTTATCTAATACACTCTTTAATACGGCTTTAGTCTCTTTAAGATCGGCATCATAAGAGACCCCAATGACTAAATCGATACGGCGCGTGTCCATAGCCGAATAGTTAGTAATGGTACCATTCATAACCGAGGAATTAGGTGCAACTATGACCTTATTATCAGGGGTACGCAGTTTAGTCGAAAATATCGTGATCTCATCAACGGTCCCAGCGATACCCGCCGCTTCAATATAATCACCGACACGACAAGGGCGAAAAATCACCATCAATACGCCAGACGCAAAGTTGGACAGAGAGCCCTGTAATGCCAACCCCACAGCCAAACCAGCGGCACCGATTACAGCCACTAACGAGGCCGTTTGTACCCCAATTTGCCCTAAGGTGGCAATAACAGTAAAGACAAACACCGCTGCCCACGCCAAATTAGACACAAATGAGACAACGGTTGGATCTATCTTGCGTTTGGTTAATAGTTTACCGGTGAGTTTTTTAGCAATCTTGGCGAAGTATTTACCAACGACAAAAATAACCAGTGCCAATAAGACCTGCAAACCGTACGTCATGATTAGTTCTGGTGCTTGTGCAATATAACTATCCAAGTTTTCCATTTAACGCTCCCTCAATAAAATTAACCCGGTATTTACCGTGGCTGGACAATAAATTCGGCTCGTCGATTTTGCGCTCGCCCCGCTGCCGAAGCATTACTGGCAATTGGTTGAATACTGCCTTTACCTGCGACACAAAATCGACTGGGACTAAACCCATAATCTTCTACAAGTACTTTTTTGACACTCAAGGCCCTATCATAGGACAAAACTTGATTAAACTCTGCGGTGCCAACATTATCGGTATGACCGACAATACACAACTGAATAGGATACTCAGTTAACCATGTCGCTATGCTGGCAATACTCCGCCATTGTGAATAATCTACCTCGGCACGGGCAAAACGAAAATGCACGCTAACCGATTCATTAAGTTTACATTGTGCCGGATATGTCTCACCACTCATTGTCGGTAAACACAAGGACACACGTTTTGACTTTTCACAGCCTCGGGCGTCGACTCTGGTATCTGCCGCAGTATGCGGACAAGCATCTTTGAGATCTGGGACGCCGTCGTTATCAGTATCTTGCCAAGAAAACGCATGCACACAATGCAATAATCCGACAGCAAACAAGCCTATGCGGAGCAGTATGTTCATTATTACTTACCTAAAGATGCGTTAGGCTAATTACATTAATTACCAACAAAGGCATAAAAAGCAATTAAAAACTGGCCACAACATCCATCTATTTTATCTGCTTCGGCACGAGCCGCCAACAAAGAGTTACGCCACTAAGGCAAATATTTTACAATTATAGCCAGCAACAGCAGAAAACACTCCTTATTACCCAGTATGTTGCACTGCAATAACGTATAAATTTAGTACTCCCTAGAGCGGTGCCAACTATACAGCCACTAGCGTTCCCCCATGAGGGGCCCCACAAAATTATCGACACAAAATAAAATTATCGACACAAAATAAAATTATCGACACAAAGTTATCGACACAATAGGCGACAGTGATGCAACATCCAACTATATGATATGGAAAATGATGACGTACAGTTAAAGAAAAACATGAGGGGAAAAATAACGATAGGAGCACGACATCTGGCTTGCTAGATAATTACCCCCCATGCCAGACAAGATCTTGCTATTGATACCAAACCAATTTAACCAGGTAGGGATAAAACAGGCTGAGTCACACCCCATAATACAAAATATACAGCCCTATTGAGTAGACTGGTAAATTCCCCCCTACCCCACCTTAATAATGACTCTCGATGAATACCGATACATTAATGGCTTGCTACCGATGCTTGCTGATACCAAGCACACCAGGCTGGTTTAGCTGCAGAGGCTAATTGAGACTGCATTCCTTCGAGCAAGCGGATTAGTAAGGCTCTATCATCGGCTTTGGCTGAATAAAATAAGGGATCATAAAAGCAGCGGCGTTGCAGTGGCTCTAATTGAGTATCAAAACCTTTATCAACCCCTGATACACAAAGCTCCCGCGCTTTAAGTTGTAATGTCATGGCACTATTATCTTCTAAAAGGTGTGCCACAGGCCCCATTAACAAAATAAGAGCTAATCTGCCCGGTGGGTTATGTTGCCAACTATCAAGCAAACCACTTTTAGCATTAACGAGTAATTGTTGCCAGTGACGTGTGGTCTCTTGGCTCAGCTCACCAGCCTCTACACCTGCACCTTTATCATAATGATGAAACCATTGCTGTAGGAAATGTTCCACACTGCCTCCGTTGCCGATAACAAGATAAATAGTCAACCGAGAATAGCATCAGCAGGTGGAGGGAATATCTAGCACTTTGGTCTAAACGAAGCCTATTTTTATGTTCAATCTTTACCTAGGCAGGCTATATTCACAGACACAAACCCCACAAGCGGCCTAAGCCGCTTGTGGGGTTTAGTATTGAATCTATGATTGAAACAAAGTGTTGATAAGGCGTTAGGCTTTAATAAAAGTAAGTTCGCCTTTAATTACTTTATTTCAGCTTGCGGCGGGTAGTGGGTCATTACCTCTGCAATTGCTTGATTTACCACCTCAATACGCTCTTCTGGAGTGCTCTTATCGCGCACGGTATCGGCAACCGAACCTCGCCAAATAAGCTGGCCTGATGCGCGATCAACTAAGTCAACGACCAAAGTACCAACTTCATACTCTCGCACTGTGGTTTGAGTATGCATATTGCCCCCCCACGCCCAGCCAGGTCCATAATAAGGGTTGTAGCCAAAATTGGTATTAAAAGTGTCGACGTCAATTTTCTTGTCGACCTTAGTGAAATAGTTCACTAACACATCTGCCTGTTCTGCACTGGTTTTGGTTATGCCTTTAAGCTGTAATTGACTATCGACAGCATTTCTAACGCGTTGATCCATCAAACCATCGAGATGATAAGTCGTATCATCACTTTTTTTATCTATCCAGGCATAACTTTTAATCTGATTAAAGTTCACTTTAGGATCATAATCTGAGCTCGACTTCATCGTGCTACAAGCAGATAACGCCAACGCAACTGCTAAAACGATTATATTTTTCATACTTACTCCAGCAAAAAAACAAGGTCTGATATCAACTTACTCATTAAATTTTAGCTTACAGACCAAATTTCTGATCTACAACTCTATTTTTTATACGCCATCTGCATAATTACCTTGACTTAAACCAACACCCAAATGATAATGATTATCAATTAGATTTAATTAAGGGGAGTTAACTATGACTTGGTTTATTAGTGCATTTGTTATCGCAAGTGCCATTTTCATCTTTGCGCCTAAGTCGTTAGCCACACCAAGCGCCGACACTTTAACTCAGGCAAAAGCGCAATGGCGATGGTTGCTACTGCCACTCTTGTTATTAGTGCCACTGGCCTTTAGCCTAACCAATGCTAATAACGCCCCTTACATTACCGTGGCAATTGCCTTTACCCTTACAGGCTGCGCCGTGGCCGTGCCTAAACTGCATCCTTACATTATTACTTGCGCGGCATTTACCGCATTAAGCTTGCTATTATTAGTGTTACAGCGATAAACCATTTGCTCACACCTTGCACTACTCGTTAGTTGCTTTGGGATAACATGGGCTTTATATCTCCCTGCAGATTGGTATAAAGCCTTATCCATGACCACTTATGTGGTCTTTTTTTTGTCTGATGTTGCTAATCCCTCCCACTAGATAGCGCAATTTGGTAAACTCGAGTTATCGCCCATAACCGTCCGATTAAAGATGAAAATAGATCCTAATGTAACCTTGGTCTATAGCACAGATATAGGCAAAATCACTGAAAAAAAACAACCAGAGTCCGCACCTCAAGGTGACGGCATTGTCCGTATTCATAAAGACAGCAAGGGCCGCAAAGGCAAAGGCGTTTCAGTGATTAAAGGGCTTGGATTAGATGAAAAAGCGTTAAAAGCATTGGCACAAAAGCTGAAAAAACAGTGCGGTTGTGGTGGTACAGTCAAAGAGTTCAATATTGAAGTGCAAACCGACAATCGCGAACAACTCAAAACCTTACTTGAAAAACTCAATTATCAAGTTAAATTAGCCGGTGGATAATCACTCTGGAGTGCTAGATGGAAAGTTTGCAGCATCATCTACTTATTGCAATGCCTTCGCTTCACGATACCTTTTTCGAGCGTTCAGTCATCTACCTATGTGAACATAACGCACAAGGCGCCATGGGCCTGATGATTAACCGCCCTATCGGTATCGATGTTAATGAACTATTGCGGCAGATGAACCTCAATGAAGTCAACAACATTGACAGCATTAACAGTGAAGTTCTGCTTGGCGGGCCTGTTGAGCAAGAAAAAGGCTTTGTGTTACACACACCACAAGATCAGTGGAGCAATAGTCAGCGTATTAATGATGAAATAATGCTCACTACATCACGCGATGTACTGGCTTCATTGGGCAGCCACAATGCACCTGACAACTTTATTGTCGCGCTAGGTTATGCCGGATGGGGCAGACAACAATTAGAGCAAGAGTTAAGTGAGAACTCATGGTTAACCATCCCCGCCTCTGTCGATATTTTATTTAATACGCCACATGAGCAACGCTGGCAAAAGGCCACCCAAACCCTGGGCTTTGATATCGGTCAGCTCTGCAACCAAATAGGCCATGCTTAACTCCAGTAGGACATAATAGATGAATGCAGTAACAGTGCTTGGTTTTGACTTTGGCACTAAGAGTATTGGCGTGGCTATAGGCCAACAAATTACCGGCAGTGCTACCCCGCTAACGTCAATCAAAGCTAATGATGGTATACCTAAATGGGAAGAGATTGGCGCCTTAATCGAGGAGTGGAAACCCGATATTATTGTCGTCGGTTTACCGCTAAACATGGATGGCAGCGAGCAAGAGATGACTCAGAGGGCACGTAAATTTGCCAACAGAATTAGCGGCCGGTTTGGTGTCAAAACCGCCACCCAAGATGAGCGCTTAACCACGGCCGATGCCAAGGCGCGGCTATTTGAAATGGGTGGCTTTAAAGCACTATCAAAAGGGCAAGTAGATTCTATGTCCGCAGTGCTGATTATCGAAAGCTATTTAGAGAACCTTTATTAATCTCACCTAAGCCAGTTTCGACTGGCTTGCACACTCCCCCCGCCGGGCAGGCAATTAACAACAGTGAAGCTTTGCCTTTAAAACACGTTTAATAAATAAAAATGCAGCCCGCCGCGACCCAAGCAGATGTCATTACTCTTCATTCCAAGGCCAACAAACTGTGCACCAAAATAAAATAGGCCTTCGTTGGAAGGCCTATAGATATTTACAAGTGATGAATATTGAGTGTGTTAAACCAAGTAAGGCTTAACTAAATTTTCCATCATCGCAATATGCGCATCATCATCGTTTAGCGCAGCAATATAACGATACTGCTTGCCGCCAGCTTCGATAAACACCTGACGATTTTCATGTTCAATCTCTTCTAACGTCTCTAAACAGTCGGCACTAAATGCTGGGCAGATAATGGCGACATCCTCAACACCTTCGTTACCCAAACGTTGCAAGGTCTCATCGGTATAAGGCGTTAGCCATTTGGCCTTACCAAATCGAGATTGGAAGGTGGTAATGTAATCACTCTCAGTAAGACCTAGCTTTTCCACCACTAAACGGGTGGTTTTATGACAAAAACAAGAGTAAGGATCGCCTAAATGCAGATTACGCTCTGGCATGCCGTGATAAGAGATAACCAGCTTCTTCGGCTTACCATGCTTGTCAAAATCACGCTGAATAGAGTCGGCCAATGCGGCAATATAATCAGGGTTGTCATGGTAGGTGTTAATAAAATGTACGCTGGGAAGATAGCGCCAGTTACGCAGCTCTAAGGTCAAGGCATCAAACGCCGATGCCGTCGTTGGCGCCGCATATTGAGGATACAATGGCAACACGACTAGCTTGTCTGTACCTTGTTGATGTAAACGGTTTAGGGTGTCTTTAACACTTGGCTCACCGTAACGCATACAGAAATCGACATTAATGTCATCACCGCGCTCACGAAACCGCTCTGCTAACTTTGCCGTCTGTTTTTGGGTTATCTCCATCAATGGCGAGCCTGACTCTCCCCAAATTTGCTTGTATAAGGCGGCCGATTTAGCGGGTCTCACTCGCAAAATAATGCCATGTAAAATGATCATCCAAAGTAGCTTAGGGATCTCGACCACACGCGGATCGGCCAAAAACTCGGCCAAATAACGACGCACTGCTGATGTTGTCGGTGCGCTAGGGGTGCCTAAATTCATCAGCAATACCGTTACTTTCGATCGCTTTTGATGCCCTTGTTCTTTGGTTAAGCCAATATATTTAGCCAATTTAACTCCCTGATTTTCAATTTTTATAATTGCTTTTCAATTGCTTCAATTAACACACTGTCGTTAGGTTTTACACTAGAAGCAAATCGTTGAACTTGTTTACCGTCGGCGCTGATTAAGTATTTATTAAAGTTCCAGCTGGGAGCTTTAGTCACCGCGGCTAAGTGGTCAAATGGACGCTGAGCCGCATCGCCTTTCACCGCGCCTGTGGCCAGCATAGTAAAGGTCACGCCGTAATTGATGTAACACACATCGGCGGTCTTCACCTCCTGTGCTTCTTCTTGATTAAAGTCATTAGAAGGAAACCCTAATACCACCAAGCCACTGTCTTTATAGCGCTGGTGAAGTTGCTCCAACCCTTTAAATTGTGAGGTATAACCACAATGACTGGCAGTATTAACCACCAATACTGGCTTGCCTTGAGTTAACTTACACAAGTCGAGCGCTTGCTCAGAATGCAACTTACGCGCCTCAACTTGGAAAAACTCGGCACATTCAGCCGCACTTGCTTGGCTTGATAAGCTTGCCATGCCTAAAACAACTAAGGGTAATAATATCGATTTCATCGTGATATCTCCAGCATTGTAAAGGTGAATATACGTGTTAATCAGTGTATTAGATCACAGCATCGAAAGATTCTTCAGCGGAGAATAGGGTTCAGTTGATAACCTTTAGTTAGCCCCCCAAACATCATGAAAAAGCCGATAACCATACAGGTTATCGGCTTTATTAGCGAAAGACGTTAATCTAAGTCTAAGGTCACACCTTCCATGAAACCTGAGCTGGTAGACTCACTACTTTGCAATTTGATCATTAAACGCAAGTCGTTGGGGGAGTCGGCATGATGCAGTGCATCGGCATAGCTTATCTCGCCCTCAACATAGAGCTTTAATAACGCCTGATCGAATGTTTGCATGCCCTGCTCATTAGACTTGGCCATGGTCTCTTTTAACACATGCAGTTCGTTTTTAGCAATCAAACTGGCCACACGTGGAGTGTTAATCAGCACTTCAATGGCGGCCCGGCGTCCATTACCATCACTTTTTGGCACCAGTTGCTGCGCCACAATACCCCGTAAGTTAAGCGATAAATCAAACAGTAACTGCTGATGCTTACTCTGAGGGACTAGGTGCATAATACGATCTAACGCTTGGTTGGCATTGTTAGCGTGTAGCGTCGCCATACATAAGTGGCCCGTTTCGGCAAAGGAGAGGGCAAATTCCATGGTTTCTTGACTACGGATCTCACCAATCAAAATAACATCGGGAGCCTGACGTAACGAACTTTTAAGCGCGGCATCAAACGATTCGGTATCGATACCCACTTCGCGCTGGGTAATAATGCTCTTACGGTGATCATGTACAAATTCGACAGGGTCTTCGATAGTTAAAATATGCCCGCGGGCATTAGCATTACGATAACCCACTAATGCAGCCAAAGAGGTTGATTTACCTGTACCTGTGCCCCCCACCATGATGATGAGACCACGTTTACTCATGACCAAATCTTTTAAAATGGGCGGTAACTTTAACTCTTCAACTTCAGGGATCTTGGTTTCGATGCGGCGCATAACGCAACCGGGAGATTCTCGTTGCCAAAAGGCGCTGACACGAAAACGCCCCAGATCCTTGGCCGCAAAGGCAAAGTTACATTCACGACTTTCATGAAACTCTTTACGCTGCGCTTCAGTCATTAACGCTTCGACAAACTCAAGCGATTGCTGCGGTGTAAACGGATTTTCGGCCAGTTGCCTGACCTCCCCATCGATTTTGGCACTGGGCGGAAAACCCGCAGTGATAAACAGATCCGACGCTTTGCGATCGACCATGACTTTCAAAAAAGGACGAACTTCCATAATAAAACCTTAACTTAGAAACTAGCGTTCTTATTGGAACTCTTTGACATGGCGTCTTCACGAGTGATGAGGCCTCGATTGACCAAGTTTTGTAAACACTGATCTAAGGTTTGCATACCATGAGCCATACCCGTTTGAATCGCTGAATACATCTGGGCAACCTTATCTTCACGGATTAAGTTACGAATCGCCGGTGTCCCCATCATGATCTCATGAGCTGCCACACGACCACCGCCCACTTTCTTAATCAGGGTTTGTGATATCACCGCTTGCAGCGATTCAGATAACATGGTTCTGACCATACCTTTTTCCCCTTCGGGGAATACATCGACCACACGGTCAATGGTTTTCGCCGCTGAGGTGGTATGCAAGGTGCCAAAGACTAAATGACCAGTTTCTGCTGCCGTCATCGCCAAACGTATGGTTTCGAGATCGCGCATCTCGCCCACCAAAATCACATCAGGATCTTCACGCAGCGCACTTCTAAGAGCAGCATTAAAGCTGTGGGTGTGACGATGCACTTCACGTTGGTTAATCAAGCATTGCTTATTTTGATGGACAAATTCGATAGGATCTTCAATGGTCAAAATATGATCATGACGGTTTTCATTAACATAATCGATCATTGCTGCCAAGGTGGTACTCTTACCCGAGCCGGTAGGCCCTGTCACCAAAACCAAGCCGCGTGGGTAACTGGCAATTTTTTTAAAAATCTCAGGCGCACCGAGCTTTTCTAGGCTTAAGATTTCACTGGGAATGGTACGAAATACCGCGGCAGCACCGCGAGATTGGTTGAAGGCGTTAACACGAAAACGGGCTAAATTAGGTACTTCAAAGGAGAAATCGATTTCAAGATGTTCTTCGTAATCTTTGCGCTGCTTATCGTTCATGATGTCATATACAAGGCTATGCACGCCTTGATGGTCTAAAGCAGGTAGATTAATCTTTCTGACCTCACCATCTACACGTATCATTGGCGATACACCTGCAGAAAGGTGTAGATCCGATGCATTGTGCTTTACACTAAAGGCAAGTAACTCTGTGATTTCCATAGTTTGGGATATCCATTCAACCAAAAACGTAGACCATGACAACAATAGCAGACAGACTGGCGCTAGCCCACCAAAGAATCGCTCATGCGGCGCAAAATTCATCACGTCATAGTGACGAAATAAAGTTACTGGCAGTGAGTAAAACTAAGCCAATTTCTCAGATAGTAGCCGCTTATGAGGCCGGACAACGTCTTTTTGGTGAAAACTATGTCCAAGAGGGTGAATCTAAGATTATTGCCCTAAAAGCTGACTACCCAGATATCGATTGGCATTTTATCGGCCCGCTGCAATCGAATAAAACGAAAGTGATTGCCGAGCACTTTGATTGGATGCACACCCTAGACCGTGTCAAGATAGCTCAGCGCCTAAATGAGCAGCGCCCGCCGCAGCGCGCACCGCTCAATGTATGTATTCAAATTAACATCAGCAAAGAAGCCAGTAAATCTGGGCTTCCCCCTGATGAGGAGCAGATAACGGCATTGGCAGATGTGATCGACTCATTACCACATTTATGTTTACGCGGACTAATGGCAATTCCTACAGCAACCGATGATAAACATCGCCAACAGCAAGAGTTGTCACACATGCAGCGGCTATATCAAGCATTGCAAGTCAAGTATCCACAGCTTGATACTCTGTCGATGGGTATGAGTAACGATTTGGAGATGGCGATAGCTTCTGGATCGACCCTAGTACGTATTGGCAGCGCCATTTTCGGTGCCCGTAGCTAGCGTTAATTGCCATTTGCAATCGCCTAAAATCAGGAGTAATGGGTTAGCAATAGTTGATTTGTAAGCATAGGCCCGAAAATAGCATAGCGATGCACTAAAGAGCGTAAAATTAGGTTGGTGTAAAGCGTTAATCTACATGCTGCCCCATCAGCAGGCTAGTCTATTAGATTGACAAGCCTTGTTTTTTCAGCACTTGCCCTAATATTATTAACAGCAGTTTTAGGCAAAACAACAGAGACCCTTATGATACAGAAAAAAATATGCTTTATTGGTGCCGGTAACATGACGCGCAGCATCGCCAGCGGTTTAGTCAACAGTGGCTATCCGGCTGAACTCATCCACGCCACCAACCCCAGTGAAGCTAAGCTGCAACTCTTATCGCAGCAACTCGGTATCAAGGTGTCACATGATAATCGCCAAGCGGCTATTGAAGCCGATGTTATCGTTCTGGCGGTAAAACCTCAGCTAATGCAGCAAGTATGCGAAGCATTGAGCGACTTAGATTTATCACAAAAACTGATTATTACCATAGCTGCGGGCGTAGCGGCATCACGTTATCATGATTATTTTAAGCAGCCGATAAAGCTAATTCGCACTATGCCAAACACGCCAACGCAAATCGGCTACGGTATGACTGGCCTGTATGCGCAACCGTCGGTGTCAGCACAAGACAAAGCCCTGTGCGAACAAATCATGCAAAGTGGCGGCGAAACGGTGTGGGTGTCAAAAGAAGATGATCTTAATCAAGTTATCGCATTAGCGGGCAGTTCCCCCGCCTATTTTTTCCTGATGATGGAGGCTATGATTGACAGCGCGAAGCAAGATGGCGTTGACGAAGATTTAGCTCGTCAATTAGTGCAGCAAGCCGCCCTTGGCGCCGCGCAAATGGTTAAGCAAAATCCGCAACTGTCGGCCGGACAGTTACGCGAAAATGTCACCTCTAAAGGCGGCACTACGGCGCAAGCATTAGCGGCATTTGAAGCAGCTAATTTAAGGGGCATCGTCAGAAATGCAATGCACGATTGTATGGATCGCGCCGCAGAGATGGCTAAACAATTTTAATTCAATACCGTTAAATAGAGAGATCCAATGAACGCATTTAGCTTTTTAATCAGTACCGTTTTCGACCTGTACCTGATGGTGGTCATTATCCGCATCTGGTTGCAGCTGGCTCGCGCCGATTTTTACAATCCATTTAGCCAGTTTGTGGTAAAAGCCACCCAGCCTATTGTCGCGCCAATGCGACGAGTTTTACCCTCAATGGGGCCATTAGATACCGCATCAGTGGTACTTGCCTTGTTAGTGGTTGTGACTAAGTTTGTCGTACTCAGTTTAATCGCTGGCGCCGCTATTAGCATTCCGACAATTTTACTGATATCTGTAGTCTCAGTGATTAAAGAAGCTGGGGTATTGCTGTTTTGGATGTTAATTTTACGTGCGATTTTAAGCTGGGTGAGCCAAGGCCATAACCCTATAGAAATGGTCATGGCACAACTAACAGAGCCTCTATTGTCGCCCATTCGCCGTATTTTGCCGCCTATGGGTGGGTTAGACTTATCGTTACTGGTGATGATGATCATTCTTAACTTTGTCAATATTTTGCTCGCTCAATACGTGCCATTTTGGGCCAATGTATAGTGGCGTCAGTGACACAAGTGCAAGGTGATCTGCTGCTCAAGCTCTATATACAACCTAAAGCCAGCCGGGACCAGATTGTGGGCCCCCATGGTGAGGAGCTAAAAGTAGCGATCACCGCTCCGCCTGTCGACGGCAAGGCCAACGCTCATTTGAGCAAATATTTAGCCAAACGGTTTAAGGTGCCTAAAAGCCATATTGTCATCGAAAAAGGCGAATTGGGCCGCCATAAGCAAGTAAAGGTATTGGCGCCCAAGCAACTACCGGATGAGATTGCTAACCTACTCGAGCCCTGAGTTTAGCGATAGCCAATCGACCGCCTAAATTCAATCGCTAAGCTTAAAATCGCAATGCTTAAAACCACCAAAGTTAAGCATTAAAAGCTATACTAATACCCATATAGAGTCTCTAGGAGATAACCATGTTTCGTTCATTATTTTGCGTACTACTGCTGTCACTTGGTATAGCAAGTCACGCTAACGCCGAGCAAAAACACAGCGTGGGCCATTACGATATTCATTATATTGCCTTAGGCAGCACCTTTGTCACGCCAACCATAGCTAAAACCTATGGCATAAAACGCAGTAGCTACACAGGATTAATAAATATCTCGGTGTTGGACACCAGCAAAGAGGGAAATCCGGCGATCCCGGTGGAGATTTCGGGCATTGCCAATAATCTGCTCGATGCTCGTCAGGATCTAGTCTTTCGCGAAATACGCGAAGGCGACGCCATCTACTACATCGCAGAGGTACCTTATCGTGATGACCAAGAGATCAATTTTCAGGTGGCGATAAAATACGGCAATAAGCTCAATACTCAGCTCACCTTTAAACAGAAATTTTACGTCGATTAAGCCAAAACCATAGTAATTTTCAGCTTGATAGCTCCTACACAGACTACACAGCACTTTGCTTTTTAGCCGCGGTTAAAGAGCAAAGTAAAACGCACTCCCCCCTACCGTTTCGGCCCTAGCTTGGGTATCATTGCCGCCAGTTATCTCCATCTCTCATTGGTGCTCCAAATGAATAAAATAGTGTTAGCCAGCGGCAATAAAGGTAAGTTAAAAGAGTTTGCAGAAATCTTAGGTAAATTTGGTATCGAAGTACTGCCCCAAAGCCAATTCAATGTCGAAGAAGTGCCAGAAACGGGCACTACCTTTGTTGAAAATGCCATCATCAAGGCGCGTCACGCCGCAAAAATTACCGGGCTTGCGGCCATTGCCGATGACTCAGGACTAGAGGTCGATGTACTTGGCGGCGCACCTGGGATCTATTCGGCCCGCTACGGCGGTGACAATGCCAGTGACAGCGATAATTATAATAAACTCCTAGTAGCATTAAAAGAGACTTCCGAGCAGCGCAGTGCGCGTTTTCAATGTATTTTGGTCTATATGCGACATGCAGATGATCCGACCCCTATTATCTGCCAAGCGGCGTGGGAAGGAAGTATTGCTTTCGAGCCCAAAGGCGATAATGGCCATGGTTACGATCCGATATTTATCCCTGAGCATCATCAATGCAGCGCGGCACAAATGAGCAGCGAAGAGAAAAATGCCTTAAGCCACCGCGGTAAGGCGATGCAACTATTACTTGCTGAGTTACAAGCCAAAGGCGTACTAGGCTAATGTTACTACTGCCACCGCTGAGCCTCTATATTCACATCCCATGGTGTGTCCAAAAATGCCCTTATTGCGATTTTAATTCCCATGGCCAACATGGTGAATTGCCCCAGCAGGAATATATTGATGCTCTGCTGGTCGACTTAGCCAAAGATCATCAATATGTTCAAGGCCGTAAGCTACACTCCATCTTTATTGGCGGCGGCACGCCGTCACTGTTTGATGCGATCCAAATACAACGGCTACTCGAAGGTGTAAAAGCACAAATTGCCTTTAAAGACAATATCGAAATCACCATGGAAGCCAACCCTGGCACCTTAGAGCACGATGACTTTGCCGCCTACCGTGCAGCAGGCGTTACGCGCTTATCGATTGGTGTTCAGAGCTTTGCCAGCGACAAGCTCAATCTATTAGGGCGTATCCATGATAAAGATGAAGCTAAAGTAGCGGCAAAAAAAGCCCAGCAGGCTAATTACAACAGTTTTAACTTAGACTTAATGCATGGGCTACCTAATCAAAGCTTTGCCGAAGCCATGCACGATATCGAAACCGCGGCGGCACTTAACCCTCCGCACCTGTCTTGGTATCAATTAACGATTGAACCAAACACCTTGTTCCACTCTAAACCGCCACAACTGCCCGACGATGAGGCGCTATGGCACATATATGAACAGGGGCAACAACGTCTGGCACAGCTTGGGTATGAGCAATATGAGATCTCCGCCTATGCCAAACCCGGCTATCAATGCCAACATAACCTCAACTATTGGCAGTTTGGTGATTACCTAGGCATAGGTTGTGGTGCTCATGGCAAGATAACTCTCGAAGCCGAACAACGCATTTGGCGCACAGTGAAAATTAAGCACCCTAAGGGCTATCTCAGTGCAGTAGATCACCTGTTTGATAAAAGTGAAGTACTCAATGAGGATCGCCCGCTAGAGTACCTAATGAACAGGTTACGACTGATGTCACCTATCCCTAAACTAGAGTTCGAGCAGCGCACAGGGTTACATCGCAGTGTACTCGATAAGGGGATGCTACTAGGTGAACAAAAAGGCTTGGTTGTCATAGGTGATGAGCATTGGCAGCTTACCCCCAAGGGCAATATGTTCGTTAACGAACTACTCGCACAGTTTTGCGATTAACCGTCTTACTTCTACTTTAAAAAGTGCCCCATTAAGTCCCTGCAGCCCGCGAGCACATCTCGCAGGCTGCTTTCTTGTGAACTGGTTGAAATATCTGTTAACATTTATCTTCACAAATCTACAGCCACCTTGCTTATTATGTCAGCCATTATTAAATGGAAGCCATAATATGACTATAAAAACAACAATATCAGTCGTCGCGATAGCCCTATCAACACTGCTCCCCTGCACCACTAACGCCCACAACAATTCCATCGAACCGGCAGCAACCTCGGGGATTGGCGTGACAAAACAAAGCCGTGATTCACAGCAAGCCAATCAACTATTTGAAACCATTTTCATGGAAAATGTGATGGCAAGTCCCATACGCCAAACTGAACTGGGCATAAAAACCGACTATGGTAAATGGGATGAACTGGGCAAGTCGGCAGAACAAGCCCAGTTAGCGCGTGACCAAAAGCACCTACAACAACTGCAACAGCTTAAAGTCAGCCAGCTCGATACACAGACTCAACTGAGCTTCAAGCTATTAACGCAAAAGCTGCAACAGCGCATTGCCGACCACCAATGGCGTTTGTACAACTACCCTGTTAATCAGATGTATGGCAGCCACTCTCTGGTCGCATCTTTCTTGATAAACCAACACCAAATACAATCGATTCCCGATGCGCAGGCCTACATCAGCCGCCTAAATGCAGTACCCAAATACTTTGCCCAATTAGAGCAAGCGCTCGAAGAGCGGGCTCAAGCAGGCATTATTGCGCCAAAGTTTGTCTTTGCACATGTCCTTTCTGATAGCCGCAACATTATCGATGGCGCGCCATTTAACACAGCCAAAGATAGCGCCATCTGGGCCGATTTTAAGCGTAAACTCGAGAGGCTTGAGCTCAGCGCGAAGCAGCGACAATCACTATTAAACGATGCCCAAAAAGCACTTTCCACCCAGGTTAAGCCCGCATACCAAAAACTCATCGCTTATATTACGACACTAGAGCAGCGTGCTGATGACAAAGATGGGGTGTGGAAATTTAAGCACGGCGAAGCGTTTTATAACAACGCCCTTGCCCGCACGACTACCACGGCAATGAGCGCAGAGACCATCCACCAGCTAGGGCTAACAGAGGTAGAGCGCATCCATCAAGAGATGCGCGCTATCATGGAAAAAGTGGGCTTTGAGGGTGACTTAAACGCCTTTTTCCAATTTATGCGCAGCGACAAACAATTTTATTATGCTAACACCGAGAGCGGCCGCAAAGCCTATCTGAAGCAAGCCAGCAGCTTAATTGATAATATCTCAGCCCGGCTCGATGAGGTGTTCAATGTTAAACCTAAAGCGGCAATGATCGTTAAGCGCGTCGAAGCTTTTAGGGAAAAGTCCGCAGGTAAAGCCTTTTATAATCAACCCTCACCCGATGGCAGTCGCCCCGGTACTTACTACGCCAACCTGTACGATATGCAAGCTATGCCAAAATACCAACTGGAAGCGCTAGCCTATCATGAAGGAACGCCAGGCCATCACATGCAAATAGCTATCGCCCAAGAGTTACAAGGGGTGCCTAAGTTTAGAAAGTTTGGTGGTTATACCGCTTACATCGAAGGCTGGGGACTGTATAGCGAATACTTTCCTAAAGAGATGGGATTGTATAGTGACCCCTATTCCGACTTCGGGCGCTTGGCCATGGAGCTATGGCGCTCATGTCGTTTAGTGGTCGATACGGGGATCCATGCCAAACGTTGGACACGCGAGCAGGCCATCAACTATTACATGGCCAACACACCAAATGCCAAATCTGATGCCGTCAAAATGGTCGAGCGACACATTGTTATGCCTTCCCAAGCTACAGCCTATAAAATTGGCATGTTAAAGATCATCGATATTAGAGAAAAGGCCAAACAAGTGATGGGGGATAAATTTGATATTAAAGCATTCCATACCTTGCTACTCAAAAATGGGCCGCTCCCTCTTGATGTGCTTGAGGAACAAATAATGGACTGGGCTAATAATGCTTAATAACGCCTGTATCGTTAGGAAGAGTATTGCGCTGAATAAAGGCAATGGTTAAAGAAAAATCACCCCAGCAAGCCTTGCTGGGGTAAACCAAAAACTAGGATGATGGTTAAAGCTAGCATTGTTTTAGTTATTAAAGCGTTGCTAGCGTCAATTTAAGACTGCATAGTGCTAACCTGCATAAAACCGATCAAGAGGGGTCATTCTTAATCAACTTAACGTGATCAGGTCATCCCAAATCAACTTCAACCATTGTATTAAATTAAGAACGTAGTGCAACGTGTATTATAGCTGACCATTCGCCACTGCTAAAAAACGCACTAAAACCAAATCAGAAAACTAATTAACTATCTGAATAAAAACAAAAAATATACAAACCACCCCACTAAAGGCTTATTATCCTAATAGTAAAACAATGTTTTCAATTAAATGTTTACTCTTGCACAAGCTCACCGCAGAAACAGTAACCATTGCAAAAACAATAACGAATCTACAGCATTACTTTCGCTTTGCATATAGCGACTCATAAGGCCTATCCCAATAAGGTGACGCACCGATATGCCCCTTGATAAAGTCAATAAATGCACTCACCTTAGGAGCTAAATGTTTACGCCGAGGGTAGACAGCTTGCAGGGGTAAATGGTGTGTCAATTGCCATTCAGGCAACAGAGGGACTAAGGTGCCTTTGGCTACCTCATCTTCTAATAGATAACTGGCAAGATACACCACACCTAAGCCACTGATCGCAGCCGATTTTAGGGCTGGTGCATTATCGACCCTAAAATTACCCGAGACCCCTATCTCACAATAATCATCTTCTTTCTTAAACTGCCAAACACTATGTTCATGCCACTCTCCTTGATACACAAGACAGTTATGGTCGACTAACTGCTCTGGACGCTCAGGATAACCGTGCTTTTCAACATAATCAGGCGAGGCCAGCAGTAAAAACTGACACTTCATTAAGGGTCTTGCTACCATACCCAGCGGCAATTGCTCTGACATAGTTAATAGCAGATCTAACCCTTCGCTGACGACATCCACCTTATGGTCTAACAAGCTGACCTGTAATTCTAACTCCGGATGTTTAGCCATGAAATCAGGTAATGCCGGGATAAGGTGCATAGTCCCAAAAGACTGTGAAATCCCCACTTTAAGTACACCGCGGGTGGCATCATTAAGATTGTGTACACTCGCAACCGCTTGCTCGGCATCTCTCAGTAACTCTTCACCTTGGGTATAGAGTAACTGTCCGGCCTCGGTTAGACTCAAACTACGCGTGGTACGCTGGATCAGCTGAACACCAAGTTTATGTTCTAAATCAGCAACCTGGGTGCTAACTTTAGATTTAGAAATCCCCAATTTACGCGCGGCGGAACTAAAACTACCTGCACGAGCAACATGAGTAAAAATTGCAATAGGTTCTAAAAGTTCTAACATTTAAATAGCCTTAAGGTGTTTGCGACCATATTAATATATGTTGTAAACCATAGTGATAAGCCACCCGTTTATGGTTATCTCTGTGATAATTAAAAATAACTTAACAGTAGAGTCAAACTGTTACTCATTTCATCATCGAAATTTAGCCAGCATTGTTATAATTTTTCGCAAGTATACCAAAAATTTACGCTTTAATTCTAATTCCTGCCATGCATTAGCATTGATTCTGTGGATAAATGGAGAAATGTAACCAACATGCAAACAAAAAAGCCCTACACCCAAGGCAAGTGTAGGGGAAATGTAGCCATATAAGGCCTACCAGAGAAGATGCAACAGTTCGCAGTTATTCTAACAATAGTTTCTGAGGGGGATTCATTAGGGGATAAGCTGTCAACTCTGGTACTTGTTGACGCAATTGCGACTCCAGCGCAACCAGCTGCTGAAAGTCATCACACAGTTTGTCGGCACGCTGCTGCAAATCATTACTTTGTTGCTCAATTTGCACTTCGATATCTTTACCGACATTATCCATCTTGGTAGCGAACGCTTGCATTTTTTGCTCAAACGAGTCGCCATCACCTTTCATCATCTCGCTACCTAACGTCATCATCATGCTACCAATAGAGCTTTGCACTAACTGCTCCATCTGTTGCTCAAATTCTTGGCCGAAAGTCTCTTCCAGTGAAGACTCTGTAGCACCTAGGTAAAATTTATCACCATTTTGATAAGCAACAGTATCAATTCGCTGACTTAACCCCGTCATCATTTCATCAATTTTTGCGCCACTCGCATCACCAAGTAAAGGGGTTAATGCCATACTGACCGCTGTTGATGCGATACTAACAGCATCATGAACAAGATCGATAACCTCTGGCAGCTGTCTCGACACTTCATCGGCATATTGGTTAATCAAGGTTCGTTGTTTGGCATCGAGTTGCACCTCTACGCCATCGACATACAATTTACCGACCTCGATGCGATACACCTCTTTTTCGGCCTCTGATATCACCAGTTTCTGAGGCTCTACCGCCACATCATAATTGAGGCTAACTTCACACTGGCTATTATCATTGCTAAAAGAGAAATGATTACCTTTTTCGCTGGCCTGCACACTACTGCTGACAGCCAGTAATGCACACAATCCCAAAGAGGTATTGATGTAATTCATATTATTAATCCTTAATCATAAATTGCCGATATCGATTGCTATCTGTATCACGCTGTCGTCATCATCAGATATTGGGCATGAGATACCACTATAGTTAACACTCGATAAGTTGACTTTAACTAAGCCAAATGAATACAGATTTTATGCCAAAACACATATACATTATATTATCAATCAGTTATCAAGTTTAGGTGCAGGTGTTTAACCGAGGCGTTAGCAATTTTGACCAGTAGTTAGTCGCTATTGCTAACTCATAAAAGATTAGAAAATCGAGCGACCCAGAGATTGAGATAGCATTTCAAGGGCTGCGGTACCAGCAAGTGAATTACCATTTTTATCTAACTCAGGCGACCAAACACACACGCTCATATCACCTGGAATAACGGCAATAATGCCTCCGCCAACACCACTTTTACCCGGCATGCCGACGCGATAAGCAAACTCCCCTGCACCATCGTACAGGCCAGATGTAGCCAATAAGGCATTGAGTTTACGTGTCTGAATAGGTGACACAATCGCCTCACCCGATAAACTTTTACCGCCATTCGCCAAGTAAAGCATCGCCTTAGACAGATCGGCGCAGCTCATGCGCATGGCACAATAATGAAAATAGTTTTTTAAGACTCTATTGACATCATTATTGAAATTACCAAAAGATTTCATCAAGTAGGCAATAGCCGCATTTCGGGCGCTGTGATCATATTCTGATGCAGCCACCTGCTTGTCATAGACTATATGTGGGTTACCGCTGAGGGCTCTGACAATTTCCAGCATACGCTGTTTAGGTGCGCCAAGGCGTGTGTGCAACAGATCGGCAATAATTAAAGCGCCAGCATTAATAAACGGATTACGCGGCACGCCACGTTCAAGTTCAATTTGCACTAGGGAATTAAATGATTGTCCCGACGGCTCTTTTCCTACGCGAGACCAGATATCTAGTTCTTCATACAGGGTGAGAGCCACAGTCAGGCTAAATACTTTGGAGATACTTTGTATCGAAAAAGGCTCTAAATAATCACCAGCACCTATGGTAGTACCATCAATGGTGGTGACGGCAATGCCTAACTTACCGGGATCGACATTAGCTAATGCAGGAATATAATCGGCGACCTTGCCTTGGCCGAGCAGGGGGCGAACTTGCGCCACCACCTGCTCTAATAATGCCTGTTCGGGCATTAATTCCACCAAATATCATAAAGCTCGCTAACTTCAACCTTGGTTGTCGGTTGTTGCTGCCAAAACGCACGTACCGCTTCACGGTCTTCTTCGGTGCACTTACCGATAGACTGAGTGGCAATAATACCTTCCCACTCTTTATGTCCACCACCGTGGAAGCCTAACTTACGCGCCTCTATCACTTGGGCAATAAACTGATCCACTATAGTGTCGATCTGCTCTTCTGACACTGAATCGTCAAATGTCCAGTTAACATCAAATCCAAACTCTTGAAACTCATCAATACGCAGTTTTTTGCGAAGACGACGGCTACGTGTTGCCATATTTTACCCCGTTAATTGCTAACAATACTTACTCAAATACAGCCAAATTAATCATTTGATTATCATGGCAATGTTAAAATCTTATTCACAGCGTTCGAACATTAGATCCCATACGCCATGGCCGAGGCGATGACCACGGGCTTCAAACTTAGTTAAGGGACGATGCTCTGGTCGTGGCACAAAATCGCCGGTAACAGACTGATTTTTATAACCAGGTGCCGCGCTCATTACCTCAAGCATATGCTCGCTGTAATTTTCCCAATCGGTTGCCAAATGAAACACACCACCAATCTTAAGGCTGTTACGAATCGTCTGCACAAATTCAGGCTGCACAATACGACGCTTGTGATGACGTTTTTTGTGCCAAGGATCGGGGAAAAACAGCTGCACCCGCGCAAGAGAGCCAGGTAAGATACTGTTTTCGAGCACTTCAACCGCATCATGATGGAACACGCGTAAATTGGTCACGCCCGCTTCGGCGGCATCGGCTAAACATGCGCCAACCCCTGGCTTATGCACTTCGATACCAATAAAGTTCAGCTCAGGAGCGGCCTTAGCCATCTCAACCAGCGAGGCCCCCATACCGAAACCTATCTCAAGTACGGTATCTGCTTCACGGCCAAATATGGCGGCTAAATCCAGTGGCTGTGGCGAGTAATCTAGCCCCATCACTGGCCATTGTTGCTCCATTGCAACCGCTTGACCTTTTGTTAAACGCCCTTCTCGTAATACAAAGCTTCTTACTTTACGAAGGTATTTACCCTCTTCATTAAATTCAGCGGTGGTAACGTCACTCATTGTTTTAGCCTCAATAATCTGCCAGCGATGGCCATATAGTCTCTGATGTAGCTTAAATTAGGGTTATCTGCCGATAACGGCGCCTCACCAGCAAGATTGTAGTTAACCTTGATACTAGGGCCTGTTGATCTTTGCTGGTTGAATTTTGTTCTAGACAAAAACGTTTTAATCGAGGCGAGTGGATTGCAGCCTAGTCATCTAAGCAAAATTCACTTAACAAAGAGTAAAACGTTTTTAGCCGAACCCTTCGGGCAGCGTTTGTTGGGTATTTTTACTGCGTTCTCAGCTTTTTATGTAGAATAACTACACTACAACGCTTCTGCCTTGTATAAATACCCAGCAATTCGCTGCAAAAACAACCTTGAAAGATCAACAGGCCCTAATATATTTGGAAATCATAAAAAGAAAGGCATTATGCAAAGTTACTGGTGCAGTGCAAGCCCTATTGTCGCCAAAGTATACCAATAATCATCATAGATGCGACCAACGCTATAGGTTAACGCCTATTTAGGTTGAGAAACCAAGATACGCTCTATACACTGTGCGCCATGAAAAAAGAGCCATTTCACCAGCGCATTGTTAGCTGGTACGCCGAACACGGCCGTAAGCACCTTCCTTGGCAACAAGATAAAACCCCTTATAAAGTATGGGTGTCAGAGATCATGTTGCAGCAGACGCAAGTCGCAACCGTTATTCCCTATTTCGAAGCCTTTATGCAGCGGTTTCCGAGCATAAAAGAGCTCGCACTGGCCGAGCAAGATGAAGTCCTGCACCATTGGACAGGCCTAGGCTACTATGCCAGAGCCCGAAACTTGCATAAAAGTGCCCAGCTTATCGTCACCCAGCATGGCGGCGAGTTTCCTACCGAATTTGAACAAGTATTAGCCCTACCTGGCATTGGTCGCTCCACAGCAGGGGCGGTGTTATCGCTATCTCTTGGTCAACATCATCCGATTTTAGATGGCAATGTAAAAAGAGTGCTCGCGCGCCACGGCGCCATCGCTGGCTGGCCAGGAAAAAAGCAGGTTGAGGAGCAACTATGGCAGCTTACCGATGCCCTTACTCCAAAACAGCACATTACCCAATACAATCAAGCGATGATGGATATTGGTGCCAGCATCTGTACTCGCGCTAAACCTAAGTGCGAACAGTGCCCTGTAGCTGTCGATTGCAAAGCCCAGTTAATGGGGCGCCAAACCGAGTTCCCAGGGAAAAAACCTAAAAAAAGCATCCCAGAAAAACAAGCCTTTATGTTGGTGCTCCGTGATGACAAGCAAGTGATGATGATTAAACGTCCTCCGGCAGGCATTTGGGGCGGGCTCTGGTGTTTCCCTCAATTTTCCTCTCGAGCCGAGTTGGATAACTATGCCCAGCAACAGGCAATTAGGCTGCACTTAACCGAGCCGCTCACCAGCTTTAGGCACACCTTTAGCCATTTCCATCTCGATATCACCGCCATAGAGGGCACCATAGTCCAAAGTGACAGCCAAGATAAAGTGGCCGCGAAAGCCCATCTGGTAATGGAAGATGATGCATCACTCTGGTATAACATAACCAATCCACCGAAAGTTGGCCTTGCTGCGGCAACCGAGCGTATTTTAGCCAGCCTAGGTTCAGTAGTCATTAAGGAGTAATCATGGCGCGTATAGTGAATTGCCAATATCTAAAGAAAGAGGCTGACGGCCTAGCCTTCCAACTTTACCCTGGAGAGTTGGGTAAACGTATTTTTGACAATATTAGTCAAGAGGCATGGACACTTTGGCAAGCAAAACAAACCATGCTTATCAACGAGAAAAAGCTCAACATGATGAATGTTGACGACCGTAAGTTCCTCGAAGAACAGATGGTCAACTTTTTATTTGAAGGTAAAGAGGTCGAAATTGAAGGTTATGTCCCCCAGAAGGATGACCAGTAAATCCTCCTCGCATAACCTCGCAATAAATAGGCGCCACTTAACGATGAGTTAATGGCGCCTGTTTGCATTTATGGCAAGTCAGCCTTACCTGCCAAGCCACCTCTATTCAGCCTATTTGCTTTATCCTAGGGCCTGTTGATCTTTGCTGGTTGAATGTTGTTCGAGACAAAAACGTGTTAATCGAGGCGAGTGGATTGCAGCCTAGTCATCTAAGCAAAATTCACTTAACAAAGAGTAAAACGTTTTTAGCCGACCCCTTCGGGCAGCGTTTGTTGGGTATTTTTACTGCGTTCTCAGCTTTTTATGTAGAATAACTACACAACAAAGCTTCTGCCTTGTATAAATACGCAACAACTCCCTGCAAAAACAACCTTGAAAGATCAACAGGCCCTAGGCGCAGCTTGCCTATGCCACCACAATATCACCTTAATTTAAGTGCCCCCATACAAGGTGAATCAACATAGATATGACTGCCTTTAATGGCTAACAGTGCAAGACCCATCAAACAGAAAACCCTTAATGCTGACATTAAGGGTTTTTGGCTAAGCGTTAATGGCAATTAAAGCCGGCTATAGAGTCACATTAAAATTTATGCTCTAAACCGAAACCGAAGTATTTTTCATCGTTAACTTCAACTTCTAATGAACGGTTGGTATAGAAAGCAAATAGCTTAGTCGGTTTACCCAGTTTGTAATCACCACCCACTGACCATGAATCACCCAGATCTTCCATATCTTGATACTGCGCTTTCAGCACGATAGCCTCTATGGTGTAAGCCGCACTTAACAAGTAGCCCGTTTTACTCTCGGCGCCGACAACCGCTTCACCCAACTTAGTGTAAGTCGCCTCTTGCTGCTGATACATACCACCTAACACTAAATCGGCAATTTTACCTTGCACCGTGGCGCGCACCACCTCGTAGCCTTTTACGTCTGCATCATAGGCAACCGAGGCGAAGATAGGCGATTTTTTCAACTTAGCATCACCATACATGGCTGCAACGCTAAATCCATCTTGAGCATATTGTGAACTCGCACCTTCTGCGGCATAGGTCACCCCAAGGGTAAAACCGCTAAAGGCTGGCGTAATATAAGTCGCAGTCTGCTCGATACGGTTTTCACCTTTAAATAAGTTTTTCAGATCACCCGAGAGATCGTTAAACTGGTCAACCTTCCCCTGAGACACCTTAAGCATAGTATCGTTACGGCCAACAGAAAAAGCCCCGAAGTTACCTTTAAGGCCAACAAACTGATTGCGCGCCTTGAAGTTTTCCTTGGCTGAGTCACCGGTATCGACTTCATATTCCACAGTATAGAAAGCTTCGAGCGATTGGCTTAACTCAAAATCCCCTTTAACACCAAAGCGTGACGCGTTACTTTGAATCGTCGTTGTTGCATCACCATCGACATCATTAGATTGAGCCGTCACATTTAACTTTCCGTAAACAGTCAATGGATCCGCCGCCTGTGCAGATGCAAGAGTGGCAGTCGCTAACGCAGAAGCAAGCAGAGTTTTACAAAAAACGTTCATCATTAAATCCTTTCGACGTATGTTCGTCTGGGTTATTGGTTTGGACGGCCGAAAGTGTGCAATTTTTATGTTGCAGTTTTATTTCATGTTTTGGCATTGCCATCGCACTAAGCGTATGAAGACGATAAGATTGGCTCTCAAAGCCATACAGAGTAAGGCTTTGAGCAAGACTAAAAGTAATGTGACAGTTTGATGAATTATGCTAAAAGCGAACTTTTTATGACATTTTGCCGCTAAGCGATAGCGGTTTACCCGACGTCGACAATGGCTTACACTGCGGCTTTATTTTTGATTGGGCGCCTATCATGTGGTTTAAAAATCTTACTGTTTATCGTTTTAATAAACCTTTCTCTGTCGATACAGAAGCGCTAGAGAAGTCACTTGAAGACTTTACCTTTTCTCCCTGCTCAAGTCAGGACATCAGCAAGTTTGGCTTTTCAAAAGCATTAGGCAAACTCGGGCACACCTTAGTCCATAGCGCAGGTGACAGACACCTTATTTGTGTCACCAAAGAGGAGAAAATTCTCCCATCACAAGTGATTAAAGAAGCACTTGATGAAAAAGTGACGCAAATTGAAGATGCTGAAAATCGTAAACTGGCGAAAAAAGAGAAAGATGCATTAAAAGATGAGATCACCACGACCTTGTTACCACGCGCTTTTTCTCGTCGTAGCCAGACTCATGCGTTGATCTTGCCCGAAATCGATATGATTTTAGTCGACAGCTCAAGCGCCGCTAAGGCTGAAGAGTTACTCGCGCTACTGCGAAAGGCATTAGGCTCGCTACCAGTTATTCCATTGAGCTTTAAAACGCCTATCGAAACTCAGTTAACCGATTGGTTAAAAGCCAATAGCGCACCAGCGCCGTTTGAGATGCAAGATGAAGCCGAACTCAAATCTGACTCAGATGAAGGTGGTATTGTACGCTTCAAGCAGCAAGATCTGACCGAAAACGAGGTCCTTGCCCATATCGAAACGGGTAAGCAAGTACATAAGTTAGCACTACATTTTGCTCAATCCATTGCGTTTGTACTGCAATCAGATGCTGGCATTAAACGCCTGAAGTTTTCTGAAGAGTTTAGAGCAGGCAATGACGAAGTGGGCACCGAAGATCCTATCGCACGGCTGGACGCAGACTTTGCCTTAATGGGCAGTGAATTAATTGCTTTGATGAACGCCTTAGTTGAAGTGCTTGGCGGTTTCGAAGATAGCCTGTAAAGCACTTAATCACTAAGTTAGTGAGCAAGGCTTAACCCCCTTATGGGTTAACTGAGCTGCAATTGATAAAAAGCCACCGCAATCCGCGGTGGCTTTTTTGTCTTAGGTCTCTTGCCCCAATATTTTGACACATATAGGGTTTCATATGACAACCATATCCGCACGCATTAAGCGTTAACACCAGATATGCTAAAAACGTTAGATTGCTGCTTGCTGGCGACGTTACTCAAGACAACATAATCGCGGCCCATACTTAACCTTGAACTCATGTGACACAGCGCCGACGTCATAGGTAATGAAAGTGGATAAAGAGACCTCTTCAGATCAGGCTTTGATAACAGGTTATCCCTGCATTTAAAGCGAGAATTAAAACCTAACGGCTTAAGCTTATCGATCACCCTTGATACTTATTTTTACCTATTCGCGGTAAGTTAACCGTCAAGATGATCGCATCTGTTATTGCTTCGCCCATCACACCTCAAGCTTAACCGAGACAAGCCAGAGTTAGACTAAAGTCGAAATGACATTTGACTTCAGCATAAGAGAGGGCAATAAAAAGACATTTAAAATCAAAATCAAGTGCATAGCTGGTTTCTCACACACCAGCTTCTGTTATTATTGCTGCCTTATAAGGTTCGTGATTAAAACCTAAAATAGTATTGAGTTACGGACATAATTCCAAAATCATAATAAGCCCTTAACAAGGTGGTTGCGAGATACCCATGCGCGCTTTTTTCTACTGTCTATTAGTACCTGCATTCTTGTATTGCTCTGTGGCGACTGCTGCGTATAGTCAACTTCAACTCGTGTCGCAAGAGGTTAAATTGAGGGAAACGCCGAGTCAGCTTTTTCAGGAGATGATGCAATCCCTCAACTTTGATCTCAGCTTTAATAATGACACTGAATTTAGGCAAATAGCTCATGAGCATGGATTCGATGCTGAGGAGTTAGAAGAGCAACTGCAATGGCTGGCGCGCATTTACCTTGAATCTGACTTAGGGGAAAACGCCAGCATATCCAAAGCCTCAGCCATTATTACATCATTAGAAACCATTGCCGACACGCCTTATGATATGAGTAAATTATATATGCTAAAGGCACGCAAAATTGGCAGAGAAAAGCAAGATTACCAACAAGCTATCGCACTCTACACCCAAGCGCTTAATCAACTGGATAGCTCTGAAGATGTTCGTACTGTGCTGCTTAGGCACAATATTCATCATCAATTAGGCGACCTCTACCGTATCACCTTACACACCGCTCAGGCTCAGTTCCACCTTAATCAATATCGACAGCTAGCCTATCAGCTCAATAATGACTATCTCAGCGCCAACGCTGAAGCGGCACTAGGTAAGTTTTACACTAAAAATGAACAGTTTAACAAAGCATTACAGCATTACACCCAGGCTATTCGTCGCTCAGAAAACATCAACCAGCCCTTCTTGAATGCGATATTATCACTTAGGCTAGCGCGGGTTTATCGCGAACTGCAATCTTGGGATGAAGCACTACAATATGCTCACAAAGCGGCAGACGGTTTTAAAGCGCTCAACAACAATAATTACTTATCCAGTTGCATGACTGCCATCGCGATTGTTTATGCCGAGCAAGGATTATGGAATCAAGCCATCGATTATTATCTTAATGCGCAACAAATTGATGTTAAAAGCGGTAACCTCACCGCGCAGGCGCTTAACTTCCATAATTTAGGTGAAGCCTATTTTAATAACAATGAAGCCCAAACAGCATTAGACTTTTTAATAAAAGCCAACAGCTTATTTTTACAGAAAAAAAGCAAACATTATTTGGTATACAACGACTTACTTATCGCTCAAGTTGCCAGCAGTATTGAGGATTGGCACATGGTTAATAATTATGCCGCTAAGGCCTTTGTTTTGGCTAAAGAAAAAAGTCTCTTAGAGCAGATGGTTGAGGCATTACGCTATCGTACTCAGGCCTTTATAGCGCTTGGTGACACAGAGAAAGCTCACAACGCGTTGACTCAACTGCTCGATCTTAGCGATGAGCTTAATCAACAAGCCAATGAAAAGCCTGAATCCAACGAAAATAGTCTGGCAGAACAAAAACTTGTGCTGCAATTGAGCCAATTAAAAACTACGAGCAATATCCAACAGCAACAAAGTGCTCAATTTAAAACAGCATTAGTGATTAGCCTAGTCTTGGCAGCCATATTGTTATTAACCTGTATTTATCAATGGCGCAGTAAGCAACAAATTAGCCTACGAAAAGGGGCGTTAAAAAAGCGACTCACTAATGAGCCCGTCAGCGAAATTAATGGCTACCGTGGATTAACTGAATCCCTAAGCCAAGCCGATAAACTGGCCATGGTGGGATTAATCTCGCTAACTAACAAACACAATATTGACATCCAATGGGGGGTAGACGCCTACCAGCAAGTGATGCTGAAATTTATGTCGCAATTAGATCTACAGTTAGAATGCGACAGCTATTTAATTCGCCCCGGTGTGCTGGCTATCACCCTCAAGCAATCGATAGCACCAATGATGCTATTAGGCGATATTCGCCGCGTGCTTGAAACCCAACCGAAGCTTAATGATGCTCAGTTACATTTAGGCATATTAAGCTTGCCACTATTACAAGATCCCGATATTAAGCTCGAACCTAATATCTATTTTAACGTGCTTCAGATGATGGTGGCTGGTGCAATAAGTCTTGGCCATAATAAAGACTATTTTGTCTCTATTATTCCGCTGAGTTTTGCCCCTGTTGCTATATTTTCTCCGCCGCTCTACTCACACTTAGAAAAAGGTATCAGTCGCGGCTTGGTTAAAGTGGAATGCAACGATGATAAAACACTTATTCGTTGGCCAAGTGATCATATAACCATTGATTAAAAGGTTAAAATTGCGGATAAGCACGCATCTCTAGTCTAAAGTTCATTTGCTAAGGCTCATGAATGATATACCATTAGTGTTATCGAAATTTGCTTTAAAGTGCTATGCAACTGAACGATTGCTAGATGCGCTGCATAAGATATTTTTACCATTATGATTACGCTCAATTACAATTATAAGGTCTAGCATGAAAGACTCCATGGCAAGTGTGTCCCAACTATCACTTCTGCAGCAGAAGCTTCATAGTGCTAAAACCGCATTGAATGAGCTAAGCGAACAAAAAAACCAAAACCAACATGCTTTGCTGCAGTTTATTAGCCAGCTCAGTCTCGCCTGCAAAGGCCAAAGTATCGAACTCGATAACAAGTTAGCCAAATTGCGCCATAATCTGGCAAGTATCGAACATATCGAAGAGGTCTTGCCTGAGTTAGTCGAAGTTGAGCATTTAGTTAAACAGCAATATCACTATATGATGGCGCAGTTAGAAGATGGCCGCGCCAACTTAACTAAAGTGGTGCGCCAGCTACAGCGATTTGACTCATTACCCGACAAACTCACAAAAGAGCTCGCCTATTTTAAGCAAGATTTGGGTAAACCGTTTTACACCTGCTGGGATTACTTCCCTAAGGTAAAAAGTCTTGTCAATTTTTATAATGCAATTTTACAGGCACAATTAGCCCAAGATGATGCCCTCTCTGTGTTACCTAAACACCGCCAACTCGCCCATGAATTGGCTCAGATGGTCTCAGAAATCGAATTTCGCAAAGATCAGCGCGATCAAGTTTTAGTCATCAAAGACTATTTAGCCGGTGAGATTGATATTGACGGCCTCATCGATGCCTATCAAACCGTATTAACGCTATTGCTGGAAAATATTGCGCTAGAGAAAAGTGCCTCAAAAGAATTTTTGTATGTACTCAACGATGCGCTATCGGCTGTACGAGAAGTGGTCACCGACTCCTATAACAATAGTCAACGCAGTTTCCAACTCAAGCTACAGCTTAATCGAGAAATTAATTCGCGGGTGGATAACGTGGGTGAAGCAGTCATTGATATTAATGATATTGACCAGCTCAAATCACAGGTGGCTGAACAACTGGTTTCGATCCGCACCGCCCTCGGCCGCAAAGAAGCACTAGAGCAACGTGAACAAGCCCTGCTACGCAAATCCATCGAAACCATGCGTGATGAGCTTAATGAGCTAAGTAAAGAAGCCAGTGTCTACAAGGAACGACTATTTGAGCAACAAAAGCTCACTATGCTTGACTCCTTAACACAACTGCCTAATCGAGCGGCGCTTGAAGAGCGTATGGAGCTCGAATACCGCAATTACCAACGTCACAAACATCCACTATGGGTGGCTGTGGCCGATATAGACCACTTCAAAGCGATTAATGATAGTTTTGGTCACAGCACGGGCGATAAAACCTTACAGGTGATCTCCATGGCGCTGAAAAACTCCTTGAGGGATTCTGAATTTGTAGCCCGTTACGGCGGTGAAGAATTTGTACTACTTATCCCCGATGTCTCTGCTACCGATATAAAACATCTGCTCAATCGTGTAAGGGAAAAAGTAAAAAATATTCCTTTTAAATTTAAAAATCAGAGAATTACAGTTACAGTGTCTATAGGTGCTGCACAACTTCTCGATACTGAGCAGATAAATGAAACTTTCGAGCGAGCCGATGCAGCCCTCTACCAGGCTAAACACGAAAGCAGAGACAGAGTGATTATTGACGCGTAACCCGAAGCACAAACCGAAGATTTAGCCATCGACTTAAGTCCCCTGGCATAGTCATATCGCTAAGGCCTCATCACTTACACCATAGTGAACATCGGGCTTTCTCCTGTCATCTTCATGCGTCACTCTGTACATAAGGAGATGCCATGATCGTCAATATCAGCCCTAGAGGCAGTATGGATCAACTTTCACAACTGGAAGTCGATCGCCTCAAACAAAACGCCAGCAGTGAGCTGTATCAATTATTTCGCAGTTGCGCACTCGCGGTACTCGCCTCAGGTTCCCATACCGATGATGCCTTACAACTGTTTGAACAGTATCGTGATTTTAATATCAATGTGCTACGCCGTGAGCGGGGCATAAAGATAGAATTAATCAATCCGCCAGAAGCGGCTTTTGTCGATGGTAATATTATTGCGGGCATTCAAGAACACTTGTTCGCCGTCTTACGCGATATCGTCTATTTAAGTGACCGCTACGACAACCTCAAGCATATCAACCTCACGAATTCGAGCCACATCACTAATGTAGTATTTGATATTTTACGTAATGCTCAAGCCATTCCTCGCCGCGAGCCCAATATTGTCGTGTGTTGGGGTGGCCATAGTATTAATGCAGATGAATACCAATACACCCGCGAAGTCGGCTATCAGTTAGGTTTACGTAATCTCGATATTTGTACCGGTTGTGGCCCTGGCGCGATGGAAGGGCCCATGAAAGGCGCGGCGATAGGTCACGCCAAACAACGGGTTCGCGATGCAAGATACATAGGCTTAACCGAACCCAGCATCATCGCCGCCGAGCCTCCCAATCAAATTGTGAATGAACTCATCATTCTCCCTGATATCGAAAAGCGCCTAGAAGCTTTTGTACGCCTTGGCCATGGCATCATTATCTTCCCTGGCGGTGCCGGAACCGCCGAAGAGCTACTCTATCTACTGGGTATTTTACTCAATAAAGAAAATCAGCCATTACCCTTCCCTCTCATTTTAACTGGGCCAAAAGAGAGTGAGGACTATTTTCGTAAAATTGATGAATTTATTGCCGCGACATTAGGCCAAGAAGCACAGAATAAGTACCAAATCATCATAGATGATCCCGTGCATGTTGCTCGCATTATGAGCCATGGCATGGATGACATTAAGCACTACCGCAAAGAAATTGGCGACTCTTACCAGTATAATTGGTCACTAAAAATTGAACCCGAATTTCAATTACCTTTTACTCCAACCCACGAAGTAATGAGTAACTTAAACCTTTATTTTATTAATAATAAAGCAGAGCTTGCCGCCAACTTAAGGCGTGCATTTTCTGGAATCGTAGCAGGAAATGTGAAGATGGATACCATCAGAGATGTTCAAAAGTTTGGTCCATTTGAGCTTAAAGGCGACCCCAAACTCATGGCGATAATGGATACATTATTGCAAGCCTTTGTCGCCCAGCAACGCATGAAATTACCCGGAAGCACCTATCTTCCTTGCTATAAAATAGTCACCTAATCCATAACGACTTACCTTAAATAGGTAGGTTAATTATCAGCTAAACCAGAGACCCGATACATTTTATGAATACGTTTTTAATCATCGATGGACTGAATCTGGTGCGGCGCATCCATGCCGCACAACCTAATGAAAACGATGTTAATGGCTTACCCCAACGTGTCGGATCCGCCTGCTTAAAACTACTCAAAACCCACACCCCATCCCATGTTGCTATTGTGTGGGACGGGGATGCCATTTCTTGGCGCAAACGTTTATATGAAGATTATAAAAAAGGCCGAAAGCCTATGCCTGATGCGCTAGCAAAGGCATTAAAGGGCATTAAAGGTCACTTGGCAGAGCTCGGAATAAACTCTATCAACGCGCAAGCGGAAGCCGATGATGTCATAGCCACACTCGCCACTAAAATGAGTCAAGCACACAAGGCCATTATCGTCTCGACCGATAAAGGCTTCACGCAATTACTGCACTCCAATATTTTACTGTGGGACTACTTTAATCAGTGTGAAATCAGTATCGCAGAGCGCGAGCAAAAGCTGGGAGTCGATCGCAGTCAATTTATCGACTTTTTAGCGCTAGCTGGTGATAACGGTAACAAGATCCCTGGCGTGCCAGGCATTGGTCCTAAATCGGCTGCAGAACTATTAAAAACCTATAGAACCTTAGCCAATATCTATGCTTCTCTAGACAATGTAGGGGCTAAACAGGCAAAAAAACTTGAGCAAGGAAAACCACTTGCCAGACTTAGCTATAAATTAGTCCAACTTCAAACAAACATGCCACTCAATACTCATTTAGCCTATTTTAGGGTCACACAGTCAAATGGCGCGTAAACATTGGCTTACTGAATAAATCAACATATTTACTAAGCTAACGCTATCTTCATCATTTCATCTGCCTTATATTGTAAAGGTTATGTTAACTACTTAGGCGATACTGTGATCACCGTCCAATATAAGGAACCTGTACAGGCATGAAATCAAAAGTCCCCGTTATTATTGGTACTCTGTTTGCGGCTTACGTCGCTTTTGTACTTGTAGTGGTATTGGTTTATGAACCAAGCCCAGAGGATATGGATTGGCAAGACAGAGAGGCATACAATAAAGCAAAACTCAGTGAGTTAACCCTAGGCCAACCCTTAGATACGGTCACATTGGTACTAGGTAAAGCCGATTTTTCAGAGGCAAAAACTGTCAAGCAGGACTCGCTGCAAGTGTTATTTTACCGTACTCATCACACTAAGTCTGACGGTGAAACCACCCGAGATGAATGCACCCCACTGCTGTTTAAAAACAATAAACTTATCGCATGGGGCCAAGATACTTATCAGCAATATTTAACCACTAATATCGGCGGTTAATACGCACAAAATCGCGCTGGCTAGTCAGCAGGAGGCAGCGCTAACACCAGCGCCTAACACCAGCGCCTAACACGCTGACAATACTCGCCATAGACCTTGGGAAAGCGTGCCCGCAGATAACGCTCCTCAGCCTTAATAGCAATATAATACACACCCACGCAACTCGGGATCACACTTAGCATCACCCATAACGAGTCCAGTATCGTTCCCAGCCCGAGGGGGTAAATACAAAAAATCATATAAATCGGATTACGCGAGTAACGATAGTAGCCAGTGGAGATGATGCATGAGGCTGGCCCCCAAGGTTCTATAGAGGTGTGTTTTCGCTTAAAAATCAATAGCAAATGCACAAGCATCAATAAGCCAAGCAACATCAGCACCTGCGCCAGCACCTTTAGTACTTGGGGCAATGCAATACCCGAAGGATAATACTGCTCGGCCACATAGGCTAACACCATCATAATGATAAAGACGAGCGGTGGTGGAAACCTCACCTTAGCGCCTTGATTGTCAGGGTCTTGTTTGTCAGGGCCTTGTTTGTTAGCAAGGATATTAACTCGCTGTTTATTGTTAGTATCTACATCGTTATTTTTAACTGTCATGGACACCCCCGCTGTTATTTTGGATAACAAAAAGCCGATCAAGGGTACGCTCGGCTTTGATTCTATTTGCTCATTGCCTTTGCATTAAGATATCTCTTAATCAGCTTTTTTATACTCAGTATACGCTTCGCCTTGCTGTAGCCATTGCGGTGCAGGCGTGCCTTTAAGATAATGATCGAAGTACTGCATCATACGTAGGCTGTAGTCCAGTTTATTGGGGTACTTTTTCAGATGATGAGGCTCATCTTCATACTGTAAAAACACCACCTCTTTACCCGCTCGTCGCATGGCTAAATAAAGCTCAACGCCTTGCTCCCACGGCACGGCATCATCTTTATCACCAAACATGATCATCATAGGTGTTTTAATCCGCTCGGCATAAAATATCGGTGAATTTTCGATATATTTTTGCGGCGCATTAAACAAACTTTCACCTATACGACTCTGACCCGTTTCGTACTGAAACTGACGGGCAAGGCCTGTTCCGTGACGTATCCCACTGTAAGCACTGGTCATGTTTGCCACTGGCGCCCCTGTTACCGCCGCTTTAAATATATGGGTTTGAGTCACCGCAAATGCGGTTTGATACCCGCCCCACGAATGACCTTGAATACCAATCGCCTCTCTATCGGCAATCCCCATTTCAATCAAATGCTGTACACCAGAAGTTAAGGCCTGAACCGATGCCGCCCCCGGATACCCTACTTCAAACCGAATATCGGGTAAGAGAATGGCATAACCATTATCGGCATACCAAGCAAAATTGGGGCGATGGTTTAGTTTCATTTGCGGAAAAGCATGTAACCTGTCACTCATGAAACGGTAAAAATAAACCAGTACAGGATAACGCTTACCCGCTTGATAATTGCTCGGTTTAATTAAAACCCCGTCCAATGGTTGACCATCACCATTAGTCCAGTGTACTAGCTCAGCATTACCCCAATCGAGACCACGTCTTTGACTATCTAGGTCGGTTTGACGCACTGCGTGCTGCGGCGTGCTAATATTGCTGCTGTATATATCGGGGTACAGGTCATAACGCTGCTTACTATATAGTACCGTATCACTGAGCTCTGCACGGGCTAAAGGCGTGAGTTTATAATCGCCTTGCATCAATACTTTAATCCCAGCTCCGCCAACCTTAGCCTGATAAAAACCATCACCTTTAGTACGCTCGTTATAGCCATGCAATAACACGCCTTGGCCATCGGTTAAGATTGTGGGTTTATCTTTATGCTCCACTAAACCTGCGAGTCGATACTGGATCTGCTGCTGACGGCCTTGGCCCGCCGTAATAGTAAAGCCCGTTAGTGATTTGGTATTAAATTGCCAAATATCATATTTATCATAAGCTAAAAACGCCGAGCCATCTTCAAGCCAGGGACCCAAACCGTAACTAGGGGCGGCCGAGGGGTAATCGTGATCTTCGTCGGCAAAAGGCGTATCTATATCTTTAGTCAGGTGCACTCGTCGATCTTGTGCTATCTGATAGAGAAATAGCTCTCCTTGCTGGTAATAGGCCGCAAAACGTTCATTGGGCGATAGCCTTGGTGCTTCACCACTAGGTTGTTGGGGTAAAAACAACTTTTTGCGCCCCGTATTAATGTCGACAATATAGTAGTCGCGGTAAAAACCCGCCCAGGTGATCATTTTAAGGTAAGGCTTATCAGAACTGGCGATCAGATAGCGCTGCTGCTGTTGCAGCTCAATATCGGGTACTTGTCGATCCGCTAGTTGCATCACTTGATTGTTATTAAGGTGCAGCACCGCGAGATAACTGCGCTTAAGATCTTTTTTATATTGCTTTATTTCATTAGGTTTAATCCTAGGATCGTCGCCATGCCAAAGTTTAAGTCCACGCTGAGCGGTGATCATACTAGGGTCAAAAAGATCGGACTCTGACGCCACTGTAGGCAGCTCAAGCTGTTGGTTAACCTGAGGTACACGACCAAAAAATAGGCGTTTACTGTCTTCAGAGAAGGTCAGTTCACTATAACGATTAAGGGTCCATTCATCTGTATTGGGAACCTTATGGGTGCGGCCATCGGCCAAATGATACAAGCTCAATTGGTATTCACGGCCAAAAGGCGCCTCAGACGCTGTGCCAAATGTGTAAGCGACAAAGCGGCCATCTTCGCTTACTGATACCGCACCAATTTGTTGGTCTACATACGCTTGCAACACTGTTTGCTTATCGGTATTAAGATCGATCAACACCAAGTTATGCACATTAGCGTTGATATCATTTTGCGCCACCAGCGCATAACGGCCAGCCTTATCAAAATAATAAGCGGTAACTTGGTCGATTTTTTGGCTGCTAGCACCGTTTAAGTTTACCAATTCTAAGGTACGGCCTTTATCGTATTTATCCACTTTAGGGACACTTGCATCTGCCTTAGCGCTAGTAACCTCAGCAGTCGCCGTTTCTTGAAGGTCACTTTCCGCTTTAGCATCACTTTCATCGGAAGCCTCATCGGCGGCATACCAGATAGCCATATGCGAGCCAGCCTGATTAAAAGCAAATTTCTCGACGCTGGCATACTGCACTTGGCTACCGGTATCGGTATTGAGTAATACCAACCCCGACTTTAATTGCTTACGCGCCTTATCAGTAGCCATCTCTTGCTCGAGTAAAGTCGGCTCAATCACAAATGCGGCAAAACGACCATCACGATTGATTTGAGGTTTAGATCCGCCTTTCACTGTAAATGAGTTGTTTGAATCGAGTCGTTTCGCTAAACCGTGACTATCGCCGCGATCGGGGGCAACTTCAACTGCAAAGGCGCTCCCTTGAGCTGCTAATACTGGCTTATGCAGGGACTCAAATTTCATGATGGCGTTGGGGGTGACATCTGCGGCAAACGAACCGGCAGAAAAAAGGCTGACACATAACATGGTCAGTGATGCTGTAGGTAATAACTTCAAGGCTTTCCTCATTATAATTATTTTATTAACAACTTTATCGCATTCTGTCGCTATATCTTAGACTAAAGTAGACTTTTTTAACGCTTAATGATCAATCATCGTCATTAGTCCTTATTAATGCAAGTTAAGCGCAACAAATAATGTGATTTTGCTCACTATTTCCTGTAAAACTTGCGCGAAAGTGGTTAAAATGGAGCGGATAAGTTTCTAAACAATTCATAGTCATAAAACCGTGTCTTCGACATGGTCAGACAATAGCAGTAACGACCAACCGTGGAAGGACTCTCCATGTCAAAAAGAACAATTACCGTGATCCCTGGTGATGGGATTGGACCTAGTATTATCGACTCAGCAATCAAAATTTTAGATAAAGCAGGCTGTGATTTTGAGTATGAGTTTGCCGATGCAGGTTTGGCTGCGCTAGAGAAGCAAGGTGAGCTTCTTCCGCAACGTACTCTCGATTTAATTGAAAAAAATCGTATTACCCTTAAAGGTCCGCTTACCACTCCAGTTGGCGAAGGATTTACTTCAATCAACGTAACTTTACGTAAGCGATTCAGCCTTTACGCTAACGTACGACCTGTATTGTCTTTTAAAGGTACTCAAGCCCGTTACGACAATATCGACATTATTACCGTACGTGAAAACACCGAAGGTATGTATTCTGGCCTTGGGCAAACTATCTCGGCCGATGGTGACACTGCCGAAGCCACCAGCATCATTACGCGTCAAGGCGCTGAGCAGATCACCACATTTGCTTATGAACTTGCTCGTAAAGAAGGCCGTAAGAAAGTCACTATCGTGCATAAAGCCAACATCATGAAGTCAACTTCGGGTCTATTCCTGAAAGTGGCACGTGAAGTGAGCCTACGATACCCTGACATCACGACCGAAGAGATGATTGTTGACGCAACTTGCATGAAGCTGGTGATGAACCCAGAAAACTTCGATGTGATTGTGACGACTAACCTATTTGGCGACATTTTGTCAGATTTGTGTGCCGGTCTTGTCGGTGGCCTAGGTATGGCTCCTGGCGCCAACATTGGTAAAAATGCCGCGATCTTCGAAGCCGTTCATGGCAGCGCACCTGACATTGCGGGTAAAAACTTGGCAAACCCAACTTCAGTGATCTTGGCTTCTATCCAGATGCTCGAGTACTTGGGAATGTCTGACAAAGCCGAAGCGATTCGTAGCGCTGTGTCGGCAGTTATCGCCGAAGGCGATCGTACTACCCGCGACTTAGGCGGTACTCACGGTACTACCGATTTCACTCAAGCTGTGATTGACCGTCTTTAATGGTTTAACATCCCATTAAAAAAGCCCCGCATAAGCAATTATGTGGGGCTTTTTAATATCATGCAGTCCAAGATAAGGCTTAGTTCCAAGCCGTATTAGGGCGCAACCATAAGTGCACAGTCACTTCATCACGATCGTGATACAAATGCTTACAGGCTAAATGAAACTCTTCGATGCCATTCTCTTTTAAGATGGTCTTCATGGTGTCTAATATTGTCGACACCTCTTTATAACGGCTCTTCATTGGCAGTTTAAGATTAAAAATAGCCTCTTTAAACCAGCCATTAATTGCCCATGCTTCTATCAGCTCCGCCACTCGCGAAGGCTTCTCAACCATGTCGCACACTAACCAGTAAATATTTTTACGCGGCGGTTCAAAACGAAAACCATCGGCTTGATAATGTTTTACCTGTCCGGTGTCCATTAGGCCTTGATCCATAGGGCCATTATCGACAGCGGCCACAAACATGCCTCGACGCACCAATTGATAAGTCCAACCACCAGGGCATGCGCCTAAATCGACGGCATTCATTCCGCTACGTAAACGCTGATCTTGTTGATCCTTAGGAATAAAATGGATAAAGGCTTCATCCAGTTTAAGCGTTGAGCGACTCGGCGCATCCGCAGCCATCTTTAAACGCGGGATCCCCATAAAGTAGGGCGAGCTGTTATTGCTGAGCGAGTAACCCACATACGCCGTGCCCGAGCCAACAAAACAGACATGAATAATCGGGCGTTTTGGATTTTCTTTTTCTAGCAGAGTACCACTGCGCTTTAAGGCTTGGCGAAGCGGTACCGTAAACTTACGGCAGAAGTTAGATAACTCTTTCGCTTCATTGGTATCTGGAGTTTCAACCCTCAACTCACCCGCTTTACTCACTTTGGCTAGCGCTTCAACGATTGGCGTGACGCGATCGTTTTCAGGCAGTGATTTTAGCAACTCATTGGCGGCGAACATCTGACGGGTAAAAATGAGCGAATCTAACTCCAGCTTTTTAGCCAGAATATCGGCGTCGCCAGCTTGAAAACATTGAAAAATAACGTAACCGTCATTTTTGTTGGTTTTGACAAAGCCACCAATATCCAATTCAGCAGCGCGATGCTGGATCTCGGCGGCGCACTCTTTCTCGTAGCCAGCACGGCAATATAAAAATAGGTTAATCATCAGAACTTCCTGAATAAAAAATGGCGACCAAAACAATCGGCCGCCATTCTACACTTTCTACTAAACGAATACGATTGCCATAACAGGCAAGGCACTAATCATCCAGCTCAATCACCCTGTCACGCCATACCGCAACGGCAATAAACAGCCAACCAAGTAAGAAGCAAAATCCCCCCATCGGCGTTACAGGCCCGGTCCATTTAGCGCCGAGTAAGGCATACAAGTAAAGCGAGCCTGAAAACAGCACGATACCTAACATAAACAGGTATCCAGCCCAGGTGATTAAACGCGACTTTAACCAATGACCACCAAAGGCCACCGCGATTAAGGCAAAGGTGTGATAAAACTGATACTCAACGCCCAGATTAAAGATAGTTATCATCTCGGCACTCGTGACCTGCTTTAACCCGTGTGCGGCAAAGGCGCCTAATGCCACGGCCATAAAACCACTGAGCGCCGCCATGAGTAAAAATCCTTTATGCATGTAACCCCCTAATAAAACTCACGCTATAAGATATTGCCTGTTGCAGATTAGCCGCTTGCGTGGTGCCTGACGACTTTCGCGGCGCAAAACTATGATCGCCATCGCTTAACCATAGTAACTGCGCAGAATATGGAGCAAGCCATGGCTCGACTTGCCCCTTAGCGCCAAATTTATCGCGCTCCCCTTGTATCACCAGCAATGGCGCGGGACACAAAGCAATCGGCTCGAGTCTAGGGTCGCCCCCTTTCGGTGGCACAAATGGATACCCCAAGCAAATCACGGCATCGACCGCCACTTCGCTCGATACCATAGCGGCCATACGCCCGCCCATAGACTTACCCATTAAAATCAGTTGCCGCGGACGGTATAGTTTACGTATCGCCTCAATATGTAATTTAAAATCATTCAGGAGTTTAGGCGCCCTATCTGGCGGGCGTCGTTTTCCATCAATGGCATTGTTACGCATATAAGGGAAATTAAAGCGCACGACACTCATTCCTGTAGCACTTAATCCAGCAGCCAAATCGGCCATAAAGGGATGCGCCATATTGGCACCGGCGCCATGGGCCAACAAAATCAGCGTGTCGATATCTGTGCCTTTGCTTGCCACAGGCCCTGAAAGCCAACATTCGCTACTCGGCAATGCGTTATCAAACATAGGTTGCTCAAGCAACACACGGCTAAAAGTCGCCGCCTTAGTGTCTTGACTATCCGTAGGATTAACCTGGTAACAACTCACTACGAGACTCCTCTTCAAACATATCTAACATCCACTGCCTAAAGGCGGCAATCTTACCGATTTCGGCATGATTTTGCTGACACACCAGATAATAGGCATCCTTGCTTACCAGCACTTCAGAGAAGGGGCAGACTAAACGGCCAGCTTTAATATCGGGTCTCGCCAAGACACTGTAACCTAATGCAACTCCTTGACCATGAGCGGCCGCCTGTAAGACTAACGATGAATGACTAAAAATGGGACCTTGGTTCACATTAATATCATTAATGCCACATTGCCGAAACCAAGCCTGCCAATCGTGACGACTTGAGTCATGTAATAGGGTGTGATATTTCAAATCACTTGGCTGCTGAAGTGGTTTGGGCCCATTGAGTAACATAGGTGAACACACCGGAATTAATACCTCATTACGCAGCTTATCGGCACGCACCCCAGGCCAGTTTCCCATACCATAATAGATGGCTACATCGACATCATCGGTAAGTGAACTGGTTTCATCGTCGACAGCTTTAATACGCACGTCAATATCGGGATTCTTTTCACTGAAATTAGATAAACGAGGTACCAGCCATTGAATTGCGAAACTCGGCGAGGTACTGACGGTAAGGGATCCTACGGCACTTCGAGCAAGTAAACGATCTGTTGCATCGGCCAGCTGAATGAAAATATCTTTGATATCGAGAAAATACCCCTGCCCCTCTTCTGTTAGCAGCAAAGAGCGATTTTTACGACGGAATAATTTTAAGCCTAAATACTCCTCCAGCGCCTTAATTTGATGGCTTACAGCAGCTTGCGTTACAAACAATTCTTCAGCCGCTCGCGTAAAGCTTAAATGCCTGGCAGCGGCTTCAAATGCTTTGACCGCATTCAACGGAGGTAGACGTCTAGACATAGTGATCCCTGTCGCATACTTTGATTAGTTTTTCTAATCATGATTGTTACATTTTATCGTTTGTAAAGAAACAGATAATTGGTAAAATTTGCGCCAATCAAACGATGAAATTAGACAGCCTCTACGACGAGAAAAGGGGGAGTGTCTAATCCCCAATAGCAATCGCTCGGAGACGATTAATATGATTAACTTTAAGACTGTTTTTGCCATGGCCTTGCTCTCTGGCTCGACTGTCGTAAACGCAGATGAAATCCTGGTAGATACTACAGATTTACATGCGTCGATCAGTGCAAAGTTAGCCGAAGGGTTAACCCAGATGCAACAAGATCTCAATGATGACCTCAACGCTATTTTAATTGCACATGAAGATGAGCAATTAAAGACCGAAGCCGTTAGCGCACAACTTGCAGAGTAGCACAAGTTGCATCACCCCGAGCAATAGTGCTTATTGCAAGTTATAAAAAGCCGCATATTTTAATGCGGCTTTTTTATTACCACTCATTATTGCCACTTATTCAACCTTTGAGCCAAGCAAAGTAGCTTATTGATAATATTATCAATATTCTTCTTGCACCATTATAGCCATCAGCTAGGCCCATTGATGACAGTGCCTCCCATTGTGACTTTGACCTCAGGAAGCCAATCGCTTAGCGTTACCATGTCGCTTTGTATCACTGTTTAAGTCAGCTGGACTCAATCAAGTTATACAAACTAAATCATCCTAATACACTGTCATGAAAGCGGTATCAAGTTACAGTCCAAATGAGTAGCCATGGTATGTTAACCAGAGTACATACAGGCTACCGAGTGAGCGTCAGATAACAAAAAGCCGCCTGTTAGGCGGCTTTTAAAAGCTAAATAACGATTACGGGCGATAAACCTTCACGTTATTATAGCCTTGCTCTTGCAGATACAAGGCTTGCAACTTACTCATTACCCCTCTATCGCAGTACAATAGATAGGTTTTATCCTTATCGAGGGCGGCAAACTGAGTGGCCAACTTAAAGAATGGAATGGTTTTAATCTCGACCCCTTCAATTGCTAATGGGCTCTGCTCTTGCTCTTCTGGAGCACGAATGTCGATGACAACCTCGCCACCACCAATTGAGTCAACGGTTTCAGTTGCCGTGATCTTAGTATCCATGCTGGTTGCTATCTCCCTAATATCAATAATTTCGGCATCGGCAATCACCCTATCTAACAGATCGTCAGAAAACTTAGCTTCTTCGGTCTCGATTTTTGATAATACCGCTTTTACCGTAGGTTTTTGTGAAATAACACCGCAGTATTCGGGTATCGACTTAGCGAAATCTTCGGTGCCAATTTGACGACTCAGATTAATAATATCTTGCTTATCCATCACAATAAGTGGGCGTAAAATAAGCATATCGGTACAGCGGTCAATCACATTGAGATTAGTCAAGGTCTGACTCGACACCTGCCCCATGGCCTCACCAGTCACTAATGCCTGAATACCCATTTTTTCGGCAACCCGAGTCGCAGCACGCATCATCATCCGTTTAAGGATAACGCCCATCTGACCATTGTCGACTTTTTCTAAAATCTCGGTCACGACAGGATCAAACGGGACTGAAACAAATTTAACCTTATGAGATTCACCGTATTTTTGCCATAAGTGGTAAGCAACCTGCTTTACACCGATCTCATGTTGATCGCCGCCAAGATTAAAGAAGCAGTAATGGGTTCGCGAGCCACGCTTAATAAACTGGTAACTCGACACTCCAGAGTCAAATCCACCAGACAACAAAGAAAGTACATCTTCTTGGGTCGCCATAGGAAAACCGCCGAGTCCGTCGATACGTTTTTCAACCAGATAAAGGTGTTCTCTATCGATCTCTAAGTTAACCGTCATATCGGGGTTTTTAAGCCTAACGCCAGTGGCGTCGGTAAACTGGTTCAAGCCACCGCCCACATACCGCTCAACTTCAATTGAGTTAAACTCATGCTTACCACTACGCTTTACCCTTACACAGAAGGTTTTTCCGGCAAGTTGGTCTTTATATAAAGCTAGCGTCTGCTGATAGATATCGTCAACCGACTCAAAGGTGCTCTCTTTAACTTGCAGCACATGGGCGATCCCAGGTATACAGGCTAAACGCTCGGCATATACAGCCACCATTTCAGGTTTATCAGCGGGTACCATAACCATGATTTTATCCCACTGGCGCTGGACTTTTGCGTCCTCATCGACCTTGCGCAGTACATTACGAATATTGGTTTCAAGCATCTTGGTAAACCGCATTCTTACCGGTTTGCTTTTCATCATGATTTCGGGAAACAGTTTTACGATAAATTTCATTGAAGTTCCGAGGGGGATAAATTTAGACAGCAATTTAGCCATTATATCAAGGTCACTGCACAAATGCCTATTATGCAGCGCTAAAAGATCGCAATTTTAAGCAGGATTAAATCAAACGAGCCCCATAAGGGGCCCGTTCTCGAATCGCTATGGTATGAGTCAACCGTTATTGTCCAACCCGGATCTCGTCAGTTTCTTTCGCTTTACCTTGCTCAATAGCAATTTCAACACGCCGATTGCGCGTACGATGTTCAGCCGAATCATTAGCCACCAAAGGGTCTGAGCTCGCCATACCGACCACTTTCATCCGTTGTGGTTTAAAGCCGTCGACTTTGATTAACTCATGGGCGACAGCCACCGCTCGTTTACTGGATAGATCCCAATTGGAGCTATAGAGTTCATTATTGATGCTCATGTCATCGGTATGCCCAGATACTGTCACCACACCGGGCACATCTTTTAGCAGCTCGCCAACACGGCGCACTACAGGCTTAAATCTAGGCTGTAAGAAGCCAGATCCCGATGCGAAGGCGCCTTTTTCACGAATGCGAATAATGATCTGTTGTCCTAATGATTCAATTTCAATCGCCCCATCAACAATCTCTTTATTGAGGGCTTGGGCCATTTTTTTGACTTGATCGTTAATCTGATCTTGCGAAGAGGCATCTTGCTGAGACTGAGCTTCGGCCTCGGCATCCGCCTGCTCTTGCGCGGTCGACGCTGCATCGCCACCCCGTTGAGCACCACGTTGCTGCTGTATACCACCAGCACTATCATCTTCCCCCGCCTGCACTTCAATCGTCGGCTCAGTCATCTCGTTGGTTTGCTGATTAATGATTTCAATCGGTGTTGGTTCGGGCTTGCCGGGGCGAAACTCTAGGGCAATAACAGAGGTTCCCTTAGGAATATCTTTAACCTCGACCTTATTCTGCACCCCAAAGGCGTATTTCATCGAGCCTGCTATCTGCTTAAACTTCATCACATCCATTTCTGAAAATGCCAGCAGCAGCACGAAAAAACACATCAGCAACGACATCAAATCGGCAAAGGTCGCCAACCATTTCGGCGCCCCAGGCGGACAATCGCATTTGACCTGCTTAGCCATACGACTATTCCCCGTCCGTTGTATCGATTGTGCGTTGTTTTTCTGATAAATAGTTTTTCAAAAAACCTTCAATCACCCGAGGGTTTTGACCATCTTGAATGGCTAATACCGCATCCATGATCAAGTTACGATTGAGCATCTCTTCACTCATACGCAGGGTCAATTTATCGGCAATCGGAATTGCTATCATATTGGCAATGATGGCGCCATATAAGGTCGTCAACAGGGCGACCGCCATCGCAGGACCAATAGACTTAGGATCGTCCATATTAGACAACATGGCCACCAAGCCGATTAGGGTGCCTATCATGCCCATAGCGGGGGCGACATCACCTAACGCCTTAAAAATACCAATCCCAATTTTGTGACGATCTTCTGTGAGCGAGATATCCTTTTCCAGTGCTTCACGAACCACTTCGCCATCGTGACCATCGACCAACATATCGACCGCTTTTTGCATAAAACTGTTACTAATTTCAGCCTCTTCCAATGCTAAAAAGCCGCCTTTACGGGCTGCATCAGCCATGGTAACTGACTGTTCAATCAGCTCATCTGGTTTATCGATTTTAAAGATAAAAGCTTTGGCGGCAATTTTTACTGCGCCTAAAAACTGCTTTAAGTTGTATTTCATCATGACCACAAACAGTGAGCCTATCATCACGATCAGTACCGAGGGCACATCAATAAAGATAGCAATGCCACCACTGGTGAACATGGCGCCGATAATAAAAGCAAACGCACCAATTAGGCCTATCAGTGTCGCTAAATCCACAACTCTTCCTTAATCTATAAAATGGCTGTCTCTAACTTAGTCATCAAAGCGACAAGAGTTAATCAGCTCGATAAAACGCAAAAAATAGGGCCTTTGATATTAACCCCCATACTTCCCTAACACAGGCAATTATACGATGTATCTCTGCCAGATAAAGTCATTATTGGCAACTTATCACCTTAACGAGCTACACCTGTTTAGGGTATAATACTCGACAAAATTGAGTCTTGATCTATTACCATTATCGGACAGCTTACACGCAAGTTTAGCTATAAATTCAATTTTTTATAAAAAAACCTCCTTAAAGCGTGCTGTTGCACAAATATACGGCAGCGTAATTTGACCCTTAAGGTTGACTGAGATACTTTGTGTGTCGCTAATTTCTTGGGAAAATCACTGTGGCTAAAAAACCTGAAAACCTCACTTTTGAAGAATCCTTATCCGAGTTAGAACGGATTGTCGGCGACTTAGAACAAGGTGATGTATCGCTCGATGACGCATTGAAACAGTTTGAGCGCGGTATCAACCTAGTCAGAAACAGCCAAGCAAAGTTAGAGCAGGCACAACAAAAAGTGTCTATTCTAACCCAAGAGCAAGATCAACCCAGTTTGCACCCCTATATTGCCGAGGGCGAATAATTGTTAACCGATGCGATAACCCAATATCAGCAGCGTGTCGATGACCAGCTGCGCCATTTTATTCTTGCTCAAGATGACACTGAGCCGAAACTCAAAGCCGCGATGGAGCATGGCGCATTACTGGGGGGCAAACGTATTCGGCCCTTCTTAGTGTACGCTGTAGGCGACATGCTTAATATCCCCTTGCAGCAGCTCGACGCCTGCGCCGCCGCCATCGAATGCATCCATGCCTACTCGCTTATTCACGACGACTTACCGGCCATGGACGATGATGCCTTGCGCCGCGGTCAACCGACAGTGCATATCGCCTTCGATGAAGCCACGGCGATTTTAGCCGGCGATGCTTTGCAGACCTTAGCCTTTGAAATTATTAGCCAAGAGCAGTCAGGCTTACAACCAAGTCAGCAATTGGCCATGGTGCGCTCACTGGCCAAGGCCTCTGGATATCATGGTATGTGTGGTGGTCAAGCGATGGATCTTAATGCCACCGATAAACAGATAGATTTAACCACATTAACACGCTTACATCGTTTAAAAACTGGCGCACTCATCCGCTGCGCAGTGGAATTACCTATCATTGCCGCTGGCATCACAGATACCGAACGCGATCTACTGTTAGAATTTGCCGACGCAGTGGGCTTAGCCTTTCAAGTTCAAGACGATGTACTCGACATTACCTCGAGTACCGAAGAGCTTGGAAAACCACAAGGTTCTGACTGTGAGTCCAATAAGAGCACCTACCCTAAACTGCTAGGCTTGTCTGGTGCACAAGCAACCGCTAAAAGTTTGATCCATGACGCCCTATCAGCGCTGGCTAAATTACCATACAATAGCCAGTTAATTGCCGAATTCGCCCGTTTTATCATTGAGCGAAGAGTATAATAAAGAGCCAAAGAATCTCGCTATGAGTTTGGATATAACGAAATACCCTGTGTTAGCACAGGCCAACACCCCTGATGAGCTGAGACAGTTGCCACAGGGCGTGCTCCCAAAACTTGCTGATGAACTCAGAAGTTTTCTGCTGCAATCGGTAGGCATTTCAAGTGGCCACTTTGCCTCAGGACTAGGCACAGTCGAACTCACCGTTGCCTTGCACTATGTCTATAACACCCCATTCGATAGACTCGTATGGGATGTGGGACATCAAGCCTATCCACATAAAATTTTAACCGGTCGGCGCGATAAGATGCACACCATACGTCAAAAGGGAGGCATACATCCCTTCCCTTGGCGTGAAGAAAGTGAATATGACACCTTTAGCGTGGGCCACTCTGGAACCTCCATCAGTGCCGCGTTAGCGATGGCCGTTGCGGCTGAAAAAGAGCAAGCCGGGCGCAAAGTGGTCGCCGTAATTGGCGATGGTGCCATGACTGGCGGTATGGTGTTTGAGGCGATGAACCATGCCGGAGACCTACACAACGACATGTTAGTCGTGCTCAATGATAACGAGATGTCGATTTCAGAAAACGTCGGCGCTCTCAATAATCATCTAGCCCAACTGATGTCCGGCCGCTTATACACCACCATTCGTGAAAGCAGTAAAAAAGTGCTTAAAGGGATGCCAGTCATCAAAGAGATGGCTAAGCGAACCGAAGAGCACCTTAAAGGTATGGTCGTGCCTGGCACCATGTTTGAAGAGCTGGGCTTTAACTATATTGGCCCTATCGATGGTCACGATGTCGATGCCTTAGTCGAAACCATGCGCAACATGCGCAATTTATCTGGGCCGCAGATTTTACATATCATGACCAAGAAAGGTCGTGGTTACGAACCGGCAGAAAAAGATCCCATAGGCTGGCATGCCGTGCCTAAATTTGATCCATCAACCTTTGCCAAGCCGGCTGCAAAGCCGTCAAATCCAACCTTTTCTCAAGTATTTGGCCGTTGGCTATGTGATATGGCAGAAAAGGATGACAAAGTCTTGGGGATCACTCCCGCCATGCGTGAAGGCTCTGGCATGGTTGAGTTTTCTCAACGTTTCCCGGCGCAATATTTCGATGCGGCGATTGCCGAGCAGCATGCAGTGACATTAGCCGCTGGCTTTGCTTGTGAAGGGTATAAACCCGTTGTGGCCATCTATTCAACCTTTTTACAACGCGGTTATGATCAGTTAATTCATGACGTGGCCCTGCAAAAGCTACCGGTTGTCTTTGCTATCGACCGCGGTGGTATTGTGGGTGCCGATGGCCCAACCCATCAAGGCGCGTTCGACTTAAGCTTTATGCGCACTGTACCTAATATGGTGATCATGGCGCCGTCTGACGAAAACGAATGCCGGCAAATGCTCTATACGGGCTATTGTTACAACGATGGCCCAACTGCCATCCGTTACCCGAGAGGCAGCGCCACTGGCGAGCCGCAAGTGGACACCATGACGGCGATGGAAGTGGGTAAGGGGTTGATTAAGCGTCAAGGCCAGAAAATTGCCATCCTTAACTTTGGCACAACTTTGGCTGCAGCAGATTACGCAGCCCAAGCCTTAGGTGCCACACTGGCTGACATGCGCTTTGTTAAGCCATTAGATGCCGAACTGGTTAAGCAATTAGCCACCAGCCACGACCTGTTAGTGACAGTGGAAGAAAATGCCATTATGGGCGGTGCGGGGTCTGGCGTATTGGAACTACTGCAACAACTGAAATTACCCATGCCGGTGCTCAATATCGGTTTGCCCGATGAGTTTATTAAACACGGTGAGTCGGCGGAGATTTTGGCAGAGTTGAAACTCGATGGCGAAGGGATTTTACATCAAATCAACGCCTATATCGGTGCGTGATCAGTCAGTATATCTAGTCAAATAGTGACAAAAAAATAGGCCTCAACTTGAGGCCTATTTTTATAATAACGTCTTTTTATACTAACGACATCGAATACCTATTAGGCTTGGGTATCGATTGAGCCTGTATCGGCCGAGTCAGCACTACCTTGCGACACCATCACCATGGCTGGACGCAGTAGACGGTCGTTAAGAATGTAACCTTTTTGCATGACCATCATGACAGTGTTTGCCGGAAAATCATCACTTGGCTGCATACCAATGGCTTGATGATGATCAGGGTTAAAGGCTTCACCTTGTGGGTTCAATGGTGATAGACCAAACTTTTCAACCGCTGTAGTAAAGCTCTTAAGCGTCAGCTCAACCCCTTCATAAATCGCCTTGGTGGTCTGATCTTCTGCATTGGTTCCTTGAAGCGCTCGCTCCATGTTATCAATAACAGGTAAAAGTTCATTGGCAAACTTTTCGAGGGCGAACTTGTGGGCCTTTTCCACATCCATGGCAGCACGACGACGGACATTATCCACTTCTGCAGCAGCGCGGATCACCGAGTCTTTCTGCTCTTCGACTTTCGCTTCTGCCGCAGCTAATGCTTGTTCAAGCTCTTCTATACGAAAATTAGCTTGGGTCAGCTCATCCATCAAATTTGCCGCATCTTCAACCACCTCGGTGTCGACTTCTGGCGCGATATTGTTATCAATCTGTGGCTCTTGTGCTTTATTTGATTCGTTGCTCATTGTTACTCCAGCTAAAAATGCTTTGTTTCTGCATACTCTGGGCATATTATGGGGATCAAATTTGAGGTTTCAAGCCCTAAGGCATGGATCAAAGACAAATATGAGCAAAGCGTTCCACACAATTGGCTTAATTGGCAAACCCCATCACATTGGGACACATAACACCCTGAAACAGCTACATCATTGGTTAACCCAAAACGGGTATGATGTTTATGTTGAGGAGAGAGTTTCCGCCGAAATAGGCGCCCATGTCAAATCGGTCGACTTACTGCAAATAGGTGAATACTGTGATTTGGCTATCGTTGTCGGCGGTGACGGCAATATGCTAGGGGCTGCGCGCGTGTTGGCTCGCTTTGATATTGGGGTCATCGGCGTCAACCGCGGTAATTTAGGCTTCTTGACCGATCTACCACCCGAGGGGTTTGAACCTGCATTAACGAAAGTACTCGAAGGGGATTATAAAACCGAATACCGTTTCTTACTCGAATCGGAAGTCCATCGTCACGGCAATGTAAAGGCCAGCAATACCGCCGTCAACGAAACCGTGCTCCATCCCGGTAAAATTGCGCATATGATTGAGTTTGAAGTCTATATTGACGATAACTTTATGTACAGTCAGCGCGCCGATGGCATGATAGTGTCGACCCCAACGGGCTCTACAGCCTATTCACTTTCTGCAGGGGGCGCCATTTTAACCCCTAATCTTGAGGCGCTCATTTTAGTGCCTATGTTTCCGCATACTTTGTCCTGCCGGCCGATTGTGGTCGATGCGTGCAGCACCATCAAACTGGTTGTGTCACCAGATAATGATGATGCCTTAGAAGTCAGCTGTGATGGTCATGTCACTTTAGCGGTACTACCAGGCGATGAAATAATTATCCGCCGCAGCAAGGAGCGCTTACATTTGATCCACCCAACGGGATATAACTACTTTAACGTGCTGAGAAGTAAACTCGGGTGGGGCAGTAAGTTATTTTAACTAAGTGTCTTGCTTATGGTTACAGCTCACAACGTCTCTCACCACTGTATCACGTCAATCATGGGCACTAGATACCTTTACCAGCTCAAAAGCCCATTAGATCTATCAGCCAGTGGTAAATCAAAAATAAGCCCTCGTCATTACGCGAGGGCTTATGAGTTAACTAGTTCGATTAAGTGCTTTAATAGCTGAAAACACTGCTTACTCAACCGCTTGAGTCATACAGAGCAAACGTTAACCTTGTACTTCAAACAATAATCTTACTGTGGTTTGCGCCGCAACGGGCTTACCATCGACAAACTTAGGCGCATAACGCCATTGCTTTATCGCCTTCAGCGACTCTTTTATAAATAAAGGGCCGCCTTCAGAGGCCACTGTAACCGGATCTTGGACAAACCCTTGTTCATCGACAGTAAATTCAATCTGCGACCATCCTTCGCGTCCAGCACGGATATAGGACATAGGATATTGAGGCGACGAACGAAACAGCGGCGTTTGCTCTTGCTGATCATCCCAAGGCGTCATACTACCAATCGCAATACAGTGTGCTGTGGCCTGCTCGCTCTCGCCCTCATGCTCATATAGCTCGACTAAACGTGCATGGGCTGACAGCTTATAGGGATGACTAAAATCGAGCACAGCAAACTGCTTGACCACCTCTTCTAGATGGCTAATAGCATCACTGTATCGCTTTTCACTCGCCTTTATCACGCCAACGTAATAAGTTGCCGTTATCCGGCGGATATCATTATTAGGCAGCTGCTGATAGATCTCATAGGCATCTAATACATCACTGCGAATATCACGACCGTAATATTCCGTCGACACCAACGCCTTAAAAGCCAATAACTTGACCTCGGCGGTAAGTAACAGGTTATCGCTTGTCTGTGCAATGGAGATAGCTTCTTTAAACAGCGACTTTTGCTCTTTAGACGCCGATATGGTTTGCGCAGCGCCCAGTAGTGGGTCGATAACCTCAATGGCATCCGCCCCAAAATATGACCTATAAGTCTCTAAAACCTGCAAAAACTGTTGATGTGCGGCCTCGAGATCGCCTTTGGCCTGCAAGGATGTTGCCCAATTCAATTGCAGGTGAGTAATGTCGATAGCGCCAGGCTCAAAATACCCCTGACCGAGCAGATAGGTTTGCTGTGCATACTGCTCAGCAGCCTGAATATCTTTAACTTCAATGGCGTGTTGATAAGCGGCATAACTGTCGCTAAAAGGTGAGGCGCCAAGCGATGCAGAATTGATTAACAGTACTGCACTTAGCGCCAATAGCGGTAATTTTAAAACCATATAAACAAATATCCTTATTTGTGAAAATAAACTAACGCAGCTTTTCCCTGCTTTATATTAGGTAAACTCGACTTATTTTAGACAAGCATTTCACTGGTTAAAAGCCATCCTATCAGCCTCCCCAATTATTGCAAACTCTTGTAAAGTGAGCTTAATCGCCTAACCATCCATAAGGTCAGTAAGGCGCTACAACACGCCAAAGAGATCCACACGCCTGTCACCCCAAACGCCCAAGCAAACAGATAAATAATAACGGCAATTAATATTAACTTGCTGCCGGTTAACATGGCCGCGTCTTTAGGGCGATTGATCGCCTGGAAAAATGCCGCGCCGGTAAGAATAACACCTTCAAAAGGCAGTCCCCAAAAATAGAGCCGCATCCCTTCGATAGCCACAGGTGTTAACTCAGCATTATCGCCGGCAAAAATATACACTAAATATTTCGGCAGCAGATAGATAAACAATAGACCTATGACCGCCGTCACTAAGGTCATCAAAGTCGCAATCTTGAATGTCTGGAACACCCTATCGAACCGGTTAGCTCCCGCATTAAAGCTGAAAATGGGTTGCGTGCCGAGCGCTATCCCTTCAAAAATCAAATAAAATAATGCCTCGGTGTAACTCACCACTCCATAAGCGGCGACATGTATTGGCCCACCGACCCATAAAAACGCCATATTATGCAACGTTAAGACTATCGAGAGATACAGGTTCATTAAAAAACTGGGAAAGCCCACTTTAACAATGTTGAAGCAGTGATCTAGAGTCAGCTTCATCTGCTCAATATTGATACCGAGACGCGTTTTTGCCGTAAAAAAATGTTGCAGACAAGCCAAGCCTGTCACTGCTTGACAGATCATGGTAGCAATGGCGGCACCTGCTAGCCCGAAAGGAAACACCACAATAAACAGCCAATCGAGTAGCGCATTAAGGCAACCGCTGATGATCAATACCCAAGTTACAAAACCTGGACGACCATCGTTTCTTAACAGCGCTGCAAACGCGATGGCCAAAATAGGAAACACACCTAATGCAAAATACCAAAACAGGTATTCATAGGCGCTGCGCAACACTTCTCCCTCGGCGCCCAGCCAAATTAAGATATCACGACTGAAAAAGGTGCCCACCAGCGCAAATAAAACGCCGGAAATTAAACAGAGGGTAAAGGTATTACCGAGTATTTTTCGCGCTCGCGCTGGATCATTGCGTCCCAAATTGATAGACACTAATGAGGCGCCGCCCATCCCCAACAGCGCACCAACGGCATACAAAATCGCCCCAACCGGATACGCAAGCATCATTCCGGCCAAGCCGACTTCACCCAGATAATGGCCAATAAACATGCCGTCTATCACCATATACACCCCAGTCACTAACATAGATAAGATCGTGGGGATGGTGTAACGCCATACTAATGTTGGGATGGGTTCTGTCGCTAACGATTGATCTTGTGGTACGTCTTGCATAGTCAGTTATCTATCTGCTCAGTAAAAAGACAAAGAAATCATATTAACCATTCACGATAACGCGGCACTAGCCGCTAACTTACCGACAATGTTAGGCGCTACGCCGTTAAACGATGTCACGCTTAGCAAGCGACAGCAGTTGCTGCTCGGTTGCGGATATAGTGATCGGCTGGCGAGAAATCAACTCAATACGAGAGTCCAGCGCATCATCAAGCTCAACAACCTGTAGCTGCTGATCAACATAGTTAAGGGTGGCAATACCCTCATCGCAAATTAGTAAGGCTTTTAAACGCAGGCAGTCCTGACGCTTTACCCAGGCGACAATGGCTTCAAAGTCGAATTCATAATGGCAATCAAATACCCAGCCAGCACTGTATATCCCCTCATGCTGATTATCATTGCGATAGATTCCAAGCTCATCAAACACTATGGTCGGCGGCATGGAGGGCTCGGATATGCTGGAAAGTGGGCTCAGGGGCGAGACAGAAAAGAGTGATGGGCTTGAGTCTGGCGAGTTTACTGGCGCTTTAGTGGGGGCCAGAGCACCAACGCTATCTCTATCACAATCTAACACCTGCTCAGCTAACCGATTAAATAACGCCGGAGTTTGGCTCTCTTGCTCGCGGGTTAAGTTGATTGCTTGCACTGGCGCGCTAATAGACTGCTGGGCAAGAAAGGTGTGCAACTGTGCCAAATTCTCATCTGCCGCTAAATCACCTTTGGTGACAAAAATCAGGTCGGCAACGGCTAGCTGTTGCTTAAAAATATCGCTTTCTCGATAGCGGTTGTCGCTCACCTTACGTGCATCCACTAAGCAGATGGTACTTTTTAAGGCGATCACCTGCTGATAATGCGGCTGGCTCAGGGTATCGATAATCGCTTTAGGATGCCCAAGCCCTGTAGGTTCAATCAATAACCGGTCGGGCTTAGCTTGTGCAAGCAACTGATTCACCGCCACTTGAATAGGCACGCCTGCCGCGCAGCAAATACAGCCACCAGCCACCTCTTTTATTTGCACCTTACCCGATTGCTTGCCGATAAAACTGGCATCGATACCGACCTCACCGAACTCATTAACTAACACAGCCCATACTTGGTTAGCGGGCTTATTCGCTAATAAATATTTAATGAGCGTAGTCTTACCCACACCTAAAAAGCCGGTGATCACATTGGTTGCAACGGGCTGAGTTATTATCGGTTTACGCATCTTATTCTCGCTATGGTTGCATTACGGTCCGGCTCATCAGCTTGGCTAACCTTTAGGCTAACCAATCTTGTATCAACTGATAGACTCGTCGACGAGTTAACTCATTGCTATCGCCATGGCGCAGTATCGGTAGCCTAGACGACAATGTTGCCAATCCCCCTTATACCTTGCGCGACTTATTAGCCCGTCGGCTGGCATAACTGTGATGTTGGTTGTCGCGTGCTGAAGGGCGCTTCGCTCGCTTGGGTTTATGTGATGGACTGGTCGTTTCCAGTTGCAACTCGCGGTAACGGGCAGGTAGCGGCGCACCTATCTCATATCCAGGCACTATGTGTCTTGGCAAGGTTTGTCCAATTAAGGCTTCGATTTCTTGTAGCATTTTTTCATCATTTAATGCCACAAATGAGATGGCATGACCAGCTAAACCTGCGCGGCCGGTGCGGCCAATACGATGCACATAATCTTCGGCATCCAGCGGTAATTCAAGGTTAATCACCAGTGGTAACGCCGCGATATCCAGTCCTCTAGCGGCAACGTCGGTTGCAACCATCACTCTGAGTTCACCCGATTTAAACTGCTCGAGCGCCCGATTTCGTGCTCCTTGGGTCTTATCACCATGGAACACGGCATTTTTTATACCGTCTAGTTTTAGCTCTTTGTGCAATGTCTCTGCACTCTCTTTACTGCTGACAAAGACCAATACTTGTTGCCAATTATTACGCCCAATTAGTTCGGCCAAGAGCTCGGCTTTACGGCGCTTATCTACCGGATAAACCTCCTGCTTTATATTGGCTGCGGTGGTGTTTTGCGTCACATTGATCCACTCGGGATCGTCTAGCATCTTAGTGGCTAGCACCTTAATCGCCTTGCTAAAGGTCGCCGAAAATAGTTGAGTGGAATGGCGCGGGGCGATATGATTTTTAACTCGCTCAATGTCTTTAACAAAGCCTAAATCCAACATACGGTCGGCTTCATCGATAACCAGCTGCTCGACCGACGACAGATCCAAGCCATGCTGGCCTATTAGGTCAAATAAACGTCCTGGGGTGGCAATTAAAATATCGACCCCCTTTGCCAGAGCCTTACGCTGAGGGTTAATATTAGCGCCACCGTAAACCGCCAATGACGTTAATGGCGTCAACTGACTGTACTTGGCAATACTCTCGCCCACTTGTATCGCTAATTCACGGGTTGGCGTCAGCACCAGCACACTAAGCTGGCCTAATGGCCTGTCACTCTCAAGCAGCTTGTGTAGGAAAGGTAGGCTGAAGGCCGCTGTTTTACCCGTGCCCGTTTCGGCGCAGGCCATCACATCACGGCCTTGCAATGCAATCGGAATCACCTTGCCCTGCACTTGGGTTAATTGTTGATAACCGCATAGCGCTGTCGCTTGGATAAGCAGAGGATGCAGAGGGAGTGAATCAAAATTCATAATGGGCTCGATGGTCAATGGCTATTGGGTCAAAACTGAGCGCGGAGTCTATCAAAAACCGCGCCATAAGGATAACGATTCAACATGATTAGACTGTCACTGGCCGTTAATATAGAGCGCTAGCCACTTAACGAGTTCCCTCAATGAAGCCTGACGAGCTTGAACGCTGATTTAAGTAAACTTGTTCAAACTCCGCTTGCGGCAACGGCCGAGCAAACAGGTAGCCTTGGGCATAATCACAACCAGCCTTGGCTAAAAAGTCACGTTGGAATTCAGTTTCAACTCCTTCGGCAATCACTTTGATCCCTAACTTGTGGGCCATCACGATAATGGCTTCGCACAAGGCCACGCCATCGGTGTCGGTTTCTAAGTTGCGGGTAAAAGATTGATCTATTTTGAGATAATCGATATCAAATTTTTTCAGGTAGGCTAACGATGAATAACCCGTCCCAAAATCATCTAGCGAAACTTGAATACCAGCATCACGATAGGCGAGTAACTTTTCGGTGACCCCCATAGATGCATCCAATAACAACCCTTCGGTTATTTCGACGCAGATGGCATTGCTGGACAGCTCGAGATGCTGCAATAAGGTGAGCCAGTCACTAAAGGTGTCACCGTCATCGCGAAACTGCACTGGCGATTTATTAATGCTTATCTGAATTTCAGTGCCAAACTGCTTGCGCCACTCGGCACTTTGATGTGCCGCCTTTTCAAACACCCAGTTACCGATATCGTTGATTAACCCCGTCTCTTCGGCGACCGAAATAAACTCACTGGGTGACACCATGCCCCTCGAAGCGTGATTCCAGCGGATCAAGGCTTCCACCTTATAAATATCACCACTGTTCATATCGATGATCGGTTGATAATAAAGCTCAAACTCTTTATGACTAATGGCATGACGTAGATCTTTAATCAACGCCATACGATAACGGGCGAACTCTTGCATCGAAGGAGTAAAATAATGAAAGCGATTTCGTCCTTGCTCTTTGGCGGCATACATCGCCTGATCCGCATGTTTTAATAACCCTTCAATGCTGGTCGCATCGTCGGGATACATAGTAATCCCAATACTGGCGCTGATATACGCAGTTTCATCACCTAAGTGATAAGGTTCACTAATGCGCTGTAAAATGCACTGCGCCACCCGCTCGACTCCGCTGGGAAAATCAATGCCCGACAACACCACGGTAAATTCATCTCCCCCCAATCTGGCACACATATCGAGTTCACGGATACAGCCCTTTAACCGTTTAGCGGTTTCTTGTAGCAGTAAGTCGCCCATATCGTGACCTAAGGTATCGTTCACCTCTTTAAAAAAGTCTAAATCTAAAAACATTAAGGCAAAATGGCTCTCATCACGGTCAATACGCAACATCTCACTGCTTAAATATTCGAGCAACATACGTCGATTGGGTAAGCCGGTAAGTGGATCGTAATTAGCCTGCTTCCAGATAATCTGTTCGGCTTGTTTTTTATCAGTAATATCAGAAAATAATGCTACGCGACGAAAAACCTCACCCTGCTGGTCATAAATGGTATTAATGGTAAACCACACCATATACTCACCGCCTTGCTTGCTTTTCAAGCATAGCTCTCCCTGCCAACGCCCAACGTCACTAACGGCTTGCGCTAACTGTTCATATTGTGATTTATCACAGTATTCACATTGTAAAAGACTGATATCTTTATTGAGCACCTCTTGTGGTTGGTAACCGGTAATCGCAGTGAAGGCGGCGTTAACCGTGATAATTTTACCTTGATGATCTTGCACGCTCATCGCTTCGCTGGAGTTATTGTAGACCGAAGCGGCAAGCTCTAATGACTCCTGTACCTGCCGTTGTTCAGTAATATCGCTGTGCACGCCACACATCCGCAGTGGTCGGCCGTGATTATCATAACTCACCGTTTTTCCCGTATCGACTATCCAGCGCTCCTCACCCGTTAAGGTGATCAGCCGATATTCGGCAATATACTTGGGAGCTTCCCCCTTGAGATGCTTATCCATGGCATTTAAAACAGCGGCTCTGTCTTGCGGATGAATGGCATCTCCCCAAAGCCGCTGGTCGTTATTGAGGCGTTCTAATTCACAGCCAAGTACCTTAGCGCACCATGGATTACGCTCTGTTTTATTGTGGCTGATATCCCAATCCCACAAGCCTAAATCACTACTTTCTAAAACTAACGCTAATCTTTCTTGGCTGGTTCTTACCGCCAATTCGGCTTGTTTATTGGCTGTGATATCGATAATACCGGCAATCACCATATTGACCTGATGATTCACACGTCGACACGCGACCGCCAGATGGGTATAAACAATTTCGCCATCTTTGGCCACATAACGCTTATCCATCTCGTAGGCGTCAATCTCTCCATTAAGCAACCGCTTATACTGATCTTCATCGGCTTTAAGATCGTCAAAATAGGTCAACTCAGACCAAGTGCGCTGGAGCAGTTCTTGCTCGGAGTATTTCAGCATCTTGCACAACCTCGGGTTGACTTTCATCCAGCGTTGATCGACTGAAGTGATGGCAATCCCCATGTTGCCAATGTCAAATTGAGAGCGAAAAATAAAATCATCTTGCAACTTAATCTTGGCGTCACGTTCCACTTCGAGCCGACGCGACAATAGCAGCCCAATTAATGCCGTCACTAACGGAAAGATCGTCATCATTGGCAACGCGGCAATAGATAAAATATCGACAAATAACTCAAAAGGCAGTAGCGCTAATAGGGATAGAGTGAGCAGATGCAAAACAGTCCCAAATAGCAATAACTCTTTAAAGGTCATATCGGCAATGTCATTTTTACGATAGTAACGCCATAGACTGCCCAAGCTGGCGGCCACAATCATCACCATAATGCCGGTAAGCATCGCTGGGCCACCTTCCAATACACGAAAGGTGATCCCCACAAGCGTGGCAACTAAAGTGGGTAAACCACCAAAAAACAGTCCTGATATTCCTAAAATAACCGCTCGCGCATCGACAAAAATACCCGTTTGGTATTCCCATGAGGTGATCATGGTGATCACTGTCACCACGCCAATCAGTAAACCGGCCAGCACACGCCACAACCAAAAATATTGGTGACGTCGCTGACGCGGAACAGCATCATAGATAAAAACTAATACCAACAAAATTGCGGCATTTTGAAAAAAAACGGATAACGTATCTTGGTTCATAGGCAACTTAACATCTTATTATCAAGTAGATAACACCCAGCAGAGTGTAACAGAATTAGAGTAAAAAAATACGCTCAACAATGATTGAAAGTAACAATTTATAAAGGTAATACGTCATTTAGGAACAAATTGTCCATGCTAACCAATGACTGAATAACGGTTTAAATAATAGTGCCGCCCTGCGGGACACTGCGCTCAAATACCGCCTTAGATAAGCCACTTCACGCAAGTTGCCAGTATCAGTAAGCGGCATAGGCACTACCGCATCGCAAAGATTAAAAACTGGTATGGCAACAGCTTATCTTCTACCCCTGTATTTCACAGCCCATTAAAACCACGCCCAAACAGCAAGGCTGACATCGGGCCTGAATACTTGTCATACAGTGAGCAGCGCAAGGCTCGTCGTTCTGCGAGTTACCCTATCGGTTCGTGCCCGCCAAAGCAGATGCTGAACGTAACGATAAGCCTAGCGCTATGTCTATTGCGCTAACAGAGCGATAATTGGCCAACATCAATAACGGCTCACATAGCTTCCCTAGTGTAGCTACAGCGACCGTAATCCCTTGAGACTGAATAGCAAATAGGTAAGATGCCCCACTTAACTCAATATGTTAAGCTAACGGCCTTTATCATCGCCACTCACATTTTGTATATGAAGCAGCCAGCACAAACGCAATACAGCACCCAGTTTCATTTTCCGGTGCAGATATATTATGAGGATACCGATTTTTCAGGTGTGGTGTATCACCCTAATTTCTTGAAGTATTTTGAACGCGCCAGAGAACATGTCATAGGTGCCGAAACCTTGGCTCGCCTTTGGGCTCAACAAGGTTTAGGTTTTGCAGTCTATCGCAGCGATATGCTATGTCATGATGGGATCGAGTTTGCAGAGATTGTCGATGTGCGTACTCAGTTTTCTTTTGAGAGTAAATATCGCACTGTATGGCGACAAGAGATCTGGCGACCACAAGGCAAAAAGCCGGCAGTTACCGCGCAAATTGAGATGGTATGTATGAATAAAGCGCGGCAGATGGCCCCAATGTCAGCAGAACTTATCGCCGAGCTCAGTCGTCATATCACAGGCTAGGAGTGACGCCTCCCCTTAAGATGCTTCGCCAATGGGCCGATTGAGTTCCGGCCAATACATTTCAAGCTCGGCCGCGCTCATCGGTTTAGCAAACAACTCCCCCTGAATTTTATCGACGCCCATCTGTTGCAGTAACATCAACTCAGTTTGGGTTTCGACACCTTCCACCGTGACCGTAAATCCAAGCCCTTGGGCTAAAGAAACCGCGCTACTAAGAATATGCTGACCACGACAGTCGGTCGCCACATTCTCTAAAAAGGCTTTATCTACCTTAACCTCGTTAACGGGTAGGTATTTAAGATACGCCAAAGAGGAGTGCCCCGTGCCAAAGTCGTCGATTGCAGCGTTAATGCCAGCACGTTTGAGGCATTCAAGTACATTAACCGTGCGCTGCATATCCGTCATTAATTGACTCTCGGTCACCTCAATTGCTAACACATCGGCACTCAATTGCCACTGCTGTAGCTGTGTCACTATCCACTGACACAACTGACGGGCGCATAAATCATCTAGCGCCAAATTCACCGCCACCTGCAACCTCATGCCGCTTTGGCGCCACAGACTTTGCTGGTGAAGCACCTGCTTAATAACCCATTGGCTGAGCATAGTGATCATGCCAGCACGCTCGAGCAAAGGGATAAATTCTGCCGGCGAAACCCTACCTAGCAATGGGCTTTCCCAGCGGATAAGCGCCTCGACGTGACTGCAATTTTCGCTGACAAGATTGTATTTAGCCTGATACACCACATAGAGTTCATTTTGTGCTAACGCCCTAGGAAAACAGCGAATAATAGTCAGCTGTCGATGCTGACTCGTATCGTCCCCCGCTTGATAAGAGGCGATTAAGCCAGAGCTCGACTTTGCTCGTACTAAGGCCAAATCGATACGCCTAAGCATCTGACTAACGTCGGCATAGTGCAGTGAAATATCCAAATACCCAAGCTGCACCTGTAGATTTATCACTGTATCATTAATAGAAAATGGCTGTTGCAAGTGACTTTGCAATGCCTTTAGCTCGTCATCGCTTAATGGCACTTTAAACACCACTAAAAACTCATCTTCATTCATGCGCGCCACAATATCTTGGTCATTGAGCTGCTGTTTAATTCGCTCACTCATGGCCAACAGTAACTGATCGCCAAACGAGAAACCAAACAGGTCGTTAACATAGCGAAAGCGATGAATATCAATAAGAACAAACATGCCTTGATTAAGAGGCATAAGGCGAGATAAACGTGATTTCAGCCCAACCCGATTAAACAAGCCGGTGAGCTTATCTCGCCCAAGCGGTGGAGGTAACTGGGTTAACAATCGCTGCAACTGCAGGTATAGCGGAATATAATCGCTAGGAACAGCGTCAATGGCTAGCGGCTTGCGGACTTTATCTTGTTGCTGTAATTGGCTGGTTAGTTGTCGCAAAAAGCGTAGGCCTGTGCGTCTATGCCAGTACCAATAAAGGGTACCAGCGACGCCAATGGCTATAATATAAGCCATTATCCAATAGAGATTTGCAACATCCACACAAGGCCTTCATGTTTACGAAACAGAAAAATTAACACTATTATTAACAGACTTAATCGCCGGTCACAACTATTCGTAACTCATCTTAATAGAATGATAATTATCGAGAAATTCATCAGAGCCTAAATACTCTGGCGATACGGGCAAGCCACGTTTGGCAAACACATCTAAACGCTCTGCAAGCTCATGACCCGCTCTTAGCTCGCCGGTATAAAAGGCCGCCGAACGCACAAAATCTAAATAGGTCACCCGCTCAGGTAAATAAGGTAAGTCGGCCCATCGCTCAACCACTTCCATCACCTCAGGCGAAAAGTCCCAACTTTTCAATACGGCTCGGCCTATCGGTCCCTGCATTTTGCGCACCAAGGCGCGTAATTGATCTATGCTGGTAAACAGATGCGGATTAGCTTCCGCCTCGGTTAATACCGGTAAGGCGCCAATATTATGCACTAAGCTGGCAAGCGTCAGAGTGTCATAATTTAAGCCGCAACCTTTATGCGTCTTAGCATACTTGAGTAGCAGAGCACAGGCCGCTGAAGTCACCTCGATTGACGAGCGCCACACTTCATCCATCACCTCCCATACCATCTCATTAGTAGAGATAAACAATTGCTCCATAGCAACCGACGTCGCGATAGACTTTATCTGGGTTAAGCCGATACGGGTTACGGCGCTGTTGATGTTTTCTGCTTTAGTGCCACGGCTATACATAGCGCTGTTGGCGACTTTTATCATGCGCGCCGATATCGCCGCATCTTGACCAATAATTTCCGCCACCTGTTTGGGGCTGGAATCAGGCCTAGCAACGACCTCTTGGACGCGCATTGCTACCTCGGGTAAAGTTGGCAGCACTAACGCATCGGCCTTTAACTTTTTTAATAACCCAACCAGTAGTTGATGCTCGCTAGACATACTGACTCCTCAATAAAATATCACCGCTTAATAATGCGCTAGAGTATATCAGGACTGATTGCCAAGCGTGATGGTAAAATGGCTTAGCTAGAAATATCGCTCAAATTTAAGTAGATAAATTAAGGTCCGTTGCTATTTTAAGCGTAAATATTAGTCAAAGGGTCATCATGCAGCAACACATATTGGCTGGTAAAAGCCTTAGCAGCAGGTGTAACTCCGCCTATTTTTAGCCGACTAACAACAAGCGATCACCGACGACATGGTTCAGCGATAGCCGCTGCGCCCTAAAACACACCAACTGGGCGTGATAGCCACCCACAAGAGCAGCAATCATCGTCATCAGGCAACAAGGGCAAGTATGCGGCGTAAAACAGTGAAATAGGAAGCCTATTAATGGCGGCAATGGGCGCTTGACCACAGAATAAACAAGGTTACTATTTGCATAAGACTCCCTCCATTGAGTAAAATGCCGCCCCAAGTTGTTTGATACCTGTTAATTGAGAGAAATTATGTTTAAACCTGAGCTACTGTCTCCTGCTGGGACCTTAAAAAATATGCGTTACGCGTTTGCCTATGGCGCGGATGCGGTCTACGCCGGCCAGCCTAGATACAGCCTGCGTGTTAGAAACAATGATTTCAAAATGGAAAATCTCGCTACCGGTATTCAAGAAGCCCATGCTTTGGGCAAAAAACTGTACGTGGTAAGCAACATCGCGCCGCATAACACCAAATTGAAAACCTATATCAAGGATATGGAGCCAGTGGTTGCCATGCAACCTGATGCGCTGATCATGTCAGATCCCGGGCTTATCATGATGGTACGTGAAGCGTTTCCCGATCAAGTGGTGCACCTGTCTGTACAAGCCAACGCCATCAACTGGGCCTCGGTTAAGTTTTGGCAACAACAAGGCATTAAGCGGGTGATCTTATCCCGTGAACTGTCGCTCGATGAGATTGAAGAGATCCGTCAGCGCTGCCCCGATATCGAGCTTGAAGTCTTTGTGCACGGCGCCTTGTGTATGGCTTATTCTGGCCGCTGCCTGCTGTCGGGTTACATCAACAAACGCGATCCCAACCAAGGTACTTGCACCAATGCGTGTCGTTGGAAATATGACGCCCATGAAGCAGTGCAAACCGACACTGGTGACATTGTCGCGGTGAACCCAGATGTACAACTGCATAACCCTACCCTAGGCGCCGGCGCACCGAGTAATGAGGTGGTGTTACTGCAAGAAGCGGGACGCCCAGGTGAATACATGCCCGCCTTTGAAGATGAGCATGGCACCTACATCATGAACTCTAAAGACTTACGTGCCATCCAGCATGTTGAGCGCCTGACCAAAATGGGCATCGACTCGCTTAAAATCGAAGGCCGCACCAAGTCATTTTATTACGTGGCACGTACCGCACAGCTTTATCGCCAAGCGATTGAAGATGCCGCTTCTGGTCGTGAGTTTAACCCAGCACTGATGCACCAACTGGAAGGACTGGCCCACAGGGGATACACCGAAGGCTTCTTGCGTCGCCATGTACATGATGAATACCAAAATTACGACTACGGTTATTCTATTAGTGACACTCAACAATTTGTGGGGGAATTCACTGGCAAACGTAACGATAAAGGCATGGCCGAAGTGGATGTAAAAAACAAATTTTCGGTTGGCGACAGTGTTGAGTTAATGACGCCACAAGGCAATATAAACCTGACCATCGAACATTTAGAAAACCGTAAGGGCGAAGCCGTCGAGGCCGGACTCGGTTCGGGCCACTTTGTGTTTTTACCGGTACCGCAAGAAGTGAATGTCGATAAAGCGATACTAATGCGTAACCTTAATAGCGGACAAAACACCCGCAACCCGCACCAAGCGGTGTAATTGGACCCAGATAATGGCATTACTGATAGACGATAGCTGCATTAACTGCAACTTCGATATCTGTACTCCTGTTTTATAACCCTTTAATAACAGTAAAATAAAAGAAAACACCTCAGTGTTACGGCTCAAAAATTATTTTTTAGCCGTAACACAAACGATGTCTCATCCAAGGCCACTTGCAACCCAAACCGGCTATTTAGCCTTTTCACCCCCACCAATATCACGTTTAACCCCCCTCACGATTCAGGTGTCAGTTCCACTCTATTCCTGCTCTGAGGTTTCACCCATGGCAAGTGCGCAATTTTCATCCACTAGACCATTGTTCAAGAACATCACTGTTAACCTAAACTGTGAGTGGGAATGAAGCCTGCCAAAACGCACAATACCACTGTTATTTATGAATTTAGTTATTTAACAGTGAACGTGTAAGGTTGGCGAGTAAGTGCCTATCGATATCTCTAAGCTGCCTGTGCGGCAGTGAACATAACATCAGTGGTTAAGAAAGCGCTGCCAGATTTCTAAGCTGCCTGTGCGGCAGTGAACTATCTCGATACTGTGTGTTCTCTAATGTAAAATTTCTAAGCTGCCTGTGCGGCAGTGAACTCACCTGTTAAACACTCGGCTAGCGCACTGGATTTCTAAGCTGCCTGTGCGGCAGTGAACGTTGCGCTGGATAGCCGCCCGTTTGCACAATTTTTCTAAGCTGCCTGTGCGACAGTGAACCTAGTTGTTGCCGCGAAACCGAGTTTCATAGCTTTCTAAGCTGCCTGTGCGGCAGTGAACTGTTGGTTGTATTGTTTTCCCTGTCCTGTTGTTTTCTAAGCTGCCTGTGCGGCAGTGAACGGTGTATCGCGCAGCACTAGCTGAATTCGCGGTTTCTAAGCTGCCTGTGCGGCAGTGAACCCAGCTGATTTCATTAGGACATAGCGGCGGCTTTTCTAAGCTGCCTGTGCGGCAGTGAACTTCATGTAGAGTTTCTAGCTCTGGCTGTGCGTTTTCTAAGCTGCCTGTGCGGCAGTGAACCGTAACCATCTTCAAAGACGACCCGACAAAGCTTTCTAAGCTGCCTGTGCGGCAGTGAACGAATAAAAAGTTGCACCTGATGCAGTGGTGACTTTCTAAGCTGCCTGTGCGGCAGTGAACCATCGAATCAATTTGGGGGCAAGGGTTCGCCATTTCTAAGCTGCCTGTGCGGCAGTGAACCCTATACCGACTTTAACTCAGCAACCGTTGCATTTCTAAGCTGCCTGTGCGGCAGTGAACACAGCGCGACGAACTCCACAATCACCGGAGAATTTCTAAGCTGCCTGTGCGGCAGTGAACGCCGATTAACACGCCTGACCGATAAGATCTTTTTCTAAGCTGCCTGTGCGGCAGTGAACTTGCAGTCGGGCAATCCCGAACAGCGCGCACATTTCTAAGCTGCCTGTGCGGCAGTGAACAAAGCTGATGGTCAGTTTAAATCAACTAACTCTTTCTAAGCTGCCTGTGCGGCAGTGAACGGGAAACTGAAAAAGGTCGTAGTACCTCAATGTTTCTAAGCTGCCTGTGCGGCAGTGAACGCTGGCAATAATCACATCTAATTCAGGGACGATTTCTAAGCTGCCTGTGCGGCAGTGAACAATCCCCAAAGCGCGTGGCAAACTATTTAGACTTTCTAAGCTGCCTGTGCGGCAGTGAACGATTTAACCCACCGCGCAATGCAATGGTAATATTTCTAAGCTGCCTGTGCGGCAGTGAACCAGTAACCACAGGTACAGGCTCTTTACATATATTTCTAAGCTGCCTGTGCGGCAGTGAACCAATAAAGCGAACTAAGCTACAATTCCCGCATTTTCTAAGCTGCCTGTGCGGCAGTGAACTTGTTATTGATGGTTATTTGCAGATTCATCATTTTCTAAGCTGCCTGTGCGGCAGTGAACAAACGGTCAGTTTAAAGGTGGAACGCTTCAATTTTCTAAGCTGCCTGTGCGGCAGTGAACGTTGCGCTTATGGCGGTTATTCCGTGCTTTATTTTCTAAGCTGCCTGTGCGGCAGTGAACTTTGAGCATGATGCGCCGCGCGGCCCAGGTACTTTCTAAGCTGCCTGTGCGGCAGTGAACCCCAAACCATCCTTCTTGCAAAGTGTCATCATTTTCTAAGCTGCCTGTGCGGCAGTGAACTAAAAGGGCTACAAGGAACTCAGAATAAGAAATTTCTAAGCTGCCTGTGCGGCAGTGAACTGTGGCAAAATTGGTTTTCTTGGATGCCTATTTTTCTAAGCTGCCTGTGCGGCAGTGAACTGATGAGCGAATGCGCGGTACCGATTTATTCATTTCTAAGCTGCCTGTGCGGCAGTGAACCATTAATGCTCTTTGCACTATGGTGTCTTGGTTTTCTAAGCTGCCTGTGCGGCAGTGAACTAGTTGCTCACGAGCTGCCTTGCTCCATTTTTTTTCTAAGCTGCCTGTGCGGCAGTGAACTATGACTTAAAAGCAAACGATCTCGCACCTCATTTCTAAGCTGCCTGTGCGGCAGTGAACTACTGAATTTCAGTCAATACTTCATTCTTGATTTTCTAAGCTGCCTGTGCGGCAGTGAACTATCGCTGTTACAACTGGGAGTTAGACGACTCTTTCTAAGCTGCCTGTGCGGCAGTGAACCCCAGCGAATGCTGAGGCTTGGGTATTCAAATTTTCTAAGCTGCCTGTGCGGCAGTGAACACCATCGCGGTTTCTTTGATGATCCGCTCGATTTTCTAAGCTGCCTGTGCGGCAGTGAACAATAGAATATCAACATAAAAATAAGTTACAACAAGTCGTTAGGTTAAAAACTTCAATTTAACCTTATAAAAAATGACCCGTTGTAACTTACTGTTTTTATACCACATTGTTAAAGAGCGTTTTTTATTGGTTAAAACTTTGGTAATACACCTTCACCACTTAAGCCATAAGTATTGAACATGACTCGTTGTGACGATGCTTCTACCTCTTTTCGAATAATGCTCATACAAAACTCATTATCACTGTGTAGGCTTTTCATTCTGATAAAGGGTAAATCTTTATCTTCTTTTGCCATCTTGTAACCTTGATAAAATGCTACCGCTTGCTCCAATGTTTCGTTGTGGCGTTGCATGCGTCGTTTAATGTGCTTATCAGGCGAGCCTGATTTACGGCGACGATTAAACGATTCATAACCCATTACTTCACTTGGCACCTCGGCAATGCTTTTCATGTGAACATAGTCTTCAAGACGATTTAACCATTTCCCAAGATTCAAACGCTCAAGCGAGCTTTTGTCATTCGAAAGCAATCTAAGTTTGTTACCAATAAATCCCAATTTTTCGTTCGATTTTACTTGGTATTTGGGAAAGCTCACCGCTATAGGCACTTGCTTTTTGTCGTCTTGAATTTCTACTAGAGCAAGGTGCACTTGCATCATTAGTTTTGACCACAAAAAGTGAACGCCAATGTCGTCACTGGGTAACAAGGTTATGTCTATGTAGTGTTTCATAAGCACCTCTATTCTGATTTACCACCGAATACACCACCACGAATTAAATTAGCCAGAACAAAATTTTTGTCGTTTTCACCAACCTCTTTATCATTAACCCATTTCATCATCAATGTATAAAGGTCGGTTTTCGTTTTTCTATATGCCTGTCCTTGCTGGGTAACTGCTCCAAATGGCTCTACTGCAATTGGGAATTCTGCATTCTCATACCAATCATCAATTGTTCGGATTGCATTGCCGATTTTCACACTATGCATAGCTGCACAGTTATCCAGCTTAAAAAGCACTTTTTTCTTTTCGCCCATATTCATTTCTTGCGAAGGAAATACATGTTGTCCTTTGCCAAGTTTCACGAAAGCCTCAATGGTTAAACAAACAAACGTCTCATCACTATTTAAGCCTTCAAAAATAGCATTGGAGACTTTCAGTAAATCTGTATTCTCACGCTGTTGTTCAAAGTTTTTAAGCGAAAACTCGTAACCATCAAATGGAATAGCATCCTGCTCATTCACTGCAACTCTAATACATAGTTGATCTACCCCAACTCGGTTGCGCCATAAAAAACGCCCTGCAGCAATGTTATATGCGTAACGATACGCCAGTTCTTTTAAGCCCTCCGATTTATACTCCGAAACTTTCTCTTTGATTGCCCGAGTAAAATCTGGGGCGTTGCAACCAAAAGGAACGCCTAAGTTGCCAATTGCACGTAGAGTAAAGCTCACTTTTAACGTATCTAAATCATTGGGTAAATAAGCATCATCGCCTTCAGAAATGTTGTTATCTTCTCTGTCGCCCTTATCTAAATTAAACTGGCTTTTAGTTCCTCTTAAAGTCCTAGGTAATACACTTATTTTTGTGTCAACCCATAATTTTTCTAGATTGTCCCAATTTCCTGCCGTCATCAAAGCATCTGATGTTTCTAACTTTCGTTCAAATGCCAACATACTTGGTAAGCTGATTTCTTTAGTCATTTTTTAAATCCTTCTTCTATTAAATTAATTCATCGATTGGGTCAAAAAGTTCTGCTACTTGCTGATCTAAATCATTTTCATGGTTTTCTGATTGTTTAGTTTGCTGGCATAAATACCAGCCATTTTCATATTCGTAATTCCACAGGCTACTGACGATATCTTCGTTATTCTTTAAGCGATTAATACCTAACCACTCGCCCACTGAATGGACAGACTCAACAAAACACACTGGTGTTTCACTATCACGTGTATTAGCGACATCACGATTGTCATAAACAGGAGAAATGGCTTTATATCCGGTCATAATAGGTACTAGATATCCGGGGTTGGGCTTTGATAAATACTCCCACTTCGCATCAGTTTTATTTGTTGGGTTTACGTATTCATTCCATTGTTTTAACAATGGCTTTGTCTTTTTTGTCTCTTCTAATTGGGAAAAGTAATCAATTAATTCTTGAGGAATATTTGCGCTGTAAGGTTGCGCTAAATGCTTAAGCCAAATATCGTATAATCTTACTTCATCCAAACCCTGCAAGTGCTTAGCAATCAAAGCTGATAAGGGTCTTGCCTGCTGCTTTAATGCAGAGAAATCTAACCATGCTTCAAGTTGTTCAGCTTCCAAGTTTTTATCTAAACAAGCTTGATAATACTCAGCTAAATAATTCGCTCTATCCATTAATGCAAAGCCTGGCATAAGCACGCGTTTTAATTTAAAGAAATCCTGTTGGCTTTTACCATCGAATAACTGAACGTCGTCAATAGATAAAATGCTTCCTCCTGCTAGTCTCTGCATTAAGCATTGCTGCTTTATCCAACTGAGCAACTCGCTTACTTCGCGACCTAAAAAGCCGTCAAGATCTATGACCAGTGTTACTATCATATTCATTTTTCCCTCTTCAACGATAGAGGGTGCCCGACCTTGAACCACCTTATTTACATCACCCGACAAATAAGCTGGATTTTTACTTTGTAAAAATTTGTCGTTGTATTTGCCAAAGGTATGTACATGGTGTTCATGAGCAACTACAGCACAGCCATTTAAGCTGACGTGCTGATACTTTGATTTTTTTAATTTTAAAGAAAGGTTATGCGTAAACCCCAAAAAATGAGTAATAGCAGGGAAGCCCCATGTAAAACCAGAAATCGCGTTCGCATTCTGAACTTTAATTCGATTTAATAATAAATATTGGGTCATGCGGTTTCCTCCAGTTTTTTAACTATCTCAAGTACTGGATTAAGCTCACGCAGAGCGTTACTCATCAACAATACCCATAACTTGGAGTGCTCGGTTTGCGGTGTAAACTGCTTATCTTTTCCGATTAATTTTCCATTCATCCATTTAGCAAAATCCTTGCTAACATCCAGCTGCCAATTAGTACTTTTACGTGCCGTTTGAAACACGTCATCACCACGATAGGGATCAAGAAAATATTGCTGAGACGATTTGAGCTTAATGTTATCTGTTTCCGTCCAACCCGCAGGCAACATTTGTATTTGCTGTGCATAAAATAAAACTGCATCTGTTAAGCTTTGCCCCCACTTGATCAACCACTTTCTTTTCTGTGGATTGCGTGTGCTTAGTGAAAGTTTTTCATTACGTAACAAAAAGTCGCGTAAATAATCAATATTAGTTTGAACAGCAGAATGTGGGATGCCACGGTAGAACCAAGATTTTTGATAGACAGGTGGTTTAACTTGGCTTAACCATGAAGGCGGCTGGCTGTTGAACAATCTTTGAATACCACCTCTTTTACCATTCAATACCGTTGCGTTTTGATGTTGGCTTTGTGTAATCAAAATTTTACTTACACCAATAAAATTTTGCTGAGGATCTGGAATAAACTTATTAGATTTTCTTGCTTTGGTAAATTGTTCTCGTTTCTTGCGTATCTCTTTATCAAAACACTGCTCATAGAGTTGTTGAGCCAAGGAAGATGACTGAAGTACTGTTAACAAGTGGTGATTTTTAGCTACGGGGAAGTAAAGTTGCTTTAATAAAATATCTGTCTTAGGTTTTTCACTCAGTATTGCTTGGTAACTTTTTATCCAATAATATAATTCTCCATCATTCTCAGAAAAATATGAAAAAACCGCACTATTGCTTTTTTGTATTTCCTGAAAGAGATAAGAACCATTATGTTCGAGCATCAAAAACTTAACTTGTTTTGATAAAGTCGCATTAGGATAAGTGCCGTCAATAATTTTTTCTTGCAAGCTACTGGTGCTTATATAATCAGTTCGACTATTGCCGGATTCGTCTAAAATTGAAGAGCCTGATGAGCTAGAGTGCGTTAACTTAGCGCAATGCGTTGCAGGTAATATCCCCTCACTTATCTCTATAGATCGAGATATCCAAATATTACAAAAATTACTTTTATGGCTTATTTTTTCAATTATGTCGGATATTGACTTAATCCAGCCATTATCTAAAGCGCTTTGATAAAAAGACAAGAATTTATCTTTATTCTTAGCTGTAGCAGGAGTTTTTTTTACATTACCTAATAATTTATTAATTGATTTTTCATCATCCCCCGAAAGATCAGATAATAGCTTTTTGGATATAAATATTGAAAGTAATTCATCAATATATTCATTTTGTTTCTCTTGCTCACCAAGCCCATCTATATACCCTTCTATGACACTTTTCCAATCAAGCTGATTTACATCACTCATCGTCATTAACCTCCTGATACATTCCCAAATTATTGTGATAGCAGTATTCTTGATTACTACTGTTTTCAAATTCCGTGATTCTTAATTCACCAAAGTGCCTTGCTACTTCACTAAGTTCCATATTGAGTTCACCAGCTAATGTTTGATAAATATGTTCTGGAGATTGATCCAACCAAAAATAGTTATTTTCTCCCCTAGATAATTTTGGAACTGGCGATATGCTGATTCCTGACACCTCACCCAATTTAGCTGGACGAACATTTTCATTAAGCCAACGCCAGTAAGGCGGACTACACTCACTATCAAACATTAAATAGTAGGCTTCATCTTTCTGACTTTGCCTAAAACGTTGTTGCCGTTGAACCTCACCACACCAATATGGCATTTGTTTATTTTCGGCATTCCACCAAACCTTGGCATTGTTATCACTAGAAAATAATTGCCATGCCAAAGCTTTGTGCTCCAAACCATTTAAATCGATATAAAAACCAGCCTTGTCAGGATTATATTTCTCCTTTTTTGGCAAAGTTATTCTTGGTATTGCATTAATAATTTCATAATTCTCTTCTGCAACTAAATCGACTAACTTATGAGGTTTAGCACATAGCAGCGTTGCTGTGCTCGATTTCATTTCAAAACCTGGTCTTGTAAAACAAATTTTACTACCACTTAGTGCTTTATAGTTTTGGTTTAACAACACTATGTTTGGTTCTGTTATTGATTTTTCTCTATGTCTTAATACTCGACCGGCTATCTGAATAATGGAACGCATTGAGCTTGGCTCGACAATAGCCCAGTCATAATCGTGATCGCGCCCAACTTCAGCGACGGGAGAAGCTAATACAACAAAAATATGATGTTTTTGTGCATGCTTATTTATTACTTTGCCGACTGGGTGGATATGATCAAAAATATTGTTCTCGTTCTTGCGCTTCAGTGCTGTATCTAACTGATTTTCTATTTCGCTTCTTATCGCTAACGGATAACGGCTATGGTAGATGCATAAATGAATACAGCAGTCATTGCTATCTTCAATTACTGGTGCATCAAACGTCATTATTTGTTTTGCGACGCTAATTAAAGGATTTATGTTAGCCATACGGACTAGTCCGATTGACACTGTTTTGCCATTTATGATCGTATTGTGCCTAACATGTAACTGACTAAGTTGGTTGTAGATTGTTCTAGCCAGTGATTGTGACGGTGAATCACCATCACTTCGTTCAATGTCAGCTATTTTGCCGAGTCGTTTAGCCTGCGATTTTGCTCCGCTTAAAAACGATATGCGGTCTTGGACAAACTTATTATGTTCTGACTTGAATGAAGTTAAATTTGAAATATGGCGCTTTTCAAAGTCTGATACCTTATTTTCATCAAACCAAGCACAGCATATATTTCCTGACCAATCCGTTAAGTTTGCCTTAGCATATTGCTGCCAGCCAGTTCTATATGATTCGTAAAGCGCAAATACTAAAGCAGGAGGCATAGTTGCAGTTGACAGTAAAACCCTACTGCCTAACATGCCAGCCCAGTTAACTAAACGGCAAAGGGCTGGTAAATCGGATAACCCAAAATCATCAGGTTCATCCAGAACAAGATCTGCACTGAGCAAACGCAACATAGCTGCGGTTTGCCTACCGCCCTTTGTTCCTTCAGTGGCAGCAATTAAATGATCGATTGTGCAAACAAGTACAGGCGCGCTGAGCAATTTATCAATATTTTTATCATGTGTTGTCCATTTGCTTAAACTATGGACTGTTTCACCATGATAATGTGTATAAATTTCATCATTTAGATTTTCTTCAGCTGATTCACTGCCACAACTATTCTCATTTATGGCATTTGCTTGATTTTGCGCATTTTCAAAAAGCTGCATAACAGCAGAACCACCTACAGCAATTGCAAGCTGTTCATCATTTAAACCAATGCTGTCTTTAAATTCTCGGCCTGTTTGAAGTGTTAACGTACGCAACCCTAGCGCAACGGTAAATCGCTTACTCCCTGTCTGCTCACCGATTCCGTACATTATTTTTGCATTGGCAATTGTTTTCCCTTTACCTGTAGACGCCATATTGAGGCCGAAAAAACCATTATCAGTTGTATCACTCCCAAGTTTACTTGCGAGTTTTTGAGCATTATTTTGCCAACCATAGTTTTCAAAAATTTCTATTTGAGATTTTTTGATACGCTCCGACAAAAATTCAATATCATTAAGCTTCGGCAAAGTAACTTTTAACCTAGGCAGAGCATTCACAATATCCTTACTGTTTATTGCAACACCAATTAAATGCTCATCGAGCTGTTGTTTTAAACCGGACTTTCCTGATAATTTATCATAGGTATTAGCAAACGTATGGTAAGTAGAGCTTCTCCATTCAGGCGTAACTTCTGGTTGAGAAGAATAATAACGGTCAGCCAACATCATTGCTAACCTAGCTAAATGGCTAGTGAATATTTGATCATTGATATAGTCATTGTTGAAAAATTCTCGTTTTAGTAACTGAGTTTGTGCTATTGATGCGATATTAGACGCTTGAGAACACCATTTTTTACTGTGATAAGGCAGAGCCTTTTCCGCGAAATTCCAATTTTCTTGGATACGAACTTTCTGCTCAACATCATTGCATTGGTAGGAGTTCCAACTCGCATCAAAACTTTTAATTAACCACTGTTCAATGTCTTTCAAAGCTGGCGCATTAATACTATCTTGCCATGCAGGACAAAGCGGCAGCTTATGGTGTGATACGATAATCCAGGCAGTTAACTGTGCAAATGGAGGTAAACTAAGTATTGGATGCGAACCAAATCCTTGGTCGGAGCCATCTTTGAAACAGTCTGGTATATTTTCGAAATTTTGCTCAGCTAAAGCCTCTAGCCATTGAGAGTCATCTTTACTGCCAACAAAAGCTTGAAATAACCTTAATGAAATCCATTCATGCCTATACGGCTCTGAGTTTTCAGTTTTAATGTTTGGATTTATTTTCTTTTGAAATAAATCATTAGCTTTACCAAAGTCATGAAATAAGCCTGCAATCGCCGCAGCATTTTCAATTACATCTAACGTTTTCCAACTTGCACTATCTTTAAATTCAGTCATGTTTTTTTCGGTGGTATTAACAGGTACAACGCCCTGTTCATTAAATTTCAATTTATTTCCTACGACCCACAATAACTGACTACGTGAACGACTTCTGATCCAATGGCAACTCACGGCTGGTAAGCCCCTAATATCTTAGACACTTAACTGTTTCTCAAAGTACTGCTTTTCGAACTGCACAGGAGACAGTCCATTATTACTACCATGACGACGCACTGGATTATAGAAATATTCGATATAGTTAAATATTTCTGAGCGAGCTTCATCTCTGTTTTTATAGATTTTTCTCTTAACTCTATCTTTCTTCAGCAACGAGAAAAAGCTTTCCGCGACGGCATTATCATGACAGTTTCCTCGTCGACTCATACTGGCTTCTAAATTGTGCTCTTTTAAGAAGCTACGCCAATCAGAGCAGGTATATTGCACTCCCTGGTCGGAATGTATCAGCACTTTAGATTTCGGTGAACGTCGCCAGATGGCCATTAATAGTGCATCAATTACCAAGTCAGCTTTAGGTGTATTCTTCATCGTC
>NZ_OXJV01000016.1:0-397500 GCF_900380485.1 Shewanella algidipiscicola | reverse complement strand
GCCTCAGCTTAGTGATAAAGAAGCTGAGGCCTACACGTCCACGTACTACTTTTTCGCTCAAGATGAGCCAATATGATGCTTTAAAATGAGAGTAGGGCGAATATCGTGGTAGCGATGTGTTTATGGCAGAAGTTTTCTCCAGGCATTTACTATAGCCCCCTACATCTATATATCGGTTAGCATGACGTTTTAGCGTAGCTGACCATTTCCAGATACCTAAATATCTTCAAAAAAAGCATTTTAGAAAGAGAGGCGAATAATTGCTAGCATGCAGTGCAGGGATTCGCTTTTAACATTATCATTCGAACATGGGGGGTATAAAGCCTGTGAACGGCGTAAGGTGTAATACCTATGTTGAGGTCGTTAATGTCTCCTCAGTAACTCTTAGATGCATTACGCTGTCTCCTACATTCTATAGCACTCCCGCTATTCTTGGCGCTTGTAGTATGGAGTTCCTGTATTTATCAAGAGCAGCTTAAAACTGGATAATAACCGCTTAAGATTGGTTACCATCTGGGCTGCACAAGATTAGCTATAGAAGTCGATAATAGATGCTCAATTACAAGGTCACTAATTCAGTGTTCCAATAAAGGTTTATGAAGGAATCTTATTGATCTTGGTTTGTTGAGCCTTTTTAAGTCCACATTTACCGCTAGATTCAGATGCTTTGCCTCGTTGTGTTTCATGGAAGGGAAAAGTCATCTAGTGAACTAATGGCGATTAACTTAGGATAAAACGTACATAATATCGATGATATAGGTTGTCTTGCATGAAAAAGAGGCAGTCAGGTGATTTAGCTTGAAAAAGTACTTTACCTTTGGAGGCTGTTTTTGCATAATGCCCCACGTCAACAGGGGTGTAGTTCCAATTGGTAGAACAGCGGTCTCCAAAACCGATGGTTGCGGGTTCGAGTCCTGCCACCCCTGCCAAATTAAAGAAGCCGTTCAGAAATGAACGGCTTTTTGCTTTTCTGCTTTTATTAAATGTGGATGTCGATCGATACGTTTACTGTGTTAATACCTGTCAAAGTGTTTGCCATCTTCCTCGTGTTTAACGACTTGCTTTAGTTACTCCAGTGACATTCTAACTGTGTAACTGGTATTCTTGTGTCGTATTTGGATTGATTGGAGTGAACTTGAATAGAGACGATTATTTGGACGCGATGGGGGTAACCCGTTGGACCGATGCTAATAATGTATTGCCTAGGGCTGTTATTCTGCTTGATTATAGTGGGCAACTCGATCTCAGTCATCCGATCATCCAAATTGTGCTTAGGCTTGTTGATGTAGAATCCGCTCAAGTTCAACTAACCACTAAATTACAACATAATATTCTTTGGGATATGCGTAAGTTAAAGCTGCCTAAAGTGAACTCTGTAATCAGCTCCGCCCCTTTGAATGAGCTTGAGCGTGACGTTCAGGCTAAGCGGGCGCTTTGGCAATCGATATGCGAGCAACAGCATGCATTATAAGTTAAGGGCTTTATCGCTGGCTGATGCGGGCAAGGTTGCTGAAATAGAGCAACGTTGTCACCCATTTCCTATGTCTATAGCAACGCTTGAGAGTTGCTTTGGGCGTTTCTATCATGTCATTGGTCTTGAGATTGATGGCGACCTCGTAGGATTTGCCATTTTGCACTTGTTATTTGAGGACGTCACATTGATGGATATTTGCGTGTCACCAGAAAATCAAGGCAAAGGACTTGGTAGAGTGTTATTAGATGCTGTAGTCGATTTAGCGGCCTCTGGTGGTGCAGAGCGGATAATGTTAGAGGTTAGGGCATCGAGTACTGCGGTGATCCGTTTGTATGAAAGGGCGGGTTTTGTTAGTACTGGTTTACGGGTTAACTATTATCAACATGAGCTAGGCAAGGAAGATGCGGTGTTGATGGAGCGATTATTATAGGCTTACCTGCAACAAATATTGTGATAAAAAAATAGCGCCTTGCGGCGCTATTTTTAGATTAAAACTTGTTGCGGTTAAAAGAAGCGCTTATTTAACTTCTTTGCCTTGCGCTTGCAGATCGGCATGGTAGCTAGAGCGAACCATTGGGCCACATGCTGCATGGGTAAAGCCTATCTTTTCGGCAAATTCTCTTAGCTCGTCAAACTCCGCAGGCGGAACATAACGTTCTACCGGCAGGTGAAACTTAGAAGGTTGAAGATATTGGCCTAGTGTGAGCATTTCGACGTTATGAGCGCGCAGATCTTGCAATACTTCAGCGATCTCTTCGTTGGTTTCACCAAGTCCCATCATCAATCCAGACTTCGTGGGAATTGATGGATGACGCTCTTTAAATTTCTTCAGCAGATCCAGTGACCATTGATAGTTGGCGCCAGGACGGGCCTTACGATAGTGCTTCGGCGCCGTTTCTAAGTTGTGGTTAAACACATCAGGCGGCTCTGTGGCTAAGATGTCCAGTGCGGCATCAATACGGCCTCTGAAGTCAGGCACGAGAATCTCAATTTTGATCTCTGGATTTAATATCCGAATTTCACGAATGCAGTCGGCAAAATGTTGTGCTCCACCGTCTCTAAGATCGTCACGATCGACAGAGGTGATCACCACATATTTAAGCTTCATATCGCGAATTGTTTGTGCAAGCTTGACGGGCTCTTCGGCATCAGGCTTTAGTGGTCGGCCATGGGCTACGTCACAAAACGGACAGCGGCGAGTACAAATAGCCCCCAAAATCATGAAGGTCGCAGTGCCATGGTTAAAGCATTCTGCTAAGTTCGGGCAAGATGCTTCTTCACAGACAGAGTGCAAACCGTTTTTACGCAGTGCTTGCTTGATGTCGATAATACGCTGATTAGAAGCAGGTAATTTTACCCTTAACCAATCGGGTTTACGTAACATTGTTTCGCGCTCTGAAGGCACGATCTTAACTGGAATGCGTGAGACCTTATCGGCGTCACGTAACTTAACTCCCGGTTGTAGTCTTTCAGGCCTATTCATATGACTTTGCTAACCCTTGATGATGTTCTAAATGATGATAGCCCAGTGTTTGGCTAAAGGTTTGGATAAGTTTTTCGCCTGCTTCTATGACGGTTTGAGGTCCGTTTAACGGTTTGCATTGCGCCATCTCTAAACCGGCATACCCACAGGGGTTGATGCGTTGAAATGGGGACATATCCATATCGACATTAAGTGCAAGGCCATGAAACGAGCATCCTTTGCGGATACGTAACCCGAGAGAGGCAATTTTGCGCTCATCGACATAGACACCCGGCGCATCGGCTTTGGGATACGCCTGGATATCATACATGGCTAGCATGTTGACGATGCTTTGCTCTATATCGGTCACCAGCTGGCGCACCCCAATTTTGAGACGCTTGATATCCAGTAAAGGGTACGCTACCAGTTGTCCAGGTCCATGATAGGTGACTTGGCCACCTCTATCGACTTGAATAACGGGGATGTCACCTGGATTAAGTATATGTTCACTCTTACCTGCTTGACCTTGGGTAAAAACGGCTGGGTGCTCTACTATCCAAAGTTCATCTTGGCTGTGCTCATCGCGAGTATCGGTATAATGCTGCATGGCATGCCATACCGATTCGTAATCTTGACAACCAAGATGACGAATGTGTAAAACTTTATCCTTCAAGGGCAACCTCTCCCCTTAGCATTTTGTGCGCTTATTATACGCGCGAAATTAAGAAATGTAATATAGATCACACCTCTTCTTGTATGGCACTGGATTAGAGCACGCGTTTAACACCGTCAATCGCGGCTAACTCAACGTACAGCGTCTCAATTTGTTCTTTGCTGTCGACCGTCACTTTGATGGTGATGGAGTTATAAGTGCCCTTGCTCGACGCTCTAGTGGTCGGAATATAGTCACCTGGTACATGGCGCTGCACAACGGCAACGACATCATCGGCCAGTGTGCCTCTTGCATCACCAACAACTTTAAACGGAAATGCTGCAGGGAACTCCATGAGCTCGTGAAACTTAGTGTCTAACATTGGTTTTAATCTCTTGCCGAAATAGATGAGGTATTAAATGGGGCGCATTATACCTAATTCAACCCCTGTAAGGTAAAACAAAAAGGCCACCCAGAGGTGACCTTAGTCTTGCGTGGTTAAATTAGCTGAACCAGCTGGCAAACATCTGCTTGAAGTAATCCATTAACTTACTGAACCAGCTACCTTCATTGACTTCTTGTAAGGTAACGAGTGGGAACTGGGCTACATCTTTACCATCAAGCTGGAAATAGAGGCGTCCGACAACTTCACCTTTGGCGAGTGGCGCGGTAAGTTCTTTATTCAGTTCAAAGTTAGCTTGAAGGTTTTGCGCCTGGCCACGGTAAATGGTGATAGGGGTGTCTGTGGTGACGCCCAGATCAACAGTTTCTCGGTCGCCGTACCAAATTTTTTGAGTAACAAAACTGTCACCGGCTTGATACGGAGTGATGGTTTCAAAGAAGCGGAAACCATAATTGAGTAGTTTTTTGCTTTCAGCCTTACGCGCTGACTCGCTTGCCGTGCCCATGACTACAGAAATAAGACGCATGCCATCTTTAGTCGCTGAGGTGACGAGGTTATAACCAGCGCCTGACGTGTGGCCAGTTTTGATGCCATCGACATTTAAGCTTTTATCCCACAATAAACCGTTACGGTTGTATTGCTTAATGCCATTAAAGGTAAAGGATTTTTCAGCGTAGACTCGATACTCCTCTGGTACATCTCGGATTAATGCCGCACCAAGGATCGCCATATCATAAGCGGTGGTTTTATGATTTTCCGAGTCAAGCCCATGTGAATTTTCAAAATAGCTGTCGGTCATGCCAAGCTGCTGTGCCCATGAGTTCATCATGTTAACAAAACCATCTTCAGTACCAGCAATATGCTCCGCCATCGCGACACAAGCATCGTTACCCGATTGAATGACGATACCGCGATTAAGGTCCTCCACAGTCACTTGCTTACCGACTTCGATAAACATCTTGGATGAATCAGGGAAGTTCTTTGACCAGGCTTTTTTGCTAATAGTAACCTGATCGGTAGGCGCGATATTGCCCACTTTGATCTCATGACCGATAACATAACTGGTCAACATTTTAGTCAAACTAGCTGGGTTTAAGCTTTCATAGGCATTTTCTTCAGCAATAATCTGCCCCGAATGGTAATCCATCAAAATATAAGCTTTAGCTGCGACCTTTGGTGCGTCTGGCGTAACCACTGGCGCGGCGCTGACAGCGGTAAAGGAGAGTGAGCTTAGAAGGAGCAGTGATTTAGCGTATTGATTTATCAATTTCATATTAAAAAGGCACGTCTTTTGGTTGAATGCGAAAAGAAAGCAGCTATCAGGCCGAGTATATCATTAGTCGACTCTGTAATTGAGTGAAGGTTCATTAATCTTCATTAAATTGAGTCAATTATTCATCTACTCTACGACTAAGTAGCTTTGCGGAAAACCATTTTGCCGCAGGGTTTGATGTAATTCGGCAGCAATTTGCTGCCGACCAATGGGACCCAATTGAAGCTTATATAAGTCTCCCGTTTGCTGAATACGGGTTTTTACTTGGTACTGGCTAGCTAATTGGCCAGATAGCTTATCGATGCGGCGCTTATCTGATGATGCCACCACTTGCACATAATGCAAGTCGGTACTTTTGAGTTCGGCAAGGGCAGCCGATTCTGGGTTCTCAATATAAATGACCTCAACCTTGACTTTGGCCGTCCCGGTTTTGAGCATATCGAGTCGATGGGCGGCGGCGTAAGACAAATCAATCAAGCGCTCATCATGAAACGGGCCTCGGTCGTTCACGCGCACGATCACACTCTTGTTGTTGGTTAGGTTCGTGATTCTAGCGTAACTGGGTAAAGGCAGGGTTTTGTGGGCCGCCGACATTGAATACATATCATAGGTTTCACCATTCGAGGTAAGGTGACCATGAAACTTGGCGCCATACCATGACGCAACTCCGGTCTTCTGGTAGCCTTTACCCGTATCGAGTACGCTATAGGTCTTACCGCGAACAGTGTAACTTTTACTGTTTCCGCCACGGCTGTAGGGTTCAAATCTAGGATGCGCGTCTTCAACCTTGGTGACATCTGGTGTGTGTGTAGGCGCCGTATCGTCACTCATTTTATAGCGGCGATCGCTGTTTGATGAGCATGCGCCAAGTAATAAAATACATACCATTAAGCTGGCGTGATACAGACAGTGTTTCTTATGATTAAAGCGGTAACTATTTAACATATGAGTCTTTCAGTTGTTGGCTGAATTGATAAACGGCCATGGCGTATAAGGGGCTGCGGTTGTAGCGAGTGATCACATAAAAGTTGTGCAATCCTAACCAATAATCGGTTTGCTGAGCTTGAACCAGCTCAACGATCATCGCTGGCTGGTTGATATCTAAGTCGGTATTTTGGGCCAGTGAAATCTGAGGCGAGAGTATATCGGCCACCTGGTAATGTAACTTTTCACCTTGCCACACCTTTAAATGCTCGGGTAGCGTATGATTGGTTAAGGGCAAGGCTATTGGCTCGCCTTTTTGCCAGCGATGTTGATGAAAGTAGTTAGCAACGCTGCCAATAGCATCGATAGGATTTCCTATTAAGTCACGCTGGCCATCATTATCAAAGTCTACGGCGTAATGGCGATAACTCGAAGGGATAAATTGCCCAAAACCCATCGCGCCCGCATAAGAGCCTTTTAAGTTGCTGATATCAAGTTGCTCCTCTTTAGCGAGCATCTGCAGATTAGCGAGCTCCTTGCTAAAGAACTTGGCTCTAGGAGTATAGTGAAACCCTAGGGTATATAGCGCATCGATGACAGGGTAATTTCCCAAATAACCACCATAAAAGGTTTCGATACCAATAATGGCTACAATGATCTCCGGTTCGACCTGAAACTCATTGGCGGCCTTAGTTATAGTATCGGCATAACGTTGCCAAAACTCGATACCTTTAGCTAGGCGTTGCTCGGTAAGAAAAATGGGTTGATAAAGATGCCAAGGTTTGGCTTCCCAGGGGGTGGTGATTGCATCGATGACTTTTTGATTATAATTAGCCTTGGCAAGAAACTGCTCTACCTCTGATGCGGTAAAGCCTGCATCGAGTTGTGCTTGAATAAAAGCTTGCTTGGCGGGGCTAATATCACCATCGGCAGCGACTACAGTTGCAGCTTGGGTCGTTGGCGAGGTCAGGCTCAGTGTGAGGGCGGCCATAATGACAATGAGGGTCGATCTTAGCTTCACTCTGGTGCTCCGTTATCGGTCGACAAAACGTCTATGGGTATGAATGCTCATTAAGATACCAAAGCCAGCCATCAGTGTCAGCATCGAGGTGCCTCCATAACTGATTAGGGGCAATGGCACACCAACCACAGGTAAAATACCCGACACCATGCCTATGTTGACAAAAATATACACAAAGAAGGTTAAAGTAATACTGCCAGCGAGTAAACGGGCAAAACTGGTTTGTGCCCGCGTGGCAATGACTAAGCCGCGACCAATTACGTATAAATAAAGCGCCAATAAAAATAGGCTTCCGATCAAACCAAACTCTTCACCAATGACGGCGAAGATAAAGTCGGTATGACGCTCGGGTAAGAATTCCAATTGTGACTGAGTTCCATCTAACCAGCCCTTGCCCAATAAACCTCCTGAGCCGATAGCAATTTTCGACTGAATAATATGGTAGCCCGCGCCAAGGGGATCCTTTTCAGGATCGAGTAAGGTTAATACTCGTGTGCGCTGGTAGTCATGCATTAAGAAAAACCACAGCACAGGTAACATGGCGAGTACGCCGCCGACAAAACTGCCGACAATCGCCCAGCTCATGCCCGACAAAAACAGTACAAATATCCCCGAAGCGGCGACCAAAATCGAAGTGCCCAAATCAGGTTGCTTGGCAATCAACAACGTTGGAACCAGCAGTAACACCCCCGCACCCGCTAGGTAGCGTTTCTTTGGTGGTAGAGGAAACTTACTGATATACCAGGCCATCGTGATGGGAAAGGCCAGCTTAATAAGCTCTGAGGGTTGAAACTCCATAAAGCCCAAGTTTAACCAACGCCGAGCCCCCTTGTTTATCTCGCCAAAAAAATGCACCCCGAGCAACAGCACAATCCCGGCAATATAGATGGGGAATGCCCAGCGCCTGAAGACTTCAGGGTTGATCTGTGCCACAAATAGCATGATGGCCAGCGATAAGCCGATACGCACTAACTGACGTTCCATTAGGGCAATATCTTCACCGCCAGCAGAATAGATAACAAATAGGCCAAAGCACATCAGTGCCAAGATCCCCAGCAGTAGGGGCAGGTCTATGTGTAAACGCTGCCAGATGTTAGGGCGATAGCTATGGGCGGTCATTGTTCGGCGCTCCAACGGTGACGGTGGGAGACTCATCTCTGAGAATATATTCATCGAGTAAGGCGCGTGCGACGGGACCTGCGTTAGCACCACCCCACCCAGCATTTTCGAGTACCACGGCTAATACAATTTTGGGGGACTCATAGGGCGCATACGCAATGACAAGCGCATTATCGCGTAGGTGCTCATCAATGGTATCGGCATCATACTTTTCATCTTCTGCCACGGTAAATACTTGTGCCGTACCCGTTTTCATCGCGGCGGTGTATCCGGCGTTGACAAAGCGCGATTTATGCGCCGAGTCTTTCATGGCGGAGTTGATGATCTCCCAATTACGAGGGTCTTTCAGCTCCAGCGGGGGCATTTTATCGATCAAGGTATCGACCTTGGTGGTGTCGTTTTCTACCGATTTAAGCAGGTGAGGCACAAATCGCTGGCCATTATTGGCTAAGATAACCGTTGAATTAGCAAGCTGTAGCGGGGTGGTAGTCCAATACCCTTGGCCAATTCCCACTGAAATGGTGTCACCTATATACCAAGGCTGGTTGTACTTAGCGCGCTTCCATTCTCGAGAGGGCATGATGCCGGCAGATTCTTCGAAAATATCCACTCCAGTACGTTCACCAAAGCCAAATTGCAGCATAAAGTGGCTCATCTTATCGATGCCAGTCTTATAAGCTAAATCATAGAAGTAGGTATCGCAGGAGTGTACTAGTGCACCATTAACATCAACCCAACCATGGCCCCAGCGTTTCCAATCGCGATACTTATGATCGACATTGGGGATCTGCCAAAAACCCGGATCCCAGACGCGGGTTTTCGCGGTGACGACTTTATCTTCTAAGCCTAATAGCGCCATATGGGGTTTTACCGTTGAGGCCGGTGCATATTGCCCTTGAGTCGATCGATTAATTAAGGGGCGTGAGCGCGAGTTAAGCAGCTCGCCATAGGCTTTAGAGCTAATGCCGTGTACAAATTGGTTCGGATCGTAAGTTGGGCTAGAAACCATGGCTAATATTCCGCCATCGCGGGGATCGATAGCGACAATTGAGCCGCGCCTACCGTCTAATAGCTCCATGGCCTTTTTTTGCAGCTGCAGATCTAAGGTGAGATGGATATCTTGGCCAGGTATCGGTGCGACTGACTTGAGGGTCCTAATGGTGCGACCACGGTTATTGACCTCTTCCTCTAAGTGACCTGGGGTGCCATGCAATAAATTTTCGTAAAACTTTTCGATGCCTTGCTTACCAATATCATTGGTGGCGGCGTAATTTTTCCATAAGCCAGCGCTTTGAAGGGCTGCTTGATCGCGGTTGTTAATTCGGCCGACATAGCCAAGTACATGGGTCATTAAACCGTTGTAAGGGTAATGACGTTTAAGGCCTGCATCGATAGAAAACCCGGGAAATTGATGTTGGTTAACACTAAAGGCGGCGACTTGCTCTTCTGTCAGGCGATTTTTAACCGTAATAGGCTTGAAGCGGCGATGATATTTCAAGGCTTCGAGGAGATTTTCTCTTTCATCGTTACTGATCTCAATCACCTCGTTAAGCGCATCGAGGGTCGAAGCTACGTCAGTGACTTTTTCGGGGATCAGCTCAAGCGAGAAGAAGGGTTGATTTTCTGCCAGTAGTTGTCCATGGCGGTCATAAATCAGGCCGCGGCTCGGTGCAACGGGAACCACTCGAATGCGATTGTCATTGGAGCGGGTTTCATAATCGGTGTAAGAGAGGATCTGCAACTGATAGAGATTGGTGAACAGGATGCACAATAACACCACGACACATATGAAAGTAAAAATCGCTCTTCGCTTGAACAGTGAGGCTTCGGCGGCATGGTTATGCATCGCCATCCGTTTACGTGGCGCCAATTATACTCTCCAGCAGTAAGTTGGTGTTCGCAATCATTAGCCTATCCTGTGGTGTCCTACGGGCATAGGAGCGTAAGGGTTATTCTCGATGATAGGGATGGTTATTGTTAACGCTCCAAGCGCGATAAAGGCTCTCGGCCACCAATACCCTAACTAAGGGGTGAGGTAATGTCAGTGCCGAAAGACACCAGCTTTGTGTTGCCGCTTGCTTGCAGGCGGGAGCAAGTCCCTCTGGGCCACCAATCAGTAAGCTGACGTCGCGTCCATCATGTTGCCAACGGCTAAGCTGGGTAGCCAGTTCAGGTGTTGTCCAGTTTTTGCCGGGGAGATCGAGGCTAACGATATGATTACTTTTAGGTATCGCCGCTAGCATCAGCTCGCCTTCTTTATGAAGAATTCGAGCTATATCGGCATTTTTTCCACGTTTACCCGCTGGGATCTCAGTTAATTCGAAAGGCATATCCCGTGGAAAACGGCGCTGATACTCTTCAAATCCAGTGGTAACCCAACTGGGCATACGGGTGCCTACGGCAACTAGCTGTAACTTCATTACTCTGGCTTTTCAGACCACAGCTTTTCAAGCTGGTAAAAATCACGGGTCTTGTCTTGCATTACATGCACAATAACATCGCCTAGGTCGACGAGAACCCATTCGCTGCTATCACGACCTTCAACACCATTGATGTGCAGGTTGGCACGTTTAGCTTCTAGTACCACGTTTTCAGCAATCGCTTTAACGTGAGTCTTAGATGTTCCTGAGCACACCACCATAAAATCGGTGATATTTGATTGCTCACTCACATCTAATACTGTGATATCTCTTGCTTTTAAATCTTCGACTTTGTCGATGACAAATTGTTTTAGCTCGGCGCTTTGCACGCGGTTTTCCTCATTCATTTTTGACAGCGGGGCAGTATAACAGGTTATCTTGCCAAAGTAATCGCCTATAGGCAGCATCGGCAGGGGATTTTTAGCAAATTAGAGCGCCGATAGCAACGCTTGTATCGCGATCAACGGTACAGTTGGTGCTCGGTAATATAGTCGCGAACGACTTTGGGCATGGCGTCAGCGGGCAAGGTGTTGTTAGCTAGTTGCTTTCTTATTTGCGTCGATGAGTAAGGTTGCTCTGTAATGGCCACTGGCAGAATAAGCCCGCCATATTGCCCCCGCTCTGTGGCGATGGCTAGGCTGGTTTTATCGCCGCGACGCTGTTCAAGTAACTGCTGCATGTGGGAGGCGTTTGCTAACTGCCAGCCTGGTCGTTGGCATACCACCAAATGGCACAGCTCGAACAATTGCTGCCATTGATGCCAGCTAGAGAGGTTGATAAATGAGTCCATGCCCATAATAAATAACAGTTGATCATTCGGGTGCGCCGCACGTAAACGTTCAAGCGTGACCACAGAATATGACGGGCTGCTACGTTTAATTTCGATATCACATACCTGCATTTGTGGGTATTGCTGGCAGACTAAACGCGCCATTTGCAGCCTATGTGCACTGCTGCACATAGGCTGAGGCTTGTGCGGCGGAATGTTATTTGGCATTAGCCACACTTGGTCTAACCCAAGTGCCTGCTGCACCTCAAGTAACGGTGTGATGTGACCATAGTGGATCGGGTCAAAAGTGCCGCCTAACAAGCCGATATTCATTTTATGCTAGTTCGATATGGCTCAAGTGCTTGTGAGCGTTAGGATCGTATAACAGGCATAGATGGCTCAAGGCGGTCCAATCTTCGACGCCTTGTTGTTTGAGTCTCAGCTCGGTTTTGGATGCAAACGCCAGCATGGCTTCGATTTGCGTTAGGCTTAAACGCGACAGCGCCGCTTGGTATAACGTTTTACGTTTATCCCAAATACGCAGTTTGCTCCATAAGCTACTGACATTGCCGCCCAGCTCTTGCGCTTGCTTTAGCTGTAATAGCGTGGTCAGCTCTTTAAATTGGCTCCACAATAAAATGGGCATGGCTACGCCTTCGGCCTGCAGTTGCGACAACATATGCTGCGCTTTATCTTGCTGATTATTAAGCAGCACATCGGCTAACTGGAAAACGGTAAAGCGAGATTGATCTTCAAAGTATTGTTCAAGTTGTTGGCTGTCGATCAGATCGTTAGGGTTGAGCAACAGCAGCAGTTGCAACGCTTGATCGGCGGCGAGCAAGTTACCCTCATACAGGTTAAACAGCATCTGCTGTGCATCTTGGGTCAGCCGTAACTTGAAGTGAGCTATTCTGCCTTGCAGCCAGCGCTGAAATTGCGCGCCTTCAGGCGTGGTGCACGGAATATAAACGCCTTTGGCGTCGAGACTTTTAAACCACTTAGATTTAGTCTGTTCGCTGGCTAATTTGGGGCCGGTTAGCAGCAATAAGATATCGGGGTTATCGTGTTGCATTAACGCTTGCAACTGTGCACTGCCATCACTGCCAGGCTTGGCTTGGGGTAAAGACAACTCAATAATACGGCGGCTCGCAAACAGGCTCATGGTATTCCACTCTTCGAGCAAGTCTGGCCAATTAAACCCTGTTTCTTGGGTGAGTTGAATTCGCTCTTCGAAACCGTCGCGTTTGGCTTGAGCGTAGATTAAGGATTTACTGGTTTCGCACAGCCAAGGATCATCGCCAAAGACTAAATAGCATTGGGCTAATGGCGTGAGCTGTTTGGCTAATTGATCTGGATAAATCCGCATCAATTAGTCTCGATTGAAGCCAAAATTTGAATAATTTGGTCTGCGGCTTGGATGCGCATCTCTTTAACCAGTAGCTCCATTTCACGGCTTTTAGCCAGTGCGGTGCGCGGGTCATCGAGGTAGTCGCGATGAATTGCCACTTCAAAACGCTGTGCATCACGTTCAGGCAGTTGCACCGCAAATGAGACTAGGTAGTTGAGCTCATACTCGGCGACATTCCCTGTGGGATATAAGGAGAGTGTGGTTCTGTCGAGTGAATCATTAAGGATGCTCAGCGTGGGTAAGGTCGCGTTCGCGTCAACCACATTGATGCTGTTAAGACGTAAGCGTTCACGTACCAAGCGGGTGAGTTCGCTGTATTGATCTTGACTGCTAAGATGCAGTGATTTGAGCGCATCGGGAATAGAGTAACTGCGCTGCAGTTTAAAGCCGCAACCGCTGGTGGCCAAAAGGGTCAGGGTTAACAGGGCGAAACACAGGCGTTTAATAAACATAAGTGAGTCTGTTCTTCCTAAAGTAATGATGCTCAGCCTAACAACATAGGCTGAGCATTGCAGCACCTGAATCACAAAGGTTATTCAGGTGCCGGGCTTGCGACAGTTAGCTTGCTACGATATTGAGCAGCTTACCAGGGACATAAATCACTTTACGTATGGTTTTGCCTTCGGTGTGTTTAATCACGCCTTCTTGCGCCATACCCAAAGCTTCAACTGCGTCTTTATCGGCATCGGCCGCGACAGTGATTTTAGCACGTAGCTTGCCGTTAACTTGCACTATGATAAGTTTACTATCTTCCACTAGCGCCGCTTGATCGACTTCAGGCCACAGCACCTCTTCGATCGCTTGTTCGTGCCCTAAAGCTTGCCATAGGCTGAAACACGTGTGCGGAATGATTGGGTACAGTAGACGTACCACAGCGCAAAGTGCTTCTTGCATTAAGGCGCGGTCTTGCTCGCTCTCTGCTGGGGCTTTTTGCAGACGATTCATCAACTCCATCACCGAGGCGATGGCGGTGTTAAACATCTGACGGCGCTCAATATCATCACCCACTTTAGCAATGGTCTTGTGCAGCTCGCGGCGCAGCTCTTTCTGTGCTGGATTGAGCGCAGTGAGATCTAAGCTCGTGGTCGCCCCTTGAGAGACATGGTCGTGTGCCAGTTTCCATAAACGCTTGATAAAGCGATGCGCGCCTTCAACACTCGACTCTTGCCATTCCAGAGTTAGCTCTGGTGGCGCAGCGAACATCATAAACAAGCGTACGGTATCGGCGCCGTATTTATCGACCATCTCTTGTGGGTCAATACCGTTATTTTTAGATTTAGACATCTTGCTCATGCCGGTATAAACCAGTTCATGGCCTTGGCTGTCTATCGCTTTAACGATACGGCCTTTGTCGTCCGTTTCGGTGACGGTGGCATCACTTGGTGAAATCCAAACACGGGCGCCTTTCTCGTCGTTGTAGTAGAAAGCATCGGCCAACACCATTCCTTGAGTCAATAGGCGTTTGGCTGGCTCATTACTGTTGACTAGGTCCATATCACGCAGCAATTTGTGGAAAAAGCGGAAGTAAAGCAGGTGCATACATGCGTGCTCAATACCACCGATATATTGATCCACAGGCAACCAATAGTTGGCTTTCGCAGGATCTAACATCTGGTCTGCGTGTGGGCTGCAGTAACGAGCATAGTACCAAGATGACTCCATAAAGGTGTCAAAGGTGTCTGTCTCTTTGAATGCTTCTTGGCCATTAATTTGAGTCTTGGCCCACTCTTTGTCCGCCTTGATTGGGCTTTGAATACCATCCATTACCACATCTTCTGGCAAGATGACCGGCAGTTGATCTTCTGGCGTTGGCATTACAGTGCCATCGGCGAGCGTGACCATAGGAATTGGCGCGCCCCAGTAACGCTGACGAGATACTCCCCAGTCGCGTAGACGGAAGTTAACTTGGCGTTTACCTTTACCTTCGCTCGATAGTTTGGCATCGATGGCATCGAATGCTGCTTGGAAGTCTAGGCCATCTAGCTCTGGGAACGCGTCGCCAGAGTTAAACACAATACCTTTTTCGGTATAAGCTTCTTTACTAATATCAAGCTCACCATCGACTGGCTTAATCACGCCCTCGATTGGCAGGCCATATTTAGTGGCAAATTCATAGTCGCGTTGGTCATGACCTGGAACCGACATCACCGCGCCAGTACCGTAGTTCATCAACACAAAGTTAGCCGCCCATATAGGCACTAATTTACCCGTGAGTGGATGAATCGCTTTAAGACCAGTATCGACGCCTTTTTTCTCCATCGCAGCCATAGCGGCCTCGGTGGTGTCGGCATTTTTACACTCCTCGATAAAGTCTTTAAGTGCGGGGTTGTTGGCCGCGGCTTGCTCAGCGAGTGGGTGACCGGCGGCAATCGCCACATAAGTCACCCCCATTACTGTATCGGGACGCGTGGTATAGATATCGAAACTCTGTTCGCTATCAGCCACTTGGAAGGTCATCTCTATGCCTTCACTGCGACCAATCCAGTTGCGCTGCATGGTCTTAACTTGCTCAGGCCATTCATCGAGTTGGTCGATGTCGTTGAGTAGCTCTTCGGCGTAATCGGTGATTTTAATAAACCACTGAGGGATCTCTTTTTGCACCACTTCGGTGTCACAGCGCCAACAGCAGCCGTCCTGTACTTGCTCATTGGCGAGTACGGTTTCATCGTTGGGGCACCAGTTAACCGCTGAGGTTTTTTTATAGACTAGGCCTTTTTCGTATAACTTGGTGAAGAACCATTGTTCCCAGCGGTAGTACTCTGGGGTACAGGTGGCGATTTCACGGCTCCAGTCGTAGCCAAATCCCAGCATTTTTAGCTGGTTTTTCATGTAGTCGATATTTTCGTAAGTCCAAGGGGCTGGCGCCGTCTTGTTATTGATTGCCGCATTTTCAGCAGGCAGGCCAAACGAGTCCCAACCGATAGGTTGTAGGACATTTTTGCCCTGAAGACGCTGGTAACGCGCAACTACATCGCCTATGGTGTAGTTGCGAACATGGCCCATATGGAGTCGGCCAGAAGGGTATGGAAACATCGAGAGGCAGTAAAACTTCTCCTTGCTTTCATCCTCGGTTACTTCAAATGTTTTTGTGTCTTGCCAGTGCTGCTGCACCTTAGCTTCAATCTCTGAAGGTAGATATTGCTCTTGCATTGATGATTCCCGGCCATGTCGCCTATTATTTGATCTTGCGCACGTTGCGCGCGAGTGAGATCTGCATAGAATAAACTAGAAGTGAGTCATTAAAAAGGTTCGCATTAAGGAGTATTGAACATGAGTCAAAGAAGTGCCGAATTACTATCGCTTTATCAGGCCCTGATCTCGCAGGTTAAATTGGATTTTGCTGATGATAACTCTATGACAGTAAAGGAGTTATATAAGGTTGTCACTAACAGTAAGGACTTTTTGGCTCTCAAGCAACAAGCTAAAACGGAAGAGTTAGCTTTAGTCGAACAATTTTTAAAACGTGATATCGCAGATTACTTGCAAGAGAAAAATGCCTCCGACTTAAGCCATAGCCCCACAGTTATCGCGGTTGAAAATACGTTATGGCATTGGTTAAGTGAAATCACTGATCGTAGCCAAGTGGAGTGGCATGAGGTCACGCAAGATTTTAAACATAATGGTCTGTATCAAAGTGGTGAAATTATCGGGCAAGGGACGTTAGTCTGCACCGCCTGTGGCCATGAGATGCGCATTGAATTTCCTGGGGTGATCCCCGACTGTCCTGAGTGTGATTGTGGGCAGTTTACTCGTGAGGCGTTAACGCCTTAGGGTTAGCTTGTGAGTGTCGCCAATCGCTTTGACGGCGCACGGTAGCGCTAACGATTCTTTGTTCTTAGCGCTACCATCTCTATCGAAACGGCTAGGTGTTTAACTTAATGTTTAACCGCTTTTCATACCGGTGCAGTGGGTGATTGATAATCGCTCAGCGCACCGTCCATCGGCGTATCATCACATACCCCAAAACGCCCCAGCTAAATAGCAATATTGGCCATTGTCCCCAGCGGCTAAACAGTGTTGTTCCTGTCATCAGTGGAATACTTGCGTGTAATACCCCGGTTTCAAATTGCGGTAAGCTGGCGGTGATCTCACCATCAACATTAACCACTGCAGTGACGCCATTATTGGTGCCCCTGACTAAGGGCCGACCCAGTTCAATGGCCCGCATCTGGGCAATCTCCATATGTTGCAAAGGGCCATTTGAGCGGCCAAACCAGGCATCGTTAGACACAGTCAGCAGTAGTTCGGTGTCGCTGGTCACATTCGCGCGCAGTTGCTCAGGAAAGGCAATTTCGTAGCAAATAGCGGGCGCGACTTGATGGCCTAGGGCATTGAGATTAGGTTGCTGATAATCGCCGCGCGCAAATGAGGACATGGGTAAATTAAAAAAGGGCGCTAGCGGACGCAGTAAAGCCTCAAAAGGCACAAATTCACCAATAGGGAGAAGGTGATGCTTTCTAAACTCATTAATTCCATTGGCTTGATAATCCGGGCTACTTTGCATCGGCGCCTGGTGATTGCCTAAGACAATAAGCGAGTTATAAAACTGCTGTTGTTGACGGCTGATAATGCCGGTAATGATGGCGCTATTATTAAGATTGGCCACCTGATTGGCATTGTCGAGAAAATCACTCACCATATCTTCAGGAGCGGGAATTGCAGCCTCTGGCCAGATAAAAATGTCGGTATTGGCAAATTCTGGTCGCGACAAGTCCATATATTTAAGCATGGTGGGCCATAGGGCTTCGGGCTGCCATTTCATGCTTTGGGCAATATTGCCTTGCACCAAGGTGACATTAACCTGCTTACCGGTAGGCGTGATGGGTGACAGTACTTTAGTCATGTAGCTCGCTGAGCAGGCCACTAATACGATGATGAATAAAGGCGCGCCGCGCTTTGCCAATGATGTTTTATGAGCGCTAAACAGCAACGCAAGCGCGCCAGCCAACAGTGCTACTAGGTAACTGAGGCCGAGTGCGCCGATCACACTGGCTAATGGACTCAACGGGCCGCTGGTTTGGCTGTATCCCGCCCATAACCAAGGAAACCCCGTCAATACCCAGCCACGAGACCATTCGGTGAGCACCCAAAGGGCCGGGAAGAGTAATAGGTTGCGCAGGTAATGTGATTGCGGCGTCAGCTTGGCCAGTAAATAGCCTGCCAGCGCAGGATACAGTGCCAAATACAGGGCCAATAACGCCATTAATCCAATAGAGGCCGCCAGCGGCAGGCCGCCGAAGGTGTCCATGCTCACGTGCACCCAGCTAATGCCTACTGAGAAGCAGCCAAAGCCAAAGCTAAGCCAATAGTAAAATGTCAGCTTCGGTGAGAGTGGCTGGCTTTGACTAAGGGCAAAGGCCATTGAAACCAGATAGATAGGCCATAGGCCATAGGGAGCAAACGCAAGGGTAGTGCTGGCACCCGCCAGATAGGCGAGCACCAGTTTTAACCAAGGTTGATGGGCTATAGCCCTAAGTGGTAGCAGCATTTAAGCCTCATCAAGGGGATACGAAACTAGTCGTTATCGTTGTCAGTTTGGTTATCGGGCAATTTAACCCTGAGTTGGACCAGTCTGCGGGTATCGGCGCTAATGACTTTAAATTCTATATCGTCGATCATCACCTTTTCATTACGCTCAGGCAGGTGCCCAAAAGCATGGGAGACCAAACCACCGACAGTATCAAATTCTTCGTCACTAAAGTGAGTACCAAATTTTTCATTAAAGTCTTCAATGGGCGTTAAGGCTTTAACCATATAAAGCTGTTTGCCCACTTGACGGATTTCCGTTTCTTCGGCCGAATCGTGGTCAAATTCATCTTCAATTTCACCGACAATCTCTTCGAGAATATCTTCAATCGTCACCAAGCCCGATACGCCACCATATTCATCGACGACAATCGCCATGTGATAGCGTTGTGAACGGAACTCTTTTAATAAGACATCAACACGCTTGCTCTCTGGCACAACAACAGCAGGGCGGATCACTTGCCCTAAAGAAAAAGGTTCGTCGTTGTTTTTAAAGCCGTATTTAAGCAGATCTTTGGCAAGTAAAATGCCTTCGATATGATCTTTATCTTCGTTGACGACAGGAAAGCGAGAGTGTGCAGAACCAATGACTGTCGATAGTAGTTCTTCAACTGTACTATCAATCTTTAGCGCCACAATTTGTGCTCGTGGGATCATGATGTCACGCACGCGCAGATCGGAAACTTCTAAAACACCTTTTATCATCTCGCGAGTGTCTTCGCTAATCACTTCTCTTAGCTCAGCATCGTGGATCACTTCCACTAACTCGTCGCGACTCTGTGGTTCGCCCTGGAATAACTGACTTACTTTTTCAAACCAGCCCTTCTTGTGGGCGTTGGTACTCGGTGGGATGTCATCGCTCATAGTAATTTCCTGGCTATTACAGCCAATTATTGCTCCTTGTAAGGATTAGGAAAGCCTAGGCTTTCAATCAGTTGAGTCTCTAAGGACTCCATCTCTTCTGCTTCGCTATCATCGATGTGATCATACCCTAGCAGATGCAGACAACCATGTACAACCATATGAGCCCAGTGGGCTTCTAAGGCTTTATCTTGTTGTTTTGCTTCAGCTTCGACAACGGGTACGCAGATCACTAAATCGCCAAGTAGTGGTAATTCCACTTCTGGAGGCGCTTCAAACGGGAATGATAGCACATTTGTCGGCTTGTCTTTACCGCGATAGCTATGATTTAAGCGTTGGCTCTCTTCTATGTCAACCAGTCGAATCGTCATTTCAGCTTCGGCCATAGTGTTGCCCAGTGCTAAGCGCACCCAGGTTTCAAATTGTGCCTGAGTCGGAAGCGCTTGGCTGTCGGTTGCAATTTGCAGGTCGAGACTCAATGCAAGAGTAGGGTGATCAGACATCATGTTGGGCTTGTTCCTGGGATTGATATTGGCTTGCGCGCTTGGCTTTTTCGCTAGCCATTTTTTGCTCATGGGCTTCATAAGCTTCGACAATGCGGGCCACAACGGGGTGGCGCACCACATCTTTGGCTTGGAAAAAGTTAAAGCTCACCTCATCGACATCACTAAGGACTTCAATGGCGTGACGCAGGCCTGATTTTTGGTGCTTGGGCAGATCTATCTGAGTAATATCGCCGGTGATCACGGCGCGCGAATTAAATCCGATGCGGGTTAAAAACATTTTCATCTGCTCGACGGTGGTATTTTGGCTTTCGTCTAAGATGATAAAGGCATCGTTTAGGGTTCGTCCGCGCATATAGGCCAGTGGCGCCACTTCGATAACGCTGCGTTCAATTAATCGTTCGACTTTTTCAAAGCCCATCATCTCAAAGAGGGCATCGTATAGCGGGCGCAGATACGGATCGACCTTTTGGCTTAAATCACCTGGCAGAAAGCCCAGTTTCTCACCGGCTTCAACCGCAGGGCGCGTCAGTAAGATGCGTCTTACCTCTTGGCGCTCGAGCGCATCGACCGCGGCGGCGACCGCAAGGTAGGTTTTACCCGTACCAGCAGGGCCAACGCCAAAGCTGATGTCATGGCGGACGATATTGGCTACATAATCACTTTGGTTAGGGTTTCTGGGCTTAATGACACCGCGTTTGGTTTTTATATACAGCTCTTTGTCATCGCGGGGGGCGTCGGCCTCTAGGGCGATGGCAGCTTGAATGGCCATATGAACAGCGTCTGGCTCTAAGTCAGGAGTACTGCCTCGTACAGGCTGGGTTTCAACATACAGCTCTTTGAGTAAGTTGTTGGCGGTTAAGCAGTTGCGTGGCAGGCCAACAATTTGAAAATGGTTGTTGCGGTAATTGATCTCAACACCGATGCGGCGTTCTAACTGTTTGATGTTGTCATCAAAAGGGCCGCATAGCGATGCAAGCCTACGGCTGTCAGCGGGTTCGAGATACAAATTGAGGGTGGTTAATTTATTTGACAAAAATAACTCCAAATGATGTTTGTCTGTATCCACAAATAGGGTTAACTCAGACAGTTTACGAGGCATTAAGTTGAAATGCTAACGCTAATTTTAGTGTTCGATGCCATTAAAAGGGGGCCACAGGTGTAGTGGCCTATGTGTACTGGCAAGTCGAGTGAGCAATAAAAAAGCGACTGTGATGCACAGTCGCTTTGATTCAACTTATCGTTGTCACTCGCCCAAGTTAAGGGATGTACTGGGTGACGCCTAGCTCATCATCTTTCTTATGCTTAGCCAAGATGTCAGATGGACGAAGGTCGCGACGTAAGTCCATCTCATCTTCACCACGGATAAAGATACCGCGCAATGAGTTAGTGTAAACATCGACAATTTCAACATCGACAAAGCTGCCAATGTGCTTAGGATCGCCCTCGAAGTTCACCACGCGGTTATTTTCGGTGCGTCCACGAAGCTCCATTGGGTTTTTAACCGATGGCCCTTCGACTAAGATACGCTGCACGGTACCGAGCATTTGACGACTGTAACGCATCGCTTGCTGGGTGATCCTGTCTTGCAATATGGCTAAGCGCTCTTTTTTCTCTTCCATTGAGACATCATCTGGCAGATCGGCCGCAGGCGTGCCCGGACGAGCGCTGTAGATAAAGCTAAAGCTGTGGTCAAATTGCACATCTTCTATTAGCTTCATGGTGTCGGCGAAATCCTGTTTCGACTCACCAGGAAAGCCAATAATAAAGTCAGAGCTTATCTGAATATCGGGACGTGCTTTGCGTAGACGACGAATGATAGATTTATATTCAATCGCCATATGACCGCGTTTCATCTGGGTCAAAATTAGATCGGAACCCGACTGCACAGGCAGGTGCAGGAAGCTCACCAATTCTGGTGTATCTTCATAAACATCTATGATGTCTTGGGTAAACTCGATGGGGTGGCTAGTGGTGAAACGAATACGGTCGATACCATCAATAGCGGCTACATAACGCAGCAGTTCGGCAAACGTGCAGATGTCATCGTCGTGGGTGGCCCCACGATAAGCATTCACGTTTTGGCCAAGTAGATTGACCTCACGGACTCCTTGTGCCGCCAATTGGGCAATCTCAAGAATGACATCATCGAGCGGGCGGCTGACCTCTTCACCGCGAGTGTATGGCACTACGCAGAAAGAGCAGTATTTGCTACAGCCTTCCATGATAGACACGAAGGCGCTTGGTCCTTCGGCACGCGGCTCAGGTAGACGGTCAAATTTTTCGATTTCAGGGAAACTGACATCGATAACCGCTTTGCCGCCTTGCTGGATTTGGTCAATCATTTCAGGCAAACGGTGTAAGGTCTGTGGCCCAAAGATCAGATCCACACACTGGGCTCTGTCTTTAATCGCCTTGCCTTCTTGTGAGGCGACACAGCCACCAACACCAATGATAAGATTAGGCTTTTTATCTTTTAAGGTTTTCCAGCGACCAAGTTGGTGAAACACCTTTTCTTGCGCTTTTTCACGGATAGAGCAGGTGTTAAGCAGCAGTACGTCTGCCTCTTCTGCATTATCCGTTAAGGTATACCCTTGGTATTCGTCTAGTAGGTCGGCCATCTTTGATGAGTCATACTCATTCATCTGACAGCCCCAAGTTTTAATATGGAGTTTCTTACTCATCAGTTTTGCGCCGTGGTTGCAATTACTGGGAAAAATAGCGCGACATTTTACCCTTTGAGCACCACTCTGGCTAGCTTTTGCGCGTTATATATTAGAAATTACTCCGGGCTAAAGGTTTTTGCCGTTAACATTGACGTTGTGTCGAAGGCCGATTCAAGGGCTGCGCTTTCGAAGGCTTGCGCCATTGCAAGGCTGCTGTTTCTGGCTTGATCTTGTATGCTGTCATAAATTTCTACTCTGTATTGACTGCGCCATTCTGTCGTATATTGATATAGGGCATAATCGAGCGGCGCGCGATAGGTTATAGTCATGGTTTCCATGGCGGGGGCCTGATCGGCTAACGCCACATTGGCGATTAATGCGCTGGTCATCATTACACTGGCAATCATTGAGCGTTTCATAGTGAACCTCTAATGCAATAAATAGTGAATGTAGGTGCATAAGTGAGTATCCATACTGACTAACGTCCACAACCACTATAGAACACGCTGAGCTTGGGATTGGCCGCCTTTGTAACTGAGTGTGAGTGATTGCAGTGTCAGTCATATTTGCATACGTAATAGGCCTAATTGACATATTTAGACACAGAAACCGCTCGTCAGGGAACCAACGTAATAAATGTGTCGCCATGAGCGTGCACTAGAGAGTTAACCATCAGGGAGTAAAGCGTAAGGTGAGTCAGAATCAAAACCAACATCTAGAACAAGATGTCGTGATCCTCGGCGGTGGCATGGTGGGAGCCGCGACCGCAATTGGGTTAGCCCAGTTAGGGTTAAAGGTTGCCGTTGTTGAAGCCTTTGCGCCTCAAGCATACAGCCCTGAGCAACCATTGGATTTACGTGTTTCAGCCATCAGCGTCGCTTCTGAGCAGTTGCTGCAACAGCTAGGAGCGCTCGACGCTATCGCCGCGATGCGTCAGGTGGCCTATAAAGGACTGGAAACTTGGGAGCTTGATGGGTGCCAGACACAGTTTCATAGTGATCAAGTGGGTGCGACTCATCTTGGGCATATTGTCGAAAATCGTGTGGTGCAATTAGCCTTGTGGCAGGCATTTGACAAGTATGACAATTTGCAGCTTATCTGCCCGGTTAACGTCGACCAGTTTAGCCGGAGTGAGCAAGGGGTTAGGCTACGATTAAGTAATAACACAAGCATAGATACTCGCTTGTTAGTCGGTGCCGATGGGGCAAACTCTCAAGTACGTCAGTGGGCAGGGATCGGCTTAACTGGGTGGGATTATGCCCAGTCGGCGATGCTGATTAATATTGAGACCCAGCAGGAAGAGCAAGATGTTACTTGGCAACAGTTTACTCCCCAAGGCCCACGCTCTCTGTTGCCGCTACCAGGTCGCAACGCGTCTTTGGTGTGGTACGACGATGCTAATCGCATTGCGCAGTTAAGCGGATTAAGCGCTGAGGCGCTGTACGAGCAAATTAACGCCCATTTCCCCGCACGCCTCGATCGGGCATTTAAAGTGGTGTCTCATGGCAGTTTTAAGCTTACCAGACGTCATGCGCAGCGCTACTATCAGGATAATGTGGTGATTTTAGGTGATGCTGCACACACGATTAATCCATTAGCTGGTCAAGGAGTGAATATTGGCTTTAAAGATGTCGCGGCATTAATTGCATCTGTTAAAGGGGCTATTGATGAGCAGCGCAGCTGGTGGACTCAAGATGTGTTGGCACAATATCAGCGTCGCCGCTATGGCGACAATTTGTTGATGATGAGCACTATGGACCTCTTTTATGCCGGCTTTAGCAATAAGAATTTACCGCTAAAATTACTGCGCAACAGTGCGCTTAAAATCGCTAATATAGACTCACCCATTAAGCATAAGGTGTTGAAATACGCCATGGGTCTCTAAGCGTTAACTCAAACGAGCTGGCTTTACTCGTCATCTTGTGGGTAAAGCGGCTCACCGACCAGTCACCGCAGCACCATGACGATTGATTTCGCGGCTGAGGTTAATCGCTTAGATCTTAGGGCATGGCGCAGTGCTAACCTTCCTTAAATTCCGCTGTCTTTACTACAACAAATTTGTTGCTCGGGCGATAGAGTGCTAAAATGCCGCGTTTTTATGCGCCCTGGCGAGATGGACATAGGTTAAATGAGCAATATTAAGCTGATTGTTGGGCTTGCAAACCCAGGTGAGAAGTACGAGCAAACCCGCCACAATGCGGGTGCTTGGTATGTTAATGAACTGGCGCGCGTTTGCGGTGTAACATTAGTTGCAGACAGTAAATATTACGGCCTCACAGCGAGAGCGACCCTATACGGTAAAGATGTTCGCTTATTGATCCCAACCACATTTATGAACCTCAGCGGTAAATCGGTTGGTGCCTTGGCTAATTTCTTTCGCATCGAGCCCGAAGAGATCCTCGTCGCCCATGATGAGCTGGATATGCCGCCCGGCGTGGCTAAGTTTAAACTCGGTGGCGGTCATGGTGGTCACAACGGTTTAAAGGATATCATTGCTAGGCTTGCCAATAATAAAGGCTTTTATCGTTTGCGCATTGGTATCGGTCACCCAGGTGATAAGAGTCTAGTGAGCAATTATGTTTTAGGTAAGGCGCCGCAAGTTGAGCAAAGGTTAATCGAAGACGTGATTGACGAAGCGGTGCGGGCCACCGAACTGTTATTTAAAGAAGATATGAGTAAGGCGATGCATAGACTGCATTCTTACAAGGCGGGTTAATCCATCACATTCTGAAGCAATCAGGTGTGAGCAGCGTTATTATTGGTTGTGCCGATAATACTAATTGAATAAAGGTAAAGATATGGGTTTTAAATGTGGCATCGTTGGCCTACCAAACGTAGGTAAATCGACATTGTTCAACGCACTGACTAAAGCGGGCATCGAAGCGTCTAACTTCCCGTTTTGTACGATTGAACCTAACACCGGTGTGGTGCCAGTGCCCGATCCACGATTAGCAGCATTGGCTGAAATCGTGAAGCCTGAGCGTATTTTGCCGACTACAATGGAATTTGTCGACATCGCAGGCCTAGTGGCGGGCGCTTCTAAAGGTGAAGGGCTGGGCAACAAGTTCCTTGCTAACATTCGTGAAACCGATGCGATTGGTCATGTGGTGCGTTGCTTTGAAGATGACAATATCGTGCACGTGGCAAATAAAGTGTCGCCTGCCAGTGACATTGAAGTGATCAACACCGAATTAGCCTTGGCTGACTTAGACTCGTGCGAGCGCGCTATCACGCGTCAGCAAAAGCGTGCTAAAGGTGGCGACCAAGAAGCTAAGTTCGAAGTCAGCGTGTTAGAAAAGATGCGCCCAGTATTGGACGAAGGTCAAATGCTGCGTTCAATGGACTTAACTAAGGAAGAGTTGGCGGCAGTCGCTTATCTTAATTTCCTTACACTTAAGCCAACCATGTATATCGCGAACGTCGCAGAAGATGGTTTTGAAAATAACCCGCATCTGGATACGGTTCGCGACATTGCGGCCAAAGAGAATGCCGTGGTCGTTGCCGTGTGTGCTGCCATTGAATCTGAACTGGCAGAAATGGACGCTGAAGACCGTGAAGAGTTTATGGCTGACCTTGGTTTAACCGAACCTGGATTGGATCGTGTGATCCGCGCCGGTTACCAGCTACTGGATCTGCACACCTACTTTACCGCAGGCGTTAAAGAGGTACGTGCTTGGACCGTTAAAGTGGGGGCGAGTGCACCACAAGCCGCTGGTGTTATCCATACAGACTTTGAGCGCGGCTTTATTCGTGCCCAGGTAATGTCTTATGATGACTTTATTACCTATAAAGGTGAAGCTGGCGCGAAAGAAGCAGGTAAACTGCGTATCGAAGGTAAAACCTATATCGTTAAAGATGGCGATGTGATGCATTTCCTATTTAACGTATAAGCATGAGGCTAATCTTGCTAATAAAATAGCAAGTGGCATTATAGAATCTAAACGGCTCAATAAATTATTGAGCCGTTTTTGTATTTTAAGGCTTATATAAATCTGATATTTAAACCCAACCTAAGGCTTAATATGGCGCTTTAAGCCTCTTTTTTGGATAACTGCTGCTCACTTTGGTGAGTTTATAAGCGAACGATGAGGTAAGTGTAAATTAGCGGAAAAAAGCTGTTGACCTCAATACGCTGAATAAGCATAATACGCCCCGTTCCTCACCAAGAGGGACACGTAAGAAAACGATGGCAATGTAGCTCAGCTGGTTAGAGCACAGCACTCATAATGCTGGGGTCGCAGGTTCAAGTCCCGCCATTGCTACCATCTTATTCGGATGAAAAATGAATGCGTAGCAAGTCGGTATAAGCCCCGGCAATATGGCTACCATCTTCTCTAAGATGTAAAACTTGAGGTAAGCCGACTAGTTGATGGTTGAAGTATATCAATCAGCAGAAATAGGGTTGGCAACATCTTAATCAAGATGTAAAACTAGGTACAGCGTAAGAGTGGTGGATGTTGATAGTTAGACAAGCCATATCTTAATGCCATCTTAATCAGGATGTAAAACTAGATGCAGTACGGGAGTAGTGGATGTTGATAGTTAGACACGCTAGTTCCATAATGCCATCTTAATCAAGATGTGAAACTAGATGCAGTGCGGGAGTGGTGGAATTGGTAGACACGCCAGATTTAGGTTCTGGTGCCGTAAGGTGTGAGAGTTCAAGTCTCTCTTCCCGTACCATTTATTTTAAGTTAGAGATTGTAAAGTCTTTAACTTGAAGCAAGAAAAGATTGGGGTATCGCCAAGCGGTAAGGCACCGGGTTTTGATCTCGGCATTCCCAGGTTCGAATCCTGGTACCCCAGCCATTTCTTTTTGCTTCACACAGTTTTGGGGTATCGCCAAGCGGTAAGGCACCGGGTTTTGATCTCGGCATCCCCAGGTTCGAATCCTGGTACCCCAGCCATTATCTATATGATAATTATGTGGCAATGTAGCTCAGCTGGTTAGAGCACAGCACTCATAATGCTGGGGTCGCAGGTTCAAGTCCCGCCATTGCTACCATCTTATTCAGATGTAAAATGAAAGCGTGACTTGAATGAGTTACCATCTTAATCAAGATATAAAACTAGATGCAGCTTGAGAGTAGTGGATGTTGATAGTTAGACACGCTAGTTTCATAATGCCATCTTAATCAAGATGTAAAACTAGATGCAGTGCGGGAGTGGTGGAATTGGTAGACACGCCAGATTTAGGTTCTGGTGCCGTAAGGTGTGAGAGTTCAAGTCTCTCCTCCCGTACCATTTATTTTAAGTTACAGCCTTGTGGTCTACAGGGTGTAACAAAAGCGAAAGCTTTTGGGGTATCGCCAAGCGGTAAGGCACCGGGTTTTGATCTCGGCATTCCCAGGTTCGAATCCTGGTACCCCAGCCATTATTCAACCACCTAAGTCATTGACTTAAGTGAGTGGGTTAGCCCCACCATCTTTAATCAAGATGTAAAAAATGATGCAGTGCGGGAGTGGTGGAATTGGTAGACACGCCAGATTTAGGTTCTGGTGCCGTAAGGTGTGAGAGTTCAAGTCTCTCCTCCCGTACCATTTATTAAAAACAAATAAGCCTGTCTTTTTGACGGGCTTTTTTGTGCCTAAAATTTGCCCCCTTTAGCCTGTACGACTCTACTATTAATCTATATTGTCTGCGGCGTTAAGCGCTTTACAGTCGCGACTTTAGATGCTTTGTTGCCCTAAGCGTGTATGTATTGAGTTAAGCCGTTGGCAGCGAGTCAGTGGCGTTAGCGAGGCTTAGGGATGGTTTAGGCTATGACTTATACCTAGGGATTAAAAACTTACTTAAATCGAGGGCTGATATTCACGATCTTTTGCGTAGGTACCACCTCGGGCCGCCGCATAGGCTTTCTTGCCAGCGCCACCCTAATGACCAATTCAAGCAATATTGTCGCTCCCTTGCATTGTGTTCGCATCTCAATTTTCGCTTCTTGAGTTTGTACAATCTGGTCATTTCATCAGTGTAATGGGTTAAATTTGCTGTGAATTAACTACTCTAGAGCCGTCTTAGGAAGTGTTAGCGCATTATGTTTTGATGCTGGCTTAAAGGTAATGGCCCGTTTTGAGGGGGCGTTAGCGATAAACTTAGCGGCCTTGACCATGAGCTATCTTTCATCACAGGGCTATTTCATCGCGAGCGGTATTCATAGTATTTACAGAGCTATATCAAAGCGGGCATTTGAGGGCGCTAGGCCTTTATTTAGGGGGGGCAGGTAAAGCGGGTTGAATAGGGCAAGGGCAGAGCTGTGCGTATTAATTAGGCTCCTGACTACAAAGTATAAAAAAACGCACTCAATCGAGTGCGTTTTTTATTCGCTAAATAATCTAATCGATTAGTGCTTGAACATCGCAGAGATGGACTCTTCGTTGCTGACACGACGAATGGCTTCGGCCATCACTGTTGACATAGTCAACTGGGTGACTTTATCTAGCGCGGCAATTTCAGGACTTAGCGGAATAGTATCGGTCACAATTACTTCATCAATCACTGATTCAGCAATGTTCTTTGCAGCGTTGCCAGAGAAGACTGGGTGTGTCGCATAAGCAAATACACGGTTAGCACCATGTTCTTTTAACGCTTCAGCGGCTTTACACAGTGTGCCCCCAGTATCAATCATATCGTCAACGATAATACAGTCACGGCCTTGAACATCACCGATAATGTGCATCACCTGCGCGACGTTTGCCTGTGGACGACGCTTATCGATAATGGCGAGATCAGAGTCATCAAGTAGTTTGGCAACAGCACGAGCACGTACTACACCACCGATGTCTGGCGATACCACAACAGGATTATCTAACTTCTTGGCTAGCATATCTTCTAACAGTACTGGGCTACCAAATACGTTATCAACTGGCACATCGAAGAAGCCTTGGATCTGCTCAGCATGTAAGTCGCAAGTCAGTACGCGGTCTACGCCTACGCTTGACAAAAAGTCGGCAACCACTTTAGCAGTAATAGGTACACGAGCACTGCGTACGCGACGATCTTGACGTGCGTAACCAAAGTAAGGAATAACCGCAGTAATACGGCCAGCAGATGCGCGGCGTAACGCATCAACCATAACGATAAGTTCCATTAGGTTATCGTTAGTCGGTGCACAAGTAGATTGAATGATAAATACATCCGCCCCACGTACATTTTCGTTAATCTGGACACTGATTTCACCGTCGCTGAAAACGCCAACCTCTGCGTCTCCGAGTTTACAAAATAGACGATCTGCTATCTTCTTTGCGAGACTGGGTGTTGCGTTACCGGCAAATAGTTTAATGTCAGGCACTGTATGAACCTCAGGCGTATGCTTCATTTTAATGGCCGGGATAAAGTAGCCTTATCCCGCATGATTTTAACACTGCGCTAAGCGCAGCATAAGTGGTGATTTATTTGTCCCTTTCGCGATAAAACCGCTCATATCGGCAGGTTTTTTGGCAAAAACTTGCTCTGCTTGCTCGCGAGTAGCGAATGTCCCGAAAACGCATGCTCCGGTTCCGGTCATTCTAGACGGCGCATATTCTATCAGCCACGCCAATGCTTTGGCAACTTGAGGGTGACGTTTGGCGACCAGTTGTTGGCAATCATTGTGCCAGTCACTGGTCATTAAATCGGCTAAAGATAACTTTGGCGTATCTCGCGGTAATTGTGGATCGTTAAACACCTCAGCCGTTGACACATGAACGTCGGGCGTGAGTACTAGATACCAAGGCTCTGGTAAATCTACCGCAATAAGTTTCTCACCGACACCTTCGGCAAAAGCGGATAAACCATTAATAAAAACAGGTACATCGGCACCCAAACTTAGGCCGATCTCTGTCAGTTGAGTTAATGATAACTGGGTGTTCCATAAGTGATTTAGCGCCACTAAGGTTGTGGCGGCATCTGACGAGCCGCCGCCAATTCCACCGCCCATAGGCAATTTTTTATCGAGCCATATCTCTGCGCCAAGTGTAGTTGCGGTTTTTTGTTGCAACGATTTTGCCGCTCGAAGAATTAAGTTATCTGTATTTGCGACAACATCACTAATGTTGGAGTGTAAGGTAAGTTCGCCAGTCTGGTTGATGGCAAAATCCAGTAGGTCACTCTGCTCGATAAATTGAAATAGGGTTTGCAGCTCATGATAACCGTCATTACGGCGCCCATTGATGTGTAAAAACAGGTTAAGTTTTGCTGGCGCAGGCCATGCGATAGAGCGTTTATTCGTCATGCGATAGTCCGGCGTTATCTGATGATGGGGTGCTGTTAGTAAGAGCTTGCCATTGATTTATTTGCATTTTTAATCGTATGTTTTCACGAGTTAACTCAAGTAATCTAGGCAGTTGTGCGCCGCTTTGGTGTTGCCAACTCTTAAACTCTACCTGCCATGGTGTTTGTGTCATTGTTGACTGTACTTGTATCGGTCTGTGATTGTTATCATAACGGATCACCAGATCTGAAGACGCCACTTGGCCTGTTATCCATAATGGTAAATGTTCGATAGGGATAGACCAGCCCGTGAGCCGCTTGAGCAGTTGCTCGGCGTCATGATGCTGGTAGGTGTTACCGTCAATCATCAGTTGAGCCCCATCCTCGTCACGCTCCAGTAGCATGACCGTTGTGCCTAACATCGTCGTTAGGCGTAATTGGTCGCGATTGGGGGTGTGAAGCCAATACAAATTGGTACTGAATTTATCGTCACGGGTTTTGACCGCTAGCTTGCCCTGCATCTCCCAGGCTTTAGCTTGCTCAACATGGCTGACATTGATGTCCTGCAGATCAATATCGGAGCGACTGGCGCACCCTCCTAACAATAAAGGTGTCAGCAATAGGGCGCTAATTAAGATTTTTGTGAAGTAGTTCAAATTATTTATCTATTACTGTTACAACGAGCTCATATCATACGAGTGCTGTGTATAAATACCAATGGCAATCGTTAAATTTCCTGCCAAGCCTAGGCTTTCAGCTAGTGCTAAGTGTTTTTGTAATGGCTTGTATTTTGGTGATTATTGCTGCGCTTTAATGTGAAAAAAGCGTAATAAACGAGATTATTATTCGGTTTTGTTAAGCGTATTCTGTTTTTAGTTGGCTCAATTCAGTAGAATGGCTGCCACTAAGAGAGATTAATCAGGGCGATGGCCCTTGCATGAGGACTTTGTCGCCACTCTATGAGGCAATGTGACGCGCTCGCATTAAACCAAGTGTCGCCTGTGACTATCAAAAAAATGGTAATAAGGCATGGTCAGCAAAAGTCAGCAGCAAGCTAAACCCTAGTCGTTCGCCTCAAAGCCGTTAGTGGAGCAATATGAGCCAGTCGCATTTTCGTTTGTATTCTGACCACCGCTTTGAGCCAGAACAAATCTAATTCGCAAGATAAACAGACCCTAGAGACCAGAAAGAGTCAGATGAGCCTTGTAGCAATCGGTATTAATCATAAAACAGCGACGGTAGACCTACGTGAGAAAGTAGCGTTTTCACCCGATAAAATTCATGACGCGATGAAAAGCCTTGCCAGTCTAACTAAGACGGGTGAAGCGGTGATCATCTCGACCTGTAATCGCACCGAACTTTACTGTAACAACGGTGAAGCGCAGGACGTGATTACTTGGTTAGAGGAATATCATCAGCTGTCCCATGAAGATGTGCTACCTTGCCTGTACCAATATCGCGGCCAAGAAGCCGTGCGACATTTGATGCGTGTCTCTGCAGGTCTTGACTCATTGATCTTAGGTGAGCCACAGATCTTAGGCCAAGTTAAGCAATCTTTTGTTAAGGCAAAAGAAGCAGGCACGGTGGCGGTCACCATGGACCGACTGTTCCAAAATACCTTTTCTGTTGCCAAGAAAGTGCGCACCGAAACTGAAATCGGTGCCGCAGCCGTGTCGGTAGCGTTTGCCGCGGTGAGCATGGCTAAACATATTTTCTCGGCTTTGAGTGCCACTAAGGTGTTACTCATCGGCGCGGGTGAGACCATAGAGCTGGTTGCCCGGCATCTTAAAGACAATGGCGTCGAGTCAATGATTGTGGCTAACCGCACCATTTCGCGCGCCGAAGCCATGTGCGAAGAGTTTGGCGCAACGGCCATTACGCTCGAACAGATACCAGATTTTCTCCCTAAGGCCGATATCGTGATATCCTCTACCGCCAGCCCATTACCTATACTGGGTAAAGGCATGGTAGAAAAAGCGCTGAAACAGCGTCGTCATCAACCTATGTTATTGGTTGATATAGCAGTACCTAGAGATATTGAAGCCGAAGTAGGGGATCTAGATGATGCCTTTCTCTACACGGTTGACGACCTGCAAAGCATCATTGAACAAAATATGGCCTCCAGACGTGAGGCTGCCGAGCAAGCCGAATTAATTGTCGAAGAAGAGTCTCATCTTTTCATGGAGTGGATCCGCTCATTAGAGTCGGTCGACAGTATCCGTGAATACCGTACCCAAAGTATGGCGATCAAAGATGAGCTGGTAGAGCGCGCGATCAATAAGTTAGCCCAAGGCGGTGATAGCGAACAGCTAATACTGGAACTGGCCAATAAGTTAACCAATAAATTGATCCATGCGCCGACTCAAGCCCTTACTCAGGCGAGTCGACGCGGTGACTTAAACAGCATCGGACAATTAAGAGCGGCGCTTGGATTAGATAAAGACTAAGGTTAGCGTTGGAATGAAGGACAGTGTGATTCGCAAGCTTGAAGGCTTGCTTGAGCGTAATGAAGAAGTATTGGCGCTACTGAGTGATCCTAGTGTGATTGCTGACCAAGAGCGTTTTCGCGCTCTGTCCAAAGAGTACTCTCAACTCGAAGACGTGGTAAGAAGCTTTAAGGCATTTCAACAGGCGCAGGCCGATCTCGAGTCGGCGCAAGAGATGTTAGCCGAAGACGATGCCGAGCTAAAAGAGATGGCGCAAGAAGAGATTAAAGCCGCCAAGCAAGTGCTCGAGACGCTCGAAGATGAACTGCAGATCCTACTGCTGCCTAAAGATCCTAAAGATGACAACAATGCCTTTGTCGAAATTCGTGCTGGCGCAGGGGGGGACGAAGCGGCCATCTTTGCCGGTGATCTGTACCGTATGTACAGCCGTTACTGCGAAGCTAAACGCTGGCAGATAGAGGTGATGAACGCTAACGAAGGCGAACATGGCGGCTTTAAAGAGATCATCATTAAAGTGTCTGGCGATGGGGTCTATGGCCGACTGAAATTTGAATCGGGTGGGCATCGTGTACAGCGTGTGCCTGAGACCGAGTCGCAAGGGCGGGTGCATACCTCAGCTTGTACTGTGGTCGTTATGCCTGAAGTACCCGAAGCCGAAGCGATTCAAATTAATCCTGCCGATCTAAAAGTGGATACCTTCCGCGCATCGGGCGCGGGTGGTCAGCACGTTAACAAAACCGATTCGGCTATCCGTATCACTCATATTCCGTCTGGCATCATCGTTGAATGTCAGGATCAGCGCTCGCAGCATAAAAACCGCGCTCAAGCCATGAGTGTATTGACGGCTCGTATACAAGCGGTTGAAGATGAAAAACGCCGCAGCGAAGAGGAATCGACTCGCCGCACATTAGTGGCCAGTGGTGATCGCTCTGAGCGTATTCGTACTTATAATTTCCCTCAGGGGCGTGTCAGTGAGCATCGTATCAATTTGACCCTTTATCGCTTAAATGAAGTGATGGAAGGGGATTTAGATGCGATTATCGAACCGCTAATGCAAGAAAACCAAGCCGATATGTTGGCTGCTTTGGCAGACGATTAATATACTCAATATCGCGACTCTAGGTTAATAAGGATATTTTTTTGTACCAGACGTTAGCTGAAGCCCTTCAATGGGCTTCTTCTCAACTTGTTGAGATCTCTGATACTGCCAAGCTAGATGCCGAAGTGATGCTGCTTCATGTCATCCATAAGCCGCGCAGCTACCTCTACACTTGGCCCGATGAACGCATTACCAGTGAACAATCCGCCGCGTTTCAGCAGATGGTTGCAAGGCGTGCGATAGGCACTCCTATCGCGCATATCGTTGGCGAACGCGAGTTTTGGTCATTGCCATTTATGGTTAACCCCACCACGCTTATTCCGCGTCCCGATACCGAAATTTTGGTTGAGACCGCGTTAAACTTGCCGTTAGCACAAAATGCTAAGGTGCTCGATTTAGGCACGGGAACGGGGGCAATAGCCCTGTCGTTAGCCTTTGAGCGCAGCACATGGCAGATCACGGCTGTCGACAAAGTGATTGAAGCTGTGGCCTTGGCTAAGGCGAATCGTGACAACTTGAAGTTACCGCAAGTCGAGGTACTACAAAGCGATTGGTTTGATGCCGTCAATCAGTACGATTTCAATCTGATTGTCTCTAACCCGCCTTATATCGACGAAGAAGATGAGCATTTGTCTCAAGGCGATGTACGCTTTGAGCCACAGAGTGCGTTGACCGCTGCCGAACATGGTTATGCCGACCTGTTTCATATTGCTCTGTCGGCGCGTGATTATCTGGCGCCCGGTGGCTATTTGCTACTCGAGCACGGTTTTGAGCAAGCCATTACGGTGCGCAATAAGATGATTGAGCTAGGTTATGAGTCGGTGTCGACCGTGAGAGACTTTGGCAGTAACGACCGTTGTACCTTAGGCCGTTGGCCTAGGCAGGGTTAACTGACACGCTCGATACTTTATTAAAGCGACTAAGGTGATTAAACGCCATTGGCTTATGCTAATGGCGTTTTTTTTGTGTATGTTTTTGCTCCGAATGTTGATTGTCCGCATGATTAAGCTCAAGTTCGCGTTAAACAATACTGCCTGACGAAGATAAGTTCACCTTGTACAAATCTAAATGCATTACTACCTTAATATCTGGGTGAGCGTTTTAGCGTGGGTGGTCTTTGTTCACTTGCATATTTAGGTTAGTCATCGTCGTTGTGTTCTGGCTATGTGTCGCCAGCACATACACAGAAATGTTGGGTAACTTGTAATTCATTAATAACCAAGGAGTTAGGTGTATGAATACAAAGCTCGTCAATGTCGCACTACTGTCAGCCCTCGTCAGTGTGACAATATCGACCCATATCGTTGTCAACGCCGCTGGTGGTGGCAGCGTGGTAACAAGTGATCCGAATAAACACTTTGATCCTAAAGGGCAAGCACCATCAAAATACACCTTAGCATTACAAAATGGCTTGCGTAAGACCCTACCGTTTGACGATAAACGTGACTTTGAAGAAGCCCAAAAAGGCTTTATCGCGGCGCCCGAATATAAACAAATTATGGCCGAAGCGGGTAACGTTGCGTGGGATATGGGCAGTTATGAGTGGCTGCTCGATGAAGGCAAAACCTTCGATACCATTAACCCTTCGTTGCAGCGTCAAGCAGTGCTCAACATGGCTTATGGCTTGTATGAAGTGTTACCCGACCATATTTATCAGGTGCGAGGCTATGATCTTGCCAATATCAGTTTTATTAAAGGTAAGACGGGTTGGATTGTATTTGACCCCTTAACGGCCAAAGAGACCGCGGCGGCGGCATTGGCCTTTATTAATCAGCAATTAGGTGAGCGTCCGGTTGTGGCTGTGATCTACTCTCACTCTCATGGCGACCACTTTGGTGGGGTCCGTGGTGTGGTGGATGAACAAGATGTTCAAAGTGGTAAGGTGAAAGTCATTGCCCCTGAGGGCTTTATGCATCATGCGGTCTCTGAAAATGTCATGGCCGGTAATGCCATGACGCGCAGGATGTTTTTTCAATACGGTGTACTACTCCCCAGAAGCCCTTATGGTCATGTAGATCAATCTATCGGTAAAAATACCGCGGCAGGTAATTTAGGTTTAATTGCGCCTAACGTAATTATCGATAAAGCCTTTACTGAAATGACCATAGATGGCGTCAACATGGTGTTTCAAAATACCCCAGGTACTGAAGCGCCAGCAGAGATGAACACTTGGTTTCCAGACTTGAACGCTTTTTGGGCCGCCGAGAATATAACTGGCACCATACATAATATCTATACCTTACGCGGCGCATTGGTACGTGATGCATTGGAATGGTCTAAGCAAATTAATATTTCGCTGTATAAATTTGGCCAGCAGGCAGAGGTGATGTTTTCTGCCCACTCTTGGCCTCGGTGGGGCAATGAGCGTATTCAAGAGGTGATGCGCAGTCAGCGTGATACCTATGCGCACCTCAATAATCAGGTGCTGCATCTGGCTAATCAAGGTGTGACCATTAATCAAATTCACAACGTATATAAGCTCCCCGATAGTTTACAGCGGCAATGGTCAGCCCACAGTTATCATGGATCTGAGGAACACAATAGCCGCGCAGTGTTGAATCGTTATTTAGGTTATTGGGATGCTAACCCCGCGACCTTAATGCCGCTATCACCAGAAGATTCAGCGCCCTTATATGTTGAGATGATGGGAGGTAGCAGTAAGATTATTGCCAAAGGCCAGCAATTATTTGAGCAAGGAAAATATTTCCATGCCATAGAGATTCTCAATAAACTGGTGTTTGCTGAGCCCCAAAATCAAGCCGCTAAAGATTTACTCGCTAATGTGTATGAGCAAATTGGTTATCAAAAAGAGAGCCCTAGTGTGCGAAATAGCTTTTTAGCGGCGGCTTACGAATTGCGAAATGGTATGCCAACAGGTGCTTCGCCTAAAACGACTGGACCCGACATTATCCGTGGTATGTCTACCGGTTTATGGCTTGACTACCTCGGCGTTCGCCTTGATACCAGCAAGACTGCAGATAAACACTTTGTCATTAACTTGGTCACTCCGGATAATGGCGAGCAGTATCTGGTTGAACTGAGTAATTCGGCGCTGACCAATATCGAGGGAATACAATCACCGCAAGCGGACCTCACTTTAACGATAGATCGCAGCGAGTTAAATGATGTCATGATGGGCACGCAGAGTTTCGACGATAAAATCAAAGCCGGCAAAGTGAAGGTGGAAGGAGAGCGTCGTGCAATCGATGAGCTAATGGGGGCAATGGTCGAATTCTCCATGGAGTTTGAACTGCTCCCCGGCACATTGCCTGATACGGTCAAATAGGCCACCGCTTACGGTTAATTTCAACAGACAGCCGCTTGCCACAGGTAGCCGGTGATAATTGGTTGGCAGTCGGCTCAAACCACGCTAAAGCTGCGGTCTTGGCGTGGTTTTTTTATTAGATAAGTTGGGGAGATAAATACGGGATCATTGCGAGTGACATTATCTTTTTTAAATTCATCACGTTTTGGTGATTATCTTGTGTTATTGGCTGCGATGCTGATTATGCTGTGTTTATCGTCGATAATCGGTTGATGATATTGGTGCGGTTGGAGCAGATCAGTTACACTAGCGCCTTTGTCAGCAACCAAAGAATTTAAAATGGACAGTTTATACCCTGCTATAAAGCATATTCACCTTACGTTTATTGCCCTCAGTGTATTGTTTTTTATTGTGCGTTTTGCGCTGCACTTAAAGCAGTCGCCTATTATGGATAAGAAGTTCGTTAAAGTCGCCCCGCATGTTATCGACACTCTGCTGGTGCTATCTGGTTTAACCCTGTGTTTTATCATCAAGCAATATCCTTTCCAAGATGTATGGCTGACCGAAAAAATCGGCGCGCTTTTGGCCTATATCTTCTTAGCAACCATTGCGCTCAAAGCCAATCGCAATAAGCTGTTTAAGATATTTGCCGCCCTCGGTGCTATTGCTTGGGTAGTCTATGCAGGTAAGGTCGCCATGCTTAAACAAGCGATAATACTGAGTTAATGGCGCAGATGATCCTAAAAGATGAGCTCTTGTTACCCGAGAGCGTGTTTGACATCACTCAGCATTTAGGTTTTTCCAATAAACAGAGTGCTAATTGGGCTTGGCTAGAACTTGCAGGCTCTGTACTGAGTCATTATGTGGTCGACCGTGAAGATAGATTAAATGCCTTGGTTAAGTGGTTTTATGGCGACTTAGGTTTTTGTGCTCGCGAGGCGTATTTTAGTGTAGAGGCTGCCGATTTAGGCAGCTGCATACTCACTCGTCAAGGTAATAGTACAACCTTAGCCACCGTATTGATGTTACTGGCGAAACAGTTAGACCTAGTGCTTGAGCCCTTGCTGCTGCCCGGCAATACGGTGTTGTGCAGTCGCATTGACAAGCAGGTGCGTTATATCGACCCATTAACGGGGCGGTCGCTGTCTCGGCACCAGTTGCATGTGTTGGTACGTGGCGAGTTGGGTAATGGCGCGGCCTTTAAACCGCGTTACTTAAAGCCTGCAAGTTTGAAGCGGTTATTGTCGCGCATGATCCACGAGCTCAAAGCGGGAGCGATTTTATCGAACCAGTTTGAGAGTGCGATGGAGTGTTGCAATCTGTTATTGCAGTGGCATAGCGATGACCTTAACCTCAATCGTGAGCGAGCTTTTATTGCACAGCAGTTAGGCTGCATCAGTGTAGCCGCCGCGGACTTACAGCATTTTGTCGACAATAGTCCGCATGATCCTGTGACTGAATTGGTTAAGCTACAAATTAAAGAGCTAAATGAAGAGCTTGAGATATACCATTAAGGAAAAGCTGAAGCCGTTATGGCTTCAGCTTTTTTATGTGGGTCAATGAAGACCGTGGCAATAGATGCCTTGGCGTTAGCGGCCATTTTATGCTGGTCGGCTCGCAATCTTGTCAATCTTATATTGAACCACCTGTCGTTACAGGCTAAAACGGCTCACCATTGGATCAACTAATACCATTATTAATATTTACAACAGGCTTGCATCACAGGCCTGATAAATGACGCGCTTATACAAGCCGAATAAAACAACAAATTGATATTAAAAATAAAACTAAAAATAGATGTGAATTAGGGGGAAATATGAGCGGTACCGCATTAGTGACCAATGATGCCACAGGGTTGGGATTATTAGCAGCCATTTTAGGCTTAGTATTTTATACCAATAGCAGCACTCATCCATTTTGGGTAAAATTTTATCGTTACATTCCAGCGTTGTTACTGTGTTACTTCCTGCCATCACTGCTTAATTCATTTAATATTGTCGATGGCGATACCTCTAAGCTCTATTATGTGGCTTCACGTTATTTACTACCAGCCTGCTTAGTATTATTGATCTTAAGCGTCGATTTAAAAGCGATCTTAGGCTTAGGCCCTAAGGCCATTGTGATGTTTCTCACCGGCACCGTAGGTATTGTGATTGGCGGGCCGATTGCCTTGCTTATTATCTCCAGCATTAACCCTGAGGTATTAGGTGTTAGTGGTCCCGATGCGGTCTGGCGTGGCATGACCACCCTAGCCGGTAGTTGGATTGGCGGCGGTGCGAATCAGGCTGCGATGAAAGAGATCTATGAAGCGGGCGGTAATATCTTCTCAATTATGGTCACCGTGGATGTGATCGTAGCCAATATCTGGATGGCGGTGCTGCTCTATATGGCCTCGAAAGCCAAGGAGATCGATGCTAAAACTGGTGCCGATACCCGTGCCATAGAAACCTTAAAGCTCAAGGTTGAGAAGTACCATGCCGAGCATGCACGAATCCCTAGCTTACGCGATTTGATGATGATAGTGGCGGTCGGTTTTGGTATTACCGGACTGGCGCACATGTTTGCCGATTTCCTCGGGCCTTTTTTCGAAACCAATTATCCGTGGACACGTGATTACAGTCTAACGTCCAAATTTTTCTGGTTAATCGTCACCGTCACCACTATTGGTTTGGCGATGTCATTTAGCCCGGTGCGCCATTTAGAAGCCGCTGGCGCCTCTAAAGTGGCGTCGGCCTTTTTGTATATTCTGGTTGCCACCATTGGCTTGCATATGGATGTGTTTAAACTATTTGATCCGGCAAATCTTTGGTATTTCGCCATCGGTATTATCTGGATGTTAGTGCATGCCAGCTTTATGCTGCTGGTGGCTAAACTGATTAAGGCGCCGCTGTTTTATATGGCGGTGGGCAGTCAAGCCAATGTGGGCGGCGCTGCATCTGCGCCAGTTGTGGCGGCGGCATTCCACCCCGCATTAGCGCCCGTCGGTGTGTTATTGGCTGTGTTAGGCTATGCTGTAGGCACTTATATGGCATGGTTATGTGGCCAAATTTTACAGGCAGTTGCGCTATAATCGCATGCAGCGATACCTATTTGAACAATGCTAAGGTGTGGCCTTAGCTTCTTAAGAGAGAAGTAATGATGAGTAATAAAACCATAAAGTTAGGTAGCATTGAGATTGCAAACGATAAGCCGTTTGTGTTGTTTGGCGGCATGAATGTGCTTGAATCACGTGATTTAGCCATGCAGATCGCGGAAACCTATGCCGAAGTTACTCAAAAATTAGGGATCCCTTATGTGTTTAAGGCCTCATTCGATAAGGCTAACCGCTCTTCGGTGAACTCCTATCGTGGCCCCGGTATGGAAGAGGGGCTGAAGATTTTTCAAGAGATAAAATCGACCTTTAACTTGCCGTTAATCACCGACGTCCATGAACCGCATCAGTGTGCGCCAGTGGCCGAAGTGGTCGATGTGATTCAGTTACCCGCGTTTTTAGCACGCCAGACAGATCTGGTGGTAGCAATGGCCAAAACCGGCGCCATCATCAACGTTAAAAAACCGCAGTTTTTAGCGCCACACGAGATGCGCCATATCATCACTAAGTTTAATGAAGCGGGTAACGATGAGATCATGCTGTGCGAGCGTGGCTCAAGCTTTGGTTACAATAACTTGGTGGTCGACATGTTGGGCATGGATGAGATGAAGCAATCGGGTTACCCAGTGATTTTCGATGCGACCCACGCCTTACAGCGCCCGGGTGGCCGCAGCGACAGTGCGGGTGGGCGTCGTGCGCAAGCTACTGAACTTGCCCGCAGTGGTATGGCATTAGGCTTAGCCGGTCTGTTTATCGAAGCGCATCCCGATCCAGATAATGCAAAGTGCGATGGTCCTTGTGCTTTGCCTCTGCATCAGCTTGAAAACTACCTCAAGCAGATGAAGGCGGTGGATGAACTGGTTAAATCATTTGAGCCTATAGACACCAGTAAGTAGTGTCTCCACTTAGTCTGTAACGCCTTGCAATCGCGAGGCTTTTTTTTAACTAATGCTAAGGCTTACGATAACCTGATTGGGTATAGTATTGAATATTAAGCCTAATATATAATAGCGGCTCAGTGGTGCTGAGTATGCTTGTATTAAGCTGATTTATTGGGCTAGCTATTATGCATGCTGCGACAACCAAGGATAATAACAAGTACGTGTAAGTACAAGGAGTGATGATGACAACAAATGCGCAGGCCCCCGGCTTTTTAGGGCGGGCACTCGATGCCATAGAACGTGTGGGCAATAAACTGCCCGATCCGGCTATGTTATTTTTAATGTTACTGTTTGCGGTATGGGGCTTATCGGCGCTGCTATCTGGGGTCAGTTTTGATGCCATAGACCCTCGTACTGATGCGCCTATCGTTGTCAGTAATCTACTGAGTGCCGAGGCGTTGACCCACTTTTTAACCTCCATGGTATCGACGTTTACCGCCTTTGCGCCTTTAGGCGTGGTGTTAGTGGCGATGTTGGGTGTGGGCGTCGCGGAGCATTCTGGGTACATCAATACCGCGTTAAAGCAAATGCTAAAGATAACGCCGGCTAAGTTGCTAACGCCTGCTGTGGTTGTGGTGGGGATTATTTCCCATACCGCGACGGATGCGGGCTATGTGGTGGTGATTCCGCTGGCTGGGGTGATCTTTTTTACCGTAGGGCGTCATCCGCTGGCGGGGATCGCGGCAGCTTTTGCGGGTGTGTCTGGCGGTTTTTGCGCCAACTTCATACCCTCGGGTATCGACCCATTACTGCAAAGTTTTACCCAATCGGCGGCGCAGATTGTCGATGCTGATATTCAGATTAATCCATTGAATAATTGGTTCTTTGCCGCTTCATCATGTATTCCGATCACCTTGATTATTTGGTATCTCACCGACAAAGTGTTGGAGCCGCGTCTTAACCGTACTCACAAGGTCAATCGCGACGCGGTAGATATTCCTGAGATGGAGATGACAACGCCCAGCGAGCTTAAGGCTTTTCGTATCGCCAGCCTAGTGATGCTGGTGGCGATTATTGGCTTTTTCTCGTTAACCTTGCCTGAAACCTCGACTTTGCGCGACGCTAACGGCTCACTCACCAGTTTTAGTGCTCCTTTGATGAAGTCGATTGTGCCATTGATTTTTATCTTCTTCATGCTGCCTGGCCTAGTGTATGGCTATCTCACTAAGACCTTTACTCAGTCTGCCGATGTGGTGCAGGCGATGTCTAAATCGATGAGCGGCATGTCGCACTATATTGTGATGGCTTTTTTCTGCGCTCAGTTTGTCGCGGCGTTTTCAGCCTCTAATTTGGGGGCATTAATCGCGGTCGAGGGGGCTGGTGCACTCAAGGCGCTTAACTTGTCTGCCGAAGTCACCATTGTCGGCATGATAATACTGGTGGGTTTTGTTAACTTATTTGTCGGCTCATCGTCAGCCAAATGGGCACTGATTGGGCCAGTATTAGTGCCCATGTTAATGCAGCTCAATATTAGTCCAGATCTGTCGCAGGCAGCCTATCGTGTCGGTGACTCTAGCTCTAATATCATCACGCCCTTGATGCCCTATTTCCCCTTGGTGGTGGTCTATTGTCAGCGTTATGTGCAAGGCATAGGTATCGGTACCTTAATTGCCATGATGTTGCCGTTTAGTGTGGCATTGATGTCGATTTGGAGTGCCTGGTTATTGCTGTATTGGTCACTTGGATTGCCACTGGGCTTAGGAGCCAGCTATACCTATTTTTAGCGCTAGATGATTCACGCGCCTGAGATTAGAACTACCACGTTGAGCAAAGAGTGACTGTGTAGCAAGCCAACAGGATAAAAAAACGCCATGATCAACATGGCGTTTTTTTGTTAGCTACGCAGGCTCTCAATCAGATAATTGAGGCTGGGGTTGTCCTCTAAGTTTGCGGTCGGAGTGACGTTAAACTTAGGGGCGATGAGCCAGTTGCGCTGCACTAGCTCATCGAGTAAATCCAGATACTGTACGCTGGTTTTTCCCACCAACAAGTTGGTTAAGCTGCGGCTACTTGAGAGCTGCAACATCTGCAGAAAACCACTGAGGTAAAGATGGTCTTTGGTGAAACCGCCGCCGCGATAGACCCGCGCCGTCGTCACAAAAGCGTCACCAGGCTCCATACCCACCTCATCTACTAGGTAATTATGGGTGAGATAAAAATCTTGCTCTTTGAGCATAGATTCAACCGCCAATACGCGACAGGCGAGGGTATTGAGGCGTGAGTGTGCCATAAAGCCAGCCTTTAGTTCGGCCAAGATAGCCAAACCTTCCTGGGTATAGGTGGCGCCCGGTAATCCAAGGCGTAACACCTTTAAGGGCTGCTGTTTGGCATTTAAGGTGGTTGCCATGTGGACCCCCAGTTCATGCTGGATCAGCCGCTGCACCTCTGCATGGGAAAATGTCGCATGGCTGTTAACGGTCAGCTGTGGTGGCATTGAGCTCACCATGGCCCGCGCCACAATCGATGAGCTAAGGCTTACCTTGCACTGCATGTCCCATTGCTCAGCTTGTCGCTTCATGAGTTCGGTGGCGGTTTTGGCATCATATTGCTCACCAGCAACCTCAGCAATCTCTTTGGCATATAACAAGAACTTAGCATTGTTAATTGCATGGGTATCGGGGCGGCCATGGTAGCGTAGCGAGTTATAAACAAAGCCTTCTTGGCCAACACTGGTCAGTAAGTCGACCTGTTCGCCGAGCTTGTTGACGATATCGCTGTACATCTGTTTGAGCGCAGGATCAGAGATATTGTCTATCGGTAATCGATACAACTTATATTTAAACTCGTTGGCATCGATAGGCAGCTGACGGTAGCGAAAGTTGGGCTTATAGCGGCTTGGCGCGCTAAAAAAGCGTTTGCGCTCAGCGACCAAGTTGGTCGGATTGACATATTTTAAGGTGTCGACCTTTTGCGCTAAGCGAAACAGGGCGGCATCGATGTCCAGTACCGTTGGCTCGATGGCACTGCTGAGCATGTCGGCGCTACGGGTTTTACTGCGTCGATTTAACTTGCGCTGAAAATAGGCACTGGTGGCACTGAAGGCGTTTTTAAGCCCTAACTTTAAGTCATCGAGCACGATAGGATAAACTTCGCCAGTGAGTTCATCCATAAACACTTTTTTGATCTCAGTGGGTAACACTAAGGTGCGGTCAAAGTGGGCATTGGTATGAGCAATAAGGTAGCCACGACCCTCAAAAATCGCGTTAATTTTGGCGTCAACTTCGATATTGGGTAGGGTGATCTGGTTAAGTTCACTCTGGAACTTTTTCACCACAGGTGCCCAACGTTCCATGTCGATTTGCGCGGTGCCGATATTGAATACCGGCACGGGTTTGTCGATGCGTTTGTAATTGTACGAGTGCAGGTCAAACACAATCACCATGCCAAACAAGGACTCGAGCTTACTGATAAGCGCTTCATAGAGGAGGTAAAAATCATTGTGTTTGGCTTGGCTGATCGCGCGCTGTTTGGCACTAAGCGGTTTACGCCATACCTGTTTTAACCAGGCCGATTTGTAATAGGTGCTTAAACTTTTGGGTCGATTAAGATCGTACTCAAAACGTGAGTCAGTACCCACTAATGTGATGGGTTGTGATGCAATAACCTCGTCGGTATAAGGGTCTTCCTCAAAATAGCGTTCCTCTGCGCTGAGCTGACCGAGTTTGATCAGCTCATTACGTAAGGTGTGGCCCGCATGGATAGCGGTACACACTACAGGCAGGTATTCTTCAATTTTGATAAAACAACCTGATGATTCGAGTTGCCCCGAGAACGCTTCTCCACGTTTAATCAGGCCTAACATCTGCTCTAAACTATAGGTTTGCATCTTCTACCGCACGTCGATATGCATTCTTACGTTGCATCAATAAGTCTTTTGAGTTGATGATGTTCTCGGCAAAATCGATCACCTGTTTTTGCAGTCTTACGCGATTAAGCTTGTTAATACGGGTTATGCCACCTGGGCTTAACACGTTTACCTCGACCAATTTATTACCTATCACGTCTAGGCCGGTAAAATAGAGGCCATCGCGCACCAGTTTAGGACCAATCGCGGCGCACAATTCGCGCTCTTCGCGGGTGATGGTGTGTTTAACGACGGTACCACCGGCGTGCACGTTAGAGCGAAATTCACCGCTGGCGGGGACGCGTCTCATGGCACCAATCGGTTCGCCGTTGAGCATTAAAATGCGTTTATCACCCTCTTCGGCGCCTTCGATGTAATCTTGTAAGATCACATAGTTACTCTGATCATCGGCACCAATATAAAAGTCGAGTAGCGAGCTAAAGTTTTGCCGTGCGCTTTTTTCAATGACGATAACCCCATGACCGCCAAAACCGTTTAAGGGTTTAAGGATCATCTTGTCGCTGTCACTCTCTTCGAGTACACGTTGCAAGTAGTCGCGGTTTTTGGATACGTGGGTGGTAGGAATATAGCGACTCGCCGCACCGCTCATGCTGGCGGTGTACAGTTTATTGTTGGCGACCCTTAAGCCTTCAAGATCGTTAATGATCAGGGTGTCACCTTTTACCGAGTCGAGAAAGTTTAACGCTAAGTTGTCCAAAGGAGGGTTAGCGCGCATAAAAATGCAGTCAAACCCCGCCATTGGTAGACGCGCCTTATGAAACTCAACTGAGCGATAAAAGCGCGGAACATTATCCGGAATTTTGATGCCTTTTTTGATGATTTGGCAAAACCCGTAGACGCTACTGTCTCGAATGGTTAAACCACTGGTGGTGGTTATGGCAACGGTGTGACCACGCTGAGCGCACTCATGAACTAGTCTTAGGGTGGTATCGGATTCAGCATCGATACGTTCCCACGGGTACATCAAAAAGCAAATGTGCATCTTAGTTAAGCAACCTCATCTTCCGGGTGTGATTCTACATACGTGTATTGTTCAACACGCTGATTAACTGTGCTATTGAGCGTGTGAAACTTCTTTGGCTCTCGTGTGAGTTTTAGGTATTTCATCCACACATGTTCGAGCTTAGTATTGGCTTTATTGGGGTGTTTGAGCACCTTAATAAAATGTTTTTCCTCTGCAGTCTCAGGGTCTAATTGCTCGGCCTCGAAGGCTTGCATTGTGTCGCCGTATAGGCTTAACAACTCCGCTTCGGATAAGGTAAATTCTCCTGACTTGCTGAACCCTCTTGGAAAGTTTTTGTCATCAAAAAAACGCTTTTGACCAAAACGGAATGACTCTTCTGACATGGCAACCTCTAACTGTGATTTAAACGCTTTAACTACAGGGATATTCGATCGCGAAATTATGTTTTTTGGGGGCAAAAGAGAAACAAAACATTTTTGTCGTCACCATCAGGATTAGTTGTTATTCTCTCGGTCAAATCGATAGAGAGACCAAAATGGACGTCAAAGTATTTAAAACGTTTTTAGAAGTTGCGCAAACCCGCCATTTTGGCCGCGCCGCTGAGAACTTATATATTACCCAAGCTGCTGTTAGTGCTCGAATTAAGCAGCTAGAGTCTTTTTTTGATTCAGCACTTTTTATTCGAGACCGAAACAGCATTAAATTGACCTCGGCAGGCGAGCGTTTAGTCGGTTACGCCCAAGTGATGGTGAATACCTTAGAGCAAGCCAAAAATGAGTTAGCCCTAACCAACAATAAAGCGCTGCAATTGACCATGGCGGGGACGCCTAACATTTGGGATGCCTATTTACAGCACTGTTTAAGCAAGGTCACTGACGCCTTTGGTGGCTATGGTTTTATGGCACAGGCGCTTAGCCGTGAGCAGCTTAATCGCAACCTCATTGAGCGCACCTTAGATATGGCGTTTGCCTTTGACCCATTAAAGTCAGACGAATTAGTCTGTAAACAGGTGGCCGATTTAGTGCTGGTACTGGTGTCTACGTCGCCATGTGTCCAAGAGCAGGCATTAGCGGATAAATATGTGTATGTGGATTGGGGCACACGTTTTGCCTCGGAGCACGCCGAGCGTCATCATTGTGCGGTGCCGCCGTATTTGCGTACTTCGACTGGGCGTATCGCGCTTGATTTTATTCTCGATAAGGCGGGCGCCGCTTATCTGCCGTTATCGATTGTTGAGCCTTTTTTGGCATCAAAGCAGCTGTATCGTGTTGCGGACGTCGAACCTTGGCATCGGCCTATTTACCTTTCTTATCGTAAGGATAGTAGCTCATTAGAGGCGATCACTAAAATTCAAGAGCTGGTAAAAGAGATCGCTCCCTTGACGGCGTATTCGTTGCAACAGATAGGGCAAATGCGTTAGTCCATATCAGCTACTGCTCGTTACCATGGCGGCGTTTATAGGCAATCGCAATGCATAGCGCCGCGCCTCCCCAGGTTAGCGTTAATGCAAGACACATCATGATTAAGGCGCTGTTACTCATGTTTTTTTTCTCCTTTAGTCGATGACATCGGCTGGCTCTGCCACAGCTCTCGGTGAGGGGAGCGTTTACTGGCAAAATCGATCAACAGAGCAAATAATAACATGGCCGCCACCAGTCCCCAGCCTAACAAGAGTTGGTCGGCAATAGGGTAATCACCGTAACCATGGAGCAGGGTGTTATAGAGATTCTTAGCTAATATAGTGGCTAAAATGGCAGGGCTTACTATTTGCAAACAGATCTCTAACCAGCGGCCAACATGGAACTCAGAGCAATGATTAGCGTGGCGTCTCACCAAATTGACCTTTAACATCCAAGTGATAATCAGCAGCTCTACTAGGCAGCTCAATAACAGGGCGATGTTATTAATAAAGTAATCGACCAGATCCAGCAGTAGCAGTCCACCACTGGTGGCAAAGGCCATCGACACCAGATAACCGACTGCGCACACAATAATGGCCGCCGCTTTTCGTGGCAGATGAAACTTATCGATGATCGCGCTGATAACCGCTTCAATGATAGAGATGTGCGAGCTTAATCCTGCAATAACTAAGGCCACAAAAAACAGCGGCCCAAGCAGTTGTGGCAGTGGCATCAAATTGATGGCCGTCGGGATGGTCACAAAGGCAAGTCCGATGCCTGAACTGACCACTTCGGTCAAGGGCTTCATCTGTTGCTCAGCCATGTAACCGAGCACCCCGAAAATCAATATGCCCGCCAAAATAGAGAAGCCACAATTGATCAGTACTGTCATAAAGGCATTATTGTTGATGTCGGCTTTGGTGGGCAGGTAGCTGGAGTAAGCTAGCATAATGGCAAAGCCGACGCTTAAGGTGAAAAATATCTGCCCATAGGCGGCGGACCAGACTTGAATATCCAATAAACGACTAAAATCGGGCTCAAACAAGTAGTTTAGACCCGATAGCGCGCCGGGTAACAACAGCACTCGGGTGATCAACACCAATACCATAATAAATAGCATGGGCATCATGATTTTACTCGCCCGTTCAATGCCGCCTTTAACCCCAGTGAACACCGCCATTGTCGTGATGGCCCATGCTAAGCTCATGGCGGCGGCAATGCCCCACTGGAACTGACCTAAATTCGTTGGGGAATTATTACCTAACTGTAGATACTGCTCAAAGAAGAAGGCGTTAGGATCATCCCCCCAACTCTGGCTGAAAGAGAAGCCCAAAAAAGAGAGGGTCCAGCCGATAATGGCCACATAATAGACCGCGATGATGGCGGCAATAAACACCTGAAACCACCCCAACCACTCGAGGCGGAGCCCTAAGTTGGCCCCCAGTTGATTAAAGATACGCGGGGCGGTCTTTTTAAGTTTATGGCCTAGGCTAAACTCCATGATCATAAATGGGATGCCTGCGGTGACCATGGCAAACAGATAGGGTACAAAGAAGGCGCCGCCGCCATTTTCGTAAGCCATATAGGGAAAGCGCCAAATATTACCCAGCCCAATGGCAGAGCCTACTGCGGCTAAGATAAATCCCACCCTCGAATTCCATTGCTCTCGCTTCATCACTCACCTCGTGTCGGCTGGTCTGCTAATGCCTTAATTAACTGTAGCCGTTAATCTATGAATGAGGGGGAAAACACATAAAAACAAAGACAAGCAATAAGCTTTGCGGCGTCAACTCGGCTAGTTCGAGCGCTGCTCAAGCGTCGTGAGCTGCTGATAGATGGCCTGATTATGGGGCGTTGGGATGCCATGAGTGGCAGCGCGCTGGATAAGATAACCCGTTATGGCATCGATTTCGGTTGGCCGCCGATGGGCAATATCTTGATACATCGACGAGAAGTTATTAGCGGTTAAGTGAATAACGTCAAATACCCGCGTAATGAGAGGCTCTCTGGCAAGCGGCACCTGCTCAGCCTGAGCCACCAAGATCACCTCATCGAGCAGCCCTAAGATGGTGTGGCGATATTGAGGAGCGGCCAATGCCCCATTGCGACATTGATAAATAGCAGTTAAGGGGTTGATTGCAATATTGACCGCCAATTTCTGCCAGAGCATAGGAATAATGTCGCTACACCACTGGCTATTGGGAATGGCATTAAGTAAGTGTGTTTTCGTCGTTTGTGTCAGTTTCGGGCCGCTAAATAGCCCGAGCTGGGTAAGGCCTGCCCCTGTTTGACGCACCTGCCAGCGCTGTTGCTTTAAGGCCCCTTGCGATGTGGTGCCAAGGCAGAGGGTTCGCCCGTTGAGATAGGGGGCAAGGGCCAGATGTGGGCCCATTCCATTATGCAGTAATAACAGTTGGCACTCGCGATTAAGGCGAGGTAGCAGCGGTTTGAGGGTCTCGATGACTTGATAGGCTTTAACGCAGACAATTAGCAGAGAGATGTGTTTTAAGTCAGCCTGCGCATCATCGCTGTTGGGGGCGATAACTTGAGCGGTGCGGGTCGATGAGACACCCTTTAGGTCGGTAAATTGTAGCAAGGTCGGTCTGTTATCGGTGCTAGCTTGTTGCCGACCGATAAGCAGCGGCGCTTGCCCTGCACTGGCTAATTGATGAAACAGTAATTGACCAATGGCCCCAGCGCCGACTATGGCGATGCTAGGTTGGGGAGAGTCGGTTTGATTTACCGATGATATTTGAGGGCTCATGGCTTGCTTAATTTTGTTGGATGACAGTGGCTTTGATATAGCGTCGATACAACCACAAGCCACAATAAAACAGCATAACACCGAGCATATCGGCGATAAAGTCGCCAAGTGAAGCGCTGCGATAAGGCAGGCGCGATTGTACCGCTTCGATAAAGCAGGCGTAAGCGGCGAGTATCGCAGCCAGACTATACCATTTGGGCTCAAAGGCTAAATGCGTCAGCAAGGCCAGACAGAAAAAGCTGCCTAGATGGCCAATTTTATCTAGATTGGGGATCGCTTGAGAATAACTCGGACGAGAGAAGACTAAATAACTGATCACCAGTAAGGCGATAAGTAGGGCGATTTTAAAAATGAATTGTCTTGAGTTCACAGGTCACGATACATCGGCGAATTTTAGCAATCATAGAAAAATGTCATCCTAAAGTCATTAATAATTAAGTCTGAGTCGTTCGCGCCAGCGTTAACTTTTTTTGCCCCCACTGACAGCAAAAAGGTAAACTAGCGCCATTAGATCGAGCGGCAACATGAGGAACAAACATGCCATCAATGGATATCGTATCGGAAGTGAATGAAGTTGAACTGCGCAATGCGGTCGATAATACCCGTCGAGAGCTGAGCACTCGGTTTGATTTTCGCAATGTTGAGGCGGAAATCACCTACAAAGATCATCAGGTGACCTTGGCCTCAGAGTCTGATTTTCAATGCCAACAACTGCTCGATATGTTGCGTAACCAACTGAGCAAACGCAATGTTGATCCAGCTTCGATGGAGGTCGCCGATAAGGCGATCCACAGCGGAAAAACCTTCTCGCTTAAAGTGACCTTTAAAGAGGGTATCGAGAGCCTAGTGGCGAAAAAGCTGGTTAAACAGATTAAAGATAGCAAGCTTAAAGTGCAGGCGGCGATTCAGGGGGACTCGGTGCGAGTGACAGGTAAGAAGCGCGATGACTTGCAAGCGGTAATGGCATTGGCACGTGAGTCGGATTTGGGGCAGCCATTCCAGTTCAATAACTTTCGTGACTGATAGTTTGTTGCATCAGATGTAAGCGCATCGACTGCGGTTTTAACTAAGTCCAACATGACAGCTATCATAAAAAGCCCTGAGTGAGCCTTCACTCGGGGCTTTTTATTTGCGCTTGAGTCTATGTTGTCATGGGGCGTAGCTAACAGCCCACACTTAACATCTTACATTTAGCATTGGCCAGTTGAGGTTAGGGCTCTGTTTTAGGGGCGACAGAGGTTTGCTCTGCACTGGCTTGAGCTGCACTTAAATCATCGCTTGGGTGAGGCGCAAATTTCTGCACCAATACAATTAAGCCCAACACAGGAAAACCGATAACACTGGCTGCAACAAAAAAGTTGATATAGCCGAAAGCATCGATATAGGCACCTGAAAATCCTGCAATAAATTTAGGAAACAACAACATAATTGACGACAGTAATGCATATTGCGTCGCGCTATAGCCGCTACTTGTCAAGCTCGAGAGGTAAGCAATAAAGGCGGCGGTGGCAATGCCGGCGCTGAAATTATCGATGGAGATCACGGCCGTTAACAGATTGACGTCATAACCCACCATCGCCTGATAGGCAAATAGCAGGTTAGTGAGTGCGACCATCAAGGCGCCTAAAAATAATATTTTCATGGTGCCATAACGGGCCAGTAATACGCCACCCGCGCCAGCGCCGACTAAGGTCATGATTAACCCATAGACCTTGCTGATGGCGGCGATTTCGGCCTTGGAAAATCCCATGTCGACATAGAACACATTCGCCATGATCCCCATGACGATATCTGAGATGCGATAGCAGGAGATCAACAGTAAGATTAAAAAGGCACTGTAGCCATAGCGTTTAAAGAAGTCGATAAAGGGTAAAATACTGGCGGTATAAATCCAAGAAAGTGCCGCAGCCACCACTCTATGATGATGTTTAGCGAGGGCAATTTTAAGCTCTGCTTCTTTGGCGTCAGCGTCCTTGGTTTCCACCTGTGGCTCTTTGCTCATTAAAGTGGTGATGATGCCGACAGACATCAGTGCGGCCATCACGAGATATGCGGTTTGCCATGAAGCAAGATCGTAAACTTGACTACTGGGGCCGACCCATGCGGCTATGGTTAAGGCGCCAGCTGTGGCCACAATCATGGCGCTGCGATAACCCACTTGGTAAGCGGCGGCGAGCGCCGCTTGCATTTTTATCGGTGCCGAGTCGATACGAAAGGCATCGATCACAATATCTTGCGTCGCAGAAGCAAAGGCGACCATAAGTGCAAAGAGTGCCAGGCGTTCCAAATCTTGTACCGGATCGCTCTGACTCATGCCCAAAATGGCGATCACTAATATTAACTGGGCAAACAGCATCCATCCGCGTCGCCGGCCAAGTAATCGGGTAAAAAAGGGCAGGGATAAGCGGTCAACTAAGGGCGACCATGCCCATTTAATGGCATAAGCTAAGGCTATCCAACTGAAATAACCTATGGCGGTTCTGTCGATACCGGCTTCACGCAACCAGAAAGATAGAGTGGAAAATACCAGCATCAAAGGCAAGCCGGCAGAAAAGCCTAATAACAGCAGAATTAACACCCGCTTGTGACAGTAAATAGAGAGTGCATCTTTTACATGAGAAAGGGTCACAGACATACAACAGGTTTACAGTAAGGTAAAGTTAGCTTAAACGCTACGGCGGTAAATAAAAAGCGAAAATCGGCCATAAAAAAGCTCAGCCTACACAGGCTGAGCTTTTTTAGACATTATCATGATAAGGAACAGGGTCTGTTACCTACACAGCCACTTGGACATTGACCGCCAAGGCTCAAGAAATCACAGCATTCGTCTATTTGCTTACGCAAAAATTGATTGCCGCGAATACTCCAGTCAGGCCATTTATCGAAGGCATGTATTAGGTGCCAAAACACTCGCTCCATGTCACTTTGCGCATCACCCTGATGATTAAACTGTTGCCACTCTTCAAGGGTGTCCCATAAATAAAGCTGGATCTCATTGAAATCGAGTTGATTATTCAAAAACGCTTTTCCATATAGAGCCAGCTGGGGCGCTTTATTATCGATGAACTCATTAGGGGTCATCGTTCGCCTCCTTGCTGCTACACCGAAGTAAGTATAGTCAGCCATTTTTTGTTATTGTAATTTAATCCATCTCAACGGCCGTAGGCCAAATATGCTGCTGTGGCGCTAGATGAGGATAAACCGATTCTGCTTGAGTATTGTGGCGCTAAGGCAAACGCGCCACTTTGGCTGGTCGACTTTGTGATGAGGCTAACGCTTATTTTTGTTATCACAATTTGCGCAGCAACGACCTTTCACACTAACGACTCTTGCTCACGACTACTCTCGGGGTAATAGCGTTGCCTTGGTTAAGATTATCGGCGTAACAGGCACATCGGGCCATCCGAGCTTGCTATTGATAGCCGTGGGTTGCTGGGCCATGGCTTCAAGTACCGCCATGCCTTGGGTAACCTCACCAAATACGGCATAGCCCCAGCGGCGTTTAGAGGGATCTAAGCGTTTATTATCGGCCACGTTAAAATAAAACTGCGCCGTGGCCGAGTGGGGATCATTTTCTCGTGCCATGGCGATGGTGCCTAAGGCGTTACTCAAGCCGTTGCCCGCTTCATTGACTATGGGTTTATCGGTCGGTTTTTCGTTAAATTTGGGGTCGAGTCCGCCACCTTGTACCACAAAGTCGGCAATCACGCGATGAAACAGGGTATTGTCATAATGCCCTTTCACCACATAAGTGAGGAAGTTATCGACTGTGATAGGCGCACGTTGACGGTCGAGTTCCACCACAATATTGCCCATGCTGGTTTGTAGCTCAACCTTAGGGTATAGGGTGTCAGCTTGTATATCGACCGCATGGGCCATGTTGCACAGTGACAGTAAAAAACATGCCAATATCCACTGTTTCATGTATCGCTCCTGATGGACTTATTGCTGAATAAACTGGTTGAGTTCGGGATCGTTAATGATTTTGCCCGTTAAATCGCTCAATAGCTCGTTGACGGCGAGCTCCAATGTGGCAAAGTCGGCGCTCAGTGGCCCAGATACCGTATTACGCGCGGTATACCGCTTGGTGAATGTTTGGCTGCTATTGCTGGCAATGACGTTGATGATAATGTCATTGCTGGCTTCGTAGCCAAACGTGGTTTCATTGACGTCGGTTAAGAGTTTCTCTAATTGCAGCTGCATATGGTTAGTGGCGGCGGGATCAATTTGGTAACCGGCTCGGCTAAATCCTTGACGAAAAACCGTATCGAGCTGTTGACGTGGCGCTTCCGATGGGCTCACTAAGCGTGCGGCATCCCCCTCATGATTGAACCGGGCGACAAAGTTGGCCGAGCGGGTATCGATCATTTCAATAGCAATTGGTTTGGCTGCCATGGTATGGGCGCTGATGGCCGGCAGCTGTGGATTCAATGCCATGTGAGTAGGGGCGTTACTGGCACACCCAAACAAAATGCCGGCGGTGGCGATGAGTAAGGTTAAGCGTCGCATAGTGGTGATTTTTATAGTCAAAAGGTGGCATCAGCATACCAGAATCGGCCGTCGATTCCACTCTTAAGCACGCCCCCATGACGGGGGAATGACGTGATATGTTACATGCTTGTTGCTTTGGACTGTTAACTTATCTCAGAAACCGTTAGAGTAAAAAATCGATAACAAAAAAACTGGTGCTCAGCGCTGTCTACTCCCTTGCCATGTTATCCCGGCGCATTGGGATTAGCTCCGCAGTAGCGCTTGTTTATGGTTAAACCTGAACAGTCAATGCGAGGTTCCAGTGACAGAGTTAATCTCCCCTGCGGCGCCAGAAAGCCTGATTTTACCCTCAGGAGAAGTCCAGTTTGGCCACTTTGATGGCCCAGTTGATTCTTTGGGACTGGCGCACTTTGAGTACCGCAATAACATGGATAAGCTGGCAAGCCGCTGGGCGCGGCATTTTCATTTTAAGCAGTTTCAATTTGTGTCGCTCCTGACGCCCCGATATGTGATTGGTGTGGCGTTGGCCGATATTGGTTATGTGGGCAGCGCCTTTTGTTATCTGTACGATATTGCGGCCAATACTCTGGTTGAAACCACTTGGCTCAAACCGTTAGCCAAGGGGATGTCGATGTCGCCATCCCCACGTCAGGGCAAGGCGTTCATTGGCGGTCGCCGCGGTCGCATTACTTTTAATCTGGTCGATGGTTTATGGCAACTGAGCCTAGATACGCCGCAGATAAGCGCAGAGCTTGAGCTGCATCCTTTGGCGCTGAGCTTGCCAATGGCGATGTGCACTCCAACGGGCTATAACGGCTGGACCTATACTCAAAAGCATAACGGCTTGCTCCCCAAAGGGCGATTGACCATTAAGCATGAGCCGCAGCCGCTCAACAACGCACTGGCCGGCTATGACTTTTCAGCGGGCTATATGCGGCGTGAAACCAGTTGGCGTTGGGCGAGCATTAACGCTCGAGTAGGCGATGCCATCATAGGGCTTAACTTAGCGGCAGGGGTTAATGAAACTGGCGCCACAGAAAATGTCTTGTGGGTCAACGGGGCGCGGCATTTATTGGGGCCGGTGCAATTTGATTTTTTACGCAATAGTGAGCACATCAGCGATGACTGTTGGCGAATAACGTCGCTTGATGGACGGGTGGATCTGCGTTTTAAAGCGCGAAATTGTCGTCAGGAAAAGCTTAATTTATGGTTATTACAGAGTAATTTTCGCCAGTACATAGGTCACTTTGAAGGCGAGGTTATCGATGGCGAAGGCCAGCAGCATCATTTACAGCAGGTGCTTGGTTTAACTGAAGATCATTTTGCGCGTTGGTAAGGGCCGATGCAGGTTGATTTTATTAACGATTGAGCGGGATAAATAAGATGGATTTTGATTGGTTGATATCACACCCAGAAGTGTTGCTCTTGGCCTTAGCGCCGATTTTCTTTATCTGTATCCTACTCGAGTGGCAGTACGGCACTCGGCTGAGCCGCTTGCCGGCGAATGCGGCTTACCATTGGCCCGAAGTATTATGCAACTTCACCTTAGCGGCATTGCATCAGGCGAGCGACATCCTGACTGGTTTGCTGGTGGCTCACCTCTATCTGTGGGGATTTGGTTGGCGCCTATTTGATATTGAGATGGGCGTCGTCAGCTTTATTGGCCTTATCGTCGCCCAAGACTTTTGCTATTACTGGTTTCACCGCGCCAGCCACAGAGTGCGCTGGATGTGGGCGGCCCATGTGGCGCACCACAGCTCAGAGCATATGAATTTTAGTACGGCGTTTAGGCAGAGTTTAATGTACCCATTGGCAGGCATGTGGCTGTTTTGGCTACCGCTGGTTATTATGGGGTTCGATCCCAACTGGGTGGTTTTTGTGGTGCTATTGAACTTAGGTTTACAGTTTTTTGTTCACACTCAAGCGATTAAATCACTTGGGCCGCTAGAGTGGATCTTTAATACCCCATCGCATCATCGAGTGCACCATGGTCGCAATGCGCAATATATTGACAAAAATTATGCCGGTGTTTTGATCATTTGGGACCGATTGTTTGGCACTTATGTTAAAGAGGAGGAGACGGTGGAGTATGGCATCACTAAACCACTTAATAGCGTTAATCCTTTGGTGGTAACCTTTGCTGAGTGGCGTGATATGTTGACCGAGGCCTTCGCTAAAGGGCTTAGCCTGAGGCAGCGTTTAAGGGTGTTATTTGCGCCGCCAAGCACTGCGGTACAAAGCACAGTAAGGCCCATGACGTTAAAGAGCAGCGCCGCTCAAACAGAGTCCGATGCGGCGCAGGTAAATGAGTCGCGCTAATCGGTTGATTTCGCTTTGTTAACCTGTTTTTTGGCTTGTAAAATCACAAATTTGCCGTTGGATGCCACTGTGGTGCAGTTTTTAAAGATGCGCTGCAGTTTAACGTGGTAGGCCAGATGACGATTACCGACCACATGTAAGATCCCACCATCGGCGAGTCGCCTAAAGGCATCTAAAAACATCTGCCAAGCAATATGATCAGTGATGGCTTCGCCTTGGTGGAACGGCGGATTACATAAGACTAAATCGGGCCGAACCTCATCGCCCAAATGGGTTAAGCAGTCATCCCAATGGAAGCAGGCTTGCTCGCCCTCAAGGTCTGGATTATCCAGTTGATTGAGCTGCCAGTTGTAGCGGGCTGAGGCGATGGCCATCTCTGAGTCATCAACAAAATGTAGCCGGGCATCAGGAAACAACTGTTTGGCTCTGAGTCCCAATATCCCGTTACCACAGCCTAAATCGACAATGGACTTAAAATCGCCTTGGGGCATGTTGTCTAACATGATCCGTGCGCCAATATCGAGTTTGTTGGCGGCAAAGACATTGCTTAAATTGCTGATCATTAATTGATATTCAGGCACATTCCAGCGGGTATCTGCTGGCAGCGGGCGGGCGATGCCGTCTGAGATACAGGTGATAACGCGGGTCTTTTTCCAGGTGAGGCTGGCCGTCGCCGGGCCTAAATGCTGCTTGAGTAGTTGCAGCAGCGCCTTATTTATCGATTTGGCTTTAGCGCCAATATAGACTGTGGTGCCCTTGGCGAGTACCTGAGATAACCTGTCGAGTTGATGGGCCAAATAGTTAAGATTCTTGGGTAATTTCATCAACACCAATTCAGGGCGCTGCGGTAATAGATCGCGGCTATTACACCATTGAATATTGTCGTCAGGCAGCTGGTTAGGGCCAAGGTTTTGCAAGGTGCCGAGCTGGCTGGTTTTCGCATCGGTTTCGACAAGCAATGGCCAAGCGTTATTTTGACGAGTCAGGGCGCAGGTTAAAGCGCCAAAATTATCATTAATAATGGCAGTGCAACATGGCGTTTGCTGTTGCTCAGTTAAGTGTTTAATCAAGTGCTCATCGGCGGCGTCCCAGGCCTGCAGGTTGGATTCCTGCTTGGCGGGATAACGATAAAGTTCAAGTTCGATATCGGCGACGGAGAATTGAGTTGTCATGACTGCACTGCTACGTTGAATTTGGGGGCGCGATTATCGCAGATTTCCCCCATCAGGTATAGTTAAGCGAGTGAGCCCTAGCATCTCACTTTAAAGGCTAAGGACATAAGGCGCCTTGCTTACCGTTGTTAAGGCCATGGTCGATTTGAGTGCTAACCAAGTGTGGAGCTTGACCTATGTTTATATCCGTTTTCTACTGGCGATAATGAGAGTTAACGATAATGATTAAAGAAGCCAGAGTGTATCAACCGAGTCTGGATTTAGAGGAGCAAGCCCAAGGGGCCAATATCAGTGCGCCTTTTACCTTAGTTGAAGGGTACCTTTCATTGGCGCAGCAACAGGCATTGTGGCAAGAGTCGATGGATTACCCTTTTAATCGCCCCCATATCCAGATATTTGGTAAACAGCATGCGATTCCGCGCAGTCAGGTATGGTTTGGTGACAAGGGGTGTGATTATCGTTATTCGGGGTTATTTATCGAGGCATTGCCTTGGCCTAAATATGCTCAGCGTTTGCAGGAAAAGCTCGCCCGTGAGTGGCGGCTAACCAGTAATGGCGTGCTGGTTAATCGTTATCAAGATGGGCAAGAGTCTATGGGATGGCACAGTGATGATGAGCCTGAAATAGCGCCTCAAAGCGATATCGCTTCGGTCACCTTGGGGGCGAGTCGAGATTTTTTACTGCGCCATAAACAGACAAAGCAGAAGATAAGTTTAAGCTTACACAGTGGTGATCTGCTGCTCATGCACTGGCCGATGCAAGCGTATTGGCAGCACTGTCTGCCTAAACGGCTTGGGGTTAAACAAACGCGGGTTAATTACACTTTTAGGCAATTAACGCCTCATTTTCACCAATGCTAAACGCCGATAGTTTGGCGCTGGATATGATAGGTGCGGCCTATTGCGCAGAGACCTCACTCGTTTATATGACAATAGGGGGCAGAGCTTATCACTGACTTTTGCTAGCTAGCTCCCACTTCGGTATAAATGAATGTTTTATGCTCAATAGGCTATGGGAGCATTTATTGGAGTCAGCGATGCAAAAAATGATGATTACAACCGTTGTGGGCAGTGTTACCCCTGGGGTGATAAAAGCCTTAGCCGATACCACACGCGCTGCAGGCGGCGAATGGCTAACCAGTAAGGTGATTAAGCTCGATAGCCAGTTTGCGGCCCTACTCAAAGTGGCCATTGCTGCTGATGCGGTACCTGAATTACAGCAAGCGTTTGCCGTCAAGTTTCCTTTGTTGCAGTTTAGCTATAGCGATCAGGCGCAGTCATCATCCCAGCATATGCGCATCTTAAAATGCAATGTCGATTGTCGCGATCGCCCTGGGTTGACCCGGGAAATTGTCGATCTCCTATCTAATCTGAACTTAGAGATTGAGCATATGGAGTTTAATCGTGTACATGTTTCGACAATTGGTCAGACAGTATTTTCATCTCAGCTTGCCATTATAGTGCCAGATGAGGTGAGTGATGCCAGTGTGGTTGAGTTATTGGAAGGTGTGTCAAAGGATGCGCGGGTAAGCTTGGGCTGATGGTTGACCTTTTGGCGTCAGCGCAGTAATCTGCCGCCATTATTTTTGTACTCAATTGAGACAATGACTATGTCCGTCAAACAGATTATTACTGAAAAACTCACGGCTGCACTATCTCCTGTTTATTTGGAAGTGATTAATGAAAGCGACAATCATCATGTGCCGCCCAATTCTGAAACTCACTTCAAGGTGATTATCGCCAGTGAGGCATTTGAAGGCCAACGCCTGATCGGCCGTCATCGCAGTGTTAATCAAGCCTTGACGGAAGAGTTTGCCAATGGCTTACACGCCTTGTCTATGCATACTTTTACCCCGAGTGAGTGGCAGGCCGAAGCCGATGTACCTAATTCACCTAAGTGCCGTGGCTAATTAACACCGCCTTAGCAATATTGACTAAAAAAGCGCTTATTAGATAAGCGCTTTTTTATTGGCTAATTTATTATCTAAAGCTAATCGATGTTATTCTGAGCCGATTTATCGACTGTGTACGTGCGGCCTAAATTCTCAATAGCTGAGTGGTATTGTGTGTGAGTTGGGTTATGGGCGTTGAATCTTCACAGCAGGAGCTTTACATCCAATTAACAGTAACGCATATTAAGTCCAGCGTAATACTGCGTGGGTGATGATTCCCCGCCATTTTAGTTGAGTTTTAGTTGCTGTATCAGCCATTGGTAATAATGGTTGAGTCGCAAAAAGGAGATAAAAGCAATGCCGTTACTAGATAGTTTTACCGTCGATCATACTCGCATGCACGCCCCAGCAGTGCGAGTAGCTAAAACCATGAAAACTCCGAGTGGCGATGCGATCACGGTATTCGATTTACGCTTTTGTGTTCCGAACCAAGAGATCTTAAGTGAGCGCGGTATTCACACCCTAGAACACCTGTTTGCGGGCTTTATGCGGGATCATCTCAATGGCGATGATGTTGAAATTATTGATATTTCCCCAATGGGATGCCGCACTGGTTTTTATATGAGTGTTATTGGTACGCCATCAGAATCTGTTGTGGCAGATTGCTGGTTAGCGGCGATGGAAGATGTGCTTAAAGTGAAGCAACAGTCAGAGATCCCTGAGCTCAATGAATATCAATGCGGTACCTATGAGATGCATTCGCTAGAGCAGGCCAAAGAGATCGCCCGCAATATTATTGCCGCTGGGGTTAATGTTAATAAAAATGATGACCTCAAACTCAGTGATGAGATCCTCAAGGGGCTCTAGTTCACTCGAGGGATTCATTAAACAGTGAACCTTTAATGATAAAAGCAGCTCAGGCTGCTTTTATTTTGTATCTGTATTGGTGTGTTATTTTGATGTCATTGTTGCTAGACCAATGTCATATTGGCTTGTCATACAAAGGCGCCTCGCTTTAATTTACGTCTAGTGACGTTATCTTCACTTTTATCTTAGTTAAGCTATTTAACGCTATCGTTCTGCTGCTTTTTCAAGCTGGCGGTTGGCGATTATGGCTAGGGCCTGTTGATCTTTGCTGGTTGAATTTTATTCGAGACAAAAACGTTTTAATCGAGGCGAGTGGATTGCAGCCTAGTCATCTAAGCAAAATTCACTTAACAAAGAGTAAAACGTTTTTAGCCGAACCTTTAGGCCAGCGTTTGTTGGTCATTTCTACTGCGTTCTCAGCTTTTTATGTAGAATAACTACACCACGAAGCTTCAGTCTTGTAGAAATACCCAACAATTCGCTGCAAAAACAACCTTGAAAGATCAACAGGCTCTAGACCTTAGTCTAATTTTTATGCGAACGATGATTCGCTATTGCTTGATAATCAGGCCTCAGTCTTTAGGGCTTTTTGACTCGCTCAAATGCTATAACCCTGTTAGGACAAGGGGCTAAATTAATTCGGCTTAATCTAATTATTAAAAAAACATAGAATTGTGATCTACTACGCACAATAAAAATCCTGCTTTCCTTTTAAAACAACTGTATTTGCCATGGCGATAACTATTTATTTGCGGTAAAATGCGCCCGACCAGCGTGATTGCGATCGCATTTCTGTAATAAATCTGCGCTAGCTCAATGAGATAGAATTTGTTTCAAAGCCTTTCTCATTTAGCAGGAACGCGACGCATTATCTTTCCTTCATAACGTAGTGCTTGTGGATATGATTACAATAAAGAAAGGATTGGACCTACCTATAACAGGTAGACCAGAGCAAGTTATCCATAATGGCCCAGCCATTAAACATGTAGCTACTTTGGGTGAAGAGTATATTGGCTTACGTCCCACCATGAAGATTAAAGTGGGCGATAAAGTGCAAAAAGGTCAGGTGATTTTTGAAGACAAAAAGAATCCTGGCGTTAAATATACTGCTTTAGCCAGTGGCACAATTTCAGACATTAACCGGGGCGCTCAGCGTGTTCTTCAGTCGGTCGTCATTGAAGTGGAAGGGGACGATAGCGTTGCCTTTGCTAAATATGATGCATCGGCTTTAGACTCTCTTGACCAGCAACTGGTGCGTGACAACTTGATTGAATCAGGTTTGTGGACCGCACTTCGCACTCGTCCCTTCAGTAAAGCGCCTGCCGTAGACTCTTCTGCCGCTGGTATCTTTGTCACCGCTATCGATACTCAACCTCTTGCTGCCGATCCTGTCGTTATCATTAACGAGCACAAGGAAGATTTTGCTAATGGCTTAAAAGTCTTAGCCAGATTGACCGAAGGAAAAGTATATCTGTGTAAAGCGCCTGGTGCTGATATTCCAGCAGCCAATGCACAGGTTGAAGAGTTTGCCGGTCCGCATCCTGCGGGTCTTGTCGGTACACATATACATTTTGTCTTACCAGCATCTGCAAAACGTACTGTTTGGCATATCGGCTACCAAGATGTGATCGCTATCGGTCAACTGTTCACAACGGGGGAGTTAAATACCCAGCGTGTGGTTGCTGTTGCCGGTCCTAAGGCGCTTAAGCCTAGATTGGTTCGCACCTTAGCGGGTGCATCGACGGTTGAGCTGACCGCAGGTGAAATGGCAGACGGCGATGTTCGTGTGATTGCAGGCTCCATTTTAAATGGTAAAACCGCTGCAGGCGCACATGCTTATATTGGTCGCTTCCATAATCAAGTATCACTACTTGAAGAAGGCAGACAGCAAGACTTTATCGGTTGGGCTATGCCTGGTTCTGATAAGTTCTCAATTACGCGTGCGTTTTTAGGTCATTTGTCACCTTCACGTCTGTTTAATATGACGACCAGCACAGGTGGTTCTGACCGTGCTATGGTGCCAATTGGTAACTATGAGCGTGTGATGCCTCTGGATATTCTTCCTACCATGCTATTACGTGACCTAGTGTCAAGTGATATCGATGGCGCCGCTGCATTAGGTGCGCTGGAGTTAGATGAAGAAGATTTGGCACTATGTACATTCGTATGTCCCGGTAAATATGACTATGCGTCATATCTGCGTGACTGTTTAGATACGATTGTGAGGGAAGGCTAATGGGCTTGAAACAGTTTTTCAAAAGTATTGAACCGCAGTTTGAAAAAGGCGGAAAATACGAAAAGTGGTACGCGCTGTTTGAAGCCGCGTACACAGTATTTTATACCCCAGGTCACGTAAACAAGGGTCGTACCCATGTGCGTGATAACCTCGACCTAAAGCGTATGATGATTACGGTTTGGGCTTGTGCATTTCCCGCCATGTTTGTGGGTATGTACAACGTGGGCCTGCAAGCGCAAGACGCCTTAGCCGCTGGCTTTGCGACGCCTGACGTTTGGCAAACGGCCTTGTTTGGGTTGTTTGGTACCGAGCTAACTGCCGACTCTGGTGTGGCCGCATTAATGTGGTACGGCGCCTGTTTCTTCCTGCCTATTTACGCGGTGACTTTTGCCGTGGGTGGTATATGGGAAGTGTTGTTTGCGACAGTTCGCGGCCATGAAGTTAACGAAGGTTTCTTTGTTACCTCAATCCTATTCGCGCTCACCCTGCCAGCCACTATCCCACTGTGGATGGTTGCTTTAGGTATTACCTTTGGTGTGGTTGTGGCGAAAGAGATTTTCGGTGGTACTGGGCGTAACTTCTTAAACCCAGCCCTTGCCGGTCGTGCGTTCCTATTCTTTGCTTATCCGCTCAACATGTCAGGCGATACCACTTGGGTCGTTGCTGACGGTTACTCAGGTGCTACTGCGCTGAGCCAAGCGGCGCAAGGCACCCTTGAGTATGGACTCACCCAAGACTGGTGGAATGCCTTCTTTGGTTTCATTCCAGGTTCAGTGGGCGAAGTGTCGACTCTCGCTATCTTGATTGGTGGCGCGGTTATCATCTATACCCGTATCGCTTCATGGCGCATTGTGGGTGGTGTGCTTGCCGGTATGATCGCGGTATCGCTACTGCTTAACGCGATTGGCAGCGACACTAACCCTATGTTTGCTATGCCTTGGTACTGGCACTTGGTGTTAGGTGGCTTTGCGTTCGGTATGATGTTTATGGCGACAGATCCAGTTTCTGCGTCATTCACTAATAATGCGAAATGGGCTTACGGTATCCTTATCGGTGCTATGGCGGTGTTCATTCGTGTTATCAACCCTGCTTTCCCTGAAGGCATGATGTTGGCCATCTTATTCGCGAACCTGTTTGCTCCATTATTTGACCATTTCGTGGTTCAGTCGAATATCAAGCGGAGGATTGCACGTGGCTAGTAATAAAGATTCGTTCGGTAGAACACTGTTTGTTGTTGTTGGATTATGTTTCATCTGCTCGGTATTTGTATCTACCGCTGCGGTACTGCTAAAACCGACGCAACAAGAAAACAAGCTGCTTGATAAGCAAAAGTACATTCTTGAAGCGGCTGGCTTGGTGGACACTAAGTCAGGTAGCGTTGAGAAAGATCAAATATTAGCCACCTACAATAAGTATGTTGAAGCTAAGCTGGTCGATCTTAAGTCGGGTGAGTGGGTTGATGGCGATGCCAACACCTTTGACGCCGATAAAGCCGCGCGTAACCCTGAGACCTCATTTAAACCTAAAAATGATATCGCATCGGTTAAGAATGTGGCTAACACTGGTGTTGTTTACTTAGTAAACGATGACAAAGGTGAGCTGCAAACTGTGATCATTCCGGTGAAGGGCTATGGCCTGTGGTCAACCATGTACGCTTTCTTAGCGGTCGAGTCTGATCTCAATACCGTACGTAGTTTAGTTTATTACGACTTCACCGGAGCGGGTGAAACCCCAGGTCTAGGTGGTGAAGTGCAAAACCCGCAGTGGATTGCTAAGTGGGAAGGTAAAAAACTTTATGACGAGCAGGGTAATCTGGCGATTAAAGTGACCAAAAATCCTGCTATCGCAAACTCGGTACACGGTGTTGACGCGCTATCGGGTGCGACCCTAACCAGTAATGGTGTGCAGTATTCACTCGAGTTTTGGTTGGGTGAAGAAGGTTATGCTCGCTTTATTGAAAAGGCGCGCAACGGAGGGCTGAGCTAATGGCTAACGCTAAAGAACTTAAACAGGTTCTGACTGGACCTATTATTAGTAACAACCCGATTGCATTGCAAATCTTGGGTGTGTGTAGTGCTTTGGCTGTGACCAGTAAGATGGAAACAGCATTAGTGATGACTATCGCACTGACTGCAGTAACGGCCTTGTCTAACTTGTTCATCTCGATGATCCGTAACCACATTCCAAGCAGTGTGCGTATTATCGTGCAGATGACGATTATCGCGTCGCTAGTTATCGTGGTAGACCAAGTCCTGCAAGCTTATGCCTATGATGTTGCTAAGCAGCTGTCGGTATTCGTTGGTTTGATTATTACCAACTGTATCGTAATGGGCCGCGCTGAAGCTTACGCGATGAAGACACCGCCGATGATGAGTTTCATGGATGGTATCGGTAATGGTTTAGGCTATGGTGCCATCCTGTTGTCAGTCGGCTTCATTCGTGAGCTATTTGGTAACGGTTCTCTATTTGGCGTCGAGATCTTAAGTAAGATTTCTGACGGTGGTTGGTATCAGCCAAACGGCTTGTTGTTGCTGCCGCCGAGTGCGTTCTTCCTGATTGCTGCGTTGATCTGGATTATCCGTACTATGAAGCCTGATCAAGTAGAAGCAAAAGGGTAAGCGCTATGGAACATTATATTAGTCTTTTAGTCCGTTCTGTTTTCATTGAAAACATGGCGTTATCCTTCTTCCTTGGTATGTGTACTTTCTTGGCGGTATCGAAGAAAGTCACCACCGCCATGGGCTTAGGTGTTGCCGTTATTGTGGTGCTGGCGATTTCAGTACCCGTTAACCAAATTATCTATCAAGGGATCTTAGCCCCAGGTGCACTTGCTTGGGCAGGCGTTCCTGATGCTGACTTGAGCTTCTTGAAGTTCATCACCTTTATCGGTGTGATCGCCGCCTTAGTGCAAATCCTCGAGATGGCACTGGATAAGTACTTTCCACCACTATACAACGCGCTAGGCATCTTCTTACCGTTAATCACGGTAAACTGTGCGATTTTTGGTGCGGTCTCTTTCATGGTTGAGCGTGACTACAACCTGACCGAAAGTTTAGTGTTTGGTGTAGGTTCTGGTATCGGTTGGGCATTGGCAATTGTCTTGCTAGCCGGTATTCGCGAGAAGTTAAAGTATGCTGATGTACCTGATGGTCTACGTGGTTTAGGTATTACCTTTGCTACCGCGGGTTTAATGGCGTTAGGTTTCATGTCGTTCTCAGGTGTGTCTCTGTAAAGAGACACCTTAACGGCTTCAGATTTTGAACCTTAAAGGATAAGTTCATGGGTATTATTGAATCTACTCCAATCGACGTCTATCTCGGTGTGAGTATGTTTACTGCCATTGTACTAGTGTTGGTATTGGTTATTTTATTTGCCAAGTCAAAGCTGGTACCAAGTGGTGATATCACAATCAGCATCAATGATGATGCTAGCAAAGCAATTAAAACCGGTGCCGGTGGTAAACTCCTTGGCGCACTCGCTGAAAACGGTATTTTCGTTTCATCGGCTTGTGGTGGCGGTGGCTCTTGTGGCCAGTGTAAAGTGATTGTTAAGTCTGGTGGCGGTGATATTCTGCCAACAGAGCGCGATCATATCTCTAAAGGCGATGCTCGTAACGGTTGCCGTTTATCGTGTCAGGTAAACGTGAAGGCCGATATGGAGATCGAACTAGAAGAAGAGATCTTCGGTATTAAAAAGTGGGATTGTGAAGTTATCTCTAATGATAACAAAGCAACCTTCATTAAAGAGCTTAAGCTGCAAATTCCTGATGGCGAATCAGTGCCTTTCCGCGCTGGTGGTTACATTCAGATTGAAGCGCCGGCTCACCATGTTAAATATGCTGATTTTGACGTACCAGCAGAATATCGTGGTGACTGGGAACACTTTGGTTTCTTTAATCTTGAATCAAAAGTGGACGAAGAAACCATTCGTGCGTACTCGATGGCGAACTATCCTGAAGAGGAAGGTATCATCATGTTGAACGTGCGTATTGCTACGCCGCCTCCACGTAACCTGAGCTTGCCTTGCGGTAAGATGTCGTCGTACATCTGGAGCCTAAAAGCGGGTGATAAGGTGACGATTTCTGGTCCATTTGGTGAGTTCTTTGCCAAAGATACCGATGCCGAAATGGTCTTTATCGGTGGTGGTGCTGGTATGGCCCCAATGCGTTCACACATCTTTGACCAACTCAAGCGTCTTAAGTCTAAGCGTAAGATCAGCTTCTGGTACGGTGCGCGTTCGAAGCGTGAGATGTTCTACGTCGAAGATTTTGACGGCCTAGCGGCGGAGAATCCTAACTTCGTGTGGCATGTTGCCTTGTCAGATCCACAGCCAGAAGATAACTGGGATGGTTACACAGGTTTTATTCATAACGTCTTGTATGAAAACTACCTGCGCGACCATGAAGCACCAGAAGATTGTGAGTACTACATGTGTGGTCCTCCGATGATGAATGCGGCTGTTATCGGTATGCTAAAAGATTTGGGCGTTGAAGATGAAAACATCTTATTGGATGACTTCGGCGGTTAATCGCAGGTTCTTGTGATAATATCGACTCAGCTTTATGTGATTTCACCCTGGACGCTTAGGCGTTCTGTGGTGAAATCCATTGTTTATCTGAGTGATTATTAAGGAATATGGTCATTATGTTTAAGACCTTTATCAATAGGTTAGTCTTAATTGGACTAGCCTTTTTTGTTTCAGCGTGTAGCCAATCGGCACCCATGATCTCTCTGTCTGGTGAGACTATGGGCACCACCTATCATATTAAGTTTGTCAGTGGTGGGCAGGAACCTAATGAACAACTGTTACAGGCGGAAATTGAGCTTGCACTGGAACAGGTCAACAATCAGATGTCGACCTATCGGAGTAACTCCGAGCTGTCGCGTTTTAATCAGATGGCCTTAGCCAGCACTATTGAGGTGTCCTCTGATACAGCCCAAGTTATCCAAGCCGGGATCGATTTGTCTGAGATCACCGACGGGGCATTAGATATCACATTAGGGCCGCTGGTGAATCTATGGGGCTTTGGTCCCGATAAGCGCCCTGTCAAAGTGCCTAGCGACGAGCTAATCGCCCAGACCAGAGCAAAAACTGGCATCGAGCATTTAAGTGTTGATGGGTTAAAACTGCGTAAAGACAACCCAGATTTATATGTCGATTTATCTTCCATTGCTAAAGGCTTTGGAGTCGATAAAGTGGCTCATCTTTTGGCTAAATATCAGCCTAAAGGCTATTTGGTTGAAATAGGCGGAGAAGTCAGCCTATATGGCACTAAAGCCGATGAAAGTCCGTGGCGTATTGCGATCGAGCAGCCCGATATTGATGAACGTCAGGTGCAGCAGGTGATAACACCTGGCAATATGGCGATGGCAACCTCTGGTGACTACCGTAATTACTACGAAGAAGACGGTCAACGCTTCACCCATATTATTGACCCTAGAACTGGGTATCCGGTGAATCATCGTCTCGCTTCTGTCACTGTGCTGCACAAGCAAAGTATGATGGCTGATGGTTACGCGACTGCGATGATGGTGATGGGCACCGAAGACTCATTAGCTCTGGCGCAAGAACACCATCTTGCCGTTATGCTAATTGAAAAGCAGCCTGATGGTTTCAAGGTCTATTACAGTGATGCATTTAAGCCCTTCGTTGGCTTGTGATACAATATAGACGCTGTCACGCACCTAGAGGTGTGACAGCGTCACCCAATTGATTTTTGACGCATATTGTCTGCCTTGTAGGTGGTATGCATTTGGAGTATATGATGGGCACTTTTTTAGCGGCTTTTGTGGTATTACTGCTTTTTTTTGTATTAATGTCGGTTGGTTATATCGTTAAGCAGAAAGCGGTTGCGGGTAGCTGTGGTGGCTTAGGTGCTTTAGGCATCGACAAAGCGTGTGATTGTGACGATCCATGTGACAAGCGCAAGGCTAAAATGGCTGAAGAAGAGCGCAGTAACAAGTTTAATCAAGACCGTATCATATAATCACTTAATTTTATGTCACAAAGGCACCGATATCGGTGCCTTTTATTGCCTTCTCAATGCCGCATTCGCGGTGTCTCACCATTTGTTGTTATCACTTTAGGCTATACTGTTATTCCATCACGGCCAAGGATCCCTTGGTGAATCTTGCTAAGTCCCACCTCACAACATTGTATTCATTGGCGTGATCCAGTAGCTTGAGAGTAGTATTACAAATTATTGCCCAGCAGAGTAAGAGCATGAGGCTCATCGACACTGTCAGCGTTAGTAACGTGGTCAGATATTCACTATTTCTCATAGAACATAAGGATAATTGCTATGAAAGGTCATCCGAATGTCATTCGGCATCTCAATAAGATTTTGACATTTGAGCTCACCGCCATTAACCAATACTTTTTACATGCGCGTATGTACAAAAATTGGGGTTTAGAAGAGCTCAACGAAAAATGTTATAAAAAGTCGATTCAGGACATGAAACATGCCGACAAGTTAATTGAGCGGGTATTGTTTCTCGAAGGTCTACCTAATCTGCAGCAACTTGAAAAACTGCATATTGGCGAAAATCCACAAGAGATGCTGCAATGCGATAAAACCATGCTAGAAGCACAATTGATTGAACTACGTAACGTGATAAGTCTATGTGAGTCTGAGCAAGATTATGTCAGCCGTGAAATCCTAGAAGATCTTCTCGAAGATGAAGAGACCTATCTTGATTGGATTGAAGCGCAGCAAGACTTGATTAAGATGACAGGGATTCAGAACTATTTACAAGCGCAGATAGAGTCAGAGTAGGAGTTTAGGATGAAAGGTAATCAAGACGTCATTAATACACTTAATCAATTGCTTACTGGTGAACTGTCGGCGATGGATCAATATTTTGTACACGGGCTGATGTACGATGATTGGGGCTTAACTGAACTACATGAGCGCATTTCCCATGAGTCAGACGATGAGCGTGAACATGCTAAAAAGTTGGTCGAGCGCATACTGTTTCTCGAGGGGACGCCCGATGTAGCCAGCCGTGAAGCACTGCACATAGGCAAAGATCCGCAAGAGATGCTGCAAAATGATCTTAACTATGAGTATCAAGTTGCCGATAACCTGCGTAAAGCCATCGCCTTATGTGAAGCCCATAAAGATTATGCTTCACGCGAGTTACTCGAGGTACTGCTTGAGGAAACCGAGTCAGATCACATGTATTGGTTAGAGAAACAACTGGGTCTCATCGATAAAATTGGGCTGCAAAATTACCTGCAGTCTAAGATGTAAGGTTATAAGCTGTGGGCTGCAACTAAGGTAGTGCAAGTCGCGGTTATTTGAATTGCTCCAAGTTCACTTTGGTTGTTCTAATCATGGCGGATAAAAGTAGCCGATAGCTAAAACGTTAGATCTAAGCCACAGCATAATGCTGTGGTTTTTTGTTTACGCTTAAGGCGGTAGGGCCTTTAAGTCTACTGCTGTGGCCGGTTTAGGTGAGTTGGCATGGATAAGTGTTTGTGCACTGTTTAAATATACAGTATTCTTGCGGGTGGAGGTAATGCCCATTGAGAAAGATTATTCATGTGGACATGGACTGCTTTTATGCGGCAGTTGAAATGCGAGATTTTCCCGAGTTAAGAGACAAGCCGATAGCCGTGGGCGGGCGCAGCGATCGCCGCGGGGTGATCAGTACCTGTAACTATCAGGCTCGGCAATTTGGTGTACGATCGGCTATGGCCTCAGCCTATGCCTTAAAGTTGTGTCCCGATTTAATTTTGGTGCCGGGTCGGATGGATGTGTATAAAGCGGTCTCCACTCAGATCCGCAGCGTCTTTAATCGCTATACTGAATTAGTCGAACCTTTATCGCTCGATGAAGCCTACCTAGATGTCACCGATTGCGATGCCCATAAAGGCTCTGCGACCTTAATTGCAGAAGCGATCAGGCAAGAGATATTTGACCTTACAGGTCTCACTGCATCGGCTGGGATCGCCCCGGTTAAATTTTTAGCCAAAATTGCCTCCGATCTCAATAAACCTAATGGCCAATATGTGATCACTCCAGATGCCGTAACCGAGTTTGTTAAAACCTTACCCCTGATAAAGATCCCCGGAGTGGGAAAAGTCACTGCCGCCAAGTTAGCGCAGATGGGATTAATCACCTGTTTGGATGTGCAGCAGTGTTCTAAAACGGCGTTAATAGAGCGTTTCGGTAAGTTTGGTGGTGTCTTAGTCGAGCGAGCACAAGGGATCGATAATCGCAGTATTTCGCCTCATCGTGAACGAAAGTCGGTGGGAGTCGAAACTACGCTGGCCAAGGATATCTATACCTTGGAGCAGTGTGAATCGGTTATGCCGCAACTTATCCAAGAGTTAGGGGCACGCATTAGTCGCAGCGCGTCGGCGCGACGTATTCATAAGCAAGTGGTTAAACTTAAATTTGATGATTTTAAACAGACCACGATAGAGCATCGCAGCGATCAGGTGTCGGTTAAATTGTTTTATGACCTGTTATCGCAAGCGTTAGCACGCCAAGAGGGACGCGGCATCCGCTTGCTCGGTGTGTCGGTAGGGTTAGAGAGTGCTGCTGTCATCAGTGACAGTGAAGATGAATTTAATGCTGCACAGATGGATCTCGGGTTTTAGGGTTAGCCTTCAAATGAAGGTTTGTCATTTTTTCGTTTGGTTTAGTTGGTATTGGTTTAGAGTATTTGAAGGCGTACCTTCACTGTGGTCAATCGCCTGTCCGGCGGGTGCAGTGCATGGATGCGCAAATGTCGTGATCACATGGATGTGAAAGAACGACCTTATGTGTAAACACTTCTGCTACACGGTGAGTGAAGCGTAGCTTTGAGCCCACGAACGAGAGACAGGGTGAGCTTGGCGACAGCTATATACTCGTGAACGAGAGACAAGGATGTCGAACTGGCTTTTGTATATGGATATATTTTGTCGAACTGGCTTTTAGATAGGGATATCGTTGTGAGCCATCCGTGGAGGCTCGACGATGGTATCCCTGCCATCAACGTCCGCAGCTGTATCTACACAGGGTTATTTCATCTCTTCGATTTGACTGCATTTGGTGTGAGTGGCGAGTAGAAAGCTAACATGCTTTTGCCCCTTTATCATTTAGAACAATTACTCATTCGAACTTTGTGTTTCTGTGTTTACCTTATATTTATTAATGCGGAAAGCAAAAGATAAGGCCCTAGTAACTTGTCTTGTAGTATGCCTTAAAGACTATCAAGAGGGCTTATTACCCCAGTATGATGGCCACCAATCACATGGGTATATATCTCGGTTGTTTTGACATCACTGTGTCCCAATAACTCTTGGATGGTACGAATATCATGCCCTTTGAGTAATAAAGATGTTGCAAATGAATGGCGGAAAGTATGGGCGGTAACGCGCTTATCTATACCACTGTTAGTGGTAGCTTGCCTTAATGCACGTGAAAAAGCCGTTGGATGAATATGGTGTCTGCACACGTAGTTGTCACTTGGGTGCATACAACGGCGGCTAGCAGGAAAGATATATTGCCAATGAAACTTAGAGGCGTTACTGCGGTATTTTCTGATGAGAGAGATGGGCAATGAAGCAAGTCCAAAGCCATCTGACAAATCCGTCTCGTGGAGCTTTTTTACCTGTTTTATTTGTGACTTTAGAGCATCAATCAATCCGTTAGGTAGCATACAAACTCGATCTTTTTGCCCTTTACCTCGGTACACAAAGATAGATTTAGTGGTTAGATCAATATCTTTTACCCTAAGTTTTAGGGCTTCCTTTAATCTTAGGCCTGAGCCAAATAGGATGGCACCAATTAAATAGTGGTAGCCTGACAAATTGCTGATGATCAGTTTTGCTTCTTCGTTAGACAATACCTGCGGTATTCGTTTAGGGGCTTTTGCATAGGGAAATTGTAACTCATTGGGCTCAACGTTTAACACATGGCGACAAGCAAATACAATGGCACATAGGGCCTGTTTCTGGGTGCTCGCCGACACTTCACACGCCACAGCTAAAAAGCAGAGAAATTGTTCAATCAAAGCGGGGGTTATATCAGCGCCATGACGAATATTGCAATGTCGAATGAAATAGCGGTTCCAATAGAGGTAGGATTTTTCTGTTTGATAGCTGTAATGGCGTACCCTGATCTCTGTCCGTATAGCCTCCAAAAATGTTAATTGCCCCATAACCGTTACCTCACTAGCGCACTGTATGTATATACAGTTATAGTTCAAGTTAAGATAATTACTATGAAAAAGATGCATAAATCGTTGGATTGGCGCATCGATAATACTAACTGTTAAACATTAACTCATTATTATCAATAGTTTGTAATATATATAAAAGTGCTATGCAGACCTCGTAAACACCTATGCATCTTTTTTATATGTTAAATTGTCATGTTTAACCTGTATTTTTTTGTTAAAAATATATTTACAACAAACACTTACAAGTGATATTTTGACGAAGAGACTTACAAGAAAGCAGGAGGTTATCCTGCTGCTAATCAATAAGCTGTTAAATTTTCAATCGGGTTTAGTGATGAATATCGAGATCGTAGAAAAAGCAGATCACTTTAAGCTGATAGAAGTCTGGGAAGCATCGGTCAGAGCAACGCATGATTTTCTGGCTGAGGATGATCTACAAGAGTTAAAGCCACTAATTCTTGAGCATTATTTTGACGCCGTTGACTTAAGGTGCGTGAAGAATGCGCATGGTGAAATTCAGGGATTTTGCGGCGTCCATGACGGTAATATTGAGATGTTGTTCATCTCCCCTGATGCTCGAGGAAAAGGTATTGGTGCTTTACTGTCAGCTCATGCTATCAAGGAGCAAGGCGCATCAAAGGTCGATGTAAATGAGCAAAATGAGCAGGCGCTGGGTTTTTACCAACATATTGGCTTTAAAGTCATAGGTCGCTCACCAGTTGATGGACAGGGTAAGCCATATCCACTGTTGCATATGGCGCTATAAAAATTTAACAAGGCCAGGCACGGCGACGTCTTTTTCGCTGCGGCTTCGCCTTCACTACAAAGCCGCGCGTGCTGGCGGCGTTAGGAGCCATTGGGAAAACGTACCATGAAGTATATTTCACAAAAATATGAAGGATTTGAGTTTGAATTCTCAGCTGTAAACGTCTTTCTTGGCGCAAACGGTGCGGGTAAATCCACATTTCTCAATGAGATTCGGCAGCATTTTATCAATCAGGGACAGAATAATCTCGTATATGTTGAAGGTGGCCGAACAATAAAGATTAACGATACCCTTCAGCTAAGTCGGCAAAACTTCCAACAGTACGACCGACTCGATCAAGCTAAAACCCAACACGAGAACAAGAGAAAATCATCCTTAGCTGATAGAGTCTTTGATGCATTGATAGTGCTGGATAAACAAGGTCAGGAAGAAAAATCTAGACATTCAGATAGTGTTGAAGAGTGGATTGAGTCAGGTTCTAATGGTGAATGTCCAACAAGGAGTCAGCCACCACTTGATAAAATGTTTGAAATGTTCAATGAAATATTCCCGCTCATTGAACTTACATTTAATACTGAGGCAAGGAAGTTAATAGCCAATAAAAATGGAATTGAATATAGTCCGTCTCAATTTTCTGATGGCGAAAAACAGGTGTTTTCAATTCTTGCTGATTTCATAGGACTCAATGAAGCTCATGAAATAATCATTGTCGATGAACCGGAGTTAAATCTACACCCTGAACTGGCGGAAAGAATTTGGACTCTTATAGAGAATGAATACCCCGAAAAAATATTTATTTACGCATCTCATAGCATCAACTTTGCTCTTAGGGAGAATGTTAATGCAGTTTATGTTTTAAGTGATGATGCAGATAAAATCACGCGTGTTGATAGCTTTGAAGATCTAGAAAGAGTAGAGCTTTCAGCTTTCTTGGGCGGATTACCAGGAATTCTTTCTACTAATAAAGTAATCGTTACGGAAGGCCATGATAAGTCATACGATTCAATTTTCTACAGGTGGTTAACGGAAGAGAATTCAATTGAAATATATCCGGGTGGTGGGTGTACAGACGTAATCGATATTGTTGGAAAGTCAGGGCTATGGTCAAAAATCTCAACAAAAATTTCGCTTGTTGGTGTAATAGATTCAGATTATAGATCACCAGAATATTTGTCTAATTTTGAAAAACAAGGAATCGTACCATTACCTTTTCATGAGGCAGAATCATTCCTTTGTATACCAGAAGTTATAATTGCTGTTGGCAATAGAATAGGTTCACAAGAGAAAGAATTAACTCCCAAAGAAGTAGAGGATCATATTTTTTCAAGTTTAGAATCCTCAAAGCTTAACATTGCTGCTAAGAGAGTGTTTTCTAAATCAAAAATAACTCTAGGCGTCAGCTTAACTAAGAAAGTTCTCGCTAAATCAGAAAGCGCTGATCAGTTGATTGAAGAGTTAAAAGGTGCAGCCGAAGAAGAGGTTAAGAAAGCTATCGAAATATGCGATGTAGAAGCATTGCAGAACCTGCTTACGGAGGAGATAACAAGAATTGACTCTGCTATTAATAATAGAGATATCACTGCTGCGCTGTTGTTACTTCCGGGTAAAGAACTACTGAATAAGCTCGCGCCGAAAGCTGGATGCAGAAACGGGGATGATCTTATGCGTTCGCTAAAAAGAAATTTCAAGCCGAGTGAATTTGAAATTTTAAACCAGCTACAGCAGTCATTGCTTAGCGCAGTAGGCTCCTAACAAGTTGCTGCACTCGGAAAAATCACTCGCTACGCTCCCGATTTTCCGGTGAGCAAGGCGTTATATGCAAGCGCAGTGATTGACTCTAATCGAAACTATTGAATTGGTCACAGTGAATGCGAGTAGTTTAGAGTACGATATTTTTTGACTATTTAACGAATGGGATGTGGGTATCGACACGCTCGAATATTTAAAGGAACGCTATGCTGAAGAGCAAGACCGTTTTAAGCATTTTGAAGAAAAGTGCTCAAAGTTTCTAGCGTTTTTGACAGCAGTTGTCAGTGTTCTAGCTGCTTGGGGAGCGTTTGCAAAAGATTCATTGTTTTCACCGAATACCCCGTGGATGTGGGTTCAGTTAGCACTATTTTGTATTGCATCTCTTTGCTTGGTTTGTTCTTGGGGACATGCAATCTTAGCGATCAAGATAGGGGATTGCCCCGTATTACCGAAACAGGAAAATGTTGCTGTTTACCTACGAGATTCGAGCGCATGTGAGCGTGATGCATATATCTTTGATTGCTACGTTGATACGTTGAAGCAATTAACAAAAGTTATTGATGATAAATCAATAAACCTTGAGCACTCATATGATGAGCTAATCTATAGTGCTTGGGCTATTGGATTCTTAGGAGTCATAACAATTCTAACCGAGGTATTAAAATGACAGAGCAAAAGCAACCACAACAGTCCAATGAACGTCCGCAAACCACTGAGTATGTTAAAAAATCTAAGGACCAAACCCCACAGCAACAACATAAGAAATAGCATATAACAAAGCATTTAAGAATGATTCCCAACGCTTGGCACCTTTGGTGTCATCGTTGGGTTTTGTGTTTACGGTGGTATGGTTTAGGTTCGGTGGTAGCGTTGCTCACATCTTAATGCGGCGTTAGCCGAAAAAGGAAGTACGGTGAAAAATCTAAACTACTGGTTACTGAAACAAGCTCATATCATTTGGATCGCTTCAATAGTGAATATAGGGCTTGGAGTTGTCATTCCTGATTTTGATTTCGTTGCAAAAAGTATTAGTTATGTTGCATTAGAAGATCCAATTTATGCTTACATGAGTTACTGAGACATCCATCGTTAATGGCGCAGAAGTTAACCTCCGGCTATGCTTTGAAGGAGCATTAGACAAGGAGGTTGTTATGCCACGCCCTCGCAGAACTCAAATAAGTATCGAAGACACCCCCTATTATCATTGTTGTAGCCGCGTTGTTCGCCGTGCGTTCTTATGCGGAGAAGACCAATACACGGGTAAAAACTATGACCATCGCCGTGGCTGGGTTGAAGCCCAAATACTCAAGCTGTCAGAAGTGTTTGCCATTGATGTNGCGGCCTATTGTGTCATGAGTAATCATCTTCACCTAGTGCTTCATATCGATATCGAGACGGCNAATAACTGGTCAGATAGGCAAGTGGTTGAACAGTGGNATAAGTTGTTTACTGGTAATGACCTAACTCAACGCTTTGCCAAAGGTGAGCTAATTGAAGTGCATTACGTTAGCCAGTTAAAACACCTTATTGCCACATATCGTTCAAGNCTCAGTGATATCAGTTGGTTTATGCGCTGCCTCAATGAGCCCATCGCTAGGCAAGCCAACATGGAGGATAACTGCACNGGGCATTTTTGGGAGGGTCGCTTTAAAAGCCAGGCCTTACTTGATGAANCNGCACTGTTAGCTTGTATGGCGTATGTTGAGTTAAACCCNGTTAGAGCCAAGATGGCCAGTACTCCAGAGCACAGTGACTACACCAGTATCCAATTACGTGTTAATGCTGCACTGAAAGGTGAGCAGCCTAAGCATCTTTTGGCGTTTATTGGCAATGAGCGAGCACAACAACCGAAAGGCATAGCGTTCAGCTTTAAAGATTACCTTGAGTTGGTGGATGAAACCGGAAGAGTTATCCGAGAAGATAAACGAGGCGCTATGTCTAAAAGTGCTAAAAATATCTTACAAAGGCTTAATCTCCCCGTCGAAAACTGGCTAAAATTAACGACTGATTTTGGCAAACTTTTTAGAGGGCCCGTTGGCTCATTGCAAGAGCTTGATGACTATTATACTCACCTAGAAAAACGACGAAGGCACTTTGCAGGCAGTTGTCAGCATCTTCAGTTCAGCTAGTATTTAGCCGCTTCCCACTTCTGTACTAGGCCTGTCAGTCAGGTCAATTTGTGATGCCTTAAATTCTGCCTTTTTGTCTTCTTTTCATCAATTCAAACTTATCTGATGCTCCCCAGTTGCCATTTTGACGAGTTTTCTCATTTATGATGCCTATCATGGGCGGCATAGGAGTAATCTGCAAATAATGGTGCTATGTTATTGATTAACTATGGATGGCTTACTTTTTTTATTATTGATTAACTATGGATGGCTTACTTTTTTTATGTAGTTACGGGCTAGCAAAAAATAGGAAGAACAAATGACTTCCTATTTTTATGTTTACGACTAAACATATGAAACAATAAATCAATGTGAGTGATGCAATAGCCCTGCAGAAATCATTGCCGTAGTTGCGATTTCCTGACATCGTTTGGTGTTTATACAGCTACCTAATGCGACTTGTTGGTCAATTGAGTAAATCGTTTGACCCTCTTTTATAGTTTCTAACACTTTGATATCAGAAAGTATTTCGGGTTTTGCCGTTAGTGGGTTATCAGACAATATAACTAGGTCTGCAAGCTTCCCAACTTCCAGAGAGCCTTTGTTTTTCTCTTCTTTGTATTGAGTTGCCGCCCATAGTGTTTGCGATTTTAATCCGTCCAGCGCCGATACGCGTTGTTTAGGTCCCAAAACCTGACCACTACGACTCACACGGTTAACTGTCGCAGAATAAACACGCATTGAGTTAGGAAAAGCCACAGGGGAATCATGGTGAGACGTATAGATCATCCCCAAATCTCGTGCCCAGCCGGTAGGCGAGATATTTTCTGCACGACCTTTACCTAAAACGGAACTCATGTGCCAATCACCCCAGTAGAAGGTATGCATTGGAAAGAACGACGGAAAAACGCCTAATTGCTTAAATCGTTCTACTTGATCTTTACGAGCGGTCTGAGCATGTATCGCGATAAAACCTCGGTCTGGTATACCGAGCTTTTTCTGACTCGCTTCAATACCGTTAAGCAATTGATCAATTGCAGCATCACCATTGACATGGGTTAACAACTGCCATTCATTACGTTGGGCTAACTCAATATACTCGGCGGCTTTTTCATCACTCATACTCGGGTAACCTTTGTAGTCTTGTTCTTGACCGACAGGTGGAACAAGGTAAGGCTCAGTTAACCATGCAGTCTTCCCCTGAGGAGAACCGTCTAGATTAAGCTTAGCCCCAGCAACGCGAAATCCATTAGAATACTCGCTTGAGTAATACGGAGGAGAGATAACTTCTTGAGCTACTTGAATATCGGGATACGCGGCTACATCGATAGGGAGTTTTTTCTCTTGAGCTAAGTTGTACATGGTTTTCACTGCCGAAATCGAAGCGCGACCTTCCTGAGCTGTGGTATAACCAAAACTCGCGTAAAGCTCCATACCCGCTTTAAAAATGGCTTCATTCTCTTTGGCATTGAGTTTGGAAAGCAGTGGTAGCAAGGTCCCAAAGAAAGCGGTTTCTTCCAGCACACCATTAGGTGTTTTCCCATCACTCTCACGACGAATCTTACCGCCATCAGGATCGGTACTCTCTGATTTCAAACCTGCCAACTCTAATGCTTTAGTGTTCAACGTCGCTAAGTGACCTGACTGATGAATAATAAGTATCGGAAGGTCTTTAGATACTTCATCCAATTCTTGCCGAGTAGGATGCCTTTGCTCTTTTAGCTGTGAGTCATCATAACCAAACCCCAGGATGATTCCATGCTTGCCATTTTCTGGCTTCGCCACCCAAGATCTTAGTTCTTCTTGCAGCGACGCAATACTATTCACATTACCATCAGGATCGGCAAGTAAGTTCGCAGATAAAGCTTGAATGCCCGTGTTAAAAACATGTCCATGGCCATCAATGAAGCCCGGGATCATGGTTTTTCCATCTAAATCAAAAATTTTCGTCTTATCATCTCGTAACTTCATCAGTTCCGATTCTTTGCCGACAGCTAAAATTCGACCATTCTTAATGGCTAGAGCCTCAGCGGTAAGGTCAGAGTCGTTGACCGTAATAATATCTCCGCCAACATAGATTCTATCCGCAAAAGATTTTGTTGGGCTTGCAGCCAAAGTGGTACAACTGACAGATAGTAAAGCGAATGCCAAAGGTGAGAGCCTCATTATGTTTCCCCTCCAAGGAACTATGAAAAATGACTTGTAATAAGTAGAAAGTGTAGATTAGTCAGGTAGATTTTACCCACTTGATATTAATAAAGTTTAATACTTGGGTAAAAAGTAAGGCTAATGCTTTAAATAATTAAAAATATTAAACTTGCGTCTAAACGATAAACCACCCGACTAATAGGGAGCTCAAGTCTCGAAATACATAAAAACAGACGTTCTAGTCTTCGCCAGTAGGACTGGGCTCCTTACTAAGCGTCTTTTCCATACCTGACATTATTCATGAATTGCTAATATTCGATTCTTCGAAACTCATTATTGTCCAAAAACAATTTAGCTTTTGATTGTCCGAGTGACACTAGTAAGGTCAAATCGAAGAGATTAAGAACTCGGTGTAGGTGCGGCTGAGGCCTTCGATTTCAGGGATGAAATCGCAGAGCGCCCAGGGATGGGTTTACAGCGATGCCGAAGAAGCACCTGCACGAATGGGTCGTTCACTCACATCCTGTGATCTCGGCATTTGCGCATCCCTGCGCTGCACCTGCTGCAGGCAATTGATAAACCATAAAGTCATGGTTTCAAATATCCTTTTAAATACCAAAGTCAGCTTGACGCTCAAAAACTAAAGATGGGCGATTGGCGCTATAAGCTCAATCACCTTACAAATACACACTGGGCAAAACCAAATGCTTCACTCCTCGCTGCGACAGCTGTGTGGCGAGCTGCTGGATATCGGCTTCATGGCAGTTTGGCCAGTTCTTCGCTTCACCCGTAACGCCGTGATGATGAAAGGCATTGAGTTTAATACGTACTGTTTTGGGTAGCTTGTTAAGGTAGTGGGACAGGGCATCGACCTCTCGGTCGAAATCACTGATGCCGGGGATATGCAGTAGGCGCACTTCGTACAACTTATTATGTTGGGCTAATAGGGTCAGTGACTGGAAAACCCTGTGGTTATCGCGTCCGGTGATGTAGTTGTGGGTCTCTTGCTGCCACGCTTTTAAATCGACCATAGCGCCGTCGAGATAAGGCAATAGTTTGTGCCAACCTGTGTGACTTAGGCTGCCGTTGGTGTCGAGCATACAGCTGAGGTGGCTAAGTTGCGGGCTGGCTTTTATCGCCTTAAATAACGCGATAACAAATGGCAGCTGTAAGCTGGCTTCGCCGCCGCTAACCGTGATGCCGTTGATAAAGGGTAGGTTAATGCGGATCTGCGCCAGTAGTTGATCGACACTGTATTGCTGGGTTTTCGGGTTAGATTGTTTACTGCAGGCTGACAAACACGCATCACACTGGTTGCAGCGTTGGCTATCCCACACAATACGTGGTTTCACGCCGCTGCTATCTAAGGCGAGCGCCGCCTGTGGGCAGGCGGGAATACAGTCGCCGCAATGATCGCAGGGCGTGATGGTGTGGGGGTTATGACAGTTTTTACAGCTGTAATTACACCCTTGCAAAAAGATCACCAGCCGACTGCCCGGCCCGTCGACACAGGAGAAGGGCAAGATCTGGCTGACATTGGCCAATGGACTTGCCGATGATCGATGTACATTAGCTTCACGCTCTGTGGTTTTTCTGTCTGCTACTTTATCCACGGCTACCTTACTCATAACAGCTTTACTCACTGCCATTCAACTTACATGATCCACAACAGCTTTACTCAGCGTATTGCGGCGTTAGTTCAAGGGCGGCCACTCTCGGCTGACGCTTGAGTATGCCGGTATTCTGCGCTGCTTCGGCGCCTAGCCCTGTGGTGTTAGTGCGCGAGCCTTGCTGTTTAAAGGCGGCGATATCCGAGAGTTTTATCATGTAGCCGGTAACGCGAATTAAGTCGTTAGAGGCAACATTGGCGCTAAACTCACGAAAGCCTAAGTTGAATGCACCCTTGCAGAGTTGCAGCATGGCCTCTGGGTTTTGCTTCACGGTAGCATCTATGGTGAGAATATCGCTTATCCCTGAGGTGTAATATTGATGGTGCGGCGCTAACGCTTGAATATGTGCCACGGGATTGGGCTCGGTGCCATAGGGAATACGTACGCCGGGGGTGACATCCACATCGAGGCTGATACCGCTTTGCGAATGCAGTAGGGCGCGATCGTTATAACCGTAAGTCACAGGCGTCGATTTAACTATGGCATCTAAGGCTTTCGATATCCGGTAGCCCAGCTGGTTGGCGCCGTCGTGATGGCCGTAATGTTTACTGGGTTTGTCGCTCATCTGCTCAGATATGGGCGCATTGCCAAGCAGGATATCCACCGCTTCGGCCATGCCGTAAATACCAAACATGGGGGCGAAACGCGACGGCTCAATAAGCCCCTCTTTTACCAAGAAACTGTCGAAAAAATGCGACTCTTGATGGAGGAATTTAGCCCGGGCTTCGATGAGCTCATAGGCGAGGGCACAGTAGGTTGGCAGAGTATGTTCAAAGAAGGCATCAATGCTACTTGCCTGACTGACCACCTGTTTTAGATTAATCCGGACCAAGGTATTGGCGCCGCCGGCGAGTGGCAGCGCGTTATAACAGCTGACAATGCCGAACCCTTTAGCGTCAAAGGCGCTGGCGTGCAGTGGGTAGTTGGCGATGTGGGGCTTATTACATTCACAAATATTGCTAGCTGCCATCAACAGCAGGTCATCGGGCGTGGTGGCCGGGTCGTACATAAAGGTCAAGTTAGGCACGACCTGTTTAAGCTCGGCATCGATTTTAAGCAGGGTGCGGCAAACGATATTATCGCTTGGGCCGATATTAACGTGCACAAAGGCGTCGGGCAGGGTGCGATCGAGCATGATCCACACGTTTTTCAGCTTGCGATATAAGGTTTGTTCATCAACGCCGTCAACGTAGGGCATGAGGAGTTCATCTAGCTGACCCAGATACACAGGCATATTAGTGACCGATGGCACATGATGATAGAGGATGATCAGTGCGTTGATCGCTTCATCTAAATCTGTCGCGGCGGCGAGCTCTAAGTGGGCGGAGCCTTGGCGCAGAAATTTCGCATAATCGGGCAGCACATAGCGTGGTTTAAAGGGGGCGTGGCCTTCAAACATGTCGCAAATAATCCCCGCTTGCATGGCCGCGGTTACGGCATCGGACACAGCGACATAGGGCAAACTCGCTTCAGCCTCTAAGGCCAGATAGTTCGATTTTTGCTTGGGAGAGAGATGAGGGTCGCTAACTATGCTTGCCAGTGTATTGAGTAGGGTCATGATAGGTATCCACAAAAAGAGTATGGATATAATTTACGTGGTTCGCGTTTGGGCTAACAGTGAAAAACCGCTAATGGATCGTTTCCAATCTGGAAATCCGCAGGGTGATATCTTAGTTTTTATTGAAGGTGAGATCTCGATTGGCGCTGTGAGTTTGCAGGTAGGGCTTGATAACAACCAGGCCAAATCCCCCAAGATGAAAGGATTTGGCCATGGCTGAGTGAGATTAGAAGAAACCTAATGGGCTGGTCGAGTAGCTAACCAGCATGTTTTTGGTGTTTTGGTAGTGGGCTAGCATCATCTTATGGTTTTCTCGGCCGATGCCCGACTGCTTGTAACCACCAAAGGCCGCATGGGCTGGGTAGGCGTGGTAGCAGTTTATCCATACACGGCCAGCCTGTATGCCACGGCCCATACGTTGGGCGCGATTCATATCGCGGGTCCATACGCCGGCGCCTAAGCCAAACTGCGTATCATTGGCGATAGCCAGTGCCTCTGCTTCATCTTTAAAGGTGGTCATTGAAATAACCGGGCCAAAGATCTCCTCTTGGAACACGCGCATATTGTTGGTGCCTTTGAGGATGGTTGGATTAATATAAAAACCACTGCTCTGCTCACCGCTGAGCTGGCAAAGTTCACCGCCAATGATCACTTCGGCGCCTTCGTTGCGGCCGATGTCGATGTAGCTCAGAATTTTATCGAACTGCTCTTTAGAGGCTTGTGCGCCCACTTGGGTGTCGGTGTCGAGTGGATTGCCCTGCTTGATGGTTTTAGCTCGGGCGATAACCCGCTCGATAAACTTATCGTAAATCGATTCGGCCACCAATACCCGCGATGGACAGGTGCAGACTTCGCCTTGGTTAAAGAAGGCCAGTAACATACCCTCGATCGCCTTATCTAGGTATTCATCTTCATGATCCATCACATCGGCAAAGAAGATGTTAGGTGATTTACCACCTAGCTCTACTGTCGATGGGATTAAGGATTCGGCGGCGCATTTTAAGATGTGATGGCCTATTTGGGTCGAACCGGTAAAGGCCAATTTTGCAATGCGTGAGCTGGTGGCGAGTGCTTGGCCCGCTTCTTTACCAAAACCGTTAACTACGTTGAGCACACCTGCGGGAAGCAGATCTTCAATCAGCTCAAGCATCACTAAGATAGAGGCAGGTGTCTGCTCTGCAGGCTTAAGGACGATGCAGTTACCGGCGGCGAGTGCGGGGGCGATTTTCCATGCGGCCATCAGTAGGGGGAAGTTCCAAGGAATAATTTGCCCGACCACACCTAATGGCTCAGGGAAGTGGTAGGCAACCATGTTGTTATCAATGTCCGCCGCACTGCCTTCTTGGGCGCGAATACAGCCAGCAAAGTAGCGAAAGTGATCAACAAACAGCGGCAGATCGGCGTTCAGGGTTTCGCGCACCGCCTTACCGTTTTCCCAGGTTTCGGCTACCGCAAGGTATTCGATATTTTGCTCGACGCGATCGGCAATGCGCAGTAATACGTTTGAGCGTTCGGTCGCCGAGGTTTTGCCCCAAGCGTCTTTGGCGGCATGGGCGGCGTCGAGCGCTAATTCAATATCTCTTGCATCTGAGCGCGGCACTTGGCAAAACGCTTGGCCATCAACTGGCGAGCTGTTAGTAAAATATTCACCGCCGACAGGTGCGACCCATTTACCACCGATAAAGTTATCGTACTGGCTTTTGAATGTGACGAGTGAGTCGGCGCTACCAGGTTTTGTATAAATCATGCTGCTTCCTTGTATTGGTTTGAGTATTGGTTTGAGTCTTATTTCGTGCCGCCATCTTGTGCGCGGTTGTTATAGTGAGCGACTGGACTTATTGCTCGATAAAACAGGGCTAAGCAGGTACTTGCCTGACGCTTGTGAGTCACTTACCTGCCTCTATTACATAGATCACGTTACAAGGTGCGCGCCAAACTGGCAGGAGTTGTGTTGATTGTTTTGTAACAGTATGATGAAAAGCTAATTTTTGATGTCTGAATGTGCGAGTTCCAGTAATAGGTAGCACTGGAAGGGTAGTCGCACTGTGACATAAGTGCACATCTGTTGTGCCAAAATGGAACACTGTTATGACGATTGCTCCACAGACAGAGGCTTGGTTATCTGACTCTTGGTCACGCAGCCAAGGTGCAGGATTATCAGAAACTCGGCTGCCACAAGCCGTGCGTTTAGAGAGCGATGCGCTCGCCGAACGTCACGAACTTTATCGCAAGTTAATCGCCCTCGTTGAGCAGCACGCCTTACCCTTGTTTCATCAATTAATGGCCCATACTCAGAGCCGCCTTATTTTGTCAGACAACGAAGGCTATGTGCTACGTCATTGGGGGGTGGCACAATATTCTAGTAAGCTAGCTAATGTGGCGCTGGATATCGGGGTCAATTGGCATGAACAGCACCGAGGCACTAACGCCATTGGTACGGCGCTAACCTCAAAACAAGCCGTGTCAGTGATTGGCGAGCAGCACTTTATTCGTCAGCATCGCTTTATGAGCTGCACCGCCACGCCCATTTTTTCGCCCACGGGAGAGATGCTCGGCGCCATCGACATCACCAGCGAACAACAACGCCATAGTCAGCAGACTCTGCTGTTGATCGCCAGCTTAGCTCAGCAGGTTGAAACGGCGCTATTATGCCATCTTCCCGGTAGTCACTATCGTATTGACTTAGCTGAGCAAGCTTCGCTTATCGCCTCGGGGTGGCAAGGCATAGTAGTCGCTAATGCCGAGGGTAAAATTTTGGGCTGTAACCCTATGGCTCATAAACTGCTGCAGAGCGCCAAGGTGGGTGATGATATTCGTCAATATCTGGGGCAGCAATGGCATCGCCCTGAACAATTATTACAACATCAAAGTTTACACCTTAAGACCCAAGAGTTAGTGCCCAGCAGCCGTTCTCATCTGGTGAGTCAGCAGATAGGCGTGCGTTTTCGTGATCCACAATTGGAGCGCGCCTGGCAGCAGGCCAACAAGGTGGTTAAACGCAATATTCCGCTATTAGTGTGTGGCGAAACTGGGGTCGGTAAAGAGCAGTTTATCAAAAAGTTGCATCACCAGAGTAGCCGAAGCCAGCATCCATTAGTGGCGGTCAATTGCGCCGCCTTACCGAGCGAACTGGTGGAATCAGAGCTGTTTGGTTATCAGGGGGGCGCGTTTACTGGCGCCAGTCGCAGTGGTTACTTGGGCAAGATCCGTCAAGCCGATGGCGGCTTTTTGTTTCTCGACGAAGTGGGCGAAATGCCCCTTGCGGCGCAAGCGCGCTTGTTGCGGGTATTGCAAGAGCGCGAGGTGGTGCCTGTGGGGAGTAATCACACCTTTAACGTCGATATTCAAGTGATTGCCGCCACCCATATGAATTTAGCATCTCTGGTCGAGAAAGGCTTATTTAGGCAAGACTTATATTATCGACTCAATGGCCTGCAAGTAGAGCTCCCAGCGCTGCGCGATCGTCTGGATAAGGCGCGGATCATCGATAAATTACACAAACGTTATCGGGTGGCGCCGCAAGCATTATGCGCCGAACTGTTGGCGCGGCTGTTATGTTACGCTTGGCCGGGTAATTTGCGTCAGCTAGATAATGTGATGCAAGTGGCGTGTTTGTTGGCCGAGGGGGATGAGGTATTAGCGTGGCATCACCTGCCTGATCATATGCAGCAACAGTTGCGTGTGGCCGATCATCTATTGCCGATAGAGTCAGTGCTTGAAGAGAGTCAGTCAAAAGCGGGGCAATCCCTTAATGCCACCATTAATGCCAACGTCGCCGCCTTGTATCAGGAGTGTCAGGGCAATGTGAGTTTGTGCGCCAAACGTTTGGGGATCAGCCGTAATGCGCTGTACCGTAAATTAAAGGTCTTAGGGCTGAAGTGAACTTAGCGGCATGGCCTGATGTGAGCCAAATATGTGATTGACCGCGCTAAGCTAATATGATGTCAATGCGCCAGCTCACGAAGCTAACCATAGACAATGTCACCACTTGCTTGTGTGGCGTTATCACCATTAAGGTGAGTGCCAATGAGCTTGTACCATCAATAATCACTGATTTAAATCAGTTGGGAGAGAAGCATGTTTGATGCATTAGTGTTAACTCAGCAAGCTAAAGTGACTCACGCCAGTGTGACGCAATTGAGCGAAGATCAGCTTCCCGCTGGCGATGTGGTGGTTGATGTTGCCTATTCGTCGCTTAATTATAAAGACGGCCTCGCGGTGACAGGCACTGGCAAAATTATCCGCCAGTTTCCTATGGTACCGGGCATCGATTTTGCGGGCGTGGTGAGTGAATCGGCAGATCCACGTTACCAAGTGGGTGATGAAGTGATTTTGACCGGTTGGGGCGTAGGGGAAAACCATTGGGGTGGAATGGCGCAAAAAGCGCGCGTCAACGCCGACTGGTTAGTCCCCATGCCTGCAGGGTGTGATGCCGCCAAAGCCATGATGATAGGCACGGCGGGGCTTACCGCCATGTTGTGTGTGCAGGCATTGCAACGCGCCGGAGTGACGCCAGATCAAGGTGACGTGCTCGTCACTGGCGCCAGTGGTGGTGTCGGCTCGGTTGCGGTGACCTTGCTTGCCAGCGCGGGTTATCGTGTGGTGGCCTGCAGTGGCCGCGTCGAAAAAAATGGCCCTATGCTCAAACAGTTGGGTGCGGCAGAGGTGATCGATCGCGCTGAGTTACAGCAAGATGCTAAACCCTTAGAGGCCCAGCGTTGGGCTGGTGTGGTCGACACCGTTGGCGATAAAATTTTAGCTAAAGCATTGGCGCAAATTCACTATGGCGGCGCCGCGGCCATCTGTGGTCTGGCGGGCGGATTTGCACTGCCCACCACAGTGATGCCCTTTATTTTGCGCGGGGTGAGCCTACTGGGTATCGACTCGGTCTCTTGCCCCTTTGAAAAGCGCCAAGCCGCGTGGCAAGAGGTGATTGCGCGTTTACCTGAGCAGTTTTACCAGCAGGCCTGTCAGCAAGTGAGCCTAGCTCAAGTGCCAGAATTTGCCGATAAGATTGTTAAAGGGCAGGTGACAGGGCGAGTACTGGTTAAACTGTGATCTGCTAATATGAGCAGAGCCAAGATGACGGTCGCTTAGGCAGTATTTTTAGCCCCGTATATTGAGTGGTCTCAGGGCCACTTTTTTGTGATTACATCCTTATAAATGCTTTAAATTCAATGGCTTATTTTTGTGCTGGAACTATTGAGCTTGGTCGCAATTTAGCCGCTTTGGGTAAGGGGCTGGTTTGATGTTCGCCGTTGACATAGGCATACTGTGACGCTGCTGGAGTGCAGCATTAAAGATACGCTAAAGTTATTGTCCAATAGAATGACTATGTGTTGTTTGAATGGTATTAGTCATTGCATCAATGTAGGTAGTGAACACTGCATATATTGACCCAACGACTCGACATTAACTTGTGTTGTCACTCAACCTTAGCCTTTAATTTAATGAGTTAGGCTAGCACAGCGACAGGTGATTTGACTCAGATTTGATGGTTTACCTTCATTACATTAACTCAGTAATTGATGGATATCACTTAGGCTGGTTAAATCAAAACTCCTCTTATGTATGCTCTCTACACAAACAAGTTGGTTGAATGATGAATATTTCCAAAGCATTACTGTTGGCGTTGTTAATGCCAACCTCACTCGTCATCACAGATGTACACGCAACGGGTGCAGAAGATGGCATTAAGGTCTCTGGTATTGTCAGAGTCAATTATGCTTACAAAGATTATGATGAAGCTTCTAAAGACAAGCTGGGTGATTTTACTTTCGATATGGCTGCCATTAAGTTTGACGGTAAGTTAGGCGATTGGGGACTGGCCAGCGAATACCGCTTTTTAGATGGCTGGAATATGTTGCGTTATGGCTATGGTTTTTATGATGTAAATCCACAATGGCAACTGCAATTGGGTGTCACTCAGGTGCCATTTGGTAACCCAGGGTTTATTTCAAATAGCTTTTGGTTTGGCGTGCCATATTACCTAGGTTTCGAAGATGATTATGATTTAGGGGTTAAGGCTGCCTATTCTAGCGGCGCGTGGAACACTGAAATGGCGTTCTTTAAAAATGCCGAATATGCCGCCAGCAACAATCAGCGTTACGCGACCGATCTGTATTCGGGGGTGGTTAATGGTACCGAATATTTTAACGAAGAGACCAACCAGCTTAATCTACGCCAGATGTATGAGATAACCTATGCCGGTGGTCAAACTCGCCTAGGTGGTTCAGTCGAATTCGGTCAAATCTATAACAGTAATACTGGCAATAATGGCGACCGTTATGCCATCGCATTGCATATGGAGAGCAGCTATAACGACTGGAACTTGCAACTGCAGGTGATGCAGTATGAATATGATGCTGCCGATGCGGTTGATAACAATAAGATTGCGGTGTCAGTTTATAATTATCAGTATGAAATTGCTGCTAAAGCGCAAGCCTATAGCGTTAACATCGCCAAGACGCTAAATACCGATTGGGGCAGCATTAAGTTATATAACGACTTTGGCATGGTGACCCCAGATGTGGATGACGACAGCTATGACACCAGTTACCAAAATGTCACTGGCGTTGCCCTTGCTGCGGGTCCGACTTACACCATGATTGACTTTATTTTGGGTAAGAATATGTATGCCTCGACTCGCGATAACAGCCATGTCGGCTTGCCTGAGATGGGTGATAGCTGGGATAAGCGAGTGAATATTAACTTTGGTTACTATTTTTAAGTCTGAGTCTTGTGTCTTAAGATCTCAGCCATGAGCTGTAAGATCTTAAGACGCTAAACTCACTTTGCTGTTAGCGGCTCAAAGCCCACTGCCAAGCTGTACTTGGTATGGGGCTTCTTATTTTATGGCTCACGCCAACCAGATGAATTCTAGGGTGGCTTTATCCTGCTTAACTATGACGTAGCGTGACGGCTGAGCTTAGTCATTATGCTTATCTAAGTTGGTCTCTTACACTGAGATTGCTTAACTTGGCTGTCAACGCTGATGCCCCCCTTATGCGTGTTTTTTCTGCTTCCTCTCCATAGATAGCCCGTTTTGGAATCGGTTCCAAAATACCCACAAAGTAGTAGTTTTGAATAAATTTGAAGCTAGTTATTGTTTTAACAATGTTGTGAAGTTGTTTTAAAGGTAACTGTTGATTGACTCCCGTTTTGGAACTGGTTCCAGTCCTATTATTTTCTCGTCAATAAAACATAAAAAGGGTGATAACAGATGAGCAATATAGATCTGCTAGGACGCCGTAATTTCATTAAAGGTTTAGGTGCCGCTGCGGGTGTAGCAATGGCAGCGCCTGCAATGGCGGTTTCTGAGAAAGCTGACGGTGTGAAATGGGACAAAGAAGTTGAAGTACTGATCATAGGTTCAGGCTTTGCTGGCTTAGCGGCGGCGATTGAAGCCACCCGTAAGGGCGCAAAAGATGTCCATATCTTTGAAAAGATGTCTTACTTTGGTGGTAACTCAGCGATTAACGGCGGCTTATTTGCTGCTCCCGGTACGCCGATGCAGAAAAAAGAGGGTGTACAAGACTCTGTCGATCGTATGGTGGCTGATCAGTTAAAGTCTGGCCGCGGTATTGCCGATGAAGCATTGCTACGCCATGTGGCCTCTCATGCCGTTGAAGCCTTGCAGATGACCATCGATGCTGGCGCCGAATATCATCCGTACCTTCAGCAGCTCGGTGGTCATTCCGTTGCGCGAACCTATCAAACCACCGTGAGCTGCGGCGCGGGTATCACCCAACCACTTTACAAAGAGTGTCAACGTATTGGGGTTAACATTCATAACCGTTCTAAGTTTGAAGGGTTCTTGGTCGGTGACAAAGGTGAAGTGGTTGGCGTTAAAATGCGCCAGAACTATCACTTCGGTGAAGACCAACCCGGTGACGTGCTGAATATTCGTGCTAAGCGTGGCGTTATTATGGCCACAGGTGGCTTTGCGCAAAACGTTGACTTACGTATGGCGCAAGATCCAACACTGACCTCGGAAGTGGGTTGTACTAACGCACCGGGTGCGACGGGTGAGGGAATGTACGAAATGTTCCGTTTGGGCGCCATCCCTGTACATCTTGCCCACATCCAGTCTGGCCCATGGGCATCGCCCGACGAAGGGGGTTTTGGTTATGTGTCTAACTACTCTATCTATAACTTCCCGCATTCAATGGCGATTAACCGCCTAACGGGTAAGCGTTTCATGAATGAAATCGCCGACCGTAAGACCCGTGCCGATGCAGAACTGGCCTGTCGTGACGAGAAGGGCGATGCCTTACCACCAATTTTGATCACCAGCTATAAGGATTCTAAGCAGCATCCCAATACCAAGAAAGTGATCAAATACAACGTGGGTTGGAAGTTCGACACCATTGAAGAGCTAGCCAAACATTTTGACGTACCGTTAAAGCCGCTTAAAGCGCAAATTGAAGAGTACAACACCTACGTTAAGTCTGGCGAAGATAAGCAGTTCGGTAAGAACATGACCAAAGCCAAAGATAAGTTTATCGAGGCGCCATTTACTGTCGTTCGCCTATGGCCAAAAGTGCACTATTGCCAAGGTGGTGTGCAGGTGAATACCAAGGCCGAAGTTAAAGACAGCTTTACGGGTCAGTCTATTCCAGGTTTATATGCAGCGGGTGAGGTGTGTGGCGGTATTCACGGCGTGAGCCGTTTGGGTAGCTGCTCAATCCCTGAGTGCATGGTAATGGGCATGACTGCTGCACGTACCATGATGCAAGCCTAAGTCGACCGGTAATTAAGAGGAATCAATAATGAAAAAGTTAACTATTGTACTCGCGCTGGTCTTAGGTGGCTTAGTGAGTCTGTCTGCTCAAGCGATTGAGCAGCGTGCTTGGCATAAAGAGGTGATCGGTAAAGATTGTAAGGTTTGTCATGACAAGGGGATTAAACAGTTCCCGTCTGATCAAGCCTGTTTACAGTGTCACGATGTGGACGATCTAGCCGAGCAAACCGCGCGAAGTGAAGAGGATAAGTGGCAGAATCCACATAATAACCTGCACTATGGTAAAGACCTACCTTGCCAAGAGTGTCATGGTGAGCATAAAGCGAAAAAGCCATTATGCAGCAATTGTCATACCTTCAAGTTTGATAAGCACCAAGAGTAATCTCCACCTCTAGGCCCATTGAAAAATGGGCCTATCTCCCATCTTATCTCCCTCTCTCTGGAATGGGATTTACTATTAATTAACGCGCTAATTATCCCTGCAATGATGTTATATCGGTAATTAACCTTACTTATCTATATATTTCACTATGCCTCTTAGCACTTCCCCTTCGCTAAGAGGTTTTTTATATATTTGACACCTAGTTTTTAATTATTTTTTATGTGAGGTTAACGCTGTTTTTGTCTATATAGTTGTTGCAACTTTGTACTGTTTACATTTTTGGAATCGATTCCAAGTTTATTATTCATCTGGTATTAGATTCAACCTAAAATAATTACAGTGGTGAGATGAATGAAAAAGACCTTTGTTGCAATGTCACTCCTAATTGCTAATAGTGCTTTAGCTAGTGAATTACCTGATTTTTTAGATGTTAATGATATAAACAATGCAGTGTTTAAATGTCTTGGAGATGCTCCAACATATTCTAAAGTTGATCAAAAGTATGTCGATCTGCTTTGGGATGAAACCTTAACTTATCTAAGAGCCTATGCATCGGCATTAACTAACGGTGAAAAAAGCCATTGCTTAAACTCTGATGAAGCGCTGTTTGACTCTACAGAAGGTGGCAAGAAGATCTGCGTTATGGATCGCCGTGATATGAAGTTGATGGTGAAAAATATCTATCAGGTTATCAATAACGCCGATAAAGCAAAACAGTGCTTTGGCGCCCGGGAAGAGGTTGACTGGATCTATAACCCAGGTGGCGAGTTAACTAAAAATTCGCCAGTAGCCCAGCACTTTAAACGCACCACTTTTGATGAGTTTTTCGAGACTAAGGTCACTAACAAAGAAGTTCAGAAACTCGGTAAGCTATTTACAAAAAACTTTTATAAGATGGTGACCGGCGATGAAGTGAAGATGCCATCGGCTTTCCCTTACGATATCAGTGCTAACGCTCTGCCAAACCTCTGGGCGGCGGCGGGCTGGTTCCCTATGTATGCCGAAGAGAGTAAGCGTAACGACAAGAACTTTAACAACATCCGTGCTGGCTATGCCTACGCTGAGATCTTCGGCCATTGGGGATTGCTACGTATCGATGAGATCAATGGTGAAAAGGTCGGCGCCGAAATTGGCATGACGGTGCAGTCGGTCGATACGCTTTATCCATATCATAACCATGCGGTTTCAGAGATGTACTACAACATGCGCGTTCCAGCATGCACTAATCAGTTTAAGAGCTTCGCGGTAAGAGAGGACTCACCACTGGTTCATACCATTAAAGAAGATGACAAGGTGCGCCGAGTGCAATTTGATGCAGCGCAGCACAATGGTCATACCCAGTGGTTAGCCGGTAGCTATCAGCAAGATCCGCTGATCTATTTTCACCAAAACACCATCCATGCATTCGATGTGGATGGAAGTTGCGAAGCCAAACCTGAAGAGCGTGCCATTGTTTCTGTTTGGGCAAGAAGTAATGCCCATGATAAGCGCAATGACTATGGCACCACCTTATTATGTGAGTCGGCTAAAAAACCTGGTACTCCAGCAAATAAAGATGAAGTTATTCAATGTGATTTAACCAAGCTTAAATGGTAATCGGTTATTTAACTTTTCGTTTATTAAATTTTATTCAAGGCGTTATTTAGCCTTTATTTGTATAGGATGCAAGTTGGTAGTATGAAATTATTTAAATTATCTATCTTATCTGTTATGACATCTTTACTCTTCTCCAGTGTTGTCGCGCAAGCGCAAGCGCAAGCGCAAGAAAATGAAGATGGTATTGATGTATCGGGAACGGTTAGGGTTAATTATGCTTATAAAGATTATGATCAAGCTTCAAAAGATAAAGGTGGCGATGTTACTTTCGATATGGCCGCCATTAAATTTAACGGAAAATTAGGAGAGTGGGGACTCGCCAGTGAATATCGTTTTTATGATGGCTGGCAGGCACTACGATTTGGTTATGGTTTTTATGATGTTAATCCTGAGTGGCAATTGCAGTTTGGTGTGACACAAAAGCCCTTCGGTAATCCTGGTTTTATCTCTAATAGTTTCTGGTTTGGTGTGCCTTATTACTTAGGTTTCGAAGATGACTATGACCTAGGGGTTAAAGGTGTGTATAAAAATGGTGCTTGGGGCACTGAGATAGCATTTTTTAAGAATGCTGAGTACGGAGCGAGCCGCGCTGACCGCTATTCGACCGACCTATATAGTGGCGTAGTTAACGGCACGGAATACAATAACGAAGAGACTAACCAGCTAAATCTACGTCAAATGTATGAGATGACCTATGAAGGCGGCAGTGCAAACCTTGGTGCCTCGGTTGAGTATGGTCAGATCTATAACAACAAGACGGGCAACAATGGCGATCGCTACGCTGTTGCGATTCATATGGATGCTAGCTATAACAGCTGGAATCTGCAACTGCAGGCAATGCAGTATGAATATGATGCAGCTGATGCCATAGATAGTAACAAAATTGCTGTTGCAGCCTATAACTGGCAATACGAAATTGCCGCGAAAGCCCAAGCCTATAGCGTGAATCTTGCTAAAACAGTCACGACCGATTGGGGTAGCCTTAAGTTATACAATGACTTTGGTATGGTGACCCCTGATGTTGCCGATGATAGCTTTGATACCAGTTATCAAAATGTGACTGGCTGTGCGATTGCTGCGGGTCCAACTTACACAATGATCGATTTTATTGTGGGTAAAAATATGTATGCCTCGACCCGAGATAATGGTCATTTGGGTTTACCTGAAATCGGAGATAGTTGGGATAAGCGAGTTAACATTAACTTCGGCTATTATTTCTAAGTCGATTAGTATTAAATTCCAAACCTCTCTAGGGCCTGTTGATCTTTCAAGGTTGTTTTTGCAACAAACGCTGCCTGAAGGGGTCGGCTAAAAACGTTTTACTCTTTGTTAAGTGAATTTTGCTTAGATGACTAGGCTGCAATCCACTCGCCTCGATTAAAAGTTTTTGTCTCGAACAACATTTAACCAGCAAAGTTCAACAGAGTCTAGTAATGAAAATGCCAACCTCAAGGTTGGCATTTTTTATTTTTAGCCCTAAACCACCAACTTCAGTAGGTAGGTACTTTATGGTGGCTTCTTAATTGTTTTTATTATTTTATTTTAGATATCGAGAGCTAATTAGTCGGCAGGGACACAGTTTGGAATCGATTCCATGGGTAAAGTGTCCCCATTTGGGTTAATACCTCAGTGACGAGAGTAAATTTGTAATGAATACAATTGGCTTTAAAAAAACCATCACCCTATCGGTGATCATTTTAGTGTCTTTATGTCTGGCTTTTTCCAACCTATTTTCTTATTTAACCCTTAAGTCAAATACGGTCGAGCAAGTGCGTGGCAACCTCGAGACGATTGCTCGTTTCGAGGCAAAAAGCATACAAAACTGGTTCATGAGCAAAGCCAACAGTATCGATGCACTTGCCGAGCAATATAGGCAAAACCGAGTGAATGGCGAATATGCCATGGTGGCAAAGTTGGTCAAAGAAAATAGCCGTTTGTATTCCGTGTTCTGGGGATTTGAAGACGGCAGTTCTTATGCGAGTGTGATTGATGATGATATTTGGCACAAGGGTGTTGCCGATCCGACTCTATATGACCCAAGGCCTAGAGGTTGGTATCAACTGGCTAGAAATAATAGCAAAGCGGTATTGACCGATATTTATGTCGATATGGTGACGCGCAATCCAGTGATCTCTATCGTGACTGATGTGGGTGATGGCGTGCTATCTGGCGATATTGGGCTAGAGATCCTCAACGAGACCGTTAATGGAGTCAACTTCCCAGGTGCTACAGCCGCCATTGTCGATGAGGCGGGTAAGGTGTTGGTGTCAAATATGCCACATTTGCAGGCGGGCAAGTTGCTCAGTCAACAGGGCTGGAGTCAGATTGAGCAGCAACTAGTGGCTCATGATGTGTTTGCCAGCGACTACCATAGCGCAGGCACAGACTTGCTTATTTTTAGTCATGAAATTCCGCTATTGCATGGAAAAAAGAAGTGGTTTCTTGTGCTTAGTATCGATAAAGATGTTGCCTTCGCTAAGGTCGATGAGGCACTGGATTCAGCGCTGATTAACTCAGGCATCATGTTATTGGTCAGTAGTTTACTCGTGCTACTTATCTTGAATTGGCTATATCGCCCCATCATAGCGCTTAAGCAGGTGATAGTGGGACTGTCACAAGGACAGGCCGACCTCACCATGAGACTACCGGTGAATAGTCAGGATGATCTGGGTGATATTGCCACAGGTGTTAATCTGTTTATTACTAACCTAGAGTCCATAGTCAAGGAACTCTACGCTAATTCGCTTGATATAGGCCAAAGCATCGCGGCGCTAGAAAACCAAATGGATGGTAACAATCAGGTACTGACGAAACATGTGCAGGAGACTGAGCAGATAGTCGCCGCCGTTGAGGAGATGAGCGCCACGGCAAATGATGTGGCCAATAATACCGCCCAAGGCTCACAAATGGCGACCTTGGCCAGCACCCAAGTTAACGACACCAAACAAATAGTATTCAATACCCGTGAGACAGTTGAGCGCTTGATTCATGATGTTGAAACGACCGAAGTGAGTATTGCCAATATATCCGATGATGCGACGACGATCACCAAAGTGTTGCAGGTTATCGGTGATATTGCCGCTCAAACTAACCTATTAGCGCTTAATGCTGCGATTGAAGCCGCTAGGGCAGGAGAGCAAGGGCGAGGCTTTGCTGTGGTGGCTGATGAAGTTAGGGCGTTAGCGGCGCGGACTCAAACGAGTACGGCAGAAATTGAGCAGACGTTGGATAAGTTACTTTTGGGTATTGAGCATACCGTGACCACGATGAAGCAAACCAAGATGACTTGTGAGCAAACCAGTCACTGGACCAATAATGTGACTGAGAATTTAGATGAGGTCATTAAATCTGTGGACACAGTCAGCGATCTCAATACCCAAATAGCCACAGCAGCAGAAGAGCAAAGCATGGTGTCGGCCGAGGTGAGCCGCAACATGGCCGAGATACGCGATATGGTCGTGATATTAGAGGACAGCGGCGCAGCGAGTCGCGATGAAACACATAAGTTGTCTGCGTCGAATCAGAAGCTCGCGGCAGTAGTGGATAAGTTTACTATCGATAATGTTTAAGTTCTGTTGCGTTTTTTCGTTGGTTTTTATGGTTATTTTTAATGCCAATTTCCTATCTAGGGCCTGTTGATCTTTCAAGGTTGTTTTTGCAGCGAATTGCTGGGTATTTATACAAGGCAGAAGCTTTGTAGTGTAGTTATTCTACATAAAAAGCTGAGAACGCAGTAAAAATACCCAACAAACGCTGCCCGAAGGGTTCGGCTAAAAACGTTTTACTCTTTGTTAAGTGAATTTTGCTTAGATGACTAGGCTGCAATCCACTCGCCTCGATTAAAACGTTTTTGTCTAGAACAAAATTCAACCAACAAAGATCAACAGGCCCTAGTGTTTTAGTCGATGTTCTGCTTTGAGCATACTTGGATCTTCAACCAGCCTCTGTTGTTCTGTATTGATATAATCATCGATACGTTCGAGCATATAAGCAAAAAAAGGATTCCATTTTTGGCGTAAAACCTCTGACGCTGGCACGCCCAACACTCCACGCTCGCCTTTAGTCGATACTGCACCAATTTGAACTCTTAACTGGGCTGAAACCCGTTTTTTCGCTCCATATAAGCTATCTGATGCAGGAAATGGTAACGCGACATGAGATAGGGAATAAACCGCTGTGGGCCAACTAATATTTAGCGGCTCATGTTCAACCAGACCTTGTTGATAACGTGCCACTTCCACTTGCTCACTGGTCTGCCATTGGCCAAAACTGTCTTGATAGTGCTGATTTTGAACCAAATTTAACTGGTATGGTAATGGGCTGGGATCAATTAATAGTTTAATCGCATCAATAGGATCATTTACTATTAGAGCCAAATTTACATCTAAGCGATTAATATCGAAAAGAAATAATTGATGCTCTTTAGCTGGCAAACCTAGATACAACTTAGCTATCACATCGACTGTGGATACCGTACTATCTGCAACCGACTGAAAAGTGATCACTCGCGCTAATTGCCTCTTTTGTGATTCTGTCATCTGATGGAGTAACACTTGGTTACGCGCCGCAACTTGATACACCACATCACCTGCATTGACCGCAAAGGAGTTATATTTAAACGGATCGTACTCAGTTTGCACCGCATTCCAACTGAGTTTCTCTAATCCCAACCATTGACCTAATCTTGATTGCCACTTTGCAGCGGCGGCAACGGGGGTTAAGCCGATGGCAGGCGAAAGAAAAATTAACCCCGCATAGCTCGATGGGTTATCTTGGCTCAAAGCTTCCAGTTCATGATTAAGCGCCAATGCCGCTCCAGTAGAGAAACCAACAACATACAGCGGCTTACCATTAAGCTGTTGCTGTAGATGGCGCGTTGCTAAAGTGACAGCTTGCGCCATATCTTGCCAGCGTAAATCAACAAGCCCAGAAGGTAATGTGCCATGTCCGGGCAAGCGCAGCCCTAACACATGCGCTTTGGGGCGAAAATGGTTGGCAAAATGCGATAAAGAATAGGGTGAATCAGACATGCCATGCAGTAATAACACCCCAAATTGCGCCGTCGGATTTGACCATTCGTAGCTACGGTTCCAATCTTGTGACCATTGGTTGGGATCGGACAAACTATGGCGTACATAACGGTTAAGCGGTTGATTAACCATATCCTGCGTACGTTTATAGATTTTATTGTCAACCTCAGTAAACAACATCTCCTCGAGTGCTAAGTACTGTTCAAAATTAGTCAGCGGTGTGCTCTGGCGAAATTGCGCTGACAAACTTGTGGTGTGCCAAATTGACAATTCGGGCTGAGCATTTAGCAGGTAGATGCCGACGCCCAATAAAGCAATGACAGTTCCCAATGCCCCATAGGTTAGCGCTAATAAAAGGTGTTTAGTCGATGTGAGTAATATTTTCATCGGTTGATTATTCCCAATCTTGCCTCGTGACCTGACTCATCGCTCATGATTTAGCTAGCCTAACACCTTCATTTATTGCTTGTTATACTGTCAACCTTAACATAGACGCCAGACACCATAAGATAGCGACCTAAGAATCAATTAAAGATGAATAATCACATCCTCAGCGTGGGGCCTCACGGCGCGGCTAACTGTTTTTATCTGCCCACAGCCCCGATGCTCCCGCATGCTTGGCAATACAATGGGCCGGACGCTATTACACAATTGATAGAGCTCAATGGAAATCACTGGCGTAAAATACTGGTGATTATGGCTAAAATAACCGCGCCTGATGATTGGCGTGACTACATGTCACGACTATTGACGCAAGATAATCGAATTGTATTTGGCGCCACCGAAATTCAAAGCGAGGCACAACGCCATTTTGTCTGCGGCCAGCAAAGCGCAAGAAACCTCGATTTACCAATATTAGACCAAAACCAAACATTTAAACCAATTCACCATGATAAGCACCTGATTTATCTACTCCCCTATCTCGATTATCGACAATGCCCCAATCGCACTATTACCGATTTACGCGATGAATTGATGATGTAAATGACGACGGTGTTTAATCGCTAGGGATAAAAAAAAGCGCTCAAGGCGCTTTTAATCGTTACTATCCATTGCAGTCATTTAATCGTAGATAGTCGGGATAGGCTTGCGCTTATGCTGCGTCGCGTTATAGATTGCAATAAGACGCGCCTCGACCTTAGTATCCACCGCTTTCCCCTCAAGAAAGTCATCGATTTGATCATAGGTCAGCCCTAAAGCAACTTCATCTTCAAGCTGTGGCTTATCACACTCAAGATCTGCCGTTGGCACTTTATTGACTAGCACCTCTGGTGCTCCTAAAGCAGCGGCGATTTGACGAACCTGACGTTTATTTAAGCCAAACAATGGTGCTAAATCACAGGCTCCATCGCCCCATTTAGTGTAGAAACCAGTAATATTTTCTGCACTGTGGTCTGTGCCGACCACTAAACCGCCCGTTAGACCTGCTATCTCATACTGTGCGATCATGCGCATTCTGGCTTTCACATTGCCTTTAACAAATTCGACATGTCCATGAGGGTGAGACATGATATCTGCTTGCTCTAGCCCCAAAAGCGTTTGGTGATGGATCCCTTCGACCCCCTCGCCAATATTGACTGTAACTAATTTACTCGGCCGAATAAACTGACAGGCTAATTGAGCTTCATGTTCATCTTTTTGCACCTTAAAAGGCAGCCTCACTGCGATAAATTGATAACTCCCTTCGCACTCACCTTCACGGTTGAGTTCATCTACAGCCATTTGACATAAACGCCCAGCAAGAGATGAATCGACACCACCACTGATCCCAAGAACTAAACTTGTCGCATGGGCTTCCTTGAGCTTAGATTTGATAAAGGCAATACGTCGTTGTACTTCGTACTCAACCTCAATCACAGGTTGTACCTTCATTTCACGAATGATCTGTCCTTTCACAATTCCGACTCCGATTAAATTAGCTGACAGCTGAAATTTGCGTGCTCATTATGGGCTAATTAATGGCAGAATTCACGCTCCAAAAATTAACTTTAAAATGATTTGTTATATTGCCGCTGCAATGATTTACTAGTCAGCACAAAAGTCCCTAGGCTACACTCGATAATCATTCCACAAACTGGCTCATGTTAATTGTCATCATCCGTTGAAAGCATAGAGTATTGGCACCCAAGCACTGTAAAGGAGGTGGAGCTAAGCCGAGCCCACTTTAAGTCTTTTGCATTCGAAAAGCATGTGCACCTTGACTACCATATTGGCGTCGTATCTTATGGTGCACAACAATACCTACACAAAGGCCAGCATTATCAACTGCTCCCAAACAGCTTATCGACACTCAACCCCGATGAAAGTCATAACGGCCACAGCATTGCACCAAATGGATATTGCGCACACGTGATGTCTCTTCCTGTGGACTTTATTAATAATATCGCCGCTGAACTTAACCAAAAATCGCTATTTTTTAATACCCCCAACGCGGAAGATCGTCTTCTAAGTCAGCAATTTTTGCATCTGCATCGGCTACTTACAGACAAACAGCATTGTGCATCATCCTTATACACTGAAACCCTGTTGACCGCCTTTATTACGGAACTGCTGTGTCGTTATACCTCCATTGCAGGAGAAACAACTTCCAAGCAAAAACTATCGTTAACTCAAATTGATATGATCAAGCAGCAACTGCATGAACAACTAAATAGCAATGTCGAATTAGCGACGCTAGCCAATAGTATCGGCCTGAGTAAATTCCAATTTCTGAGACAATTCAAATCCGCAACGGGCATGACTCCACATGCTTACCTCACTCGACTGCGACTCGAATACGCAAAGAAAGCGCTTATTGGTGGTAACACAGCAATTGATACCGCCTATCGAGTCGGTTTTTTCGATCAAAGCCATTTCAACAAAGCCTTCAAACGGGCATTTTTAACGACTCCAGCTCAATTTCAGCGTAAGCTCATCGAGGACTGACTTCCCCCTGAAAGGTTAATTCATCGAAACGATTACCGGTGCAATAATTTACAAGCCAATAGGCCCTGAGCAAGGCATGCTGATACCTGTACCTCATCACTTAAGAGCCCAACTCCATGACATTAGAGTATCAACTACTACTTTCACTCACCTTGATCCACACCGTGGCATTGGCAAGCCCAGGCCCTGATTTTGCGTTGGTGGTGAAACTTGCCACTCAGACCCAGCGCAAAACAGCATTAGCATCGGCATTAGGGTTAGCTGTAGCGATAACCTTACACACCCTACTTAGCTTAACGGGGATCAGCCTCATCATAACAAGCGCCGAAAATGTATATATCGCAATACAACTGATCGGCGCGAGCTATTTAGCTTGGATGGGATTAGGCGCTATACGCGAAGCAATAACCCACTGGCAAGATAAACTACAACTGCAAGTAATCCCTACATCTCATCGAGAACTCACAATGTTACAAGGCTTTACCCAAGGTTTGTCGACAAACCTGCTTAACCCCAAAGCCATGGTGTTTTTTATCACGCTGTTTTCAACATTAATCTCGCCAACCGTCAACATAGAAACCAAAGTTGCTGTCACGCTATTGATGTTCTTATTGTCGTTAATCTGGTTTAGCTTAATCGCATTGGTATTATCTAAGCCTGTTATTCAGCAAAAGATGCAACGCGCAACACCTATGATCAACTTGATCACTGGATTATTGTTTGTCAGTGTTACCTTAGTGATTATTCATCGCCTGTTTTAAGCTGATTCAAGATAAAATCAAGCGCACTGGTTACCGCTTCAACCTGAGCCAAAATACAATTTTCAGCATCGACTTGTGGGCTGTCTGGGTAGACCTCTGTGGTGGTATTAAAACGTGCATCACTAAAGCCTGTGCATAACCCTAACGATTTTGTGGGGTAATTGATCACCCCAAATTGACTAGTCGGTGCCCCTATCAACCGACCTTGCCCATCGGCTGGTGCAATGTGGGTCACCTTAGCAACCGCTTCGATAATGGCTTGTTGCATAACATCACAAGGATTTTCACTATCACCGACTAAATAGAAACCATCGGGAATATCCCAATTACTATGTTCAGTGCCATCGCGCGCCGCTAAAGCGGGGCGAAACTCACTATTATCTGTGTCAGTGGTTTCATGTAGATCAATGTGCGCGGTCAGTGTACCCGTTGAATTGGCGACTAAACTCATTAATGCTGCCGACTCGCCAGCAGGACTGTTGGGATAAAATGAACGATTTGGATCTAGCGCCAATGGGTTCCAACGGTTAATGGTTTCATACCCCCAAGGACTCACACAGGGAGCAATTAACAAATTAAAATGTTTAGCATATTGTTTCGCTTGAGTGGCGGAAAACCTGAGCGCGCCTTGCACACCTGAGGTTTCATAACCATGCACTCCACCTGTCACTAAGACCGTAGGTTTAGCATCACACCAAGGCTGACTTTTAAGGGCAAATAAGGGGTATTGTCCTTCGAAGTAATCTAACTTGCCATACTGCACCACCTCAAAATCCGAGCTGAGCGCGTTAACTTTAGTCACGACTTCGTCATGATACGAACGTTTAATCTGTTGATTTTGACGCCATAGCGCCTTCTCTTTATCGCCCCATGGCTGCCCAGGAATGCCGATTGAATATGCTTGTGTCATTTTATTGCCCTTTCCTCCACGCTTGTTGTGAGTGATAACATCGCAGCTTGCTAATGTATTAAGCAGGACTCACTACTTTGTATGAATTTCGAATCTTATCATGCCGATAAAGACTATAAGTCAAATACCACAGGAAAATGTGGATCCTTAACTAGGGTCTGTTGATCTTTGCTGGTTGAATGTTGTTCAAGACAAAAACGTTGTAATCGAGGCGAGTGGATTGTAGCCTAGTCATCTAAGCAAAATTCACTTAACAAAGAGTAAAACGTTTTTAGCCGAACCCTTCGGGCGCGTTTGTTGGTCATTTCTACTGCGTTCTCAGCTTTTTATGTAGAATCACTACACCACAAAGCTTCTGCCTTGTATCAATACCCAACAATTCGCTGCAAAAACAACCTTGAAAGATCGACAGGCCCTAGCATCACATCGACGGCATCAACACACTCAAGCCAATGAATAGAGCAGCATCTAAAACACCTGTGCAACCTGATAACGCTCTAAAATCTCACGATATTGCCCAGAGGCCTTTATAAGGCCTAAGCCTTGCTCATACAACTGTACTAATCCATCAGTGGCAGCATGTTGACTAAAACCAATATAGAGCGCAACCGGAGGCCCTTCAGTGCCAGCATAACGGACTTGCCCAGTAAGCTGCTCACGGTGCGCGACATAATCAACAACCAAACGATTACCTAAAAGCACATTGACTCGCCCCTTACTCAAGCGCTTCAAATTCATCTCTAACGGTGAATCTCCTGAGGCACGATAGACACCGGCCAGTAATGGCAAAAAGTTGTCCAAGGTTACGCCATAGCTATAGCCCCGAATAATGGCAAGCTGTTTACCATAGAGATCTCGTGGGCGCTCATATTGCCATAAGTCGTTTTTTTCAACATAAAAATCATTACTATAATGACCTACTGGCTGATTAGAAGCGTGTAATTGGTAACGCTCAAGCTGCTCATGATTAACAGCTAATACGATATCAATTTTATTTTGTTGCGCACTTTTCAATGCTCGTGAAAATGGCTGGATCTCAAATTGGGTAGGCTGGGACATCGCCATAAAGGCCGCTTGCACCACTTCAACCACATAACCTTTATCTTGTTCCTCTGGTGTGCATATGTAAGGACACCATTCATCAGAAACCATTACAATCGGCTTGGCGATCGCAAACACGTTAAACATACTTAAACACAGTCCAACGACGACCTTAAGACGCAACACTTGTAACATACGGCGTAATATTATCACTTTAATTGTTAATTTAAAGCGTAACGCTAACAGATGGCATTAATCAGTGCTAGAGAAAATATCACGAAACCGGGCGATGATAGCTTACTGGTAGGCATTAAGGTTATTGTTTGCTAGGATCCCACCCGAGGAGAACCGATGAAACTTTTTAATTACCACCCCCCTGTTATCCCCTGGTTAGATATCCGCTATCAAGACCGTGATATTATTGTCATCAATAAACCCGCAGGCTTGCTCTCTAATCCTGGCCGAGCAGAGAACACTTTTGACTGTGCAATAAATCGCTTATTGCAGCGATTTCCAGAGGCCATTTTGGTGCATCGTCTCGACTGTGCAACGTCTGGGATCATGGTATTTGCGCTCAATAAAAAAGCGGAGTCAAACATTAAGACTCAGTTTCAAAATCGGATGACTGAAAAGTATTATGTGGCCGAAGTTCAGGGCATTATGACCCAAGATAAGGGCAAAATTGATTTTGCCATGAAGGCCGATAGCACTCAGCCACCATTACAGATGATTGCCGCAGATGGTAAGGCTGCAACTACCTACTTTGATGTGTTAGCGCGCAGAGAAAACAGTACATTAGTGAAGTTAAAACCGATTACCGGAAGAACCCATCAACTAAGGCTGCATATGAAAGCCCTTGGCCATACTATTTTGGGTGATGACTTTTATGGTGATGAGGCGGTTATCAACGCATCGCCTCGCTTATGTTTACATGCCGAGCATTTGAAAATTACTCATCCATTTCATCAAAGCGAAATGCAGTTTTACAGTAAGCACCCATTTTAACTAGGCTATGCTGGGACATAATGCTAATGGGACTGTAGCGTTTAATATTGACATCGAATGTTATAGGTACGCAACTACGCCCCAAACGGCCATGCTTGCTTCGCATTAATCTATTGAACTCTCGTCGTTAACGTCGCGGTGAAACCGCTAAGGTTCACCGCATCTAACGCATCAATACGCCACTGGGATAGAAGCTGAGTTTAAGCGGCAATGCGCTTGGCTGTATAAAAGCACTCTGCACTATTACAAAACTGCAAGTTATTATCGTCTGACAGCAAGAAATATTCGCCAAACAAGTTACCACCGAGATCTTCAAGCTTTAAACCATCGTCAATTTTAGTCGCTTGCATCTCATCTAAACTGTGACAACCGTCAGTATACCAAGTCTCTAAAAAAAGCTTATCATCCTGACGATAAAGGGTAATTTTATCACCTAACGATGGACGATCATCAATCCACTGCCCTATGACTTGTCGAGTGTCCATATCTTGCTCCTGCCAACCTAGACGTTTACGCTTTTCAACCACAGGCATTTCTATGACTTGAAGTAATGAGGAGGAGTCGTTGCCACCTATCTCATCCAACATTACTCTAAGTTTAGTATTCATAATCCTTTACCTCTTAATCAGGAAAATAACCGCATAAGTAAATAGCTAACTTAATAAATTACCACTGTTTTTTAACGCTTTGGTTGAAATTGTATCCTAGGTTTAAAATAAAAATGCGAGCTAAATCACTATTAATACAATCTCATACCTTAGCAATACGAATTAAGTGTCAATTAGATCAACAACATCATATCAAACAGCTCTAAACCAGCAGATACAAGCAATCATTCTTTGGTGATTCAAATGAATGAAGTACTGCTCATTTATTCAAGCGTCACAACCTAACGATCAAAAAAGGAGCCTAAAAGCTCCTTTTTTATGCGCTATAACCCTATCGGGTGTATGCTAGGCCATATCAGCGGCACGATCTGCGCCTTCGCATGCAGAGGCTGTAAAGACCACATCCGTTGAGCTATTTAATGCGGTTTCTGCAGAATCTTGAATAACGCCAATAATAAAGCCAACCGACACAACTTGCATCGCAACATCATTAGAGATACCAAACAAGCTGCACGCCAGAGGGATTAATAACAGCGAGCCCCCCGCAACACCTGACGCGCCACAAGCCGAAACAGCGGCAACAACACTGAGCAGGATAGCCGTTAAAATATCGACTTGAATACCTAAGGTATGCACTGCCGCCAAAGTTAATACCGTGATAGTGATTGCGGCGCCGCCCATATTAATGGTCGCCCCCAGCGGAATAGAAACTGAATAGGTGTCTTCGTGCAGATCAAGCTTTTCACACAGTGCCATATTAACTGGAATATTGGCAGCACTTGAGCGAGTAAAAAATGCCGTAACGCCACTCTCACGTAAACAGGTAAGTACTAATGGATATGGGTTACGTCTAATTTTGAACCAAACAATAAGCGGGTTAACCACTAGTGCAATAATAAGCATTGAGCCAAGCAGTACAGCAAGTAACTGAGCATAACCAGCCAGAGCCTCAAAACCGGTAGCCGCAAAGGTAGTTGCCACTAAACCAAAAATACCAATAGGGGCAAGGCGAATAATAAAACGCACCATTTGTGATACACCATGACTGATATCGGCAAACACGGTTTTGGTGGTTTCACTCGCATGATGTAAAGCTAAACCTAAGCCCACACCCCAGGCCAAAATGCCAATATAATTGCCAGTCATTAGTGCATTAACGGGGTTATCCACCAGCTTAAACATTAAGGTATATATCACTTCAGTAATACCTTCGGGTGGATTAGCACCTTCAGCCCCTGTTGCCAACACCAATGTCGTTGGAAACATAAAACTTAAAGTTACCGCGGTGATCGCCGCTGCAAATGTACCAAAAAGGTACAAGGTAACAATAGGACGCATATTGGTTTTGGCGTTTTTCTTTTGGTTAGCAATCGATGCTGCCACCAAAATAAACACTAAAATAGGTGCAATCGCTTTTAAAGCACCAACAAAGAGATTGCCAAGAAAGGCAACACTATGCGCAGCCGATGTCGAATACAGTGCCAGCGCTACCCCAGCAACAATCCCCAACACAATTTGCAGCACTAGACTGCCATTTGCTAACTTAGCAAACAAAGACCGATTTTGATTCATTGATTGACCTGTTATTTTAATTTGTTAGATTTGAACACTTCACGTGTCACGCCCGACTCTCTTGCGTCATATCACTTTCTTGTTGTATTGATTATTAGCCATCTCACACCAGCAGGTTACCATCAATAACGCTGTGGCTTGCGACCATTATGCGAAAGGACAAGCAACGCAGAACGCCAATCGACTCCAGATTAAACTTCCTTCACCTTGAGGTTTTATAGAATCTGACCGGCGTTGTCTAGCAATCGGTTTAAATTAGCCCCATAAATTACTCATTAGCAGCATAAATTACTCATTAACAGCATAAATATAACAAGACGCTAATGTTTAGCGCCGCGGTGCGATTCGGCACCTCGCAACATAGCGTCAATCAGCTCATGAGCATCAAATTTTGTCAGAGCCTCATTCGCGCCCACTTGATGAGCTTGGCTAACGCTAATTTCACTCGATAACGAGGTATGCAAGATAATATAGGCATCGGCTAATGCGGGGGTGTTTTTAACCTCAAAAGCCAGCTCATAACCATCGAGCCCCGGCATTTCGATATCACTGACCAATAGATCAACAGGATGCCCAGCTTGATGTGCACGCTCCATAATCGCCAGCGCTTCACGGCCATCGGAGGTCACCTGATAAGGAATATTGATGCTATCTAGGGCATCCGAAAGCTGTTTTCGCGCCACCAGAGAATCGTCGACTAACAAGATATTGAGCGGCTTTAAGATCTCACGTTGCACATCGGTCAAGATAGCGCGTTTGCTTGCGAGACTAAGTGGAAATACTTTCGACAGTAGCAATTCAACATCGAGCAACTGCACTAACTTATCGTCGACTCGTGTCACCCCCGTCAGGTAAGCATTTTTACCTAAGTTAGATGGTGGCGGCTCAATATCACGCCAATTACAATCCATGATTTTATCGATAGAGCGCACTAAAAAACCCATCACCATTCGCTGGCAATCGGTAATAATGATATAGGCATTTTCACGCTCATCTTCACCAATAGGCGCATAGCCAACAGCGGCCGCCATATCGATAATAGGGATGGTATTGCCTCGCACCGTCGCCGCACCAATAATGGTGTGATGGGATTTTGGAATCGCACTCAGCTTGGTATAGGGCACTAATTCACGGATCTTAAGCGTGCCAAGGGCAAACAGTTGGCTGTGTGACAGTCTAAACAACAATAAGCCTTGAGATTGGCTTGCCTTACTTTTCATAATTTACCGACATCTAGATATGAGCCATTTTTATGAGCGTACACTACCACACCTCCCCACTATTGACGATGTTCAATCAGCAATAATTTGACCTCTATAACTGTGATTCTATCGGCAGTAATCCAATCAAATCGGCCATGAGTTTTCGCCAAAAACTGGCATCGGGTTCGCTGTAATAAGTGGTAGATTGACTATCATCAAACCAAACTAACTCGCCCTCTTCAACTCCAACACGGTAAGCATTTTCACGTAAGTTATTGTCGATACCGGATAATATTAATGAGGCAAATACTTCATCGTAGAAAATAAGACCCAGCTCGGTATTGATCCACGCCGAACGGGGATCGAAATTAAATGATCCAACAAACACAGCATGGGCATCAAGTACGAAAGTCTTTGCATGTAGACTGGAGCGTGAACTGCCCTTCCACGCCGAAGGCCGGTGATTAACATCTACTTTCATTTCATAAATAGTCACACCGTTTTCCAGCAACAATTGTCGATAGCGCTGATAACCCGCATGAACCGCCAATACATCTGTTGCGGCCAGGCTATTGGTCACTACGGTGACTTTTACCCCGTTTTTTACCGCCGCGATTAAGGCTTCTGAGCCTGACTTTGTGGGCACAAAATAGGGGGAAATTAACAGCACTTGCTGTTTAGCTTTGGCTAAAAAGCGCCCCAGATCGGACAATAACCATTGATCTTGTTGAGCGCCAATGGCTTTTTCGGGAGGGTCATAAATCACTTCAGCCTCCCCCCAAAACCATGCCATTTGCGTTGTACGGATCTTATTTAATAACTCACTAAACTCAAGGCGCTCTAAAAATTCATCGCCTTCAAATTGTGCTTGCCGCTGCGCCATATTAGCCTGAGCCTTGGCAACCATGCTTGCAGTCACCGGCTCAGTTAAGCTGGCGATATCATGCACCACAGGGGCATTCCAATATAAATCAAACTGATCTGAGACTTTATCGACTGCCTTACCTATGGTGAGTAGGTCGAAATCACCAAAATCAACTTCTTTATTTTTTGAAAAATATTCATTACCAATATTACGCCCACCGACAATGGTAATGAGGTTATCCACAGTTAGAGACTTATTGTGCATGCGATGATTAAGACGAGAGAAACCAGTTATCATGGCTAAATTTCGAAATGTTCTCTCATAACTGGGATTAAACAAGCGCACTTCAATATTGGGATGACTGGCCAAGATCATCAAGCCTTCATCGAGGGTTTTAGTCGTCAAATCATCGAGCAACAACCGAATCCGAACCCCTCTGTCGGCGGCATCAATGAGATACCACACCAGCATGCGGCCTGTCTCATCGGCGCGATAGATATAGTATTGCAAATCAATACTACGCCGCGCAGCATGCACTATGGCTAAACGCGCAAGGAACGCATCAACACCTGATCCTAACGGCAGTACGCCCGTTTTATCAGGATGCTGTACTAATGAACCTTGTAGATACTGATAGAGGGATGAATCGGTTGGGGGGGCCAATTTATAACTCGGCGTCTTAGCCACTTCAGGTAGGCTAGATGAACAAGCCACTAAGGCAAAAAAACAAGTTGCTAATAGTGTATTAAGCAAAATCTTGTTCAACATAAGCCGCCATACTGTCAGATGATAAGATCAATAGCCTACTGATTAACATAGGCTATAGAGGTCAATCTTGTAAAGCATATAGCACGTCAAATGCGAACTGATCCCAGCCTTCAGCACTAAAAGCAATATCACGAATAGCCCGCACTTGACTGACCGCATGTAACGGCGCGGCCCCATTACTCATTAAATAATAAGCCATCAATAACGCGGTGCGATCTTTACCCGAGCGGCAATGAATAAGCACGGCAATATCGTCGGCTTCACACTGTTGAATAAACGCCAGCGCTTTAGGTAACTGCTCGGCACATAGTTCAACATCCCCCGCTAGCGGAGGGACATTGCGCGAAAAAGGAATGCAGGCATAACGCAGGTCGTGATCTTCAAACACTTCAGGATCGCACATCTCACCGCCATTAACTGATAACACGGCGCCGATACCACCTTGTTTTAACTCGTTAATGTCCCAGTTTTCCTTATTGGGGCCACATCGACCCGCGATTCGTCCTTCTACCAACCAAAAAAGGTGCTGCATAACCCTTCCTTTTATCTACTCATTAACAGAAAACGAATACTCACTATGGCTTATTGCTCCATAGTTGTTCATTGATCTTAGGTAACTTTTTACGCTTTTTTTTACCGGTTCCCGCAGGTTTAGCCATTGGTTTGTCCATTCGAGAGAGGAGCTCCTCTGGCACCTGTTCGTCGGCTTCGAAACCTGGATATTGCTCTCTAGGTAAGCGAATCTTGTTCTTTTTCTCTATGACAGAGAAGTGATGATAATCTTCATGGCTTATCAGCGAAATCGCTTCACCAGCCTCGCCTGCTCGACCACTGCGTCCAATACGATGCATATAATCGGCTGGACTTCTCGGCAGTTCATAGTTGATCACCACAGGTAATTTTTCGATATCGATACCACGGGCGGCAATATCGGTCGCGATAAGTACCGTCACTTCTGCACGCTTAAAAGCCTCCAGCAGACGGGTTCGTGTCCCTTGCGCTTTATCGCTATGAAAAACCTCGGCCGTAATACCTTGTTTAGCCAGTTTCTGCGCCACTCGATTACAACTATTTTTAGCGCTGGCAAATACCAGCACCTGTGACCAGGCATGGGTCTTAATTAATTCAGCTAGTAATGCGGTTTTACGCTCACGATTGACAGTAAATACACGTTGACTGATGGTTTGCGGCTCATCATCTTGCAGCTGGATCTCAACCGGTTGCTCTAATAGCGCCGTGGTAAGCTCGCGCACCTCTTCAGGAAACGTCGCCGAAAACAGCAAGGTCTGCTTACGCTTGGGTAACAGGGCTAAGATCTGCTTAAGTTCGTCGTCAAAGCCTAGGTTTAACATGCGATCGGCTTCATCGAGTACTAAAGTCTGTACCTTACTTAGCTTTATTGCGTTGCTAGACACTAAGTCGAGTAGTCGCCCTGGCGTCGCAACTAATACGTCAGCGCCACCACGTAGGGCCAGCATCTGGGTATTAACCGATACGCCGCCATAGACAGCCAATACTTTCGCCTTGGGCTCCAGCCCAGCGCCATAACTGATAAAGCTGTCGGCAACCTGCTGGGCCAGCTCACGCGTGGGCACTAAGACTAACGCACTAACATAATTGCCACCGCTGACCCCTTGGCCGCTCAGTTTTTGCAGTAAAGGCAGCGCAAAAGCGGCCGTCTTACCCGAACCAGTATTGGCACCCGCTAAGAGATCCCCCCCCGCTAGCACTACAGGAATAGCCTGCTGCTGCACGGCTGTGGGCTGGGTGTAACCCAACGCGTACAAGCGTGCTAGCAGTGTTTCATTAAGATTAAGCTGGCTAAAAGTGATAGGGCTGGTGGTGCCAGTAACGGAACGGTTTTCTGAGGTCATAACTAAACAGGGTGCCAAAATATTATATAGCCCAATATTGTACTGTAAAAGCATCCAGAAAGCTTACAATTTACCAGCTACACCACCGCGCTCTAGGGTCAATAGTTGCTGCTTTATCTCAAGGCCATAAGCGTAACCCGTTAAGGTACCGCTTTTTCCTATGATTCGATGACAGGGAATAATAATCGCAATGTGATTCGCGCCGTTAGCGCTGCCCACCGCCCTCACCGCGTTGGGATTATCAATCACATGGGCGATATCGCTATAACTACATGATTTTCCGTAGGGCTGGGTTAACAAGGCTTGCCAAACCTGATGCTGAAACACAGTGCCAACTGGGGCTAACGGCACGGTAAACCCAGTAAGCTTACCTAAGAGGTATTGCTCTATCTCGCTCTTGGCTTGCTGTAAATGCTCATTGGCCAGCTGCTTGTCAGCATCTGTAGCGGCAATTAAGGCGATATCTCTTGCGGCCCAGCTATCGGTCTCACGCGGCTTAAAGGTTAAATCAGAAAGGCCAAATCGATTGGCGGCGATGACAATATGACCCATGTCAGTGGTTATGGTTTGTTTTGCTATCGGCATAAAATTGACTTCGCCATCGTTTCTCGACATCGCTCGATAGTGTTTGACACAAACTAGGCTCATTGCTGGCTCCATAATTGAAATGTTAGATAACTGCCCCAAGGTGAAATTTGGCTGCTAAGACACTCAGTTTGCGCTGAATAATATCGCTGTTGTTCACCTTTAGTGACAGCGTCATCAAGATGCTTAGCATTTCCAGCTTTAGACAAATTTGCAAGCAGCTGATGCCTCACAACGAGATCACTGACTAATAAGATGTCGGGTAAACTTAAGCCTCTTAGGCGCACATAATCGACCGTCCAAGGCCCTATTCCCTTAATTGACAACCACTCATCAACTGAAGCATGGGGATGATGTTGAATAAACAGTGCTAACGCCTTTAATGCTGCCTTTCTTGCTCTGGGCACCTTGAGACAATCGAGCGATGCGCCAGCGATGACTTCGGCAGTAGGAAAGAGTCTCAACCGACGCCCCTCAAGTATCACCGTCTCACCATAATGATCCACTAATGCCTGCAATAGCGTTACCGATTGCAGCACACTCACCTGTTGTCCCAGCACTGCCCGACACGCCGCCTCAAATGGTGACCACACTCCAGGTATGCGAACACCACTATTGATTGTGGGCAAATAATCCCCCAGCGCCGCAAGCCGGCTCTCGACTTCAACCAGATCGGCATCTAAATCGAGCATCCTGCGCATATTACAAACTACAGCCTGTAAATGAACAAGATCATCTGCACTACTCATCACAACCTTAAGCTTGAAACTACTGGACGCTTCACAATGGGTCGCCTCAACATAACCATACCCCCCATTTAATTGAAAACTGCGACCATAGTGGTTCTCACCCACCCACTCCATCTCATTTACCGCTCGAAGACGATAAAACTCCCGTTGATGCTGCCAATTAAAAGGTGGCCGATAAAAAAGCCGTAAATGAAGACTTGTCGAATCAGACGTTAACCCCACCGCGGCGTGATGATTTTTACGTATCGCACTCGGCGTAAGTTGCAACTGTTGTTGAAATAATTCATTGAAACGCCGAACACTATTAAAGCCGGACGCAAAAGCAATATCGGTAATAGGCATAGTAGATTGGTGCAGTAGCTGTTTGGCAAACATCAGCTGCTGATACTGGGCATATTGTTTTGGTGAGACGCCTAAATGACGCTGAAACAGCTCACGAAGATGTCGACTGCTGATCCCTAATTTATCGGCAAACGCTGCGATGGATATGGCAGTTGGCCCCGATAATATGCCGTTGTTAATAAGTGCCACCGCGCGATTTACCGTGGTTTGCGTCCCTATCCATGGGTTCGATTGAGGTGCACTATCGGGACGACAGCGCAAACAGGGCCTTAACCCTTCATTAGCGGCTGCCACAGCGGTATCGAAATAACGCACATTGTGCTCTTTCGCTGCCACAGCAGGGCAAATAGGCCTGCAATAGATCCGAGTAGAGAACACCCCGACGAAAAAAAGACCATCAAAACGCCGATCGCGCGACAACCGGGCGCGGCGAAAACTTTCAGTTGTCATTCGGTTATCATTAGTCATTGAAGGTAAGCTCCGAGAGATCATCGGTTGGATTAAGCCAACTCTAATCCAAGCCGTAACCTGATACTAGCGGAAAACGGCGCTCAACCTAATACCACTAAGCAAAACACCACCATGATATGCACAAGCCCTCTGGCATTCCCCTAGCCTATCGACTAGTCCTATTGAATAGATCCGTTTTAGTTAACTCTTGATAGACATTAATGATTAAGCTTCTGGTAATATGTGATATTCATAAAAATTATCACTCATTCTCAGCCTATAAGGACTTTAATGTTTAAGTTATTTGAATCTTGGGTTAACGCTTTACCCGATGAGGAGCCTCAACAACCGCCAAGGGGGATTTACGCTTTTTGCCGGCATTACACCAAAGGGTTTGAAATCCCCTTAGTATTGATGTCGATTTTAACTGCCGCCTTAGCCATATTAGAAGTCTCACTCTTCGCCTTTATGGGGGATTTAGTGGATTTATTGGCTAGCCACGATCCCGCGACCTTGTTTGAACAGCAAGGTGGCAAGCTGCTGATGATGTCAGTGCTGGTTTTGGTGGTCATTCCCGCCTTAGTATTGCTGCATGCGTTAGTCGTATATCAAGGCCTACTGGGTAACTACCCTATGTCAATTCGTTGGTTAGCCCATCGATATCTGCTCAAACAAAGCGTGTCCTTTTATCAAAATGACTTTGCCGGGCGTATCGCCACTAAAGTGATGCAAACGTCACTGGCCGTACGTGAAACCGTCACCAAATTACTGGATGTACTGGTGTATATCTTGGTTTATTTTTTGTCGATGCTGGTGATCATCGCCGATGCCGATTATCGGTTAATGTTACCCATGCTAGTCTGGTTAGGTTTGTATATTGGTCTGCAGATCTATTTCTTACCAAAACTAAAAAAAGTGTCGACAGAACAGGCTGATGCACGTTCTACTATGACAGGACGTATTGTCGATAGTTATACCAATATCGCCACAGTGAAACTGTTTTCCCATACGCAGCAAGAAGCGCAATATGCCAAAGAGAGCATGACAGGCTTTCTCGACACGGTTTATAGGCAAATGCGCTTAGTTACAGGCATTAACGTAAGCGTGCAGGTAATTAACTACCTGCTGGCCTTTACCATTGCCGCCGTCTCTATTTGGCTGTGGCGTGACAGTGCCATCACCATTGGCGCGATTGCTGTAGCGGTGAGTTTATCCCTGCGTTTAAACGGCATGTCGCAGTGGATCATGTGGGAAATTAGCTCACTGTTTGAAAATATTGGTACCGTCGCCGATGGCATGAACACCTTGGCCAAGCCCACAGACATTGAAGACAGTGAAAAAGCCAGCAAATTAGCGGTGCGCGAAGGCAAAATCGATTTTGACAACGTCAGTTTTCATTATGGCGAAAAGAGCGGCGTTATCGATGCGCTAAACCTCAACATCAAAGCCGGTGAAAAAGTTGGCTTGGTGGGGCGCTCAGGTGCGGGCAAATCGACCCTAGTTAACCTACTAATGCGCTTTCATGATGTCGAAAAAGGCACGATTACCATTGACGATCAGGACATCAGATTGGTGACACAAGACTCGCTGCGTTCAAATATTGGTATGGTGACTCAAGACACCTCCCTGCTGCATCGCTCTATCCGTGACAATATTCGCTACGGTAAGCCAGATGCTACAGAAGAGGAGTTAGACAATGCCATCAGGCAGGCACAGGCCTATGACTTTATTAATGAATTAAGCGATCCTGAAGGTAATCATGGATTGGATGCTCAGGTCGGCGAGCGCGGTGTCAAACTCTCTGGTGGTCAACGCCAACGGATCGCAATTGCAAGAGTATTACTCAAAAATGCACCTATCTTACTGCTCGACGAGGCCACATCGGCATTAGACTCCGAAATTGAAGCGGCGATTCAGGAGAGTTTATATCAGCTGATGGAAGGCAAAACCGTTATCGCCATCGCTCATCGCCTGTCAACGATTGCCGCGATGGACCGGCTTATCGTACTGGATCAAGGCAAAATTGTTGAACAAGGTACACACCAAGCATTGATCGCCCAAGGCGGCATTTACGCCCAGCTTTGGGCACATCAAACTGGCGGCTTCTTAGGCATAGATTAAGCCTACACGTTAACCTCAACACCCGCCTCTTTGCCTACATACCCAGCAAAGAGGCTTTTTTATGCTTTAGGATTAATGAGTTACCCTTCCCTGCACTGTCTACTCTCTAGAGTCGGAAATACCGCTTGGCACTTGGGTTATCATCGCCACTATCTGAATCGCCACTATCCGAATCCTGAATCACCACTATCTGAATAGACGAGAACTCAGTAGATAACCTGAACTCGGGATAAGAAATTGAACTAATAGCCCTCTTTGTGATCAGATCTCTCGACCAAGATTAATCAATCACGCAGAGGGCATATGAATAATTTAGTGGATGTATTTTGTGATGTCGATGATTTTTGTAATGTTTTTATTCCTCAATGGGAACAACAGTGTCTAAGCGATGGAACTCGCAAGCGTAAGCGCGCTGGCAGAATGACGATGAGTGAAATTATGACAATTATCATCGCCTTTCATATGTCTAATCATCGTGACTTCAAGAATTTTTACACTGGATATCTGGCTCGTTTCTACAAATCTGATTTTNCAAACTTGCTTAGCTACACTCGATTTCTTGAAGTCATGCCGAGTGCCGTCATTCCAATGTGCAGTTATTTTTCCTCTTTAAAAAGCGAANCGACAGGCATCGAGTTCGTTGANTCAACGAGCATTAANGTTTGTCATAATTTGCGAATTCCAAGGCATAAAACGCTAGCAGGTCTCGCCAGCCGAGGAAAAGGCACGATGGGCTGGTTCTATGGTTTTAAACTACATCTTATTGTGAACCATCAAGGCGGCATCGTTGCAGCNAAAATAACACCTGCGAATGTGCATGACACTAAACCCGTAAAAGATATGGTCGTTGAATCAATGGATAAACTCTATGCTGATAAGGGGTATATCGGCAAAGCGTTAGCAGGCGACNTATTAGAACGTGGGGTNACTATCGTTAATAACGTGCGTAAAAATATGAAAGCAAAGGCTTTATCATTATGGGATAGAGCCATGCTTTCTAGACGATTTATTATNGAAACAATCAATGACCAGCTAAAAAACATCTCACAAATAGAGCATACGCGGCACCGCAGCGTACATGGTTTCATGCTTAATGTGATAGGAGGTTTAGTGGCTTATCAACTCAAAGAGAATAAGCCACAACTCAATATTACATCAGCAGAATTCAACGTGATTTCAGTGTTACGTTAAACCGATCTGAGGTTAGATACTATCTCAATAGGCTCATTAGCTATCAGTAGTTGACGCGCACCAGAGATCAGCGCTGGTCGCTAACAAGCTGATATGGCCAATGGGTTTAGCTGAAATTAGGAGAGTGTCATCACGGACATTAGCTGAAGACATAAAAATGCCACAGAATCAGTCAAGACGTCGGAGAGCCAGAGAGTCGAGTCAGGCAAAGGCATAGTGGCCCATGACGTCTGAATCAAAAATTTAGGCGAAAAAAAACCACCAATTAAGGTGGTTTCTTCCAACGTACAAGACGTTGATTTGGTGGAGCCTAGCGGGATCGAACCGCTGACCTCAACACTGCCAGTGTTGCGCTCTCCCAGCTGAGCTAAGGCCCCAAATTCACGTTACTATATATGAAAACCATAGATAACACAAAAGGTTAAATAGTGGTATCCCATAGGGGATTCGAACCCCTGTTACCGCCGTGAAAGGGCGGTGTCCTAGGCCTCTAGACGAATGGGACACTGTTGGTACGTTATACTCTGTACCGAGTGAATACTCGTTAAAGCCAGTAGGCTATCGCTTCAACGCTATCGAATCGTCAACTTGTTAGTCAACCACTCAAAAAGTGGTATCCCATAGGGGATTCGAACCCCTGTTACCGCCGTGAAAGGGCGGTGTCCTAGGCCTCTAGACGAATGGGACACTGTTGGNACGTTATACTCTGTACCGAGTGAATACTCGTTAAAGCCAGTAGGCTATCGCTTCAACGCTATCGAATCGTCAACTTGTTAGTCAACCACTCAAAAAAGTGGTATCCCATAGGGGATTCGAACCCCTGTTACCGCCGTGAAAGGGCGGTGTCCTAGGCCTCTAGACGAATGGGACACTGTTGGNACGTTATACTCTGTACCGAGTGAATACTCGTTAAAGCCAGTAGGCTATCGCTTCAACGCTATCGAATCGTCAACTTGTTAGTCAACCACTCAAAAAAGTGGTATCCCATAGGGGATTCGAACCCCTGTTACCGCCGTGAAAGGGCGGTGTCCTAGGCCTCTAGACGAATGGGACACTGTTGGTACCTTATACTCTGCACCGAGTGAATACTCATTAATGTCTGTAGGCTAAACATCAATGCTAGATGATACGTTAGACTCTGTATCGAGTGAATACTCATTGATGCCTGTAGGCACTTGTTAACCAAGAATATCAATGCTTTGATAAAGTAGATGGTGGAGCCTAGCGGGATCGAACCGCTGACCTCAACACTGCCAGTGTTGCGCTCTCCCAGCTGAGCTAAGGCCCCTTACCTAACTTATCACCTTTGAGTGCACTGCAAGCATTTGCTACGCTGTGTCCCAACTGCGAGGCGCATTCTATGCAGCACACCCAAAAGTGTCAACTCGTTTTTTAGGAATTTATTCTATTTGCTACAAATTCAATCGCTTTGGAGATTCTTTGCTCACAACGGGCCTTGCCAACGAGGAATAAGGTTAAATCCACAGCTGGCGACATACCTGCACCGGTTACGGCAACGCGCAGTGGCATGCCAACCTTACCCATACCGACTTCTAATTCTGTCGCGGTATCTTCAATCGCTTGGTGGATTCCTTCCAAAGTCCACTCTGATAATGCGGCTAATTTTTGCTGAACCAGTTGTAATGGCTCCAGCGCCACACCACGAAGATGCTTTTTAGCGGCAGTTTCATCGAACTCAGCAAAGTCTTCATAGAAATAACGACTAGACGCCGCCAACTCTTTAAGGGTCTTCGCTCGCTCAGCCAACGCGGTAACCACATCAGCAAGTGCAGGACCATTACTGGTATCGATGTTTTGATCAGCCATATGCCATTCAAGATGCTTAGCGACATATTCTGGTGCAAGCGCTTTCATATAATGCTGATTTAACCAAATAAGCTTATCGGTATTAAAGGCCGAGGCCGCTTTATTGATATCCTCGAGCTTAAACAGTTGCTTCATCTCATCGATTGAAAACACTTCTTGGTCGCCATGAGACCAGCCTAGACGCACCAGATAGTTAAGCAATGCTTCAGGTAAGAAGCCATCATCACGATACTGCATCACCCCTACTGCACCATGGCGCTTAGATAGCTTGGCACCATCATCGCCCAAAATCATCGCCACATGGGCGTATTCAGGAATTGGAGCGCCCAAAGCTTTAAGAATGTTGATTTGACGAGGTGTGTTATTAATGTGGTCTTCACCACGTACAACACAAGTGATCCCCATGTCCCAGTCATCAACCACAACACAGAAGTTATAAGTCGGCGTACCGTCGGTACGAGCGATAATCAGATCATCGAGCAGGTCATTAGATATTTCGATACGACCACGAACATGATCATCAAATATTACGCTGCCTTCAGTCGGGTTTTTAAAACGGATAACAAAAGGCTCGTCAGTGTCTCGTGGCGCTTTATCGCGGCAGCAACCGTCATATTTTTGTTGCTCACCCTTGGCCGCTTGTGCTTCACGCATAGATTCGATGCGTTCACGGGTACAGTAACACTTATAAGCAGTGCCCTGCTCTAGCATCTGAGCAATGATTTCGTTGTAACGGTCAAAACGCTTAGTTTGGTAGTATGGGCCTTCATCCCAATTAAGCCCCAACCACTGCATGCCCTCTAAAATGGCCTCACATGCTTCAGGTGTTGAACGCTCAATATCGGTATCTTCGATACGTAAAACAAATTCACCTTGGTTAGCACGTGCATATAGCCATGAATAAAGTGCAGTACGAGCACCACCTACGTGTAAAAAGCCGGTAGGACTTGGAGCAAAACGCGTCTTAGTCGTCATAATGGGACATAAACCTATTGTCGAATAGTCTAAAAATAGACTGAACTATTAAATGTGGTGGCTATTCTAACAGCCAAATCCACTTAGAGAAAATACTCTGCACCATATCATCACATTAGCATCATCGACAGCCTCTACAGGTCCGCAAGTAACTAGGGCCTGTTGATCTTTCAAGGTTGTTTTTGCAGCGAATTGCTGGGTATTTATACAAGGAGGAAGCTTTGTAGTGTAGTTATTCTACATAAAAAGCTGAGAACGCAGTAAAAATACCCAACAAACGCTGCCCGAAGGGTTCGGCTAAAAACGTTTTACTCTTTGTTAAGTGAATTTTGCTTAGATGACTAGGCTGCAATCCACTCGCCTCGATTAAAACGTTTTTGTCTAGAACAAAATTCAACCAGCAAAGATAAACAGTCCCTAATCATCAAGCGGTATTTTTATCACAGCGTAGGAGACACCATCATGCAGATCCCATCGAGTTTTGCCTCAGGATTGTCGGGGTTACAGAGTGCTCAATCTGGCTTGACCCAAGCGACAGTGGACGTGGCTAAGCCTGCCACGTCAAACACAAGTGCCTCTACAACAGATACTTACGCTCCTGTCGCACAAACAGATAAAACCCATGCCTTAGTATCATCTCTTGAGTCACTCAATCAAGCCGAAGCGGCCACTGAAGTGATAGCGTTGTCATCTGAAACCCTAGGAACCGTTATCGATATTAAGGTATAACCTTGCCAATAACCCAATATCGCGCCTCGAATCTAATTGCGCTAAGACCGAACAGTAATGCTTTAGGGCAATGTCAGCCAGCACACTAGTCGATGTCTGGGCCAAGGCCTAGAACGTCAAGACTGGGAGCCGGTTCATCTAATCTAGGCTTGATCCCCGCTTAGTTCCCCCATACGCCATATCATTAATCAACAGTCATGCTTATTCAACCTGTGTTAAATCAATTGCTCTTTTGGTGTTGAGCCAATATCAACTTTTCCAGCAGTTGTGATGCAGGGCCTTGATTATCACGGTTGGGGATGATCAAACTCAATCCCGCCTTTCTATGACTACTGCCTTGCAGTGCTAGGCGACGCAGCTGACCGCTGTCGAGTAATCCTTGCACTAAATGAGCCGGGATCCAGCAAAAACCGATACCTTTTTGCAAAATAACCAAGGCTTCATGGAAGTTGGTTACCGTCCAGCGTTGTTCGGCTTTAAGCCATCCTGAATCGGCGCGAGCGATCTGGGCCGTGTCTTTAATTACAATTTGTAAATGTTCGGCTAAGACTTGGTCATATAGAGGTTCATCACGGTGTGCCAATGGATGGCTTGGATGACAGACTAACAAAAAGTCGATATGGCATAGTGGTTCGGCGATAAACCCTTTAGGCGGCGAGCCGGCAATAGCTATATCGACCTGCTCAGATTCGACTAACTCAGCGGTACCATTGATAACCGAATCGAGAATGGTAATGCGGGTACCACGTCCTTGAGGTTCAAATTGGCTTAGGGCATCGATAAGGGTCTCCATCGGGTAGATGATCTCACGAGCAATGACGAGCGATGGCTCCCAGCCTTTTTCTAATTTATTGGCCAGCATCTCCAACTCGGTGACCGAACGGGTGATATGCCGAGAGCGCCTCAGCAATACTTCACCGGTTTCGGTGAGGTAGGCTTTACGGCCCTTAACTTCGAGTAAGGCGACGCCAAGCTGAGATTGCAATTTGGCGACCGCATGATTTAACGATGACTGACTCTTATTCAGTTGTTTGGCGGCTTGGGCATAACCGCCGTAATCGACTACTGCCTGCAGGATCCGCCACTGTTCTAAGGTTGATTTTGCTTGGCTCATGAATATTCAATCTCGTTATTCAAGCCGCAGCGCGGCTCGATATTAGGTTAAGGTTTAACGTTTACCTGCTTAGGTAGGTATTTCTGGGTGCGCTTAAGCTTATGAAAATAGGGGCCTTGATGCAAAGTTGTTGGCCAATTAAGCAGCATCATAGCCAACACATTTCGGTGTTCACCTAAGGCGAGATCGGGATTGCCTTTAGGTGAGGGGATTGTATGTAGCGTCTCATCATAGGCGTTAATAATATGGCGCTGGGTTTGCGTTACCACTGGGTGTTGCGACAAACCTGCTAAATGAAAACTGATGCCGACTTCGGCAATAATATCATCGGTAGCATCGGCCAAAATCCGCTCAATGTTGGCCGCAAAATAATCTAAAATCCAAGCAAACTCCTTAGCATCAACAGGTTGTTGGTAATACTCACTTGCGGCAAAGATAAAGTGGGTCATGCCATAGATTTTGTTTCTAAATTGTTTTTTGTTGAGCTTGCTATCTCGACTTGCGGGATAGACATCATTAAAAGCCTGTTTGTAGTCGGCGATATAATCACCTACTTCAAGTTGTTTTGCCCAGTAGGCGTAATTGATCAGCTGTGCAGCCCAAGCTTCAATCATGGCTTTATCGGTTAATCCCGTTTTGAGATCGGTGGATTTTAATGCCTTGATTAGCTTGTCATGGCAGGGGCCCTGTAAGCCAAATTCGTCGATTCGGCTGGAAAAGCGTAATAACACATCGGTGTAAAATAGAAACTCAGGAAAAGGCTGTAGGGCTTTTTTGCGTGCTTTAGCGCGCGGCCCCTTGCCCAGTATCGCGATAGCCTCTCTCGCCTCGGTGTCGATAAATCCAGGCTTATCTAACTGACAAGCATAAAAACTCTGTGACTCGGTCACGGCATACAGATCGACCAGTGCGGCATTGGCGTATTTCTCATCACCGGTCATACGATACAGGCGAATACCATAATGGCCTTGCACTCTCGGGGGCAGTTGGTAGAGGTTTTGTTCCAGATGGGTCTGGATACCTTGGCGCACCTGGTTAGCGTTAAGTGTGCTTTGCTGTTCGTTCTGCTTAGCTAGACTGGCGTTGGGCAATAGCAATGCTGCACTAAGGCCGAGCACTGCGATGAGATAGTTAGAGGGCCGCGTGTTGATCATGTTGGATCCTTTTAATTAAAGAGGAGGTCGACACTGGTTCGCCAAAAATAAGGGTTAATTGTTGTGTAAAAGGTAACTGCGCTTCATTAATTAACAGCAGTTCGAATAACGCTGATTTATCGATTGTGGCTTGTTGGTCAATTAGCCGGGCAAGGCTGCGTTGCCAAAGACGTTGATAATAGCGCGGCCCTTGGTTAACGATGCCCATAAAACTATAAATTGCCTCGTTAGCTTGCGACCAAGGTTGAGTAAAGCTCAATTCAAATTCGCGTGCCATATCGGGGTAGGCGTGAGACCTTGTTTGATAGAGATTTAATGCCAGTTTGCTTCGAAAAACACTCAGTTGCTCGGCAAAAGTGGCTAAACGCGCTTCGCGGCTCTCTTTTGGCGCCGGGGGCAATAACTGATGTTGCAGATACAATGACAACCAATATTGACCGACTAAGCCAGTGTCTTGAGGGTCTGCTAAGGTATTGATGAGATAGAAGCGTCCCCCTTTAAGCAGCAATGCTAAGGCATTGCTAAATGCCTCAATCAGCTGCGTTTGTGCACGATAAGAGTCGAGTACGCCTGGAAAACTAAGCGATACTTGACCAAACTGTTGCCCCACAACGCTGTAGCGTATCGGGGTCACTCGAATGCTTGTATCTTGATCAGGCTCGCCTTGGTTGAGAAATAGATCCCCGAGCAGACGTTGTCCATGCCATAGACGGATCATAGTGTCATTGAGGCTTTCAACCCTAATCCCAAAGGGCTGGAGCGCTTGGTAGATGTGACTTAACATCACTTGGGTAAATACCGGCTGAAGTGGTGTTTTATCCGCTTGAGAGAGTGCAATCCCTAATTCCCAAGGCGCAAGGGTTGGCTGAGTCATTGCGTCGAGATATTGTTTCAGAAGTTGTGGCGTCGCGATATGCTGGGACGCTAAACTGAAACTGGCATAGTCACTAAACCCCGCCAGTTCAGCTTGTTGTTGTTTTGCGGCAATAACATGGGTAAGGGCGCGTTCACTTTTGTCTTTAGCCCGCAGTTGATAGGCTTGCCAGACTTGCTGACGGCAATGGGGATCACTTTGCTCAATCAAGTAACTGGCTATCGACTCACTAAAGCCGGGTGCTAGACTGTTGCTGGGGTCATTAAGCGCTGTATCTTTAACGGGTTTAAGCAGGCAACGATCGTTACTCATCACCAATGACAATGCCTGTTGCCTTAGGGCGAAAGTGATATTGGCTTCGCTGGTGTGTAACGCCGCTTTATCGGCGATCTCCATTTTACCTTGTAATAGCTGAGTCAGCCGTTTTGCGATTGCCTGTTCATCCGGGCGAAAGCTATTCTTTAACGCCTGACTTAAACTGACAATATTGGGATCATGATATAGCTTATCTATTTGATCCCCAAGATGCAGTTGGCACAGCAATAGGGCTTCTTGGCTTGCCGAGTTAAGTGCATATTGCTGATAATACCGTAGGCTATCTTTCAGATTAAATAGACTAATAAGGTCGCGTTCAAGATTGACAACCTGCACAGATGGCTCGCTTGGTGGGCTATCCACCCATGGGGCTATCTCATAGCGAAGGCATTGCTCGGATAATAGCGCAATGGGAGAGGCGGCTTGCGCCGCCGACACCAGATTAAGTGTTAGGGCGATTGCTAAAATGCGTTTTAGCATAGGCGACGCGCTCTTCCACTGACATGAATTTATTTCTCATCTGCTCGACATGTTGCAGTCGGGGTAAAATCCCCTGACTGTTAGCGATTTGAATGGCCAAACCGGGTCGTGCATTAAGCTCAAGTAGCAGTGGGCCGAGCTCTTGATCCAGTACCATATCTGTACCTAAGTAGCCTAACTCACTCATTTCATATGCTTTAGAAGCGGTATGGAGCAAGGTGTCCCAATGGGGTACTAAAATATCGGTCAGCTTTCTATCGGTATCGGGATGGCGTTCAATGGGGCGGTCAAATTGCACCGCATGCAAGCCTTGTCCTGTCGCAATATCGAGTCCAACGCCCACCGCTCCTTGGTGTAGGTTAGCCTTACCGTCAGAGGCGGCGGTTGATAAACGCAGCATCCCCATGACCGGAAAACCTTTAAAGACGATGAGTCGAATATCGGGCACACCTTCAAAGGAGTAGCCATCGAATACTGGATCAAATTTAATCAGACCTTCGACAATCGCCACATCGGGTTTACCGCCCAATGAAAATAATCCACTGAGAATGTTGGATATATGACGGTCGATTTCACTGGGTGTGACTTCGTTGCCATTGGCTTTATAGTAATGGCCATTGGCTACTTTAGTGATCACTAAGATCCCTTTGCCGCCCGAGCCTTGTGATGGCTTAATGACAAACCCACTGCGGTTATCGACCATCTCCGGAATGTGCACAATCTCATGCTGTTGGGAAACAGTGCCAATTAAGGCGGGTACCGCAATATCATTGGCCAAGGCCAGTTGTTTAGTGGTCAACTTGTCATCGACCCGTTTATAGTATTTACGCGGATTATAACGACCTATGTAGTCGATATTACGCTTATTCATGCCCAGGACTCCGTTGTCCCTTAGCGCCTTAGGACGCGCAAATAGCATGATTACTCTCCCGCCAAAGGTCTAAAACGTCTGAGCTCTAATAACTTGTATCCTGTGTACTGACCCATAAGTAACACTACAGCTAAAATCACCAAGTGGATGCCAAGGAAGTTAAAGACCCAATGCTGAACCCAAGTGGCGCTCATGGCGAGATAGGCTAATGTTGCAACAAACAGGCTACCGCCGCCTTGTACTAACACCTCTTTAGCGCCTTCCTCTTCCCACAAAATGGACATTCTCTCGATGGTCCAAGCCAAAATGATCATCGGGAAGAAGGTAATGGTTAGTCCTTCGCTGAGACCAAATTTATAAGAGATTAAGGTGAACAAGCCGATGATGCCTATCACCACTATGATCACCGCCGATATGCGGGAAATGAGCAGTAAGTTGAGTTCGGACAGGTATGAGCGGATCATTAAACCGAATGCCACAATGAGTAAAAATCCGATAAGTCCGGTCAGTAGTGTGGTTTGAATAAAGGCTAATGCGATCAGTACTGGCATAAAGGTACCTGAGGTTTTAATACCAATAATGACGCGTAAAAATACCACCATCAATACACCAATGGGGATCAGCAAAATCCCTTTAAACAGACTCTGTTCTTCTAGCGGTAATTGATACAGTGAGAAATCCAAGGCATCTTTATTTTTGAGCATATCGATAGAGGTCGCCAGTGCTGAGCGGGTATCTTGCAGCATCGAAAAATTGACCTGTGAATTTACCCCACCAACCACATCAAGGGTCGATTTACCTTTGCGATCCCAGATAAGCAGGTTATCTGGGCGACCTTGGGTACCATTAGCGGGGTTAAACAGTACCCATTCGCCTTGATGGTACACCTCAACGAAGGTGGTTAACTGTTGGCGACGACGCTGATCTTCTAAAAATAGCGCGTTGACTTTTTGCGCCGCAATCCCTTTGCTATTGAGCATTTGAATAAACAGATCGGCAGGAGTATTCCCCGACAATAAAAGCTCGATATTTTGGCTGCGATCGGTCGCATTAAAACTTTTGTTCAGTTGCTGGGCAAATGAGAGGTTAGTCGCGCTTCGAGACCATACCTCATCCATAATTTGCTCAGCGGCGGCTTGCTCGGTTGCAGGCCAGCTGTAAGGTAGGGGAGGTTGAGGTTCCTGCAGGGCTATTACTTGGTTATTGCCTGTGGGGACTAGGGTGACTTTGTAATATAAGTCTTGTTGACCTATGGCATTACGGATAGACCAAGTGGCGTGACGTCCCATCTCATCTTCTGCGATGGTTAGACCATAGCCTGGAGATGTGGCATTTTCGACCAGTATTTCAAAGGCCGGATCACTGGGCAGCGAAAAGGTCACTTCTGCAGATTCGCCCATGGCTTGAAAACTCACTTTGGCGTCAACAGCCCAGCTTTGTACCTGTTTGCCTGGTAGGAAAGGGACATTGTGTTCAATGCCGCGATAAACACTTGCCGCCACACCCGCTAAAAAGAGTAGCGCAACAACAATATAAAACGGTTTTCTAGAATGCATCAGCCAATAATCCTATGTTATTTCGTGCTCTGCTTAGGCATGGTTTTGCCATGAATAAAACTTTGCGCCACATCGACAACGGCGATATCTTGCATAAATTTACGTCCGAGCAGCAGTTGGTACTCTAAGTGGCTGCGATCGACAAGGTTAAGATCGGTCTCGGCTTTATATGGACCTATTTGTAAGTGAGCGTGGATCACTGGGCGACGATCACTTTCCTCATCCGATTCTTGTTTGATGCGTACGAAGCGCTCAACTTTAGACTCAAAGGTTTGTGATGGTTTGTCATAACCTTGGGTAAACACATCAAAACGTACCCATTGTTTACCATCACGTTCGAACAAAATAATATTGTGTGCATCTAATGAGGATGATTCGGCGCCAGTATCGATACGAGTCTCGAAGCCCGCTTTAACTTCGTCCATATAGACATTTTCCACCGCACCTAAAATAAACTTATCACCAATAGGGGACGGCTCGCACTGAATGGGAACTTCGATAATTTTCTTTTCTGGTTGCTGTAACTTGATGTTAGCCACTGATTGATTTAAGGCGTCAATTTGCTTCGAAAGGGCGCTAATGGCATCGAGCGCTTGTTCATGGCTTACATGACTACTCTTTATTAAGCTGGCTAATTCGCTCTGTTGTTGACTGAGGCTGCTATTGAGCGTGGCGGCATCAACCGGTATAGGCTTATTGACGTCGGTCGTTGCACAGCCTGCTAACAGGGTTGCAACGCTTATGGCTGTTATCTGTTTTAACATAGTCCATCCCATATACTATTTCAGTTAAACCAAATCTTTATTCGGTTGATTCTTGGTGGCGATAAATGTGGCGCGTTTTGGCGCTGGGTATCCCTCGACAGTCAAACTGATATCATTGGGGTCAAGGTAATCCACCAGTGACTCATTAGGCATCCAGTCGGTACTGCGCTGCTCGGCCAATGAGGTAACATCAATATCCACACAGCGAACATCGGTAAAGTCGGCTTTTTCTAACCAAGCGGCTAAGGCTTTAGCCGAAGGTAAGAACCAGACATTGTTCATTTTTCCGTAACGGTCACCAGGGACTAATACGGTATTTTCATCACCATCGACCACTAATGTTTCTAATACTAGCTCACCTCCGGCACGCAATTGGTCTCGCAGCTGCAATAGGTGATCGATAGGCGAACGTCGATGATACAACACCCCCATAGAAAATACCGTATCAAAGGCATCCAGTGGCGGTAATGCCTCTATCCCTAAGGGGAGGAGGTGCACCGGATGATGTTCGCCGGCTAAACGTTTTACCGCTTCAAACTGACATAAAAATAACGGCGAGGGATCGATCCCTACCACATGTTTAGCCCCTTCACCTAACATGCGCCACATGTGGTAACCACTGCCACAACCTACATCGAGCACGGTACGGTTGGCCAGCGGTGAAATATGCGGTTTGACGCGATCCCATTTCCAGTCTGAGCGCCATTCGGTATCAATATGGATACCGTGCAGATGATAAGGACCTTTGCGCCAAGGTTTAAAAATTTTTAATAAGTTTTGCAGTTTTTCACGTTCGCCGTCACTGAGTTGCTTACCACTGCCGATGGTGACACTAGTCGTAAAGTTAATCTCATCGGGCTCAGGATAATGCAACTTATTGAGAACTTTCTCCCACTTGGGTAAATCACCATGTTTATTATTGCGTTGCCATTGGCCCAAGATTGCGGGCAAGGTTTCGAGCCAATGTTGTAGGCTAGAGTCGGCAATCTGTTTGTAAAACGAACTGAAACTTATCACTTTATCGCCACCATTGAAGCAAAATTAAAACATTGGAACCACACACTAAAATGACTAAAGCCTTGGGCTTTTAATCGCCGCTCATGTTGTGGTAATGAGTCGGGTTTCATGACATTTTCAAGTGAACTGCGTTTCTGGCTGATCTCCAGTTCGCTGTAACCATTGGCGCGTTTAAAGTCTAAATGGAGTTCGTCGAGTAAGGCTTGTACTGGTGCATCCTCAAAGGTGAGCTTTTCTGATAACACTAAAATGCCACCGGGTTGCAGGCCGCGATAGATTTTATTGAGCAATGTTTCACGGTCGTTTGGTGCTAAAAATTGCATGGTAAAATTTAAAATGACCATGGAGGCATTTTCAATTTCAATGTCGCGAATATCGCCGCAAATCAGATCCACAGGCGTATCGCTAACATAAGCATTTAAGTTTTGTTGACAGCGCTCAATCATAGATTGACTATTATCGACGGCAATAATTCGGCAATCGCGTCCGTCAAGGCGACGACGCACGCTAAGGGTGGCCGCGCCCAGCGAGCAGCCTAAATCGTACACCCGGGTATTGGGTGAGACACATTTGTCGGCGAAATCACCTAATGTACTGATAATTTGGGCATAACCTGGCACGGAACGCTTAATCATATCATTGAACACACCAGCGACCCTGTCATCGAATTGAAAGTCACTGATATTTTCACATGCTTGGGCGAATATTGTATCTTGAGATGAGTTCATGAGTATTGATTAGATTAATTCGATTTTTCATTCTAGCGAAACATCAGCGTTAGCAGCAAGCCTAGTACTGGAAATTCTGTAGAAAATTCTGTCTAATAGCCTAATTACAACATATATTTCACAACACCTTGACGTTCTAGGGAAGATCATTGAAATTACTTTATCCTTTACTCCTCGCCATGGCGTTGTGCATGTCTTCATGCGCACGTGCCGACAGTGAACTGTCGCCGTTAGTCTTGGTGATGGGTACCGACAGTTTTCCTTATCAGTTTGTTGATGATAGTGGTGAGCCTAAAGGCGTCTTGGTCGATTTATGGCGTGAATGGGCCGCGCAAACGGGCACAGTGGTTGAGTTTAAGCATGTAGATTGGCAAGACTCACTCGACCAATTGGCACAAGGCCATGCCGATATTCATATCGGCATGGGACATACTGACTCGCGTGAGTCGCGCTATGATTTCGCCGACGCTATCACTTCAGTTAATACCTATTTATACGTGCGTAAATCGCTACAGAATAAAAACCATTTACGCGACTTAATCCCATATCGAATTGGCGTTGTGAGTGGCTCATCCCATGAAGCAAATTTAATCAAGCAGTTAAGCGACCTTAATGTTCGCTACTATGAATCACGCGATGCACTGCTTAATGGCGTGATTAACGGCGAAGTTGATGTGTTTGCGGGGATGGAAGGGTATCTTCGCGATAAAGCGGTGAGCCGAGCAGTGATGGAAGCTTTTCCATTAGAGCATCGACTCTTAATTAAAACCATTCCTATTCTACCTGCCGTTAAACAAGGTAACCAAGTACTGCAAGCCAAAATCAATCAAGGTTTTCAATTAGTGACGCCGGCGATGCGTGCCGCGATAGAAAAGCATTGGCTGGGATTTAGCCATGATGCTAAACGGTTGATTATTGCCACGCCTGTGGGTATCGAGCCTTATGTCGATATTGGTGGCGATGGTCAGCCTCATGGTCTGTATATCGATATCTGGAGGTTGTGGTCACAAAAAACCGGTATCGCGGTCGATTTTCGCACCAACACCTTTGATGCCACCTTAGAGGATGTAGCTTATCGCCGCGCCGATATCCACATTGGTTATCCATTGGATGAGGCGTCGCAGACGGGGGGGGGCAATGCTGTGGCGGATAGAAGCCTCGCAACAACTTTTGCCGATACCCGTTACGCGGATTTACGGCCTGTATGGCAAACCTACCAAGTTAATAGTCATCTATTTAGTTACCAAAAGAGGTTAACTACTCTAGACAGCCTTGCGGGTCATCGAATCGGCGCGGTCGCGTCGGCACCCTATTTAGAACAATTGCACAACACCTTGCCAGACAGTGAGCTGCATTTATTTGATGATGTTGAGCAGATGATAGCCGCGGTGCAGCAGGGTGATATCAGCGCTTTTGTTGCGGCTTCAGCATGGACACAGCACTATTTAATCAAGGCCGATGCTTGGCAAGATTTTTACCCTTACCAGGAGCTCACATTCAGCAGTGATATTTATGCGTTAACCCGCAGCGAAGATGAGGGACTGATTAAACGTATCCGCGCTGGATTTAACCTCATCTCGGCAACTGAACTGGCTAATCTCGAAAGTAAATGGATTTTAGACAACAATGACAGGACGGTAAAAGCGAGCACGACAGCGCTGCCACTCAGTCCAGCGCAGCAGCGCTATTTAGCTAACCTTAGGCCACTTAAAATCGGTTACCTGCAAGATTGGCCGCCGATGGAGTTTGAAGGCGAAGATGGCCAGTTTCAGGGGATTAATCATGACATTAGCCAACGTTTGGCGGCGCAGCTGCATCTGACGTTTGTTCCCGTGATGTTTAAGGACTGGAGCAGCATGCTGGCTGCACTCAAGCGGGGTGATATCGATATTGTTGGCAGTGTCGCCTTAACCGCTGAACGTGAAAAAGAGTTGGTGTTTTCAGGCCCTTATTGGCCATCTCCCTGGGGATTGGTGACGAACCTTAACAATGCTTTGGTCTTTAGTTTGGCGCAGATGAGTGGCAAACGTTTGGCAATCGTCGAAGGCTATCATTTGATCCCACAGCTGATGAATGACACCCTAGGCATAGCGCTTATTTTAGTCCCCAATACGCGTGCAGGTATTGACGCTGTACTACAAGGTACCGCCGATGGTTTTATTGAAAAAGTGATCAACATGGGCGTTGAGCTTAGCGACAGCGATCATCGTCAATTAAAAATGTCGGTGTTAGCCGATTACTCCGATCAGCAGAGCCATTTTGCATTAACCGCACAACTGCAACCGTTAGTGCCGCTGCTCGATAAAGCGATTGCACAATTGTCTACCGCGCAGCAACAGCAGATCTACCAGCGTTGGATTGAGCAAGAACCCCCTCATTCGTTTGTGTCTATCAGTTGGAAGCAGGCCTTTTATCTCTTGCTGGTGGTCGTATTAATGTTGATGCTAGCCTTATGGTGGCGCAATGCTGTTCGAAAGCGCCAAAGCTACCGCCCCCATGATATAGGGGCGAGCTTAGCTACTTTATCGACGTCGACGCCAGAGTTTGACCCATTAACAGGCTTGCCCAATCGCAGCATATTAGATGATAGATTAACGCAAGCGATATTAACTCATCGCCGTGAAATGCAGCCTTTTGCCGTGCTGTTTATCGATTTTGATAATCTGACACAGCTCCAGCAGCACCTAGACACCACGCAAAGCCAGCAGCTGATGAACTTGGCCATAAATAAGCTCAGCGCCTTGGTGAGAAAATCCGATACCTTGGCCAAGTTTAACGAGCAGCAGCTGGTGGCCATTCTTAATCATAGCAAAGATCTGACCCAGGCCTGCCAAGTGGCACAGGCGATTATCGATACTTGCTCAGCGCCTTTTGCGATCGATGCTGAAAATGTGGCACTATCGGTCAGTATTGGAGTGGCGATGTTCCCACGCGATGGCGACAATGCGGTTGAGATACTCAAAAAAGCCGATGAGCGATTATCGCGGGCCGCCGCACAAGGTGGTAGCTGTTATCGTAGTGCGTGATCATAGTAACGGTTAATCGCCAATTGTTGGATATTTGTCCATCCCACAGGTTTACTTCATGTTAAGACGATGAAGTTGTTTTGAAATCGGCAATATTTCACTATAATGCCGCTTTTGTCATGTATTGAATATTCCTCAAGCACCGCTTTGTGGATGAAAGGAAAGGGTTAGATGCGCAGTCATTATTGTGGAGACGTCAACGGGTCTCATGTTGGAGAAGAAGTCACTCTTGTCGGTTGGGTTAATCGTAGCCGTGATTTAGGTGGTGTTGTTTTTCTAGATCTCCGCGATCGTGAGGGTATTGTTCAGGTTGTGTATGATCCAGACTTGCCTGAAGTGTTTGACATAGCCAGCACCTTGCGTGGTGAGTTCTGTGTACAAGTTAAAGGGATAGTGCGTGCCCGTCCTGCAAGCCAAGTCAATGACCAGATGCGTACTGGCGAAATTGAAATTTTGGGTAAAGAACTGCTTATCCTTAACAGCGCTGCGCCACTGCCCATCAACATGGACAAAAACCAGCATAACACCGAAGAGCAGCGTCTTAAGTATCGCTACTTAGATTTACGTCGCCCAGAAATGGCTGAACGCATTGTATTTCGCTCAAAAGTGACCAGTGCCGTACGTCGTTTCCTCGATGGCAATGGTTTCCTTGATATTGAAACGCCTATTTTGACTAAGGCAACACCGGAAGGCGCGCGCGATTATTTAGTGCCAAGCCGCACTTATAAAGGCCAATTCTTTGCCTTGCCACAGTCGCCACAACTGTTTAAACAGTTGTTGATGATGTCAGGTTTCGATCGATACTATCAAATTGTTAAGTGTTTCCGTGACGAAGACTTACGCGCCGACCGTCAACCTGAATTCACCCAAATCGATATCGAAACCTCGTTTATGTCATCGCAGCAGGTGATGGCCAAAACCGAAGAGATGGTCCGTGGACTGTTTCAAGATCTGCTCAATGTCGACTTAGGTGAATTCCCTAAGATGACCTTTGCAGAAGCGATGCGCCGTTTTGGTTCTGATAAGCCAGATCTGCGTAACCCGCTTGAATTAATTGATGTAGCAGACTTAGTTAAAGACGTCGACTTTAAGGTATTCCAAGAACCTGCTAACGATGCAGATGGTCGCGTCGCCGTATTGTGCGTGCCTGGTGGCACTTCGCTGTCGCGTAAGCAACTTGATGAATATGGCAAATATGTCAACATCTATGGTGCCAAAGGGCTAGCCTGGATGAAGGTCAATGAGCTAGAAAAAGGGCTTGAAGGGATTCAATCTCCCGTGCTTAAGTTCCTTAGCGAAGAGGTGGTTGACGCTATTTTAAGTCGCACCAATGCATCTAATGGCGACTTAATCTTATTTGGTGCCGATAAAGCGAACATCGTTGCCGAGGCAATGGGGGCACTACGTCTAAAAGTGGGTGAAGATTTCAACTTACTGCAAGGTGAGTGGAAACCGCTGTGGGTTGTTGACTTCCCAATGTTTGAGCGCACATCAGATGGCGGTTTACATGCCATGCATCACCCATTCACAGCGCCAAGTGGCATTAGCCCTGCAGAGCTTGAAGCTAATCCAACGGCAGCCATCTCTGATGCATACGATATGGTGCTCAACGGTTGTGAACTTGGCGGTGGTTCAGTGCGTATTCACAACAGTGAAATGCAGTCAGCGGTATTCCGCATTTTGGGTATTAATGATGAAGAAGCCCAAGAAAAATTTGGCTTCTTACTCGAGGCGTTAAAGTATGGCACGCCACCACATGCAGGCTTAGCCTTCGGACTTGACCGTATCGTGATGTTGATGACTGGCGCCACATCGATTCGTGATGTCATGGCGTTCCCTAAAACCACTACTGCGGCCTGTCCGTTAACTAATGCCCCAGGGTTTGCCAACCCGGTCCAGCTCGATGAGCTCGGTATCTCAGTGGTTGAAGCTAAACCTGAAGCCAAGCAAGACGCAGAATAACAAGATAAACATAGCCGAGCGAAAGCTCGGCTTTTTCGAGAACGTTTCGAATAAGGAGTCAGTTATGGCCGGTCACAGTAAATGGGCCAACATCAAGCACCGTAAAGCAGCGCAAGATGCCAAACGCGGTAAATTATTCACTAAATTCATTCGCGAATTGACCGTCGCCGCCCGCGAAGGGGGCTCAGATCCCGATTCTAACCCACGTTTGCGCGCCGCTATCGATAAAGCCTTATCCAACAATATGACTCGTGACACAGTAGAGCGTGCTATTAAGCGCGGTGCTGGTGAACTCGATGGTCAAGTATTAGAAACTATTATGTACGAAGGCTATGGGCCGGGTGGCACTGCGGTGATGGTTGAGACCATGACCGACAATCGCAACCGCACCGTATCAGGCGTACGTAATGCCTTTAGTAAATCGGGTGGTAACTTAGGCACCGACGGTTCTGTCGCTTATCTGTTTGAAAAGCGCGGCGTGATCTCCTTTGATGAAGGCTGTGATGAAGACACCATTATGGACGCGGCACTCGATGCCGGCGCCGATGATGTGGTCACCCATGATGATGGGTCGATTGATGTGTACACCACTCCTGAAGATTTTGGCGCGGTTAAAGATGCGTTAGATGCAGCGGGCCTTGAAGCTGTGAATGCTGAAGTGACCATGGTACCGTCGACCAAAGCGGAATTGGATGCCGATACCGCACCTAAGTTTCTACGACTTATTGATAATCTTGAAGATCATGACGATGTACAAGAGGTGTATCATAACGCAGAGATTGCCGATGATATCTTACAGGCCTTAGAGTAATGCCATGCCCATCATTTTAGGTGTTGACCCAGGATCGCGGATCACAGGTTATGGCGTTATCCAGTGTCAGGGAAGACACCAAATTTACCTTGGCAGTGGTTGCATTCGCACCCAAGCCGATGATTTACCCTCTCGTTTAAAAATTATTTTTGATGGCATTAGCGAAATTATTCGTCAGTATCAACCCGACGAATTCGCCATTGAACGAGTTTTTATGGCCAAGAATGCCGACTCAGCCTTAAAGCTGGGACAGGCGCGTGGCGCGGCGATAGTGGCCGCCACCAATGCCAATTTACCGGTAGCCGAATATTCAGCCACCCAGATAAAAAATGCCGTGGTGGGGACTGGACGGGCGCAAAAGTCTCAAGTGCAGCACATGATCCAGCAAATATTAACCTTACCTGCAGCGCCCCAAGCCGATGCGGCTGATGCTTTAGGTGTTGCAGTATGCCATTTTCATACCTATCAGAGCCTGATAGCCATGGGCGGTAAAGCCAGCAGTAGAACATACGGAAGATACAGATGATTGGTCGTTTACGGGGGTTATTGGTAGAGAAACAAGCCCCAGAAGTCTTGCTTGACGTTAGCGGTGTGGGTTATGAATTACAGCTGCCACTGACCAGTTTTTATGAGTTGCCCGAGCTTAACCAAGAAGCGGTGATTTACACCCATTTTGTGGTGCGTGAGGATGCGCAGCTCTTGTACGGTTTTGTCACCAAACAAGAACGCGCATTATTTCGTTTATTGATTAAAACCAATGGGGTAGGGCCGAAATTAGCGTTAACTATTTTGTCGGGTATGAGCGCCAGTGAGTTTGTTAAATGTGTTGAACATGATGATATTGCGACCCTAGTTAAACTGCCGGGCGTTGGCAAGAAAACCGCCGAACGTTTATTAGTTGAGATGCGTGATAAACTGAAGAGCCTAATGGAAGCTTCACAAGGCTCCGAGCGTGAATTTGTCTTGCAATCAAACTACTCAGCTAAGCCGCAGGTCAATTCAGCCGAAGAAGATGCCATCGCCGCATTATTGTCGTTAGGTTATAAACCCGCACAAGCGAGTAAAGCGGTCTCTGGGGTGTATCAAGAAGATATGGACTCAGAAACCCTGATCAAAGCCGCGTTAAAGTCGATGTTATAGCCTGTTAAGTGAGAATAAAATGATAGAAGCCGATCGATTAATTCAGGCGCAACCTCAAGGTATTGAGGAACGTGATGAGCAGATAGACAGAGCGATGCGACCTAAGTTACTCGATGAGTATACGGGTCAAGATGATACCCGCGCCCAGCTTAAAGTGTTTATTGAAGCCGCGCAGAAACGCGGCGAAGCGCTAGATCACATGTTGATTTATGGCCCGCCAGGTCTGGGTAAAACCACCTTAGCCATGATTGTGGCTAATGAGATGGGGGTCAATATTAAGTCCACTTCAGGCCCAGTACTGGAAAAAGCAGGCGATTTAGCGGCGTTGTTAACCAACCTTGAAGAGGGCGATGTGCTGTTTATTGATGAGATCCATCGCCTCAGTCCTGTGGTGGAAGAGATCTTGTATCCGGCAATGGAAGATTATCAGCTCGATATCATGATAGGTGAGGGACCTGCGGCGCGATCGATTAAATTAGAGCTACCGCCCTTTACCTTGATCGGCGCCACCACGCGAGCGGGCGCATTAACCTCACCACTGCGCGCGCGTTTTGGTATTCCGCTGCGCTTGGAGTTTTACAATGTTGCCGATCTCAGTAGCATTGTGACCCGCTCAGCTAAGGTGCTCGGCTTGCCTATTGAGGATGATGGCGCTCTTGAAGTGGCGCGTCGCGCGCGCGGTACGCCGCGTATCGCTAATCGCTTACTGCGCCGCGTAAGGGATTACGCCGAAGTAAAACACGATGGTGAAATCACTAAATATGTAGCCGAAAGTGCACTCGATATGCTTGATGTCGATGTTGAAGGGTTCGATTATATGGATCGTAAACTGTTACTGGCGATCATCGATAAATTTATGGGGGGCCCCGTTGGATTAGACAATCTAGCCGCTGCGATTGGTGAGGAGCGAGAGACTATTGAAGATGTACTCGAACCGTTTTTAATCCAACAAGGTTTTATACAACGTACTCCAAGAGGGCGTATTGCAACGCCACGTTCCTACCAACATTTCAATTTGATCAAGCCCGACTAATATCGTCATAGGCTTTCATCTGTGTGTTAACAAAGCGCAACTTATTTAATAAGTTGCGCTTTTTTTTGGGGTTGGCATATTGTGTGCCTCAAGTCTCTTCGTTGAAGCTAGCCCCCTTAATGATGACTAACATACTCTCCTTCGCTAACTATTCATTATTTGTGAATTAATTAACTTTTGTTTTCTTATTGTTAATTAATTTAAAAATTTGCCTATTTTTAATTATGTTTCACCGAACGATTCAATTGTTGTTTATTTGTTATATTAAAGCTGTTCTATACTTTAACTGCGCTAGCTAAGATTAGTTGCATCTTGGCAAAATTAATAAATGAGTTTTCATTAGGACACCAAGGCTCTGCTTTAAATTCTGAGGTGAAAACTCAGAGTGGCTGACCGTCAATTAATGCTTGGTCATAATTAAAAAAAAACCAAATAGTTAACAATTATATGAGGACAATATTAATTTGGTTATATTGTCATTTTCGTCGTCTATTTGGGCGAGAGTAATCATAACAATGCTATGAAGTGTGACGGGTGTCACGCTTTTGCATATTTAAGTTGTTAATGCGATGTGTTTTTTGGGGGGGGTAAAAATAGACTGGCTTCCTATTTTGTGAGCTATTTTGTTTTATTTAACCGGCTTTTCCATGTTTTGGTTTAAATTATGCACTTAGTTGTTATTTGTTTGTTTGTTTTTATTAACCTTTCATTATCATTGGTTAATTTATTTGAGTATTGACGCTCGCTAAGTGACGAGACAGTATCAGGCCCAACGCTGAATAAATATTAATAGTTAACAGCGTGCAAAATAATAATAGAAGGTAAGGGAGTAATCGTTACATGATAAGAACAAAATTAGCATCTGCAATTAAGTTGGGGTTAATTGCCTCCGTTTCTACAGGTGGTTTTATTGCATCTAGCAATGCCATTGCTGCAGAGGAGAGTGCATCGTATGAGCGTATCGCTGTTACCGGTTCACGTATTCAGCGTAAAGACATGGAAACGGCTTCACCCGTTACTGTTATCGATGCTGCATCAATTAAAGCAGAAGGGTTTACTTCGGTAGACCAGATGCTACAAGCACAAACGTCTATGGCGGGCGCCGCAATCGGTTCTAGTACCAACAATGGTGCTGACGGTATCGCTCAGGTTGATCTTCGTGGTATGGGCTCTGAACGTACGCTAGTACTGCTAAATGGCCGCCGCATGGTTAACTCGGGTTCTGGAGCCGATAGCGCAGTGGATCTAAACTCGATCCCGGTTGCTATGATTGCCCGTGTCGAAATATTAAAAGATGGTGCTTCAGCTGTTTATGGCTCTGATGCTATTGCAGGTGTAGTGAACATCATCACTAAGAAAGATTTCGAAGGTTTCCAAATCGACTTAAACGGTGGTGCTACCGATAAAGGCGATGGTGAAAATGGCGATATCAGCGCGCTATACGGTTTTAACACAGATAAAGGTAATTACACCATTGGTGCTGCTTATTCAGACCGTCGTGGTGTGATCCAGTCTGATCGTGATTGGACAACACCTGGCGCCAGCTCATTTGTACCAAACGGTGGCATCATAGGTAATGTGTTAGATGCCAACGGCCAACCTGTAATAGGTGACAATGGTAAGCCTAAGCAAGAAGTTAAAGTCAATAACAACGGCAGCTGGGATCCATTAGCGCAGGGTTATGACTTTACCCAAGATAGCTACTATCAAACGCCGAGTGAACGTTACAGCTTGTTTGCCAACATGACGCAAGAGCTGAGCGACGACATTATCTTTAATGCTGACGTGTTATACACCAAGCGTAAGTCAAGTCAGCAGTTAGCGGCGCAACCTGCCAACCTAATGTTAGATGTCTGTGTGCCGGGCCAAAACACGCTTGAATGTGTCGATATCGATGCCGATATGGCAAGTGCCGGTATCGTCGCCGATGACAAAGGGCTGATTAACTACAGAAAACGTATGAATGATGTCGGTCCACGTATCTATAAGCAAGATACAGATACTTGGCGTGCATCTGTTGGTGTTGAAGGTGCACTTGATGTGCATACTGGCATGAACTGGGACTTCTCATACACCTATGGCAACAACAAGGCCAACACCTCGGTTGAAAACTCAATCAATGGCGCCTTGATGACAAATGCCATCTACGCCAATCAAGATGTCTGGTTTACTGGTCAGCCTATGACGGATACCGATTTGCTTGATAGCGTGAGCTACAGCGAACAAGCCGATGGTGGTAACGAGCAGCATGTATTGTCTGCAGGTCTAAACGGTGAACTGTTTGAGCTTGATGCTGGTGCTGTTGGCTTTGCCATCGGTGCAGAGTATCGCAGCGAAAGTGGTTACTATAATCCTGACCCAATTGTGGTCGCGGGCCAAAGTACCTCAGCGCAGCAAGATCCTACCGATGGTGACTATAACGTTATCTCAGTCTATCAAGAGGTGAGCGTACCTTTCACTGAAAAACTGACTGGTGAATTTGCACTGCGTTTTGATGAATATTCGACTTTTGGTAATGCATCGACGTGGAAAATAGGCCTGACCTATGAAGCCACTGATGATTTAATGCTGCGCGCCGTGGCAGCAACAGGCTTCCGTGCACCTAGTGTAAGTGAGTTGTACGGTGGTAACTCAGGTTCGTTCGATTATCTTGACGATCCTTGGGGAAATGAGCAAGATCCTCAGATTCTGGTTAATCGTACGTCAGATGCAAATCTACAGCCAGAAGAGTCTGACTCTTACACTGCCGGTTTAGTGTATTCACCAAGCTATGTTGAAGGTATGTCGTTAACGCTTGATTACTGGCGCTTTAAAGTGGACAACGCGATTGCGCGTTTAGACACTCAAGCTGGTTTGGATGCATGCCATGATTACCAGACAGGTAATTCTGGTAATTCAGCTGGAGAAAAGGCTTGTAAAACCTTTAACATCGGTGCTAATGGCGATTTAGAAAATCTGACTAACGCCTTGACTAACGTAGGTACTCAAGATACAAGCGGTATCGACTTCAACCTAGCCTATAACTTTGAAGGTTTAGGACTAGATTGGGCCATTAATAACGATACCACATACTTGCTTAACTTCGAGCAAGACGGTCAAGACTATACTGGTACCATCGATGGTAACTTCGGTGCCTATGCTGAAGTGCGCAACAACTTCAGTGTTAAAGCTGGTCAAGATAGCTGGAACGTAATGTACTTCAACCGTTATATCGGTGAAATGGATGATTTGGCCAAAGGCAATAAAGTGGATGCGATTTTGTATCACAACTTGTCGGCAACTTACTTCCTAAGCGATGCCTGGACCATGAGCGCTGGTGTGAAGAACTTGACCGATGAAGAGCCATCACGAGTGTCTAACGGTAGTGACGGCGGTACCGTACCTGAAGTATATGACACTGTAGGTCGTCAGTACTTTGCCGGTGTGACGTTCAAGTTTTAATCGGTAATTAAAACTGTGATACTCGGCGATGACTTGCTGAGTATCAAGAGCTAAAATAAAAAAAGCGCCTTAAGGCGCTTTTTTTATGCTTAACTTGCTGCTTTAACATAGCTGACTTGCGATAGTCGTTAGCGTCAGAAAGTGTTATTTAAGTCTGTTAACGTTTAGCCTAGGCCTTGTTGCGCAGAGTTAAGTTGAATAAATTCAATTTTATAGCCGTCAGGGTCTTCAACGAAGGCAATTTCAGTGCTACCACCGGCAACAGGGCCGGGTTGACGGGTCACTTTACCACCGGCGGCTTCAATTGCAGCACAGCGACTGTAGATATCGGCCTCTCCAATTGCAAGGTGGCCAAACCCTGTGCCTAGATCATAACTATCGGTATCCCAGTTATAGGTCAACTCTACCACTGCGGCACCTGTGCTTTCGTCGTCAAATCCGACAAAGGCGAGGGTATAACGGTATTCAGGGTTTTCAGATTGTCTAAGCAGTTTCATGCCAAGGATTTCAGTATAAAAATGAATGCTGCGTTCGAGATTGCTGACTCTAAGCATAGTGTGAAGAAGTTGTGCCATGAAGACCTCTAATTCAGGTTTAAGGTAGCGGTCATTATACCCTTAATTAAGCTCAGTAATCATCTCTGTCTAAAAGGTCGTTAAAGTCTGGATAAACACTGCATTAGGCTCAATAATAGTGGCCTAAAGCTGACATGGTAAATCGGTGACTCACACGGTAATAGTTACCGTGACTTTACTAAAAGGTGCACAGCACTCCTGTCATATTGCCACTATTGAGCCTATGACTGAGGTCACATAATTTAGTAAATACTTTGGTGTAAATCTGCTTAAGCCGCATAATGACTTAACGTACTTAAAGGAGTTTAATCATGTCTAGCGAATTAAAAATGGCCTTAGGCTTAGCTGTCACCATCGCTCTGGTGCTATCAATATTCTTTGTATCAATGTTCTAAACCGCTGTTGATATTGATAACTGGTGTGTTGTTTCAATGAAAGGGGTTAATGAGCAGCTTTTACGTCAAGGCCCGAGTGCTCATGCTGATCTAAGCGACATGGATAACGCCGCTGAACGACCCAAAGAGCCACTGTGTGGTAAAAAACACCCGTAAAAATACACTGTCTCTTAATTTGATGGAGTTATCGATATGGTAAAAAAGCCGCATTAGCGGCTTTTTTGTTGGCAGATAACTTGAGTCTGCTTGGGCATAAAAGCAGTTTACGATATGGCTAGCCTCAGTCTTCGTCAGGATAGACTTTGTCTTTAAACTCGCACAACTCTTCAATAATACAGCTGCCACAGCGAGGCTTACGTGCCAAGCAGGTATAGCGACCTTGTAATATAAACCAATGATGTACATCGACCTTAAATTCAGCTGGTACGACTTTTAACATCTTCTGCTCAACCTGATCGACATTTTTCCCCATGGCAAATTTAGTGCGATTGGCAACGCGAAAGATGTGAGTATCCACCGCAATGGTCGGCCAGCCAAAGGCGGTATTAAGCACCACATTAGCGGTTTTTCGGCCCACACCGGGTAAGGCTTCGAGGGCTTCTCTGTTCTCGGGCACTTCACCTGCATATTTTTCAACTAATATCTGGCAGGCTTTGATGACGTTAATGGCCTTATTATTATATAAGCCTATGGTTTTAATATACTGTTTTAAACCATCAACCCCTAAGTCTAAAATGGCTTGGGCGGTATTTGCCACAGGAAACAATTTATCAGTGGCCTTGTTAACACTCACATCGGTTGCTTGGGCCGACAAGGTGACGGCGACCAATAGCTCAAATGGCGAGGAGAAGTTAAGTTCAGTTTCTGGCTTAGGGTTATTATCGCGCAAGATGGTCAAGATTTGGCGACGTTTTTCGTTATTCATCGATTAACTTACCTTGGTAATTCTAACTCTGGTCACGGCTTGCTCTGGCTCTGGAGTTGGGCGATGTGCGGCAATCTTGTCATCGATGATATTTTTGGCGGCGATTAAAAAGCCCATGGCGATAAATGCCCCCGGTGGTAGCATGGCGAGCAAGAAATTGGTGTCTACCTGCCAGAAATGGATGGTCAGATCGGCCGCCCATTCTCCAAGCAGCAGATTTGCGCCATCGAAAAGGGTACCTTGGCCTAAAATTTCACGGCAAGCCCCTAACATCATCAAGACTAAGGTAAAGCCTAGGCCCATCATTAAACCATCGAAAGCGGCTTTGCTGACGGTATTACGCGACGCAAAGGCTTCGGCACGACCGATGATCACGCAGTTAGTCACAATCAGTGGCAAAAAGATCCCCAGTGACAGATATAAACCGTAGGCGTAAGCGTTGATCAGCAGTTGCACGCAGGTCACGAGCGCCGCGATAATCATCACAAATACTGGAATACGGATCTCTTTAGGGACGTAGTCTCTCACTAGCGATACTAAGATGTTGGAGCCAACTAATACAACTAAGGTAGCTAAACCCAGCCCGATGGCGTTTGTTAGGGTAGCAGTTACGGCCAGCAATGGGCATAAGCCCAATAATTGCACCAGTCCCGGATTGTTTTTCCATAAGCCCTGCCAGGCAATATCGCGATAATTACTCATAGGAAACCTCACAATTAGCTGGGCGGTTAAGCAGTTGTGCTTGGTTAGCATTAAAATACTGTAGGGTACGTTTTACCGAACCGACATAGGCTCTGGGGGTGATCGTCGCCCCAGTAAATTGGTCAAATTGTCCGCCGTCTTTTTTGACCGCCCACAGCTTAACGCTGTCATCGCTCAGCTGCTGCTGATTAAACTGGTAGACCCAATCTGATTTACGCAACTCTATTTTATCACCCAGCCCTGGGGTTTCATTATGGGCTAGGGTACGCACACCGAGCACCTTACCTTGCACATCTATCGCGACAATCAACTTGATTTGGCCATTATAACCATCGGGTGCGACGGTCTCGATGGCGATGGCCACAGGCGTGCCTTGTTGACTGGCGATATAGGCGGGTAGAGGCTCATCCACGCCAAGCGCGGCCGCATCATGGATTAAAATACAATGTTCAATTAAGGCGTTGTCATATATCTCATCGGGAATGATCTGATGCAGAGTCCGCATTAACTCTAAATCTTGTTGCTGCTTAATACGATCGGCAGTAAACAGATTAACCATGGCAACTAAGGCGGTGCAGAGCAGTGCAAATAACCCTAATAAACTGCCATTTTTAACAATAGAACGTTTCAATTTACTCTCCTGAGCATGACTTAACGGCTTGCTCGATGGCCATAGGCGCGAGGCTTGACATAATAGTCGATAAACGGCGCACACAGATTGGCCAATAATATGGCAAAGGCGAATGCATCTGGATACCCCCCAAAGCTGCGAATACTGTAAACCAATACCCCAATTAATGCGCCAAATAGCAAGCGTCCTTTAACGCTGGTCGCCGCAGTAACCGGATCGGTAGCGATAAAAAAGGCTGCAATCATGGTCGCGCCAGAAAATAGATGCAGTAATGGCCCCGTATGGGTATCGGGACTTAATAGATAACCGATACTTGCGCAGACAAATAAGCTAAAGATGACTGCGCCGCTAATATGCCAGCGGATCAACTTCAGTTTAAGCATACATAAACCGCCAAACAGATAGGCGACGTTAATCCATACCCAGCCAATGCCAAAGCCGTTTTCAAAGGTAGGTTTTTCCAGCGCCTCGTTGATGGTCAGTCCCGTTGAAAGCGAAGTTTTAATCGCATCGAGCGGGGTCGCCATACTCATGCCGTCAAAACCAGCGCGATAAGCTAATACTTCAGCAGGGCTTACCCCTTGAAAAATAATCTGTAAGCTTGCCAGTAGACTCACATCGTTGAGTGCTGCGCCGGCTGGTGCTACCCATGTTGTCATCTGTAAGGGAAAGGAGATCAGCAACATGACATAAGCCGCCATCGCCGGATTAAAGATATTGTTGCCTAAGCCACCATAGAGATGCTTGACCACTAAAATGGCAAATACCACACCAATGACACTTACCCACCAAGGGGCGAGCGCAGGAATGGCCACACCAACCAATAACCCCGTGAGTGCGGCGCTATTATCACTTAACGTTGGCCAAACAGGGCGCTTACGTAACGATAAAACCGCCGCTTCGGTAGCCATTGCAACGGCGATAGACAGTAGCACTTGGATAATGGCGCCCCAGCCAAAGAAGTAACATTGAACCATCACACCAGGCAGGGCACAGGCCATGACCTTAAGCATTATCGTGCTGGTTTGTACGCTCGTATTGATATGGGGGGAAGATGCCAACTTAAAAGCCATGATTAATCCTCGAGCTCATCATCTGGAGCTGCACTAGCGGCTTTGGCCAGTTTTTTGGCCTTTGCTTTTGCCACGGCGGCGGCAATACGTTGTTGTTTGATCTCAGCGGCTGACAGCTCAGCGCTGTCGACCGCTTTACCTTGCTGACTGATCTTATCAGCATGAACCAATGGCGCTTCTAAGGGAACCGCAGCTATATCTGCATTTCTACTGGGCGCCTGCTGGGCGGCTTTTTTTGCCTTGGCTTTAGCGACCGCGGCGGCGATTTTAGCCTTTTTAGCCTCAGCCTCACTGATTGGCGTGGATGAGGTGGCGTTGCTTACATCGACATCGTTTGATTCAACCTGCTGATGTTCATCGCTGCTTGGGTTCTGCTGCGCGGCTTTTTTGGCCTTGGCTTTAGCGACCGCGGCGGCGATTTTAGCCTTTTTAGCCTCAGCCTCACTGATTGGCGTGGATGAGGCGGCGTTGCTTACATCGACATCGTTTGGTTCAACCTGCTGATGTTCATCGCTGCTTGGGTTCTGCTGCGCGGCTTTTTTGGCCTTGGCTTTAGCGACCGCCGCGGCAATTTTAGCCTTTTTAGCCTCAGTCTCACTGATTGGCGTGGATGAGGCGGCGTTGCTTACATCGACATCGTTTGGCTCAACCTGTTGATGTTCATCGCTGCTTGGGTTCTGCTGGGCGGCTTTTTTGGCCTTGGCACGGGCGATAGCCGCTGCGATTTTGTCTTGCTGGCTGACAACTGGAGCGTGAACTTCATCAGGCTCGGGTGCATTACTGCTCGATTCAGGAACCGCGCTCGATGCTTGTTGAGCGGCCTTTTTCGCCTTAGCGCGTGCGATGGCTGCGGCCACTTTATCTTGGGTAGCCGTGTTGCTTGTAGTGGCGCTTCTGTCGGCGTTAGATGCGGGCGCAGCAGTAGTGGTTGTTTCAGCCGCTTTTTTGGCTTTTATCCGTGCCATCGCCGCGGCGACAGCATCTTTATCTGTACCTGACATCGCGGCTTTTCGCTTTTGTGCCGCTTGTTTGGCTTTTTCTTCTCGGGCGCGCTTTTCTTGTTCTAGACGCAGCATGCGCGAATCGAAACGCTGTTTGGCCAGCTCTGCTTGTTTCTTCTCTTCGGCTTCTACCCGCAGCGCCGATTTAGCGACTCGGTAATATTCGACCAAGGGAATGTCACTTGGACAAACATAACTGCAGCAACCACACTCGATACAATCTCTCAGGTTGTAGCTGGCCGCTTTATCATACTCTTCGGCTTTGGCATGCCAAAACAGCTGCTGGGGTAACAAACCCGCAGGGCAGGCTTGGGCGCATTCGCCGCAGCGAATGCAAGGCATTTCTGGGGCTGACGGAGCCATTTCACTGTTATCGGGGGCCAGTATACAGTTTGTGCCTTTAAGTAGTGGTGCATGTCGATTGGGCAGCATATAACCCATCATTGGACCACCGATAATAATGGGAGATTCGCTATCGCCTTTAAAGTGAGTGCAGCGTAATAGGTGATCGACTGGTGTGCCTATGGGGACCCAATAGTTACCGGGCCGGCCGACGTTATGACCCGTTAAGGTGACGACTCGCTCAATCAGTGGCGCATTACAATAAACGGCTTGGGTAATGCTAAAGGCGGTGCCGACATTTTGCACCAAAATACCTAAGTTAGCGGGAATAGCCCCCGATGGCACCTCTTGACCGGTAATGATTTGGATCAGTTGTTTTTCACCGCCAGAAGGGTACACAGTGGGTATGGCGGTGACCCGCGCGCACTGGGCTGGTAAGTCACTGTGGTTGAGGGCATCAGTCATCTGCTCAATGGCTTGAGGTTTATTGTCCTCGATAGCGATGACGATGCGTTTAGGGCCTAGTAACTGGTGAATAATCTCGATGCCACGCACAATCTCTGTGCTATGTTCGCGCATCAAGCGATCATCAGAGGTGATATAGGGTTCACATTCGACACCATTGATGATCAAGAGCTCAATATCACTGACAGGTTTTAATTTGATGTGAGTTGGAAATGCCGCGCCGCCAAGCCCTGCAACGCCTGCCCGTTTTACTCTGGTGAGGATCTCATCACTGGACATTGCTTTAACGTCATCTTGGCTCAATGGCGCATGCATAGCAGGACAAAGCCGCTGCTGATGATCGTTATCTATGATACAGCACAATACCGGTAAGCCTGAGGCGTGGTTGCTTGGACGTGTTTCGATGGCCGCAATTAGGCCCGATACCGGTGCGTGTACCGGCAGATGACGAAAGCTGTCTCCCTGAGTAAGTGGTTGCCCTTGGGTCACCATGTCACCGACGGCCACCGCCAAGGTACAGCTTTCGCCAACCTGAGGGACTGGAATAATATATTGGTCTGCCAAAGGCAAATGGGCGATATTAGATTGATTTGATAAGGTTTTAAACTCAGGCGGATGGATACCTCCCGCCACGCGCCATAGTGTTCCTTTATCAATTTGTTCAAATAAAGTTAACACTTGGATTCCTCGCTAATGATGGTGACGGGAATGGCGTTAAGTTTCCAATTCCAATTTTGAATGTTTGGGGTTACTGGCAACATGTCAATGCAGTCGACTGGGCAAGGTTCAACGCACAAATCGCAGCCAGTGCAGTAATCGGTAATTACTGTGTGCATCTGCTTGCCAGTACCTAAAATAGCGTCGACGGGGCAGGCCTGGATACACTTAGTGCAACCAATACACTCTTCTTCTCGAATGTAAGCCACTTTTTTGATTTGGGTTTCGGCAGTGGCGGTCAAAGGTTCAGGTTCTACTCCCATTAACTCAGCCAATTTTTCCATGGTGGCGGTGCCACCAGGCGGGCATTTATTAATTTTTTCGCCATTGGCTATGGCTTCGGCGTAGGGGCGACAACCCGGGTAGCCACATTGGCCACATTGAGTTTGTGGTAATAGGGCTTCGGCTTGCTCGACCACGGGGTTACCTTCGACTTTAAACTTTTCGGCGGCAAAGCCTAGTAGCGCGCCAAAAAATAGTGCGAGTAATCCTAGTAATATAATGGCGATGACGATCTCAAACATGGTTAATTTACCAAACCTGTAAAGCCCATAAAGGCCAGCGACATTAGGCCGGCAGTGATCATGGCTATTGCGCCACCTTTAAAGGGCGCAGGCACATCCGCAGCAGCTAAGCGCTCACGCATAGCTGAGAAGAGGATAAGCACGAGGGAGAAGCCGGCAGCGGCGCCAAATCCGTAAATTGCAGATTCGATGAAGTCATGCTTCTCATTAACGTTGAGCAGTGCCACACCTAATACGGCGCAGTTAGTGGTGATCAACGGCAAGTAAATCCCCAATGCTCTGTGTAGCGATGCACTGGTTTTTTGGATTAACATCTCGGTAAATTGCACCACGACCGCGATCACGAGGATGAAGGCCATGGTTCGCAAATAGCCTAATTCAAAGGGTTGTAGTAGGTAGTTGTCGACCAAATAACTCAAAATGGAGGCAAGCGTCAGCACAAAGGTGGTCGCCATCGACATACCTATTGCGGACTCGAGTTTGCTGGAGACGCCCATAAAGGGACATAATCCGAGAAATTTAACTAAAACAAAGTTATTGACCAGCACAGTGCCGACCAAAAGCAGGAGATATTCGCTCATCTCAATCGGTTATCTATATCTAATTTAACGGCTATTATCGGTCTTTCGGCATCGATAAACAACACATAGAATGCAGGGATTATTTCATTTACAATTAATTGACGGAGGATTGTTCGTTTTGTCGGACTATGGCTTGGGGTTTAGCGATGTAATAGCCTTGCAACCCGTCGACAAGTAAGTGTTCTAATATCAACTTTTGCTCTTGGCGTTCGATGCTTGATGCAATAACGCCAATGGACTCTTTACGGGCGACATCGACGATCATTTTGACAAAAAATCGATTATGATCCGATTCAATATCTAGAGTGTAGCTACCATCGAGCTTAATAAAATCGGGACGTACTTCTTTAAAAAACTTAAAGGAAGTGAACCCCATACCAAAATGTTCCACAGCGACTCGAGCCCCGACACCGTGCATCTCTCTAACAAACTTATGCGCCTGATTGATATTGGCTTGCATTCCGGCCTCGTTAACCTCTAACACTATGCGACAGGCGATTTGACGCTGGCGAACAAACAGAGTTTTGATCCAGGCAATAAAGGCCGGTTGTGTCATCGAGTTAGAACTAATATTGATGCCAAATGCGCCTGGTAGGCTAGGGTTGTCGATAAGCAATTTAAAAGTGCTGAGAATAATCATTTTATCCAACTCAACACTCATACCATGACGCTCGGCCATGGCAATCACAGTTGCTGTGGGCAGAAATTTCCCTTGGCTGCTATAAAATCGGGCTAACAACTCTCGGTAAACTTTATCGGCGCCGCGACAAGGTTGTATATCTTGTGCATGGAACTTAACGGCACGGCGCTTAATAATATCGTCAATGGCGGTCTTCCATTTTGAATCACCAAATAACTCATCACCGTTGAGTTGTTCTTGAATATGAAAACTATTGGGCCCCATTGTTTGTGCAATGCTCACGGCGGCATCGCCAAGATATACTAACGACAGCGCTTGATTGCCCTGCTGATAAGGGACTAAGCCGGTATAAGCAACGGATTCGGCATCGATTTTTTGCTGAAACAGATCAAAATTTGCTTTCAAGTTACGCAGTAAAGGCTGCGCATTTTTGAGTGTGATGTCGGGGATAAACAGGGCAAAATCGGCGCTCGAAATGCGAAAACATTCTGCCTGAGCCAAGGCTTGTATACTTGTTCGAATACAATCGGCCACCCCCGCTAAGTAATCATCTCCAGCTTCGCGTCCTTGGGAGCGATTTATTTGGCCTAATTCTGTGGCCTTGATTATAGCCATGACGCCGAAGTGCGTCCCAGGTTGAGCTAAACTGTCCAGTTTTTCAGTAAACTTAGCTCGTGTGCTAAATAAGGTGACAGGATCTTGGTAGGCTTGTTTATTGAGTTTGGTATTATGCTGCTGTATTTCATTATATTTACTATTGAGTGACACACGACACTTTTCCAACGCTTGCCCGAGAGGGGCTAATTCGCCGCGAAAGGCTGATTGGGCTAAGGCGTCAAATTTAAGTTCCGATAAGGTATCGATATAGTTACTGGCGTAGCGAATAGCCCGGTTGAGGCGCACCATCAATATGTTAAATAGAAGGGCTATCACTAGGTAAGTTAGCCAAATAACACTTAATGTCTTAATAAAACGTTGTTTGGCTTCGATTCTGATATGACTGTCGTCTAGCTTGACTTGTAACCGCCCTTGGGGCAATACACGAGTGTTGCTAAGATCTTGGCTAAATAACGCGGCAATCATGTCATCATTTACAGGGTGTAACTGACCACTGGTATGGTTAAGGGTACCGTCTAATTGATGAATATATTGAAAAAATTTAAAATGATAATCGGGGCTCAAGCGCTCATAGAGCGCATTACCATCATGAGGGAGTGAGGTTTGCCAAAGTGGGTTTTGTACATAGTCTTGTAACGATTGACTGGCTAGAGTCGATGCGCGTTGCTGTTCATACTGATAACTGAATAACGAAATCACACTGAATACTATCAGTAAAATTAGGTGAAATGTCTTAGTAACGCCCATAAACAGTGAGTCCAGAATTTCTAGCTAAATTTGGATAAATTGATTGTTTACTAGTCTAACTGATTATTTATTAGAGCGGAATTTTATTATCAAACGAGAGGGGCTAACGGTGAAGGTGTAACTAAAGAGGTGGCTCCCCAGACTGGACTCGAACCAGTGACATACGGATTAACAGTCCGCCGTTCTACCAACTGAACTACAGGGGAATCGATATTTTATCGATGTTAGTGTTGAAATAAGTGGCTCCCCAGACTGGACTCGAACCAGTGACATACGGATTAACAGTCCGCCGTTCTACCAACTGAACTACAGGGGAATAGGTACTTATTTTTACATTTACATCTGTTGTGTTAAAAGTGTGGCTCCCCAGACTGGACTCGAACCAGTGACATACGGATTAACAGTCCGCCGTTCTACCAACTGAACTACAGGGGAAACGCATTAACTTTTACATCGCTAATTAACATCAGCTTTTATCTTACACTCTTTGTACTGCGTTGGCTCCCCAGACTGGACTCGAACCAGTGACATACGGATTAACAGTCCGCCGTTCTACCAACTGAACTACAGGGGAAACGCATTGTACTTGTCTTCTACATTGTATTGCTTTGGCTCCCCAGACTGGACTCGAACCAGTGACATACGGATTAACAGTCCGCCGTTCTACCAACTGAACTACAGGGGAAACGTTTAAAGCAACTCGTCGTTGAAGACGGAGCGCATATTAAATCGCTCTTAGACACGAGTCAACTGATGGGAAGAAAAAAAAGAGGAATTATGCGGTTAAGTGCTCATCTAATACCCATCCTGCTGACTTAGTGCGCATTTTGTTCATCTTGTCTGCATTTTTATTATGTTAGCTAATCCGTAACGGCAAGATAAGCATCTGTTGATTATCGTAATAGAGGTAATTGAGGGAAACGGCATGGCTATCGACTCATGGCTATCGACTTAGGTGAAATTATATCAAATGTAGTAAAATTACATGTACAGCTGCCATATTCTAGAAGGAACCCAACTTAGTCAAAGCCGCGATGGTACTGAGGTTATGAGAGTTATCCACTAAATCTGTGGATAAACCTGTGGGTTAGCTGCAAAATAGGCCGTCAAACCCTTATGTATTGGGGCTTGTACTTAAAATGACTAGATTTAACTGTTTTTTTATTATCTGTTTAATTTCAAATGGTTAAAAAAAGCAATAGCCAAGCTCAAGAAGTTTTTCTGGTGTTGTAAATATGTAATGAATTTGATGGTAGCTCTTGTGTATTAATGTCACGCCTGGGTTGGGGTTGACGCCTATTTTTGCCGTAAAGTCGTTTATTGTGGTCGTCGTATTAAACTTTCATCTCAGTTAATTGCCCGAATGGGAGCTGGGCGATAATAATCATCTCACGTTAAAATGGTTTGGCTAAAACCTTGCCACGAGATTGGCTAAACTGGCTAGGTCGATTAAGATAGCCTGCTGAACTAGTTAGGAGTCTTCAATTGAGTGAATCATCGTTTCAACTTGTCTCCCAGTACGAGCCTGCCGGGGATCAACCCACTGCAATAAAAAAGCTGGTCGATGGCATCGAGTCCGGCCTTGCGTGCCAGACATTACTTGGGGTGACCGGATCTGGTAAAACTTTCACTGTCGCCAATGTCATACAGCAGTTACAACGCCCGACCATTATCATGGCACCCAATAAAACCTTGGCGGCGCAACTGTATGGCGAGATGAAAGAGTTTTTTCCTCATAATGCCGTTGAATACTTTGTTTCTTACTACGATTACTACCAACCTGAAGCCTATGTGCCATCGACCAATACTTTTATCGAAAAAGACGCGTCGGTTAATGCTCATATTGAGCAGATGCGTTTATCGGCGACCAAAGCATTGTTGGAGCGTAAAGATGTGGTGTTGATCGCCTCGGTATCGGCGATTTATGGTCTGGGCGATCCCGATTCTTACATGAAGATGTTGTTGCATCTGCGTCAGGGCGACTTAATGGGGCAGCGCGAGATATTGCAGCGCCTAAGCGAATTGCAATATACCCGTAATGACATAGAGTTGCAGCGCGGCACCTTTAGGGTCAGGGGAGAGGTGATCGATATTTTCCCGGCAGACTCGGAGCGAGATGCTATCCGCGTTGAACTGTTTGACGATGAAATCGACAGACTTAGTCTATTTGACCCATTAACGGGGCATATCTTACAACGTATTGCCAGAACTACGGTTTACCCTAAAACCCACTATGTGACGCCGCGGGAGAAAATTATTGCCGCGACCGAAGAGATCAAGGCTGAACTTCGTCAGCGTAAACAGTACTTACTGGATAATAATAAGCTGATTGAAGCCCAACGGATCTCGGAGCGCGTACAGTATGATATCGAAATGATGACAGAACTGGGGTATTGCTCGGGGATCGAGAACTACTCGCGTTACTTATCAGGTCGCCGCCCAGGCGAAGGGCCACCGACTTTGCTGGATTATCTGCCCGCCGACGGTTTACTGATCATCGATGAATCTCATGTGACCATACCGCAAATTGGCGCCATGTATAAAGGTGACCGCTCGCGAAAAATGAATCTGGTGGAGTACGGTTTTCGCTTGCCATCGGCGTTAGATAACCGCCCGCTTAAATTTGAAGAGTTTGAAGCCTTAATGCCTCAAAGTGTGTTTGTTTCAGCCACGCCAGCGCAATATGAGATTGACAAGAGTGATGGTGAAATTGCCGAGCAGGTTGTGCGCCCAACAGGACTATTGGATCCTGAGATTGAAGTGCGGCCGGTTGGAATACAGGTCGATGACCTATTATCAGAGATAGGTAAACGGGTTGCGGTCAACGAGCGGGTACTGGTGACCACGCTGACTAAGCGCATGTCAGAAGATCTCACCGAGTACTTAGATGAACATGGGGTCAAGGTTCGCTACTTACACTCAGATATTGATACGGTAGAGCGGGTGGAGATCATTCGCGATCTACGTAAAGGGGTGTTCGATGTACTCGTTGGCATTAACTTGCTACGTGAAGGACTCGATATGCCAGAAGTCTCCTTAGTCTGTATTTTAGATGCCGACAAGGAGGGGTTCTTACGTTCAGAGCGCTCGCTGATTCAGACCATAGGGCGCGCTGCGCGTAACGTTAACGGCAAGGTGATCCTCTATGGCGATAAGATCACAAAATCGATGGCCAAGGCGATTGATGAGACCGAAAGGCGACGAGAAAAGCAGCGCCAATATAACCTAGAGCATGGCATTACTCCTAAAGGGGTGTCAAAGCGGATCACCGATGTGATGGATGTTGGTGGGGGTAACGAGCACACCGCAAGGGTGTTACCTTCTTATCAAAAAGTGGCCGAGCCTAAAGGGGATTATGTTGCTGCTGATGCCGCGACTCTGAGCCATCAAATTGATGAGCTGGAAAAACGCATGCATCAACATGCGCGCGATCTTGAGTTTGAACATGCCGCGGCGCTGCGTGATCAAGTCCATGCGTTAAGAGAGGCTTTAATAAAAGCCTAAATCTAACGAGCGCTAAGTCGTGAATTAGATAAAGGTAGAGCGGATAAAATCCCCCCACACCCGTCAGCTGACGGATGTGGGGGATGACTTATTTTTTCAGTTTATTTGGACCAGCGCCGAATAAGCTTATAGCCAATAAACACCAAGATGCCTGTAAACACCCCGACTAAGTGAGACTCAGTGGCGACGCGAGCATCGATCAATTGGCTGATCTGCTTGCTTGCGCCATAGATCTGTTCGTAAGCGACTTTAGCGCACACGCCGACCAACAAGAGATAACCTGAACGTATACCGCGTTGAATATCTTTAAGGGCGCCATAGGTTACCAAGCCGTGCAACATACCGCTAAGCCCTACATAACCCAGTAATGTGGGAAAGCCCCAGTAAAGCCCTAATCCCTGTAATAAGCACAATAGGACAAACAGCAGGCTAAAGTTTGCCGCGCGGTAATGCATCTCGTGCAAAAACGCTAATACCCATAATCCGCCGAGATTCATTGCCAAATGCCAGTAATTGGTATGCAGCAAGTTTCCCGTTAATAAACGCCACCACTCACCTTGGGCAATGGCCGCTTTACGGTAGGCGAGGCTACTATCGAACGGGGCAAAATAGAGCGCGATACAGATAATGCTGACAAGTAGTACTAGCCCATAGGGTTTAGTACTTGATTTTAATGATATTAACATTGACGATTCAGCTCAGCCATGACACTTGTCTTATTGTCCAAGTAGTCCTGTAGCCCTTGGCTGCGCAATAGGCAGGCAGGGCAAGTACCACAACCATGGCCTATAATGCCGTTGTAGCAGGTGAGGGTGCTATCGCGAATAAGCGCTAGGCTGTGGTATTTATCGGCCAGCGCCCAAGTTTGTGCCTTATTAAGCCACATTAATGGCGTTTCAATCGTCAAGTTACGATCCATGCCTTGCTCTAAAGCTGATTGCATCGCCTTAATAAATTGATCTCGGCAATCGGGATAGCCAGAAAAGTCAGTTTCACACACCCCAGTGATCACAGTATCAGCCCCCAGTTGGTAGGCATAAATCCCCGCTAAAGTGAGGAATAAAATATTTCTGCCCGGCACAAAGGTATTGGGTAATCCATTGGCCATCAGCTCGTTAGATACTTCAATGGCATCTCGGGTTAATGCTGAAATCGCCAGTTCATTTAATACCGTTACATCGAGGATTTTATGGCTGATAACGCCAAGCTGCTCACCGAGTTGCTTGGCAACGTCTATCTCTTGTCGATGACGTTGCCCATAATCAAAGGTGATAGCGTGAACTTCATCATATTGGTTTAACGCCTGTATTAGACAGGTTGTGGAGTCTTGGCCACCACTGAACACTACAACTGCTTTAGACATGAAGGTTTATCGTTAACAAAATTTGGCGTTAGTTTAACTGACGCTGCAACGCTTGCAAAATGTCTTGTTGAGCGCAAAGCTGTTTGGAAGAGGATTTAACCCACTTGCGAGACAAATAATCGCGTTATACTTGCCAGTAGGCGCTAAATCTTCTATAAAAGCGGCCCCATAGCGATGAGGTTAACCATGAAGTACCCGGTCAACGAAGTATTTGAAACTATTCAGGGTGAAGGTGTTTACACTGGCGTTCCCGCGATTTTTGTTCGCTTACAGGGCTGCCCTGTGGGCTGCGCTTGGTGTGATACCAAACAGACATGGGAGACTCTGGCTGAAAACCGCGTCGATCCTGAGCTAGTGATCCAAGTCGATGGTGAAATTGGCCGTTGGGCAGAGTTAGATGCTGCGCAACTCTTGGTGCAATGGCAACGTAAAGGCTTTACAGCTAAACATGTGGTGATCACGGGTGGCGAGCCTTGTATTTACGATTTACGTCCGTTGACACAAGCGTTATCGGATCAGGGGTATCAATGCCAAATTGAAACCAGTGGCACCTTTGATGTGCAGTGTGATTTACGCAGCTGGGTGACCGTCTCGCCGAAAGTCAATATGAAGGGCGGTTATAAGGTCCTTGAGCAGGCCTTGCAACGTGCCGATGAGATAAAACATCCAGTTGCCAAACAGAGCCATATTGATGAACTTGATGCATTATTGGCGAATATCGATACCTTGGGCAAAACTATCTGTTTACAGCCGATAAGCCAAAAGCCACGGGCAACTCAGTTAGCGATGCAAGTCTGTATCGCGCGCAATTGGCGTTTATCGATACAGACTCATAAATACCTTAATATCGACTAATCAAGCTTACCACTTTGGTTAAATTGCCCCAGCAGGGTCTGGTAGTGAGTGATATCACCTATGTTGTCACTCACCCACTGGCTATCGTAATAGGTATCTAAGTATCGCTCGCCTGAATCACACAACAAGGTGACGATAGAGCCCTGTTGTCCTTGATTGTGCATATCACAGGCCAGCTGCAGTGCGCCAAACAAATTGGTGCCCGTCGAGGGGCCGGCTTTTCTGCCAATGAGTTGCTCTAGCCAATAAATCGTGGCGATAGAGGCAGCATCGGCCACTTTAACCATCTTATCGACCACACCAGGAATAAATGACGGCTCTGCGCGTGGACGACCAATACCTTCGATTTTGCTGCCCTGTGTGCAGGTGACACTGGCATCGCCACTGACAAAATAATCATAAAATACCGAGTGTTCAGGGTCGACCACACACAGTTGTGTCTGCTCTCTTTGGTAACGAATATAGCGGCCTATGGTCGCCGAGGTGCCGCCTGTTCCAGGGCTCATGACAATCCAACGAGGAACCGGGTGGGGCTCGCATTTCATCTGTTCAAATATAGAGTTGGCGATATTATTATTGCCACGCCAATCGGTGGCCCGCTCGGCGTAGGTAAATTGATCCATATAATGGCCCGATAATTCATCGGCCAAACGTTGTGATTCGGCGTAGATCTCACTTGAGTGTTCAACAAAATGACATTGACCGCCATAGGCGGTGATCTGTTGGATCTTCTTTTTAGCGGTGCTTTTTGGCATGACGGCAATAAAGGGCAAGCCGAGTAAGCGTGCAAAATAGGCTTCAGAAACCGCTGTACTGCCAGAAGATGATTCGATGATGGGGGTGTTTTGTTTGATCCAACCATTACACAAGGCATAGAGAAACAGCGAACGTGCCAGACGATGTTTAAGGCTGCCAGTGGGATGAGTACTTTCATCTTTTAAATAGATATCAATCCCCTTAATCGAGGGGATATCTAAATGAATGAGATGCGTGTCTGCACTGCGTTGATAATCGGCTTCAATTTTTGCGATTGCTTGGTTAACCCACGAGCGTTCCATTCGTTCTCCAGTATGATAGGCCCTCTAACTGAGGGATTATATGCAATTCTTATATAGCGTTTGGTTATAAATTATAACGATGTTTTGTCAGTCGATATAGACAAGATTAACCATTTTGATTTTATCGCATCCTAAGCGTAGGGAAATACTGACAGTTATAAAATAATGTCGGATGCCTATTATGCGGTTGAAACTAGCTATAGCGTGGGGGAGTGATGTTGATTGTTAGCTCTTAAAAAGTGTGTCGTAAGGCAGTGCCTAAGTGTGACAAAAGGTATGCTGAGCATGCAATGACAGATGTTTTTAATTATCAATAGGTAACAATGTTACAGACAAGTATTACAGTGCTAAGTCAGGGGAGAATGTAAACCTAAGGATGTTATATACCGCGTAAAGTGTAGAGGGGATATAATCAGGAAATTTACAGAATTGAGAAACAGAAAAAGTGGTGGAGGGAGAAGGATTCGAACCTTCGAAGGCTGAGCCGTCAGATTTACAGTCTGATCCCTTTGGCCACTCGGGAACCCCTCCACATATTACTTTTTTGTTACCACAACATAATACGATGAACTTAGCATCAGTTGTAACGCCAACTACAACCATTTTAAGCAGAGATAAAGATGGTGGAGGGAGAAGGATTCGAACCTTCGAAGGCTGAGCCGTCAGATTTACAGTCTGATCCCTTTGGCCACTCGGGAACCCCTCCACGAATATCTCTTTATATCATATTGTACGCAAATGGTGGAGGGAGAAGGATTCGAACCTTCGAAGGCTGAGCCGTCAGATTTACAGTCTGATCCCTTTGGCCACTCGGGAACCCCTCCTCAATTGCGGCGGCAATAGTAGTCACAAACTTAGCCCCTGTAAACCCCCTAATTAAAATAATTACTAAAGTTAGTGTTTAAGCGGTCGATAAAATACCAACGACTTGTTTTAGTGATGTTTTTTTATGCAAACCAATCGGTTATTAATCAATGAGGTCAATTTAGGCACCCGGCTTAATCATGCTGTTTCAGATGATAGGCGTGGGGAGTTTGCCTTGTTGCTTGCCATGCTTTCAGATGACGCACGTGATATGGCACAGTTTAATCTGCCAGATTCATTGAAAGATACCGAAAGCCGTTTACGTCAGCAGTTTGAGCTACCGCAATCACAAGCCTTATTGGCCAACATTGCGGAGGTCGCCTTGACCGATAATAGTGCTGCGTTTCATCAGCAAGGGATGAGTGCCTTTCATCTGCAGCAAAGTCTAACGCCAGAAGCACTAGTGATCCGAGGGCAAGATAGCATTGCGATGAATGCGGTGTTAAATAATTGCGATCCAATTACCCTGTCGCGTTACCGAGGCGAACTGAACCCTCAAATTGGCATGGAAGATATTTTACACTTTGCCGATCAGGTCGTGGCGCAACGTTCGATGGCCGACCTCATGGTATAAATCTAGTTACGCTAGAAATGCGTTAGAAAAGGATATAGATTTAAACCGAGATTTGAGCCGCGTCTCGTATCTAAGTTTATATATCACTATAATGATTGCTAACTTAACTAACCTTGTTCTAAATATGAAAAACATTCAAGAGAGACAATCAGATCTAGTCAATGACACCTGTAATGACTGTGGTAGTTATGCCGATATCGGCGCTGTGATTGACGAGCACGATAGAGTGTTAACCATAGAGATAGCAGGTGACGATGCCGATATGCAGATAGAACGCCTGGTTAATGCGGCCAAAGCACGTTTCGATAATGTCGAAGTGGATGTCATAGACAAGGCTGGCAGTAAAATCTTGTCGTTGACCTTTGCCTTTAGCGCCGAAAAAATGATTTATCAATTACACAATAATCTATGATATGCATTGTAGATATAGGTTTAAGTGATTGTTAAGTTGTAATATTATTACGCTTTATTTGATAGCTAAATTAAGCTTATTTATATCGCAAAGCCTCAGCAGGCTAACCATGCCTGTTGGTTTTAGGATGCTATGATCAAACGTAAATACCAATATCTGCTCGAGTCCATTGTTAATTCATTAGAGAAACAACAAGGACTATTTAACGAAACTGCGTTGCTGGCAACGCGCTTGTTAAGTGAGCATCTCTTTGTCGATTATGTTGGTGTTTGCCTATTTTCGGTTGAGCATGATTCAACTTATCTTGTTGGTCATTGTGATAAATTGGCTGCGATTGATCCCGTTCGCCCCAACCCGTCCTTATGTCCACATTATTTATCTGAGCTTAAACAACATCGAATTGTTGATGCGATTGCTGTGCACAAGGATACAAGGGTGCAAGAGCTTCACGAGTGCTATCTTCGCCCCAAAGGTATTGCCAGTACCTTAGAAGTGGCCATTAGGATTAACGGTCATCTCGAAGGCGTACTGTTTTTAGAACACATTGAAGCCCATATATGGAGTGAAAGTGAACTGCATATTGCCGCACAAGTCGCTGACCAATTGGCACTCACCTTAGCGACGGCTCGCGCTTATGAAACCGATGAGCGCTTGAGCCTGTTTCTTAAGGCCATAGAGCACTCAGAGCAGGTCAGTATGGTGGTTAATCTGCAAACTGATATTATCGAGTATGTTAATGGTGCCCACCATGCCATGTCAGGTATACCCAAGCAGAAGGTGATAGGTGCTGACGTCAATCACCTTGATTTTTTTAAACAATCCCCCAGTGAAGCCAGAACGGTACTCGCTGAGGTTAAGCGGGGTAAAAAGGTTAAAGGTGAAGTGCAAATAACCCGCTTAGATGGTACCTGTTATTGGCTGCGATATTCGGTTAAGCCATTTACGACTAAAAGGGGCAATGATTATGCTTTGGTCACCGCAGAAGATTGTTCAGAGGCTCGTCAACATCAAACAGAATTAGAGCGGTTGGCGTGGCGTTGTCCACTCACAGGCCTATACAACCGCCGTCATTTTAGTCAGCAATTGGACAATGTCACTCAAGGTCATCTGATTTTGCTCGACCTTAAAGGTTTTAAACGCTTTAACGATACCTATGGGCATGCAAAAGGGGATCTACTGCTGATTGAGATGGCACGGCGTTTAAGCCACTTTGCAAGCATGAGTAAAACACAACTGCTGGCGCGGGTTGGCAGTGATGAGTTTGCCTTAGTCATCGATACGCTCGACAGTCAGTACAGAATGAACTTACTCATTAATCGGTTATATCAGCACTTGTGTTTGCCTGTGATGATTAAGCATGAATTATTTGAGGTTAAACCCGCCTTATCTGTAGTTTGTATTGAAACATTAGAGCAAATGTTTGCCCCATTAACATGTGCCGACATTGCGCTGCAGTATGCTAAAAATAAGCAAGGCGATGCCATTCAAGTGTTTAATCATGCATTATTGAGCGCCTTTAAAGAGACTGCAGTTATCGAGAGAGAACTGCAGTTGGCGCTCAAAAGTCGCGAATTTGAACTTTATTATCAACCGCTTAAAGATTTAAAGAGTAATCGTTATATTGGCGCAGAAGCTTTGATCCGTTGGAATCACCCTAAGCGAGGCGTGTTGTATCCTGGTGCATTTATCGATGTGGCAGAAAAGTCTGGCATGATCAACTCCATAGGTGAGTGGGTGCTAGAAGCTGCTTGTCGTCAATTGAATCTTTGGCAGCGGGACAACATTAATATTTCGATGCATGTCAATGTCGCAGCGCAACAGTTTTTTAGCTCAAACTTATATGATCAAATTTGGCAGCTGGTGACCCGTTATCGAATTAAGCCTAACACATTGATTTTAGAGATAACTGAAACGGAGCTGATGGAAGACATTGTCTATGTTACCCATTTGTGCAAAGAGTTGGCTGAGCTGGGTGTTGGATTAGCCATCGATGATTTTGGTACCGGTTATAGCTCGATGCGTTATTTAAAACAGTTTCCTATTTCAAAATTAAAAATTGATCGCTCTTTCATTTCTGATATAGGGGTTAGTCATGAAAGCCGTGAAATTGTCAGTGCGATTGTGGCGATGGCCTATGCGCTTAATATTTCATTGACTGCTGAAGGGGTGGAAACCTTGGAGCAAGAAGACTTCTTATCTGAGTTATGTTGCCATCAGGCCCAAGGATTCTTATACAGCCCGGCGCTCCGAGAAGCCGAGTTCAGTCAATTTTTACGAACCAGTATTGGTGTGTTAAATGGCGCTGACCCTAGTAAAGCGCATTGACCGCTCGGGCTTAACATAGCGCCAGTAGCTGATTTTGCAGTGAGCCACTTTTGCTTGTCGCTTAGTTATCGCTTAGTTATCGCTTATAAAAGGTCTTTGTGGGCGCGACTAGTTACAGCAGCTTAACGATATGTGTCTCTTGTGCGTGTGCTAGTATGCGCGAACACGAGCATAGCTTTTATTCTCAATTCGCTAGATTTAAACAGCACTGCTTAAACTTACGCCCGCTATAACAGATACAAGGATCGTTACGCTTGGGGAGCTGCGGATTAAGTTGCTCACCACTGGTATACCACCATACGCCGTGTTGCTTAATGAACTGCGATACTTCATGTATGGCATCTAATCGATTGTTTTCTCGATACCATGCATGAAACTCAACTACGCCATTATCGTCAGTGGTTGCGCTACGTTGAATGCTCAACCCCAACCATTGGGTCTGATTATCGCTATCTAATATCGACTTCGTTAAGCCATTTAAGGTATCTGGATGATGTGTGGCGATGAGGTAATCATGCAGACGCATGACAAATGCACTGTAGCGGCTGCGCATCAAGACTTCAGGGGTCGGTACAAACGCGCCTTGATGATATATTTTACAGCATGCTTGATAGGTTAAGCGCTCTCCTTTTACACGTTGACCGCAGGGACACTCTTGGGCTGTATTACTGTGCTTGAAGACTTGCTCACCCGTTAATGGATCACTTTTCATGACTCGACTTATTACTGGCTGTTGAAAATTGGCTGCCATAATACAGGTTTGGTAGCGGTTTCGCATCGTAATAGAATGCCGGCTCCCCGCGATTATTGGTATCTACCGTTAAGTACCAACGTCCATCGGCTTGTTTTTTTGAGACAGTGACAAATTTGCCCGCGAATTCACTCATGGGCTCCTCACTCTCTTTGGGTGGATAAAAACGGATAAGGAAATAGCCGATATCAGTTGCAATTTGGGGAGATATCTGTCGGTCAATAACTCGAAAATCGACCTCAATTTGGGCGTTTTTGTGTTTAATCTTGCCGAAAAACCTTTGGTATAAGTTGATAATATTTTCTCGACCGATGGTGATCGATTTGCTTTGTTGTTCAGGGATATAACTGGCATCTTCTGCATACAGATCGGCAATTACAGTGGCATCGAGCTGGGCAAATGCGCTACTAAATTGGCGATAAAACTGGTTTAAGGCCTCATTGTCCCCATCGGTTTGTTGCGCTATAGCAGAGGCGCAGCACAGTGCGCTGCAGATAAGGATTAAGGATGTTAGAAATTTCATTAAGATATTCATCTTTACTAATGCTAGCGCCACTATAATCTATGCCCTTTTATGGGGAAAGAATTAGATATTAACAAAGTGTGTCACACTGCCCTTTGTCTTAAGTTGGGTGGGGCAAATTATGTTCATAGTCGTCCTCAAGGTGGTATTCCAATGGGTGAAGCTGCATAAGTCACTCGTACAGTCGCTGGATATTTTTAGCTGCTACAGTCAAAATAGTGCTTCGTATCGATATGATGTAGCGTTAAGAGCTGTAATCGCAATGAATTAAGAGGAAGCAGTACCATGACAGAAGAAGAGAGTGCGATATTTCTAGCCTCTATGGCAGATGTGATACCTCTAAATGGCGATAAAACGGCAATTAGCTCTCAAATAGCCTCATCTCAGTCACAACAACATAAATACTTTGAAACTAAACGCAGAGAAGCACTCTCTCGTTTAAGTGATGATCTGAGTGTGATTGAGCCAGTCACTCCCGATGCTGTTATCAGTATGAAAAGTGAAGGGGTACAGCAACAAGTGTTCAAATTATTTCGCCAAGGTCAGTATTCGATGCAAGCCGATATAGACCTTAAAGGCTATAATGTACCGCGCGCCAGAGAGCTTTTGTTCGATTTTATTCAACGCAGTTTGAGCTGTGAATATCGTAACGTGATAGTGATCCATGGCACCGGTGTACACAATAAGCCGTTTCCCGCGTTAATTAAATCCTGCTTAGCTCATTGGCTGCCCTTGATTGATGGCGTGATTGGTTATCACAGTGCGCCAAGAGAATGGGGTGGATCGGGCGCATTAATGGTGATGCTGACAAAATCGGAAAAGGCACGAATGAACACGCGGGAGCTAACACGCAAGGGGGCGCATTTGCGTTAATGACATAGCGTTAATCTTGCTATGGGGTTACAGCCTCGTTTGCCTAAAGTCACTGGCTATCTGTTGTTAGATTATCTGTGATCCCAATACCTAAAGTATGGTGATACAGCGGAATTTCATTTGACAAAAAGTGTACTAGTGTTTAATTTAAACGCATGTTTAAATCAGAGTTAAGGTCACGGAATGGCAAGTCGATCCGATACTAAAACAAGAATACTGGATGCCGCCGAAAAGCTATTTGCGGAGCGTGGATTTTCAGAAACCTCATTAAGATTGATCACCAGTAAAGCTGAGGTCAATCTTGCTTCGGTCAATTATCATTTTGGCTCAAAAAGAGAGCTTATCAGGGCGGTACTGGCGCGCTACTTAGACCGTTTTATGCCGGATGCTTCTGAAGAGCTAATGCTCATCAAGGCCAGTGGTAATCCATCGTTAAATGACATTTTTTCCTCTTTAGTCAAACCTTTACTTGAATTAAATAAGTTCAAAGTGGACGGCACCAGTACTTTTTTACAATTACTCGGCCGGGGTTATATCGAAAGTCAGGGGCATCTGCGCTGGTTTATTACCACTCATTACGGTGAGCACCTTAACAAGTTTGTGAAGGCTGTCGCAGAAAGTGCACCACATATTCCCCCCGCAGAGATGTTTTGGCGATTACACTTTACCTTAGGCACTGTGGTGTTCACTATGGCATCTGCCGATGCATTAACCGAAATCGCCCAGGCTGATTTTAATGAACACTATGATATCGAAGCCGTAATTCGCAAAGTTATTCCATATCTCGCTGCCGGCGTGGCAGTACCCGTTAGTACCCAATAGGGGGGCGTTATGACTCTTTTTATTTTGGCACTATTGCTTATCATAGTGTTGTTTGGTGTTAAAAGTATCCGCATGCAGTTTATTACTCGGCCAGTATTTGCCTTTTTCAAAAAGGTACTACCGCCGCTGTCTGATACGGAAAAGGAGGCGATGGAAGCCGGTGATGTATGGTGGGAGGGGGAACTGTTTCGCGGCAAGCCCAATTGGGACGCCTTGCACAGTTACGGGAAGTCAGCTCTGAGTGAAGAAGAGAAATCGTTCATTGATAATCAAGTGATGACGGCGCTGACGATGATTGACGATTTCGACATAGTACAAAATCGTAAGGATCTCCCCCCAGAATTATGGCAATACTTTAAAGATGAAGGTTTTTTTGCGTTAATTATTCCTAAGGAATACGGTGGGAAAGCGTTTTCTGCTTATGCTAATTCAACCATTGTTAGCAAGTTGGCCAGTCGCAGTGTGAGCGCCGCCGTGACCGTGATGGTGCCTAATTCACTCGGCCCCGGCGAGTTGTTGACCCATTATGGTACCAAAGAGCAGCGTGAACATTGGCTGCCTCTGTTAGCCAGTGGTGAAGCCGTGCCTTGTTTTGCACTTACTGGGCCCGAAGCGGGCTCTGATGCCGGTGCTATTCCTGATGAAGGTATCGTATGCCGTAAAACCATTGATGGCGAAGAGGTGTTAGGGCTGAGTCTCACCTGGGACAAACGATATATTACCTTAGCTCCAGTTGCCACAGTATTGGGGCTTGCGTTTCAAATGCGCGATCCCGATGGACTTTTAGGCGATAACCCTGATCTTGGGATCACCTGTGCGCTTATTCCGACCGATCATCCAGGTGTTGAAATTGGTCGCCGTCATAATCCACTGAATATGGCCTTTATGAATGGCACCACTCAGGGCAAAGAGGTGTTTATTCCGCTAGATTGGATTATCGGCGGCCCACAATACGCTGGTCGCGGTTGGCGTATGCTGGTGGAATGCCTGTCGGCTGGTCGAGGGATCTCACTGCCTGCATTAGCGACAGCATCGGGTCATCTAGCCACTAAAACGACTACGGCTTACAGCTATGTTAGGCATCAATTTGGTTTAGCTATCGGCCAATTTGAGGGGGTTCAAGAGGCGATGGCGCGGATCATCGCCAATACTTACCAGCTAGAGGCGGCGCGCCGATTAACGACAACAGGCATCGATCTCAAAGTGAAACCTTCGGTGGTCACTGCAATAGCCAAATACCATATGACCGAGATGGGCCGTGATGTATTTAACGATGCCATGGACATCCAGTCGGGCAAGGGGATCCAGCTTGGGCCGAAAAACTATTTAGGCCACGGTTATATGGCGAACCCGATTTCGATCACTGTGGAAGGGGCTAATATTCTAACCCGCAGTTTAATGATCTTTGGTCAAGGCGCGACCCGTTGTCATCCTTATGTGTTAGCCGAAATGGAAGCCGCGGCAATGGACGATGATACTGCCGCGTTGGCACGCTTTGATAACTTACTGTTAGGTCACATGGGGTATGCCTGTCGCAATGCCTTCAGCACGTTATTTAGTGCGCTCAGTGGTAGTCGTTTTAATACCGCGCCAGTCAGTGGCAGTACAGCGCAGTATTACAAGCACATGACTCGCATCTCTGCGGCGTTGGCGTTTGTGACCGACCTGTCAATGTTGATTATGGGCGGCGATTTAAAGCGTAAAGAGATGTTGTCGGCACGTTTGGGCGATGTACTCAGTGAGCTTTACCTAGGCTCTGCCACGTTAAAATTGTTTGAAGACAATGGCCGCCAACAAGATGATTTACCCGCGGTGCATTATGTGATGCAGACTCGATTGCATAAGGCGGCAAATGCACTGCAAGGGGCGTTACGCAATTTCCCTAATCGTCCCGTTGCCTGGTTGATGCGTTTGCTGGTATTTCCGTTAGGCAATCATTTCAATGCTCCGGACGACAAGTTAGCGATAAAGGTTTGCCAAGGCATGCTCAAACCAGGTCCTGCCAGAGACAGACTAACATTCTTGTGCCCTAACTTTGATGGTGATGAGGGCGGTATGGCGCAAGTGGAACAGGCGTTTGTGGCTCTTCATGCTTGCGATGGATTGAGTAAAAAAATCAAACGCGCGCAAAAAGAGGGTCAACTTGCCAAAAAGCTTGCTCCTGCGCTGCTTTATCAACAGGCGTTAGAAGCAGACATCATTAGCGAGAATGAGTTTGAGCAATTGATTGATGCGGATAAGCTGCGCCAAGTGGCTATTGCTGTGGATGATTTCGAACGTTTATAGCTGAGTGGTTGAGCTAATCACTTTGCTATCTGGCCTGACTAATTAAGGCCAAGTCGCTTATCGTGAGCCATTTGGACTAGTGGATGGTTTAGATGGGTCAATAATGGGAAGTGAGCTTAGCTTGAAATGATTGACTTAACCTGCAAGCAACAGATAGAAAAAAGGTACGCAATGCGTACCTTTTTTTATACCTAACCGTTTTAGCTCGATGGCGCTATCTCGATGAGGGTGAAAGTATCATCATTACGCCACGATAAGTACTTTACAGGTATTGGTACCGCCAATGGTTTCCATGGCGTCACCTTTGGTCATCAGCACCATATCACCACTGTCGAGGTAACCCGCTGATTGCAGCGCCTCTAACGCTTTCTTGGCCAGTTCATCGGCAGCATGAGCGGTAGAATCAAAGTAGAAAGGGTGTACTCCGCGATACAGTGCCATTTTGGCCAATGTCACATCGTGACGCGATAAGGCAAAAATAGGCAGCGCAGAGCTGATACGTGACATCAATTGTGGTGTGGCACCTGATTCGGTTAACGCGACAATGGCTTTAACGCCCTCTAGATGGTTGGCCGCATACATAGTTGACAGTGCGATGGTTTCTTCTACTGACGTAAAGCGTTCATCTAAACGATGTTTTGATACTTGCACGCTTGGGTGAGATTCGGCGCCAAGGCAGACATTAGCCATAGCCAATACCGTTTCCTCCGGAAAGTCACCGGCCGCCGTTTCGGCAGAAAGCATCACGGCATCGGTACCATCAAGCACAGCATTCGCCACATCCATCACTTCGGCGCGAGTTGGCATTGGACTGGTGATCATCGACTCCATCATCTGGGTCGCGGTGATCACGCTCTTATTGAGTTGACGAGAGCGGCTAATGAGTTTCTTTTGCACGGCAACCAGCGCCGCATCGCCAATTTCAACGCCTAAGTCACCACGAGCAACCATCACAGCATCGGATGCTAAAATCACATCATCCATCGCTTCATCGGTCGCAACGGCTTCGGCGCGTTCAACTTTAGAGACAATTAATGCATTACTGCCAGCTTTACGTGCCAATTCTCGGGCATAATTTAAGTCAGCGCCGCAGCGTGGGAATGACACTGCGAGGTAATCGACTTTAATCGCGGCTGCGGTAATAATATCTTGTTTATCTTTTTCTGTTAGCGCAGCAGCTGAAAGCCCGCCGCCTTTTTTGTTGATGCCCTTGTTATTAGACAATGGGCCAGCAACTGTCACAGTGGTGTGCACCTTGTTGCCTTCAACTTTTTCAACTCTAAGTTGCACTCGTCCGTCATCGAGCATCAAAATATCGCCAATGGTGACATCTTTAGGGAGCTCTTTGTAGTCGATACCGACTTGGTGTTCATCGCCTTCGCCTTTGGCTAAACCGGCATCTAGGACAAAAGGTTTACCAAGGTCAAGTTGCACCTTCTTATTATCTTTAAACGTGGATACACGGATTTTTGGCCCTTGTAGGTCCCCTAATATAGCCACATGAACACCCAGTTCTTTGGCGATATTACGCACATCTGTGGCGCGCTTAAGGTGATCTTCGGGTGAGCCGTGGGAGAAATTTAGGCGAACAACGTTTGCACCAGCTTTAATGATACGACGTAGATTGTCATCGCGATCGGTGGCTGGACCGAGTGTCGTTACAATTTTGGTTCTGCGGAACATGAGATACTCCGTTAAAGTTAAAAAATCTTACTCTATATTAACAGACAAACTTCAGTTTTGTAGGAAAATTACAAACAAAATGATCTACCTCAAGTTATTAATTTTGTGAGCCACAGCCGCTAAAAGGTAAAAAAAAGGCGATTTGGATAAACCAACTCGCCTTTCATCCCTCTCTAGGTTGCTTAGAGTATAGGATCTTTCTCAATACGCGACTCCTTCAACACCTCTTTAACCCGCTTTAAACTCTCTCTAAAACGAGGGCCGCGGCGTAGGGTAAAGCCGGTGGCTAACACGTCAATAATGACTAATTGAGCTAAGCGAGAGGCCATGGGTAAATACATATCAGTGTCTTCGGGTACTTCCATTGTCACGGGTAAAGTACATTCACTCGACAAGGGAGAGTTGCGTGAGGTGATAGCAATGACAGCAGCGCCATTTTCCCGCGCTAAACGGGCAATGTCGATCAAGGATTTTGTACGCCCTGTGTGTGAGATAAGGACCACCACGTCACCTTCGGTACTATTAATACAGCTCATACGTTGCATTAACACATCATCAAAACTGATGACGGGCACATTGAAACGAAAGAACTTATTTTGTGCATCATGTGCCACAGAGGCCGATGCTCCTAAACCAAAAAATGAGATTTTTTTTGCTTGAGTAAGGATATCCACAGCTTTATTTATGGCGGCAGTATCCATGCTTTGTCTAGCGGTATCGAGCGCAGCCATTGATGACTCAAAAATTTTGGTGGTGTAAGAATCGGGACTATCATCTTCTTCTACGTGGCGGCTGACATAGGGCGTGCCATTAGCTAAACTTTGTGCTAAGTGCAGCTTAAAATCAGGAAATCCCTTAGTATCCAAACGTCTGCAGAACCTGTTGACTGTGGGTTCGCTCACATCGGCCATTTTAGCCAATGTCGCAATGCTGGAGTGGATAGCGGTTTGTGGTGACGCTAAAATGACCTCAGCGACTTTACGTTCCGATTTACTGAAATGAGTTAGGCTTTTTTGAACCTTTTCTAGGGTATTCATATGCGTACATCCACTCGATAGTAATGTAATTATATTTATTCTTTTATGTCATTATAGAAACAAACAAAAAGTGCTAAAGTCTGGCTTTATATATCGAACTATAATCTGACTACACAGCAAACTTGCTACTATATAGAGACAGTTAATTGAGAAAAGCATATCAGATTTTGTCGTCTTGTTACTAGTTTACTGATAGGTCATTTTTTGTAAAATTTAGATGCATTTAACGAATTCTGTTGTTATATTACAACAAATATGTGAATTACTCATCGATACGATGGGCCACTTTGGTATAGGAGACTTTTAAGCTATGGGCATGACATCAGCAGAAGCCAAAGCTTGTGATTTTGTATTGTTTGGAACCAAAGGCGATTTAGCAAGGCGTAAGTTATTGCCCTCTTTATACCAGCTTGATAAGGCCGGCCTACTTAATAAAGAGACCAAAATACTCGGGGTGGCTAAAGATGAGTTTACTCAAGAGCAATATCAAGAGTTAGTGAACACCGCATTATCTAGCTTTGTTAAAGAAACATTATGTGAACAAACTTTAGCTCGTTTCCTTAAACGCTGCATTTATATCGCCACCAATTTTACTGAGCCAGAAGGTTACGCGGCTTTTCATGACGTATTAGAGCCAGAAAAGCGCGTCATGGTTAATTATTTTGCCACTCCTCCCGCCATTTTTGGCGACATCTGTCGTTGTCTGCATGAACAAAACCTGATTTTCCCTGATACCCGAGTGGTACTAGAAAAGCCGATTGGTTCGGATCTCGAATCATCTAGAGTGATAAACGATCAGGTCAGTGCTTATTTCAATGAAAATCAGGTGTACCGTATTGACCATTACTTAGGTAAAGAGACTGTACAAAACCTAATTGCACTGCGCTTTGCAAACTCGTTATTTGCCTCTAAATGGGATAACCGTACTATTGACCATGTACAAATCACGGTTGCAGAAGAGGTGGGCATTGAAGGCCGTTGGGGGTATTTCGACAAAGCTGGCCAAATGCGCGACATGATCCAAAACCACTTGTTACAGGTACTCACCTTAGTGGCAATGGATCCACCGGTTAACTTAGATGCCGACAGTATTCGTGATGAAAAAGTGAAGGTGCTTAAGTCATTAAGAAAAATCGACGCCGATAATATTTATGAAAATACCGTTCGTGGTCAATATTCTGCTGGCTTTTTAAAAGGCACACCCGTACCGGGTTATTTAGAAGAAGAGGGCGCCAACACCCTGTCTTATGCAGAAACCTTTGTGGCACTCAGAGTCGACATCGACAATTGGCGTTGGGCTGGCGTGCCATTTTATTTACGCAGTGGTAAGCGTATGCCCACTAAGAGTTCAGAAATTGTTGTCTATTTCAAGAACCCACCTCATAACTTATATCGTTCTAGTTATCGTAATCTACCTGCCAATAAATTAACCATTCGCTTGCAACCCCATGAAGGGGTCGAAATTCAGATGATGAATAAAGTGCCAGGTCTTGAGCAGAAACAGCGATTGCAAACCACCAAGCTGGATTTAAGTTTTTCAGATACCTTTAAAAACGACCGCATTGCCGATGCCTACGAACGTTTATTACTCGAGGCTATGTTAGGTAATCAAGCGTTATTTGTGCGCCGCGATGAAGTGGAGCAAGCGTGGAAATGGGTCGATGGCATTATTCAAGCGTGGGAAGAGAGTAATGAAAGGCCTAAGCCCTATCCAGCAGGAAGTTGGGGCCCTGTAGCGTCGGTGGCGTTAATCGCCAAAGACGGCCGTTCATGGGACGAATAGGAAGGAGTTGTCATGATTAAAGAATCAGTGTTTAAGTCGTTTGATAATAAAACCGCGCTGGAACATCAACTAGCTGAGCGTATTGCCAATCAATTACAAGCGGCAATAGATGTGCGCGGCAAGGCAAGCCTTGTGGTTTCCGGTGGCTCGACACCCATAGCATTATTTGAGTTATTGAGCCATAAGGCTATCGAATGGGGCGATGTTTACATCACCTTGGCCGATGAGCGTTGGGTCGATACCGAATCAGATGACTCTAATGAAAAGCTAGTGAGACAACATCTGTTACAGCATCGCGCGGCAGCGGCTAAATTTCGTGGACTAAAAAATATGTTCGCGACCCCAGAAGCCGGCGTTGATATGACGATTGAACATCTGGCTAATTTCCCCAAGCCGTTTGATGTCGTGGTATTGGGCATGGGTAACGATGGTCATACTTGTTCATGGTTTCCTTGCGCCCCTGAAATCGAGCAGGCATTAACCACTCAAGCCCTCTGTTTAGCGGTCAATCCTGGTGCTGCGCCTCACGGACGCATGACCTTGTCTAAAAAGGCGGTGTTAGCTAGCCGTCAAATTTATTTACATATTGTCGGTGAACAAAAGTTAGCCGTTTACCGCCAAGCGCTCGAAAATGAAGACGAAAAAGCGATGCCTATCCGCGCCGTATTAGGCCAGCATAGCACGCCCGTCGATGTCTATTGGAGCGCCTAAGGAGTTATTATGCATGCAGTAGTCCAGTCAGTTACCGATAGAATTATCGCCCGAAGCCAGCATTCTCGTGCCCAGTATTTAGCCGCCCTCAATGAGGCTAAAATTAATGGCGTGCATCGCAGCAGTTTAAGTTGTGGTAATTTAGCCCACGGCTTTGCAGCCTGTAGCCCCGCCGATAAGAGTGCTATTAAGGCATTGACTAAAGCCAACATCGGCATTGTTACTGCCTTTAATGACATGCTGTCGGCGCATCAACCTTATGAGCATTATCCACAGTTGCTAAAAGCCGCCTGCCAAGAAGTGGGCAGTGTGGCGCAAGTGGCCGGTGGCGTCCCCGCCATGTGTGACGGGGTTACCCAAGGTCAACCTGGTATGGAACTGAGCTTGCTGAGCCGCGAAGTGATCGCGATGGCTACCGCCGTGGGTTTGTCACATAACATGTTTGATGGGGCATTATTACTGGGTATTTGTGACAAAATCGTACCTGGGTTGCTCATAGGTGCCTTGAGTTTTGGTCACTTGCCTATGCTGTTTGTGCCCGCTGGCCCGATGAAGTCGGGGATCCCAAATAAAGAGAAAGCGCGTATTCGTCAGCAGTTTGCCCAAGGTCAAGTCGACAGAGCGGCGCTGTTAGAAGCCGAGTCAAAGTCTTATCACAGCGCCGGCACTTGTACCTTTTACGGTACGGCTAACAGTAATCAGTTGATGCTTGAGGTGATGGGGCTGCAATTACCGGGGTCTTCGTTTGTTAATCCAGACGATCCACTGCGTGAAGCCTTAAACAAGATGGCGGCTAAGCAGGTTTGTCGTCTCACCGAGATGGGCACACAGTATACGCCTATCGGTGAAGTGGTGAACGAAAAATCGGTAGTTAACGGTATTGTTGCTTTACTTGCTACTGGTGGCTCAACCAATTTAACCATGCATATTGTGGCTGCTGCTCGTGCTGCCGGTATTATTGTTAATTGGGATGATTTTTCTGAGTTGTCCGATGCCGTACCGTTGTTAGCACGTGTCTATCCAAATGGTCATGCTGATATTAACCATTTCCACGCCGCAGGCGGCATGGCGCTATTGATTAAAGAACTACTCGATGCAGGCCTACTGCACGAAGAGGTTAATACGGTAGCCGGTTTTGGTCTGCGTCGTTACACCCAAGAGCCTAAACTGATTGATAATGAACTGGTTTGGGTCGAGGGACCAAGTGAGTCGTTAGATCCTGAGGTGCTGACGAAAGTGGCACAGCCTTTCCAAGCCAATGGCGGCTTAAAACTGCTTAAGGGCAATCTAGGTCGTGCGGTGATAAAAGTCTCGGCGGTATCGCCCTCGCATCGTGTGGTAGAAGCCCCTGCTATCGTCATAGACGATCAAAATAAGTTAGAAGCCTTATTTAAAGCCGGTGAGCTCGATAAAGATTGCGTTGTCGTCGTTAAGGGGCAAGGTCCTAAGGCGATAGGCATGCCTGAGTTGCATAAGCTGACGCCTATTTTAGGCACGCTGCAAGATAAAGGCTTTAAGGTTGCTTTGTTGACCGATGGGCGCATGTCTGGCGCATCGGGTAAAGTGCCTGCTGCTATTCATTTGACCCCTGAAGCCTTAGATGGTGGCATGATTGCTAAAGTTGAGAATGGCGATTTAATTCGCGTCGATGCCAACAGCGGTGAACTGACCTTGTTGGTAGATGAAACCGTGTTGTCGACCCGTGAGGCTGAGAAAGTTAATTTACGCAGCAATAGTTACGGCATGGGACGAGAACTGTTCTCGGCACTGCGTTCAAACTTAAGTAGTCCTGAGACGGGTGCGCGTTGCACCACGACCATTGACGAAAATTATTAATCATTGAGGAAGACTAAAGCAATGGCTGAGAATAACTGGTCAATACAACCGCAAGATATTTTTAAACGTAGCCCAATCGTTCCTGTAATGGTGATTAATAAGATTGAAGATGCAGTGCCTTTAGCACGGGCGCTGGTGGCAGGGGGGATCAGTGTATTAGAAGTGACATTGCGTACACCTTGTGCATTAGAAGCGATCACTAAAATAGCCAAAGAAGTCCCCGAAGCGCTGGTGGGGGCAGGTACGATATTAAATAAAGAGCAGTTAAAGCAAGCGGTAGATGCTGGGGCACAGTTTGTGATCACCCCAGGTGCCACCACTGAGTTGCTTAAAGCTGCGATGGAAGGGACTGTGCCCTTGATCCCTGGTGTTGCCAGTATCTCTGAAGTGATGGAAGGCATGGCGCTGGGATACACCAACTTTAAGTTTTTTCCGGCAGAGGCCTCTGGTGGGGTTAATGCGTTGAAAGCCTTTTCTGGTCCATTGAGTAATATTCGTTTTTGCCCAACGGGGGGGATCACTCCTAGCAGCTATAAAGATTATTTGGCATTGGATAATGTTGATTGTATCGGTGGCAGCTGGATTGCACCAACCGATGCAATGGAGCAGGGGGACTGGGAACGTATTACCCAATTGTGTAAAGAAGCGATAAGCGGCATTTAATTAAGTTGAGCGTAGTTTGACGCTCAGTATTAAGACCCATAAAAAACCTCTGCAATAGTAGAGGTTTTTTTATGGGTAAATAGGTTACGCACCAACAGCCCTGATAGACTAGAGGTGAGATCCTCATAATGGTGTCGTCTTTTACATGACATACCCCTTAACCGAAACCCAAGTATTTACATGCAATAATTTACTTTGATTGGCAGTGTAAATCTCACTGGTAGACTTGTCTTGCTATGGATTTAGTTTGATAATCAAAATATTCGGAAGACATACTATTTGTCAGTCACTTTTTGAGAGATTTACTTATGGCGAATCATAATGCCAAGCCTTGGCAACATACCCACCAATTTGTGCGTTTAAACACCGATGGTGAGCGCAATACCCGTTATGTCTTGTATTTAACGCTAGTGACCATGGTGGCAGAAATTGTCGCGGGCACAGTATATGGTTCGATGGCGTTATTGGCAGATGGGTGGCACATGGGCACCCATGCGGCTGCGTTTATGATCACCTTATTTGCTTATTACTATGCCCGAAAATACGCAGACGATCCTAGATATGCTTTTGGTACAGGCAAGGTTGGGGTACTCGGTGGATTTACCAGTGCCATAGCGCTAGGGTTGGTAGCATTACTCATGGTGGTCGAATCGGTTAGTCGCTTGCTTAACCCTGAGCAGATCCATTTTAATGAAGCCATATTTGTGGCTTTAATTGGCTTAACCGTTAATGTGATCTCAGCGTTTTTACTTAAAGATCATCACAGTCACGATCATCACGGACATAACCATCATCATGGACATCAACATACTCACCATATTGATGAACATGAACATGAACATCAAGCAAGCAAACATCATCACGGCGAGGGACAAAGCAAAGCGCATGATCATAACTTGCGTGCAGCCTATTTCCATGTGATGGCCGATGCGCTTACTTCACTTTTGGCCATCGGCGCGCTGTTATTTGCCAAGTTCTTGGGTTGGCAGTGGTTAGACCCAACTATGGGCATTGTTGGCGCGGTCATTATTAGTTTTTGGGCCTGGGGGTTAGTCAAGCAAACAGCGCCCATTTTACTCGATGCCAGTATTGATGAAGCCTATTTACAGCAAATGGTTGATGCTGTAGAGCAAGAAGAGCAACACCGAGTAAGCGACATTCACGTTTGGCCCGTGAGTGCCAACCATCACGCAGCTATGGTCTCAATCGTTAGCCCACATCCCAAAGAGGTGGAGTATTTTAGGCAAAAGCTAGCCTCATTTAAACGGATCGATCACTTAACGATTGAGGTGTTTACCTTAGCTGAATCGCATTCTTTAGCGGGAGGGACTGATGGTCATGGACATTAATCATCGTAAATTAAGTCATGAAATTATTGAGTTTTATGACAAGCTCTCTTCGTGGGAACTGGCGGTAGTTAAAGGCACTGGGCATTCATTATCACACATTCATGCGGTTGAGATTTTAGGGGTTAACGGAGCAATGCGCATGAAGGAGTTAGCTGAAAAAATGGGGATCACCACTGGCACACTAACGGTGCAGATCGATAAGATGGTGCGCAGCGGCTTAGTCATGAGGCAAGTACCGCAAACGGATCGACGCGCTGTATTGGTAACGTTAACCGAAGCTGGTGAGGTAATTTATCAGCAACATGATGAATTGCATCATCAATTGACTAAGCAGTTGACGATGAAAATGAGTGACGATGAGCGTCGTTGTTTATTGGGCTTGTTTGAGCGAGTGAACCACGAATTTTAATCTGTATAAGCTCTGATCAGCTGCGTTGAATCAAATGTAAATAATTTGTTGCCAGTAATTTGCGTTGTGGTAGTGTTTAAGTCTTATAAAGACTATGGTTTATGCTGAGATGGCGCCTTGATGAGGCGCTATTCATAGCGTAAATACATATAGTGTATAGGGACTTACCACAGCCTTTATCTTCCAGCAATGGATCTGTTTTCAAGTTGCAGAGTCGATATAGATAAAAACAGTCTAAGCGCAACAAACTAGTAACAAGATTGCTGCTAAAATGCGGATAATTGTTTATGGTAGAGGTATCTTACTCACCAACTTAAGTCGGTTGTTTATAAGATTCAGTATTTCCTCTGTGTTTTAGTCACTAATCAATGGCGATAATGAATGAATTTAGCACAACATATTTCTGAAACGGAGCTTTCAGCTAAAATTTTAAGGCATGCCGTTCCCCGCATGTCCGAACTCAATATTCCGGTTACACCCGATAATTACGCCGTATGGTATGAGTATTTTCGTGGGGTTAACCTTGATTTGAAACGGGCTATAGATGGATTACTCTCAAATCAGGTAAGCTTTACCCGAGACATTAACGCTAGTTTGCATAACCGATTTATCCAAGAACAATCACCGGAAGTGATTCAAACCGTCCAGGTTGAAACTCAATTACTGATTAATAGCTTAATGTCAAAGTTGTCTATGATGACCGCTGGTACCGCTAAGTTTGGCCAGAGTCTGAGCGATTTTTGTAATGATATATCACTGTCTCCAGATCAAAAAACCTTGGATGGCCTTATCGATGCACTAGCTCAAGAAGTCAGTAGTGTGGTGCTGAGTAATCAACAGATGGAGCAAAGTCTATCTATGATGAGTCAAGAGATTGTTGGTCTTAAGTCTGAGATGCAAAACTTAAATCTGGTAGCAATGACGGATCAACTGACCTCTTTATACAATCGTCGTGCATTCGATGAAGAACTCCTGAGTCATATTCAATATTTTAAACAACATAATACCCATAGCAGTTTATTGATTATCGATATCGATAACTTTAAACAATTTAATGATCTTCATGGCCATTTAGTTGGCGACAAGGTGCTAGCTTATATTGCGCTGGCGCTGAAGCAAGGCGTTAGAGGCGAAGATTTTGTCGCGCGCTATGGTGGCGAAGAGTTTGTGGTGTTACTGCCAGATACCGATCATGCCGGAGCTATGGTGGTGGCTGAGTTATTGCGAAGCCGTATTGCAGAGCGACGGTTGAGCATAGGTAAAGATAATAAGCTGTCCCTTGGGGCTATCACGGTATCTGTTGGGGTGGCGAGTTTACGCCGCGGTGATGATAGAGACAGCTATTTTATCCGTGCTGATGAGTCACTGTATCGGGCCAAATCAGCGGGACGTAACTGTGTTAAAGGCTAAGTCGTTAAAGGTGACAGGCTAAAAGCTGAGGTCTTTACAAGGTGGAATGCTTTACATCTATTTAGGCTTTATATTGATAGTAGCCTTGACGCTATTTCACAACCTTGGCACGTTAATTCCACTTAAGTTACGCTATTTAACGCCAGCATCTTATGACCCTAGCTATTAGCTGTTGTAGTGAGCTTTGTCGTTAGCGTAGTGGCTTTGGTCTGCTTTGTCGATTTACTTTAGCCAGTTACTCACTTGGTTTTAATTGCATATCCATCTTGATTAAGCGTTCCTCCATATCGAACGTTACGGTAAAGCCAAGGCTTTTCGCTAGGCTCGCCATATTGCGATTTTCAAACATGGTAAATCCGGTCAAGACTTGCGTATCATTGGCCTTGTAATAGGCAATTAGCTTTTCGAGGAGGAGTTTACCTAACCCAATCCCCTGATGGTCGCTGCGAACCGCCATAGCAAACTCGGCTTCGGTATTATCAGGATCGATAGAGGCCCGCACAGCGCCTAAGGTGATATCTTCACCATCAGGGCCTTTGGTGGTGGCAATAAACGCCATCTCTCTGGCGTAATCGATCTGAGTTAAAACCGCCATCTCTTCGTGTGTCATTTTAGAACGAACTCCAAAATAACGCTTATATCTGTCTTCGTCAGAAAGGGAATTATCGAAGGCTAGATGTTTAGGTTCATCTTCTGGCAATATGGGACGCAGCATGATCTCTAGGCCATTTTTTAATCTAGCGCGTTGCTCTAACTCTTTAGGGTATGGGCAGATAGCCAAACGATTACTGTTATCTATCACCCCCTCTTGCAGCTGGATGTTGACATCGAGCAGGGTGATTTGCTTCCCGGCGCATAGCACCGGGTTGAGATCTAAGCCCGCTATTTCGGGGCAATCGATGATCAGGTGAGAAATTTGCGTCAACATCACGCACAGGGCATTCATGTCGAGCCCCAAGGGTAAGTGTCTGTCTTTGAGTTTATGGGTCTTTAATGCTTGGATCACCATATAGCGTGCTAAGGTCATGTTCAGCGGGGGCAGGGCAACTACGGCATCGGTGCTGGGTTGCCATTCTGAGCCGCCTTCACCGAGTAAAATTGCCGGACCAAACACAGCGTCGTTAATGACCGCCACCCGGATCTCCTGAGCTCCAGCGGTAAGAGCCATTTTTTGCACTATCATACCTTCAATAATGGCATCGGGATTTAAGCTATGCACACGGCCAATGATGGCCTCGGCTGCTTGCATCAACTCATTGCGAGTCGTTAAGTTGAGTATGACACCGTGCACATCTGATTTATGATGAATATCAGGTGATTGCACTTTTAATGCGACTGGGTAGCCTATTTGATCAGCAAGTTCAACAGCCTGCTGGGCCGAAGTAGCGAAATGGGTTTCGATGGTATTAAGGCCATAGGCGCTCATGATCGCCGTCGCTTCGTGGGTCTCGAGCAATTTTTTGTGTTTAGCTAAGGCTTGGCCTAAGAGTTGCCGCGCCAGTTCGGCATCGGTAGGAATATTATCGGGGATAGACTGAGGGACTTCCTGTAATAATTTTTGGTTGCGGCGGTATTCCACCATATGCATAAAGGCTCCGACGGCACCTTCTGATGTTCTGTACGTTGGGATCCCCGCGCGGTTAAAGCATCTGCGTCCAGCATAAGCTGAATCTTCGCCACTCCAATTGGTAAGCACATTGATGCGATTACGATTAGGGTGAGAGGCGATTAACGTCGCTATACGCTCGGCAATTTCCACGCTATCACCCAGCGCTGACGGCGAGTGCAACACTAAAATCGCATCGGCAATATCAGCATTCATTAAGATGTTTAAACATTGCGTGTAGCGTTCTGCATCGGCATCACCGCCAATATCAACCGGGTTTTGTCCTGACCATGTGCTGGGTAATAAGGCATTGAGGGCATCGATGCAGGCTTGATCAAGCTGCGCGGCTTTGCCGCCGCTTAACATCAACTGATCCAGCGCGAGTACCGCAGGCCCACCGCCGTTAGTCATGATGGCGAGACGTTCACCTTCTAAGGCAGAGGAGTGGGCTAGGGTTTCAACGGCGGCAAATAACTCAATTAGGTCATTAACCCTCAACATACCCGCACGTCTAAAAGCGGCCTCATAGACGGCATCATTCCCCCCAACACCACCCGTATGTAATTTGGCGGCCGTGGTGCCTTCTAAGCTCCGTCCCGATTTGATCACTAAAATCGGTTTATTACGTGCGGCCGCTCTGGCGGCAGATAAAAAGTGGCGCTTCTCGTTGATAGAGTCGACATAGAGCAAAATGGCTGTGGTGCGAGAGTCTCGGCCGAGAAAATCCAGTAATTCGTCAAAGTCGATATCGGTAGCATCACCTAAAGAGATAAAAGAGGAAAAACCAATTCCTTTATTATTAGCCCAGTCCAGCACAGTGGTACAAATGGCGGCCGATTGTGACACAAAGGCGATTTTTCCTGGCAGGGCGCTAGTGTGGGCTAAGCTGGCATTGAGCCCCAAATTGGGGAGTATCATGCCTAAACTGTTTGGACCCAATAAACGCATACCATAGCGCTTTGCGTATTGGCGGGTTAACGCCAATAAATTATTGCTTTCATCATCGCTTTGCATCGCCATACCAGAGGCATTAATTATGGCCACTTTACAGCCAAATTGAGCCAATCGCTCAACAATGGCGGGTACGCGGGCGGCGGCGGTGCAGATAATCGCGAGATCGGGCTTTAAGGGTAATGATTCGATATTGGGGTAAGCTAACACACCGAGCACGGCTTCATACTTTGGGGTAACGGGCATGATAGGGCCAGAGAACCCCCCTGATAAAAGGTTGCGCATCACGACATTACCAGCTCGTTTTTTTCCATTAGATGCACCAATAATGGCAACCGATTTTGGCTTAAATAAAGAGTGTAATGTCCGCTGACTCATGCTGAGCTCCAATTGCCGCTAATCCCTTAGCAGTGTAACTCAATTTATTATTTTTTCTCTAAGATTTTAGTAGGATAAGTATTACTGTTAGTTGGTTAAATATGGGGCTGGCGCTGTGAGCTAGGTGAGTGACTTTTGTCGTCAGCTGCCATGCTATTAATGGGGTATTAGATGAATAATGCTGATCATTACTCTAATTAAATCAATTATAAAGAAGACAAGGGAGATTGACAGAATGGCTACTCAAGCAGATTGCAATGCTGTCAGATTACAATTGATACGTCCTACGATTAGTCAAGCAGTTGATTATCTGTAGATCTTATAAGTTTGTATTTGAGTGATATAGGATATAGATAGTCATTAGAGGAGGGCATTGGGGCATTTTAGACACAAAAAAACCAGCTTTCGCTGGCTTATCACTTTAAAATTGGTTGCGGGAGCCGGATTTGAACCGACGACCTTCGGGTTATGAGCCCGACGAGCTACCATACTGCTCCATCCCGCGTCCGTATTTTAAGCGTTACAGTTGTTTTATTTCTACTGTAAAAGAAGTGGTACAACCGAGTGGATTCGAACCACCGACCCCTACCATGTCAAGGTAGTGCTCTAACCAACTGAGCTACGGTTGTATTGCCATTGAAAATTGGTTGCGGGAGCCGGATTTGAACCGACGACCTTCGGGTTATGAGCCCGACGAGCTACCATACTGCTCCATCCCGCGTCCGTATTTTCAGTGCTTATTGCTATTTTACTTCCGCAATAAAGAAGTGGTACAACCGAGTGGATTCGAACCACCGACCCCTACCATGTCAAGGTAGTGCTCTAACCAACTGAGCTACGGTTGTATCGTTTGTTGTCTGGCTGTTGCCATCGAACGAGCGCTATATTAAGGGGGATCTTACTGTTGTTGCAAGTAAAAAAAGTAATTTTTTAGCTAAGCGGTGATTTGCTGTGCAACTTGTGGTTTTATCCTCCAAGATGATGGCCTTATCACCATCATCTTGGCACTGCACCGTCAATTTTTATAACGGACTAATGGCTGCGCGGTGTGTTTGGATATACTTAAGGCGTAATGCAAATAGCAGCGCCGCCGAAGTCAGGCCAGCAATCAGCCCAATCCAAAAGCCATGTGCACCCATTGCTGGCACAATATGATCCGTTTGGGCAAGCAAATAACCCAATACCATGCCGATAGCCCAGTAAGACACTAATGTAATGTAAAACGCACTGCGGGTATCTTTATATCCCCTTAATGCACCAGCAGCTACGACTTGCACCGAATCAGAGAGTTGATACAAGGCGGCTAAAAACATCAGGCTACCAGCAAGCGTGACCACTTCTGGGTTATTGTTATAAAGGAGTGCAATTTGAGTTCTAAAGGCGACCGTGATAATTGCGGTGAGCATCGCCAAGGAAAACGCAATGAGTAATCCCACTTTGGTCACCAGTTTGGCAACGACCTCTTTTTCTTGTCCCAGGTAATAACCCACCCGAATGGATACGGCAATACCAATGGACAGTGGCAACATGAATACGATCGATGAAAAGTTAAGGGCTATCTGGTGGCCAGCAACGACGTTAGCTCCCATAGGGGCGAGTAATAGCGCGATAATGGCAAACAGGCTGACCTCGAAGAACAGCGCCATGGCAATCGGCATACCATGTTTGGTCATGGTCCAGATGGTGGACCAATTCGGTAGGTGAAATGCACTGAACGGCGCCAGCTGCTTGAAACGTGAATGCAGCTGCATATAAATAGTCATCGAAATCAACATGGCCCAAAATACTAATGCCGTCGCGATACCACAGCCAGCGCCGCCCATGGCGGGAACACCAAAATGACCGTAGATAAAGATATAGTTGGCTGGAATATTGACCGCGAGTCCAACAAACCCGATGACCATCGTTGGTAATGTGTAAGAGATCCCTTCGCTGCATCCTCGTAGGACTTGGTACAATACAAAGGCGGGTACACCCCATGCAAACCCATAGAGGTACTCTACACTTAACGCAGCGAGTTCAGGCTCTAAGCCCATCCATTTAAAGATCTGTGGCGCAAAAAACAGGAAGGAGATAACCACAAGGCTACCAATTATGGCAATATAGGCGGCCTGAAACGCAATCGGTTGAATCGCTTTTTGATCGTTCGCACCATGGTGATGGGCAAATACCGGGGTAAAGGCCATCAACAGGCCTTGCACAAATAGTAGCGCGGGTAACCAAAGGCTTCCCCCGATAGCGACCGCGGCCATATCGACCGCACTGACTCGACCTGCCATTACAGTATCGATAAAGCCCATCATGGTTTGAGTGACTTGAGCGATAAGCACTGGCAGCGCTAATTGAACGAGCTTTTTGGCTTGAAAGCCGAATTGATTCATGGATAAAGCCTTAATACAGCGAGTAAAATATGTTTACAGGTATTGTTCAAGCCACATGCAATGTTGTGGCAATTACTAAAAAAAATGGACTCAATACGATCGAAATCGCTTTCCCTTCACATCTTATACAGGGATTAGTGACTGGGGCGAGCGTCGCCACCAATGGCGTGTGCCTAACGGTGACTAAGGTTGCTGATGATAGGGTGTTTTTTGATGTAATGGAAGAGACATTAAACGTTACGAATCTGGTAAACCTAAGCGTAGACTCGCCGGTGAATATCGAACGGTCACTCACTTTCGGTAGTGAGATTGGCGGCCATATTCTATCGGGCCACGTGCATACGCAGGCGTTGATTACTGAGGTTAGCCATACCGAGCAACATTTTAACCTCACGTTAGAGGTTGCCCCTAAGTGGATGAATTATATTCTTTATAAAGGCTTTGTCGGTGTAAACGGCTGTAGTCTAACGGTAGGGAAAGTGACTGAGCACAGTTTTAAGTTACATCTCATCCCCGAAACCTTAGCATTAACCAACCTCAGTGAATGCAAACAAGGTGACCGACTCAATATCGAAATAGACAGTCAAACGCAAGCGATCGTCGATACAGTAGAGCGAGTACTGGCTAAACGTTTTGCACTGCAGAGCAACTAGGACAACATTTACAACCGTGCAGTGGCCAGCATTTTGCTAGCCGCTGCGCCTACATTTTGGCATTTAACACCTTGCGTGGGAGAAGTCTCGCATACGAAGTCATTGAAGTGATCTCACTGAGCTTAAGCTAATACGTTAAATTAACTGAGTAATTCGGTATTGAGCATTGGGGGTGAGTACTGGCAGCACGCCAACATTTTGCCTAACGTCTAGCGTTACATGCCAATCAATTCACTCATCTAGAGTCTCATCCAGAGAGTATAGTGGTAACTCTGATAGTCATTTTGCCGCAGTCACTATGATCAAGCTGCGAGGCCTGAGCTGATACTGGCAAGTCCCCTAAGAGTTAATAGACTTGTTCATCATCAGAATCAATATACAACTCAACTCTATGTTGCGCAGCATCAACGTGAGTACGCATATGGATCGGGTTACAGCATACGCGGCAATCATCGTAATAGTCTTGATCGCCACAGCTGATGTCGATGTTAATATGCTGATGATGACCGCAATGGGGGCAGCTGATCACTTTGTCTATAATTCTCATCCGTCGGCTCCTTGGTAACCTGTTGCACTGCGACCACCATCAACGGCGATCACTTGACCAGTAATGTAGTGCGCATCAATTAAAAAGTTAACTGCGTGGGCTATGTCGTCAACTGTGCCACAGCGCCGCAGTGGGATCTGCTTTAGCACTTGCTCTTGGGCAGCATCATTGGCTTGTTCAGGCCATAGTATAGCGCCTGGAGATACCCCATTTACACGCACTTTTGCGCCAAGTTCTTGCGCTAATGAATAGGTCGCCATTTTTAACGCAGCTTTCGACATTGAGTATAGTCCATGGCCTAGTAATGGCCTGTCTGCGTGGATATCAATTAAGTTAATCACACATCCCTGATTATCCGTTAATATGCGCTTTAGCCCTTGTACAATAAGATAGGGCGCCATTAAATTTACCGACAATAGGCGAGTCAAGGCGCTGTGACCGACAATCGAGCTATCTGCAGTGAATAAAGAGGCGTTATTGATAACGACTTTCAAGGCGGGGCATTGCTGTGAAACTTGGTCTATAAGATGCTCTATCTCTTGAGCTTGACTCAAGTCAGCATGGAATAATCGGCAGGAGTTTGTTCTAGTGGCATTAAGTTGATCGCAGACCGCTGTTGCATCATAGCTCGAACGTGAGTAATGCAGTGCGATGTTGTAGCCCAATTGATGTAAATGTAGTGCGACTGCACGGCCAATTCGCTGTGCGCCGCCGGTAATCAGTACCCAATTATTCATCTTAAATGACGTCCTAGCTTATTATAAAATACAGTAATAAAGCTTAACAGCCTTGAACTTAAGGATCAGTAGTGACTGAGATTAATGTGACTACCTATTAAGTCTAAGTCGCGAATTGGTGGTTTTTAGTGAGAATAAGTAGCGTCGGGGCGGCATTACTCTTGCGATTTATGGCTCCGCCCCCTAAAATGACCGCCCTGCGTTGGAGAATCCCAAAACTTTAGTAATGTTTTGCTCTTCAGATGCTTATTTCTTTTGACTTAAATAACCAAGTGGCCCTACGTGGGGGTCACCACTGGATAAGGAATTTTCATGCCTGTAATTACACTTCCTGATGGTAGCAAGCGCGAGTTTGCTCATGCCGTATCTACATTTGATGTCGCCGCCGATATCGGTCCAGGCCTTGCTAAAGCCTGTATCGCAGGTCGCGTTAATGGTGAGCTAAAAGATGCTTGCGATCTGATTGAATCGGATGCTGAACTCGCTATCATCACGGCAAAAGATGAAGAGGGCGTTGAAATATTACGTCACTCGTGCGCGCATTTATTAGGTCATGCCATCAAGCAAATGTGGCCAGAAACCAAGATGGCTATCGGGCCTGTGATCGACAACGGTTTTTACTATGATATCGATCTCGAACATAAGTTGACTGAAGATGATATCGTCGAACTAGAAAAACGCATGCTTGCGCTAGCAAAAACCGATTATAAAGTGATTAAACGCGTAGTGAGCTGGCAAGAAGCACGTGACACTTTTGAGTCGCGTGGTGAAGTGTATAAAATGGCAATTTTGGATGAGAACATCAGTAAAGATGATTCGCCAGCACTTTATCATCACGAAGAATATATCGACATGTGTCGTGGTCCTCATGTGCCGAACATGAAGTTTTGTCATCACTTTAAGTTAATGAGTGTGGCTGGCGCCTATTGGCGTGGTAACTCTGACAATAAAATGTTGCAACGTGTCTACGGTACAGCATGGGCTGATAAGAAAGCATTAAAGACCCATCTTACTCGTCTAGAAGAGGCGGCTAAACGCGACCATCGTAAAATCGGTAAGCAACTTGACTTGTATCATATGCAAGAAGAAGCACCAGGAATGGTGTTTTGGCACAATGATGGTTGGAGTCTGTTCTTAGAATTAGAAAAGTTCATTCGCCAAAAATTAGGGCAATACACCTATCAAGAGGTGAAAGGTCCTTTAATGATGGATCGTGTGCTTTGGGAACGTAGTGGCCATTGGGATAAGTATTCTGAAGCCATGTTTACGACACATTCTGAAAGTCGTGAATATGCCGTTAAGCCGATGAACTGCCCGGGTCATGTGCAGATTTTCAACCAAGGTTTAAAATCATATCGCGATCTTCCGCTACGTATGGCTGAGTTTGGCTGCTGTCACCGTAACGAACCATCAGGCTCATTACATGGCTTGATGCGCGTCCGTGGTTTTACTCAAGATGATGCGCATATTTTCTGTACCGAAGAACAAGTGCAGCAGGAAGTGAGTGCCTGTATCAAGATGGTTTACGATACGTATGAAACATTCGGCTTTAAAGATATCGTAGTGAAGTTGTCCACTCGCCCTGAAAAGCGTATCGGCGATGACGAGATGTGGGATAGGGCCGAGCAAGCATTAATGGACGCATTACAGGCAAATGAGATCGAATATGAGATTCTGCCTGGCGAAGGTGCCTTCTATGGCCCTAAAATTGAATTTACATTGCATGATTGCTTAGACAGAGCGTGGCAATGTGGTACAGTGCAGCTCGATTACGCACTGCCTGGGCGTTTAGGTGCAACTTATGTTGCCGAAGACAATAGTCGTCAAACGCCAGTGATGATTCATCGTGCTATTTTAGGCTCCTTAGAGCGCTTCCTCGGCATTTTGATTGAAGAATACGCGGGTAAATTCCCAACTTGGCTTGCTCCAGTGCAAGCGGTTGTGATGAACATTACCGACAAACAATCAAATTATGTCGACGAAGTTGTCAATTTATTCAAAGATCAGGGAATTCGTGCTTCGAAAGACTTGAGGAATGAGAAGATAGGCTTTAAAATACGCGAACACACACTAAGGCGTGTCCCCTATCTTTTGGTCGTTGGTGACCAAGAAATGGAAAATAGGGAAGTAGCGGTGCGAACCAGAGATGGTGTTGACTTGGGTAAAATGCGAATCGAAGATTTTGCTGCCAAGGTCAAACAACAAATTTCGCTCCGTAGTCTAAATATGTTGGAGGAATAGGTCATAAAGATCAAAAAAACAGATGCGCGCAAAGCAGCGGCAAATAGAATTAACGAACTCATTGTAGGCGTACCAGAAGTACGTCTAAGTGGGTTAGATGGTGAAGTTATCGGTATTGTCAGCCTCAAGGAAGCTCAAGAGCTTGCAGACGAAGCTGGTGTTGATCTGGTAGAGATTAGCCCTAATGCTGAGCCGCCTGTATGTCGTATTATGGACTACGGGAAGTTCATTTTTGAGAAAGGGAAAGCTCAAAAAGAACAAAAAAAGAAGCAAAAACAGATACAGGTGAAGGAAATTAAATTCCGTCCCGGTACTGATGAAAACGACTATCAGGTAAAACTACGCAACCTGACGCGTTTTCTAAATGACGGCGACAAAGCGAAAGTTACGCTTCGTTTCCGTGGTCGCGAGATGGCTCACCAGAGTCTTGGTATGAATCTTTTGAATCGTATTAAAGATGACTTGGCTGAGATAGCAGTTGTTGAGTCCTTTCCAAAAATGGAAGGACGTCAGGCTGTGATGGTACTCGCGCCGAAAAAGAAATAGTAAGGCAACCATGAAAAGTAGCAGAGACCTTTTAGGGATTCTGCTCGCCTTGCGTTTTATTAATGTCCCAATGCGGAGTTTTAGCAATGCCTAAAATGAAAACAGACAAGGGTGTACAAAAGCGTTTTAAGAAAACCGCTAACGGTTTTAAGCGCAAGCAAGCCCATTTACGTCATATTTTGACAAAGAAGAGCACTAAGCGTAAACGTCACTTACGTGCAAAATGTTTAGTTGCAAAGTCTGATGTGCCAGCAATCGCACGTCAACTACCATACGCTTAATTAGAGGAGTAAAGAACAATGCCTAGAGTTAAGCGTGGTGTAACCGCTCGTGCTCGTCACAAGAAAGTACTAAAACTAGCCAAAGGTTATTACGGAGCTCGCTCACGTACTTACCGTGTTGCAAAGCAAGCCGTAACTAAAGCTGGTCAATATGCTTACCGTGACCGTCGTCAAAAGAAACGTCAATTCCGTCAATTATGGATTGCACGTATCAATGCGGCTTCTCGTCAAAATGGTCTGTCTTATAGCCGTTTCATCAACGGTCTTAAGAAAGCGTCTATCGAAATCGATCGTAAGATTTTGGCTGACATCGCTGTATTCGACAAAGTTGTGTTTGCAACTTTAGTTGAAAAAGCAAAAGAAGCATTAGCTAAGTAATTAGTATGTATTGCTTGGAAAAGGGGCCTTTGGGCCCCTTTTTTATTGCTTGTATCTTTACCCTAATGCGTTTTACTACTCTCTTTTGATATGGTTTATCACTAATATATCAGTTGCTAATGATTTGTGTATTTTACTAAAACAACAAGCGGGCTGCTTACTTGTGAATTTTCTGGTAGTAGTTATTAGGGAACAATATCTTCCTTCTTTAGAGCAGTAAGCTTCAATGCACTTATTATTGATGACAGTATGCCCATCAAAGTATAGGGCGTTGACGAGTGATGATTTTTAATAAACAGAGTGATTGGCAGAGGGACAGAGGGAGGAGTAATACATAAAGTTAACTCAATATAAGCACTTACGTTGATATATTTATAATTTATATACCTTTATGTACTACAAAAAAGCAGGCTAAGCCTGCTTTTTTAATTAACGGATAAGTTTTATTTTAATGCATCAAGATAACGTTCGGCATCGAGCGCCGCCATACACCCAGTGCCAGCGGATGTGATAGCTTGACGATAATGTTGATCCATAACATCCCCCGCTGCAAATACCCCCTCAATACTGGTTTGAGTTGCATTGCCTTCTAGGCCACTTTGAACTTTGATGTAACCGTTGTTCATTTCGAGTTGGCCTGCAAACATTTCAGTATTCGGCTTATGACCAATTGCAACAAAAACACCCATCACTTCCAACTCAGTGATTGATCCATCTTTGGTACTCTTCATCTTTAGGCCGGTAACACCCATGTTGTCACCAACGACTTCTTCTAAAGTATTGTCCAGATGAAGTATGATGTTGCCGTTCTCAACTTTATCCATTAACCGTTTGGTTAGGATTTTTTCTGAGCGGAAACTGTCACGACGATGGATAAGATGAACTTCAGAAGCAATATTACTTAGGTACAGGGCTTCTTCAACTGCGGTATTACCGCCGCCGATCACAGCCACTTTCTGGTTACGGTAGAAGAAACCATCGCAGGTTGCACAGGCCGAAACTCCCTTACCTTTAAATGCTTCCTCTGATTCGAGGCCCAAGTACATGGCAGATGCACCCGTTGAGATGATCAGAGCATCACAAGTATATTCGCCACTGTCACCTTTTAATTGGAAAGGACGGACTTGTAAATTGACTTCATTGATATGGTCAAATACGATTTCGGTGTCGAACTTCTCTGCGTGTTTTTGCATCCGCTCCATTAATGCGGGACCAGTAAGATCGTCAGCATCACCAGGCCAGTTTTCAACTTCTGTCGTGGTGGTTAATTGACCACCTTGCTGCATCCCGGTGATCATCACTGGTTTTAAGTTAGCTCTGGCAGCATATACGGCTGCAGTATATCCGGCGGGACCAGAACCCAAAATTAGTAAGTTACAGTGTCTAGCTTGGCTCATCTTTCTCTCCGTGCCTTTAGCGAATTGCAGCGATTGTAGGGAATTTAATGGTGAGGGTAAAGGCAATCTTTTAGATTGGCCTAATCGAAAAAGGGAGCCAGAAGGCTCCCTTTGTGTTGTTCTAGCCAGAAGTTAAGCTAATAAAATTTTGGGGTCGACAAATTCAAGCCCTAAGGCTTCAGCGACTTCCTTACAGGTGATCTTGCCGTGCATAACGTTAAGACCGTTAAGCAAGTGCTTATCTTGCAATAAAGCATTGCGATAACCTAAGTCTGCCAGTTTTATGATATAAGGCAGGGTTGAATTGTTTAATGCAACCGTAGATGTTCGCGCAACGGCACCTGGCATGTTTGCTACGCAGTAGTGAACCACGTCATCTACAATATAGGTCGGATCTTGGTGGGTAGTTGCATGAGAGGTTTCAACACAACCACCTTGGTCAATAGCAACATCAACAATCGCGCTACCAGGTTTCATCTGCTTGATATGCTCTTTAGTGACCAGTTTTGGCGCTGCAGCGCCAGGCACCAATACTCCGCCAATCACCAAGTCTGCCTCTAATACATGTTTTTCAATGGCTGCAGCAGTGGAGTAAATGGCCTTAACTCGATTATCAAACTGGGCATTTAACCGGCGAAGGGCATCGATGCTGCGATCCAGAATGACTACGTCAGCACCGAGGCCTACCGCCATTTGCGCCGCGTTGGTACCAACCATACCGCCACCGATAATCACGACTTTTGCTGGCTCAACCCCAGGTACACCACCAAGTAGCATACCTCGGCCACCTTTAGATTTTTCAAGTGCCATGGCACCGGCTTGAATCGACATACGACCCGCCACTTCAGACATCGGAGCTAGTAGCGGTAAACCACCACGGTTATCAGTAACAGTTTCATAAGCGATACAAACGGCACCGCTGCTAACAAGATCGTTCGTCTGTGGCAAATCTGGTGCAAGGTGAAGGTAGGTAAATAGCAGTTGATCTTGGCGCAACATGGCGCGTTCAACGGCTTGTGGTTCTTTAACTTTGACAATCATCTCTGCTTTTTCAAACACTTCTTTTGCAGTGTTTAATATAGATGCCCCAGCATCAATGTAGTCTTGGTCGTTAAAGTCAATGCCTAAACCTGCATTGGTTTCCACGTAAACAACATGACCTTTATTGGTCAATTCGCGGACACTAGACGGTACCATACCGACACGATACTCGTGGTTTTTGATTTCTTTAGGTACACCAATTATCATCTTCGAGCCTCAAAATGTAGAAAAACCCATTTTTGTGGGTTGTATTGTTATTTTATATAACCTGAACGTGATTGTTTCAGGAAAATCTAGTATAGTATCACTTCGGCAGTTAATACTGCCGTATTTCGGGTGTATGCAGAACTAAATATTGTTTTAGTGATAAAGCAAGGTCAAAAATATGCTTAATAATAAAAAGAGTCCTATAAAAGACTTAGATCGGATCGACCGTAACATTCTTAATGAGTTACAAATGGATGGCCGCATTTCTAATGTTGAGTTATCTAAGCGTGTAGGTTTAAGCCCTACACCTTGTTTAGAGAGAGTTAAAAGACTCGAAAAGCAGGGGTATATCAATGGTTATACAGCGTTAGTAAATCCTCATTTTCTTGGGGCGTCCTTATTAGTGTTTGTTGAGATAACGCTTAATCGTGATACTGCTGAAGTATTTGATAAATTTAATCGGGCAGTTCAGTTACTAGATGATATTCAAGAATGTCACCTAGTTTCTGGAGACTTCGACTATTTGTTAAAAACCCGCGTATCAGATATGTCCGCATATCGTCGCTTGTTAGGTGAAACGTTATTGAAGTTGCCTGCGGTTTCAGATACCCGTACATACGTGGTGATGGAAGAAGTAAAGCAAACCAATAGAGTGGCAATCAATGTCACGCTAGAGTCATAGATCTTTTAAGTCGTCAAAAGGGGCTTTTGAAGCTCCTTTTTTTTATCCCGCACATAATTTCATCAACAAGCCCCATTATCCTCATCTATTGCGCTGTATCAACAGGGAAAACGCTGCACCTTGTAGATTATTTTGGTATCTTAGCGCTACCTATTATTTTTGTATCATGGGTTTTCGTTTGTCTAAGGGAAATAGTGTAAAAACACTCAGTGGCATACAGCGTCTACTAGAAGGTGGACTGATTTTTTGCTGTATGGTGGCGACATTTATTCTACTGGCATTAAGCAGCTTTCATTCATCCGATCCCGGATGGAGCCAGTCACATTTCGATGGTGAGATTAAGAACCTTACCGGTGCGGTAGGGGCTTGGCTGGCCGATGTATTATTCTATTTTTTTGGCTATACAGCCTATATTATTCCGGTGATAATCGCTTTAACGGGCTGGTTGCTTTTTAAACGTATCCATAAACTCCTCGAGATCGATTACTTCTCGGTTGGCCTTCGGCTTATCGGTTTTTTGTTGATCATGTTTAGCCTTGCAGCACTCGCAAGTATGAATGCGAACGATATTTATGAGTTTTCTGCAGGCGGAGTATCGGGTGATGTGATCGGCAGTGCCATGTTGCCTTATTTCAACCAACTCGGTACTACCTTACTGTTACTTTGCTTTGTCGGCGCAGGTTTTACCTTACTCACAGGAGTGAGCTGGTTAACCATTATTGATGCTATCGGCTATGGCACTATTTGGTGTTTTAGTCAATTAAAAACGATTCCAGAAAAGTTCTCTAGTGCACCTGAAACTGATGATACTAAAGGCTTTATGTCTGTAGTTAATCGGTTTAAAGAACAGCGCCGCCAACGTCATGAAGATGCGTTTGGCGCTGAAGATCTTGAGGATGATCAAGATGATCGCTTAGGTGATCGGTCTGTGAGTGATAACGACAGTATTATCGATATGGCTCATATTAGTGCAGATGTGGATGACGCAGCGTCATTACATACCAAAGAGAAACCGAATAACGCGAAATTGAGCCAAATAGCGCCGTCAATCAACAGTGACCTTGATGATGAGATAGATTTTGATGCCAAGCATTCAACGGGCGCAGTGGTTGCTGCTAAGCATAAGCACGAAACTGAGAAAGCTAAAATAGTGGATGGTGTTGTTGTCCTTCCCGGCGGCGATAGTGCACAACCCACTAAACCCAGCACGCCATTACCCGACATCTCATTACTGGATGTACCTAATCGCAAAGCCAATCCTATAAGCCCTGAAGAGTTGGAGCAAGTGGCGAGGCTGGTTGAAGTTAAGCTTGCCGATTTTAATATTGTCGCCAATGTCGTCGGTGTTTTCCCTGGGCCAGTGGTGACTCGCTTTGAATTAGAGCTCGCTCCAGGGGTTAAAGCGTCTAAAATTACCAACTTATCGAAAGATTTGGCCCGTTCTCTGCTGGCTGAAAGTGTACGTGTTGTCGAGGTCATCCCGGGTAAAGCCTATGTGGGGCTTGAATTGCCCAATAAGTTCCGCGAAACCGTATTTATGCGGGATGTTTTAGACAGCAAAGCCTTTGCCGAGAGTCAATCACATTTAAGTATGGTACTTGGGCAAGATATTGCGGGTGAACCTGTTGTCGTTGACTTGGGTAAAATGCCTCATTTATTGGTGGCAGGTACCACGGGGTCGGGTAAGTCGGTCGGGGTCAATGTGATGATCACCAGCTTGCTATATAAGTCTGGCCCAGACGATGTACGTTTTATTATGATTGACCCTAAAATGCTCGAATTGTCTGTCTACGAAGGCATTCCCCATTTACTGTGTGAAGTGGTGACGGACATGAAGGAGGCGGCCAATGCACTGCGCTGGTGTGTCGGTGAGATGGAGCGTCGTTATAAGTTGATGTCCGCACTCGGGGTGCGTAATCTCAAGGGCTATAATGCTAAAATTAAAGAGGCCAAGGCGCGAGGCGAGGTGATAACCGATCCGCTATGGCGCTCGCAAGATAGCATGGAAGAGCAAGCTCCCGAACTGGATAAGCTGCCTTCAATTGTGGTGGTTGTGGACGAATTTGCCGATATGATGATGATTGTCGGTAAAAAAGTGGAAGAACTTATCGCTCGTATCGCTCAGAAAGCGCGTGCTGCAGGGATCCACTTAATTTTAGCGACTCAGCGCCCTTCAGTCGATGTGATAACCGGCTTAATTAAAGCCAATATTCCAACACGTATGGCGTTCCAAGTGTCATCACGCATCGACTCGCGTACTATTCTCGATCAGCAAGGTGCTGAAGCCTTGCTCGGTATGGGTGACATGCTTTACTTGCCACCAGGTACGAGTGTGCCTAATCGGGTGCATGGTGCATTTATTGACGACCATGAAGTCCATGCGGTTGTTGCCGATTGGCACCGCCGCGGTAAGCCACAATATATTGATGAAATTTTACAGGGCTCAGCGGAAGGTGAACAAGTATTGTTGCCTGGCGAATCGGCTGAAAGCGATGAAGATACCGATGCGCTTTATGACGATGCCGTTGCCTTTGTTACCGAAACACGCCGCGGCTCTATCTCTAGTGTTCAACGTAAATTTAAGATTGGTTATAACCGTGCTGCGCGTATTATCGAGCAGATGGAGGCGCAAGGTGTGGTGAGCTCTCAAGGGCACAATGGTAACCGAGAGGTATTAGCGCCGCCTCCACCTAAAGTGTATTAACTTATCTTTGCCAATAAATACCGTTGTTCGACTTTTGCGCTTTAGACATAAATAGGAACAGAAAATCATGATGTTGACTCGAATTGCGTTACTCGCTTTAAGCTTCCCTTTGCTGTTTACCGCGCAGGCCAGTGCCGATGATGCGGCCTCTTTAAAGCAAAAGCTAAGCGATTTAAACAGTTTAAAAGCCCAATTTAGCCAAACCGTTACCGACATTAACGGTAAGGTTATTCAGCAGGGAGAGGGGACATTTGCCCTTGCTGTGCCTAATCAATTTTATTGGCATTTAACTTCACCAGATGAATCTCTCATTGTGGCTGATGGCCAGGATGTGTGGATTTACAATCCGTTTGCAGAAGAGGTGTCAGTACTTGATTTAAATCAGGCTATTGAGGCGTCTCCTATCGCCTTATTGGTTCACCGTGATGATTATACTTGGCAACAATATCAGGTCACCCAAGCTGACAACTGTTACTCCATAGCGCCTAAAGATGTCGATGCTGGGGTCGCCAAGGTTGAAGTGTGTTTTAACGCCAGCAGTTTACAAACCATGAAGCTTGAAGATCAGCAAGGGAATCTCAGCGAGTTTAACTTGTCAGAGCAAGCGACGCTGGCTGATGTCGACAAGAGCCTGTTTAAATTTACCGTTCCCGAAGGCGTGGATATTGACGATCAACGCTTAAAAGCGGTTAAGTAGGCAAGCTTGTGTCAACGCTAACCTTCGATTTCGCCCCTGACTTTAGGCCACTTGCGGCCAGAATGCGTCCAGAAACCATAGAGCAATATATTGGCCAAGGTCATCTGCTCGATGCTGGCAAACCGCTGCGTAAAGCGCTTGAGGCGGGTCGAGCTCATTCCATGATGTTGTGGGGCCCACCCGGTACAGGCAAAACAACCTTAGCTGAGTTGATTGCCAAGTACACTAACGCCCATGTCGAGCGGATCTCCGCGGTCACCTCTGGCGTTAAAGAGATCCGCACCGCCATCGAGCATGCTAAAAATGTCGCCCAGTCTCGTGGGCAGCGCACCTTGTTATTTGTTGATGAGGTGCATCGCTTTAATAAGAGCCAGCAAGATGCCTTTTTGCCTTTTATTGAAGATGGTACGGTGATTTTTATCGGCGCCACCACCGAGAACCCCTCGTTTGAAATTAATAACGCACTCTTATCGCGGGCGCGAGTTTATTTAATTAAACGCTTAACCGATGATGAGATCAAAGCCATAGTGCAACAGGCGCTGCATGATGAGCAGCGTGGCTTAGGTAAACGTCAGTTACAGATGCCCGATGCGGTGGCGACAAAGTTAGCTGCGCTCTGCGAAGGAGATGCGCGTAAAGCGCTAAACCTTGTTGAGTTAATGAGCGACATGATTGCCGATGGCGAATATTTTAATGAAACGCTGTTAATCGATGTGGCGGGTCAGCAATTGGCTGGGTTCGATAAAAATGGCGATCAATATTATGACCTTATTTCAGCGGTGCATAAATCGATTCGCGGCTCTGCGCCCGATGCGGCGCTGTATTGGTTTTGCCGCATGCTTGAAGGCGGCTGCGATCCTCTCTATATCGCCAGACGATTGCTAGCCATCGCCTCTGAAGATATCGGCAATGCCGATCCGGTGGCAATGACGGTGGCGCTTAATGCTTGGGACTGTTTTCATCGAGTAGGCCCCTCTGAAGGGGAGCGTGCTATAGCCCAAGCCATAGTGTATTTAGCCAGTGCGCCCAAAAGCAACGCGGTTTACACCGCCTTTAAAGCTGCCCAAGCCTTGGCGCGTGAAACTGGTCAGGCCCCAGTGCCTAACCATCTGCGTAATGCGCCGACACAATTGATGGCCGATATTGGTTTAGGTGAAGGCTATCGTTATGCTCATGACGAGCCGCAATCCTATGCCAGTGGTGAATGCTATTTCCCTGAAGAGCTAGCTCATAGTCGTTTTTATTACCCAACCGAGCATGGGTTTGAAAAACGCATTAAGGCTAAACTCGAATTATTAGCTCAGCTCGACAGCCAAAGTGAGTTGAAACGGTATGAGTAATCTACTGTTTGTTGCAATAGGGGGCTCAATAGGGGCGGTTTTTCGTTATCTTATCTCAATATTGATGATTCAGGTATTTGGCTCAGCATTTCCTTTTGGTACACTGGTCGTTAATACCCTTGGCTCATTTTTGATGGGCGTGATTTATGCGCTCGGTCAAGTCAGTGATGTCAGTCCGGAAATGAAAGCTCTCGTGGCGGTAGGTCTATTAGGGGCGCTGACAACATTTTCAACCTTTTCCAATGAAACCTTGCTGTTAATTCAACAAGGCCAGTGGTTGAAAGCTTTTATTAATATCGCTCTGAACCTTTGTCTATGCCTTTTCATGGTTTACATAGGGCAGCAATTGGTTTTTTCTCGCATTTAACTATTAAGAAACTAAAAACATGTTAGATCCCAAATTTTTAAGAACAGAATTAGAAGCGACGGCCGAGCGTCTCGCAACCCGTGGGTTTATTCTTGACGTTGGTCGTTTAAGCCAGTTAGAGGAAAAGCGCAAGTCACTGCAAGTGGCGACTGAAGAGTTACAAGCTTCGCGTAACGCCATCTCTAAATCCATTGGCCAAGCCAAAGCCAAAGGCGAAGATGTGGCGCCTATCATGGCACAAGTAGGCGATTTGGGTGCAGAGCTTGATAGCAAAAAAGCAGAGTTAGCGACCCTACTCGACGAACTTAACGCGATTGCGATGAGCGTGCCTAATCTCCCAGATGAATCGGCTCCAATTGGCGCGGACGAAAATGATAATGTGGAGATCCGTCGCTGGGGTGAACCAAAACAATTTGATTTTGAAGTCAAAGATCATGTTGATTTAGGTGAACTGCACAGTGGTCTTGATTTCAAAAATGCAGTTAAAATCACCGGCTCACGCTTTATCGTGATGAAAGGACAAATTGCCCGCATGCATCGTGCCTTGGCGCAGTTCATGCTTGATCTGCACACCAATGAACATGGTTATACCGAAGCTTATGTTCCATTATTGGTCAACGAAGACAGTCTGTTAGGTACAGGCCAATTGCCAAAGTTTGGTGAAGATCTGTTTCACACCAAACCGGCTACTGAAGAGGGTCAAGGCTTAAGCTTGATCCCAACGGCAGAAGTACCATTGACCAACCTTGCACGCGATACCATTATCGATGAAGACGAGTTGCCTGTTAAACTTACTGCGCATACCGCATGTTTTAGAAGCGAAGCCGGCTCTTACGGTCGTGATACGCGAGGACTTATTCGCCAGCATCAGTTCGATAAAGTGGAATTAGTGCAATTGGTTAAGCCAGAAGACTCAATGGCGGCGCTAGAAAGCCTGACTCAACATGCCGAAACGGTATTACAAAAGCTGGGGCTGCCTTACCGTACTGTGGTGTTATGTACTGGCGATATGGGCTTTGGCGCGGCGAAGACCTTCGATATCGAAGTCTGGTTGCCAGCGCAAAATACCTATCGTGAAATTTCATCATGCAGCAACATGCAAGATTTCCAAGCTCGTCGCATGCAAGCGCGTTATAAAGCGAAATCAGCCAAAAAACCTGCGCTACTGCACACGCTTAATGGCTCAGGTCTGGCCGTTGGTCGTACTCTGGTTGCCGTGTTAGAAAATTATCAAAATGCCGATGGTTCTATTACGGTACCAGAGGCGTTACGTCCTTATATGGGTGGCATGACTCAAATAGGCTAACGCTTAGAGAACATAGACTTAATGGATAACGGTAGGCACTCGTTTCAGTGGCTGACCTATGTAGTCATTATCTGTATTTTCGTTGGCGTTATGCTAGCTACATTTGGTAAAGCAGTCTTGTTGATATTAAAAAACCTGTAATAAAAAAGCCTAGCGATGCTAGGCTTTTTTGTATTGAATCAAGGCGTTAATGCTTAAGGGCTATTGCTTATTGGTCATCACTGGCACCATGACTGAGTTTTAACTGCATCAAGGGTCGATGCCGTTTGGTTAAATACATTTTGCCGGTTTTGGCAGGCCTGCTATCTTAGTCGCTTGCTTGGCTGGCCCCACCGGAAATAGGGTGTAAAGATATTTAGAATTGCCTTTTTCGGTGCCGAGCGCCTGACCAATGGCCTTAACCAATACACGTATCGCTGGGCTGGTGTTGTATTCTAAATAAAAATTGCGCACAAAATGTATCACCTCCCAATGGGCTGGAGTGAGTTCTATATTCTCACCCGCGGCAATGACCTTGGCCAACTCCTCATGCCAATCGTTGACATTTTTAAGATACCCTTGAGCATCTGTTTCTATTTTTTCAGTTTGATATTGTATGTAGTTCACCAGGTTATCACCTTTGAATTAAGCAAAGTTTGTTGCACAAACCCTTGTTGAGTAATACCGCAATAATTGGCCAGCAGGTCACCAAGTCCACGAGCCTCGACATCATCTTGCAGCAGCAATACGTTCCGCTGTGCTAACGCTTGTTGCCACTTCACCAGCAGCAAAAGATTAACGGCATCGCCACACAACAGCAGGGTATCTTGCTCAGCCATATAGCGCAAACATGTGGTTAGCGCAGTATCATCTGCTTGAATAATATGTAATATCATTAGTATACAAACACCTCATCGGCTAGCTGTAATTGCGCGGTTATCGCCTCTGGCTCTAGTGGCTCGACCGATATCGCACAGTGCTCAAGATTGAGTGTTCTAGCTTGTAATGATTGCTGGCAAACAAATACTTGCTCAATATCATACAGAGACAGGGCCTTAAAGGTTGCAATAAAATCACGGCAACCAATTTGTGCTGGCTGTTGATTAGCAAGCAGATTGAGCACACCATCATCGACAAATATTAAGGTGACTTGTTGTTCAAAACTGGCGCTAAGCAGCGCAAAATCAAGCCCTTCACGGCTACAGGCACTGCCATGAGGGGCATGGCGAAACACTACGGTGATTTTTTTCATGATGTTCCTACAAGAGACGCTAAAAACAGACCACTCTATCAGCCTGCTCTATACCGGTAACCAATTCACCCAAACCGCCCATAACAAAAGGGCTATCACAGTTCCAATGGGCAAGTTGTTGTTCGCTGGCTTCTGTTTGCGATAACACGCCGCGTCTTAATGCGGCCGAGACACAATTAATTAAAGCGACATTATGTTGTTGCCCCAATGCTATCCAAGCCTTAGTGAGGTCGAATTCGTCAGAAGCGGGGCTATTTAAACTGTTGGTTGATAATACGCCATCTTGATAAAAGAATACCCGAAGGATCTCATGCCCTTCAGCGATAGCCGCCTTGGCAAAGCACAATGCTTTAAAACTGGTGTTTTGACCGTAGGCGGGTTGATTGACTTGAATTAAAATTTTACTCATGAAGACCAATAATCCCAATAATGGAGCAAAAAAAGCTCCCATAATTGGGAGCTATTCTATCGCAATTTATCCCTGTATCCCAAACAGACGCGAAGTCCTTTAGGGAAAGGGGCTAAGCGGTAAATTAATCGTCGCCGCCAATCCCCATTAGGTGCAGGATAGAGATAAATAAGTTTAAGAAATCCAAGTATAGCGAGATAGTCGCGCGAATATAGTTGGTTTCACCGCCGTTAACGATGCGGCTGGTATCATATAAAATGAATCCTGTCATCAATAATGCGACACCCGCGTTCAGCGCCATAAATACGGTGCCACTACCAATAAAGATATTGGCGATACCTGCAACGATTGCAATCACCAAACCGGCAATTAAAAAGCCACGCATAAATGAAAAATCTTTTTTAGTGGTTAGGGCATAACCTGACAGAGCGATAAACACCACTGAGGTTAAGCCTAAGGCCTGCATGATCAGCTGTGGGCCGTTCGCCATACCCGCATAGTGGTTAAGTATATAGCCTAAAGACGCACCTTCCATACCTGTAAATGCAAACACCCAAAAGAGTCCTGCAGCGGTTTCGGCTTTTCTTAATGTGACAAATAACAGTACTAGCCCGCCAAGGGATAATCCCAATGACATCATAGGCCCAATCTGCATCGCCATTGCAAGGCCGGCACATAATGCAGAGAATGCGAGTGTCATCGACAATAGCATATAGGTATTTTTAAGCAGTTTATTAACAACTTCTGTCGAAGCATGTCCTGCGTACAGTGTTTCTTGTGTCATCTTTTTCTCCAGTGACCCGAAATAACTTTTGCTTAGCGTTATTGCTTAATCAGAGTGACTCAATAGTATAAAGTGGCAATAATCATTTGAGTTCATTCATATTCAACAGTTCCATTAAATGAACAGAATTTTACGCTAGTCAATGTCCATGGCTAAATCATACCTGAGCCAGCGCTGAGGTAAAAGCGCTAGTCATCGATTTATACTAATTGATTGCTGCTAAATGATTAATGAAACCAATCTCGTTGCAATTTTTCACTGTCGCCTAAGTAATCCAATACCCACGCCATCGCCGGAGACATATTGGCATCGTTCCAAGCCAAGCAGCACGGGCTAGGGGCCTTTGGCCTCTCTAACTGTTTTTCGATAAGCGCGCCCGCCTGAATAAAGGGCGCAGCAAAATGGTTAGGCATGTAACCTATGCCTAACCCTTCACGGAAACAGTTAATTGCGCGTATCCAATCGGGAACGACTAAGCGACGTTGATTTTCCAGCAGCCAGGTCATGCGTTTGGGGATCTCACGTGAGGTATCTTCAAGACAAATTGCAGGGTAGGCCTTAAGTTCATCGTCAAGTAAAGGGCGGTCAATTGCTGCTAATGGGTGATGTTTACTAACCAAGAAGGTCCAATCGATATGGCCCATATCTTTGAAGCGATAATCGCCGCCAACGGGGATGGCGGTGGTTGCGCCAATGGCAATATCGCTGCGACCTGTGGCAATAGACTCCCAAACCCCATTAAACACTTCAATGCGAATGATCAGTTCGACATTGTCGAAATGGCGATAAAAATCAGCAATCAACACACTGATCTTGTCGGCTCTTACAATGTTATCGAGTGCGATAGATAATGTCGGCTGCCAGCCATTAGCAACCCGTTTAGTATTGTCTTTTAAGGCTTCAATATTGGTGAGCACTTGGCGGGCTTGTTTGACAAAGTGCTCGCCCGCAGGCGTTAAGCTGACACTGCGATGGTGACGTTCAAACAGCACCACTCCTAACTCTTCTTCTACTTGCTTAACTGCGTAACTCACAGCAGAAGGGACTTTATGCAGCTTATTGGCCGCGGCGGTAAAACTGCCCGCGCGGGCCACCATATCGACAAGTTTCATGGATTGTTCTGAAAGCATACTCTTTAGGTCCTTGCTGTGAGAATTTTTCAAACCTGTAAGCAAAAATAAACGCTTCACAAGCAATAAGCAAGTATCTACACTCCGCGATTCGTTATTTGGTTATTAGTGTGAATGTATGAATTTTATGAATAAATGCTCAAAATTGCTGTTTTTTATCTATCTTGCGTTGTTGAGTATGTTGGGTTTTGTTGCAACTGATATGTATTTACCTGCTTTCAAAGCAATTGAGGCAACATTTGGAACAACCCCTAGCCATGTGGCAAGTTCATTGACCTTTTTCTTAGCTGGTTTGGCAATTGGTCAATTGTTGTATGGGCCATTAGTGCAGCGTTTTGGTAAGCGTAACAGCCTACTATTTGGTTTGGTGATCTTCGGCAGTGCCAGTTATATGGTTGCAGTGAGTGATTCTATGTGGCTGTTTAATCTTGGTCGCTTCTTCCAGGCTATTGGTGCCTGCAGTGCTGCTGTAATTTGGCAAGCCATCGTTATCGATAAATATGAGGCGACTGAAGCACAAAAGATGTTTGGTAATATTATGCCTTTGGTGGCTCTATCACCGGCGTTAGCGCCCATACTTGGCGCTTACGTATTAGAGCATAGCGAATGGCGCAGCATATTTATGCTATTAACTGGCCTCACTGTGTTGTTGATGCTGGCAACCATGATGTGGGTTAAATCTGAGCAAGTTGAAAGTAATGCTGAAGCACCTCAAAAGGTGGGTGTCAGTTATCTTGATATGCTTAAGAGTCCACAATACTTGGGTAACGTATTAATATTTGGGGCTTGCTCTGCGGCGTTCTTCTCGTATCTGACACTGTGGCCGATCACTATGGAGCAACACGGTTACCAAGCCACTGAAATTGGCCTGAGCTTTATACCTCAAACTATCATGTTTATAGTAGGTGGTTACATGAGCAAAGTACTTATCCGTCGAGTCGGTGCCGAGCAAACCTTAACCATTTTATTGTTACTGTTTGGCATGTGCGTTGCCGGGATAGCGTTTAGCACCTTGGTGATGCAGGCTGACACCATTTGGCCTTTGTTGGGTATTTTCTCGGTATTAGCAGCGGCTAATGGTGCTTGTTATCCTATTGTGGTTAATTGTGCACTGCAGGTCTTTAAGCAAGCCTCTGCCAAGGCGGCTGGCTTACAGAACTTTTTGCAGATAAGCTTAGCGTTCGGCGCATCATCGATTGTTGCGATATGGGCAATACATGCGGAAGTGACTATCGCTATCGCGATTGTTGTGTCATCAGTTGGTGTGCTGGCAGGGTACAAAATGCGCCGTTTAAATAGCTGGAGCCAGCTATTTAAAAAGTTGAGCAAAGAACTGGCGGCGCCAGATAATTCGCGTGTTGGTATCCACAGCGACGAAAATTAATTGCCCTTTTCTTCGAAAGGGTAACATCTGCTTTCAAAATAAAACGATAGTAGGTGATAGCCCTTAGTTGATGGTTAGTTAAGCAGTTGATGCCGCGAATATCATTTTTACTTTACATCAATTAAAGAGCACTATATTATTCGCGGCGTTCGGAGAGATGGCAGAGTGGTCGAATGCACCGGTCTTGAAAACCGGCATGGGTTTATAGCCCATCTAGGGTTCAAATCCCTATCTCTCCGCCACATCAAAACAAAAGCCCGTTATCGAAAGATAACGGGCTTTTTGCTGTTTGTACTTCCGCTACTTGTACTCGCTTATGATAGCGACTTGAACCCTCGGGTTCCTATTGTTTAAAGTCAGCTATCTCTTTGCCATATTAAAACAAAAAGCCCGTTATCGAAAGATAACGGGCTTTTTACTGTTTGCACTTCCGTTACTTGTACTCGCTTATGATAGCGACTTGAACCCTAGGGTTCCTATTGTTTAAAGTCAGCTATCTCTTTGCCACATTAAAACAAAAGCCCGTTATCGAAAGATGATGGGCTTTTTGCTGTTTGTACTACTGCAACTTGTTCTAGCGCTGGGGGAACCCCTCATAATTCGGGTCTCCCTGCTGTGTGAACCAACGTAATGTATTCATTGCCCAGCGTAAATGTTGCTCTGTTATTCGATAGTTATCTCTCCGTCGTACTTTTTCCCTAATCTTACAAACAAGAAGACCGGCCGATGCCTAATAGTGTTCGCTTGAAAGTGCTTTTGCCAACCGAAATGCAGGGCAATGATACCTATGCTCCACAAGGCAGTCTCAGCTAGCATGGCGATGAGTAACAAGAGATCTAATCGCTTAGGGCAACGACTTTAGCTGTGTCTTAGCCCCATGCCGTATTGTGGACTTTTTAAGTCTATAAAGGTCTCTTCAATCTGCATTGCCAGAGATGTTACGGCCTAGCAGCATCAAAGAGAGTTGATTGCCATCAAGTAGTGATTTTGTGGCAACCATAAGAGAAGTAAGGCGTTTCTTGTAGATTGAAGGGCATTGATCGGTTAGTGACCCATGTAGTATTGTAATGTCGCGCATGGTGCTGTTCTAGTTTGTTTTTGGCGAAATTGATTAGATCAAACAGCACCATGCGTGTCTACTAATTGATTGTAAAAGCAATTATCTGGGGAGCCTCTAGAAATGGGCGTTATGTGCCAGACATCTGCAGGCAGCAAAGGGAAGCTTTATGACTGATTACTTTGGTTCTTGTCTATGCGGCACCGTGAAATTTGAAGTGCAAGGGGACTTTGATAGCTTTTATTTGTGTCATTGTCAGCATTGCCAAAAGGATAGCGGTTCTGCTCATGCGGCAAATTTATTTTCACAGTCAGCTAAATTAATCTGGTTGGCAGGTTCAGATTCAGTAACGACCTTTACGCTTGCAGGTACTCGCCACAAAAAAAGTTTTTGTAAGGTTTGCGGTGCAGCATTGCCAAGCACTCATGACGCAGGTCTTCTAGTCATTCCCGCTGGGTGTTTGGACAAGGAAGTCTCTATGTCGCCAACGGCTCACATCTTTACATCTAGCAAAGCTGTTTGGGATAAAGAATTAGACACATTACCAAAGTTCGACGGGCTGCCAGATTGATAGCCCATCACATAATAAATCAAAGCACTCGGACGTGGCAAAGCTGTCACCTTTTGTGCAAAAACACACACAAAATCCGCCAACTTCACCACGCCGGTGTTTGAGGCGTTAGCCGTCTATGGAGTTTTATTTGAATAATAGAGTTATTTTTACAGGTGGCCCTGGTTCAGGAAAGACTTCAGTTATCAAGTTTTTGTGTCAAATGGGTTACCCAAGCGCACCTGAAGTTGGGCGAAAAGTTATCCAAGCCCAAGTCGCCTCGCAAGGCTCTGCATTACCTTGGTTGGATAAGACAGCATTTCGCGATGAAATGGTTCTTGAAGAAATCAATAATTACGAGAACTTTGGTGATACTGAAATGACGCTTTACGACCGAAGTATGATCGATTCATATGGGTACAGTAAGCTTGAGAGCATACCTATTTCGGAACTTTTGTTAGCTAAATGCGGTGAACTAGATTATTGCCGTAAAGTTTTCATTTTTCCTCCTTGGGAAGAGATCTATGAAAATGATACTGAGCGAAAGCAGGACTTTAATGAGGCGGTTGCGACATACCATGAAATGGTGAGTGCTTATACAAAGTTTGGCTATGACTTAATTGAAGTCCCAAAGGTATCAGTTAAAAAAAGGGCGCAGTTCATCGTTAGTAAATTGAACGACGTCTAATAAAGCAAGGCTGATTCGCAACGCTTGATATTTTTGGTTCGAATCGGATTTAGTTCTTATGAAACCATGATTTAGCTTGTGGGTGGTGTTGTTCACCACTCAAGGCGGCGTTATGTGCTTGGAGGAAATATGCAATATATCGAAGTCAAAAGTAGCGAAATTCCTTTAGATTTATTGTTTGTAGCTGATCCTTGCGAAGCAAATATCGCGTCATATCTATCTTATTCATGGTGTTTTGCTGCATTAGATAATGGAAGAATTCTAGCTGCTTGTACCGTTAAGCCATAGACCTAAGGTATGCGCTTTAAAGGTCTGAGTTTGACTGTCTAGATAGTTGAAGCTGATGTGGTCATTAATGTCATTGATGATTGCTTTGTCAGGAAGTACGCCGCGATAAAGATAGCGAGGCAGGTATTTTAGCGCTAGCAAGGTTAAAGGCGTTAAACAGGTCAAGCTTAACCGTGCGCCATGAATGAGACGCTATGAGATCAGCGAGCTATCACTTTAAATCAGAGGTACTCAAGTATTGACGAGCAGTCAAAGTAGGCTGAAATACGCCGTAGCGCACGGCCATAAGCATCGATAGTTGCAGGTCGCTTGCCTTGCAGTGTTAAGTTGGTAAGATATTGTTCATAAAGAAAATCAAAGCGTTGTTGTTAGGCTGGTAAGCCAAATCAGGTCGCCTCTAGAAAGTATTTAGGCTGGAAGGATAAAGAGGTTTTTTTATCTTTTCTGCCGCGAAGCGGCTTCGTTTAACAGCTCGTTATAAGTGTTCTGAGATTTGAGGTCAAAATTAAACATGAAATGTTCTGTATTTATTGCAACTAGCGCTGATGGTTATATAGCAACACTAGGAGGCAATGTTGATTGGCTTCATACATCGGGTGATCAAGAAGCGGATATGAGTGACAGCCCAGATATGGGGTTTAATGATTTTATTTCATCGGTTGACTGTATGGTTATGGGGCGTAAATGCATGGAGACTTTGTCTAGTTTTAACCTCACTCCAGAGCAGTGGCCTTACGGGAATATCAAAATTTACGCACTGAGTCATTCGCTGACGCAAGCGCCAGTGAGTTTACGAGATAAAGTGGAGATGTATTCTGGCGATATCGGGGATCTTATCAATAAACTCGAGAGTGAGGGCTATGAGCATGCTTATATTGATGGTGGTACTACGATCACCTCGTTTCTAAATCGACAACTGATAAATGAAATGATCATCACTAAAACCCCTGTTATCCTTGGCGGCGGCATTCCTCTCTTCGGTAAAGTTGCTCAACCTATTAAGTTAACATCCGCTTTTGCTAGGGTATATCCAAATGACTATATTCAAGTTAAGTATACAGTCAATTATTTATAACAGTGTTAAGCGGACAGTTAACGCCTAGTTCTTGCAATTCAAATCGATGCACATTTGAATTAATGTTGTCAGTACCATACTGTCAGTTGGACAACCCAATATTGAGATACCGTTTTGCGCACAGTACTTAGAGATAAAATTGTTGAAGTATGTGATCTAAAGATTAAGCAGAAAGGCTCGGAAGTTGGGTTGTCTTTTTATGCATTCTTCAAAAATAGAAACGATCAGCCGGAGCTTCTCATGGAGGTGGCTCGCTGGTGGATCGAAACACACAAATTGGATCACTTCGAAAAAGCGATCAAGATCAAAGAGATGGTGGAGTCCGGTGCTTAGCCGTATTTAGTTAAGCACGTAACAATCTACTGGAGAAGCGTTTTTAGTCTAGAGCGATATTTCTGGTGCTCATTCTTGTTCAGGCTACTCGTGCCAGTAAGATTTTAGAGATTGGCACATCTAATGGGTATTCCACACTTTGGTTGGCTTCTGTACTTCCAAGTTGCGGCAGAATTTACACTGTTGAGGTGAATCCACAGAAAATTTCAGAAGCTAGGCTTAATTTTGAAAAAGCCGGTGTCAGCGCTAAGATCACTCAGCTAGCGGGGGACGTTAGTGAAGTTCTTGAGCATCTGACTGAACGAGTCGACTTCATATTTCTCGATGCCGACCGAAAGGCGTATTTATCATTAGCCGAACCATTATTTAATACTCTTGAGCCTGGTGGTTTACTTGTTTGTGACAATGCCATTTCTCATCGCGATGAGCTGGCAGATTTCACCCTTTGGTTAAACAAGCAAAATAACCTAAAGTCTGCCTTAGTGCCGGTTGGTAAAGGTGAGTTGCTTGTTTATAAAGCTGAAGTCGAGGTGAATTGAGCGATTTGAGGTGAATTGAGCGATTTACAGGGGCTCGGTACATGAGATGTCGCATTGGGCATGCGATGGGTTAGTTTATCATTGCCGGCTTAGTCATGATCCCCTTGTGACAGTGGCGCGCAGTCGTCACAAGGATGTTGCGCCATATAAAGTTGTGGGGGGAATCAAGCTAAGCATATAGCTATAGAATCTGTGAATTACGTTCAGGCAATCCATCTAAGCCTTTGTCGTGCAGCATACAAGTTGATGTGGGCCGTCATGATGATTTGGCTTATGTGCCATATCATTCACTGTAATAACGGCATCTTGTGTTAATCACATAAGACGTATAGCATGACTCATTTTATAAATTAACTAATTCTAAATTAACTGAGGATTTACAATGGGCCTGATACTCTATGGTGTGCCGCTGTCGCCATTTGTGCGTAAAGTACGTTTGTGCTTGGCTGAAAAGGCGCTGGATTATCAATTAGAGATAATCTCGCCATTTGATCAGCCGTCTTGGTATAAAGAGATAAACCCACTCAACCGTATTCCTGCGATTAAAGTGGGAGAGTTCACTTTGGCCGATTCGAGCGTGATCTGCCAATATCTCGAAGAGCAATACCCACAAGCGTTGAGCTTAATGGGTGATAATGCTGAACAAAATGCGCGCGTGCGTTGGTTAGCTAAATACGCCGATGACGAGCTAGCACCTCTGACAACCTTTAGTGTGTTTGCACAGCGTGTGCTCAGTAAAAGTATGGGGAAAGAGTGTGACGAAGGTGTTGTACAGTTAACACTGACAGAAAAACTGCCTGCTCATTTCGATTACCTTGAGCAACAGTTAGCCGGTAATGATTATTTTGTCGCAGGAAAGCTCACCTTAGCGGATCTGGCTTTCAGTTGCCAGATGGTTAATATGGAGCACGCTGGCGAGACAATTGATGCGACGCGTTGGCCATATTTAAGTGCTTTATATTTACGGGTTAAGGCGCGAGCATCGATGCAAGCCATGTTACCCGGCGAGCAAAATATTATCGCAAAAATAACGGCATAGGTTTGGTGAAGACCCAGTGCTGCTGATGCAAACTGAGATTAAACTGACTTAACTGCGGTGAATACTAAGCTCTATAAATACTAAGGCCTATCAATTAGTCGTTTGAAGTCAATCGTTACATAAAACGCTGTGATGACTAGATTGATATGATAAAAAGCCGCCAACCTTATGGATTGGTGGCATTTTTAAGGCTCAACAAACTGGTGAGTAGCATACAGACATCAAAGAGTGGTTAGCATCAAAGTACTTTCGACATAAACTATCCGCTTTCATAACAAGCCACTTAATCTGAGTTCTTCATCACAAAAAATGAGCAGACTACATGCCAGTACTATTATAAATAGTGTCAGGAAAGTAATATCCTCGCTGAGTATTGAGCTTGTAATCGTCACTTAATAAGTCAGGTGACAACTGGGTAGGTTATTCTTTTTTAAGTAGTTTTGGTGATACTCTTCGGCGAGGTGAAACGGCATCGCGGGCACTATTTCTGTGACTATTTGGCGCATCCCCCATTTTCCGCTTCGCGCTAAGGCAAGCTTCGATTGCTCAGCTGCCGCTTTTTGTTGCTGATCGTAAAAAAAGATCGCGCTGCGATATTGATGACCTATGTCACCGCCTTGCATGTTGAGCATGGTCGGGTTGTGATTAGACCAAAATACGGCTAAAAGTTGTTCATAACTGACTCGATGTTCGTCATATTCAAGCTGAACTACTTCAGCGTGACCGCTGTTACCTTGTTTGACTTGTTCGTAAGTGGTGCGTTTATCGTCACCGCCCATGTAACCACAGCTTGCTGCTGTCACCCCTTCAATTTGTCTGAAAAAGTACTCTACACCCCAAAAACAACCAGCACCAAATGTGGCTATAGCCATCTGTACACCCCATGACGTTTAATTGATATGCCTATATAGCAGGTAGAGGAGCAAGTTATCAGTATTCCTCTTCAGCCAGTGTAGACGTCTAGATGGCTTTATTGTGTGGTGGCTTTAATGAGATTGCAAGTTTAATTTACCGGTCACTAAGTTATTGTGTGGTGACAAATGGCTGTCTGATCCGTTAAATGGTACTATCAGGCGTTGATAAACATAATACTAATAAATCCAAGGAGTCATGCCTATTACGACAGATCAACTTGGTCTGTAAGGTATGAATAATGTAAGGAGTTTTGTGTGCAACAAGCACTAAATTTGTCGAATGACTTTTTGCAATTTACCCTCGCAAATCCAAAATCTATCCCAGAGCCGTTTACCTTTACCATAGGCGAACACACCCGCGTACATATTTGGGATACTGGGGTGATTGCATTTGAGCCGTTGTCTAGCGGCGATGTACCAGTCAAAAATATTGTATTGTCCAGTGCCATACACGGTAATGAAACCGCACCCATTGAACTGTGTAACACGCTGATCACTCAGTTACTCTGCGGCCAACTGGTGACACAGCAAAGGTTACTTTTTTTAATTGGTAATCCTGCAGCGATTTTAAATGGCACCCGTTTTGTTGAAGAAAACCTCAATCGACTTTTTAGTGGGGCACACTCCAATGGACAAGGGCTTATCAACGCCGAGCGTGTGAGAGCTAAAAAGCTTGAGCGTTATGTCGATCGCTTCTTTATGGGTGGTCAGCCAAACTCGCCGCGATATCACTATGACTTACATACGGCTATTCGTGGTTCCAAGCATGAGAAATTTGCCATTTATCCTTATCGTCAAGGTGCACCGTACAGTGGTGAGCAACTGATGTTTTTAGCCGCTTGTGGTATTAACACTGTGTTATTTCATCATGAGCCAACCACCACTTTTAGTTATTTTTCTGCTCATAATTATCAAGCCCATGCTTTTACTATCGAACTTGGCAAGGTAATGCCGATGGGCCAAAATGATATGACACGCTTTATTGCGTTAAAAACAGTGTTAATTCAATTGATTAAAGGTGAACCTTTGGCATTGCCGGCCTTCGATAACACTCAGCTTAACCTTTACCAAGTTAATCGCTCTATCAATAAGCGTTATGACGATTTTGAGTTTACGTTTACCAGTGATGTGGAGAATTTTACCGCGTTTCCTAAAGGTTATGTGTTAGCAAAAGAGGGGGGGGCAGAGATTAAGGTTGATGCTGCATCCGAGTCTATCGTATTTCCTAATGCCAATGTGCCGGTCGGGCAAAGAACCGTGCTCTGTTTGGTGCCTGCACAGGGTTATCAGGTTAACTAAGGCGGCGCGCTAGGCTTGTAAAGCTAAATATACAACAATGTTAGATGCTAGTTAGTTACTTTAGACGAGTTGGGCTTGATAGGTAGTTTACGTTAACGTAACTTGAGGCTCACGTGTGAAGACAATACTGGCCAATGAATGGGTGTTAACACATTTGCTGGCAACTCAATAACAAGAAAACTCAGCTGATAAGAGAATAGTATGAGCAACACTAAGAGCACGACAGAAACTGTCCATCGGGTCAGCTTTCTTGATAAAGATTCGTTATCAATCCCGATTTTGAAGATCCTTCAAGCAGACGGCACCACGTTCGAAGAAGCGGTATTACCCGTGATCGACCAAGCTTTAGCTGAAAAAATTCATGACACCTGTGTCTTTACTCGCGTACTCGATGAACGCATGTTAGGCGCACAGCGCCAGGGACGGATCAGTTTTTACATGACCTGCACCGGTGAAGAAGCCTCGGTTGTTGGCAGTGTCGCGGCGCTCGATGATGAAGATGTTATCTTAGCGCAATACCGGGAGCATGCCGCGCTGCGTTACCGTGGTTTTACCACCGAGCAGTTTATGAACCAGATGTTCAGCAATGAAAAAGATCTGGGAAAAGGCCGTCAAATGCCGATCCACTATGGTTGCAGTGCCTTGCATTATCAAACCATTTCATCGCCACTAGCAACGCAAATACCACAAGCCACAGGGGTCGGTTATAGCCTTAAAATGCAGGGCAAACGTAATGTTGCAATCTGTTACTTCGGTGAAGGTGCCGCCTCTGAGGGAGATTTTCACGCCGGATTGAATATGGCCGCCGTACTTAAGTCGCCGACGATTTTCTTCTGTCGTAATAACGGCTATGCCATCTCAACGCCGACCAGCGAGCAGTTTGCCGGCAATGGTATTGCCAGCCGAGGCGTCGGTTATGGTATGCACACGATTCGCGTTGATGGTAACGACATGTTGGCAGTGCTTGCCGCTACCCAGCAAGCCAGAGCCTATGCGTTAGAGCATAATGCGCCAGTACTCATTGAAGCGATGACTTATCGCCTGGGCGCACATTCATCGTCAGATGATCCCTCTGGCTATCGCTCCAAAGAAGAAGAGGCGAAGTGGCAACAACATGATCCCGTGCAGCGGTTTAAATTGTGGATGATCAATAAAGGTTGGCTAGCTGAAAGCGATGACAGCGCTCTATATGAAAAATATCGTCAAGAGGTGTTAGCCTCGGTTAAAGTGGCAGAGAAACTGCCTGTTGTGACCATAGATGAACTGATAACCGATGTGTATGACACGCCAACGCCGCGTCTCGAGCAGCAACTCAAAAATCTTAAACAGCATATTAAGAAATATCCAGAGTCCTATCCAAATAGTGCAGGGAGAGTCTAAATCGTGGCAAAGATCAATATGTTACAAGCCATCAATGATGCCTTGACCATTGCAATGGAAACCGACGAGAAAGCAGTATTGTTTGGTGAAGATGTAGGCCACTTTGGGGGTGTGTTTCGTGCCACCTCAGGCTTACAGGAAAAATTTGGCCGCGATCGCTGTTTTAATACCCCACTGACAGAGCAAGGCATTGCCGGTTTTGCTAACGGTTTAGCCTCAAACGGCATGACCGCGATTGCCGAAATCCAATTTGCCGATTATATCTTTCCAGCCATTGACCAAATCGTCAACGAGTCGGCCAAGTTTAGGTATCGCAGTGGTAACGAATTCAACGTCGGTGGCATCACTTACCGCACGCCTTATGGTGGAGGTATTGCTGGTGGTCATTATCATTCACAATCACCTGAAGCTTATTTCACCCAAACTGCAGGCTTAAAAGTGGTTGTGCCACGAAATGCCTATCAGGCTAAAGGCTTGCTACTGGCTTCTATTCGCGACAATAACCCTGTGGTGTTTTTCGAGCCTAAACGCTTGTACCGCGCCAGTGTCGGTGAAGTCCCTGAAGGCGCCTATGAGATAGAGCTAGGTAAAGCGGAAGTGGTTAAAGCGGGCACAGATATCACCTTATTGGCTTGGGGGGCGCAGATGGAGATCATCGAAAATGCAGCTTCGATGGCAGCCAAAAAGGGCATTTCATGCGAAATCATCGATTTACGTACACTTGCCCCATGGGATGTGGAGACAGTCGCGGCGTCAGTTAAGAAAACCGGTCGCCTGCTCATCAATCACGAAGCGCCATTAACGGGTGGCTTCGCAGGTGAAATTGCCGCCACGATTCAAGAAGAGTGTTTCTTGTATCTTGAATCTCCCATTAGCCGAGTGTGTGGCCTAGATACGCCTTACCCCTTGGTGCACGAAAAAGAATATATGCCAGATGCGCTCAAAACGTTTGAAGCGATCAAAGCATCGATGAAATATTAGGAGCGCAGGCATGATTAAAGAATTTATTTTACCCGATATAGGTGAAGGGGTCGTTGAGTGCGAGCTGGTCGAATGGCTGGTGAGCGAAGGCGACATAGTGGTTGAAGACCAACCCATTGCCGATGTCATGACAGACAAAGCCTTAGTGCAAATTCCGGCACCCCATGCAGGTGTTATCAAAAAACTTCATTACAAAAAAGGCGACGTCGCAAAAGTGCATGCACCGCTTTATTCGGTGGAGATGGATGATGTTGCTGAGACTAAATTATCGGTGGAGGAGGCCGTTAATTCAGCTAGCACTCAAAATTATTCATCGCAAGATGATGCCAGCATAAGTGCCGTAAGCACCGCCATTGAAGAGTTTTTACTGCCTGATATTGGCGAGGGGATTGTCGAATGTGAATTAGTGGATTGGTTAGTCAAAGAAGGCGACATGGTGGTTGAAGACCAACCCATTGCCGATGTCATGACCGACAAAGCACTGGTGCAAATTCCGGCCATAAAGAGTGGTAAGGTTGTCAAACTGCATTACCGTAAAGGGCAACTTGCCCAAGTGCATTCACCGTTATTTGCTATTGAAGTGGAGGTGGAGTCGGCGCCTGCAGCGCAAGCTGTGTCGCAACCGCATGCCGCTAGTGCTGATAATGCGGCGACAGGTAATGACACCTTAGACGTCGAGGGGACATTACCTAGCAATGGTAAAGCACTCGCCAGCCCAGCAGTAAGACGTTTGGCACGCAGTTATGATATCGATTTAGCCAAAGTGCCTGGTACGGGCAAACATGGCCGCGTCTATAAAGAGGATGTCGAGCGTTATCGTGGTGGCGAAGCGGTTAAAGCCAAAGCGGCTAAAGCTGCCAGCAGCGCCGAGCAGATCGCCACACCAGTGAGCCACCTACCTGATCGAGTCGAGCCCATTCGGGGCGTTCGCGCCGTGATGGCGAAGATGATGATGGAGTCGGTATCGACCATACCGCATTTCACCTATTGCGAAGAGTTAGACTTAACCGAGTTAGTTGCCCTGCGCGAATCGTTAAAGCAGCGTTATTCTAGTGATGAGTTAAAGCTCACTATGATGCCGTTTTTTATGAAAGCGATGTCGTTGGCCTTAAGTCAATTCCCCGATATCAATAGCCGTGTTAATGACGACTGCACCGAGCAAACCTTCTTTGCTTCACACAATATAGGCATGGCGGTTGACTCTAAAGTGGGTTTATTGGTGCCTAATGTTAAAGATGTACAGCTTAAATCGATTCTTGACGTGGCCAGTGAGATCACTCGGTTAACTAAAGATGCACGAAGTGGCAGGGTGAGCCCGCAGGACCTTAAAGGTGGTACCATTTCTATCTCTAATATTGGTGCATTAGGCGGTACAGTCGCAACGCCTATCATCAATAAACCTGAGGTCGCGATTGTGGCGCTGGGGAAATTGCAAACGTTGCCGCGCTTTAATGCGCTGGGCGAGGTGGAGGCTCGTAAGATCATGCAAGTGAGTTGGTCGGGCGACCATCGCGTTATCGATGGCGGCACGATTGCACGTTTCTGTAATTTGTGGAAACAGTATCTTGAACAGCCTCAAGAGATGCTGCTGGCTATGCATTAACAAAACGTTTTTTTGAAAAAGAGCGCTTAGCGCTCTTTTTTTTTAATGCTATTAATCTTTGGCCTGAATTAAGTATAATGACGCAAATTAATCCACTATTTTTGGTTTAAGCATGAGTCAGTTAGCTCCAAGTATTGCAAACATACAATATCCATTTCCCGCTAAGCCTATTCCGCTAAATAATGAGCAGAAACAGCATCATAAGACGCGTATTAAGCAGCTTTTAAAAGAAAAGGACGCGGTGTTAGTAGCCCACTACTATACCGATCCAGAGATCCAGGCATTAGCCGAGGAGACTGGCGGTTGTGTATCTGACTCACTTGAAATGGCGCGATTTGGGCGCGATCATCCCGCTAAGACATTGATTGTAGCTGGGGTTAAATTTATGGGCGAAACCTCAAAAATATTGAGCCCAGAAAAAACCGTCTTAATGCCCACCCTCGATGCAACTTGCTCATTGGATGTGGGTTGTCCCATCGAAACCTTCAGTGCTTTTTGCGACGCTCATCCCGATCATACCGTCGTGGTTTATGCCAATACATCTGCAGCGGTCAAAGCCCGCGCCGATTGGGTGGTTACCTCTAGCATTGCACTGGAAATTGTTGAGCATCTAGATAGCGAAGGTAAAAAAATCATCTGGGGCCCAGACAGACACTTAGGCAGTTACATTGCCAAGCAAACTGGTGCCGAGATGTTGATGTGGCAAGGTGAGTGTATTGTCCATGATGAATTTAAGGCCAAGGCATTACGTGAACTCAAAGCACTGCATCCAAATGCAGCCGTGTTAGTTCATCCTGAGTCACCCGCCAGTGTCGTCGAGTTAGCCGATGCGGTGGGTTCAACCAGCCAGTTGATTAAAGCTGCACAATCAATGGATAATGACACCTTTATCGTGGCAACTGATAAGGGCATTTTCTATAAGATGCAGCAAGCTGCACCTAACAAAACATTAATCGAGGCGCCCACTGGTGGTAACGGAGCAACCTGCCGAAGCTGTGCCCATTGCCCTTGGATGGCGATGAACGGCCTACAAGCCATTGAGGCAGCGTTAAGTGACAGTGACCGTGCACGACATGAGATATTTGTCGATGAGTCTTTGCGTCAAAGGGCCTTGTTACCGTTAGACAGAATGCTCAACTTTGCCAAAACGTTAAATATGCAAATTAAAGGTAATGCCTAACACCGCCACGGAGTAGCTGAAAAGTGGTCAATAAGGCTGTAAATTATCCAACAGCTAAGTAAACTTGATATTACACAAAAAAAGCGCCTTTAAAGGCGCTTTTTTGATGGCTGAATTTGTTCTAATGCCGCGCAGTGCTAGAGCAGAAGCGCATTGCACTTCATTGCTTGAAGGCTTAATAGACTCTGTCTCACTGGATTTGGCTTTAGTTTATGTTTTGTTGGCATTTTCATTACATTTGGATTGTGTGCTAGTGTTTATAAACTAAGACCTCATACAGCGAGCCATTGGTTCACACTACGGAGCGTCTTAAAGATGATAATACAATGGCTTAAAACATGCAGCGTTAGGGATAACCAATCATGAATATGCAATGGGTAAGTAATCTCTCAATAAAAAACAAACTGTTACTTGTTATCGTGCCGCCTATTCTTGGGGCGTTATTTTTTGGCTTATACGTTGTTTATGGTCAATATCAAATACAGCAAGGACTTAGCCAAATAGAAACTCTGGCTGAGTTCTCGCAGGTGAACAGTAATTTAGTTCATGAATTGCAAAAAGAGCGCGGCATGAGCGCAGGATTTCTTGGGTCAAAAGGGCAAGCGTTTGCCGATAAGTTGCCTAACCAACGTCAGTTCAGCGATCAACAAGTCAATACATTTAGCGCTTTTACGTTGAACCACACCATCCCAGCGGGTTTTACAACTCAGATGAACAAGGTTAACAGTATGCTTAATCGACTCGATGAGGTGCGCCGGCGTATCGATCAACAGACTATTAGTGTGGCTGAAGAAGTGCAGTATTATAGCGAGCTCAATGCCGCCTTATTGACCATTGTTGACCACGCTAGCTTGCAGGGGGATAACCGTGCTATTGCCATTCAATCTGCTAGTTTTGCAGCATATTTGCAGATGAAAGAACGTGCCGGAATCGAGCGGGCTGTATTAAGCTCCACGTTTGGTAACCCAAGCTTTAAACCAACTATGTTTCTTAAATTTGCCACACTAGTGTCAGAGCAAAATACCTATGAAGAGCGCTTCTTGGCTTTGGCGACTCCTCAGGTTAAGTCTGCGTACCAACAACTTGCTAATTCTTCTACTTTTACCGAGGTAAATCAGCTACGTAGTATCGCCTTTAGCCAAGACCCACAACAGCTACAAGCTAACAGTTCGACTCAATGGTTTGCCAAGTCGACCGCGAGAATCGAAGCCCTGCGGCAATTTGAGCTGCGCTTATCCAACGAGTTGTTAACTGATACCCGTGCAGCTTTGACCCAAGCTACCACCTTGATGATCAGCGCCATCGTGTTGATGTTGGCCTCAGGTTTAGTTGTCATTGTGCTGTCACTGTTCATCGGTCGTTATCTGCATCGTTCACTGCGCAACCTATACCATAAAGTGACTGAATCGCAGCAACATTATGATTTGAGTGTACGGGTAGCCGTATCTGGACGTGACGAGATCGCGCAATTGGGACAAGCGTTTAACCACATGATGACAGATTTTGAAACGGTTATCGGCACGGTGCGCACTAACACCAAAGGCCTGCTTAATGCTTGCCAAGAGATGGAAGGCTATGCGCGCAATATGCGCGAAGATGTCACTCAAGGTCATAGCGAAGTCGATCAAGTTGCGTCGGCCATGACGCAGATGAGTGCCACGGTACAAGAGATTGCTCAAAATGCGGTGCAAGCATCAGAAGCGTCGGCAAAAGCCAATAAAGAAGCCCAAGAGGGCAGCCAAGAAGTAGAGCGTACGGCTGAGTCAATCAATCAGCTGGCTATCGAAATTGATGAAGCGGCAGTGGCAATCAATCATCTTGATAAAGATATTAAAGGGATTGTCGATGTGCTTAGCGTGATCAGCGGCATTGCCGAGCAAACCAATTTATTGGCACTCAATGCCGCGATAGAGGCAGCGCGCGCCGGTGAGATGGGACGTGGATTTGCCGTGGTGGCCGATGAAGTCAGAAACCTCGCTCAACGAGCGCAGACATCCACAGAAGATATCCGTAGCATGACAGAGCGTCTAGAGCGTGGTGCACTGCTCGCCGTAAAAGCGATGGAAGCGGGCAAGGCGCGTGCCGAGACTAGTGTTGTCGAGTCTCGTCGCGCCGGTGAAGAATTAGTGCGTATTGTGAATGAAGTCAGTGTTATCGATAGCATGAACGAGCAAATTGCAGCGGCAACACATCAACAGTCGGTTGTCTCTGAAGAGGTGAATCAAAATGCGATGAAGATAAGTGAGATTTATCGTAACACCCATGATGTATCCGATAAGCTCAGTCAGCTAAACGAAGCCTTGCTTAACGATGTCAGCGCTATGTCACAACTCGTGAGTAAGTTTAAGTAACTCACTGACTAGTGAGTTGGGTATGCAATTTAGGTTTTCATCAGCTTGCTTGCATATGCATCATGTTGTACACCACAGATATAAGACACTTTCGTCAGAGCCAAACCAGAATAGGGCTGGGAAACAAGAAAACTGGTGAACTATTACGCAAATGCTTGACACAGTTGTTTTATTGCTTGACCCAGTTTAGTGATTTGCGTAAAGTGTCGCTCCGTTGGCCGCATCGAATCTTAAGGTTCCGATAACGCTAATGATACGGTGAGATGTCCGAGTGGCCGAAGGAGCACGCCTGGAAAGTGTGTATACGGAAACGTATCGAGGGTTCGACTCCCTCTCTCACCGCCAAATTCAAGAAAAAAGACGTCCTAGGGCGTCTTTTTTCTTATCTGCTTTTTATAAAATCAATGATTTATCGTCCTACCGTGTCTATTAGCAGTCATACTGCATCCAGCTTTTATAGTTATGCTTGGTTTTTAAAAGCATAACTTTGGGTGAGTTATTGCTTTGGAGGCTGCATGGTAAGGAATACTAAGTCAGCTAACAACAAGACCGTTGTGAATAAACCTAAGGATAACCCGTAAAGACTACCTGATGCTGGTGGGGTTATTTTTATTAACTGGCGGCGGATATAGGTTTAATGGCGAATGTACGTCAGTGTCTATCTTGTTAGTTGGCCAAAATACCATTGGGCCCAAAGTGAACGCAGCGTTTTGCGAGCGTCTCTTCTACTGGCGAAAGCGGGCGTTTGGCAGGTTGCAACTGTTATATCGGTTTCGGATTCAATCTTAGTCAGAGTTTCTGCGTAGGGTGTGCTATGGCAAAACGCGCGAGCAGTGTTTAATAGGTATCGGCACAGCTCCATTCATTGCAACTGAGCCCAGTGGTTGAGGGCGTTGAGTTTAGGTGCTCGCCATAGAAGGGGCCCGCTCATGTAACAGCTGATTGAATGTCAAAATGATGTGATTCAAAGCATCGTGCCTGAGCGAGGTCTCGCGCAATAGTTGCAGTCTGGTGTCTCCCCCGTTGGCTTGCCATAATGACTCCTTAATGGCTGTGATTGATTGCCGCTGTGCTTGATAAGCCCCGTTATTATTGATAAGTCCGATAGATGAGGACCTTGTGAGCTCAATACTTGAACTCACAAGGGGTTTCGAACTATCTCAATAACAGTCTGACTTAGAAGCGATAGTCCAAGGTTAAGCTGGCACTGCGCGGCGTACCGTATTGGAATTGGCTGTATTGACCGACTTGGCTGTAGTAGGTTTTATCTAAGGCGTTGTGCAGGTTGGCGCTAAGCTTAAGCTGCTCGGTGAAGGCGTAACTTGCCATCAAACTTGCCAGTGCATAGGAGCCTTGCTCTACTTCGACTTTGCCAAGTGGCGAATTGACCGTTTGATAGACTCGGCTCTGCCAGTTAACCCCTGCTCCCATTTGCAATTTATGCCAATCACCACCAAAGGTATAAGTGGTGAAGAGTTTTAATTGCTGACGTGGTGAAGTGGTACTGATGCGTTTACCATCTGGGTCTTCGGTGGTGAACTGGGTGTAGCCTAAGTAAACATTCCAATCATCAGTGATTTTACCTGTCGATTCAAATTCGAATCCCTGTGTTTTTGTACCGTTTACGCCTTCATACACTTGTGTTGTGGTACCAGGGATCACATCGCCAGTGCGGACTCCGACATTGTCTTGTCTGATCTCAAACACCGACAGTGACATATCTAAGGCCTCATCGAATAGACTCGCCTTAATCCCGCCTTCGTAGTTTTTTCCTTTGACCGGATCTAGGTAGCTTTTATCGATTCTTTGCTTAGTTTGCGGCGCAAAAATGTCGGTATAGCTGGCGTAGAGCGAATATTGCTCGGTCAGAGCGTAAGTGAGGCCAAAGTAAGTGGTGAGTTCGTTGCTGATGCTGAAATCGTATAGGCTGCCAAAGTTATCTTGGTCGGTTTGCCATTCATTGAGGCGTAATCCGACAAGGACAGCTAAGGCATCGCTGAGATTAAGCTGAGTCGCCACATAGGCGGCACTCTGCTTGGTTTCGCCAGATGAGCCAATGTCTGAGGTATCTTGCCATTGAGGTTTAGGGTACTGGAAGTTTGGATCGCGAAAATCCCCCAGTGGCGGCACTGCAGCAGTGGGGGAATAATAGGGATTGGCAAATTCTTGTCGCTGACCATTCCAGCCAAACATCAATTGATGTTCCTGACCAAAGAGTTGGAATTGTCCTTCGGCACGTAAATCCACATTGTGTTGGGTGCGACTGCCGTCGACATAGGCGATAGAGCCTGCAGTGGCGCCAATGTTGGTGATAGGATCGGGATAGCCTGTGGCCCATAGCACATCGAACTGCAATGAGTTGTCGCCATAAGTGTAAGTCCCTTTTAGGTTCCAGCCATTATCAAACCTGTGCTCGAGACTCGCAAAAGTGTTGAGGCCTTGGGTATGCGCCGAGCCCCAATCGGGCGCTGTTGAAGTGGCGCGATCATAGTTAGTGCGGTTACCGTCACTGTAAAAAAGTGGTAAACCGCCCGACATAGTGCCGCTCGGTGTGGCATCTTGGTAATCAACCCCTAGGGTGAACAAGGTGCTATCGCCAATATCGGTTTCGACTATGCCGTATAGCGTGGTGCGCTGCTGCTCGTATCTGTCTTGAAACGAATCTTTATCCTGATAGGCGGCCACCACGCGACCGCGCACAGAACCTGAATCATTTAAGGCGCTGGACACATCGACCATACCACGCACATTATTCCATGAGCCCACACTTAACGAGGTGCTGCCCATAAACTCTTGGGTCGGGCGTTTACGGATAAGGTTAATGGCCGCCGAGGGATTACCGGCTCCCGTCATGAGGCCAGTCGCGCCGCGCACCACTTCAACTCGCTCGTAGATGGCGGTGTCGATCAGATTATCGCCATAGTTGAAGCGGGTGTCGTAGGTGGTGGGCACGCCATCGTACAGTATGCTGGTTACGGCAATGCCGCGAGCACTAATGCTGTATCTGTCATTATCCATAGGGCGGGCATTGATCCCGGCAACGCTGGTCATAGCATCAATCACGCTATTAAGCTGTTGATCGTTCATCATTTGACGGGTGATAGACGTGACCGACTGCGGCGTTTCTAAATAGGATAAATCGAGCCCCGTCGCTGTATTCATCGCTTGGGTTTTATAGCGATTGTCGTGTAAATCCTTGGCGCCAATGACATTGATGATTTCAATCTCTTTCTGGTGTTTCTTAGTCTTACCATCCGCATCGACAGTGTCTGCTACGGCATGGGGCACACTGGCTAACACGGCTGAGCACAGCAGTAGCTTTGGGTTAACGAGGGCTTGTCTGCAGACGAGTGCGATGCTGGAGAGAGGAAAAGTCTTCATAATGGTGATCTTTAATTCCATTTAGGTTGGGGTTAAATAAAGCGGGCCAATAAGTGGCCCACACAAACGTTTCGTCAAGTTTCAGAAAGTGTCGGCTCTATTCGCTATATTACGCGTTAACGTGTTTTCGACTCAGCGCGGCCAAGTTTGGGGCGCTTAAAGGCATGGCATTGCTCAAGGCCGCCAAGGGATTGTCGATGCCGCTGGCGCAGCGTGGTTTTTTCTCCCTGCCGGCGAGATCTATCATTTGTTGGTTGTTATTCAATTGGATACGATTGAGGCACGTGCGTACAAAGTTGTCCTTAAACTGAACGTTTTGAGCAAACTTGGCGGCCAAATGTGGATGTAGGGCTTGGTAATTACGTATATTGTCTGCCACTAATTCTCTGAATTGGCTTTCACTGACGCTGGTTTGCTCATCGAGCAGCGGTGCTAAACAGCGGAAAATACAGTTAAAAATATCCAGTAAGATGTAGTTAAGTTTCATCTCTTCTTCAAGGCTTACCGCAAGAGGTTTTACACCATCAGTTTCAGTTAGCGGCATCGTGCCATGGATTGGCGCGACTTCTTTGCCTATGTCTTTCATTAAAATCTTCATCGGCACATATTCATCCAGCACTAAGATCGGGTTTTTCCCGTGCGCCATAAAGATCAGCTCGTAGGCGAAAAACGCGGGCAATAAGGGCGATAAATACAAGTTGATGTAACGGCTTAGCCACTCTTTGGCTGGCAAGCCTGAGGCCATTATTAAGGCCGAAATCAGTGTTTTATCTTCATGATCCGTGTGCAGCAGGGCAGCTATGGTCACCAAATCTGACATAAAGGGGTTATATAGACTTGAGGATTTGAGTAGCATGTCTGGATGCCAGTCAAAACTGGTTTTGGCATCTAGCAAAAAGCAGTTAAAGCCTTCGATAGGTTCTGATAAGGCGGCGAGACCAAGATTGAATGGGCCAATGCCGAGTAGCTCAAAGACTTCACTATCAATTTCCCTTTTTTTATTAGTCACTTACTTCTCCTTTGGCAGCATGCTGCCTATCCAGTGAACAGTTACCTATGGACGTAAATCCAGCTGTCTAAATAGCTATGTGGTCATCACTCTTGCAGTGATGAACGTGATTTTTTTAACGCTGTCCTTAGGCTATTTTTTCCTGCAGTCTCTGTCTCGGTAACGGCGAGTAAATTAGCACGCAATAAATCGTAAATACAAATCATTCTCATTTGGTGGGTGTGAGTTAATACTTTTAATTGACAAATAAACGGATTTGGTAAGATTAACAACGTATATGACTGCAAGGTGATCGGCTAAAAAAATAAGTTTAAGAATATATAATCGAGCGATGGGACGATAAATTAACTTTAAAAGTCTATTAATACAGTTGGTTAATGAGATTGTTGATAAATAGAGGGTAATTAAGGCGTCGGTAATGTTGGCTAAGTCCGATGGGGGGAGGCGTCGCTAAACTGTCAATGTAAATCCTGTGTAAAGTGCAGATTGCCGTTTTACCGTGACCATCTCCTTAACCCCTAACTATTTACAGACTATGGAGAGGTTTAGGGCTAGACCAAAAGCCTTATAAACCGCTATAGTCTTGCCTTTGATACTCATTTTGAATCTAAGTTGTATTTGTATTATGCGCAATTGTAAGTTTGTAAATATTTTGTTTGTCTCTCTATTGTGGATCCCTCTGGCCGCTTCCTCTGCTGTGAATGAGCAGGCTCTGTGGTTCCCTCAAACCGATGTATCTCTGGATTCACGCTATCAAAGCGTTTTATTGGATAACGGTTTACGTGTGATTACAGTTGAAAATCATGATGATAAGGGATTGTCCATACGTATGTTAGTCGATGCAGGTTCATTTCAAGAGCAAGGGCAAGATCCTGGGCTGGCTCATTTCTTGGAACATATGGCCTTTAATGGTTCAAACAATGTCGCTGAAGGTGAGATGATTGCGATGCTTGAAAGACACGGTTTAGCATTTGGGGCAGATACCAACGCGACCACGAGTATGACTAATACTAATTATCAACTCGACTTACCAAAGGCTGACATTGATAGTATTAATACGGCATTGTTTTTATTGCGAGAGACGGCTTCTGAGTTAACTTTAGATAAAGAGGCAATAGAAAGGGAACGAAAGGTTATTAAGTCTGAAGTACGCGAACGTCAATCTGTTGCACTCGCGCGGGCGCTTGATGTAGCGGACTTCATTTACGCCGGAGCTGATCTGCCTAATAAAATTGGTTTGGGGACAATCAAAGGGATGGATAACGTCACCCAAAAAGATTTAAAAAGTTTTTATCAAACTTTTTATGCCCCAAAAAATACGACCTTGATTTTAGTCGGTAATGTTACTCATAAAAAAATGATTGAACGTGTTAAACATTATTTTTCAGATTGGAGTAATGATCAATTTCAACCAGTCATCGATCCTACTTTTAAAATTATCTTACCTAAGAAACCTGAAGTTAAAGTTTTTAGTGATCCAAATGAAAACTCTCGTATTGAGATTAACTTTATCGAAAAAGAATCGCTTAAGGCTATCAGCAGCGAAACCATTTTAGAAAATTGGACCAATATGTTGGGACTGGCAGCATTAGCATATCGTATTGACCTGTTAACGTATGAAAGTGGTGGCCGTATTATGGCTCCCAGTATTTCATCGGATTTTGAGCTAGGGGGTGTGCGCGTAAGTCAAATTGGGTTGGCTACAGCTGACCAAGATTGGATATATGGCCTCAATACTATGACGCAATCGTTACGCCAGATAACGGAGTATGGGTTTAGTCAGGCCGAAATTGAGCGTCAGCTGAATAAGTTAGAAAAAGAGTTGCAGCTTAATGTTGAAACCGCAGTAGATGCGACTAATGCTGCGATCGCCAACGGCGTCATGCATGCTGTAGATAATACTCGTGTTATTATATCGGCAGAATTAACACTATCCTTGTTTAATCAATTACGTCACAAGCTGACGCTCAAATCGATTAATGAGGCTTTTCGCATTAGATGGGGTACACAGCCTCCTCGTATTCATTTGACTGAGCGAAGCAATGCACAGGGGTTAGAGCAGAAGGTAGTTGAAGCATATTCTCATAGTCAGCTTGGCAGTGTGGCGCGTTATGAGGATAAAGTGGGAACTGAATTTGCTTACACCGACTTTGGTAAGCTAGGTAAAGCGCAATTAGTTAGCACTTCTGATTATGGTGGGATACTGAGCTATCGATTTGATAATGGTGTCATGCTTAATGTTAAGCAAACTGATTTTGAGCAAAGTGTTGTATATATATCTGTGCGGGTGGGTAACGGATTGATGGGACTAAAAAAAGAACAGTCACCATTAATTTACCTCTATAATGTGGGTATGGCCACTGGTGGGCTTAAAGCCCATGATATTAATGATTTGAGGCGTATATTTACGGGTTCGACCATGGGACTCGATTCGAGTGTAGATACTTCTGCATTTATCTCTAGACAGGCGGTAAAAAGTGAAGATGCACTTAATCAGCTTAGGGTTTATACGGCGTTAATGGTAGATGGTGGCTATCGTGATCAGGGAAAAACTTTTGCGATTCAGACACTCAATAATTACTTAGCGTCATACCAAAAAAGCCCTGAAGAGGTAATGGCTTATAATATTGGGTCTAAATTACATGGCGAAGATGGGCGGTGGTCCGGACCATCCATAAAAGAGCTTAGTGCGTTTTCTATGTCTGACTTGAAACCAATAATGGATGACGCTATTTCCAATGGTCCAATAGAGGTAGGTATTGTTGGAGATATTTCTCCCCAAGAGGCTATTGATTACGTAGCCGAAACATTTGGTGCTCTGGCCATAGAGGCTAGCAGAACAACTGAGCGATATCAGATAGCGTTTCCGCCAATCATTAAGGAGGAAGTAACTTGGTATCACAAAGGGGAAAAAAATACAGCTCTTGCCAGTGGCTATTGGGATCTGCCAGATGCCCGTGATAGCAAACAAGCGTTGCATTTCTTATTGTTGGAAAATGTGATTCAGCAACGTGTAACAAGTGAAATTAGAGAGGCCATCGGTGCCGCTTATAGTCCATGGGTTGATCGCATGCAATCATATGATTTTAAGGACTTCGGTTATTTGGCGATAAATAGCAATACAACCGTTGCTCAAGTTGACGAGATTTTTTCAGTCTATAAGAGGGTGCTAAAATCTCTGCAAACAGACTTAATCAGCGATGATGAGCTCAAGCGAGCTGTAACCCCCATAATTGAGGCAGTCGAACAGCAAAACGAGAGTAACGGTTATTGGTTTAGTTTGACATCAACGGCTCAAACTTACCCTGATATCATTGATTCTAATAGGATCACTACTGAAGATTTGCCTGCGGTGACAAGGGAAGAACTCATGGCAGTGGCTAAACTGATCGATGTCGATAAGATGCTTGAGATTAAAGTGCTTCCTGAAATTTAAATGGCACTGAAACAAGCGTATTGCCGTTTGAAAGGGCGATGCAAACTCCCCATGGTTACAGAGAGCGTTGCTCTTATACAGCATAAGTTAGCCGTTCAGCCGTGAGTCTATTCCTAGTGTTATATTCAAAAAAGACGCCTTAGTGCGTCTTTTTTGTGTAGTAAAATTAAGTATACATTTTATTTTGTACTGCTTACGTTTGTGTTGTTACAAATTGTGCCCTACGATAGAATTTATTATAATCAGATGATAATGTTTAGGTGTAGGTCTACTCTCAATGGAAAATAAAACAGCACGATTTACCGTATTACTTGATCCTGCCAAGAAGCAAGCTTTTGAGCAGCTCTGTGCCTCTCAAGACTTAACCCCGTCACAAGTGGTGCGCCAGCTTATTCGTGGCTACCTTGAGCAGCATGATGTGAGTTATGGCCAACAAACGCCAACGCATAACCCAAAAGTGAGAAGTTAAGTTAGTTTTGCTGCAGAGAAATCAAAGTTGGCTAGCTGAAACATGATAATTTTATTATAATGCCATTATCATTTTGGTCAGAGCGAATGTCTGATGCGTCATGCTGGCTTGAGGCAGCTTATGTTATTGATAAGGCTCTGACCGTTATATTTTGTAAATTAAAGAGAGTTAGTGATGAGCGATATAATCCCACCATGTCCAAAATGTGAGTCTCCTTATGCGTATTCAGATGGCACGTTATTGATCTGCCCTGAGTGTGCTAATGAGTGGAATCCAAACGAAGAGATCGTTGATCCAGATGCCATCATCTTGAAAGATGCCGTGGGTAACTTATTAGCCGAAGGTGATAAGGTCACGTTGATTAAAGATCTTAAAGTGAAAGGCTCTTCACTGGTGCTTAAAGTCGGCACGAAAGCCGTGATCAATCGTTTCGTTGATGGTGACCACGACATCGACTGTAAAGTTGATGGTAACGGTCAAATGATGTTGAAGTCACAGTTTGTCAGAAAACAAAACTAATCATTTTAGTTTGGGTTTGAATAATACCTGCTATCAGCAGGTATTTTTTTGCCTTAAATTGGCTAATGAAAATGCAGATATGAGCATTTTTAAAGATTCTTAGCCCACTGATAGCTTAGGGAATTAATCGGATAATGCATGTAACGCCCCCATATCATAACAAGGGGCTAAACAGATAAAATACGTGTTCAATAAAACGTTTATAAAGCGCTCTATTTTGCCAGCGAGCTAAATTAAGCTGCTCAGCATTATCAATATATTGTTGTTGTAATTGGGCTAATTTAGCGGCAAAGACGATATCGTCAACGGCAAGCGTAAGTTCAAAGTTAAGCCATAAACTGCGCATATCCATGTTAACTGTGCCGATAAGGCAGTGTTCGTCATCGATCATCACCGATTTGGTGTGTAAAAGTCCGCCATTAAATTGATGAATTTTAACCCCCGCTTTAAGCAATTCGCCAAAGAAAGAGCGACTAGCCCATTTGACCATGGTGGAGTCGTTTTTACGTGGAATGATAATATTCACATCCACGCCGCGGTGGGCGGCGGTAGCTAATGCGTCGAGTAGGTTTTCACTGGGCACAAAGTAGGGGGTGGTGATAACAATTTTACGCCGAGCTTCATAAAGACTTTGCAGTAATACTTGATGGATCACTTCTTCTGGCATACCAGGACCAGATGGGATCACCTGAACGAGTGAAGTTGCGCTGGGTAATACTGGGTTATCAATAGGTTGCTGGGGTAATTCGCGCTGGTTGGTTTCTACCTCCCAGTCCCATGCGCTAACAGCGCTGACAATCGGCACCACAGGCCCTGTGATACGTACCATCACATCAATCCACTGGCCAACACCTTGGGTTTGCTTAAAGTATCGCGGATCGATGAGGTTCATTGATCCGGTATAGCCAATGGTATTATCGATGACTACAATTTTTCGATGCAGGCGTAAATCCAGACGCCGAAAGAACATCCTTAGCGGGCTCACAGCTAAGGCACCAACGACTTGAATGCCGTGGCTACGCAGTTGGCTGGGCCATTTGGATTTGAAAAATTGGCGACTACCAGCTGCGTCAAGCAAGAGCTTTATTTTCACACCTCTAAGGGCTGCACTGATCAGGGCTTGGGCCACATTGTCGGCTTTACCACCGGGGTGCCAAATATAAAACTCCATGATGATGCTTTCTTTTGCGGCATCAATATCGGCAATGATTGAGTTTAAAATTTGCTCTGGCGTGTTTTGCAGTATTAAGTTGTTGCCGCTTAAAGAAGGAATAGCCAATTGACTGTCACACAATTGACTTATAGAAACACCATAGTGACTTTGGCAGTGTGGTTGGTGTTGAGGATGCTGGTACAGCTTGGCAAACCATTGTCCGTATGGCCTAAACATCGCTTTAGAACGAGTGGCTCGAGATTTTCCTAAGTGTAATTCGCCAAATAGCAGATAGGCGCCAATACCGATAAAGGGCAGAAAGTAGATCACCAATAACCAAGAAAATGACACCCCAATGGTGCGACGTTTAATGACCACGCGTACCGCGACAGCGCCCAATGTTAACCAATAGAGTAATACGCCAGCAATAGTCAGTATTTGATAAAAATTTTCCATAATTGTGTGGCACTTAGCCTTGGTTGTTGTATTAGGGCACGCTATGCTTGATTGTACTGATTTATCATAATAAAACGTAGCTATACACTCAAATTCGAGTCAATTATAGGTTAAGTAAGGAAAATGATTGGTTTCAACACGAGTCAAAGTCGGCTTAGGGGCCTTAATGCTGCTAGTGCCGTTATTTTATGTTGTTCTAGTACAGCAACTTAATGGTCGTACCGAGGTAATGATGAGCCAAGTTGAGCCCATGTTTGTATCGCAATGCCAGCAAACGAGCTCCGCAGAGGCTTTGGACAGAGATGGCTTGCTCAATATCGCGGTTTGGAATATTTATAAGCAACAGAAACCGCAATGGCAAGGGGTGTTACAACAACTGACGGCACAAAATGAGTTAGTACTACTACAAGAGGCGCGCTTAACTCACCGTTTTGCGAATTATTTACAACAACAGCATGTGGTGATGGCGAAAGGCTTTAAATGGTTGAATGTGCCTATGGGAGTGATGAACCTGTCCTGGCAATCCGCCTATGAAGCCTGTGCTTTTCAAGCTCCTGAGCCGCTTATCCGCTTTGCCAAATCGACCTTAATTGCACAATATCGGTTGTCGAACCATCAATCATTATTGGTGATTAATTTGCATGGGGTGAATTTTGATTGGCGCCTTGATTCTTACCAAGCACAGTGGGAGCAGATCATTAAAAAAGTGGCGCTGCATCAAGGGCCTGTGGTGCTTGCTGGTGACTTTAATACTTGGCGTGAGGGACGTTTGCGAGTTGTCGAACAGCTCACTGAACGGCTTAAGCTAAAAGAAGCTAAGTATCATATTGATCATAGGCACAGAGTATTTGGCTTGCCGCTGGATCATCTTTATTACCGCGGCTTAACGTTACTTGAAGCCGAGTCATTTAAGACTAAGGCGTCAGATCACAATCCCATAGTGGCTAAGTTTACACTGATAAATTGAGTGGCCGTTTTGCAGCACTTGCCTATTGAAGTTAGGGCAGGCAGACTGGCCTCCTTTGGCGATTTTCAGCAATAGGCTTTACGGTGCAGCAACTCTTACAACAGGTTTTTGGTTTCAATACGTTTCGCCCAGGTCAACAGCAAGTGGTTGATACCATTATGGCTGGCCGAAGCTCGGCGGCTATTTTCCCCACAGGCTCGGGTAAGTCTTTATGTTATCAATTACCCGCGTTAGCCTTGCCACATTTAACAATTGTGGTGTCACCTTTGTTAGCCTTGATCCAAGATCAACTGGCATTTTTACATCAAAAAGGCATCGCGGCTGCAAGTATCGATTCGACTCAAAGCCATCAACAAACCCAAGCGGTCATGGCGGGGATCCGTCAAGGACAGATTAAGATTTTAATGATCTCCGTTGAGCGGTTTAACAATGAACGCTTTAGGCAATTTATCGCCAATGTGCCCATTTCCTTGCTGGTGGTCGATGAGGCGCATTGTATTTCAGAGTGGGGGCACAATTTTAGGCCAGATTATTTAAAACTACCTCAATATCAGCGTGATCTTGGCATTCCTCAAACCTTGTTGTTAACGGCGACAGCGACACCACAAGTGATTGAGGATATGGGGGCTAAATTTAACATTCCCCGTGATGATATTGCGCTAACCGGGTTTTATCGCGCCAATTTACACCTTAATGTTAAAGGGGTGAGCGGCGAAGATAAGCTAGCAACGTTGATTGACTGGCTACGACCTCGTCAAGCTCAGCACGGCATTGTCTATGTCACGTTACAGCAAAGTGCCGAGCAAGTGGCCAGTGCGCTTAATCGTGCCAATATAGCCGCAAAAGCTTACCATGCTGGTATGGACAGCGATATTCGTCAAGCGATACAGCGTGATTTTATGGCAGGAAATTGCCCGATCATTGTGGCGACGATCGCCTTCGGTATGGGGGTCGATAAACAAGATATACGATTTGTGGTGCATTATGATTTGCCTAAATCGATAGAAAACTATGCTCAAGAGATAGGGCGAGCCGGACGCGATGGCTTACCATCGGACTGCTTAGTCCTTGCCAATACCGATAACCTTAATGTGTTACAAAACTTTGTGTATGGGGATACGCCCGATAAGCTAGGTATTGCGTATGTGTTACATGAAATTGTGCAAGCCAAACAACAATCGTCACAATGGGAAGTGATGCTCAATACTCTTTCAATGCAATCTAATGTGCGCCTTTTAAGCTTAAAAACCTTATTGGTGTATTTAGAGATGCTTAAGGTGATCAAACCCGCTTTTAGTTATTACGCCGAATACCGTTTTAAGTTGTTGTGCAGTGAAGAGGAGCTTATTGCCCGCTTTAGCGGTGAGCGTCAGGCATTTGTGCACGCATTGCTCTCTAGTGCAACGAAAGCCAGAGTGTGGTACAGCATCGATTTTGATGCGCTAAATCGGCATTATCCAAGTGACCGTAACCGAGTAATATCTGCTATCAATTATTTTGAAGAGAAAGGCTTAATAGAGTTGCAAACGAAGCAGATGACCGAGGTTTATCAATTGCTTGAATTCGATCAAAATATTGATGCTATAGTGGAGAAATTACATCTGCAGTTTTTACGTAAAGAGCAAAGTGAGATTGCGCGGATCCAAGCCATGGTTGATATGCTAGGCAGTGACCACTGCTTAACCCGCCGATTATCAGCTTATTTTGCCGATCAACAGTTGACGCAAGACTGTGGTCATTGCTCGGTATGTACCCTAGGTGCAGCCGTGTTACCCCATAACACCAGATTGACGCCACTTGCGAGCAAACCTTTTGCAGCGCTGTGTGACGGATTGCTGCGCCTATTAGGCGATCGAGCCGATGCCAATATGTTAGCCCGTGCCTTATGTGGTTTACCCACGCCTTTATTTACCAAACTTAAATTACGCCGCGATCCTAATTTTGCCGTGCTAGAGTCTTATCCGTTTGCCGACGTGAAAGCCTGGTGCCAGCAACATTTAGGCTAGTGGGCTTGGCTACTGCAGTCATCATGCATCGCACTGCAAGTGCTTTATCAATAGGGCTTTTATTGCAATAAGCTTGATTGAATCGCTTTTGATTAAATAGTATTTAATCAAAAGCATTTAATTGAATAGCTCTTTAATACCATTGGGCCTTGGGTCAGCTAGAGCCTTAAATAAAGCTGATTCTGACCTGACACTCAAGTGTACTGGCAGAGTCAATTTTGCGATCTATAGCAATGAATGTGGTCCTATCAACAAAGGGATTGGCTCGATAGCCACTGTAGTGTACTAATTATACTCTGTAGATTGAGTAGGCTTTTTGTAACAACCTTTGTCAATATTAACCCTTTAGCTGCAATTTACTCGCTAACGTGATTAACTCTGGCGGCGTTTGACCTAAATTAAACTGTAAAGATCACATGGTGTAATTGGCTATCAGTACGTTTAGCACCTTATGTCACGGGGGCTGTAGGTAAAGGTTGAAGTTCTGCTGTTATCTCTATTAATGCCAATCACTAGCAATGCAGCTTATGATTTATCTTTGACGCGAGTCATGGTGATAAAAGTGTGAGTCAGTAACGCTTAAAGATAAACATCAATTTGGAGCTAAAGACAAATACAGTGCCAAATGATTAAAAACTTAAAATAAACTACAACAATAAACTAAAACCTATTAGGGAAGCCAAGATGAAAAAATCCTTTCTTGCTGCAGCCGTTGTGCTCGTGTTAGGCGGTTTGACTGCCTGTCAACAACAGACCGTGGCACCGAGCGCGCCCGCCATGACGCAAGCGACACAATATCAATTTGAGCAGTATTCACAGCAATTTATCGATGCATTTTGGCAAGAGTCACCCACTTGGGCTCTGTACAGTGGTTATCATAAATATGATGCACAGTTAAAAGTACCTAATGCGGCCAATCGCGCGTTATCACTGCAATTTATCGATCAGCAGTTGGAGCAGCTCCAGCAGTTTGAGCCGCAATCATTGTCGGCGAATCAACTGATCGACTATCGCTTGATTGAAAATTTGCTGCTGCGGGATAAATGGGAGATAGAGACCTTTAAATCATGGCAATGGGATCCCTCGGCCTATAATGTCGCCGGTGGGTTTGCGCAGATCATCAATGAAGATTTTGCTCCGCTTGATGAACGCCTGCGCTCATTTTTAGGTCGCATGGAAAATGTCCCCGCTTATTATGTTGCCGCGCGCGCTAACATCAACAATCCAACCCTTGAACATACTCAGCTGGCAGTGATGCAAAATGAAGGGGCGTTTGCGGTTTTCTCTGATGAACTGCTGGATACGGTTAAAAGCTCAGGATTAAGCGAGTCCGAAAAAGCACTTTTTGTTAGTCGTTTTAACGCAGCAACCAACGCCATTAATGAGCATATACAGTGGCTTAAATCTTTAGAAAGTCAGCTTGAAAAAGAGGGCGCGCGCAGCTTTAGGATTGGGGAGGCGCTATACGAGCAAAAATTTGCCTTTGATATTCAGTCAGGCATGACGGCAAAAGCATTGTATGAGAAAGCGTTAGCCGATAAGGATCGCGTTCAAGCCGAAATGGCCAAGCTCACCACGCAGCTGTGGTCGACCTATTTTACCACGCCTATGCCAAGCGACAGCACAGTGGCGACTCGTCAGCTGATCGATAAATTGTCGGCCAAACACGTTAAACGGGAAGACTTTGTCAATGAGGTGCGGGCACAAATTCCTCAGTTGGTTAAGTTTGTCAACGATAAACAGTTAGTCACATTAGATCCTAACAAGCCGTTAGTGGTGCGTGAAACACCCGAATACATGCGCGGTTTTGCTGGCGCCTCAATTAGCGCTCCTGGGCCTTATGAAAAATCCAGCAATACTTATTACAATGTGACGCCACTCGATGATATGAGCGATGAGTCTGCCGAGAGCTATCTGCGCGAATATAATCACTGGATTTTACAGGTACTCAATATTCATGAGGCGATCCCAGGTCACTATACCCAATTAGTTTATTCTAATGAGTCGCCAAGCTTAGTCAAAAGCCTCTTTGGTAATGGTGCTATGGTCGAAGGTTGGGCGGTGTACACCGAGCGTATGATGCTTGAAGAGGGTTACGGTAATTTTGAACCTGAAATGTGGTTAATGTATTACAAATGGAACCTGAGAGTCATTGCCAACACCATTTTAGATTATGCCATTCAAGTTAAAGGCATGACTGAAGCTGAAGCGTTAGCATTGATGACGCAAGAGGCGTTTCAACAGGAAGCGGAGGCGCAAGGTAAATGGCGCCGCGCAACATTGAGTCAAGTGCAATTAACCAGTTATTATGCGGGTTACCGTGAGATCTATGACTTTAGAGAGGAGTTAAAGCAGGTTGAGGGGGATAAGTTTGACCTTAAATCTTTCCACGAGACCTTTTTAAGTTATGGTAGTGCACCGGTAAAATACATTCGTCAGTTGATGTTAGCGCAGCAATAACGGCTTAATACGCATTAATCTTGCTATAGCAGCGGCCTCAACATCGCAATGTTGAGGCCGCTGCTATAGCATTTTTATGGGTAGCTTGACTGTTTTTCTTGTTCTGAGTCGATGTGGACTTAGTGCTTTTAGCCCTTTTTGTATCCGTAGAGCTTATTGGCTGCTGATTCATGGCCGCCATATGTCGATAACCTACCTATTATCACCAGCCTGCCTAATATTGAGAGCTTAATAGTGCCTGCATGGGGTGGTTGTTTTATATACTATTATTGTGTCGCTACTGTGGGTTACTTTGAGTCTAGGGTAGGGCAAATGGTGTGAGCAGTATCACGATGTGATTAAATCCTACTTAAAAGCCACGACTAGGTATAAAAAGTAATGGCATCGCATACTTAAAACATGTAACCTTAATGATAATTGTTATCATTAAGGTTCGTAGATGGACAGGGTGTTACTTATCGATGACGATCTGAGCGTAAGACAGATCGTGGCGCAAGCCTTGTATTCACAAGCTCGCCAAATTGACCATGCCAATAATGGCAAAGAAGCGCTAGACAAAGTTGAACAGCTGCAGCCGGAACTTATCATACTCGATATTGATATTTCCTGTGCAGATGGCTTTGCGTTCTTAAAATCTCGCCGCGATAGCTTGCCTGTCATTGTCATCTCCTCTAATGATAATGAAGAGACTCGAATTAAAGGCTACGAGCTAGGTGCCGACGATTTTATCGCAAAACCCTTTAGCACCAGAGAATTACAGGTCAGAGTTGCCGCGTTGCAGCGTCGTATTCAGCTGGCCCGTACTCAACCTAAGCCACAACAACGCTGCATATTTAAGCAGATGAGTTTTAATGAATTCGATTACAGTGTTGAAGTGGACGAGCGCCGAGTCATCCTGACACACACAGAGTTTAATTTGATCAAATACCTGTTTGAGCGCAAAGGCAAAGTGGTCACCAAGCAGGAGTTACAACGTGCGGTGCTTAAAAAAGAGCTAGGTCAGTTCGATCGTAACCTTGATATGCACATCAGCAATACGCGTCGAAAACTTGCCCAGACCAATCTGCCCAAAAGCATGATTAATACGGTGCGGGGACAAGGGTACAGTTTTGCCAATTAAGCGGTGTATTTGCTCAAGGTTGGCGGTTTTTTTGTGATAGCGACTGCGAAAGTGAGCCAATTTAGTTTATCCTATGGGCATTAATATCAAGCGTACTCATTATCGGTCATGATGACATAGAGTCACTATGGCTTGCTGGTGAAAATAGATTGTCTGTCCGTTATGCGTTTTATTATCGATGTAACGGCAGATGATGATTCATCAGGCCTGAGTCTATATTCAGTTTCGGGCGTAACCTTAGTGAGTGCATTTGATTGATAGCGATTTCAGATAACAATGCCGCCCTCTGCGGCGATATAATATGAAGGAATGGATATGCGGATCAGTGCCAATTTCGATGGCGGTAATATTGATGTCATCAATCAAGATAATATAAATGATATACAGCTGGCGATCAGACCAGATGAAGGCGGGGAATTTTTTCAGTGGTTTAACTTTAAGTTGCAGGGCACTGTAGGCCAACACTATACCCTTAATATTATCAATGCCGGCTCGGCGTCTTACACCAAAGGTTGGGAAGATTACCAAGCCGTCGCCAGTTACGATCGCCAGCAGTGGTTTCGTCTGCCAACCCGTTATCAAGACGGTAAATTGACCATTGAGGTTGAACTCGATTGTGATGTGATTCAAATCGCCTATTTCGCGCCATACAGTTATGAGCGTCACCAAGATCTGCTCAGCACCGTTCAAGTACATCCTTTGGTGTCGCTAGAGCACCTAGGCCTCACTCTCGATGAGCGCGACATTACCTTAGTTAAAGTCGGCGATGAAGATCCCGATAAAGCCAATATCTGGATCACCGCTCGCCAACATCCAGGTGAGACCATGGCCGAGTGGTTAGTTGAAGGCCTGCTGACCAACTTACTCGACGGTGATTGCCCGACAGCCAAGGCATTGTTAGACAAGGCTAATTTCTACATAGTACCGAATATGAATCCCGACGGTGGCGTTAGAGGCCATTTACGCACTAATGCTGCGGGCGTCAACCTTAACCGCGAATGGCAAACCCCTTCACTGGAGAAAAGCCCCGAGGTGTATCATGTTGTGAACAAGATGCAGCAAACTGGGGTGAATTTATATTACGACGTGCATGGTGATGAGGGCTTACCTTATGTGTTTTTGGCCGGCTGCGAAGGCGTGCCGCGCTTTAACGAAAAAATGGCACAGTTACAGCGTCGCTTTGTCGATGCTTTGTTACTAACCAGCGCCGATTTTCAAGATAAATTTGGCTACGATAAAGATGAGCCGGGTAAGGCGAACCTTACGGTTGCTTCAAACTGGGTAGCCGAAACTTTTGGCTGCTTGTCCAATACTTTGGAAATGCCCTTTAAAGATAATGCGAATATGGCTGATCCTATGTCGGGGTGGTCGCCAGAGCGCTGTATCTATTTAGGTGAAGCCTCGTTGTTGGCCATGTTGGCCGTGGTTGACGATATTAAGTAATGGAGGGCTGATATGGCGTTGATACAATGTCCAAATTGTAATAAGCGCATATCCAGCCTAGCGAAAACGTGTCCTCACTGCGCGGCTAAATCCAGTGGTGACAATGAATCGCTTAATCGGATAAGCCATATTAAACGCAGTAACCAGTTAATGAATCATAGTTTTTTTGCTATGACATTATTCATCGCTGGGGTGGTGATTTGGTTTTGGGGCGGAGAGCCTGCCGAAGGTGCACGGGCCAACATTGCTGGTGTGTGCGTAGTATTTGGGTTTGTGGGTTACCTTATTGCCAGAGTGCGAATAGTATTACATAAACGGAAAAGTGTATGAGTGACATTAATAAAGTAATCGATGAGATGCCAGATGAAGTGTATGCGCGGCTATTAAGCGCTGCGGAATTGGGCAAGTGGGATGATGGCAGTGTGTTGTCTGATGAACAAAAAGAGCAAACCTTACAACTGGTGATGCTCTATCAGGCAAGAAGATTAAATCAAACCGACCATTTTACTATAGGTAACCAAGGTACCCTAAACGAGCTGTCTAAAGCAGAGCTTAAAAAACAGTTTAAAGGCGAGAGCATCGCCGCGTTTAAAGCCGAAGAGTTATAATCAAACAATCCCCCTAACCATTGATTTTAAACGTTAGTTTTTAACCATGGTTAGGGGCTTATTTTAATCTTCGGTTAACTCCCCAAACAGGTCCTGCTGCATCATATCGCGAATTTGCGCCGAACTATAATCGGTAGACAATAGATAGTGCAGTTTGGTTAACGCCGCTTCTGTGGTCATATCAAAGCCACTGATCACCCCAGCTTGTGCCAACGCATTACCCGTGGCATAGCCGCCCATGTTCACCTTTCCCTGCATGCACTGGGTTAAATTAACTAAGATCACTCCGCGTTCGTTTGCGCGGCGTAAGCAGTCGAGCAATTCAGGATTTTGCGGTGCATTACCCACGCCATAAGTTAATAAAATTAACGCCTTAACTGGTTGCTGTAGAATATTGTCGATAATGGCTGTGGTGATGCCAGGATATAAGGTAACCACGCCAATCGGTTGCGGGCTAATATTGTTCACTTTAAGGGTATTGGCTTGTGATTGGCTGATCTTGCCTGCGCGCAGACGGATTTTAATCCCGGCTTCAATTAACAGCGGAAAGTTAGGTGAGGCGAAAGCGTCAAAGCCATCGGCATGGGCCTTAGTGGTTCGATTGCCTCTAAACAACTTGTTATTGAAGAACAAACACACTTCGGCCACCGGGTAGTTTGCCGCGATATACAAGGCGTTAAGCAAATTGGTTTGTCCATCGGATCGCAGCTGCGCCAATGGAATTTGCGAGCCGGTGACAATCACAGGCTTGGTGAGTCCCTGCAACATAAATGAGAGCGCCGAGGCGGTAAAGGCCATGGTATCTGTGCCATGCAAAATCACGAACCCATCGTATTTGTCGTAGTTAGCCTTGATATCGTTGGCGATCATCTGCCAATCGTTGGGCGCCATGTTGGATGAGTCGATTAACGGCTGGTATTCATGAATGACAAAGCTAGGCATCTCTGCATGGAAAAACTCTGGCATATCGTTAACACAATCGGTTAAGAACCCGGGTACCGGCGCGAAGCCGTTATCGGTTTTTTGCATGCCAATGGTGCCGCCCGTATAGGCAACGTAGATTGAGCGTTTTGTCATAATAATGGTGGTTGGTTAATCGCAAGGGTAGCGCGATTATACTGGGGATGGCATTAATAAAAAAGCTCACTACGGATAAGCGCTTAGCAATTGCCCATAATCTGTCTCTACTCTGGTTATTCTCTGTCTGAGGCGGGACGTTACCTAAAATCTGCAGGCGCTAACATACCCATAGCTGAATCACATGGAGACGGCAATATTAGTTATTGCAATGATTTATGTACATGATTGATAGTGAGTCGCAATAAAAAAGCCCCAGCGATAATGCGAGGGCTTTTCTTGATTAACACCTGTCGTTATTGTTTAATCTGTGAGATTAAAAATTACAGGTATCGCAGTAGAGATACACACCATTTGGGTCGTCAAAGGCACTGAACTCTTGAGCAAATTTACTCCATTGACCAATGATTTTATCTGCTAACTGGCTGTTTGATGCCGACTCAGGCAAATAAGCCGCGACACTGGCAAACATTTCCTGAATAAATAGCTCTTGTGGTGTGAGCTCCTGCTCAATCACGCGAGTGTCAAACTTATCCAATTTAGCCAGCTCAGACGCCTTGGTTACGGCTTGATCAAGATCGCCCAATGCATCCACTAATCCCAAATCGAGGGCTTTTTTACCAGACCAAACACGACCTTGGGCGATGCTGTCGACCTCAGCCAATTCCATATCGCGCTCAGTGGCAACCAGTGAAATAAAGTCATGATAACCACGCTCAATCTGACGTTGAATGATCTGCTTTAACTCAGGGCTAATGCCCTTAGCGAGCGAGAATGAGGCTCTGTCTGATGTTGATACTCCATCGGTGTACACGCCAAGGGAAGCCAATGAATCTTCAAAAGTCGCGACCATGCCAAAGATACCAATAGAGCCTGTTAGGGTCGTTGGCGTGGCAAAGATATAATCGGCGCTGGCCGAGATCCAGTAACCACCAGAAGCTGCATAACTGCCCATACTGACAACCACTGGCTTACCTGCGCTTTTCAGTGCAAGCACCTCTTGGCGGATCTGTTCGGAGGCAAACGCACTACCACCAGGGCTATCGACGCGTAACACAACCGCTTTGACTTTGTCATCAAAGCGCGCTTTACGCAGTAGGGCTGAGGTACTTTCCCCCCCAATCTGGCCAGCAGGTTGACTACCATTAAGAATATTGCCTTTGGCCACAATGATGCCAACGGTGTCTTGTATCATCAGAGGTGGTAACTCTTGCACCAGCGTGCGGTAATCATAATAATTTATTTGCTTATATTGATGACCTTCTTTGGCTTTACCCACGTTATCTATCATGGCTAAACGAAAGGCCTCGGCCGAGGCCAGTTTATCGACCCAGCCCATATTCACGGCCATTTCTGCCGAACGGCCTTTGGCTTTATCTAGCTCGACAAGGTACTGCTCAGATGTGAGCACCAAATCACTTTGCTCAAGACCGCGATTACGGGCAACCGTTTGCTCGTAACTGGTCCAAATATCGTTAAGTAAGGCGCTGTTAGCTTCTTTGGCTGCTGCTGACATATCGTCGCGAACGAAAGGTTCAACCGCAGATTTAAAGGTGCCAACCCGAAACACATGCGCCTTAATTTTAAGTTTGTCTAACGCCGATTTATAATATTGGCGATAACGACTTAGGCCATCAATTTCAACTCCACCTTGTGGATTTAGATAGATGGTGTCGGCGAAAGAGGCTAAAAAATATTGATTTTGGCCATACCAGTTGCCCATGGCAATGATCGGTTTGTCTGACGCTTTAAAGCGTTCTAACGCCTCACCGATACTTTGCAGCTTACTGATCCCCGTGCCTCTGAGTTCACCAATATCGAGTACAATTGCGGCGATGCGATTATCGCTGGCGGCGTTATCTATGGTGCGCAACAGATCGGCCAGTAAAATCTCACCATCGACATCGGCGCCTTGATTGCTTTTCATCACTGCTTCTATGGGATCAACTTGACGTAACTGTTCTACCACAGTGCCGGATAAATTGAGCACTAACGCAGAGCCATCTTCAACGGTAGGCAGCTCGTCACTGTTCATGGCAACCACAATGAGCGCGAGGAAACCGAAAAAGAACAGGTTAAGTAATAGTTTGCGAGTACCATTAAGGCCTTTCCACAAACCGATTAAGATCCTTTTAAAAACTGAGGGTTTAGCGGACATCATCCACTCCTATATTAGCTAGATTTCCCTATGCTAACTGAAAATCCTCTTTGGGGTGAAACACAATTGTAAATGAATCTTTTCATAGCCCTTTGATTGTGTATTGAGCTTAAAACAAACAACGGGTATGCTAGTTTAAATCACTTGTTTAAAAAGGATGTTTGAATGTCGTTTCCACATTTATTAGAACCCTTAGATCTTGGATTCACTCAACTCAAGAACCGTGTACTCATGGGATCCATGCATACCGGGCTTGAAGAAGAAAAGGGCGGTTTTGAGAAACTGGCAGCATTTTATCAAGAGCGTGCTAAAGGTGGCGTAGGGCTAATTGTCACTGGCGGAATAGCCCCCAATTTGCGCGGCCGCTTAGCCCCACATGCCTGTCAATTAAGTTTCCCGTGGCAAGTGGCTAAACATAAAATAGTGACCGATGCGGTTCATGAGGCTGACGGTAAAATTTGTATGCAAATTTTACATGCCGGGCGTTATGGGTACCACCCGTTTTCACTGGCACCAAGCAAAATCAAATCGCCTATCACTCCATTTACCCCCTCGGCCATGTCATCTCGACAGGTGAAAAACACGATAAAAGATTACGCGACATCGGCGGCCTTGGCTAAAAAAGCCGGTTATGATGGCGTCGAAGTCATGGGATCGGAAGGGTATCTGATTAACCAATTTATCTGTTCGCGTACCAATAAGCGTGAGGATGAATGGGGCGGTACATTTGACAATCGCGTTCGCTTTCCCATCGAAATCGTCAAGGCGATACGTGCTAAGGTTGGCGCTGACTTTATTATTATTTTCCGTCTATCTATGTTGGATCTGGTGGATAATGGTTCGAGCTGGGATGAAGTGGTCAGTTTAGCCAAATCCCTTGAGCAGGTTGGGGTGTCGATTATCAACACAGGTATTGGCTGGCATGAAGCTAGGGTACCAACCATTGCTACCAGTGTTCCGCGCGGCGCCTTTGCTTGGGTGACTGAGCGACTCAAGCAGGAAGTAACAGTACCGTTAATTGCCACCAACCGCATTAACACGCCCGAAATAGGTGAACAGATCATTGCCTCAGGGCAGGCCGATATGGTGTCGATGGCGCGCCCCTTTCTTGCCGATGCCGAGTTTGTTAACAAAGCCGCTGCGGGTGAAAGCGAGCTGATTAATACCTGTATTGGTTGTAATCAGGCTTGTCTGGATCATACCTTTGCCCTTAAGCGTGCGACCTGTCTGGTTAACCCAAGAGCCTGCTATGAAACTGAGCTTAACTTTACTCCAGCTGCGACCAAAAAGTGCATTGCCGTGATGGGCGCTGGCCCTGCCGGCATGGCATTTTCAATCTATGCGGCTATGCGTGGTCATCACGTCGTGGTATTTGAGGCGAAAAGTGAGGTGGGAGGTCAGTTTAATTTAGCGCGTAAGATCCCAGGTAAAGAAGAGTTTAATGAAACCATTCGCTACTTTACTGAGCAGATGAAACGCCATCATGTTGAGCTTAGACTCAACACTCGTCTCGATGCTTCTGTGGTACGTGATGAAGCCTTTGATGAGGTTGTGATTGCGGCAGGCGTCGTGCCGCGCCGCTTAGAACTTCCTGGTTTTGATAACCCTAAGGTGGTGACTTATCAGCAGGTGCTTAGCGGTGAAATTAGCGTTGGTGAGCGGGTAGCCTTGATTGGTGCGGGCGGTATTGGCTTTGATATGGCGCATTATCTTGGTGAACGTGAGTCGAGTACACTGCAACCGGACAAGTGGTTTAAACAGTGGGGCATTGATAAGACGTATGCTGAGCCAGGCGGGCTCACTGAGCCAGAGCTTTCGGCGCCTGAGCGGCAGATTTATTTACTGCAGCGTAAAACCAGTAAAATGGGTAAAGGGCTGGGTAAAACCACCGGCTGGATCCATCGCTCTGTGTTAAAACATCATCAAGTGCAAATGTTAACAGGAGTAAACTATGACCACTTCGATGAACAAGGTTTGCATATCAAGGTGGGTGATGACTCACGCGTGCTTGACGTCGATAATGTTATCTTGTGCGCTGGCCAAGAGTCGAATCGTACTTTGGTTGATGAGATGAAAGCAACGGGATTACCCGTGCACCTGATAGGCGGCGTCGACGTTGCAGCAGAGCTGGATGCCAAACGCGCTATCCGTCAAGGGGCTGAACTAGCCATCGCGCTGTAGCCACTATTCTATGTATCACAATGGGCCGCCAGCTATTGCTATTTGCATGTAGTAGTACCATTATCTGATAAAAAGCTAACTTTAATAAGTTAGCTTTTTTCATTAGCGCTGGTATGAATATCAGTGGCACTGGGACTTAAGCTTAATTGGTAATGTAATGAGGTATTAGGCCAAATATTTTAGTGCGTGCCTCAACCTTGTTTAGTGCAATCAGTTTGTAAGTAGAACGATATACATTGTACCTTAATTAGAGAGTCAAAGTGACTATCCGAATGTTGATACTATAGAGGCTGATTAACAATCCATTGACCTTTATTTAATGGGTCGATATCATCTTTAGGTACTGCACTATTATTTAAATATGTAATATTTATGACTTTATATGGAAATGATGATTATGAATAAGTTTAAATATCTGATAGCTGATTTAATATTAATCAGTGCCTCTGCTAATGCAGCCGATACCGTTACAATTGTTGTGTCAGGGGAGTATACACCAAGGTTAAACAACCAGTTTAAGGTTGATAAATTATGATTCTAAATAAAAAATCCACATTATTACTATTTATCTTAGTGATAATGACTCTGTTTTTTGTCTATTTATATCATTCAGGTGATGATTCCTTTGCCTCTACAGCTCACGGAGAACATGGAAGTCCATCTCTCGAGTTGATTAATGATAGCAGCAATAATGACATCTTCAGCGTATAGAGAGATTGTTAAAGCGCTTCCCAATTATACTAATAACGAGTCTGATACTGTTGAGTATGAAAACCGTATTAGTGACTATATAAACAAGTCAGATGTCAATCCACTCCTTAGTGATTATGATGTCGCTTGTAATAATGACGTTTGTTTTGGCTATTTTGCTTCTGAATCTAAAGATGAATTAGATGAGTTTTTTATTGAGTTTATTCGTGGGGATAGTTCACCGACTCATAAATCGGGTTTTGTTAACTCTATGGAAGTTCATAATTCCGACACTGGAATTTTTGAGTACCGTATTTCTTTTAACTCCAATCCTGAAGTGAAATCGATAACTGTACCTAGATAAAGTGAACCAAATTACTGTTTTATGATTTCCAATACATAAAAAGGCTAACCGAAAAGGTTAGCCTTTTTTATTGAGTCAATGGCTGGATATTATTAAGCCAGCAATGCTGTTAATTATCTGCGATAGTCTTAATAATGAGCCTAAGAGTCAGGATGACTAATAGTCGTAATCCTTGCACGTTTAGCACAATGACAATCCTTAAGCATCAAGGATTAGCATTTCAGTTGATTTTGTCTTGACTGATTAACCGTTGTGGCAGAGCTGTTGTTCGAGCTTGACGCACGAGTGATGACCACATTAGCGCCTTGAGCCGATAAGGCTAAGTCCACATCGCCATCGGGATGACAGCAACAAGGCAGACATTCATTGGCTTCCAGTTCAACTAAAGGCTCAGTATGGTATATCACCGAGCCATGATTGAGTTTGGTTTTACAGGCGCCACAAAAGCCGTTTCGGCATTCTGAAAAAACCTTAACGTTTTTCTGTTCCAGTGCCTGTAGCAGGCTGACGTGCTGCTCAGTATAGAGCAGCACAGGCTGGCCTTGTAGGCTGACAATGGGCGCTTTTTTAAAGGTCGCTTGCTTAAACGTCATGCGTATAATTATTTAACATCTATTTATTGAGCTATGATTGCTCACGTTATGGTGACTAAGAATAGGATGCACCTATTTAGCCATGCAGGCTGCTCCGTCACTCAATCACAGAGCTATATGATTACAGATCAAAATCGGCAAACTGACTTTCATCGACTGAAGAGTCAATTTGGCCCACAAGGTAAGATGATACTTCTACTTCTTGCGGCGCGACCTGTACTGAATCACTTTCTAGCCAGTTTTTCATCCACGGCAGCGGGTTGCTTTGATCCGCGTAAGGGCTGATTAAGTTGACCGATTTCATACGTTCGTTAGTAATATATTCAACGTATTGACATAAGATCTGTTCGTTAAGACCAATCATAGAGCCATCTTTGAATAGGTATTTTGCCCACTCTTTTTCCTGCTCTGCCGCTTTGATAAAGATGTCAGTGGCTATCTGCTCACACTCTTTGGCAATGTCGCCCATCTCTGGATCGTCTTTACCCGCTTGCATAATCTTAAGGATATGCTGGGTACCATTTAGGTGAAGCGCTTCATCCCGGGCGATCAATCGAATAATTTTAGCGTTACCTTCCATTACTTTACGTTCAGCGAATGCAAAAGAGCAGGCAAAGCTGACATAAAAACGAATCGCTTCTAATACGTTAACCGACATCATGCACAGATACAGGGCTTTTTTGATCTCACGCTGGGTGACCACGACTTGCTTACCGTCGATCTCGTGCGTACCTTCACCAAACAAATGGAACGCTTGAGTAAGCACAATCAGCTTATCGTAGTACTCGGCAATATCACTAGCACGCTTGAGGATCTCTTTATTGGCAACGATATCGTCAAATACTACCGATGGGTCGTTAACAATGTTACGGATAATGTGAGTGTATGAGCGTGAATGAATGGTTTCAGAAAACGACCAAGTTTCAATCCAGGTTTCAAGCTCTGGCAGCGAAACTAAGGGGAGAAATGCCACGTTAGGTGAGCGCCCTTGAATCGAGTCAAGCAGAGTCTGATACTTTAAGTTTGAGATAAAAATATGCTTTTCGTGATCGGGTAACGCCGCATAGTCGATTTTGTCTTTGCTGACATCAACTTCTTCTGGACGCCAGAAAAACGATAGTTGCTTTTCGATTAACTTTTCAAAAACTTCATATTTTTGAATATCATAACGCGCTACGTTAACCGATTGCCCCATAAACATGGGTTCCAGTGAAGCATTATTAGCGGTTTGACAAAATGTAGAATAGGCCATGTTTCTATCTTCCGACAATGGGGGCTTAGCCCCCATATATTAACGTTAAATACAGATGATAAACATCAAGTGATTAGATCTTACACGCGCCGCCAGCGCAACTATCGTCCTCTTTCTCAATGGCGGTGATATCGTCATGACTATCTGAAGCGCCATCTCGAGTGTTGTGATAGTAAAGTGTCTTCACGCCGTATTTGTAAGCGGTCAATAGATCTTTTAGCAACACTTGCATAGGGACTTTTGACCCAGGGAAACGATTTGGGTCATAGTTAGTATTGGCAGAAATCGATTGGTCGACAAACTTTTGCATTAACCCCACTAATTGCAAATAACCATCGTTGTTCGGCATTTGCCATAATAGTTCATAGCTATGCTGATATTTTTCAAAGTCAGGTACCACTTGCTTAAGCTGCCCATCTTTACTGGCTTTCACGCTGATTAATCCGCGTGGAGGTTCAATGCCATTGGTGGCATTTGAGATCTGTGATGAGGTCTCTGATGGCATTAGGGCCGATAGCGTAGAGTTACGTAGGCCATGAGTCACTATCTCTTCACGGAGTGTTTCCCAATCAAGGTGCAGTGGCTCGTCACAAATTTTATCCAAGTCACGCTTATAGGTGTCTATGGGTAAAATGCCTTTGGCGTAATTGGTCTCATGGAACAAGGGGCAAGCGCCTTGTTCTTTAGCCAAGTTCACCGATGCTTTCAATAGATAATATTGGATAGCTTCAAAGGTTCTGTGGGTAATGCCGTTGGCTGAACCGTCTGAGTAACGTACCCCTTCTTTAGCCAAGTAGTTGGCGAAGTTAATCACGCCTATCCCTAAGGTACGACGGTTCATCGATGCTTTATGAGCCGAGGTGATAGGGTAATCTTGATAATCGAGTAGATTATCAAGCGCACGTACCGCAAGGTCAGCTAATGGCTCTAGCTCTTCAAGATTCTTAATTGCACCTAAGTTAAGGGCAGATAAGGTACATAGTGCGATTTCACCGTTAGGATCGTCAACATTATTCAATGGCTTGGTTGGCAGTGCAATTTCTAAACATAAGTTAGATTGACGCACTGGGGCTACTTTTGAGTCGAATGGGCTGTGAGTATTGCAGTGATCGACGTTTTGAATATAAATACGGCCAGTAGAAGCACGCTCTTGCATCATTAACGCAAATAGCTCAACGGCTTTAATCTGTTTCTTACGAATGCTGTCATCGGCTTCATACTGCAGATAAAGACGTTCAAACTCGGCTTGATCTTCAAAAAACGCATCATACATGCCAGGTACGTCAGATGGGCTGAATAAGCTTATCATGCCACCTTGGATCAGGCGCTGATACATCAACTTATTGATCTGAACCCCATAGTCCAAATGACGAATACGGTTATCGTCAACGCCACGGTTGTTTTTCAATACCAGCAGTGATTCAACTTCTAAATGCCACATAGGGTAGAAGAGGGTCGCTGCGCCGCCACGAACGCCGCCTTGTGAACACGACTTAACCGCGGTTTGGAAATACTTATAAAAAGGTAAGCAACCCGTGTGAAAAGCTTCGCCGCCACGAATTGGGCTACCTAGCGCACGAATGCGACCAGCATTAATACCAATGCCGGCACGTTGTGATACGTACTTTACAATGGCCGACGCTGTGGCATTGATTGAGTCTAAGCTATCACCACATTCAATCAGTACGCACGAGCTGAACTGACGCGTAGGGGTACGCACACCCGCCATGATGGGGGTGGGTAGCGAGATCTTAAAGGTCGAAGTCGCATCATAGAAGTTTTTTACATAATCTAGACGCGTCTCTCTTGGGTACTTGGCAAACAAACATGCCGCAACCAGGATATATAAGAACTGGGCGCTCTCATAAATCTCATGGCTAACCCGGTTTTGTACCAAGTATTTGCCTTCGAGCTGTTTGACGGCAGCGTAAGAGAAGTTCATGTCGCGCCAGTGATCGATATGCTCATCAAGCAAATCAAGCTCTTCGCGAGTGTAGTCACTAAGAATGTGATTATCGTATTTGCCCATCTCCACTAGCTTAACGACATGATCATACAGCTTGGGTGGTTCAAATTGACCATAGGCTTTCTTGCGCAAATGGAAGATAGCTAAACGAGCAGAGAGAAACTGATAATCAGGTGATTCTGGCGAGATTAAATCTGCGGCAGCCTTAATAATGGTTTCATGGATTGCTTCAGTTGGAATCCCATCATAAAACTGAAGGTGAGAACGTAATTCCACTTCAGAGACAGAGACATTTTTTAGTCCTTTTGCCGCCCAAGTGATCACTCGGTGGATCTTATCGAGATCGATAGTTTCACGTTCGCCACTGCGTTTAGTGACTTGCATAGTGCTGTTCATTGAAGATAAGCCTTGATTAAATATTGCGGTCAAATGAGTTGAAAAAAAACACGCAACGTTTCCCTGTCAAAACAATCGAAAAGTTAACGAAAAATACCCAAATACAACTTAGGTTATAGTGGCTTCGATCGTCACTCACACACAATATATGGTGTTATATAAAATATAGGATACAAGATAGTGAGGTTGGCGACATTTTGCAAGTGAGATTTCAGGGGACAAGTTGTGGATATCTTGGGGGTAAAAATTAGGGTTAGTAATGGCTAACCTTTAAGCCTTGTTTTCAATTATGCTTGCTCGTTTGAAGTCACTTTTGAGCGATCAAATTTAAACGAATAGAACGCTAGTTATATCATCGATCGTGGCGATCGTTTATTCATCACTGGACTTAAGGTTGCGATCCTAGCACTGTTAATATTGCTCAATCCGTTTCAAAGTAACAGCTTACTAGCAATGATAAAGTGACACTGCAGAACAACATTTCATTGAAACGCCGTTAAACTCATGGCTGATTTTGTTAAATCAGCGCCAACAAACCGCTTTCCAATAAACTGTTTATATTGCGATTAATGCGATTTGCTAGCTATAACGGTTAGTTTACGCGTAGTGGCTTACAGAAGCCTGAGTCATAAAATCGATAATGGCTTGCGGTTTATCAAAGCGCACTTGGTGCGGCCAATGAGTAGGATTATCATCTGCTGCAATATAACCCCACATGGCAATAGCGCCAACCATGTGGCTATTTTGCGCCGCTTCAAGATCGCGCCGTGCATCACCTATATAGATGATGTTATGTGCATGGCAGCCCAGCTGTTGTGCTGCTAACAGCATAGGCGCTGCGGCAGGTTTACCTTGGGTGGTAGTGTCGCCGCTGATAACGCTGCTCATATAATCGATAAGGGGCTGTTGCCCTAAGCGCAGTGTGGCTAATAAAGGGCGGGCAAACCGTGCTGCCTTATTCGTGACAACACCGAAGGCAATGCCATTATCCATTAAATAGTGCAGTACCTCTGTTATGCCATCAAACAATCTAGCATGGTCGCCATTAATGCGCTGATAGTGCGTGAGCAGCGCTTGTTGTAGTTCGGCGTTGCGCTTAGCATTTAAGGTAGGCTGCGCCGCAGTGATTAGGGCTAAACTGCCATTGGATGCGGCGTCACGTACATCTTCAAGCGCAACACTGGGGTAATCGAAATCGTGCAGAGCCAGATTCAGCGCCGCCACAAGATCGGGCGCGGTATCAACCAGGGTGCCGTCTAAATCAAACAGCACCCCGAGGATCGCGCTATTAGGCATCGTCATTTTTGATAGTCGCTATCATGTAATTGACATCGAGACTCTTGGTATAACGAAACATGCCGCTCATCGGGTTGTAAGTGATCCCCGTGGCGTCGCTGCAGATAAGCTCGGCATGATCAGCCATCGCGATAAGCTCGGCGGGTTTGATGTATTTATTATGATCATGGGTGCCTACGGGTAACATCTTCAGCAGATATTCAGCGCCCAGTACCGTTTCTATATAGGCACGAATATTACGGTTAATAGTTGAGAAAAACACATAGCCACCAGGTTTAACCATGTCGCTGCAAGCTTGAATGACAGAGGCAGGGTCGGGGACATGTTCAAGCATCTCCATGCAGGTGACCACATCATAAGTACCAAGGTGGTTATCGCGGTGGGCTTCAGCGGTATCTTGAATGTAATTGATCTCAACACCGGTCTCAAGCGCATGTAGACGAGCGACGTCTAATGGCTCTGTTCCCATGTCTAACCCATCCACTTTAGCACCAATGCGGGCCATACTCTCAGACAGGATCCCACCGCCGCAGCCGACATCTAATACCCGTTTACCAAACAGGCCACCGACCGTTTGGTCGATAAAGTTCAGTCGTAGCGGGTTGAGTTTGTGAATAGGCTTAAACTCGCCTTCTGGATCCCACCAGGTTTCTGCCATCTTTTCAAATTTAGCGATTTCCTGTGGATCAACATTGCTATGGTTAGACACTCTTGGACCTCTCATCGAGATTTTATTGTGGTTGCTATTATACCGATAGCAATCAATAAACAAAGGATAATCAATCAGGTTACGCAAGCCTGGTGGTGACTTTGCTGTCAAAGCATACAGGGTTTGATTTGAGTCAATGTTTATCGGTTTAATCATATATTTGCTGGGAAATATCAATAGGGTCTAGCGACAATATTTATCTGTGTTAGAATGCCAAATCACGTTTTCAGGCTTGATACAACACTGTTTTATTTTCATACAGTGGGTTGTCGGCTAAATTTCAAGGGATCGAGCAGTTTATGACTGATCTGGCTTCATCTATAACACCAATTAATATTGAAGACGAATTAAAGAATTCATATTTAGATTACGCCATGAGCGTTATCGTTGGCCGAGCTCTACCTGACGTAAGAGACGGACTCAAACCCGTTCACCGTCGCGTGCTGTTTGCGATGAACGAACTCAAGAACGATTGGAACAAACCCTATAAAAAATCGGCACGTGTTGTCGGTGATGTTATCGGTAAGTATCACCCACATGGTGATACCGCGGTTTACGACACTATCGTTCGTCTAGCACAGCCTTTCTCCATGAGATATCCACTCGTCGACGGCCAAGGTAACTTTGGTTCTGTCGATGGTGACTCCGCGGCGGCGATGCGTTATACCGAAATCCGCATGGAAAAATTAGCCCATTCACTGTTGGCTGATTTAGAGAAAGAAACGGTCGATTTCGTGCCCAACTACGACGGCACCGAATTTATTCCTGCAGTATTACCTACGCGTGTACCAAATCTGTTAATTAATGGTTCATCGGGTATTGCTGTTGGTATGGCGACCAATATTCCACCACACAACCTAAATGAAGTTGTACAAGGCTGTTTAGCCTTGATTGAGGAGCCTAGTCTCTCAATCGAGCAGCTGATGGAATATATCCCGGGTCCTGACTTCCCAACTGCTGCATCCATTAATGGTCGTAAAGGCATCATCGATGCCTATAAGACTGGTCGTGGCCGTGCCGTTATGCGCGCCAAGGCGGAAGTCGAGACTGAAGACAATGGCCGTGAACGCATTATCGTTCATGAGATCCCTTATCAAGTGAACAAGGCTCGCCTAATCGAAAAGATCGCCGAGCTGGTTAAAGATAAGAAGATTGAAGGCATTAGCGGCCTGCGCGATGAGTCAGATAAAGACGGTATGCGTATCGTTATCGAGATTAAGCGCGGCGAAGTGGGTGAGGTTGTCCTTAATAACCTTTATGCCCAAACACAAATGCAGTGCTCTTTCGGTATTAACATGGTGGCATTGACCAATGGTCAGCCTAAGTTATTCAACCTAAAAGAGATGCTCGAGTGTTTCATCCTTCATCGTCGTGAAGTGGTGACTCGCCGTACCGTGTTTGAACTGCGTAAAGCTCGTGAACGTGCTCATATCTTGGAAGCACTTGCCATTGCTCTAGCTAACATCGATCCGATCATTGCCGTTATCAAAGCCTCTCCAACGCCAGCCGAAGCGAAAGTAAAACTTGTTGCGCAAGGTTGGGAGCTTGGCAATGTGCAAGGCATGCTTGAGAAAGCGGGTGATGATGCCGCGAGACCAGAATGGCTTGAACCAGAGTTTGGTATTCGTGATGGCAAGTATTTCTTAACCGAGCAGCAAGCTCAAGCGATTCTCGAACTTCGCCTACATAGATTAACTGGGCTTGAGCACGAGAAGATCCTATCTGAATATGAAGAGCTATTGGTTCTTATTGCCGGATTACTATTAATCCTTCGTAGTCCTGAACGTTTGATGGAAGTGATCAAAGAAGAGCTTGAAGAGATTTTAGAGCAGTACGGTGATGCACGACGCACCGTTATTAATGCCAACGAAATTGACATGAGCCTTGAAGATCTGATCAACGAAGAAGATGTGGTCGTGACCCTGTCTCATCTTGGTTATGCTAAATACCAACCTCTGTCTGACTACCAAGCTCAGCGTCGTGGTGGTAAAGGTAAAGCAGCGACTAAGGTTAAAGATGAAGATTTCGTCGAAAAACTATTGGTCGCCAACACCCACGATACCATCTTGTGCTTCTCTGACTTTGGTAAGATGTACTGGCTGAAAGTGTATCAACTACCGTTAGCCAGCCGCACCGCCCGTGGTCGACCCATTGTGAACTTGTTGCCACTGTCTGATGGTGAACATATCACGGCAATCTTACCTGTACGTGAATACGCTGAAGATAAGTTTATTATCATGGCGACCTCGCACGGCACAGTGAAGAAAACCGCATTAACCGCCTACAGTAACCCACGTGCTAACGGTATCATTGCCGTTAACCTGAAAGATGGCGATCAGCTTATTGGTGTCGATATTACCGATGGTAATGACGATATCATGTTGTTCTCTAACGAAGGTAAAGTGGTTCGATTCAATGAAAAAGCCCGTAACTCTGAGACGGGTGAAGTGAAAATCGATCCTGAAACTGGCGAAGAGATTATAGCCCTGCGAGCCATGGGCCGTACGGCAACCGGTGTACGCGGTATTAAGCTAGAAGAAGGCCACAGTGTGGTTTCACTTATCGTGCCAAAAGGTGATGGCGATATCCTCACCGTGACCGAAAATGGTTATGGTAAACGTACAGCCTTGTCTGAGTACCCGGCTAAGAGCCGTGGCACTAAAGGGGTGGTTTCTATCAAGGTCAGCGAACGAAACGGTGCCGTTGTCGGTGCAGTTCAAGTTGGCGAAAATGATGAAATCATGCTGATCAGCAACAAGGGTACCTTGGTGCGTACTCCAGCAACTGGCGTATCGAGCATTGGTCGTAACACTCAAGGTGTGACTATCATTCGCACCGCAGAAGATGAGAAAGTGGTCGGTCTGCAGCGTATCGATGAGATCCAAGATGAGGTCGAACTCGATGAAGAGGGTAATCCTATCTTAGTCGACGCTCATGAAGCGCCTATTGAGGCTGCATCGGGTGATACACCCGATACAGAGCCCGCTGAGTAACAGCTAGGTAAATTAACGGGCGTCCTTTGGGACGCTCGTTTTGTTTGTGCAAGTCAAACCCTGAGTACGTGGAACCTTGAAACTACAATATAGTACTTGAAACGTAGTCCCCGGAACGTATTACCCATAATTAAACATAACCATTTGTACCCAAGCAATGACACATCAAAGGTCAAAGGAGAAGAGAAGTGAGCGCGACATATAATTTCTGTGCAGGCCCTGCAATGTTGCCCGCCGCCGTAATGCAACAGGCACAAGCGGAGTTATTAGATTGGAACGGCCAGGGTGTGTCGGTAATGGAAGTCAGTCATCGCAGTAAAGAGTTTATTGCGCTGACAGAGCAAGCCGAGGCGGATCTGCGTGAGCTAATGTCAATACCCGAGAACTACCATGTTTTGTTTATGCATGGCGGTGGTCGTGGCCAGTTTGCTGCTGTTGTGAATAATTTTTTAGGCAATGATGGTAGGGCACTCTATTTAGTCGATGGTAGTTGGTCTATAGCCGCGGCAGAAGAAGCCATTAAACTGGTAGGTGAGCAAAATGTTGACGTGCTTAATATTGTCGAAAAAGATAATGATATCAGTAGAGTTGTCGTTCCAAATCTTAGCGGTATTGATCAAGATTATCGTTACCTACACTACTGCCCTAACGAGACAGTTGATGGTATCGAAATTTTTGATGAATTAGATTCACCATGGCCAATTGTTGCTGACATGTCATCGAACATTATGTCGCGCGACATCGATGTAAGCCGTTTTGGGTTAATTTACGCAGGGGCACAGAAAAACATAGGTCCTTCAGGGCTGAGTATTGTTATCGTAAAAGATGAGCTATTAGCACTGCCGCAACTGCCGCAAGCTTCAATCATGGATTACCGCTTAGCCGTTAAGCATGACTCTATGTACAACACGCCGCCGACTTTTGCCTGGTACTTGGCTGCCGAAGTGTTTAAATGGCTTAAGGGTAAAGGGGGGATTGCCGAGATGGCGAAACTCAATACGCAAAAAGCGCAAGCCCTATATCAGTTTATCGATAGCAATGACTTTTATGAAACCCGCGTGGCTAAAGCCAATCGCTCGCAAATGAATGTGACCTTTTATTTAAAAGATGAATCGCTCAACGAGCAATTTATCACTCAGGCAAAGGAAGCGGGTTTAGTCGCGTTAAAAGGCCATCGCAGTGTCGGTGGCATGCGAGCCAGTATCTATAACGCCATGCCCATTGAAGGGGTCGAAGCGTTAGTCAGATTTATGCGGGACTTTGCTGAGAAGATTAGTCGCAGCTAGTATAAGTGATTTATATTAAATGAGTTCCTAGGATAAAGATCCTAGGAACTTTTTTGTTTTATAGCACTTTGGCAATTGATTCGGCTAAGTAGTCGACATTGCCTTCAGCAATTCCCGCAATACTGATACGGCTAGAATCCACCATATAAATACTATGATCGCGTTGCAATTGCGCGACTTGCTCAGGTGTGATGCCTAAGAAAGAAAACATCCCTTTTTGCTGGGCAATAAAACTAAAATCACGGCTAACGCCTTTTTCTAGCAGTGTATTAACCAGCATGGCGCGGTTACCATTGATCCGATCCCGCATCACTTTCAGTTCATCGAGCCACTGTTGTTTTAGTTCTGTGTTGCCTAAGATAGTCTCTACTATCGCGGCGCCATGGGCCGGGGGCATGGAGTAAAGACAACGCACCACATATAACAATACCGATAATGTCACCTCGGCAGCCTGACTCGATGCAGCCACAATTGAGCAGGCACCAATACGCTCACGATAGAGACCAAAGTTTTTTGAACAAGAGCTACATAAAATCATGTCGTCGACGTGAGTTGCCATCTGCCTAACTCCGTAGGCATCTTCGTCGACACCATCGCCAAAGCCTTGGTAAGCCATATCGATGAGCGGGGTGAATCCTTGTTGCACTGTGAGGTCAACGACCTTGTTCCACTGCGCATTGGTCAAATCCATACCGCTTGGGTTGTGACAGCAGGCATGCAGTAACACTACATCGTCTTTGCCAATTTGTGCCAACACCTGGAGCATCTCATCGAACTTAAGGGTTTTGTTGGCGTGATCATAATAGGGGTAGGTTTTGACCCTTAACCCCGCGGCTTCAAATAACCCGATATGGTTAGCCCATGTCGGGTCGCTAACCCACACGGTGGCATTGGGATTAAGGCGTTTAATAAAATCAGCGGCGACACGCAGCGAGCCAGTGCCTCCAGGAGTCGACACGGTACGAATTCGGCTCTCTTGCAAGGCCTTATGATCTTTGCCGAAAGCTAATTCACCAATGAGTTGATTAAACTCAGGTGAGCCAGTTGGGCCGATATACACCTTAGTTTGCTCTGTGTCGATACGCAGTTGTTCGGCGCGCTTGACGCAAGCAAGAATAGGGGTATTACCCGCCTCATCTTTATAAACGCCAACGCCTAAATCGACTTTGTGCGAATGAGGATCTTGTCGGTATTGAGTCATCAACCCTAGAATAGGATCTGCTGGCATCGGGCTCAGATTTTCAAACATATTCGACAACCTTTTTATTGTTGTTTTGGGCCGTAAATGGCCAATGCGGTAAAGTGATTAAGAATAAACTAAACCCTAATCTAAGTGACAGTCAACATGATGAATTGATTTACTAGTGTAATTGGCAATATTTCGTGCCAAGGTCATTTACCTTGCAACAATTTAGCAATTGTCCCAGCTTATAACGCCTCTTTTTAACCGCTTAGTAATAAAACGACGCAATAATGGGTAAAAATAGTAAAAAAGGGTTGAATACTGCGCGCCGATCAGTAATTTTATAACCACGAGGTTCAAAGTCTTTTGAACAGATCGCCATTTTGTCGTGATGGTAATAACGTTAATGATAACCCGCAGGCCGATAAATAGGCCTTGCAATGATAAAAGAGTGATTAATGAAGCAACTACGACTCGAGCCCATAAGTAAAATACAAGGTACGATAAACATCCCTGGCTCTAAGAGCATTTCTAATCGTGCATTATTATTAGCCACCTTAGCCAAAGGAACGACCACACTGACCAATCTACTCGATTCTGATGATATTGGTCATATGTTGGCTTCACTTGAACAACTAGGTGTTAACTATCGACTCTCAGATAACAAAACCGTCTGTGAACTCGAAGGGCTTGGTGGTGCGCTCCATGCATCGCAACCTCAGTGCTTATTCTTAGGTAATGCGGGTACCGCAATGCGACCATTATGTGCGGCGCTTACCTTAGGGACTGGTCAATTTACCTTAACGGGTGAGCCGCGCATGGAAGAGCGTCCTATCGGTGACTTAGTCGACGCACTTCGGGTACTTGGCGCAGATATTGAGTACCTTAAGAACGATGGTTTCCCTCCTCTGACAATTAATGCAACCGGCTTAAATGGCGGTGATGTTACCATTGCTGGCGACCTTTCTAGCCAGTTTTTAACGGCTTTATTAATGGTGGCGCCATTGGCAAAAGAGGCTGTTAATATTCAAATTAAGGGTGAACTCGTCTCTAAGCCCTATATCGATATCACCATCGCTTTGATGGCTCAGTTTGGAGTTAAGGTGATAAACCATAATTACCAGTGCTTTGAGATTGTTGCAGGGCAGCAATACGTATCGCCAGGAACAGTCTTAGTCGAAGGTGATGCTTCATCTGCGTCCTATTTTTTGGCCGCCGGAGCGATTAAAGGCGGCGAAGTTAAGGTCACAGGTGTTGGGCGTAACAGCATTCAAGGCGATATTCAGTTTGCAGATGTACTGGCGAAAATGGGGGCAAAGATAGAGTGGGGCGATGATTTTATTATAGCCCGCGCCGCGCCATTAACTGGCATCGACTTGGACATGAACCACATTCCCGATGCGGCGATGACGATAGCGACGACGGCCTTATTTGCCAAAGGGCCAACCACAATTCGTAATATCTATAATTGGCGCATAAAAGAAACCGACCGTTTAGCCGCTATGGCAACCGAATTGCGCAAAGTGGGCGCCGAGGTCGACGAGGGCCATGACTATATTACCGTGACGCCTCCTGCTCAGGCTCACACTGCGCAGATAGATACGTACAATGACCATCGTATGGCGATGTGTTTTTCTATGTTGGCCTTTGCCGATTGTGGTATCACCATTAATGATCCTGACTGCACCTCGAAAACCTTCCCTAATTACTTTGAAAAGTTTGCTGCATTAGCAGTTTAAACTGTGCACGCCTTAGGAAGCCGATAGTTTATGGCTTCCTTTTTCTGAACCTAAGCTGATCCTCCTTTGATTAATGTTAACTTTTTACCGCTTTGTTGTGGGTTTTGGTTTATAATGCGCGCGCTCTTTTTCGTGAACGGCATTCAAGATCGTTAGGGAAGATGGATTTAATTTGGAGAAACATATGTCACAACGGGCTCCTATCGTCACTATTGACGGCCCAAGCGGTGCGGGTAAAGGCACTATTAGTCAATTACTTGCTTCTCGACTAGGTTGGAAGCTGCTTGATAGCGGTGCTATTTATCGTGTGTTAGCCTTGGCGGCTATTCATCATAATGTCGAACTAGACAATGAAGCATCTTTAGCGCTACTGGCCGCCCATCTCGATGTTCAATTTATAACATCTAATCACAACGGTATTAAAGTGGTGCTCGAAGGAGAGGATGTTTCCCACGACATCCGTAGTCAAGAATGTTCCAGCGCGGCCTCAAAAGTGGCGGCATTTCCAAGTGTTAGAGAAGCCTTATTGCGCCGTCAACGCGCCTTTGTTGAAGCCCCTGGTTTAATTGCCGATGGTCGCGATATGGGCACAGTGGTATTCCCCTCAACACCGGCTAAACTTTTTTTAACTGCCTCGGCGCAGGAAAGGGCGCAGCGGCGCTATAATCAGTTGCAGGACAAAGGCTTCGATGTTAATATCGACCGGCTTTTAGCTGAGGTCGTTGAACGCGATGAGCGCGATATGAATCGCCCTGTTGCGCCTTTGATACCGGCTGAAGATGCTCTTGTTATCGACACGACAACAATGGGCATTGATGAAGTGGTAGAGCTTGCTCTGGCACACATCAAACAAAAATTACCCGACGTGGGTCTGTAAAGACGCGCGTTATACTATTTGTCACATGGATGCGACAAATGATTAATCTGACTCCACGTCTAGGATGGGCTGTGGTTTATTACTTAAAGTAAATTAAACATGACTGAATCTTTTGCTGATCTATTTGAACAATCCCTTGAAACACTTGAGTTCCGTCCAGGTTCTATCGTTCGTGGTACTGTAGTATCAATCCAGAACGGTATGGTACTTGTTGACGCTGGTCTGAAGTCTGAAAGCCCAATCCCAGCTGAACAGTTCAAAAACGCACAAGGCGTTCTTGAAATCGCAGTTGGCGACGAAGTTGACGTAGCCCTAGACTCTGTTGAAGATGGTTTCGGTGAAACTCAACTTTCTCGTGAGAAAGCTAAGCGTCACGAAGCTTGGATCGTTCTAGAAAAAGCGTACGAAGATGCTGAAACTGTAATCGGTATCATCAATGGTAAGGTTAAAGGCGGTTTCACTGTTGAATTAAACGGTATCCGTGCATTCCTACCTGGTTCTCTAGTTGATGTTCGCCCAGTTCGCGACACTGCTCACCTAGAAAACAAAGAACTAGAATTCAAAGTTATCAAGCTAGACCAGAAGCGTAACAACGTTGTTGTTTCACGTCGTGCTGTTATCGAGTCTGAAAGCAGTGCAGAGCGTGATGCTCTTCTTGAGAACCTACAAGAAGGTCAAGCGGTTAAAGGTATCGTTAAGAACCTTACTGACTACGGTGCATTCGTAGACTTAGGTGGTGTTGACGGTCTACTACATATCACTGATATGGCGTGGAAACGTGTTAAGCACCCATCTGAAATCGTCAACGTTGGTGACGAAATCAACGTTAAAGTACTTAAGTACGATCGTGAGCGCACTCGTGTTTCACTAGGTCTTAAGCAACTTGGCGAAGATCCATGGTTAGAAATCAGCAAGCGCTACCCAGAAAACACTAAGTTAACTGGTCGCGTAACTAACTTAACTGACTACGGTTGTTTCGTTGAAATCGAAGAAGGTGTTGAAGGTCTAGTACACGTTTCTGAAATGGATTGGACTAACAAGAACATCCACCCATCTAAGGTTGTTAACCTAGGTGATGAAGTTGAAGTTCTAGTACTAGACATCGATGAAGAGCGTCGTCGTATTTCTCTAGGTCTTAAGCAATGTAAAGTTAACCCATGGGATGATTTTGCAGAGCGCTTCCAAAAAGGTGACAAAGTTACTGGTAAGATCAAGTCAATCACTGACTTCGGTATCTTCATCGGTCTTGACGGCGGCATCGACGGTCTGGTTCACCTATCTGATATTTCTTGGAACGGTACTGGCGAAGAAGCCGTATCTGATTACAAGAAAGGCGACGAAATCAACGCAGTTGTACTGTCAGTTGATCCAGAACGCGAGCGTATCAGCCTAGGCGTTAAGCAAACTGAAGACGATCCGTTCAATGCTTATCTTGCAGATAAGAAGAAAGGTGCTATCGTAAACGGTACTGTAGTTGCTGTTGACGCGAAAGGCGTTACCATTGAGCTAGCTGACACTGTAGAAGGTTATCTACGTGTTGCTGATATCTCTCGTGAGCGTATCGAAGACGCGTCTACTGTATACTCAGTAGGTGATGCTGTTGAAGCTAAGTTCATGGGTGTTGATCGCAAGAACCGTACTATCAGCCTATCTATCAAAGCGAAAGATGAAGCTGATGAGAAAGAAGCGATGGCTAACCTGAACAAGCAAGATGACGTTGCTATGAGCAGTGCTATGGCTGAAGCGTTCAAAGCAGCTCGTAAGTAAATCGCCTGAAGTTCGGGGATGTTTCATCCCCGTTAGGTGACTGTGTTTGGCTTGATTAAAGAGGGTACAGGATGACTAAATCCGAACTAATCGAAAAACTTGCCACTAGGCAGTCGCAGCTGTCGGCAAAAGAAGTAGAAAGTGCAATCAAAGAGATGTTGGAGCAAATGGCAACAACATTAGAAAGCGGTGATCGTATCGAGATCCGTGGCTTTGGTAGCTTCTCGCTTCATTATCGTGCTCCACGTACAGGCCGTAATCCAAAAACTGGAACTTCAGTCGAATTGGAAGGCAAATATGTGCCGCACTTTAAGCCAGGTAAAGAACTGCGTGAGCGCGTTGATTCGATCAACTCGTAAATGACATCGTTTTAAAAGCCTCCTCTTGGAGGCTTTTTTATGCCTAAATCATAGGTATAGCTGGCTAGTTAGCTTAAATTCTTAGATAATCATCTCATCATCACGCGTTTATGGAGTGTAACGTGAAGTCATTTATTGCCACCATCTTTGTAGCCTTGTTTTTCGTGCTTGCTTTATTATTTGGTGCTCGAAATGAACAGTTGGTAACCATTAGTTACTTTGTTGCCCAAGGCGAATATCGTCTCCCTGTGGTGCTAGGTGTGGTTTTTTTAGTTGGCTTTCTCGTCAGTTGGATTTTTGCCGTGTACCATATCGCTAAAATGAAGTTGGTATTACGCCAAGCGAATAAAAAAATAGCCCAACTGGAAGCCAAACTCCCCACATCAAACCTTGATGTGGTCACGGTTGAAGACCAAGTCAAATCCAAAGAACTGAACGCTTAGTATGTTAGAGATCCTGTTTCTGTTATTGCCTATTGCCGCCGGTTACGGATGGTATATGGGACGTCGTAGTATACGACACAAACAGAATAGTAAGCGTAAACAGCTCAGCCGAGATTATTTTACTGGTCTTAATTTTCTTCTTTCGAATGAATCAGATAAAGCGGTTGATCTCTTCATCTCCATGCTCGATGTTGACGACGACACCATAGACACCCATCTATCTTTGGGGTCATTATTTCGTAAACGTGGCGAAGTTGATCGCTCTATTCGCATTCATCAAAATCTTATCGCTAGGCCAAGTCTTACCACTGAACAGCGTGACATTGCCATGATGGAACTGGGTAAAGATTACCTCGCCGCGGGTTTTTACGACCGCGCCGAAGAGATATTTTTAGCCTTAGTGCGACAAGATGATCACAGCGAAGAAGCTGAAGATCAGTTGGTGGCCATTTATCAGGTGACCAAAGATTGGCAAAAAGCCATTGATATTATTAAGACACTCAAGCGCAAACGCCAGCAAACACTGAAACATCTAACGGCACATTTGTACTGTGAATTGGCCGATGAACATCCAGATAGCGAGCTCAAATTAAAAATGTTGAGTCAGGCATTAAAGCAAGACGGTGCCTGTGGGCGCGCCTTGTTAAACATGGCAAAAATCTATCTTGATCAGCAAGAGTTTAATCGCTGTAAAGAGATGCTCAATCGGCTAAAAGAAGTGGATATTGAGCTGTTTCCTGAAGCGCTTCCCATTGCGAAAGAGGCCTATCAGGCTAAGCAAGATCAACCCGCTTATCGAGAATTGCTACGCGAAGCATTAGAGCATGGGGCTGGAGCCAGTGTCGCTATTACGCTGGCACAGCAGATGATAGCTCAAGGCGAAATCCAAGACGCCGAAAAGCTGGTACTCGATGGTCTATATCGGCACCCAACCATGAAAAGCTTCCAGCATCTGATGAAGATGCAGCTGCAACATGCTGAAGATGGCCAAGCAAAGAAAAGCCTCAATATGCTAGCCGAATTGGTCGAGCAACAGATAAAATTCCGTCCTAGTTACCGCTGTGTTGAGTGTGGTTTCCCGTCCCACACGCTCTACTGGCATTGTCCTTCGTGTAAACATTGGGGCACTATCAAGCGGATCCGTGGACTCGACGGTGAATAATACGTACTACATGCAAAGCAACAGGAGAAAAAGATGAGCAGTAAACCCATTATAGTGGCGCTAGATTATGATAATAAAACCGAAGCTTTGCAGCTAATTGATAAATTAGATCCCAAAATGTGCCGCCTAAAAGTGGGTAAAGAGATGTTTACCCTGTTTGGGCCCGATTTAGTTAAAGAGATCCACCGTCGTGATTTCGAGCTTTTTCTCGATTTAAAATTTCATGATATTCCCAATACGGTGGCCAAAGCGGTTGCCGCAGCGGCCGAGCTTGGCGTATGGATGACCAATGTACACGCCAGCGGTGGCTTAGCCATGATGCAAGCGGCTCAGCAAGCGTTGTTGCCTTATGGTGACAAAGCCCCATTGTTAATTGCAGTGACCGTATTGACTTCGATGAGTGATGAAGAACTTAAATTATTAGGGGTCGATGTATCCGCTGCAGAGCATGTTAAACGGCTTGCGGCATTAACCCAACAAGCGGGTTTACACGGCATTGTTTGTTCGGCGCAAGAGGCCAGCATGTTAAAGGCTGAATTTGGCCCTGAGTTTAAATTAGTCACGCCAGGTATCCGTCCAGCCGGTGTTGATAAAGGTGATCAACACCGCGTCATGACACCGCCACAAGCCATTGCTGCAGGCTCCGACTACCTAGTCATAGGGCGTCCAATTACCAAAGCGGCCGATCCATTAGCAGCGCTCAGTGCTATACACGCTTCATTAGCTTAGCGCTAGCAGATACTTGACAGGCTATGGGCAGCGCGCCTAACTTAAACGGCAACAGATGATTGAAGGGATTGGCATACCATGCAAAATAATCAAGTAATGTTCGATTACTCAGGTAAACATGTTGTCGTTGTCGGTGGTACCAGTGGCATTAATTTAGGCATTGCCAAGGCATTTGCTCATGCCGGTGCTAACGTGGCAGTGGCGAGCCGTAGCCAAGATAAAGTCGATGCGGCAGTTAACCAACTGCAAAGCATTAACCCAAATGCAAACATGCTCGGGGTCAGTTTCGATGTGCGCGATCTTGAGCGGGTTAAGGCAGGCTTTGCCGTTATTGCCACTCAATATCAGCATATCGATATTTTAGTCAGTGGCGCTGCGGGAAATTTCCCCGCCTTGGCTGCTCAATTGAGCGAAAACGGCTTTAAATCTGTGATGGACATTGATTTACTGGGCAGTTTTCAGGTGTTAAAACAGGCTTATCCGTTGCTGAAAAGACCGGGTAGCTGCATCATTCAGATCTCAGCGCCACAGGCTTATATTGCCATGCCAATGCAGGCACACGTTAGCGCCGCTAAAGCCGGCGTCGATATGCTAACTAAAAGCTTGGCATTAGAGTGGGGGAATGAAGGGATCCGCGTTAATTCGATAGTACCAGGCCCCATTGCCGACACAGAAGGCTTTAATCGTTTAGCGCCGAGTGAGGCATTACAGCAACGGGTGGCTCAAAGCGTGCCACTACAACGCAATGGCCAATGCCAAGACATTGCCAATGCCGCGTTATTTTTGGCATCACCCATGGCGAGCTATATTACAGGCACTATCTTACCTGTCGATGGTGGCTGGTCCTTAGGCGGCGCAAGTTTGGCGATGACCGAGCTGAGCAAGTTAGCCCAGATGAGCCCTAGTGCTTAATGGCTTTATTGAATAAATAGACTCATTTTATAACCCATAATGAGATAGCAACAATGCTTGCTATCAAGGATAGTGAGAAACCCATGGCGAACCCATTTCAAGAACAACTGTTAAAAGCGGGTTTAGTAAGCAAACAAAAAGTGCGTGATACTAAAACCCAAAAACGCCGCGATCGTAAAGCCAAGGTAGACGATGGCTCAGAGGCGCTAAAGCAAGAAATCGCCGCCAAGAAGCAGGCTCAAATAGCCAAAGACAAAGCGCTCAATGAGCAACGCTTTGCCCAGGCGACAGAAAAAGGCCAAGTAAGAGGGCTTATCACCGAGTTTAAGCGTCTCGCCGTTGATGTCCCTAAAGGAGCTGAAGTTAAATTTAACTACACTCTAGGCACTAAAATTTATTCTGTTTACATTACCGACAAGCTACAAAGCCAGCTACTTAATGGCCAACTTGGGATCGTTCGTTATGAAGAGACCAGTTATTTGGTACCGCATAAATTAGCTGAACGAGTCCACTTATTGGTACCCGAATGGTGCGGTTACTTGTGGCAACAAGATGCGCAAGCTGAGACAGTCGCTGAAGACGATCCTTATGCCGATTATGTGATCCCTGACGATTTGATGTGGTGATCGCTGTAAATTTTTATCAAATAGCCTCGCAATTTTTGCGGGGCTTTTTTATGGAAGCAGCCCACGGTTCCTTAACAAAAGGCTTTATTCTGTTAACGAGTTAGTATAGATTAAAACAACTGTTTTAATTTGATGTTTGAGAGTAAAAGATGAATCCATATTACGCGCCGTTGGCCGACATGAAATTCCTGCTAGAAGGTGTATTTGATGCACCGCAAACCTGGGCTAAGCTACCTCAACTTGCCGAGTCGGTAGACATGGATACCGCGGTGGCTATTATGGATGAAGCCGATAAAATCGCGCGCGATTTGATCCATCCTATAAACCGCAGTGGCGATGAGCAAGGCGTGCGTCATCAAGGTGATAAGGTGATCACACCCGATGGTTACAAAGCGGTGTATGACCAGTATGCACAGGGCGGTTGGGTCGGACTCTGCGGTGAACCTGATTTCGGTGGTATGGGAATGCCTAAAATGCTCGGGGTTCTTGTCGATGAAATGGCTTACAGTGCGTGTAACGCTTTTACGCTGTACGGCTCATTAACGGCGGGTGCGGCTTTATGCATTAACGCTCATGGTAGTGATGCACTTAAAGCTGCCTATTTACCTCAGCTTTATAGCGGTGAATGGGCGGGAGCGATGGACATGACAGAGCCGCAAGCGGGCTCGGATCTGCGTAACATTCGCACCAAAGCAGTGCCACAAGATGATGGCAGCTATCTTATTAGCGGCAGTAAAATATTCATTACTGGTGGCGATCACGATCTCACCGAAAACGTTATCCATCTGGTTTTGGCCAAGTTGCCTGACTCAAACGGTATTTCGCTATTTTTAGTGCCTAAGATTAAGGTGAATGATGACGGTGAGCTGGGTGAGACCAACGGTGTTAGCGTCGGATCGATTGAACACAAAATGGGGCTCAAGGGCTCTGCGACCTGTGTGATGAACTTTGATAATGCTCAAGGGTATCTCATCGGTAAGCCTAATCGCGGGTTAGTCTGCATGTTTACCATGATGAATTACGAGCGATTAGCCATAGGTATTCAAGGGCTGGGTACATCTCAAGCGGCTTATCAGATGGCTGCAGAGTATGCTAAAGAGCGCACTCAAGGCGTTGCCGCTGGCGGCTCACCAACTGGGGCGATAAGCGATCCTATTTTGGTCCACGGTGATGTTAGGCGCATGCTGCTGAATATCCGTTGTTATACTGAAGCGGGCCGTGCAATGTCAGTCTATACCGGTCAACAATTGGATTTAGCCAAATATGGTGAAGGTGAAGTTAAAGCCAAAGCTGCTCGTTATGTTGGCTTGATGACTCCTGTTGCTAAGGCGTTTTTGTCTGATAGAGGTTTAGATGCCGCGGTGATGGCTCAGCAAGTGTTTGGTGGTCACGGTTATATTCGTGAAACCGGCATCGAGCAGCTAGTGCGTGACACTCGTATCGCCCAAATCTATGAGGGTACTAATGGTATCCAAGCTATCGATTTCTTAGGCCGTAAAACCACAGGCGATAATGTCACTGCATTGACTGAATTTGTCACCGAACATCAAGCAACCTTGACCGCGATGAAGCACATTGGTGATGAGCATAAAAATGCGGTGGCTTCACGATTTGAAGCCCTATTAACGGTGGCGCACCAGATCAACGATAACAAATTGACTCAACCAGCATTGATCAATGCCTCGGCGGTCGATTTTCTCGATGCCTTCGGTCATCTAATGTATGGCTATTATTGGTTATTGATGGCCGATAAAGCCGCAGACCATCAAAATAAACAATTTAGCCAAACCAAACAGCAATTAGCTGATTTTTACATGGCTAAACTGTTGCCTAAGGTCGATTACCATTTAGCTCAAGTCAGTAGTGGCGATGTGACTGTCATGGCAATGGATGAAGCGTTATTCTAAATGCTGGTGAATAGCCCTAAATAAGCGACATAAATAACGCGTCTAAGGCCAACTTAGGCGCGTTTTTGTTACTAACGCTTACTGAGAGGATTCTTTCAATATCGCCGTTAACCATTGTGCACTGAACGGGATAGGTTGCGGCTGCTTTTGCTGCGGGCCGATGCCATTTTCAAGGATCACAAATAGCAGATTATCTTCTGCATTTAAGCCTAAATAGCCCGCTAAGTTGTCGACCCCTTGCATTGAACCTGTTTTGGCCCGCACCTTATTTTGCAAGGGCGCTTGGTGGTAACCCGATTTGTATCGTAAAGAGCCGCTACGCCCAGCCAGCGGTAAGTGCATCATTAAGGGCCGAAAGCGCTCATCTTGATAAATAAGCATTAATACCTGCGTCAGTTGCCTTGCGCTTAACAAGTTATAGCGTGATAGCCCTGAGCCATCGATAATTTGCCCGTGGTCAAGGTCAATACCTTCATCGGTTAATACCTGTTTCATTGCTTTAGCGCCAGAGAGAAATGTGCCTGGTTGTTGATACACATTCGCGCCTAGCGCTTTGAATAGGCTATCGGCGATTAAGTTATCAGAGGTCAGTAACATGGTACTCAGCAATTCGGGCAAGGCCGCAGAGTGATGCTGCGCTAGCAACTTGGCCTGTTTGTTGATTTGGTTGCTAAGCAGCACGTTACCGCTCAGGCGCACATTACTTTCAGCAAAAAGTTGAGTCACTACTTGCTGGGCGTAAAGGGCAGGTTCATTAATGGCGATGGCCAGCTTCAATGCTTGATTACCCGCAAAGCAACCGCTTAAGTGAAAGTGATTGTTGGGTAAGCGTTGTAATGCCAAATCGCACAATGCCCGTTGATTATTTTTATCAAACTCGGCACTGGTCGTTAAGGTGACCGGAAGATCCTTTGGAAAGTTCAACTGACTCTGATTGCTGCCAAGTTGCGGCGTGAGTTCACCGAAAATGCAATTTCTATCAATGACAAATTGCGACACAGGCGCGGCGTAACAGATGCCTAAATCGTCCCACACCCAACCAGGAGCGCGAAGTCGCTCTTCGGCCTGACCCACCAAATAGACGTTGCCCTTAATGGTATGCACGCCATGCTCGAAGAGCTGTTGTATTAAATGGCGGAGATCATGGCGGGTGAGGCGGGGATCGCCACTAAAGCGTATATAGAGATCGCCATTAAGCTCTCCTTGTTGGTTCACTGATTGGCCATAAAGAGCGGTGGTAAAGCGAAAGGCATTGCCCAGTTCAGCCGTCGCCGCAACGGCGGTCAGCAACTTTTGGGTGCTGGCCGGCTGCATTAAGGTATCAATATTGTGCTGATATAACGCTTGGCCTGAATGTAAGTCGACCACGCCGATGGCTAATTGGGAGTGACGTGGGGCTAACTGACGAGTCATGCTTTCAAATGTTGCTGGCTGCAATTGCTGCAATGTCACGGCGTTTGCTTGCGATTTAGATTGTGATTTAGCCTGTACTTGTAATGGTGTCAGTAATTGGGGGGATGATACCCGTGTGGCTGTTGTCGCTGCGCTAGCGTACTCAGTGCTGTAGCCCGTTTGTGAGGCGCTGGTAAGCGCACCTACTAGAGTTAGGATGAACCATAACGGGCGGCGAGAGGGGAAATATGGGGTGGTAAACAGTTTAAAAGGCATGGCAATGATAACGTTGAGGCTAAAGGCCCATTATGGACAGCTCCACGGAAGCAAGCAACCTTCTCTCTTTGGTGAGCATGTTATTGTAAGCCTAGCGTTTAACTTGCGCGCTTCATTCATCTTTATCTTCTGGCGCATCTTTTTCCATTAAGCGATATAGGCGTAAGGTGACAAAGAGCACCAGTGCAATAAATAGCGGTAATATCAGTAAACCTAACTGGGTTTTAAAATGAAAAATCCCCCAGGCCGCCAGTAACGTCAAGGCTAGGGTGATGAGTAATTTAGTGTTCATAATGATCTCATTTCAACGCAAACATTTTATGATAACGTTTACATGCTGAAAAAGCCGTGACGGTTGCATAAATTTGAGATTAATGGTTAATAATTGGACGCCGCTGGTATGTTTGGTTAAATTAACGCCACTATTTCACTCGTCAACTCCCAATCCTGTAGAAAAACCTTGCCCCACGTAGCGTAAGTCGGTAATTTCTATCCCCTTGAGAGAAGGATAGGCTCAACATGGGCCATATTGCGTCGATGAGGCTTTACGCAATACCACTAGAATGGTTTGCTGATGAGACATCGCTTATGCATTTAGGCCAAAATACCCGATAGTATTGGGCCGAAGATGTGGTTTAAACATGCGAATAAATGGCGCTAATTAATCGAGTCACCCAAAGGTGCGCAAGCGATTATGTCATTAAAGTGCTCATGTGAGACCAAGATCCTGACATACATCACGGGGCATAAAGACACATTATCACGTAGGTTTACCTTGGTTAGTTGTCATGCCTTAAGGCATGTATTTGGGAATACCCCGTTGTTATTGCCGTGATGGTCACTATTTTTCGAAGGAGGATACCTTGCTGGATCAGCTAGGTGGTATTGCGTTACAACCCGATTCAATTCGTTGGTTGTTAACCCCCTCGGCGCTTAAAGCCGAACTATTAACACAGATTTCTCAGGCTAAAATTGCCATTACGATCGCCGCATTGTATCTCGAAGATGATGAAGCGGGTCGTGAAATTCTCACGGCGCTTATGGATGCCAAAGCCAACAACCCCCAATTAGATGTCACCGTCTTGGTGGATTTTCATCGTGCGCGCCGCGGACTCATTGGTCACAAAGGCGATAGTGGCAATTATTTAATGTACCGCAAGGTGATGGAGCAGGCACAACATCCGATCACGATTTTAGGGGTGCCGGTTAAGTCTCGTGAATTTATGGGGGTATTACACCTCAAGGGCTTCATTATCGATGATACCGTTATCTATAGTGGCGCCAGTTTAAATAATATCTATCTACATCAAGGCGACAAATACCGTTTCGATCGTTATCACGTGATTGATTCGCCAGAGCTCGCTCGCTCAATGCGCCAAATGGTGCAAGATTACATTGTTAGCGATAAAGCGGTGACATCACTGACTCAGCCACAAGAGAGCGAACAGTTACCCGATAAGGCCGATGTACGCACACTTAAATCACGTTTAAGCGCGGCAAAATATGAGTTTGCCGCCACCAAACGCGGTAATCGAGTGACGCCGTTAGTGGGACTTGGGCGTAAGCGTAATAAACTTAATCGACTGATTATCGATCTGGTTGCTGAATCTAAACGCTCACTGTTTATTTGTACTCCCTATTTTAATCCACCATATATTTTGTCTCGCGCCTTATCTAAGCACCTTAAGCAAGGAAAACGCATCGATATTGTAGTGGGTGATAAAACCGCTAATGACTTTTTTATTCCGCCAGAAGAGCAGTTTTCCACCATTGGCGCACTACCTTACCTGTATGAACAGGCACTGCGTAAATTTGCTAAGCGCCAGCAGTGGGCTATCGACTCAGGTCAACTGAACATTCATTTATGGAAACATGGGCGTAATAGCTATCACCTTAAGGGAATAAGCTCGGATGAACAGTATCATCTGATCACAGGTTCTAACCTTAATCCGCGTGCTTGGGCGCTGGACTTAGAAAATGGCTTGCTTATCCATGATAAAGAAGGCCGCTGGCAATCACATTTTGCAGAGGAACAGGCGCATATTCTTGAGCATACTCAACGTTTGTATCACTACAGTCAGATTGAAACCTTAAAAGATTACCCCGCGCCGGTGCGTAAAATTATGAACCGTATCCGTCGCATTAAGGCTGATTTTTTACTGCGTCGCATACTCTAGTGGTGATAAACACATCAAAAAGGCGAGCAGATGCTCGCTTTTTTATTGTCCTCTATAATAGAGAAACGATTGGCGTATCATAAATACAACGACAGATGTGACGTCACCATTGCATTGAAATTTTTTAAAGGCAAAAAATAGATTATGGGTTTTACACCTCACGCTATCCACCAGCGCTACCAATATCGTAAAGCGATCTCGACCAGACCCTACAATGCACGTGGTAAAAATTTACTACGCTGTGAAGCCTGCTTATTGGCGCAGCAGTTTTGTACCTGTGAATTTCGTCGACAGCTAGACTCCAATGTCAGCTTTTTATTGATCATGTATGACGATGAAGTGCTAAAGCCCAGTAATTCGGGTCGCTTAATTGCCGATCTCATTCCCGATACCCATGCCTATATTTGGTCGCGTAATTACGCTAATCGAAAATTATTGCACTTGCTTAACTCACCGCTCTATCAACCTTATGTGGTGTTTCCCAGTGAATACGCTAAACCGGGTCAAGCGGTTGTCGAGTCGGTGACTCAAGCCGCTCAAGCTGAACCGCTTACCTCAACAAAACGGCCATTATTTGTGTTACTCGATGGCAGTTGGCGAGAGGCGATTAAAATGTTCAGTAAAAGCCCTTATTTGCACCAACTGCCATTGTTATCTTTTACCCCAGAGACGGCAGCGCGTTATGGTTTACGTAAGGGCAGTCGCGATTTCCAGCTAGGCACCGCCGAAGTGGCCGCTTTAGCGCTAGCGAGCGCAGGCGAAGTCGCCAATGCTAATAGCCTTAATGCTTGGTTCTCATTGTTTATTGAGTCATCACTGTTCAGCCGTAGCCGTAAAAGCACCCTAGATCTCTCGCCGCTACAAGATTTGCAAGATGCATTTGAGCTGAGCCTCGAGCGAACCCCCTGAAACGATGGCAGCTAACAAGAATATCAATGGGCTGTTGATGATACATGCTGAATGATTATGCTTGAATGTGAATATGGGTTAAAAATATCTCGGGGTTATATTTTTAAAATTGCATAAACCTGTTTTTTATGCGTTCTCAGTGCAAACAGAGTTACTGTCGGCAAAAGTCGGTTATGGTGCGCCCTTATGGTTGTGAAGGCTAAATACTTGATGCCAGAAGTGTGCGCTAAGCTCGCTTACTACTCTCGATTCACCATTGAGTAAAATCGCCATCCCCAGTTTAAGTTCAGGAGAATAGGCAATTTCTGCCACATAACCCGCGACCCAGCCCGCGTGATATATCAGCCTTTGCCCTTCAAATTGATAGATGCGCCACCCTTTACCATAGTGGGCATCGTCAAGATAGGCTCGCCAATCTCGCCGTCTAAGCTCTTTGGTGGAGCGCACACCTGGTGTCGTAATATCTTCAATTACTCGCATGGGCAACACATCGGGCCGATAGCCCATGTTAGCGATAAGCCATTTGCTGATGTCCTTGATGCTGGCATTTACCCCAGCAGCGGGCGCTAGTTGATAATAATTAGGTTTAACCTTGACGCGCTTAAAACCGCTACGGGTTTTGATATGCGGCTCAGCGCGATTTACGGCATCATTAAATGCCGTAAATCCAATGGAGGCGGTGTCCATTGCTAAAGGAGTAAATAGTCGCTGATTGATGAGCTCATCATAGGGTTGGCCACTTTCTTGCTCGATAGCCTGCTGAATAAATGAGAAGGCGATATTTTGATAGCTATAACATACGCCGGGATTGCAGATGGGCGTAAGTTTAGCAAATTGGTTGATAACCTTATCCAATTGCACATTGGCATTGATCAAGTTGTCGTAACTGTTAGGCATAAGGCCGCTGCTTTGGCCCACGATATGACCTAGAGTGATTTGCTGGCTTTGCTTGGGATCAGATAAGCGAAACTTGGGCACATAAGTGACTATTGGTTGTTGCCAGCTAAGGCCATGTTCATGTACCAATAAACTGGCAAGGGTGCCGGCGAAGGTTTTTGATATCGAAGCGAGGCGAAACACGGTATCGGCATTAACTTTTTCACTGCTGTCTTTGCTGCGCTTACCAAAGGTTGTGAGGGTGATAATTTTATCACCTTGTACAATAACCATTGCGCCGCCAGGTACCTTATTATTTTTTAGTTCTCGGTGAAATTGGTGGTTAAAGTTCTCCGCCACATCTAGGTATGCAGAGGCTTTTACTGTATTGCTTGCGTCATAAGCCGAGAGTCGAGCGGGTGATGTCTGGGCGCAGGTCGATGTAGACATGATAATAAGCGCGATGCTATGACTGGCTAAAACCCGTTTTACATTCATGCCGCTTTCCTATTTAGGTGATGGACGAGGTATCTTGATGTCGGCATCACTTTTCGCCATCAGATACGCCAACTCTGCAATATTGCTAACTTGCATCTTTTGCATCACTTTTTGTCGATGTAATTCAATGGTGCGCTGGGCGATATCAAGTTCATTGGCGATCACCTTATTGAGTTTACCTTCTAAGACTTTATACATCACTTGCCGCTCGCGTGGCGTTAAGCTGTCGATGCGCTCGCTCACGCTCGCTTGTTGGGCACGCTGCGTATAGCAACTGGCGGTATTGTGCTCCGCCAGCTTGATTAAGTTGTGGAGTTTATCGCCATCAACCGGTTTTTCGAGAAAATCGAGCGCCCCTTTTTGAATCGATTGCACTGCCATATTGATAGTGCCATGGCCTGTTAGCATGATAACCGCAATCGGGCTGTGAGTAGATGTTATCCTATCTAATAACTCCATACCGTCGATACTGGGCATCTGAATATCTAATATGGCAATGCCTGGCTGTTGTAAATCGACTTGGGCAAGAAACGCCTCGCCCGAGCGAAAACTGTGAGTTTGAAGGCCCAGTCCATCGAGCATCCAGCTCAAAGAGTCCAATACATCTTGGTCATCGTCGACCAAATATAATTTACACATCAGTGTTTGCCTTAAGTGGAAGTGTTACGAGTATGGTTACACCACGTGGGTGTGGGGTTGCCCAGGGAGCGTCGCTGCTATTGAGTTCGCGATTGTTCATGGCGCGGATTTTTCCTCCGTGCTCTTCAATAATGCGTTTACACACCACCATGCCTAATCCGAGTCCATGCACTTTTGACGTTTCAAAAGGGAAGAATAGTCGCTGCAGCGAGGCTTCGCTTAACCCTGTGCCATTATCGGTAATGGCAATATGTGCGGCTTGCTCAGTTTGACAAATTAACACCGCTAACTGAGGTCGGTCTATGGTTTCCATGGCATCAAGTGCATTGCGCAGCAGGTTAACCAGTACTTGCTGCATCAAGCTCACGTCAATACACACGCTCAGTGACATAAGGCTTAATTGAGGTTGCAGCTTCATTCGATTAAAGTCTGGTTGCATTAAATTAAGGGTATCTTGGATAAGCTCTTGCAAGTCACAATCTTGTAGCACACTGGGCTGGTGGCAAAACTGGCGAAAGCGTTTGATGGTACTTTGCGCTCGGTCCACTTGTTGTATTGTTTTAGTAAGGGCCGATTTTAACTCATCATGACCGTCTCCAAGACGATAAATACATCCTTGGGTGAGATAACGGATCCCAGCGAGCGGTTGATTGAGTTCATGGGCGATACCTGAAGCCATTTCACCGGTTAATAGCACTCGCTGCGCCTTATAAAATTGTTTTTGTTGTTCAAATAGCGCCTTTTGGGTGTTTTTGTGCTGCGCCATTTCATCGCTTAAGGCTTGAGTGCGCTTCACCACTAATCGTTTCACTCGCAGGTGGTGTAAGTATCCCAAAAGTAACACTAAGCCGGTGAGCATGGCCCAAGGCGTTAAATCCGCGACCAGTCGCTGCCAGTTGGTGACAAAGGGCCAGCGATCTAGATGTTCGAGTAAGGCAAAGACGTGATTGTCTTGCACTGGCGCTGACCAATATTGGTAACGCCCGCTAATCGCTTCATTATCGCCAGCCTCGATAGCCAATAGGGCGCGTACCACCTGGGTCGCAATACGATGATCTGTGTGCCCCAGTTTAGAAAACGCGTACGAGGGGTAAAGTTTGCTTGATACCTGACATTGAAAGTTGCTGTGCAGCTGGGGTAATAACACGTGCAGTTTATTGGCCGAAATTGTTGCCCTGTTAATGGCGCTTTCTAACACGCAACTGGGTAAAATGGCCACATCGGCACGATCTTCAATAATATAGTTGAGCAGTTTATCTTGAGGAAAACCAACAAAATCTAGCTGCTTAAGGTCACTAAGTGGGGCAATACCTTGTTCGACCATCTCTGCGGCAATAATTTGAAAACCGCCAAAGGCGTTGGGATCTGTTGAGATAACCCTAAGCTGTTTAAGATCGTTAAGACTATTGATATTAAAATCTTTTTTAGCGATTAAGGCTGAGCCTATGGCGTGTTCAGGCGTTGCTCGAGTGTGAGGGACTAAGGTCAACAGGTGGCTTACGCCATAATCTTTTTTAAATGCTACGGTAATGAGTGCGTTACCAATAATGAAATCGAGCTCGTTATTGGCGACTCTTGCGACCAACTGATCGGGCGTGAGTGGCACTAATGTCAATGGCAGCCCAGTTTCTTTGCTCACCCGCGCCAAGGTTGGCGCCCAGCGTTGGTAGACCACCTCTGGTGCAGAAAAAGCCAGCGCGCCCACAGTTAAGGGGCGAGTTCGGGTGACTTTACGGTCATTGACCACACCACCTTGTGCAGCTTGAGTGACTGTTAATGTGATGTCGTTTGCGCCATAGACCTTCCCCATGGTCATCACCAGTAGTAGGATGATGCTCTTGAGCATTGTCCTAAACATAGCTCTGAAGATAATGTGGGTTGATTGTGGGAAAAGTGGGTTTTGCGTGCGCCAACTCATTTCAAAGGCCAATTACAAATATCATAGTCAGCATTATGACTTACTTTGAGCTATTTTCTTAATTGCTTAATTACAAGAGGTGATCTGGCTCACAAGGGCTACTGGGACTTACCCGTATCGCGAACTCATCAGTAAAGCGTGCTTAACGTTAAAGGGGAAGGAGCCCTCAGCTGTAAGGAGTCCTCAGCTATAAGGAGTCCTCAGCTATAAGGAGTCCTCAGCTATAAGGAGTCCTCAACGGTAAGGAGCCCTAACTATAAAGGGCGCTTTGCTGCAAATGGTCTTACTTTGACGTTAAACTTGGGTAAAATCATCACTCAAAGTGATCAAAGCGGCTAATGGACAAGTTTAAAACGAAGATGACAACACTGGCTGATAAACACAGCAAAATTATTGCTAGCATTCACCTTGATAAGCACTAAGTTAATACGCACCCATGCATGGCTCCGTAAAATAGAATTGGCATATTAAGCCATATGATTGCGTCATATTTAGCTCGGTCTAATTTACATGTCACACTTATTATGGGCAATAAAGTAATTAGTTTATAGACTTATTGCTTTAGTTGGCTTTTGATTGGTTGCTTTTATTAATTTATCTGGATGATTTATTCAATTAACTACAAGGTTGTTTCATTTAAACTCAGTGGCGGATAATAAATGAAAACTTCACTTATTGTTAAATATGGTCAATGCGTTTTTTGATTTAAAAAATAAAGCCAACTTAATCTATTAAATTGGCTTTATGATTTCGATCCCATTACTAACTCAAGTTGCATTGCAAATTTAGAGTGATTTGAGATCTAGTTATCATTTTTAGGGCTCAACCTAAATTGGTTAAAACGGTTAGATTCAACTTTATCGCCTTGTTCGTTTAAATACCAAATGGCCTCAACATAATCATGCTGATTCACAAAATCTAGCGCTTTATCTCGCGGCATTAAAAATAACATAGTTGAGATCACATCAGCATAAATCTGTTGATTATTTAAGACCACAGTCGTCGCTATGCCATTTGGCTTAGGGTAAAGAGTCGTTGGGTCTATTAAGTGATGATATTGCTGTCCCTTCACCTCAAAGTAACGTAAGTAATTACCGCTACTGACGATAGTCAAGTCTTGACCTGTCACTACTTCATGGAACTGTCCCTCAAAGGTGGCGCATTTAGGCAATTGATAGTCACTTTTTTTACATAGCGGATCTTCAATCGCAGTGACAAACTGACGCCCCTCAGGATGCAGACCAAAGTGACGAATGTTACCGCCTGCATTGATCATAAACTGCTGTGCACCGTCGGTTTTTAATTGGTCATACACCTTTTCGGCCATCCAGCCTTTGGCGATACCGCCTAAATCGATACTCATGCCATCTTGTAAGCGAATGGTATTGGCTTGCCTATCGAGTTGTATCGCTTCTATGTGAGTCAATTTGGCTGCAGCAGTTAATTCTACAGATGTCGGAATACTGCACTGGCTGGGATCATTATTAGCCTTAATGCAGGCAAAACGATGATTGCGCCACAGGTCGATCACCGGCGACAGGGCAATATTAAAATAGCCATTGCTTTGCTTATACCAATCGATACCTGATGCGATAAGCGCGGTCAGCTGCGGATCGATACTATGGGTTTTACTGGGAGACTCATTAATGGTTTTGATATTGGTTACATGGGGATAGGTGCTGTAATTGGATGCCAGATAGTGGTACTCCTGGATCACGGCTAATGCGTTACACAGCGCTGTTTTTGCTTGCACATTATCCATATTGTACAGATTGATAGTGACCGAGGTGCCAAAATACTTAACCGTGTTGAGTGTCGCGACCTTGTCATCAAAACTGATTAAACCGTTGGCTTCACATTGATAAAATTGCGTTAGTGTCTCGGGCGAATATTTATCGCTAGGTAACAGTTTTGCCGCGTTAACATCATTTGCTAACGCAGCAGCACTGCTACATAAAATAACCGCCGAAGCGAATAATGTGGGGAGTGAATATTTCATAATGCATCTTTATTGATTAATTGCCTGCTATAAGAAGTAGCACTAAATTAATGGTGCTACCTATTATATTCGCGAGAAATGTTACCTTGTTCAAAGTTATTAACGTTAAGTTGCAAACCTGCGGTTTTCCGCAATTGTCGAAATATCTGGTCGGTTTATGCTGATTGCCAATGATTAAATAAAAAGGGCAATCAAAAGATGACCACTCATAAACGTTTTAAACAAAGCCTTATTTTCACCGCTATTACGCTTGCTAGCTTAACGACTGTCGGTTGTGCCACTCAAGTTGCGCCAGGTAAATATGTTGATGGCGTGCATCAAGTACAAGCCAAAGGTAAAAAAAGCCAAATCGTACTCGAAGTCAAAGTCGAGCAGGGCAATATTGTCGATATAAAAACCCAGTCTCATAATGAAACAGAATCATTATTTCTTAATGCCGAACGTTTATTGGCAAAAGTCCTTAAAAACAACGGTCATGAAGGTATCGATGCGGTTTCAGGTGCCACTTATTCATCAAACGGTATTTTAAAAGCGGTTAATAAACTACCACGTGCTAACGGTATTCAACCTGAATATGTGGCTGTTGGTTCAAAAGAAGCCTCAGGTGACGATGACTTTAAATTGAAATGGTCGATTCAACCACAATTGGGCTTGATCTCTGGTGACTATTACTATGAGGAAGCACGTTTCCGTCAGGGCCATAAAGGCAGCATGACCGTCGTCACTAACAGCGCCAACAAAGATGACGTTATTTTAGCCGAGTTTAACGAGAGCGGCCGCCCTAACTACTACACCCGTTTATACCAAGATGTACCTAAGCGTATGTCTGAATACAACTTCACTATGGGTAAGAAAAAAGGCACGGCGTGGGTGCAATCAGCACTGACCATGGAAAAGTTGATGATGGAGAAAGACCAACTCATCTTCGAACCTAACCCAAATCACGATCCTAAATTGGCTAACAAGCTAAAAGAGCCAAACCGTTTACGCTACCTAGGTATCGATATTGTTGCGGGTGCATCAAACAGTATTCAGCAATCGATGATCCCATTAACAGCCAAAATTTATGATCAAATCCAAACTGAAGGTACCCATTACAAGTTCTATCAACACGCCGAAAAAGTGCTAGACAGCAAAGGTAAATGGACCGGGATCACTGGCATGTTGCGTGTCGTGGTTGATACCGACACCAAACAGATCGCTAAGGCGCAGTTTGATGAGATCTTCGCTGATGAAAAAACGCAGATAGCAGATGCCTCAATGAAGAAGTATTACCGCCAATCAAAGTATGACTCGATCAATTATGTTGAGCCTGCACGCATCGGCTTTAACGTGATGTTTGATGCGCTTAACGAACACCTTAAGGCTGGTGGATCCCTATTTGACATCAATGACTTACCTGCAACAGGTGACAGCGGCAGCTACGCGGCAACCGGTTTCACTAAGCGTTCAAGCTCATGGGATCTGTACCTAAAACATGCCGATATTCTGTATAAGCAGATGCGCGCCGATGGTGTGATTGTGGAACATAAACGTCCTGCGACTAAATAACCCCTTTATACAAAGATAAGAGATGATGATTATGAAAACATTTACGCTTTCTTTATTAGCCACCAGTCTACTTATGTCACCACAGCTGTTTGCTGATGATACGGTTAATTTTTATGGTCGTTTAGACTATTCAGTGACAAACTCAGATTCGGGTAGCGCAACTCACGACGGTAAAAGTGGCACTATTTTAGAAAACAACTTCAGCCGTCTTGGGGTTAAAGGCGAAACGGCGCTTAATCCAGACTGGTCAATTTTTTACAAGGTTGAAGTGGGCGTTAACGGTGCATCACAAAGCAAGTCAAACAATCCGTTCTCTGCACGTCCAACGTTTATCGGTATTAAGCACGACAGTTTAGGGGCACTTGCGGTAGGTCGTATCGACTCTGTATTTAAGATGGGCAAAGGCTTTGCCGATGCATTTGATAACTACAGCCTAAAGCACGATCGTCTTATGCCGGGTGACAAACGCCATGGCGATTCATTCGAGTATAAGAGCCCTAAATGGAACAAATTACAACTAGGCGCTAGCTATTTGATGGAAGACAACTACTTTGCCGAATCTGATGTTCGCAAAGACAACCCTAACTATCAAGTGGCTGTGACTTATGGTGATAAGTTCTTTAAAAGCGGTAACGTCTACCTTAACGCGGGTTACTCTGACGGTATCGAAGATATTAAAGCGACGCGCATTGTTGGCCATATCAAGCTCGATAAATTAAAGCTTGGCACCATAATGCAACAAACTGAGTTGATGAATCCGAACAAACCGCATTATGAAGATCGTGATGGCTTCGGCTTTATCGTCAGCGCCACATATCAAATTGACCAACTATTGCTAAAAGCGCAATACGGCAATGATGATTCGGGTACGGGTAAGATTGCGCATCGCGTTTATGATGCACTTGGTAACGCGGCAGTAGCTGTGCCTGAAGTCAGCCAGTGGGCTGTTGGCGCTGAGTACCGCTTAGCTAAATCGACCCGTATTCACACCGAAATCGGCCAGTTTGATGTTAAACAATACTCAGACTTTGACGACACCATTGTGAGTTTAGGTCTGCGTTACGACTTCTAACGGATACACCATTCTTTCTGTTATCTCCCTGCAGAGCTGCACATGGATGTGCGCCCCCTGAGATTGAACATCAATATCACTTATCGCCAATCTTGCTCCATCGATGCCATCTTGCCTAGGTTACATGCTTCGCACAAAATCTGTAAATTGTTGATATCTAGCGCCAGTTCCGGATAACGCGATCTGGGTTTGATGTGGTCAACATGCAGTACCACGCCCGTTTGCACCGATGCTCCACAAGATACGCAGCGGCGGCCATAGCGTTCTAAGGCCTCTAAACGCAGCTTTAGCCAGGCTTTGCTTTTATAAAAATCGACGCTGTCGCTTAATGGTGATGCTTCAAAAGGAGCGTCAAAACTTAAGTGACCTTGGGTGTCACTGAAAAATGAGGCGTTGATATCGCATTCATCTTGATGTTTAACCAACCACTTGCCAATGCCACGCATCGCGCTTTGCTCCGTTTTGTAGTGTTTAGTGCGAATGCTATTGGCAATCCTAAACGTGACGCTAAAATATCGCTCCATTTATTGACTCCTACTTTTCATTGATTGGCACTTAGCTGCCACTTAACGTATGGCTTAACTGGCGCAGCATAAAACAGTTTTAACTATTTTTCATTAACTTACCTTTGGAAGCTGGCTAAATTTAAGGCTATTATGTATAGCCATGAAATGGCAGTCGACTCAATAAAATATGGATAAGGAGCCACATATGAACATCGCCAATAGCCCCAGATTACGTTTTGAGATGCTGACCCAAGATGATGCCCCGTTGCTGTTTGAGCTGGATCAAGACCCAGAGGTGATGCGCTACATTAACGGCGGTAAGCCTAGCACCATGGACGAGATAACTAATGTCATACTGCCACGGCTCAATGCTTATACCAATCCAGAGCAAGGTTGGGGCATATGGAAGGTCACGACATTAAGTGACAATGCGACCTTACCATCGACCTTTATTGGCTGGATTTTAGTGCGTCCTATGGATTTTTTTAGCGATAAGCCCAAGTATCATGATATTGAACTCGGTTGGCGCTTTAAAAAGTGCACTTGGGGCAAGGGTTACGCCACTGAAGCGGCGCGCGCAGTGAGTGATGCCATAATCTTGCAACCTAGGGTTAGCCATATCTCTGCCGTGGCCGATAAAGACAATATGGCCTCGATTAACATCATGCAAAAACTCGGCATGACCTATCAAAAAGTCGCGCCTTACTCAACACCAACTGGCGAGGTGCCCGTTGTGTATTACCAAAAACAAGTTCGTTAGGCTGGCATTGTCAGCCTAACGACATTAGCCGATATGATTGTCGCATGCCCGCACATTGAGTAAAGCGGGGTTCAGCGGCGTGCATCCACAGCATGTATCATTGCTCTTTTAGTAAGTAGATGTGTCGTCTGCTAGCTATGCTAAGTGCACATTTGTTAACATTCGCTACAAATTTGCCACAGCCTATATTGCCTCGCGGTTTAAAGCAGCATAGCCAGCAGCAGAGATTAATTAACAATCATCAATGTAAATGGTCAGCCGTAATTGCATAACCTACTGATATTTAACCGTATAACATAAATATCAGCCTGTGCAGTGAACGACGATACCACCTAATCATCACTCTATTTCTAAAAAGGGGATTTCATGTACCGTATCGTTAACGGCGGACTCGTGACTGTAGCGTTGCTCAGTTGCACTAGCTTAAGTGCCAATGAATTTGTATTAAGTAAAGTCGCTAAACCTATCTCTCAAGCGGTGCAGTTGTCACTGGATCCAGCCCGCGATGATTTTTCAGGTTCTACCCAAATCTCCCTTAACGTGCTCAACGCCACCAAGGTGCTCGACATCAATGGGCTGGCCTACACTGCCAGTAATGTGACCTTGAGTGGCAATAAGCCCTGTGAAATGTCGGCCACCATGCTCGACACCGGCATAGTGAAACTCAGCTGCCCGCATACTATTACCCCTGGTGAATACACCTTGTCGCTCGATTTTACCGCCCCCTATAATCGGCAATCGGTCGGCTTATATAAGACTATCGATGGCGACTTACCTTATCTGTTTACCCAATTTGAGATGAGTGATGCACGCCGTGCATTTCCGCTATTCGATGAGCCTGAGTATAAAATCCCATTTCAGCTCACCATTAGCGCTCCTAGTAGCGAAAAGGTGTATAGCAACACACCCGAAGTCAACACTCAGCAGCAAGATGGCATGACCATACATACCTTTGCGCCAACGCAGATCATCTCCTCTTATTTAGTGGCGTTTGCGGTGGGACAATTTGAAGAGATAGAAGTGAAGGGCATGAGTGTCCCTGGCCGGGTGATCACCACTAAAGGTAAAATTGCGTCAGCCAAATATGCCGCCGAGCAGATGCCTATCGTATTAGGAGCATTGGAGGACTACTTTGGTGTTGATTATCCTTTTGCAAAACTCGATTCTGTCGCCGTACCAGAGTTTCCGTTTGGCGCCATGGAAAATGCCGGGTTAGTCACTTACCGTGAAGATATTTTGTTGCTCGATAATGCCAGCGCCACCCAAAGTGCCCGTCAACGTACGGTCTCTATCGTAGGCCATGAGCTAGCCCATCAGTGGTATGGCAATTTAGTGACCATGGCGTGGTGGAATGATTTATGGTTAAACGAAGCGTTTGCTAGTTGGATGGCCGCTAAAATTACCCATCAGACTCATCCAGAGTTTGAGTCCAACTTGCGTTTGCCCAAAAACCGCGTCATGAGCCTAGATGCGCGTTTATCGACCAAGCCCATTCGCAAGCCGATTAATAATGAGGCCGATATTATGGATGGCTTAGGCTTAGCCTATAGCAAAGGGGAAGCCGTGCTCGCCATGGTTGAAAACTGGATTGGGGAAAGCGCTTTTAAGGCGGGTATTCGTCAATATATTCAAGATCATGCTTATAAAAATACCACCGCCGACGATCTGTGGAACGCGCTGGCGAAAGCCTCAGGTAAAGATGTCCCCCAAGTGCTACGCACTTTTATCGAGCAATCATCTTACCCACTAGTGAAAGTCAGTCTTAATGGTGATCAACTAACCTTATCTCAGCAGCGCTTTGTGAGTGCAGGGACGCAAGCTCCGGCGCAAACCTGGACAGTGCCTGTGTCGCTTAAGTTTGGCGATGCTAAACAGAGTCAGCAACAAACTTTACTGCTTGATAAGCCAAGTCAAACTTTTACATTGCCCTTTGCCCCCACTTGGGTCTTCCCCGATGCCGACGGCATGGGCTATTACCGTTGGTTACTGCCTGAGCAACAACTGAGTGCATTATTAGCCACAGCCAAAACGGCACTCAATCCACGAGAGCGACTCGCGTTGCTGTCGGGCGCCGATGCACTGCTTGATGCAGGCTTTATTGATGGCGGCGCACTGCTCAATATTGTCGGCGAATTTGTCGATGATCAGCATCCACAGGTGGTCGCCAGTGCATTAGGGCTGTTGCAGGCACAAAAACAGACCTTTATCGACGCTAGCAATCATCAGCTATGGGCCAAGTTTGTGACCGCCAGAGCCCAGTTAGCGGTCAAGCGTTATGGTTTATCGACCGTCGATGGCGAAGATCCACAGATAAGCAAATTGCGCCCAACACTGATTGCGCTGCTTGGGTTTGAGGGACAAGATCCCAATGTCATTGCAACAGCAACCAAACAGACACAGGCGTATTTAACGCAAAGCGATGCGGCCGATCCCTACCTGATTGGTACTTATTTGCAGATAGCCGCGTTTAATGGCGATGACACCTTGCTTGAGCAGATGCAGCGTCAGTTTGAAATCACTAAAGATGCTCAACAACGCACTCATCTATTGTATGCCTTAGGTTATGCGCCTGCGGGCAAGTTGCAGCAACAGATATTGGCTTACAGTCTGACCGATGCGATAACCGCGCCGGATCTGAGTTATCTTTATGCGGGGCAGTTGTATCGTGATGATCGCAAACAAGCTTTTCGTGATTGGGCCTATGCACATTACGCTGCCATAGCCAGTAAATTACCGCCGTTTGCACTGCCTCGCTTACCCGGTTACCTCGCCAGTGGTTGTGAGCTTGCACCACTTGAGCGTGCTGAGGTGTTTTTCACCCCAAAAGTTGAACAAGTCGCCGGTTATGGCCGCAGTTTAGCTAAACTTAATGAGCAGGTTAATGACTGCGTTATATTAAAACAGCGCGAGCAGGCCAGTGTGGTGAGTTTTCTTCAGCAGCAATAGCCACTCAGCTATAACTTATTATGACCAAAGCCCGCATGTGTGGGCTTTTTTGCGTAGCTTGATGGTTGTTAAATAAGCGATACGATAAAATAACGCCACCAGAGCAATTGGGCTTGGCTGCATGATTTAGGCGGCGAGTGCAGTTAATGGCCAACACTGTTATTTTATCGCGTAAAGCTACTGTAAATTGATGTCGACTTTGATAAAATGCCGCAAAATTTTCATCGAGAGTTAATTATGCCAATGTACGTTGTGGGACATAAGATCCCTGATTCAGATTCTATTTGCGGCGCAATCGCGCTGGCTTACCTCAAAAATCAGATAGGCGAAGCGGCCATTGCAGCCCGTCTTGGCGAACTTTCACCGGAAACGGCCTTTATTCTGGAGCGTTTTGGTTTTGACGCGCCAGAATTTAAAGAAAGTTATGCTGGCGAAGAAGTGTATATTGTTGACCACTCTGAATTAACCCAAGCGCCTGACGATATTGACCAAGCCACGATTGTGGGGATTGTCGATCACCATAAATTGGGTGACTTAACCACATCGACTCCGCTTGAGTGCTGGATCCGCCCAGTGGGTTGCAGCAACACAGTTATCAAGATGATGTACGATTTCTATGGTGTTGAAATTCCTAAAGATATCGCTGGCATCATGCTATGTGCCATTTTAAGTGACACTGTGATCTTTAAATCTCCGACGTGCACCACTGCCGACATAAAATGTGTTGAAGCGCTAGCTGAAATTGCCGGTGTTGAGGATTACAAAGCCTTAGGCATGGAGATGTTTAAGGTGAAGTCTGCGGTCGAAGGCACGCCAGTACGCGATCTGGTGATGCGCGACTTTAAAGACTTCAACATGAATGGCAAACTCATCGGTATTGGTCAGCTTGAAGTGATCGATTTGTCAGTATTTGACGACATCAAAGCCGATCTTGAAGCCGATATCGCCGCCTTAAAAGCGGAAGGTAACCGTCACAGTGTGCTGTTGTTGCTCACTGATATCATGAAAGAAGGGTCTGAAATGTTGGTGGTGTCTGATGACAGCGAACTCACCACCCGCGCCTATGGCAAAGCGACCGAAAATGGCCGCGTTTGGCTTGATGGTGTGTTGAGCCGTAAAAAGCAGGTGGTGCCGCCATTACAAGATGCGCTGGCATAAGCCACTCCCTTATATTGATAACTTGTATTGATAGTCAGTTGTAAAAAAGCCGGCAGTTGCCGGCTTTTTTTGTGGCGCGTGTTAAGGCCTATGGCTTAGTCGGCTTTTTTGGCTTGTTGCTTCGCATGCTGCCGTAATTTTTGCAGGCGTTTATCCGCTATACCTAACACTGTCTGCGGCGGATAGTCTTCAAACTCAAAGTCCCGCTCGCCGCAAGCTATGCCTGTGAGTAATTCAATGGCTTCTGAAACATGATTAATCGCCCAGATAGAGAAACGTCCTTCGTTAGCCGCTGTCACTATGTCGGCGCGCAGCATTAAATTTTGCACGTTGGCCTGTGGAATAATCACCCCTTGGCTATCGCTGCGTCCTTTTATGGTACAAACATCGAAAAAACCTTCGATTTTTTCATTAACGCCACCGATAGGCTGAGCATGGCCAAATTGATTCATCGAGCCTGTGATCGCAATATCTTGCCTTAATGGCAGGCCCGAAAACGCCGATAAAATAGCACATAACTCGGCCATCGATGCGCTGTCACCATCGACGCCACCGTAATTTTGCTCGAAGGTGAGGTGAGTCGACAGAGGGATTTTATCGGTTTGACCAAACAAGGTTGCCAAGTAAGCGGTTAAGATCATCACCCCTTTTGAGTGAATACTGCCACCAAGATCTACCTTGCGTTCAATATCAAATACTGCACCTTCACCGTAGGCAGTGGTGGCCGTTATACGATTAGGTACCCCAAATTGATGATCCGAGGTGGCAATAACCGATAACGCATTTATCTGACCGACAACCTTGTTGGCCGTGTCGATAAGAGTGGTGCCATCGACAAAACTTTGCATCACATTATCTTTTAAGCGGCACACTCTAAGCTCATGATTATAGAGGGCTTGCTCTACATGACTGACTCTTATCATATTGGCGTTGCTGGATTTTGCTACGTAATTAGCTTCACGTAATAGGTTAGCAATGTCGGCTGAGTGTAGGGATAATTTATGCTTTGAGTCGGCCTGACGCGCACTAAACTCGATGATCCGTTTTATGGCCCCTCGATCGCAATGCAGCATCTTATTACCACGGACAATACTGGAGATAAATTGGGCGTAAAGCGCCTCAGATTGTGCGGTGCGTGGCATCTCGTCCTCAAAGTCGGCGGTCACTCTAAATAGCTCTTTAAACTCAGGATCGTAATGTTGTAATAGCTGGTAGGTTTGATAATCGCCAAAGAGAATAATCTTAACATTGAGCGGCATTGGCTCGGGATCAAGCGAAATGGTGCCCGATAAGGTTACCTCTCGTTCGAGTGAGCTTAAGCTTAACTGGCGTGATCGCAGTGCCCGCTTTAATCCATCCCACACATAAGGCTGCTCTAATACCTTGATGGCATCGATCATCAACACTCCACCGTTGGCACGGTGTAGGCTGCCTGGGCGGATCAAAGAGAAATCAGAAAAAATAGTGCCTTTAAAGGTCGCATTCTCGATGTAACCAAAAATATTGTGATAATTAGGGCTCTCTTCCACCACGATAGGCATGGTTTTATCGGCTTGATTAACCAGTACATTCACTTGATATCGGCGGGGCATTTTTTTCTGCATCGACGCATAAGCAAGTGCAACTTGTTCTTCATTTTGCTCTAAGAAAATATCCAGATTTTCGATAATATCTTTATGCATATCATGCAAGTGGGCCTTAATCACGGGATAGTCTGCATAGCTTAGCTTTAATGGATCCATTAAATGCACTAAGACATCTTGAGCCACCTGTTCGTCATGCTTTTGTTGTTGATCGCTATAACGCTCTTCCCAAGCAGTAAATTTACGCACCACTTCACGCAGCTTTGATTCTATTTCACTGATGTTATTTTCAAGCGTCTGTTGCTGTTTATGACTTAATGCTGCAAATGTGGCTTCAGAGTGGGGTTCATCACCATTCATGGCGAGCAATTCATAGCTGCCCTGAGCGGTAATGCTTAAGCTAATGTGTTTAGCCGCGGCCTCTTTAGTGATCTTATTTAATGCCGCTTCTTGTTTACTGGCAAGTTGTGCTTTTAATTTGTCTGCCCGGGTATAGTAAATCTCGTTATCGAATGCCAAGGGCAGGGCTTTGACGAGTCGTTTCATCAACTCTTCAATATCTTTTTTAAATTGGGCGCCTTTACCCTGAGGCAGTTGCAGCACCTTGGGGGTGCGAGCGTCAGTAAAATTAACCACATAACACCAGTCATAAAGCGGATGATGCAGACCAGGATCATAACGGTCTAAATAGCGCATCACCATCGTTCGCTTACCCAAACCATTACGGCCGATGGCGTAAATATTGTAGCCTTTGTCCTGCATCGACATGGCAAACTCAACGGCACTTTGGGCCCGCTCTTGGCCAACGATTTTATCTAACGGGTTAAGGCTTTTAGTCGATTTTACTTTGGCATCTAAACTGCTTAGCAGGGATGGTAGGTAAAGTTCGGCACTGGTAAGAGGGGAGATTGGCATACGCTAACTATCTCATATGAAAATATTAACTTCAGTGTAAACAGCGGTTACACAAATGACAGCAGTCATTTACTCAATTAAGGCCATATTATTAACAAACCGGTTCGTTTGATTGTTTTTCATACTAAAAATAATCTATTCCCTATGATTTATAGTGGATCCTTTAGAGGAAAATACGCCAGTAGGTGATACTTAAGTGAATGATCCAGATAAAAATCGTGTCATCTTCACGCCACACACACATAACTTATTGGCCTGCTGAATGACATTACTTGTTGTCAAACCTAACCCGCTGATAAATAAACTTGCGCCTTTGTAGCTGGCTGCTAAAATAACTGTGTTTATATACAGTGTACTTATTGGGTCTTATCTATGCGTGTTATTCCTTTTCCAGCCAGTGCTGGCATTACTGGATTCGAAAGCCCTGCGGCTGAGTATTGCCAATTAGGCTTAAGTTTAGATGAACTACTGATAGTACATCCCAACGCGACTTTCATCGGGTTGGCACAGGGGGATTCAATGCAAGGCGTCGGCATTTTTGATGGTGATGTGATTATTGTTGACCGCCATGAATGCGCCCGCAGTGGCGATGTCATAGTGGCCAACTTCAATGGTGAGTTTGTCTGTAAAATTATCGACACCCAGCGACGTTTATTGCTGTCATGTAACCAACAATATCAACCTATTAGCATTCACGACCACGATATTTTTAATATCGAAGGCGTTGTCACTCGATCGATTCGTTGTCACCGTCAAAGCCCACTACTGGTGGATCATTAAGGTGATGTTTTTATGTTTGCCTTAATCGATGCCAATTCTTTACCGCGACAGGTCGACTCTGGAATAAATCTGGAAAGGTATGTGTGATAAGGCTTCTCAGCCTTTTCCAGAAAAACAGTAGTTTTTGACTATTTTTCCTAAAATTCGAGTTTTTAGAATACCAATTTCCAGATAATTTGTCACTCGCGAATTCAACTCCGAAGTGCACCACTCGCTAAATTAGGCTGCCTTGCGTAATTCATTGAATACCGCAACAGGTTGCCTGAAGCCGAGGTACTTTCTCGGTCTGGCATTTAATGTCCGTTCAATCTCACTAATTTGCCTATCTGTTACCGTCCGCAAATCGGTGCCTTTCCGTATGTATTGCCGCAGCAAACCGTTGAAGTTTTCATTCAGTCCGCGTTCCCAGGACGAATAAGGGTTAGCGAAGTAGACATCCGTTTTAAGCTTTTCTGCGACCTGTTCGTGGTCACAGAACTCGCTGCCGTTGTCCGCTGTGATAGTTCGGACACAACCTCGATATTTCCACAGCATGCCAACCATTGCCCGGGCCACATCGGCTGCGCTTTTCGCTGGCACTTTGCGTATCAGGTACAGCTTACTTTTCCGCTCAACTAGGCTGACAATCGCGCCCGTACCTTGCTTGCCCAGAACCGTGTCAGCTTCCCAGTCTCCGAACCGCTTTTTCTTGTTCACGATAGCGGGACGATGCTCTATGCCAACGCGATTCGGGATAATCACACGCTTCGCGCGATTACCTTTACGGTATCTTCGGTGACTCTGGCGTAGCTGTTTGTACAACTTGCCGCCGCATAATTTATCACGCTGGACATAGCCATAAATCCACTCATGACTGACGTTATATCCGATGATTTTACCGACACCGGCTATTTGTTCTGGACTCCACTTCTCATTGAGACCGAACTCAACAAAGGTGATGGTCAGTTCAGATACTCTAGACTTCGCGGACTGACTACGGCGTTTTAATGCCTTCACCTGAGCGACTTCCGGCAAGTAATGGTTATCCCGAATTCGATTGCGATTTACTTCCCGGCTGATTGTGCTGTGACTTACTTTCAGACGTTTTCCTATCTCCCGATAACTGAAACCCTCGCGTAAATAGGCCTCAATCTGGTATCGTTGTCCCTCGATCAACTGCTTGTAATTCATGGTAACTACTCATGTTTGTTTGGCGACTACAGAGTATCACCAACAGGCAGTTGATCTCTCCTCACCGTTTAACCATGAGTGGTGCACTTATTATCTGAATTCGGGCTATTTTTAATTAGTCTTTTTACTTCTCTAATCCACACACTTTCTGCTGTATAAAATTATTACACGAGCTAGCTCACAAAGAATTTTGCTTATTTATTTATCATATCGAAGAATTTTAAAATTAAGGGATGTTTAAATGAAAAAGCAACTTGTCACAGCCTTAGCTGCGCTTGTCGTGGCGCCAGCCATGTCGGCTACATCAGTCGATTTGGGCTATAAGGCGTACACCTCTGATACTAAATCCGATAATGGTGGTGCATACGATCAGCCTTTTGTGAAGTTAACTCATTTCAACAAGGCGGATTGGGGCACCTTACTGGCCTATGTGAAGTTAGAAAACCCAGGCGAAATCGAAGATGCTCAACAGGGCAAAGACGGTAAGCTGACAGTGAAGTCATTACTGGTGCTTGATAAGCAGATTGCTGAAAGTCAGTACAACTTTTGGGTCCAAAACTTCTTAGTCAGCAATCGTACTGTAATGGAAGACAACTTCTATTTGGGGGTCACGACTAATCGTAAGTATGGCGATTTGTTCATTAACGCGGGCTTAGGGGTGAACTATTCTGCGGCGCACTTTGATCCAACTGGGGCCAGTTTCGATGGCATAAGTGGTTACGCAGCCGTGATAAACGCACGTTACCCTTTTGCTTTTGCGGGACTAAAACATTCGTTGTCTGTCAATTATGAAGGCCAAATCGACCGTGATGACGAGCATATGAGCACACTGGGTTATGACAGTTATGGCCATCAGATCATCACAACGCTTAAAACCAGCGTTACTGATTCTTTCTACACCAAGTTGCACCTTACTCATTTCGACAGCTGGGGCTCAGTGCCAAATGACGGTATCGAATATGGCGTTGCCCTTGGTTTTACTTTCTAGTATTGGTTTGGCTTAAAAAGGAATAAACAATGATTAAAAGAACGATTATCGCCAGTGCAATTGTAGCTCTGGCCATGGGATGCTCTACACAAGAGAGTCAACCTATAGTGAAGAGTGAAGGCGCTGCTTTTGGTAAGCACGGAGAGATCCAGATCCAAACTGCTACTAAAGGTGGTCAGTTGGTGGATATTAGTGTCATTAAGCAAAATGAAAACAAAGTCTTAGCCGCCTCGGTATTTACCGAAATGAAAGATGCCATGATTGCCAATAACAGTACCGAAGTCGATGGTATCAGTGGCGCGACCATTACCAGTGGTGCATTTAAAGAGGCAGTTGAGAGCTCTCTTGCCGCAGCGGGTGTGACCTTGGTAGCCGGTATGGCTAAGAGCAGTGATAAGTCGAAAGATCTGATTGCCAGCGAGCAAAATTTCGATGTGGTTGTCATCGGTTCCGGTGGCGCAGGTTTCAGCGCCGCGATCACGGCTAAAAATGCCGGCGCTAACGTTGTGATTATCGAAAAGATGCCGACTGTTGGTGGTAACAGCTTGATCACCGGTGGCCAGATGAATGTGCCGGGCAACTGGGTTCAAAAGAAGATGGGCATCGAAGACAGTATCGATCTGTTTGTAAAAGATACCCTTAAGGGAGGCGACTACCTGGGTGATCCTGAGATGGTACAGCTCCTGGCCGAACAGGCACTGCCTGCCGCAGAGTGGCTAAGGGACTATATTAAGGTCGATTTTTACAAAGATCAGTTATTCCAATTTGGTGGCCATAGCGTTAAGCGTGCTTTGATCCCACGTAACCATACGGGAGCAGAGTGGATCAGCAAGTTTATGGCTAAAACTGATGAGCTGCAGATCCCTATTCATACCCGCACGACTGCAACAGCTTTGATTAAAGATCAAAGCGGACGCGTGATTGGTGTTGAAGCAGAGAAAAATGGCCAGAAGATAACCTACAACGCCAAGCGTGGTGTGGTCATTGCAACTGGCGGTTTTGGTGCTAATGTGGCGATGCGTACCAAATATGTGCCTGAGCTAGATAGTCGTTATGGCACCACCAATGCGCGTGGGATCATGGGCGATGGCATTGTTATGGCCGAAAAGTTAAATGCTAAAACCCATAATATGGAGTCGATTCAGACTTATCCTATCTGTCATATCGATACTGGGGTGATCTCTTTAATTGCCGACTCTCGCTTCTTTGGCGCCATCGTGGTGAATAAAGAAGGCCATCGTTTTGTTGAAGAGTTAGAGCGTCGTGACGTTATCAGCCGTGCGATCCTAGCGCAAACTAATCAGCAGGCTTATGTACTGTGGGGCGCAGAGATCGAAGAAGTTGCCGATGTGGTTAGCGTACATAAAGATGAATTCGCTGAGCTTAACCGTAAAGGCATGATGTTTAAAGCTGACTCAATCGAAGAGTTAGCCGACAAATTCGGCGTCGATAAAAAAGCACTTATGGCACAAGTTGACCGTGTGAATCAGTTTGCTAAAGCAGGTGATGATAAAGAGTTTAATCATCGTGGTGGCCTGAAAACGATTATGAAGCCACCTTTCTACATGCTAGTCGCCAAGCCTTCTGTACACCACACTATGGGTGGTTTGATGACAGATACCCATACCCGAGTGTTAGACACCCAAGGTAAGCCGATTGCAGGACTATTTGCCGCCGGTGAAGTGACAGGTCTGACGCACGGTTCGAACCGTCTTGGTGGTAACGCCATTACCGATATTACCGTATTTGGACGTATCGCAGGTCAAGAAGCTGCCGCGCAATAAGCGTTAGTGCAGCAATACCATGCCGACCAGCCAGCTGGTCGGCATTTTTCATCCTCAATCATGAATGACTTAGCGGCGCATTGACTCTGAGCTGATTGTTTTATCTCGTCACACCCTGTAATTATCACCGCCAGATGTCACTTTTATACGGCGTAAACTCGCTGGTCGCGACATATTCGAACGGCTTACTTAATGATTTAAATGACATTTTAGGCAATGCTGCGAACCATTTTACTGCTATAGGCTCTGGCCGCTGCCGTATCTGCTACTGCGTTCATTGTACTGACCATGTTGAGTTAATTAGCTGGCGCGCAGTCAGAAGAAGCACTGTGCCGACTTGGTTATTGTTAACGTTTTTACTGTTTTTAGCTAATAGGAAGTGCACAGTTGTTGAATTTTAAAAAAGCATTAATCTCTTCATCAGTCATATTACTGGCGCTTAGCCTGTTGGTGTCTAATTGGCTGTCATATACCCATATTAGAGATCTCACTATTAATAGTGTTAATCAGAAAAGTATCGCTTTAGTGGATGCCGAGTCGAGTAAACTCGGCACCTGGTTTGATAGCCAAGTATTAGCGGTTACCTCTGTGGTCAATAATTATAAAAGCGGCTTGCTTCATCAAGATTTTGCTGCGGTTGCTCAGTTAGCACAAAGCGGCAGCCATCTGACCAATATCTGCTTAGGATTTGAATCTGGCATTGCGTACTCTTCTAATAGCGATCATGGCTGGACCGATGGGATTAGTCCCGCAGATTATGATCCGCGTCAACGCCCTTGGTACAAGCAGGGGCGTAGTGCCGATGGGTTAGACATTACCGATGTTTATCTTGATAAATTTACCGGTGAGCAGGGCGTTTCGATTGTCAGTGATTTAGGTGACGGTGCTATTTTTGGCAGTATCGAACTCTCAAGGTTACATTCAAGCGTTGCCAATATCGCCTTTCCTGGTGCAGTGGCTGTTATCACCGATGGCACAGGTAAAATCATGGCATCGAGTGCGACAGAATATCCAATCGGTCAGCATTTTTCGGCAATGGGGCTAGGTCAGGTTGAGCAGCAGATGTTGTCCAATCAGACCACACAGCAAGCATATCGATTTAATGGTATCGAAAAGTTAGCGTTTTCTAAAGCGATTGAGTTGCTTAATGGCAAGCGATGGTATCTGTTTATTGGGGTGGATAAATCGGTTGCGTATGCGGAGGTGGAAGACGCACTGCATGATGCCATTATGCTATCGCTGTTGGTATTAGTCATGGCCATTTTGGCTTCCCTTGCCATATTAAAAATTCTCTATCGTCCTATCTTGGCGCTTAAAGAGATGGTGGAGGATCTGGCGATAGGTAATGGCGATCTAACCCGCCGTTTAACCGTCAATAGTGATGACGATCTTGGGCAGATCTCTGCCGGCATTAACCGCTTTATCGCTAAGCTGCAAGAGATGCTATTAGAGATAAAAAGCGCAGCAACACATATCTCTCACAGTGCACAGTCGTTAAAGGCACAGACTGATTCGAATGCAAAAATACTAGCCGCACATATTCAAGAAACGGATCAAGTGGTTACCGCTATTGAGGAGATGAATGCAACGGCACATGATGTTGCACAAAACGCCTCTGATACCGCCCAGTTTACTCAACATACCAATACACAAACGGCCAACGCCAGAGAGTGTGTCTCTGAGGCTAAGGCGACGGTTGCCCAGCTGATGTTAGAGGTCGATAACACCGCAACCGACATCGCCGCTATTGATAAGGATACCTTAAATATTACCCATGTTCTTAAGGTCATAGGGGATATTGCCGACCAAACTAATTTGTTGGCGTTAAATGCTGCCATTGAAGCGGCGCGAGCGGGAGAGCAGGGCAGAGGGTTTGCCGTGGTCGCCGACGAGGTGAGGGCGCTAGCCGCCAGAACACAGGCGAGTACCGCCGAAATTGAAACCACGCTGGCAAAATTGCGCCTCGGAGCCGACAATGCGATTTCGGCTATGCAAGTCACCAAGGACACCTGCCAAAAAACCACGCAGGCCACCGATTTAGTTGCCGATGATCTCGACATTATTGGCAATTCGGTAAGGCATATATCTGATCTTAATGCCCAAATAGCGACAGCTGCAGAGGAGCAGAGCTCTGTAGCGGCTGAAATCACGCGTAATATTGCTTCGATGAGTGAAATGGTTACCGCGTTAACCGCCAGTGGCGATGCCGCCGTGGCTGAAACCACGGAGTTAACGGCCGCACATGGCACGCTCAGCCAGTTAGTTGCGCAATTCAAACTGAGTTAATCTTAAAGCCTTAATCGATGCTTTCGGATTTATAGTCAGTGTGTAGCTGTAATCGACAAATCGGTGCGAAGAGCCTAACAAAGACAGTAATGTAATGAGCGTTTAAATGCACTGGCGGCTGGCCGTATTCCTTGCTCACTGGCAAGGTGGGTATAGATGGCGTTCAGGCTGCTTTTGCACAATTGATGACAAACCAGCATCACATTAAGGTGATCATCGAACCGTGGCGAAGTGGGGCGCTACACATGTTTGGCATAAACGGTGTTATAACGTCTTACTCTCATAAAATCAGCCTCCGAGCCTGCACTTTGAGGCTGATTTTTTTAGGCGATATTGAGTGTCTACTCGGCCCGCCTTGGGGTTAATGACCAATGGCGTTAAGGTGTTGGATCAGGTACATCCGCATTTCAGTTGGGGTTTGACTGACCCAAAAACCGCTCACATAGGCGATCAGTGGCAACATAAATAGCAGCATGAATAACATGATGGTCAAACCCCGGGCGGATAGGGTAAAGCCTTTTCGGGTACTTAAGTGCAGCGCCTCTTTCTTAGGGCAGGCGCTGACACAGCGCATGCAGGCTTGGCATTCGTCTGAGCGGATATGTTTTTGGGTGTGCACACTGATGGCCGCTGGGCAGGCGCGAGTGCATTTGTCGCAGTGCATCCCTTTAGATTCGATAAGGCAGTGCTGAGTGTTACGGCGTATTTTAAATGGGCTTAAAAAGCTCAGTAGTCCAAGAAGTGCACCATAGGGACAAATATAGCGACAAAAACCTTGTCGGCGCCAAGCGGCGAGCGCCAAAATCATCCCGAAGCAGATTAGGGTGACTACGCCTGGGGTGATAAAAAACAGCGCCATTTTTAGGTCGGCAATTTTATGGTAGTGACTGTTTAGGTATTGCGGTATCGATGCACTTGGCATGCTGAAGATGATGTAAAAAAAACCGGCTAATAGAAGGTATTTAAGCATCCGTAGTGGCCAGTCTAGCCATGCTGGTGGCATAAATTCACGTTTGATGACGCGTTTTCTGAGTTTATACAGATATTCACCCGCCAAGCCCAGTGGGCAAGCCCAGCCACAAAAGGCCCGTTTACACAATAGCCCTGTCAGTAGTACTACGGTTAGCATCACAGCTGCAGCAGGGTGGTTTTGATCCCAAATGCCCAAACTTATAATGGCCTTTAGTTCGATCCCCCCCGCGATAGGTAAAAAGCCATCACCCACATCGGGGCGCATTAACCAAGGCGTTATGCCCATTTTTAGTAGGGCTGCATTAGCGGCAAACTGTAACCCCACCAGCAACATCGACAGTGCCAGCAGGTGTTGGCATACCTCTCTTAAGGTGTTGGCTCTCACAGTGCCTTTTATCAGCTCAGGGTGATAGCGGTTGGTGATAGCCAGCCCTATAACGGCGATGAATAGCGCTAATAATAACGGCCAGTAAAGGGTGATTGCCAAGGCGCCAATGAGTAGGCCTCCCGTTAGCAGTGCCCCCCATTTTTTGCCGCTCCAATAGAGCAAGCTGATGCTATACACCAAGGCTAACATTAAGGTTACAGATTCGATTATGGTCATCGTGGAAATACCAAGTAATGGCTTGTATCTATAAGAGGAGAGAGCTTGATCTTAGTTCTGCTTCGCTATCGATAGTGTGGTGTGAATCGCGAAATTAAGCCCTTATATGTCTGGTTTGATGATCTGTATCGCCTTGTTAGTAAAGTGTAATACTTCGATTGGTTGGGTTTTACTGTTACAGCAGCATTAACTCATGTTCAACGGCTACTCTGCGTATCTTAAAATGCAAGGCACAAAAAAGCCCTCAAAGATGAGGGCTTTTTGCGAAGGGGTGGCTATTTTGCGCCTTCGAGCGATTCGATAAACTGGGTCGACTCGGCTATCGATTTATTCATTTCGTTAATCAGGCTAGCAATATCGGTTTGCAGGCTGGCAAACTCGCCCTTTATGGCGCCTATGGCTTGGGCATTAAGGTTATGCTTGAGATACAGCATATTGTCTTTCATTGCCGTTAAAATAGGTGCCATTTTGCCCTCGGCACGGCGCATAGTGCGCATCAGCTGGGTGTAAGAGCGTTGAGTTTCACGCAGCTTAGCCTCGCTATTGCGTCGAAGGCTGGCTTTACTTATCTCGCCAATCTCCGTTTGCCACTCATCAAATAGCGCTTCGGCGACATCTTCTACTTTATTGATACGACTGCTGACCTCGTCGGCGGCCTCTTGTGAGGCTTCGTACTCCTCCTTGGCCTTGTTGTAGGCGCTTTGTAGATCGCCGCCGTCATGGTTAAGCAGTGTCTGCATCTCTTCCAGAGCCGAGCTAAATTGTTCTTGCGCCTCTTGCTGCGACTCTTTGGCATCGCTCACTCGGTCGACCATGATGTCGCGTTTATGGTAACCCACTTTTTCCATAGCGCCGTAGTAGGCACTCTGGCAGCCACTGAGTAACAACACCGAGGTGATGATGGCCACAGATAGTCTGTTTTTCATCCTGAAAGTATCCTTGTGTGAGTTTAATAGGCCCTAAATTTGGCCGCATCGATAATGCTCCACAGGTGGGCGATACCGCCTATAATTGCCGGAACAATCAACCACCATAAAGCATAACCAACAATGGTGATGACGCAAAAGAGTAAGGCCGCCAAGATGCGCCCTTGCACTAATTGCCCCAACCCAGGGAAAAAGAAACTTGCGATAGCGGCAATCACATTGCCTGCAGAACCTTGTTGAGACATGAATTTATTCCTTACACTTGTATCTAGTGTCTTTAAACTTGTAATCTAGCTTACGCAGTTAACACGACTTGAATCAAGAGAATACCGTGATAAATAGAATCGATGTAAGCCTATTTCGTTCCATTATGCTGGGTATCTGGGCATTTATGATACATCTAAAGCAGCGTGTGGCGGAAGATCAGATCAACATGCGCGCCGGGCATTTGGCTTATGTGACCCTACTGTCTTTGGTGCCCATGGTGGCGGTAACCATGTCGATGCTGTCAGCCTTTCCCGTATTCAAAGGCATTAGAGTGCATATCGAGGCCTTTATTTACAATAATTTTATCCCTTCGGCAGGCGACAGCGTACAAACCTACATTAATGAATTTGTGGCAAATGCATCCAAAGGTACTGTGGTGGGGATCGGTGCCTTGGTGGTGGTGGCAATTTTACTGATCTCTAATATCGATAAATCAATTAATGGCATTTGGCGCACCACAGAGCAGCGCCCATTTGCGGTCTCCTTGTCTATGTATTGGATGGTGCTGACCTTAGGCCCTGTATTGATGGGGGCGAGTTTAGTCGCTACCTCTTATGTAGTATCGCTGCAACTGTTTAATGATACCGAGTTTGGTGATGTGGTGCCTTGGTTGGTTGAGCGTTTACCCATGCTGTTTTCTGTCGCGACCTTTTTACTCATCTATATGGTGGTACCCAATACTAAGGTGAAGTTTTTTCACGCCTTATTAGGCGCGATTGCTGCCGCGTTGCTGTTTGAACTGGGTAAAAAAGGCTTTGCATTGTACCTCACTGAATTTCCGGCCTATGAAGCCATTTATGGCGCGTTAGCCACTATACCCATTTTATTTGTATGGGTTTATCTGTCGTGGATCATAGTGTTGATTGGCGCCGAGATCACTGCCGCTATGCCTGAATATCTAGATAAACGCCTGTTATCACTCGATGATAGTGATGAGCCAGCTGCCGATGCCGTCAACCATGACGATAGTCATGCTAGCAGTAAGTCTAAAGATAACGCCGCTAAATCATGAGCTTGTTCGATGCCTTTGGACTGATCCGCCAAGATTGGTTGGATGTCGGTGATGGTCATCAATTGTTCTTAGCCCAATATGGCGATGCCGATGGCATCCCTGTGCTTTATTTGCATGGTGGCCCTGGGGCGGGATGCAGCCTTGATGAGCTGGCTCTGTTTAGGGTGAAAGGTTTACGTATCTATATGTTAGATCAACGTGCTGCAGGGCGCTCTAAGCCTTATGGTTGCTTGGAAGATAACGATCTTGTTAATTTGTTAACCGACATAGAAAAGGTCAGGCAATGGGCCGGAGTAGCGCGTTGGTGTCTGCTGGGCGGTTCATTTGGGGCAACCTTAGGGTACTTATACAGTTGCATCTATCCGCAGCGAGTCTTGGCTCAGGTGTTATGGAGCCTGTTTATTCCATCGGCGGCTGGCATCGACTGGCTGTATGGTCGCCGTGGTGTTGCGCAGATCTTTTCGAGCCAATATCGCCAGTTTGTTCGCCGTGTCGATGATACCGACCAATTGCTGCAGCAATTTGAACAAGACTTTAATGACCAAGATAGCGAGATTAGGGATGAGGCGATTCAACGTTGGTTGGCCTGGGAACTGGCACTCGCCGCCCCAGGTATGAGTATCGATAATGTTGAACAAGGCCGAGTGTTGGCCCGTATCGAGTTACATTATGCTCGCCATGACTATTTTGGTGCTTACCCATTGATGCAACAAGTTGGCGCCTTATTACAATGCCCCACAGTGATTTTGCAAGGAGAGCTAGATTGGGTGTGTCCACAACGGTTAGTGGATGACTTTTTAAGCCAATTTGGCCCGCCTTTATTACGCTCTCGCCTAGTCAATAGCGGCCATCATACTCTTATCGATACCAGGATGCGTCAGGCGGTCAGCGATGCGGTTGGGCAAATGAGCCGTTACATTAAACATCAATAAAAATATCGACAACTCGTGTTGAGGTGCTGGGCTAAGCCATAGTTAAGTGTCGCCCGCAGTGTCGTAATACAGACGTAGATAAGGAGAGTAAGGGTTGTGATAGCCTTAATTCAACGAGTAAAACAGGCTAAAGTCGAGGTGGCAGGGCAGACCATTGGCGCTATCGAGCAAGGCCTATTAATTTTTCTTGGCGTAGAGCGCGAAGACGATATCGCTAAGATGGAAAAACTGGCCACTAAGGTGATGAACTACCGCGTATTTGCCGATGATAATGGTAAGATGAACCTCAATGTGCAGCAAGTGGATGGGAGTCTGCTGGTGGTATCGCAGTTTACTTTAGCTGCCGATACTGGTCGTGGTTTGCGCCCCAGTTTTTCAGGGGCGGGGACGCCTGAGCAAGCCAAGGGGTTGTATCACGCTTTTGTGGATTATTGTCGAACTCAAGGCATGGCGGTCGAAACGGGTGAATTTGCTGCCGATATGCAGGTCAGCTTGATCAATGACGGCCCAGTGACCTTTAATCTGCAGGTGTAGCCTATGCCCCTTAGGATGACAGAGCGATTAATACAATTGGGTGAGATCTGGCATAACACCATTCCGGTGAGTGAATTTATGCAGATAACGCCTGAGTCATACCATGATGACACCTTGAGTGTATCGGCCCCGTTAGCTCCGAACATCAACCTACATCACACTATGTTTGCCGGCAGCATCTATACCTTGATGACGTTGACTGGTTGGGGGGCGGTTTGGCTAAATCAGGGCCTGTGTCAGGTTGAGGGGGACATTGTATTGGCCAAGGCGGATATTCGTTATCTTGCCCCTGTTGGTGCAAAGCCTGTCGCCAAGGTGCGCTGGCCAGATGCTGATTTAAGTGGTTTAGCCAAGGGGCGTAAGGTCAAAGTGACCTTACAGGTTGCGCTTTATTGTGATGACAAGTGTTGTGCCCGGTTTGAGGGGACATATGTGAGTCTGCCACATTTACCCTTGGCATAACGATCGATCCATAGAGAAGGGTTGGCATTAAATAACAAAAAAGCCTCATTACTGAGGCTTTTTTACGTTTATCGATTTAGGCTAGTGCCAAATACTCGATGATTATCCTTTTGGATAAGGGTGAGCAACGCCCTTGTGACAATCAACACAAGTCTTACGCTTGTCAGCGTCTTTCTTGAAGTTCATGTCGTGCATTCTCTTAGCCATCTTCTTCATGGTTTCAGGCTGGTTTTCGTAAATACGAGTATGACAGTGGCGACAGTTCGCACTATCGTTAGCGCGGAAATACTTAAGTGCAAGGTCTGCTTGTTCTTTACGGTTTTCATCTAACCACTCTTGCGTGTTAAAGCCATCGATAGTCAAGAAACCATAGAGGTCTTTAGACACGATGATCTTTTTAATTAGGTAGTCGACCGGGCCGTGAGGTAAGTGACAGTCTTGACACTGCACCGTGACACCTGCGCTACCGCCGCCATGGGCAGAGGCCAATACTTCATCCTTGAGTGAATGATTGCTATGGCAAGACATACAGAATTCATCTGTACTGGTTGCATGTAATGTTTGTTGTGTCGCGAAATAACCCACAACACCGATGACAACACCGACCACAATTAGGGCTAGTATTGAGTATTTCGCGCTTGGTTTGAATAGTGCACGCCAGTTCATCGCTGTATCTCCAAATATAGTTGTTTTATCTAATATTTACTTCATCTCTGACACTGAGTATAACCAGAAGCAGACGGCGGATCTGGGTTTATAACTGTAAAATGAGAGCTAGCTCTAACTCTAATTTACATTAATGAGAATATCGTAATTTGATTAATATATATGCGTATTAGCTAAAGTTACTGCAAACTGAAGAATGTAGCAAGGTTGATAACATCTTTGTATTAAAGTGAAATTTGTGGCGGATGGTGTGCAATAAATTGAGTCTGTCGATGTGGTGGGATATTTTTGTGGCGCAGACGGAACCTATTGGCGGCTCTGCTGGTCTACTGCAGTACAGCTATTGCACCAAGTGCAATAGCAATAACCCAGTGTCGACGTCGATAAACCTATGGTGCTGAAAGGCATACAAAAAGGCAGGGTGTTACCGTTAGATATCTGGGTTGTTTGTCTAGAAATTGTGAATTCAATCAAGGTTGTTTAAAAATTTCGTGATAAACTACCGTCATCTCATTGTTAGGAAAGTTCATGCGTAACGTATTTCGCCGCCATACATTAGTTATCTTTACTCTGTTCGCTATGCTGGGACAGGTAATGCTATCTAATGGGTTTTCTATGGTGCCCAATGCGCATGCCCATGATTCATCCATGATGATGCAGATGAGCAATAGTGATGCATGTCATCCATCCGAAGCAGAGCGCCAAGCTCACTGCTGCGATGCCGAGCAAAATGTGCTTCCCGCGGCTCAGCATTGCTGTGAAGGCAATGGATATTGCAAGGGAGATTGTACTCACTGCTTAGTGATTTCGATGACAGGTACCCTATTTAGCGTTACGTCTTGGCCAGACTTTCGCGGCTCAGAATCTATCCTGGCTACTCAAATGCCTCATTTCCACTCCATCTCGTTAGGGTCAGAAATTAAACCTCCGATTGCGTAGCATCGTCGGCTATTACCGACACTTAATGTTACCTGCAATGTCAGGTCTAATTTTTAGCTTTAGCTTTTTATATATTTTTAGTCGTTAACTCCTGCTATGCGCATGGCGCTAGGTTAGGTGATCTCACACCACAATAAGTTGAATTGTTAGTGTGGTGCACTTTTCTGCCATAGTGTTATGCAGTTACGGGATGCTAACGGTGATTATTTTATATTTAGCCGCCAATTGCTTTAGCCATATTTGGCTATATCAGGGCTCGAGGCCTAGCAATGCGGCCACCATTACGATGGAGTCAATCAATGCAAACCCTTATCAGTTTAGTGCTAACTGCTTTTCTTTTTGTTATCTCGGCGCCGATGGCATCTGCCCATCAGCACGCTCATGGTGAGCAAGCCCAGCAACATTATGATTGCCCTATGCATCCCGAAGTCATTGGTGAGAAAGGTGATACTTGCCCAAAATGCGGTATGAACCTCACGCCAGTTAAAGGTACCGCTGAACATAAGAAATACCCACATGGTAAACATCACTCAAACGCACAAGGGCACCATGGTCATCATGATGCAGGCAAGTGTGATAACTGTCCGAAACATCAAGGTGAGGCTAAAGCGTCTGCAAAATACGACTGTCCTATGCATCCTGAAGTTGTTGGCGAGAAAGGTGACACCTGCCCAAAATGCGGTATGCACCTCACGCCAGTTAAAGAGGCAGCTTTGAGTGCAAAATACGACTGTCCAATGCATTCTGAAGTTGTTGGTGAGAAAGGTGATACCTGCCCAAAATGCGGTATGAACCTCACGCCTGTTAACACGGCTCACGGCGCAGCAACGCATAAACATCACTAATTACTGAGTGGGATTGAGGCATTATGAGTTATTTCAATATGAGTGATAAGTGTAAACCATTGGCGTATTTTGTCAGTGCATTACTGATGGTGACGCCGCAATTGAGTGCGGCCCAAGTACAGTCAAGTGGCAGTGATAGTGCAACACAAACCCAGCATCAACATCTTGGTGAGCAAAAAACCTATGTGTGTCCCATGCATCCAGAAGAGACCAGCCACGAAGCCGGCAGTCGTTGCCCGCAGTGCAATATGTTTCTGGTGGAGCAAGAACATGAGTCGGCACTAACAGATAAGGTCGTCAGCGCCGACCAAAAAACCTATGTGTGCCCCATGCATCCAGAAGAGACCAGCCATGAGGCCGGCAGTCGTTGCCCGCAGTGCAATATGTTTCTGGTTGAAGAAGAGGAAGAGGAGGCGGTCGATAGCGAGCATACGGCACATCAAGTCGCCAGCGGCGAGAGCGCCGATCCCTTAGCGCGAGCCAAACCAGCCCCCTTAACCGGTGAGCCTTCGATCAAGTATGTATGCCCTATGCACGCGCATATCATCAGTGATGTGCCGAGCACGTGTCCTATCTGCGGCATGAACCTTGAAAAAGTCGAAGTGGGCGGTGCCCAGTCTGAAATCGAGATCCAGGTATCCGGTGGTATGCAGCAAGCCTTAGCGTTAAAAGTGGCGCCAGCCACAAGAGACACTATGTGGAAGTTTGTCAGAACCGTCGGTCAGATAGGCTATGATGAGAGCGAAATTAGCCATATTCATGCGCGAGTCAACGGCTGGATAGAAAAGCTCGCGATTAAATCTGTCGGCGATAAGGTCACTAAAGGGCAGTTGCTGTATGAGATCTATTCGCCCGACTTAATTAACGCCCAAGATGATTACCTGTTGGCGCTGGGCAGTTTACGCAGCTCGGGCAACAGTAAAAACTATCAAGATTTAGTGCGCCGCGCCGGATTGAGGCTTGAGCTGTTAGGTATGACTCGCGGCCAAATTGAGCGTTTAGCCAAGACGGAACAGACCCAATATCGGGTGCCATTTTATGCGCAAACCGATGGCATAGTTAAACAGCTGTCGGTCAGAGACGGCATGTATATTCAGCCCACCACCGAGGTGATGTCATTAGCTAACTTATCTAAGGTGTGGGTGATTGCCGATGTGTTTGAAAATGAGCAGAACTGGATTGCGTTAGGACAACATGCCGAAGTGTCTGTGCCTGCGATGGGACTACAAGATATCGAGGGCGTGATCGATTATATCTACCCCGAACTTGATCCCGTGACCCGCAGTTTACGGGTCAGAGTCGTACTCAATAGTGGCGATGTGGCGCTGCGCCCCAATACGCTGGCCAATATCGCCATTTTTGGCGGCCCTAATCGTAATGCCTTAGTGATCCCACAAGAAGCTTTAATCCAAACTGGGCATGAAAACCGGGTGATAGTTAAGCAGAGCGACAACAGTTTTGTGGCCCGTCAGGTCACTGTGGGCATGATGTCTCAAGGTAAAGCGGAGATCCTCAGCGGCTTAAGCGAAGGGGAAAACGTGGTGATCTCGGGGCAGTTCTTGCTGGATTCAGAAGCTAGCCTAAAAGGCAGTTTAATGCGCCTTAGCAGCGGCCATCAGCACTAGGGGACATTATGTTAACCAAAATTATTCAATTGGCCATCCAGCAAAGGCTGATGGTGCTGATCATCACTATTATGATTGGCGTGTGGGGTGTACAAGAGCTCAGAAGTACTCCGTTAGATGCCTTACCGGATCTGTCGGATGTGCAGGTGATTATTAAAACTCCTTTTGCAGGGCAAGCCCCACAACTGGTAGAGGAGCAGGTCACTTACCCTTTATCGACCGCTATGCTCGCGGTGCCAGGCGCGAAAACCGTGCGCGGTTATTCGTTTTTCGGTGACTCTTATGTGTATGTCATCTTCGAAGATGGCACCGACATCTACTGGGCCCGTTCGCGGGTACTGGAATATTTAAGCCAAGTAAGTAGTCGCTTACCGCCTGGGGTTCAGCCATCATTGGGGCCTGATGCCTCGGGTGTGGGCTGGATTTTTGAATATGCCTTAGTGGATCGCTCCGGCAGTTTAGATCTGTCACAATTAAAAAGTCTGCAAGATTGGTACTTAAAATTAGAGCTGCAGAGTGTGGCGGGAGTGTCAGAAGTCGCCACCGTTGGCGGCATGGAGCAAACTTATCAAATCGTGGTCGAGCCAGACAAGCTGGCCATCTATCGTTTAGATATCGCCACCATTAAAAACGCCATCGCGAAATCGAACACCGAAGCCGGCGGCTCGGTGATTGAGATGGCCGAAGCTGAATATATGGTGCGGGCTAAAGGATACCGACAAACCTTAGATGATTTTCGTGAAATCCCACTGGGGATCACCAGCCCGTCGGGAACGCCTCTGTTACTTAAAGATGTGGCGACGGTGCGCAAAGGCCCTGCGTCGCGTCGTGGTATTGCCGAGCTTGACGGTGAAGGTGAGGTGGTCGGCGGCATTATCGTGATGCGTTACGGTGAAAATGCCTTAGCCACCATTGAGGCGGTCAAAGCCAAGTTAGAGCAGCTCAAGGCTGGTTTGCCCCAAGGGGTAGAAATTGTACCTACCTATGACAGATCGCATTTGATCGAGAGTTCGGTCGACAACTTGTTCAGCAAGGTGATTGAGGAGATGGTGGTTGTCGGCGTGGTCTGTTTGCTGTTTTTACTGCATGCGCGCTCGACATTGGTGGCGGTGATCACCTTGCCGCTGTCTATTCTCATCGCCTTTATCGTGATGAATAAGATGGGAGTAAACGCTAACATCATGAGTCTGGGCGGCATCGCCATCGCCATTGGCGCCGTGGTCGATGGGGCCATTGTGATGATAGAGAACATGCACAAGCATCTGGAGCATTTTAGGCAGGAGCATCAGCGCGGCCCAGATAATAAAGAGCATTGGCACATCGTGGCGCAGGCCTCGGTCGAGGTGGGGCCGGCGCTCTTTTTCTCACTGCTTATCATTACCTTAAGTTTTGTGCCCGTTTTTGCCTTAGAGGCGCAAGAGGGGCGGCTGTTCAGCCCGCTGGCTTACACTAAGACCTTTGCGATGGCGGCCGCGGCCGTATTGTCGATAACCTTAGTCCCCGTACTCATGGGCTTTTTTATTCGCGGCAACATTCCTAAAGAGAGCAGTAACCCCATTAGCCGCATATTAATTGCCCTGTATAAGCCGTCGCTGACGCTGGTGCTACGTTTCCCTAAAGTCACCTTGTTAGTGGCACTCGTGGCACTGGGTAGTGCTTGGTATCCGGTAACGCAAATGGGCAGCGAGTTTATGCCTGAACTGGAAGAGGGCGATCTGCTGTATATGCCCACCGCCTTACCGGGGATCAGTGCCAGTAAAGCGGCCGAAGTTCTGCAACAGACCGACAGGTTAATTAAAACCGTGCCTGAGGTTAAGCGAGTGTTTGGTAAGGTGGGGCGTGCCGAAACCGCGACCGATCCGGCGCCGCTCACCATGTTAGAGACCACTATCATGCTTAAACCCAGAGCCGAGTGGCGCGAGGGTATTGCGTTAAGCGACATCATAGATCAGCTGCAAAAAACCGTTAAAGTGCCCGGTTTAACCAACGCCTGGGTGCAGCCGATTAAGACCCGTATCGATATGTTATCGACGGGGATAAAAACCCCGGTAGGGATTAAGATCACTGGCGCCGATGTCAATGAGTTGCAGCAAGTGGGCGCCGATATCGAGGCGATCCTCAGTCAGTTGCCACATACCAAATCGGCTTATGCCGAGCGAGTTGGTGGCGGACGTTATATCGATATCGCCCCTAAGTTAGATGTGGCTTCCCGTTATGGTATGTCGCTGAGTGATATCCAAGATGTGGTGCGCTATGCCATCGGGGGGATGAAAATTGGTGAGTCGGTGCAGGGCGCCGAGCGTTACCCTATCAACCTGCGTTATCCCCGAGAGCTGCGTGACAATATCGACAAGCTAAGAGAGCTTCCGGTGATCACTAAGTCAGGGCATTACCTGCCGCTACGCAACTTGGCCGATATCAGCATTAGCGATGGCGCGCCTATGTTAAAGAGTGAAAACGGTCGCCTGATCTCGTGGGTGTTTGTCGATATTGAGGGCACTTCAATTGGCGAGTACATCACTCAGGCGCAAACGGTGCTCGATGAGCAGTTGGTGGTGCCGCCGCGTTACAGTTATAGCTTTGCCGGGCAGTATGAATATATGCAACGGGTGGACGCTAAACTGAAACAGGTGATCCCCATGGCGCTGGCGGTGATCTTTATTCTGCTGATGATGACTTTTGGCTCAACCATGCAGGCCTCTATCATCATGCTCAGTCTGCCATTTGCTTTGGTTGGCAGCACTTGGTTGCTCTACCTGCTCGACTTTAATATGTCGGTAGCGGTCGCTGTTGGGATGATCGCGTTAGCGGGTGTGGCCGCCGAGTTTGGGGTGGTGATGTTGGTGTATCTCAATAATGCCATTAAGCACCGTAAAGAGACCGGCAGCTATGTGGTCATTGGCGATCTTAAAGCGGCGCTTATCGAGGGGGCTGTGATGCGTATTCGACCCAAGGCGATGACGGTCGCGACCATCTTCTTTGGCCTATTACCTATCATGTGGGGCTCGGGCGCGGGTAACGATGTGATGCAGAAGATTGCTGCGCCTATGGTGGGCGGCATGATAACCGCGCCGTTGCTGTCGCTGTTTGTGTTACCCGCGCTGTATTTGCTGATTTACGGTCGCACGTTGAGCAAGGATGACGCTAATACCTAGTTGCTTATCTTGTAAATGACAACAGTAAACAAAAAAAGGCGCTCTAAGAGCGCCTTTTTTATTGGGTTGCAGTGAGGTGAATTACGAACCGTAGACCGGCAACAATTCAGCCATGGCAAGCAGGTGACAGGCCGCGGTCAATACGCCATAACCAATGACGATGGCGATCACTGCTGTGCCGCCAGGCACTTTAAAGCTTTGGCTATGGGGAAACATCTGCCGCGCCCGATACGCCATCAAGGCAGGCACAATGGCCGCCCAAATGGTGGCGGCGATGGCCGCAAAGCCAATGGCAATTAAGAAGCCATTGGGAAACAGCAGCCCAAGTAAGGTTGGCGGTACAAAGGTGACCGTCGCGGTTTTTAAACGGCCAGCGCGAGTTTCCTCAAAACCGAATAGATCCGCAAGGTAGTCAAACAGCCCTAAGGTTACCCCTAAAAACGACGAGGCTACCGCCAAGTTAGCAAACAGGGTTAGCATGGTATTAAGCCAACGGCTACTCATCACATCAGATAGCGCCGCTACCAGCACGCCGATATTCCCCCCTTGGGCGATAATATCGATAAACTCGATACGTGAGATATTGCCCATGGTGGCCATGAGCCAGCAGACATAAATGACAAACGCGATTAAGGTGCCCAAAGTGATGGCTTTCACTATGGTATTGGCGTCCTTGCCATAGTACTTCACTAAGCTTGGCACATTGCCGTGATAACCAAAACTGACTAAACCAAACGGGATCGCCGCTAACATATAGGGTAAATAACGGTTTTCACCATTGGGATTAAACAACTTAACGGGCTCAATTTCGATAAGCAAGTTACCTATGGCCAAAAAGAAGGTGATTATCATCCCCCCCAGCATGATGGTGGTGATGCGATCGACCGCCTTAGTGCTGATAAACACCACTATGGCTAAGCCAACGGCGAAGATAAGCCCGGCTAAGCTTTGAGGCAATTCAATCCCTAAGCCCGTTAAGCTATGGTTGACGATGGACCCGCCGCCACTGATGTAAGCATAGGCCAGAATGTACAACACAAAGGCGATGGACAGGCCGTTTACGATGCGCCAAAAGTTGCCTAAGGTGTCGCGGGTCAGGGTGTCAAAACTGGCGCCGGGTTCAAAGTGTAAATTGGTTTCGAGCAGTAATAGCCCAGAGACCAACATACAAAACCACACGCCTAACATCATCACTAGCGAGTAACTAAACCACATACCCGCGCCGACGACAGGCAGAGAGAACATCCCGGCACCGACGGCGGTACCTGCGATAATCATTGCGCCACCCAATAATGATTTGCCAGAGGCTTTATGCTTGGCGGCATTCATATGGTTGGCCATTACGCGTGGTGCTCCGCAGCGACACTGTCGACAATGGTTTGTTTCACCGAGGCATGTAGCAGATGGTTCGCCCGTGAGCGAATACGCTGCACATCGGCTTGCTTCGCATTATCGGCCAGATAACCTAACTCTTTTAACTTAACGCTCAGGGTGCCGTAGAGTTTTTTATCATAAAACTCAGGTGCTGTGATGCCATGCAATGCGCCAAGGCGCTGAGCTAACTGATGGCTATCGCTCTCGAGTTCTGAGCGTTCAATGTTAGGTGCAGCGGCCAAAATATTGAAGATAATGGCGTAGCGCTGCATAGTTTCACTGATAGTGCCCGCCAAATACAGTAGTTGGTTAAGATGCTCTGGATTGACGCTAAAGCTTGTTGCTTCACTGATAAGCCCCTGCTCAAGCAGCAGATCCAACAACTGAGAGACATATTCAGGTATATCGTCTATTCCCATAAACAGTTCGGCTTGTAGCAGTGGATAAAAGTCTTCGACGGTATCGATAATCGTTTGACGAGTGCAGTTATCGTGCTGGGTTAGGCAACTGGCGATTAACGACGGGATAATCATTAAGTGAATGATATTATTGCGATAATATGTCATAGACACCGCCTGGCTTTCATCGATAGAGATGATGTCACCCAGTGGGTCACGGTCGAGTGTAAACTTTTTCAGCTCAAGCCCCTGTTCTATCAATTTGGCGCCGTCGCCTTCAACGACCGAGGCAAATTCAGTGTAAGGTAGCTTTTTGAGTATGGTCAGATACAGATCTAGCTGTTTTTCCAGCTGTGAACGTTCTAACGCATGTTGCTCTGAGGCCAGTAACACTAAACTGGTTAAGGTCACCGAGCTGACTGCGGCGGCATCGTTAATGCGCGTCATCACCCGATTAGCCAAAGTGTTGACCACAGGGGTGAGCCAAGTGGGTTTTTGCTCGCGGTCTTGGGCCAGCTCTTCACGCCAGTTTGGCACTTGCTCGTTGAGGAAGTTGTGTAGCGTGATTGGCTGACCGAAGTTAACGTAACCTTGACCGAAATTGCCTAATTTACGGATGGCACCAAACACCTGCCATAGCGACTCTTTTTTCTTTGTCTTACCGCTGAGCTCTTTGTGGTAAGTGGCCACTTCCATCACATGATCATAGCCAAGATACACGGGCACTAAGGTCACTGGGCGCTCGACTCCGCGCAGTACACTGTTAAGTGTCATGGCGATCATGCCGGTTTTCGGTGCTAATAAGCGTCCTGTGCGTGAACGTCCACCTTCGGTGAAATACTCAACCGAATAGCCTTTGGCAAACAGTTGATCTAAATATTCACGAAAGACGGCGGTGTAAAGTTTGTTGCCGCGGAAGCTGCGGCGAATAAAGAAGGCGCCGCCACGGCGGAACATGGGGCCAGCGGGCCAGAAGTTAAGGTTAATTCCGGCGGCAATATGCGGTGGCACCATACCTTGGTAATAGAGGATATAAGAGAGTAACAGGTAGTCCATATGGCTACGGTGACAAGGGACATAGACAATTTCATGACCGTCATGGTGCAACTGACGAACCTGCTCTGCGCCTTTGATATTGATGCCTTTATACAACTTATTCCATAACCAAGTGAGGAAGCGCTCGGCAATACGCACTAGGCTGTCGGAGTAGTCCGCCGCGATCTCATCTAGGTATTCGAGTGCGGTTTCGCGGGCTTGGGCTTCGGAGATTTTTTTGCTCTGAGCTTCTTCTTGAATCGCTTTTTTCATCGATTCAGACTTAAGCAGCGAGTGGAATAAGTTTTGGCGATTCGGTAATACGGGCCCGGTCATGACCTTGCGTTGACGACGAAAATGCACCCGTGCCACTCGCGCCAGTTTTTGCGCGATACGTTTATCTGTGCCGTGTTCGTCGGCCATGTATCGCAGCGACATCGCATTAGAAAACTGTACGAAGTTATGTCGGCCTAAGAATAAAATCATCAGGCACTTACGCAGCCATGTCGGGTTTTCTCGCTCGAACACTGCCGCCTTCATGGTGTCATCTTCTTTGCCGGGAGTTCGCCCCCAGTATAGGCTGACGGGCACTAGCTGAATGTCGAGCTCTGGGTGTTGTTTGTGTGCACTGAGTAGACGAGTGAAGCTGTCGAGGTAATATTCGTTACTCTCGCGTTCACCAAACAAGGGTTTCGCCCCTTCGAGACAGACGACGCGCGACATTTTTTCGCCGCACACATTGAGTGCTTCATAGGGGCTAGGTAAGCCGAGTTTAGCGGTTATCTCGCTCAAGGCAGCGATATCACTGATGGATTTCGTCTTCATTACGTAGACCAGAGGTCTATCTGAATCCAGATTTAGGTCATCAAAAGGGTGCTGGGGAACCACTATAGTATGGACCAGTTTCTTTTGTATCCAACGTAATGATTTAAACCAGAAAGAGTCTTGTTTGGACATGATTATGTATGTGTTCAAGTCATTTTTAATAATGCAGAGAATACCAGAAAATGACAGCGACACCCTAATTTGTCTCCTTTAGGCGGGCCAAAAAGGGGTTGAGATAGAGGCGCTTTTATAAAAAAACAGCGCCTACTATAATTAGGCGCTGTTGTGGTTGGTCTCATCAGTAATCGCTGCGCCATTGAAATACTATGGTCAGCGTAACCTTGTGTTGCAATGCACTATCATCAAAGCGCTATGGCTAAAGCGTTGCAGTTTAAAGAGCTGCCACTCAAGACAAGTAGCTTATAAGACAATCATTTAACAGCAATAACTAAAGCGCTGGCACAAAGTCATCCATTAAAATCACTCCAAGTGGAGTGCCACCATTTGCGGCATCTACCGCCGCCACGCTGTAGAGGTTACCCGCCGCGAGCGTAACATTGAGTGGTCCAATCGCCGCCGTTTTACTGCCAGTGCCTGTTACTGTGACCACATAATCGCCAGCAGGCACGGACAAACTGCCCGATGTGGCTTTAAATGGCACGTTGCTAAGTGCTGGTGTGGCAGCGGTAATATCACTGCTTGGAGTGAGGTAGATATCCACATTACCCGCCGAATAAGAGGCGTGAATAATATTGAGTTTGGCCTCAGTTGCAACTCGGCGACGATCTTCCATCACCACTAATGGTGCAATATCACTATCGCTTAACGAGCCTACCGCCAATACGCTATAGCTGGCGCCTTGCGCTAGCGTCACAGGCGCGGCATCAATGACCACTAGGCTGTTGTCTGCATCGGCAGCCACGGTAATGGTATGGTCGCCCTCAGGCACATTAAGGTAGTCGGTCAATTCGCTAAAGCTAAGCATATCAACCGCAGGGATGGCTGCGCCGTCGAGGAAGATATCGACCGCAGGGGCATCAGCTACTGCATGAATGGCTCGCACATCACTGCCTGTCATGGTGTCTTGTAGCACCAGCTGTGCATCATCTAAGGCGACCAGAAGTGCTACAGGTGAATCACCGGTGGCAGCATTAGGGATGGCGCTTATCAGGTAATCATTGCCGGCTTGCAATGGGACAGTGCCAGAATCAAACACCGGCGTTTTTTGCCCAGATGCGGTAATGCGGATCTGATAATCGCTGGCTAAGATCTCAAGCTGATCGCTGACATCGAGGAAGTTAGCCGACAAGGTGGGCGCCTGAGATGTGATATCGACTCCCGGTGCGGTGACATAAATATCCACTAAACCGACATCAGATGCGCCGTGCAATACTTGTACACGGGCGTAATCGGTAGCAATGTCACTGACCGCATTGGCGATGAGTTTGAGTTGCAGCGTGTCCTCTGCCACCTTGCCAACGGCGACGGCGGTGTATTGCATCTCTGCCATGGCATCCAGCTCAGCGGTTAATACCTCAAGCACTGAGCCATCGGCTAATTGGGCATCGACACCAATGGCATAGGTATCAACTGGAACGGTCGTAAAACCGCTGGACACGGCATAATCGACGTCAGTGAGTAACGCGGCGCCGTTGGCATTGACGTTCACCTTTGGGGCATCGACGCCAGCATGGATCACACGTACCTGTGTTTCAAGCATGGGCTCGGGTAACTTGATAATATCGTCATCATCGTCATTACACGCGCTCAAACCAAACATCACGCTTGTACTGAGTAGTATCGCAGGGTATATCCGTTTCATGCATCCTTCCTCTATAACAGTTGATTAACATCAGCTATCTACGGCGAGATAAGAGCACAAGATCACAAAAAAAAGGGGATAAAAAACGACTCATTACGTTGTTCGTTAATTAATCAAATAAAATCAATGCGATATCATTTAGCCTTTGCTTATTCCTAATTCGTACCGGTCAGTAGGGAGGAGTGGTTGGTTTTACAATTCTATTTTATCGATTGTTTTGTCGCATTTTATGCGCTTTAGTTTCGATTAATCGATAATTATAATGGCTCATCTTTAGTCGGTATTGGAGTGTGTTATGGCGAGTGTATTGGTTTTAAAATCGAGTATTTTGGGTGAGTATTCTCAATCGGCTAAGTTAGTTGATGAGTTGCTACAAGAGTGGCAAGTAGAGGGGTCTAAGGTGACGGTGCGAGATTTAGCTGAGCAGACATTACCCGTGCTTGACGGTGAAATTGCACTAGCACTAAGAGGTGCTGACAATCTATCGGATAAGCAGCAGCAAGCAGTTGCAGTGTCTGATGAGCTGATTGCCGAGCTTAAGGCTCACGATACCCTGATTATCGCTGCGCCCATGTACAACTTTAGCATTCCGACGCAGCTAAAAAACTGGATCGATCTGATCGCTCGTGCCGGTGTGACCTTTACTTATACCGATACCGGCCCTCAAGGCTTGATCCAAGGTAAACGGGCCGTTGTCGTCACCACTCGTGGCGGTGTGCATAAAGCCGGAGCGACTGACCATGTTGTACCTTATCTTAAGACGGTATTAGGCTTTATTGGTATTGAAAATGTCGATACCGTTTACGCCGAAGCGCTCAATATGGGCCCTGAAGCCGCCGAGCAAGGAATACAGCAGGCGCAGCAAGAGATTAAGCAGCTGGTCGCGTAATCTGCTCAGATAAGCTCGCAGCCTTTAAGCTTTGGCAGTGTGGCTGCCTTGACTGAATAAGGCCGAATATTAAAATGGCGTAACCTAGGTTACGCCATTTTTCATTGTGCCACGGTCAATTGCGGCACTTCAAATGACCAATCAATGACCTATGACGCCACTGTCAATGAACAATGATGGCATAGTCTATTACGTCTTTTTGTGTTGCCAGCCTAGCCGCGCCAGCGCTTAAAGATCAGTGAAGTATTGATCCCGCCGAAGGCAAAGTTATTGCTCATTACATACTCTGTTTCTAGGTGGCGAATGCCATCTTTAATATAATCGAGTTTGCCGCAGGCCGGATCCACATGCTGCAAGTTTAGCGTCGGCGCAAACCACCCCGCATTCATCATCTCAATCGTTAACCAAGCCTCTAGCGAGCCGCACGCCCCGAGTGTGTGGCCAGTGTAGCTTTTGAGCGACGAGATAGGCATCTGCTGACCAAATACTGCCTCAGTTGCTTGGGTTTCGGCAATATCACCGCGGTCGGTGGCCGTGCCGTGAGCGTTAACATAGCCTATGGCTTGGGGCGCGAGCTGGGCATCTTTTAATGCCAAGCGGATAGCCACTTCCATGGTGTCGGCATTGGGCTGGGTCACGTGTAACCCATCGGCATTGGTGCCAAAGCCCACCAGTTCGGCGTAAATTTTCGCGCCGCGCGCCTTGGCGTGTTCAAGCTCTTCTAGCACTAAGGTACAGGCACCTTCACCGATAACCAGCCCGTCGCGATCGCTATCAAAAGGGCGCGGCGTCATGCTGGGCTGATCATTTTGAGTGCTGGTGGCAAACAGGGTGTCGAACACCACAGCTTCGGTTGGGCAAAGCTCTTCGGCGCCGCCGGCTAGCATCAGATCTTGCAGACCAAATTTGATCGCTTCATAAGCATAACCTATGCCTTGGCTGCCCGACGTACAGGCACTGCTGGTGGTGTGCACTCGGCCTTTTAAACCAAAAAACACCCCCACATTGACCGCGGTAGTATGGGCCATCATGCGTATATAGCTGGTGGCGGTGACGCCAGACATATCGCCAGTTTTCAACATGTCACCAAAGGCGATGAGCGGATCGGTACTGCCCGTCGATGAGCCGTAGGCGATGCCCATGGCGCCAGAATTCACCACAGGATCGTCAAACAGATTGGCATCAATTAAGGCTTTTTCGCTAGCCCATGTGGCCATGACAGAGACACGACCCATGGCGCGGATCTTTTTACGCGAATAGTGCGCAGGTTTATCGAAGTCGTTGATGGGGGCGGCGAGGCGCGTATTTAAACCGTCATATTTGTCCCACTCATCCATGCGCTGCACACAATTTTGTTGTGCCTGTAACCGCTTGGCAATGGTTGGCCAGTCGTGGCCCAATGCACTGACACCACCGATTCCGGTGATCACTACACGTCTTGTCGAACTTGTCATTAAATCATGCCACCATTAACTGAAATAACCTGACGGGTGATATAGGCGGCGTCTTCTGACATTAAGAAGTTCGCCAGCCCAGCGATTTCTGCCGGGGTGCCCATGCGGCGCATCGGCACCAGCTGTTTAACCATATCGCTTGGAATATCGGTTACCATGTCGGTTTCGATAAGGCCCGGCGCGATACAGTTAACGGTAATTTTACGTTTTGCCAGCTCTAAACTGAGCGCCTTGGTTGCACCAATAATCCCCGCTTTAGAGGCGCTGTAATTGACCTGACCGCGATTTCCGGCAATGCCAGACACTGACGCCATGGTGATAATGCGCCCACCTTGGCGGGTTTGGATCATCGGCATGGTGCAGGGATGGATCACATTATAGAAACCGTCGAGATTGGTGTGCACCACGCTGTCCCATTCTTGCTCGCTCATGGCGGGAAAGGCGGTGTCGCAATTAATGCCGGCATTTAACACCACGCCATAATAGGCGCCATGCTGCGCGATATCGGCCTCAATGGCCGCCTTGACGCCAGCACGATCGGCCACATCAAATTGCAGGCAACTGACCTGTGCGCCTAAGGCTTGCAACTGTGCTTGGGTGGCGTTAGCGGCATCTTGATTGCGGTGAAAATGCAGCGCAATATCAAACCCATTGGCCGCCAGTTTGAGGGCGATGGCTTTACCTATTCCGCGGCTAGAGCCTGTGACTAATACGCGTTTATTCATGAGTTATCTTCCCTGTTGTCTTGGCTGCTTTGAGCGATATAGGCTTGGGTGTCTTGCGGCTGAAATACATTGATGTTGGCCGTCGCCACAAGGGTAGCTTGGTGCAGAATTTGGCAGTCAAACACCGCCAACCCGCTCTCTTCTTGATATAGGCGACTGACCCTGATCTGGTAACGCTGCCCCAATTGGTACGCCTTAATGTGCAGCTGGAGTTTACGGGTGCCCAGCAGAAATCCGACGCGGATAGGCTGCTGCTTGGCGGTGGCTTCAATTCCCGCAAGCGCGGCGATGCTTTGCGCCATATATTCTATTCCCACATAGTTGGGTACAGATTGGGTCTTGTCATCAAAATAGGGGCTGCTAGGTTGAATAAATACCTCGCTCAGCAAGGTGTCTGGCTGATGTTCAAGCAGCCGATCGATCAAGATCATGGGCGCGCGATGGGGCAGATAATCGGCCACATCGAGCAGCGCTAATGGGGAGTTTGGGTTGTGGGTATTGCTCTGGTTCATTGGGTTACATCTCGGGGCGGCAAAAAATAACGCTGGCGTTACTGCCACCAAAGGCAAAAGAGTTACTCATGACATAGCGTAGCGCGCACGCTTGGGCATTATCACTGTGAGCGGGCACAAAGCGCAGTGGCGGATTGTTATCGTCCCACTGCTGATCGCCCAACTGCGGCGGTAAGCGCCCACTTGGATTACGGGCTGATAAGAGTAAATAACAGAAGGCCGCCTCGATGGCACCCGCTGCGCCAAGGGCGTGGCCTGTTAAGGGTTTAGTGGAGCTCACCCAAGGTAAGTCATCGGCAAACACTTGGGCTATCGCGCGGCTTTCCATGGCATCATTTTTGATGGTTGCGGTGCCGTGCAGGTTAATATAGTCGATCTGTTTGGCGCTAATATTGGCCTGCTTAAGCGCCATTTCGATAGCGGCGATGGCGCCAAGCCCCTCAGGATGAGGCGCCGACATATGATGGGCGTCGCTCGACTCTCCCACACCAGCAAGCATCACGTCCGCGCGGCCTCTGATTAAGGTAAATAGTGCCGCCCCTTCGCCAATATTGATGCCGTCGCGGTTGGCGCTAAAGGGTTGGCAGTGACCTTTGGAGATAGATTCTAACGAATTGAAGCCATTTAACGTTAGCTTACACAGGCTATCGGCGCCGCCCACAATCACCATATCGCACAGGTTTGCCGCCAATAAGCGTTTAGCACTGGCAAACACCTTGGCGCTGGATGAGCAGGCCGTCGACACAGTATAACAGGGGCCTTTAAGGTTGAAATAGTGCTGTAAAAAGTCGCTGCTATTACCCAATTCCTGTTTGGAGTAGAGGTAATCATCGGGCAGCACGCCGTGCTCGGCGCGATAAGCCAGTGCCTTTTCGCCTTTGGCGATCCCCGAGGTGCTAGTGCCTAAGATAATGCCGATACGATCGGCACCATACTGAGCTTTCGCCTGCGTCACTTGCTGCTCAATCTGCATGGCGGCCACCAAGAGTAATTGATTGTTACGGCAATCGAAGCGCAGCAGCGGGTCAGGGATGGCCGGCAAGGGAGCGGTGACCGCCCCGACCAATATGCGCTGCTCGGGGATCAGATCATCACGCCACATCATCCCTTGGGTATCACCATCTAGCAGGCGTTGTAACACCAGCTCTTGCGTGTGCCCCAGTGGGGTACAAAGACCTAAATGGGTGATTGCTATCTCTGTCATCATGTTGGTTCTTATGGTTTGTGAGAGTGACATTAGGTTACTCAACCGGCCTTATGTGCAGTGTCAGTTCTGCTGGGACAACCGCCAGATCCACCTGAGCTTGCCAAGGTTGTGGCTGACTATAGCGAATATCAATAATGTTGGCCTCGTTGTCGTTAGCATAAAGCCTGCGGCACAGCGGCGCATCACATTTGACTGTAGTCATTGTAGCGCCATGTAAATGGCGATTAACAGTCTCTGTCGGCCAATAAATAAGTTGCAGCAATCCCAGCAGGTATTCGGCTTTAAACTGCTCGCCGAGTATCCGACTTTGCAGGCTGTCGAGTCGCTGACCATCGAAGGTCAAGGTAAATAGCGCCTGCCCCAGTGGCGCGAGGCCGACCAGAGTGAGTTGCTGCGAGCTGAGTTCGAGTTGGCTCAATAATTGGTGCCGATTGCCTGCGATGCTTAAGTCAACCTGCAGGCTTTGGCTACGGAGCGGCTCATTGAGCAGCGGCGCTAAACAGTAGCTGACCTCACTGGCTAGCGGCATACAGGTTTGCCGCTGCAGATGTTGGCTGCATCCGCTAAGGGCAAGGGCGATAAACACGCTTAGCGCAAAACCTAGGTGCTTAACTGCGGTCATTGGCACAGCTCGACAATCATATTGAGTCGCCGCTCAGACTCTGTCACAAAGGGGTTGTTTTCATCCCAAGCGTAGCCAGCTAAGATCGCACTAATCATCTGTTTGATTTTGGGGTTGGGCGACTCATAAAAAATCACGTCTTGAAAACGGCCGTCATACCAAGCCTGCACATAGGTGCGAAAGGTATCGACGCCGCGCATGAGTGGCGTGGCGTACTCGGCTTGCCAATCAACGCTTTCCCCCTCTAGCTGCCTGACGATGCAACGCGTTGCCATCGACGCCGATTGCATGGCGATGGTGACCCCAGATGAAAACACCGGGTCGAGAAACTCCCCCGCGTTGCCTAATAGGGCAAACTTGTCGGTTGCCAGCGTGCTGACGTTGGCCGAATAGCCCGCTAGGCGACCACATTCTCTGACAATCTTAGCCTTGGCCAGTAGCTGTTTTAAGTACGGCTCTTGGTTTACTAAGCGCATCAATATGTTGCTAGTATCAGTCTCTAAGTCGCCCAATAGGTGAGGCTCTGCCACCACGCCCAGTGAGCAGCGGCCATTACTAAAGGGGATCAGCCAGTACCAGATATCTCGATTATCAGGATGCACGCTAATTAAGATTTTATTGCGGTCGAATGGGCGATCGCCCAGCTCAACCTTATCGATATTGTCTTCGATATGGGTAAAAATGGCGGTGCGGCTAGGTAAGCTTGACGGGCGCTCTAACTGTAAGAGGCGCGCTAACACTCGGCCGTAGCCGCTGGCATCGAGCAGGTACTCGGCGCTTATTTTATAGGAGTGCTGGGCGCTATCGACAATGGTGAGCGTCGGCGTCGCCGACAAGTCAACGGCGGCGACGGTGTCGCCATAGCGGATCTCAACCCCTTGCTTAGCGGCTGTATCGGCCAATAATTTATCGAAATGGCCGCGCTCGACTTGATAAGTGGTGCCGGGGCCTGGGGTGAATTTGTTGGTAAAATCAAACATGGTCGAGCGGCCTTGCCAATTAAAGGCGGCGCCATTTTTAAATTGGTAACCCGCCTGATTAACCGCTTCTAGCATGTTGACTTCTTCTAACATCTGCATACAACAAGGCAGTAGACTTTCGCCAATAGAAAAGCGCGGAAAATGTTGTTTTTCAATCACCAAGACTCGCTTACCTTGCTGATGTAGTAGGCTAGCTGCCACGCTTCCTGATGGGCCTGCACCTATGATCACAACATCATAATGGCCTATTTGTGGTGCGTTAGCATGGGTTGAGTCGGTCACTTGTCTGTCCTTGTAAAAGTGTAAATAAGGGGCGCAAGCACGAAGGTGAATGCTATGCCCAATAAGAGTGTTAAGCCGAAATAGTGTATTGCTGGCGTGTGGCTAAATGCCAATAAGCCAAAAGCCATTAAGGTGGAGCAGGCCGACATAAACACCGCCATCATCACCCCTTTACCCTGTTGGGTTTCGGCGAAAAATAGGCTGTAGTCGACCCCGATCCCGAATACCAAAATCAGCGCCAAGGCATGAAATAAGGTCAGTGGTGAGCCTAGCAGCCCAAGCGTTGCTAGGGTCAATAACGCCGCCAATGCAGGCACCGCGGTGACCCATAACGTCAGCTTGATGCCAAATCGCCGTGAGAAAATCAACGAGGCCAGCACCAGCGCCAGTGCCAACAAGGTTAAGGTGAGGCCGCGATATTTGGCCATCACACTGGAGATATCGGCGACTTTATCCACCAGTTCTACCTGAGTGAACGGCGCAATACTCGCCTGCAGCGCCGCCAGATCGGTAATGCCGCCGAGCAATACTATGGCGCCATATTGCGGCGTAGGATCGGTACCGCTTGGGCTTAACCAGAGCGGGGCGAGCGATATGCCAGCGGGTGACGCCAAAAAGGCGTCGGGCTCAATCAGTAAGCTGGCACTGTCTAGGTATTGTTGGCGCAGGCTTGGGGCTAGGCCTAGGTCGAGCCCTAGTCTGCCTAGAACCGCTTCGATGTCTTGATAAATGAGGCCTTGTAGTTGATACGCCTGTTGCTGTTTTTGATGGCTAGGGATATAGCTGGCCAAATTAATCGCATTGCCAATCACGCCTCGCTGCTGCAGCTGCTTGAGCGGCTCAGCAAGTTGCTCGAGTTGTTGTAATAACGGCTGCTCGCCTTGGGCCCTGACCAAGATAAATTGATTATCGGTGCCGCCACTGAGCAACTGACGCAGGCGCTGCTCCTGCTGCACGACCTCAAGCGGGCTCTGTTGTAGGTTACGAATATCATCATCAGTGGTCAGTTGCAGCAGCCCCCACAGACAGAGTAGCGCCATAATTAGCGCCAGTGGCGCTGCCCCTTTAGTGCGCAGGCGGCGGTGCAGCAAGGTTAATCGCGTTAAGTAACCCTGAGCCAATGCCAAGGTGCTCGGCCTTGGTTTAAGTGGGCTATTGGCTAATTTGGGATAGGCCAGCAGTAATGTCAGGTAGGCACCGATTAATCCAGCCGCGCAGAAGATGGCGACCTGTTGCATGCCCGGAAACGGTGTTAAACCAATGCCAAGGTACGCTAGCACTGTGGTCACTATGGCCAAAGATGCCGCCGGAAACACCGCATTGACCGCAGGCGTTGCCGCCTGTTGTTGGCTAAGGCGCTCACAATAAAAATGAAAGCTGTAGTCGATGGCGATCCCAATCAGGCTGGTGCCAAACACTAAGGTGAGTAGGTGTAGCTCGCCAAACACACTCAAGGTGGTCACGCAGGCAAACAGCAAGCTGGTGGCGATCGTTAGGCTGGCTATCACTAATGGGAAAATCGAGCGAAATGCCAACCACACGAGTGTAATTACCCCGATAAGTGAGGCGGCTCCTAAGGTTGAGATCTCCTGTTTGGCTTGGATTGTCGCGGCGCTGGCATGCAACAGTGCCCCCGCTTTCAGCACCTCGATGTCGCCAGTCATGCTTAACTGATTAAGTGAGGCGTCTAAGGCGGCGAGCTGTTGTTGCTGGGCGTTAGGATTAAAAACGCTGCCTACGCCTTTAGCCATCACTATGGCCCCGTAGCGAGTGTTCCCTGACGCCTCTTGTTGGGTACTAAGCAAGATCCCTTGCGCGCTTTGCAGTTGCTGGCTTGGCGCTAAGGCTTGTAGATTAGCGGGGTACAGCAGCAGTGGATCTTGGCTCAGCAGCGCACTATTGGCATAACCAAAGGCATTGTAGAGCTGGGCGAGTGCTTGCTGCTCTAATCTGTCCTGCTGACCTTGGCTGAGCAAGTTACGCTGCTGCTCGGTGAGTAGCTTAAACCTATGGGCAAAGTAAAAGTGATTAAACGCGTTGGCGCTATCTATATTAGCGCTGCTGATGTCGGTAAAACTGTCAGGATGTTGCGCCAATGCCTGCATGAGCCGCTTTGCGGCGCTGATAGCTTGGGCCTGGGTGTCGGCAACTAACCCGATATAGATACGGTCGCTGAGTTGCTGCTCAACCCGGTCAATGGCCGCTTGTGTGAGCGCATCTTGCTGTAATATTGGCAGCATGGCCAAAATATCGCTTTGCAGCTTAGCGCCTTGTTGCAGCTGCACTGCGCCTAAGGCGAGCATAGTCCCCAGTAGCAGCAACCACATACACAGCTTACTGTTGGCCGATAGGCGGTCGAGTTGACGTGCGAGAAGGGCGATCATCGGCGCGCGTCAGGCCGGTTGTCGGCATCATTGTCGGTGGCAAAATTGTCGGTGCCAAATAGCGCCCGTTGCTGGGGCGATAATGGCTGCTCACTTATCTGCTCAAACTCAATGAGGCTACGATCGCCATTGCTATTAAGTAAGGTGAGTGACTTTATCTGGGTTTGCCCCTGCATCACCATTTTGGGCAGCGCTTGCGCTAGCATGGGATCTTTTGGGATCAAACCGAGTTGCCAGCCACTGGCCTCTTGGATGAGATGTAGGCTAAATTGCTGGCTGAGCGGCGCTATGTCGCCACGCAGCAAGGCACTCATCAATAACGGTATGGTGTGGGCTAATGCTTGCGCTTGAGGGTTGTCATCGGCTCGATTGACCTGACGCCGACCGTCACTGTCGATCTGCACCAAGGTGTCTTGGCTCAGCACTAAGGTGCTGGCAAATGGGCGAAGCTGCACCCAAGCTAAACCTAAGTCACTTTGAAATACAAATTCGCCATGGCTGACAAGCGGGCGTTGCAATACGGTTAAGTAGCGATATTGAGTAAATTGCCCTTGAGCCGTGTCGCCGCTGCTGAGCTGCTCGGCCAGTTGCTGCAGGGCGAGCTTATCTGCGGGCGTAGCAAACAAGCTGGTAAAGGTGCTATCGGCAGCAGGACTCGCCTGCTCGGCATAGCTTGACGTGCTGAGGATTAAGCCCAGCAATAGGGCGCAAAGGTAGCGGCTTAAGGTGGCCATGGCTAGTCTCCGCTGCTGTCGAGCAGATGTGCAATCTTGTCGCGAAAACACTCTGGGGTCACAAAGCACAGCTGCTGGTCACGCATGTCGACCGCCGCCTGAATGGTATAGCCTTTGGTCAAGCGCTTGTTGCTGGCGAGGTCGCGGACTTCATAGGTGATTTTAAGGCGGTTTTCCCACTCGACCAGTGACGCGGTGAGCTTCACCTTTTGATCGAAGGTGCTGGGCTGCACGTATTTGATCTGCAGATCCACAATGGGCCAACCATAGCCTGACTCTTGCATCTTGCGATAGCCATAATCAATTTTATCCAGCAGCTGACAGCGGATCACCTCAAAATAGCGCAGGTAGTTACCGTGCCAAGTGATCCCCATGGAGTCGACATCATGGAAGGGGATCAGCATGTCCATTTCGGTTGTCAATATGGCTTTCATCGGCATCATTCCTTAGTGGCACACTTCCCATAACCCTTGCTGTATTTTATCGACCGTTTGGCGTAATACCTGCTCTAGCGGCCGGTCTTCGCTTAAAAAGTCGAAATCCTCGCTCACCTGTTGCAGGGTTTTCGCCACCGATGGGGTCAAGGATGCTTGGCATAACTCTTGTTGGCTGACCCGCAAATGAATGCCTTGAGTCATGGCGAGTAAGGCGGCGGCCGCGACTTGTTCGGTTAACTGTAATACCCGCATGCAGTCTCGCGCGGCAATGGTGCCCATGCTGACCTTATCTTGGTTGTGACACTCGGTCGAGCGTGAAAAGACGCTGGCGGGCATGGTGTTTTTTAGCGCTTCGGCCGTCCAGGCTGACACGCCAATTTGCACCGCTTTAAAGCCATGGTTGATAGCACTGCGATGGCCTGCAGCCCCCGACAAATTGGCGGGTAAACCATTGTTAAATTTGGGGTCCATCACCAAGGCCATCTGGCGATCGATAAGGTCAGCAAGGTTCGCCACTGTGTTTTTCATCGAGTCCATGGCGAAGGCGATATGGCCGCCATAGAAGTGGCCGCCATGGAGAATATGCTCACCTTCTGCGTCGACAATGGGGTTGTCGTTGGCACTGTTGAGTTCGGTCTCAATAAACTGGCGCATAAACGGTAGGGCATCTTGTAGCACGCCAATAATGTGAGGCGCGCAGCGGATAGAGTATCTATCTTGTAAGCGATCAGAGTTGCGTGGATGTTCATGGTGATTCAAATCGGCGCGGATCCAAGCGGCAATTTGGTTTTGCCCTGGGTGTGGCTTGGCGGCAAACAGTATTTCATCGAAATGGTTTGCGTTGCCCTTAAGCGTTAACGAGGCCATGGCAGTAATGCGGCTGGTCAGGCGAGCTAAATACTGAGCTCTGTCGTAGGCAAGGCAAGCCAGTGCCGTCATCACCGCGGTGCCGTTCATCAGGGCGAGCCCCTCTTTGGGGCGTAAGGTGAGCGGCGTGATCGATAGCTGGGCGTACACCTGGGCTGTCGTTTGACGCTTGCCTTGATAAAACACCTCGCGTTCGCCCACCAATACCGCCGCTAAATAGGAGAGCGGGGTGAGGTCGCCACTGGCGCCGACCGAGCCCTCTTGGGGGATAACGGGAACAATATTAAGATTGAGCAAGGTTTCGATGCGCTGCAGCAGCTCATAACTCACCCCTGACTTACCCAGTGCCAACGAGTTGAGCCGGCACGCCATTACCGCGCGGGCCTGCATTTCACTGAAAGTGTCGCCGAGCCCGCAGCCATGAAAGCGTGACAAGTGCAGCGGCAGCTCATGGACCAAGTCCAGCCCCACGGCAACGGTGCAGGAGTCGCCATACCCTGTGGTGACACCATAAACCACGCCCTCTTCGGCCAGTAGGCTGTCGATAAAGCGGGCGCCCTTTTGAATCGACTCTTGGTAGTCTGGCTGGCGGTTGAGTTTGGCTTGAGCGCCTTTGGCAATGGCCACCACCTCTTCTAGTGTCAATGAGCGTTGGCCGAACTCAATGAGGTTTACTGCGGGTTGCGTCATCTATTTATCTGTCCTGTTAGCGGTTGAGGGGCGAGTTACACTCGCCGCGCGCAGGTGCTCGTCATCCTTGCGCCAAAAATCGAAAAAATTAAACCATTGCAGCGGCTCGCGCCGTGCGTGGTATTCAAGTCTGGCGCTGTAGCGGCCAATGGCTTGCTCGAGGCGTTGCATGCGTCCGGCGCGTGGCCCTTTCAAGGTGTCGCTAAAGTGTTCTAAATAGACTCGATAGCGCCCCTGTTCTCGCAAGCAAAACATCAAATAGACCGGGCAGTCGAGTAACCCTGCCAAAATAAAAGGCCCCTGAGGAAATGGCGCGGGTTTACCCATAAAGGGGGCGTAAACCACTCGGCCTTGGCTGCGCGATGAGGTGCGATCGCCTGCGATAACCACCAACTCGCCTTGGGCGATTTTTTCGTGCAGCAGCATGGAGGTGGTGGGGCCCAGTTCGCTCACTTGGATAAGGTTTAGTGCGCTGTCCGGGTTGAGTTGTTTAAGTACCCGATTGAAATTTTCAGCGTTCTCGGTTAGCACCATCACATTGACTTTAATCTTGTGCTGGTGGCTGGATATTGCCCGGCACAGCTCAATGTTACCTAAGTGTGAGGCCAGTAAAACCGCGCCTTTACCCTGTTCAATCTGTTGGTAGAGTAGCGCGCGATTCGCGAAGTCTACTTGGTTTATTTGCAGCCGATTGCACCAGGCATCGATACGATCTAAGGCCGCGTTACCAAAGCTGATGAAGTGTTTTAAGCTATGGCGCCACCCTATCTTGCCCTTGAGTTGGGGATGCTGGGGTTCAACGCGTTTAACTTGCTGTAAAAATTGCAAAGAGGCGGCTCGTGCGCTGCTGCCAGTGAGAAAAAAATAGCCGATCACCGGATACATAATGGCGCGACATAGCCAGTGGCCACCAATCTTATAGCTACTTGCGAGCAGCTTGATGCCCCAGTAACTGCCGCGTTCGCTGATGCGCGACCAGTGTCTGGCTTGTTGTGGCTCAGACTGGCGCAGCAGTCGCTTAGGTAGGCGTTTGAGCATGGTGAAAAACAGTTTGGTATGCAGGGCTGAGATGCGTAGGTTATCGCGTACCCCTTGAAAGTGGCTGCTACCATCTTCTGGATAAATGACCTTGGTAGGTAGGTGCACGATACGTGTGCCTTGCCAGTAGAGTTTGACTAATATCTCGATGTCAAAGTCCATACGCTCGCCTAGCGCCTCGGTTAAAAACAGTCGCTCGGTCGCCGTCAGTGGATAGACGCGAAAGCCACACATGGCATCTTTTATCTCAAAACTTAAGGTCTCGACCCAAACCCAAAAGTGGGTGATATAACGGCCATAGAGGCGGCCTTTAGGCACTGAGTCATCGTATTGCGGCTGGCCAGAAATCACCGCCTCTGGTCGGGCTTTGGCATGTTCGATAAAAGCCGGAATATCGTCTAGATCATGCTGTCCATCGGCATCGACTTGCAAGGCATGGGTAAAACCATCGGCGTAAGCCGCCCTTAGCCCTGTGGTAACTGCGGCTCCCTTGCCTCGATTATAGGGGTGATGCAATAGGGTAACCCAATCATATTGCTCGGCTAATTGGCTTAATAGGTAGCGGGTCTCATCGTTACTGCCATCGTTAACCAGATAGCAGGGCAGAGCCAGCGGCGCTAAACGCTCAAGGGTCTGCTTAATCGCCTGTTGATGGTTGTAATTGGGAATGACTAACGCTAACTGCATCAGGCGCTCTCCTGGAGTTTAGCGCCGCTCAGGGCGATACGACCCGAGCCAAAACGCTTGTCGCCATCGTAATAGCTAAAGGTGAGTTTATGCTTGCTGGCATTGAGGCTGATTTTGAGAAACACCTGGCTGTTAGGCAGTATAAGTTGCTGAAACTTTAATACTTCAAGGCTGTCGACTTGTGCTTCATAGCCAAATTCGTGTGCGCCGAGTTGCACCGCCCAATCTAACTGAGTCACCCCGGGCAATACGGCTTGCTGTGGGAAATGGCCGTCGAAATAGGGCAAGGCTGCCACAATGTCGAGGTGCCATTCGACGCCATCGGTGAGCATGGTCTTACCGATAATGGGCGGTAAACTGGACTTAATCATGGCTAAATAACTCAATTAATCGTTGATTATCACGCTTGCCCTGCGGGGTCAGCTCAAGCACCTCTGGATAGCGCCAACGTCTGGGCAGAGTGACCCGTTCAAACTGAGTCAACAGGTGGGCTTTGAGCAGGTTATTCACCGCCAACTTACCTTCATTGTTGAGCAGTTGTTGCCCTTGACTCGATAGTACGATGGCCGCGCCAAGTTGCACTCGTGGTTGCTCTAATACCATTAACATGGCTTGAGACACCATGGGGTGGCATTCTAGCAACTGCTCCATCTGCACTAAACAGATCCGTTTTTCTTCAATTTTGACGATGCGGTCGAGTCGACCCAACAGATGAAACTCGCTGTCGCTGACAAGATTGACTTTATCGTCACATTTTAACCAGTCGTCATTGTCCAAATAAGGTGATTTGAGCAGCAGCGCGCCATCCATTGCATCTTGCTTAATTTGGTGTGAGGCAAAAATGCGCCAAGGTTGATTGTCGGCGCTTTGACGGCGATATGCGATGCCACCGGTTTCAGTGCTACCGTACACTTCTATGGGCGGTTTGCCATAGCAATGGGCGATTTCTGCTGCCGCTTGGAAATTGAGCGGCCCGCCAGAGCTAAAGACTAAGCTGGGCGAATGCAGCTGTGGCTGATGCTCGAGTGCTTCGGGCAGTCGCGACAGTTGCGCCGGGCTACTGATCAAACATAAGTTAGGAAATAAGCTAGTGTAATAGGTTAGGGTTTCTGGGTATTCCACCAGATCGCTCAGAAAAGGGCGACTGGCGGCGAGCGGCCAGAGAATTTTAAACAAGAGCCCATAAATATGTTGGTGTGACACTGTCGATATCACGCTGCAATGGGGCAGGTGCGCCGCAAATGTTTGCTCCAGTACGCTGACTTCGGCATCGAGCTGGGCTAGGGTCTTGGTGATGGCTTTGGGCTGACCGCTGCTGCCTGAGGTAAAGAGCACCAGTTCACCCAAGGTAGCGTTATCTGCAAGGGACGGCCAGTGAGATTCGGCGCCAGAGTGCTCTTTTTTTAGCGTCAACATCAGTTTACCTTCACACAAGCAACTGTCAGACAAGATGCCGTCAAATTCGTGAGTCAGTTCACTCAAGGTGCCAGCTTGGGTATTGCTAGGTAAGATCAATTGTTTACCCGCAAGCAACCCCGCGCACAACCCTACGGCGAAGAGATCGCTACTGTCACTTGCCAGTAACCAGCGCTTGGCGGGTTGCTCACTTAAGCTGGCATGCAGGGCGGCCACTTGGGCGGTAAATGCACTGCCCGTGACGATGTCGTGGTGATTGAAGCTGATAAGTTGCTGGCTCGAGGGGCCTTGATACAGCCAAGTTTTTAATAGCTCTGTCATGACTTTGTTAACCACAGTGTTCGATATAGCCATTCCCCACCGAGTAGTAGCCCAATAAGCAGATACGCGATGAGACCGTTGTACAGGGTCCAGGTTGCTAAGCTGGTGTAGTGGGCGGTATACCAAGCCACTACGCCGTTAACAATAAATAGCCCGCACCAGAGTTTGGTGACGTTGGCCAAATAGGGGATCGCCGTGTCAGGCAGCTTGGGTTCTTTCAACCTCGCCAGACGCTCTATCATGCTGGGACCGTGTTTTAGCGAATAAGCAAACAGCCCCAACATAGTCAGATTGATCACCACAGGATAGTAGAGTAACCAGTCGTTACGCTTGGCAATAAAACTGCCTGCGGTCAAAGCGATGCCAGCCAATAGTGGCAGGACCATCGCCTTGACACGCTGTTGTTGTACGGCTAAGCGTGCCACCAACAAAAGGCATAGGCTTAACGCAATCACGCCTGGTGGCAAGTAATGTAGCCCAAAATATACCGCTATGGGATAGCCCAATAACAGTAGGGTGCTAATTACTTGTATTATCAGGCGCATTACTGCTTAACGAGTCCTTCGATGGCGGATACGACATCATCGACCGTGCGCACCGCTTTAAACTCATCGGGTTGGATCTTCTTGCCCGTGAGTTGTTGCAGTTTGATCACCAAATCGACCGCATCTATGCTATCGAGATCGAGCTCGTCATATAATGAGGCCTCAGGGGTAATATCTTGCGCTTCAATTTCGAACTCTTCGACCAATATTCTTGTTAGCATGTCGAGGATCTGTTGACGATTTTGCATGTAACCCCCTACGCGCGTTGCGATTCAATAAAGTCGGCTAAGCTGGCCACACTGAAAAAGTGAGCCTTGGTTGCTTCGGAGTTGGCTTCAATTTTTACATCGAACTGTTTCTTTATCGCTAAGCCCAGTTCTAGTGCATCTATTGAGTCTAAGCCTAAGCCCTCACCAAAAAGGGGAGCGTCGGTGTCGATATCATCGATGCTGACGTCTTCAAGATCGAGGCAATCAATGATCAGTTGTTTAATTTCGTTTTGTAAGCTCATAATTAGTATCAAGTTGTTGTTTATAATAGTTTTCAAGATCCCGAGTCAGTTGACGCGCCATCTTGGCTTCGCCGCCTGGGCCAGCATCATACCCGATATGGGCAATGGTTTCGCCTACTTCAACATGCATGCCTATGGTTTGGCGAGGTATTTCATACCAAGGTTGCTGTTTGGTGAGGCCAACGGCATTGGTGCGCAATACAATTGGGATCAGGTCTGTTTTTGTCCGCAGGGCGATATTGGCCGCCCCGCGCGCAAATGGGTTGATGATGGCTCCTTGTTGTGTCCGAGTGCCTTCGGGGAAGATGATTAGGCATGTGCCCTGACGCAACACCGCTTGGCAATCTTTTAAGAGTAGATCAGCACCGCGATTAGGGATATAGCCGGCGCTAGAAAGCACGGCGCGTAACAGGGGATTACGCCACAAGCTTTGCTTAACGATGCAGCCCACATTAGGCATTAGGCTGATAAGCACCACGACATCCACCAGTGTGGGATGGTTGGCGATAATCACTTTGCCCTGAGCGTCATTAAGACGATGCAGATCTTGGCAGGTCACTTTGATTACCCCAGCCCAGGTGAGCAGGGTGACAAAGCCGCCAAACATGATATGGACCGTGTGTTGCACGCGAGCGGCTCGTTGCTGTGGATCGCTTGAGCATATCCTCAGCATAGGAATGACAGTTAAAGACAGCAATAAGCCTCCTAGGCCGAAAGCTACATAACAACTGACGCCCGCTAACCAGCGCGGAATATAGGCCAGTGAGTGCAAATCAGTGCCTGTGTGGTTAGCCATGGGAGAGTTGCCAGATGAAGCGGTTTAAGCGCCCATACAGGGGGTGTTTGCCGGCGATGGCATGGAGCAGTTGGCCATAACTCATGGGCGGCGCATCACGATATTGCTCGGCACTGGGTTGGGTGTGTAATTGCAGCAACGTGGCGGGTGGCGAGTCAGGCGTTGGCAGCGACAATTGCAGCGCGATAGCGATAGGTAATTCAGGTTCATGAATGAACTCTTTATACACATCTGATACCGGCTCATCGCCAAACACCAACAACACATCGCTATTATCTTCACAAAGCTGGCCATAGGCCTCAGTAAGCGCTTGTTCCAGCGTAGTTTCGCTGGCGGCGATAGAGGTTGAAGCAGCGCGGTTATGGGTCAAAATACTAAAGATACCGCTGGCAGTATTGTGCACCGATTGGCTGAAGCCTATGGGGGAAATAGGCTGCTCTTGCACAATATCTTCGAGTAACTCAACGGTACGATTGAGCTCGCCATGACGCGAAGCGAAAATGGTGCGGCATTGAGTTGGGGCATCGCATTGAAATGCCGCATCGAGCAGCATTTTGGTCAGCTTGCTAAAGCGTCGTCGCTGCATCGCAGGAACTTGAGGTAGTGTTGGCGCACTCGCCAGATGATCTTCATCGCAGAGCGAATGAGGCCATTGTTGCCAATCGGCTATCTGTTGGTAGCGTGGTGACCAAGCACCTGACGATTGGATCCTAAAGGTTAACTGCACTGCTTTGCCTCAATCTGCAGCGTACGGCTGCGTTTTCCATAACAAGGGAAGATGGGCTTTAAGCCGCATCAATTGTGCTATTGTACACCGATATGTAGAGAAAAAGCACGGTTTGCGCTATGCAGATGTTGCCTTGTTATAGCGATAATGATGGCAGAAAAAACGAGTTAAAATCCAGCGCTAATCGATAAAAAACCGCCTAAGAAGGCGGTTTAACTCAGGTGTGGACGGTCATTATTCTTGCAGCTGTTTCTTCAGTTTACGCAGCGCAATTTTCACTTTTTTGCTGTTTTCGGGGCCCATACGAATCATCAATTTTTGTGCATTGGGTAATGATTCGAGCTGTGGATCGACAAACTTATAGTTAACGCTAACGCTATTGAGTTCAATGGCTTGCTCAATAATGGGCGCGGCCAGCACCACGTCGATGGCGTCGATCATACGTTCATTGAAGCTACCATGGCTGTAACCGAGTTCATCAAACGCTTGGTTAAGCAGAGGCGTCAGTTGTTCATAGGTAGCGACAAGTTGCTGCTCATCAAGGTTGCTAATAAAGTCGGCGTAGAGATCATAGCGGTGGTAACTGTCTGGATTAAGATAGGTTTTATTACTCATATCCGAGACGGTAAATTGGCTATTAGGCGCCTTAAGTGGGCTGACTTTTCGGGCTAATTCTCCTTGGGCGATATTATCGACGAACACCACAAAGTGTCTGATGATATCTTTTTCAACTAAAATCGGGTCGATTTTCATGCCATTGGCGACGTCGAGAGTTTTGGCTTTCACATAACTATCACTGTCGGCGAGTGTTGGGATGGGCTCAACTTGTGGCGTCGTTACTTGCGCAACTGGCGGCTCAACTACGGGCTCAGGCACAGGTTCGACTTCTGGCTCCGGCAGGTTGGCATCAGTGGGTAACGGCTGCTCGGGGATGATTTCGGGCAAGGTCACTGCTGTAGGTTGTTCTGGCTCTGGTTGAGTTTCTTTGCTGTCAAAGAAATAATAAGCGCCAGCGGCCAGGATCAGCAAAATCACCACAATAGCAATCGTTAGTGCACTGGCACCACCACGTTTTTCTTGTGGGGTGATTCTATCTTCTTGACTGACTTGCATGAGAGTTCCTTGAAAAATAGCTCGTGTTTAAGGAGGGGCCAACACGGCCTATCTCCATTCTGCAAAATTCAGTCAACTTGTCTAGTGAAGTTGACTGAAATAAAAAATATTTAACTTCAACAAAGAATACAATCTAAGTTATAGCACTGGTTAGGCTTGCACATATTGCTGTCTGTTCCCGAGCCAGCGCATGATGATGGCATCGACATTCTCTGGAGCCTGCTGCATCACGTGTTGCGCCAGTTTTTGGATCGCGGGGATTAGGGCTTGATCGCGAATAAGATCGGCGATTTTCATGTTGACTATTCCCGTCTGCTTGGTACCAAGTACCTCCCCTGGTCCGCGTATCTCGAGATCTTTCTGCGCGATAATAAAACCATCATTACTGTCACGTAGTACGCCTAATCGCTTAGTTGCGGTTGCCGACAGCGGAGCCTTATACATGAGGACACAGTGACTGGCTATGGCGCCGCGGCCGACACGGCCCCTGAGTTGATGCAGTTGCGCCAAACCTAGACGCTCGGGGTTTTCGATGATCATTAAGCTGGCATTGGGTACATCGACACCAACCTCAATGACTGTTGTCGCCACGAGCAAATGAATCTTTCCTGCTTTAAAGTCAGCCATAATAGCTTGTTTTTCTGCAGGTTTCATTCGTCCGTGCACTAAACCAATGGATAATTCTGGCAGTTGCTGCTTTAGCTCTTCGGCGCTATCTTCGGCCGCTTGGCACTCTAATACTTCCGACTCTTCAATCAGGGTGCAGACCCAATAGGCCTGGCGATGATGTTGCAATGCGGCTTGGCGGACTCGCTCAATCACCTCTGCTCGTCTGCTATCGGATACCGCCACCGTGGTTACGGGAGTTCTGCCAGGCGGTAGTTCGTCGATAATAGAGGTGTCTAAATCGGCGTAGGCGGTCATGGCTAATGTGCGTGGGATAGGCGTTGCCGTCATAATCAATTGATGAGGATGGAAGCCTTGGTTAATCCCTTTTTCTCGTAGGCCTAATCGCTGATGTACGCCGAATCTGTGTTGCTCATCAATAATGATCAGGGCCAGCTTATTAAATTCGACTTTGTCTTGAAAAATCGCGTGGGTACCGATAACAATGTGAGCCTCACCACTTTTTATCATGTCCAGAGACTGGCTGCGCGCCTTACCTTTGAGCTTGCCCGCTAGCCAACCCACGGTTAATCCCAGTGGCTCAAACCAGGTGGCAAAGTTATTGGCATGTTGCTCTGCCAGTAGTTCGGTGGGCGCCATCATGGCGACCTGATAGCCGCTCTCAATCGCTTGTAGCGCCGCCAATGCGGCGACTAAGGTTTTACCCGATCCCACATCGCCTTGCACTAAGCGCATCATAGGATGTTGCTGGCGTAAATCACTCTTGATCTCTGCCACCACACGTTGCTGGGCTCCAGTTGGGCTAAAGGGTAAGGCGGTTAAAAACGGGTTGACCAGTTGGCCGCTACCTGCGAGCGATACCGCCGCGTCGCGATTACTGCGTTGCCTTAGTTGTAACATACTCAAATTGTGGGCCAGTAGTTCTTCTTGGATCAAGCGTTGCTGCGCCGGATGAGAGCCTTGTTCGAGTGTAAAAGGGTCTGTGCCCGTGGGTGGCCGGTGCAGTAATTTGAGCGCCTCGATGAGCGACATCTGGTTTGGTTGAAGATGGGCTGGTAATAGCTCTTTTAGTGCGCCATGGGCCAATAATGCTAGTGCTTGGTCGGTGAGCTTTATCCAACTGGCCTGTTTAAGCCCCTCTGTAGTCGGATAAATTGGCGTTAAGGTTTCACTCAAGTCCAGGTTACTACCCGAGTGGATCACCTTGTATTCAGGATGAATGATTTCTGGGTGATGTTTGCCGCGTCGCACTTCGCCATAGGCGCGAATCGTGGCGCCATTTTCTAGGCCATTGCGCTGCGCAACAGAGAAATTAAAGAAGCGTAGAGTCATCACGCCGCTGTCGTCGCGTACGGTGCAGGTGAGCATGCGTTTGCGGCCTTGAATAATTTGCGATGAATGAATCGTGGCTTCGATGGTGCCATAGCTGCCGGGGTAAAGCGCGGCTATCGGGTATATTTGCGTGCGATCTTCGTAGCGCAACGGTAGATGAAACAGCAGGTCTTGGACTGTTTTTATGCCGAGCTTTTCTAGCCGCTGCGCCATTTTGGTCGCCACGCCCTTTAGCTCAGTTACAGCCATAAGATCGAGTCTATCCACGCTTTATACCCATTTGATTCATTGAGTCATTTAAACAACTATTGGCTCAATCACTGTAAATATATACATATATTATCAGAGTTTGCTCTGAACGCAATCTTAGTCAAATTGACGTGCTGTGGGCTGCGACAGTCCGAGGGGAAAAAGCACATGTGCGTGGTGAAGCGTGAGAGGGGTGAGGCAAATACAAATAGACCTAGGACTCTTGCCTAGGTCTATTTGTTGAGCTATTGGGTTTGGTGGCCTTGTTTAAGGCTGCTTCATTAGCGGTGTTATCCCATAGCGCTATTAATGAGATAACCCATATAGGCAAGGTAAGCCACTAGCAGTAAGGTCCCTTCGCGGCGGCCAATACGCATACCTGTCCACGCTACGGGCAGTAAGATTAACGCCAGTGCTAACATCATGCTCATGTCGATAATCTGTAATCCACCCGAGGTAATGGGATGGATAAGGGCTGTAATACCTAAAATACCTAATATATTAAAAAGGTTAGAACCAACAACATTGCCAATGGCGATATCGCTTTCGCCTTTACGAGCCGCCACGACTGAGGTGACCAATTCTGGCATGCTAGTACCAATCGCGACTATAGTTAGGCCGATAATGAGCTCGCTAACCCCAAATTGCTGCGCCAGTGTCACTGCGCCATCGACAAAGAGCATACCACCACCGATCAGCATGCTGATCCCAACGGCAATGAGCAGCGTGGCCAACAGTGGATGTGCCAAGCTTGAACCTGGAATATCGCTGGCGCCTTCTCCTCTGCTGCTGATATAGCTAAAGCCTAAATAGGCTACAAGCAGTGTGGTGAGTAGGGCACCATCGAGCAGGCTGACATCGCCATCGTTAATCAAGCCCCAAAACAACAGACTGGCGCCGATCATGATGGGAATATCCCGTTTGATCATTTGCGTCTGTACTTGTATTGGCCGAATAAGGGCCGTGATGCCTAAGATCAAACCAATATTAGCAATGTTAGATCCGATGACATTACCGATTGCAATGCCTGGGTTGCCGGCTAATGCAGATTTAAGGCTTACGGCCAGTTCGGGGGCGCTAGTGCCGAACGCAACAATAGTTAATCCAATGATTAAAGGTGCAATTCCCAACTTTAATGCCACCGAGCTAGCACCGCGTACCAAGGCTTCTGCCCCTGCAGTCAGAATAATAAAACCACCGATAATGGCTAATAAAGTCAACATGTTTACCTCCAATAAACGTTAGGCGGCAAGGATAGGCTTTCGCACTCGGAAGGCAACTAAAATTTAGCACTACCAAGATTAAATTTTATTTAAGATAAGCGGTTAAATTAATAGTAAAAAAGCACGTCTTAGACGTGCTTTTAGGTGTTATACAAATTAATTTATGCCTAAGGGCTTAAAGCTCATCTTCCCAGCGGATTTTACCGCCGCGCAGCCCATCGACTTTGGCACTAAAGCGCTCTTCCAGTACGTGGCGTTTAATCTTGAGTGTCGGTGTGAGGACATCGTTATCTATATCCCATGGCTCACTGACGACTACTATGGCATCGACAGTTTCGTGAGACTCTAGATGCGGATTGACGCTGTCGAGTGTCGCCTTGAGTGAGGAGCGAATCTCCTCTTTAGGTTGCGTTGCTGCGCCCTCAGAAAGCTGAACTAAGGCGATAGGGTGCGGTAAGCCTGAGCCAATAATGCAGATAAGTTCAACGTGAGGATCTTGTGCCAATTTACGTTCAATTGGCACTGGAGCTACATATTTGCCTTTAGAGGTTTTGAAGTTGTCTTTAACACGCCCTGTGATGGTCACATAACCCTCATCATCGATAGCGCATAGATCACCCGTGTGGAAATAGCCTTCGGCATCGAAACTGCTGGCGCTGGTTTCGGGTTGTTTATAATAACCAGTCATTAGGCCTGGGCTTTTAACGAGCAGTTCACCATTGTCGGCTTGTTTTATGCTGCAGCCTTCTACGGCGCGGCCGACGGTGCCAATTTTACTCGCATTGAAAGGGTGGTTAATGATGGAGTAAGCGCTGTTTTCTGTCATGCCCCAGGCTTCGCAAATATCGAGACCAATTTTGTGGTACCAAGTGATCAACGAAGGGGGAATAGGCGCTGATCCCGATCCCAGTAGATGACAGTGTTCAAGCCCTAATCCTTGACGGATTTTCCCTTTAACGATACTGCTAATAATAGGGACTTTTAGTAAAAAATTCAGTTTTTTATAGCCAATTTTGTCGATGATATTCTTTTGAAATAGGCTCCACAGTCTGGGGACAGAGAAGAAAACCGTTGGCCTAGCGCGTTTAACGTCGTCGACAAAACTGTCGAGACTTTCGACGAAGGCGACACAGCTACCAGAATAGAATGAAGAGCCTTCCATCGCCACGCGTTCAGTAATGTGTGCCAGTGGCAGGTATGACAGTAGCCTATCTTCCACATCGGTCTTAAGATCGCGCACCACGGCTTTGCAGGTCCATTCGAAACTGGCAAAGGTTTGTATGGCTCCTTTAGGTTTACCGGTAGAGCCAGAGGTGTAGATGATGGTCATTATTTTATCTGAGGTGATCACCGGTGCGTCAATTAAGGGCTGACCTAATTTGAGTAGGCTGTCCCATTGGTATTGGGCGGGCATAGTGTCGTAGGGCATAGCCATGCGTAAGATATCGCCACCGACGCCGGCTTCTTGATCGGCCCAGTAATCGAGTTTGCCAATAAAGATGGCTTTGGCTTCGCTGTGCTCTAGCACGTAGCGAATGGTATCGGCGTTTGCCGTTGGGTAAATAGGTACGCTGATGTAGCCGCCATGCATTAATGCCAGATCGGTGATGAACCATTCGGCGCAGTTTTTCGATAAGACAGCAACCTTCTCACCTGGCTGCAGGCCGAGGTGACGCAGCGCCCCTGCTATTTGCTGCATTTTTTGCTGCACTTCTCGCCAGCTAAAGTCGGTGTATTTACCGTTGATGGGTTGTCTTAGGTAGGTGCTGTCGCCATAGAGATCGACCCAATGCTGCAACATGTCGACCGGAGATTTAAAGTGTGAGTCCATCTGCAATTCCATAGTTATCCATAGGGTGAAAGTAAGCGCACTGAGTTGTTCTGTTTATATGTGCACGCTAGATGAGTATGGCGAATAATGTGATCTATGACAATTGTTTTTGCTTGAATAATAGACGAATTGTCATAGATTTAACATTAGGATAACTTAGGTAGTGGCGTTAAATTATGTTGATAATACTTGACTGATCCGCGTTGGGATCGGGGGCGCGCATTCGTTGCCACCAGGTGTCATCGGCGACTATTTGCCCCTGGTCATCGATACGCGGGTAGGGGATGTTTTTACGTCGACAAGCCTTGGCGTAAATGGGATGACCCTGTTCAAATAGCAGGGTTTGGCAGTAAGCATCATCTAAGGTGCGCGTGCCATACATGCCAGCTTGCTCGCGCTGGCGTTGGGCCTCGTACATGATCAATGCCGATGCGACCGACACATTGAGTGATTGCACCATGCCCACCATAGGAATAATGATCTGTTGATCGGCAATCGCAAGCCCTGCCTCACTGACGCCATCACGCTCGTTACCCATGATCACTACCGTAGGTTTGGTGTAATCAACCTCGCGAAAATCGACTGCGCTGGGGGAAAAGTTGGTGGCTAACACCTGCATGCCTTGTTGAGCAAACTGGGCGGCAGCTTCATCCATATGGTAGTGCTTTATGGTGTTCACCCACTGTTGGCTACCTGAGGCAGTATTACCCGATACCCGCATTTCGATGTCGGGCCATACGGCATGAATCTGATGGATACCAACGGCATCGGCTGTGCGAATAACCGCTGCAATATTATTGGTTTTGTGGACTTTATCGAGGCAAACAGTGAGGTCGGTTTGGCGATTGTCTAGCATCTGATTGATGCGGGCGAAGCGTTCTGGGCTCATGGTGATTGGTGTTACTTGTAGGTCAAAAAGTAGCAAGGGCGCCGCGGCGCCCTAAAAGATAGTGGCTGGATTACAGCTCCATTACTCCGTCCATTTCAACTAACGAATCTTTCGGTAGTTGCTTAACGCCAATAGCGGCACGGGCAGGATAAGGTTGCTCAAAGTAGCGCCCCATTATTTCGTTGACGGTCGCAAAGTTGCTCAGATCGGTCATATAGATATTGAGTTTAACGATATCTTGCAGTGAACCGCCAGCGGCTTCACACACAGCGGTTAAATTATCAAATACCTGAACCACTTGGGCATCAAACTCATCACTGACCATCTGCATAGTTTCAGGATTTAACGGGATCTGGCCAGAAAGATACACTGTGCCGCCTACTTTAACTGCTTGAGAATAAGTACCGATAGCCTGTGGGGCTTTGTCGGTTGCAATAATAATCTTCTCTGCCATAAACTTTTTCCTACTTGTCGTTATTAATAGTTGTCGTTATGTCGACGGGTTAATAAATGCAGGCTAAGCGCCGCGCAACTTAACGGTTGCGCGAGGTACGCAATACTTCGGGTAGTACACGAATACGGCGCATCACATTGGCCAGATGAACTCGGTCGGTCACCGAGATCCGTAAGTTAATCAAAAAGACTCTGCCATCACGCTCTTCGGTACTTAAACTATGAATATTAGAGCCTTCGGCGGCCACGATAGAGGTGATCTTTGCCAGCGCACCTTGATGATTGACGATTTCGATACGTAAATTGGCTTGGAATTCGATACCTTCGGCGTTATCCCAATGCACAGGAATATATTTATCGGGTTCGCCCTGATAGCCACGGATATTGGCGCAGCTTTCCATGTGCACCACTAAGCCTTTACCAGGGCTAACATGAGCAATCACGGCATCGCCAGGAATGGGGCGGCAACAGTTAGCAAAAGATACCAGCATCCCTTCGGCGCCGCGAATGGGCATCATATTGGCTTCTTTGTGCTCTTGGGTTTCTATTCTATCGCCCTTAAGACGCTGGGCGATAACAATGCTCATGGCATTGCCTAGACCGATATCGGCGAGTAAAGACTCGAGGTTTTTGTGCTTGGTTTCATGCACGACTTTGTCAATCTGTTCTGGTGCAATGTCTTTAAGTTTGACATCACCTAAGGCGTGATTGAGTAGACGTTTGCCTAAAACCACCGCCTCATCTTCCTTGAGACTCTTGAGTAGTTGCCTTATCTTGGCGCGTGCCTTACCTGTGACGACAAAGTTAAGCCAGGCTGCGTTAGGTCTGGCACCCTTAGCGGTAATGATTTCGACGGTTTGCCCCGAGATTAACGGCTGACTCAAGGGATACGCTTGGCGGTTGACGCGCGCGCCAACACAAGTGTTACCAACATCGGTATGCACTTCGTAGGCGAAATCCACTGGCGTTGCTCCCACAGGAAGCTCCAAGATGCGCCCTTCAGGGGTGAAGACATAAATCTCTTCAGGGAACAGCTCAGTCTTAAAGTTTTCCACAAACTCGAAAGAGGTGCTGGCGCTTTGTTGCAGCTCCAATAAGCTTTGCATCCACTTGCGTGCGCGTACTTGGGTGGTGGTGCCTTGCTGTTGCGTGCCGGCGCCTTTATAGAGCCAGTGAGCCGCGACCCCTTTGTCAGCCATCTGATCCATATCTTCGGTACGAATTTGTACTTCAACAGGGACCGCATGGGGGCCAAACAGCGAGGTGTGCAGCGATTGGTAACCGTTCGCTTTAGGTATGGCAATATAATCTTTAAAACGCCCCGGACGTGGCTTATATAAGCCATGCATCGCGCCCACCACTCGATAACAGGTATCTATGGTGTCGACTATGATGCGGAAGGCATAGATATCCATGACTTCCTGAAATTGGAGTTCTTTATTACGCATCTTGTTATAGATGGAATAAAGGTTTTTTTCTCGCCCCTTTACCGTGCCTTTGATGCCCGCATCTTCTAAGCGGGTTTTTATCGCCACTTCAATGCGCTGGATCAGCTCTTTACGGTTACCACGAGCCGCCTTGACTACCTCTTTGAGTACGCGATAGCGCATCGGGTAGTAAGCCTGAAAACCTAAATCTTCGAGCTCGGTCTTGATGTTGTGGATACCTAAGCGGTTGGCGATCGGTGCGTAAATCTCTAAGGTTTCACGGGCGATACGACGGCGTTTGTCGGGACGCAGTGCACCTAAGGTACGCATATTGTGGGTGCGATCGGCAAGCTTAATTAAGATGACGCGAATATCTTGGGTCATCGCCATCATCATCTTGCGAAAGTTTTCTGCTTGGGCTTCTTTTTTATCGCGAAATTTGAGTTTGTCTAGCTTTGAGACGCCCTCAACCAGTTCACCAATTGCGGGCCCAAAAAGTTCGGACAGTTCTTCTTTAGTGACGGGAGTATCTTCGATAGTGTCGTGCAGCAGAGCGGCCATTAGCGTCTCATGATCGAGACGCATTTCGGCCAGGATGCGAGCGACCGCAACCGGATGGGTAATATAAGGTTCGCCACTGGTACGCATTTGCCCTTCATGAGCGTCGCGCGCAACCTGATAGGCCTGCTTGAGTAATTCTACTTGCGTCGGTTCTAAATAAGCTGACGCAGACTCCTTGAGACCTTCAAACAGATACAAGTGGCAGCACTCCTTATATAGCGTTGCGGCCTTCAGCGATGGCAGCAACAGCAGCAATTTCTGCCGCTTCACGTTCGCGCACAGTTTGACGCTCATCGGCATCAAGTGTGTCAGCGGTGACTAAACCCAGTTCGATTTCGCGCAGGGCGATAACCGTTGGCTTGTCGTTCTCTTCTTCAACCATAGGGTCTTTACCCTGCACGGCGATTTGGCGAGCACGACGCGCTGCAACCAGGATCATATCAAAACGGTTGCCGATTTGGTTTACGGCGTCTTCTACAGTTACGCGAGCCATGTGTTGAAACTCCAGTGATTATGGGTGAAAAAATGACGCAAAATTATACATTATGACAGTTAGTCTGCCAATAGATCGTTAAGCATATCATTTAGAGTATGAATTTGACCAGCACGAGTAAGGCGTTGGCTACGAATTATTGCTTTTAAATCGACCTGAGCTTGCTCGAAGTCGTCATTGACTATGATGAAGTCATACTCACCATAGTGCGAAATCTCAGAAGTGGCTTGTGCCATGCGGCCAGCAATTACTTCGCTACTGTCTTGGCCTCGACCGGTAAGGCGGCGTTCGAGTTCAGCTTTTGACGGCGGTAAGATGAATACCCCGATGGCCTCTGGCATCATCTGTTTCACCTGTTGCGCGCCTTGCCAGTCGATATCGAGAAACACGTCGATCCCGTCGGCGAGCATCACCTCAATGGCTTCGCGCGAGGTACCGTAGTAGTTACCAAACACTTCAGCCCATTCAAAAAAAGCTTGTTTTTCAATAAGCGCTTTAAATTTATCGACCGAGACAAAGTGATAATGTTGGCCGTCGACTTCCCCCACACGTGGCTGGCGCGTAGTATGCGATACTGACACTTTCATATCGGCAGGATTATCCTGCAAAATAGCGTTAAGAAGAGAAGACTTGCCGGCACCACTAGGCGCTGAAATTATAAACAGGTTTCCGCGAGCGGTCATGAGCGTACTATCCAAAAAGCTGATTAATTTAGGTAGCCAGACATTATACAGCCTAGCGGTAAATTTAGGCTAGTGATTTAGCCTATTAGTGTCACTGTTTATCCGCCAAAGTGAGTAATTTATGGTAGTTTTTAAGTTCTAGCTCAGCGTTGATAGTTTAGACTCTTGGCTGAGTCTGTGAACCGATAGCTAATGTAGTAGGATTTTTATGCAGTTTAATACCTTTTTTTGTCGTCAAGGCGTGGATAGCAGTGTGCGTTTTGCGCTGATCAATCTCGCCGCATTCTTTGCCGTATTGATTTTCTATGTGCTACTAAACGGCCATGTATCGCTTTTGTTAGTTGGGCTTGCTGCGGCGGTGTTTGCCGGCTTAAGTGCTAAACGTCGGTTGCAAGGTCGGCCCATCATATGGGCTTTTTTGCCTGCGCCTGGGCTGATATTACTGAGTCTTGGTCTGATTAATGAAACCAATACTATAGTCATTGGTTGTGGTGTGTTACTGGGGCTAGCTGCCTGCGTGTTTGCCGTGCTACAAGCGCCCCCTAAAAGCCAATTTAGGGCAAGCAGTTACGGCTATCGGGGGCCATTATCACCGGCGAATCGCCGCGTAAGGCGTGTCGAACCTGTGATTGCTGGCGATGGGCGCGATGCTGTTATGCCCCTTGAGCTCGATGATGACCCCAATGAGTCCCCCTATCGATTTCAGGGGCATCAAGCGAATGACCAACAAGCTTATGAGCCTGCTGACGGCTCTAGTGATCACAGTGCGAGTACACATAATCGTGAAGCCCTCGCAAGTATCATAAAGGTGATAGGTCAAGGTGCTTTACGTGCCATTGAGGTGATTAAAGCCCGGCCCCGAGCCAGTTTACTTGGCGCTGGCAGCTTGATGTTAGTGAGCGCATTAGTGTTAATGTGGTCGGATGAACCTAGTGCTCCCCAGAGTGCACAGCAGGAAAACACTGAAGCATCGGGGAGCATAAACCAAACAGCCTCTTATCAAGAGGCAATAATGCCCGATGGTTTTAGCATACTACTCGATGAAGATGTGTTGATGATCAGTTGGTTAGGGGAGCGCGGCGAGCCAGGATTATTGTGGTCATTAGCTACCGGCCAAGGTGATCGTAGCTGCCAAGAGTTAACCTTTAATAATGGTGCTCAATATCGCCCGATGGAGGTGAGTTTATTGCCTGATTCATCAACGTTAGCCCGATTTTCGCCGCTCGATACTCGAGCCATTCTTAACGATGTGGCCATGCGCGGCAGCCTTAAGTTGTGTGGGTATCAGTTTAGTCTAAAAGGCAGTCAGGCAGCATTGGCGAAACAAGCGGCGTTTCGTCCCTATCTTTAGGCTTGTGGTCTGCACTATAAACGGGGATTAATCGGCGAGATCTATCACAGCTAGCTTTATACAATAGGGGGCAATGGCGGCCATTGGCGCTGGTGTTCATCGTCATAACTGATTAAACTCATCGGTTACATTTTTAATGGTCGGTGGCCAGCGCGCCGCCCCTAGTCCAGTTGGTTGTAGACAATGGTTGCGACGCACTCTTCTAGTACAGCCGATAATGAGTTCAATAATGTCACGCTGGTGATCATGGCAGCCGGTTTAGGTAGTCGTTTCGGCGGCGATAAACAACTGGCAAGCCTAGGGCCGCAGGGCGAAACCATGCTTGAGCTCTCGCTGGCGAGTGCGATAAAGGCAGGATGTTCGGCGGCGGTGATAATCACCCGCGTCGAGCTTATCGAACCGCTGCAGCAGCGGTTAACCGCCTTGCCAGACGGTTTTGCACTGCATTTTTGTGTGCAACAAACCGATGACTTACCAGCCGAGTGTTTGCCTTTGCAAGGTGAAGCTAAGCGGCGGGGCAAGCCTTGGGGGACAGCCCACGCACTTTGGTGCGCTAGGCATTGGGTTAATGGCCCTATGGTCGTGATTAACGCCGATGATTATTATGGTGACAATGCCTTTAAATTGCTGGTCGATGGCTTTAAACACGCTAGCGAACGGTGGCAAATGGTAGCTTATTGCCTCAATGAAACCTTGTCACAACATGGTGGCGTTAATCGGGGGATTTGCCAAACACAAGGGGACTATTTAAGCAGTGTCCAGGAGTGGCTCGATATTGCATGGCAAGGTGATAAACTGCTGGGAGACAATGGTCAACAACAAGCCGAGCTGGATCCACACAGCCTAGTGTCGATGACATGCTGGGGGTTTTCGGTCGATATTTTTAGGGTGTTAGAGCTGGCCTTGATTCACTTCATCAAAGATTGTGGTCATCTTGCTGGCAGTGAATGTTACCTGCCTGCTGTGGTGCAGACTTGCCTACCGTCACAGTATCAGCAAGACCATAATATCAGCGTCAAACCGGTTTACGTTAACATTAGCCCCGACACTTGGATGGGGGTGACATATCCGCAAGATGCCCTCTGGGTCAAACAAAAATTAATGGAGTTATTGGGTGATTGAGCTTATTCGGCAGCAGGTGCTGCCCCACTTTGGCATAACCGATTGCGCTAAAGTGTCGCCCCTTGGCAATGGTCATATCAATGACACATTTTTAGTGCGCTCACCGCAGGGGAAGTTAGTCTTACAGCGGATTAATACTCAAGTCTTTAAGATGCCAGAAGCCTTGGTGAATAACGCTAAAAAGATTGCCAGCCACTTGCAAATGAAGGTGGCCTGCGGTGATTATCAATTAAGTGTGGTGGCACCGGTGTTGACCATGGATAACGCCTTATATGTCGATTTAGCCGACAATGGTTTTTGGCGCGCGATTAATTACTTACCCCACAGTCATAGCATCGAAGTGGTATCTAATGAGCAAGAAGCCGAGTCAGCCGCTAAAGCCTTTGGCCATTTTTCACGCGCCTTGAGTGATCTAGATGCGACCGACTTGGAAGATGTGATCCCGCAATTTCATCACCTTCCCGGACGAATAGCCCAGCTTAACCAGGCCGCCACCCAAGACATAGTGGGTCGATTAGTACACTGCCAACACTGGGTTGATTTTGCACTGGCGCAGACTCCTCTACTTGATGAATTGGCTCTGTTGGCTGAGACATTACCGCTGCGAACCTGCCATAACGACACAAAAATCAATAACATGCTTTACGATAAGCGCGACATGAGCAGTTTAGCCATCATAGATTTAGATACCTGCATGAAAGGGCATTTAATGTATGATTTTGGCGATATGGTGCGCACCTTTACCTCGCCCGAGGAGGAAGATTCCACCCACCTTGAGAAGGTTGAGGTACGCGAGTCGATATTTGCCGCTATCTGCCGTGGCTATTTAGCTGAGCTAGGTGATGTGTTAACTGTGGATGAAAAGCGCAGCCTGTGGCTGGGTGCGCGAGTGATCTGCCTGATGATTGGGGTCCGCTTTTTGACCGACTATCTCAATGGCGATAGCTATTTCCATGTGCAGCATGACACCCATAATCTCGATCGCGCGGCGAATCAGTTTACCTTGTATCAAAGCCTATTGAAGCAGCAAACGACGTTGAAAAAGTATTTTCAATAGTCGGCGCCAAGGGCGCTATTCTAATGAAAGGCGGGCATGAATAATGCGCGCCTTTTGTTATGTTGGTTACGACTCTTAGCAATACGTGACTCGCTTGCTCAAGATCAATTAAGGTGCAACTCATCCTCGCAATCACTATTAAAGTGTTGCATAAGCCCTTACACTGCTTACAGATTAATAACATTGGATAACCATTGATGGCCCCCATTATCTGTAGTACTGCCCTAGAAGCAGTGTCTTTAATCGAAAGCGGTGAAACCCTATGGACCCACTCGATGGGGGCGACGCCTAAGGTGCTACTCGATGCGCTAGCGCAGCATGCGTTAACGATTCAAGACTTAACCCTATTACAGCTGCACACTGAATGTGCCGAGTCGCTTAGCTCACCCAATCTGAAAGGGCATTTGCGACATCGCTGTTTTTTTGGTGGCCTACCAACGCGGCAATTGTTACAGCGTGGTGATGCCGACTATGTACCTATTTTCCTCTCGGAAGTGCCCAAATTGTTTCGCTCTGGCGAGCAACCCATCGACACCGCGATTATTCAAGTATCGCCACCAGATAAACACGGTATCTGCTCTTTAGGTATCTCGGTCGAAGCCACCTTGGCCGCTTGCCAAGTAGCTAAAAAAATCATCGCTCACATCAACCCTATGATGCCGCGCACTCACGGTGATGGATTTATTCACTATCAAAAATTCGCCGCTGTGTATGAGCAGAGTATGTCTTTACCACAACACCCACTCGCAGCTAGCGATGTCACCAGTTTGGCGATAGGTCAAAATGTGGCAAAACTAGTGCGTGATGGTGATTGTTTACAAATGGGCATAGGCGCGATCCCCGACGCCGTGCTTGCTTGTTTAACCGAACATCAAGATCTTGGTGTGCATACTGAGTTATTTTCCGATGGCGTGCTTAATTTGGTCGAACTTGGGGTGATTAACAATAGCCGCAAAAAAGTGCACCCGGGTAAAATTGTCACCGGTTTCGCCCTCGGTAGCCAGCGACTCTATGACTATGTCGACGACAATCCATCGGTGATCTTTATGGATATTGAACAGGTCAATGACACCTCGATCATCCGTAAAAATCCCAATGTGATGGCGATAAACTCGGCGCTGCAAGTGGATATTTCGGGACAAATTTGCGCCGACTCATTAGGCACGCGCATCTATTCCGGCGTGGGTGGGCAGATGGACTTTATTCGCGGCGCGGGATTGTCAGAAGGCGGCCGTTCGGTGATTGCACTGCCAAGCACCGCAGCGCATGGAAGTGTGTCACGTATCAGCACCGTACTCTCACCTGGTGCAGGCGTGGTCACCACCAGAGCCCACGTGCATTACATTGTTACCGAATATGGCATTGCCAACTTGCGTGGTAAATCACTGCGAGAACGCGCCCGCGCCTTAATCGACATCGCCCACCCAGATTTCAGAGAGCAGCTTTGCCAAGAAACTTTCGATATGTGGGGACTCACGGTTTAGTTTCATCTTGTAATAAACATATAGCTTCTGCGAAGGGGCTTATTCCCTCTTGAGTCGCACTACTTTGATTCGTTCTCTGGGCGCATTCTCCGCCAACCAGGCTGAAGCGTCAGCCCCAATAGACAAGCCAGGATACCGATAAGGTTATCCTGGTTTTTACTTTTATATCATTGGTTATGTTGAGGTTTTTTGGCAGGTCGCGCATCAGCCCCTTTTCCTCAAACCTGTCACTCCTGTTTCGATGAGTTGGGACAGAAAGAAGCAAAGGGCAGCATTAGTATGACGTATGTTGAGGTCTACTCATCAATAAGTTAGAAGCGATAGCAAATAGGCAATAGCCGGTGAAAAACCAGAAGCCGATTTCTAGTTGGGCGTGCATCACTATCAATTCGCCCATCTGATCTTTGGCGTTACCGGCGAGATAACTGACAATGATGGCGACCACAAATACATCGGCCATGCTCCATTTACCTATGGCGTCGATAACGCGTGTAAGTATTATCGCCGTGCTGCCCTGAGTGAAAATCAGAACGGCTTGCGCCAGTAGTTTGAGGGTAGGAATAATTACCGAGAAGGTGACAATCAAGAGCCCGACCAACAGGTTACCACTTTGCATCAGGTCTTGTACCGTCCCCAGTATACTGCGGTGCTTACGATAAATTTCCACCTGACCCTCTAGCTGGTTAAAACCGAGGAATGCTGATACCGAGCCGAGCAAACCGCGTGTTTCACTGTCTTGAGTTATTAACTCTATGGTGGTCTGGGCAAATTGTGATTTATCAGCGTGGCCATCTAGGCTTAACATTGGCAGGCTGAGACCGGGTATAAGTAGGGCTAGGGCGATGAGAATCACTAATAACTGTAGCCATTTACTCCGTTTTGACATGATTGCTCCATTTTTCTATGTTGCCTGTGGGTTGGCACCAGAGAACCGATTATACCCTATTTGGAGTGAACGCTAGCTGAATGTCGCCGCTCACGCTGGAGATATTTTTTATCATGCCGATCGTCACCTTTAAAGTCTGGTTGCAGCCATTGGGTGATGCATTTTCATCATCTGGCTGAGACTCTTGTCGATATTGTCTATCCTAATTTTAGAGAGCCGCTCCGCCAAGAGACCTTCTATCATGTGAGGACACACATATTGGCTTTACAGTATCTCAAAACGAAAAAAGCCTCATATTGAGGCTTTTTGCTAAGAGCGAGGTACTTATTCTATGTTCTGGATCTGCTCGCGCATCTGCTCGATGAGTACTTTTAATTCGACGGCTGCGGCGGTGACCTCGCTACTGATAGATTTAGAAGCTAGGGTGTTAGATTCGCGGTTAAATTCTTGCATCATAAAATCGAGTCTGCGACCTTGAGCGCCGCCTTTATTGAGGATGCGACGCGTCTCGGCTACGTGGGCGTCGAGTCGGTCCATCTCTTCGGCGACGTCCATTTTCTGGGCGAGGAGTACCATTTCTTGTTCTATACGAGCGGGATCGAGTTCGCCCTGAATTTCGCTTAAACGATTGGTGATTTTATCGCGCTGCCATTGCATAACGTTTGGCATGTGTTCATGCACAATAGCGACTTGCTCGACAATTTGATCAAGGCGGGTCTGTAGCATGGTGTTGATTGCATCGCCTTCACGACCGCGTGCTTCGATAAACTGCGCAACGGCATCATCGAATGCAACTAATAATTCTTTACTGATAGCGTCCATATCTTGCTCGCTACCCGACATCACGCCTGGCCAACGTAGTACGTCGACGACGTTGATGTCGCCTTGACCGGCCTCTTGCTTTACCCAGTTAGCGGCTTGAATAATTTGCGCTGCTAAGGCTTGGTTGAGTTGTAGGTCGCTGTCTTTATTTTCACCTAGGTCATAGCGTAGATTAACTTCGATTTTACCGCGATTTAAACGTTTGCGCAGACGGTCTCTAAGCACTGGCTCTAGGCTGCGAAGTTGCTCTGGTAGGCGTAGGTAGGTTTCTAGATAACGCTGATTAACCGAGCGGATCTCCCAAGAGGCGGTGCCCCATTGTGCTTTGTGCTCGATGCGAGCGTAGGCTGTCATGCTTTGGATCATGGTTATTCCAATAGTCTAAATCGATAAAGTTAGCCTCGATTATAGTCCGATGACCTCATGGGTTAAAGTAAACTCTGTCTGTTTCGGCTTTCGGTAGTGAATATCATGGCATCCGTCGTCTCAAGCCCCTATAATATGCAGCCAATTTAGCTTTTCATATTTCAAAACAGGAATTTCCTATGCGCCCAAGTGACAGAACGCCCGCTCAATCTCGTCCAGTAACTATTACTCGACAGTTTACCGCTCACGCAGAAGGTTCTGTTTTGGTTGAATTTGGTGAAACCAAAGTACTTTGTACAGCCAGCTTCACCGAAGGTGTGCCGCGTTTTCTAAAAGGCCAAGGCCAAGGTTGGGTAACGGCTGAATACGGTATGTTGCCACGTTCTACTCATAGCCGTATGGATCGTGAAGCGGCCCGTGGTAAGCAATCTGGTCGTACGCAGGAGATCCAGCGTCTTATTGGTCGCGCACTACGTGCTGCGGTTGATATGAAAGCACTTGGCGAGAACACCATAGTTATCGATTGTGACGTGATTCAGGCCGATGGTGGCACGCGTACCGCTGCTATCACTGGTGCATGTGTGGCATTGGTTGACGCGCTGAACTGGGCTCGTGGTAAAGGGATCATTAAGAGCAATCCGCTTAAGTTCCTGATCGCAGCGGTTAGCGTGGGCATCTATAAAGGTGAGCCAATTTGTGACCTTGAATATATCGAAGATAGTGCCGCTGAAACCGACATGAACGTGGTAATGACCGAAACGGGCAAGATCATTGAGATCCAAGGCACCGCAGAAGGCGAGCCGTTTAGCCACGAAGAGTTGCTCAGTCTACTTGAACTGGCCAAGCACGGTATTCGTGAAATCGTCGATGTGCAGAAAGCCGCATTGAGCTAAATCATTCGTTTGTTATTAGGGCCCCGAAGGGGTCCTTTTTTTGAGTAAAATTTTACACATTATACGTTACCCTACATTTTTAAGGAGAGATTGTGAAAGCCTATCAACGTGAGTTTATTGAGTTTGCCCTTGAGCGTCAGGTATTACGATTTGGCGAATTTACGTTAAAGTCAGGCCGCACTAGCCCTTACTTTTTTAATGCGGGCCTTTTTAACACAGGCCGTGATTTAGCGCGTCTTGGACGTTTTTATGCATCGGCGCTGATGGATGCTGGCATCGAATATGATCTGCTGTTTGGCCCTGCATACAAAGGCATCCCGATTGCCACGACAACTGCGGTAGCACTTTGTGATCATCATGATGTCGATATGCCGTATTGCTTTAACCGCAAAGAGAAAAAAGATCACGGCGAAGGTGGGGCGTTAGTGGGCAGTGAGCTGACGGGCAAGGTGATGTTGGTCGATGATGTGATCACAGCAGGTACAGCGATCCGTGAGTCGATGGATATTATTCAGGCTCATGATGCTAGCTTAGCGGGCGTCTTGATTGCGCTCGATCGCCAAGAAAAAGGCAAGGGTGAGTTGTCGGCGATCCAAGAAGTGGAACGTGACTATGGCTGCGCGGTGATCGCGATTATTAAGCTCGCTGACTTAGTTGATTATTTAAGTGAAAAGCCAGGCATGGAAACCGAGTTGGCCGCGGTGAGTGCTTATCGCGCCCAGTACGGGATTTAAGCGATAACGTAAAGAGTTAGTGCGCTCGAGAGCTCAGGTTAAAGCTGTATGTTAGCTCTCGGTTAAAAAAAGCAAAATCTTAACATAAGATTTTGCTTTTTGTTTTTTTACTCTCTAGTAAAAGGTTGCAGCATTTTGCTTTTCATCATTACCGCATTCTAAGGATTAATCTTAATTGCAAACGGTGCTTACAGTGCAACGGATATTATCATCACAGACCATCTCGGTGGGTTCACAAGTTTGGCTACCTGAAAAACTAATGGGGACACCGAGGGACGCCCCAAGCTGGATCAATGATGGCAGATATATCTTGGTAGCTGATTGCATTAAGTTTTTAAACTGATGTGTACTTTGTGGAATAGGCGTCCCATCAGCAAAAACTGAAGCGCCATCGTAAGTGATTTTAACCTCGAAATTAGTCCCTATTTTGACCAAAGAAATATTTACTCTAGATAATGTACCATCAGGAAATTTAACATAAAAAGTATTGCTACTTGGCAGGATATGACTAAATGAGCCGATTGAAAGGTTTAAGTTTCTGGCTTGAATTTCGAGAAGAGATAAGGTTCTGTTAATCGTTGTTTGGCTATTTAAATATTGATTGATGTAGTCAGCAATAGTTACAGTCACTGCGGGGTTCATTACTATATCTGCAGCGCTTGGGATAATAAAGTTATCTGGTAACTCTTCTGCAGAGTTATAAAGGTTTTCCCCGTTGGGTCCCAGCTGGATTATTGCATTTTCATAGGCTCTTTCTAACTCTATAGTTGCGGCCGTTTTAGGTTGTAGCTCAGATACATTGAATATTCTCGGAATATTCGTATTTGGATGTTCTTCTCCTTCACGTTGAATAATTTTGAATTCATTAACCGTTCGGTTGATATAATTAAAAACAAATACCCTGTCATTATTATTAAGCATAGGAATTTGCGTTGCGGCTAACCCTTGTTGGGCGATACCACAATCATTACAGGTGGTATAGGTTATCCTTGCGTAAGCATTAGACATAGTAATAAAGCTACTTAGTAATATGAAACTAAGCATAGTGAAGACGTGTTTCATATTTATATCTTCCTTGACTAGGGTATAAATCCTTAATTATAGATAACCCGCATTGCATGATATTTGAGCAGTAATTTTTGAAAACTAAGATAGTCGATTAGTGAAGTCAAGTTTTTTGTTGATTAAATGTTGCGGCCGAGGCCGCAGCATGAGTAGTTTGATAAGCTTTATTGATGTAGAAATTCGGCGCGGGTGGCTGGGTTAGATTTAAAAATACCGCCCAGTGCCGTAGTGGTGGTGGAGCTGGTGGAGTCCATTACACCACGGGATTTGACGCAGTAGTGCACCGCGTCCATCTTTACTGCCACATCTTGGGTCTCAAGTAGCGTTTGCAGTGCTACGAGTACCTGCTGGGTTAGGCGTTCTTGCACTTGGGGGCGCTGAGCAAAGAAGCGTACGATACGGTTGATTTTCGATAAGCCAATAATGTTTTTGCGTGGTAGATAGGCCACGGTCGCGACGCCGTCTATGGTCACTAAGTGATGCTCGCAGGTACTGGTGAGGCTGATGTCCTTCACCTTAACCATCTCATCAAACCCCATCTTATTTTCGATAACAGTGATCTTGGGGAAGTTAGCATAGTCGAGACCAGAGAAAATCTCGTCAACATACATCTTGGCAATGCGTTTTGGGGTGTCGACTAAGCTGTCGTCACGTAAATCCAGAGACATTAAGGTTAAGATCTCACGCATATGGTGTTCTATCTTTTCTTTGCGCTCATTGGCGCTGAGTCCACAAGGTACCATAGGGGTCTCTAATCCCCGCGCTAATAATGCGGTTTGCACCTGTTGTGCTGCTTCACTTAATGCCATTGGATCCTCCACCATATTAATAGTGGTTAGTTCAATTGCGGTAAATTATCAATAATATGAATATTTTGCCGCTTCAAAGTAATGATTATAGATCGCCTATCTAGGTAAAGGCTAATAGGCGGACAAGGAGAATACCTTGAATGACGGCCAATTTATACCCAGAAAACGTAGGGGAATAGCAAAAAAGCCGATGTTGATAATCGGCTTTTTAATTCGGAGCTGAAGGATGAAGCGGATTGAACCATCAAATGCTTAGGTGATAGACATGCTACAGCGGCATAGGATGTTGCTAACCGCCATCAGCTTTGTCTCGGTTAACTTTGTAGTAATTGCAGCTGAATAAAGTTCCACTGTTCGACAAAATGTGTGGTGGGTTTTTGCTTAAAGTCGCTGCGAACAAACTGGGCGATACGGCCTTCAGCAACGGCTAATAACAAGTTAGCCAAAATGGCTTCGTCTAACTGAAAGCCTTTGCCTTCGCGCAGGGTCTTTTCGCGTAAAATCTGTTTTAAGTGGGTTTCGACTTTTGAAAATATTTGGCTGGTGCGGCTGCGTAGACGCTCATTTTCGCCAAGCAGTGCATCGCCATTGAGTACGCGTGAGATGCCAGGGTTACGCTCGGCGAAGACCAGTAGCAGCTGCAGTAATAGCTGGCAGCGCTTCATGGTGTCTTTTTCATCGTCCATGATCAGGTTGATGCGCGACAATAATGACTCTTCAATAAAGTCGATAAGCCCTTCAAACATTCTGGCTTTACTGGGAAAGTGACGATACAGCGCCGCTTCTGACACGCCCACTTCTGCGGCGAGTTTAGCCGTGGTGATACGTTGGCCCGGGCTGGTTTCTAACATGGTGGCGAGGCATTGCAGAATGTGTTCACGACGATTGATTTTAGGGCTTGCAGCCATTTAAGTTTCCTTTACTCAATTACTACAGGAGCCGATGGTATTAAGTGAATCCCCATGGCTCTCTAATTATGCTTGTTTGGCGTGACAGATTATTGGGTGCCTGAGTGGCCGAAACCACCTTCACCTCTATCTGAACTATCAAACTCATCAACCAGCTTAAACTCAGCTTGCACCACAGGCACAAACACCAGTTGTGCCAGTCGGTCGCCAATTTCTAGGCTGAAAGGTTCATTGCTGCGATTCCAGCAGGAGACCATTAATGCCCCCTGATAATCTGAGTCGATAAGGCCGACTAAGTTGCCCAACACTATGCCGTGTTTATGGCCTAAACCTGAGCGCGGTAATATCACCGCTGCGAGACTTGGGTCAGCAACATGTACAGCAATGCCTGTTGGGATTAACTGGGTTTCACCTGGTGCAATCACTAAGGTGGTGTCAAGCATGGCACGAAGATCCATGCCAGCACTGCCAGGGGTGGCATAAGCGGGCAGTGGAAACTGTGAACCTATACGTGAATCTAAAATTTTTAGTTCAATTGGTGTCTTCATGCTGTTTTCATCTGCTGTGCAATTAAGGTGAGTAACTGTCTGGCTAAGCTCAGCTTATCGGTTGCGGGTAACTCATACTGACCATGAGACCAGAAGACGGTTAGCGCATTGATATCACTATTAAAACCCTGTGAGGGATCAGATACATCGTTAGCGGCAATCATATCCAAATTTTTACGCTTAAGCTTGTCTTTTGCATAATGCGCCACATCTTGGGTTTCTGCGGCAAAACCGACAGTAAACGGCCGCTGTGGGTGGGCGGCAACGCTGGCTAAGATATCAGGATTACGCACTAGCGCAAGTGCCATCTCGTGTGCTGATTTTTTGATTTTATCGGTGGCAATATCGGCAACTCGGTAGTCACAAACGGCGGCGCAGCCGATAAATATATCGCTATGATGCACTTGTTGCATAACGGCGTCGAGCATCTCTTGGGTCGACTCTACGTTGATGCGATTGCTGTTTAGCGGGGTTTCAATATTGACCGGCCCTGTCACTATGGTGACTTTAGCACCCATCTCGATGGCGGCTTTAGCAAGGGCAAAGCCCATCTTGCCTGAGCTATGATTAGAAATATATCGCACCGGATCGATGGCTTCGCGCGTTGGTCCTGCCGTGAGTAATAGCGATAGACCTTGTAAGATTTTAGGGGCAAAAAACTGTTCGACTCGCTCGGCAATCACCAGCGGTTCTTCCATGCGTCCAGGGCCCACTTCACCACAGGCTTGATTGCCCGAAGCGGGTCCCCAGATGGTGATATCTCTGCCACGTAGCGAGTCTAAGTTGGCTTGGGTTGCCGCATTGCGATACATCTGTTGATTCATCGCGGGGCACAATACCACGGGAGCCTCGGTGGCTAAGCAAGTGGTGGTGATCAGCTCATCAGCCATGCCTGCATTGATACGAGCTATAAGATTGGCGGTTGCAGGAGCAATCAGCACCATATCGGCCCAGCGGGCTAATTCAATATGCCCCATAGCCGCTTCGGCTGCGGGGTCAAGCAGATCGCTTGCAACAGGGTGACCAGATAAGGCCTGTAGTGTCAGCGGAGTTATAAACTCTTGAGCACTCTGGCTCATCACCACTCTTACATCGGCGCCACGCTCTTTGAGTCGGCGCACTAAATCAGCCGATTTATAGGCAGCAATACCACCGCCAATGCCCAGTAATATCTTTTTATTTGTCAGACTCATATTGATCACTAATCGCGTTAATTTGCCTTGCTTCGCATCCGGCTAACCATACCACAATCAGAGTAAAGTAGAGCAAACAAGTTTGTAAAAACTGAGCCATACTCAATAACTCAAATAAAAATGTGGCAAACATAATTGCCAGCCTAGCGCTACAACATGGAGGTTGTATGACCATCAAGGATTGGCCCAGTGGTGAGGGCCCAAGAGAAAAGTTATTGCATCAAGGCGCGGCGCAACTGTCAGATGCCGAGTTATTAGCCGTGTTGCTTAGAAATGGCTTACCGGGCCAAAGTGCGGTGTCGTTAGCTCGCACCATGATAGGTCATTTTGGTGGATTACGAGCCTTGATGTCGGCGAAGCAGAGTGAAATGTGCGTGATTAACGGTATTGGACCAGTAAAATACGCCCAATTACAGGCGGCAATCGAAATAAGTAAGCGAATTTCGAAAGAAAATCTACAAAGAGGCAAGATTTTAACAGATCCTGATTTAACTCGAGACTATTTAATGAGACAATTAGGGGATCGTGCCTATGAAGTGTTTGCCATCTTATTACTCGATAGCCAACATAGAGTGATTCAGTTCGTTGAATTGTTTCGTGGTACCATAGATTCAGCCTCGGTTTATCCACGTGAAGTGGTCAGCCTAGTGCTTGAGAAAAAAGCCGCGGCCGTCATTGTTTGCCACAATCATCCTTCGGGGGTTGCGGAACCAAGTCATGCCGATCGGCGAATTACTGAGCGATTGAAATACGCGCTAGCAACTATCGATGTTTCGCTGTTAGACCATATGGTTATAGGCGATCATGAGATAGTGTCGTTCGCAGAGAGGGGATGGATAGATTGAATATCCCTTGATCTTTGATTTTAGATGCTGTATAAAATGCGCCCTCTTTGTGTGCCTCGGGCGACGGCCATATTCGAGGTACATTAATGCTCGAGCGTTAAATTGTTTTTGGAGAAGATTGACATGTCAAGAGTATGCCAAGTTACTGGCAAGAAGCCGATGGTTGGTAACAACCGTTCGCACGCTAAGAACGCGACTCGTCGTCGTTTTTTACCTAACCTACAGAACCACCGTTTCTGGTTAGAAGACGAAAAGCGTTTCGTTCAACTACGTGTATCTACTAAAGGTATGCGTATTATCGATAAGAAAGGTATCGAAGTTGTTGTTAAAGAACTTCGTGCCCGCGGCGAGAAGGTGTAATAAACCATGGCTAAAGCTAAAGGTAACCGTGAGAAGATCAAGCTAGTTTCTAGCGCTAAAACTGGTCATTTCTACACGACTGAGAAAAACAAACGTAACATGCCAGAAAAAATGGAAATCAAGAAATTTGATCCAGTTATTCGTCAGCACGTTATGTATAAAGAAGCGAAAATCAAGTAATTCTTGATAACGTTTTTTGAAAGCCCCTACTTGTAGGGGCTTTTTTTTGCCCTTTTTGCCCTTTTTGCGCGGGGACCTCGTCCAACAGGTAGGACTCGCCACTGTGGTTGAATAGTCTGTTGCGCGCTCTCTGCATACGCAATTCCTCTCCCAGCTGTACTCATCTTCTATGTCATGCCATCGCGTTTATTTAAGCTTCACCTCGCCTTACTGATAGATTAACTCCAGTGCTTATTTTGTTACTGCTTAATTGAGCTGTGCACTCGTGGGTTTGCTAGATGACGGCAGACTGAACTAATTGTACGAAATGAAAACAAATGCTTTTAAAGTGAATTTAAATGCAATATTATCGGGTTGTTATTCTCATGTGGTCAAAGCTGCTCCCATTTCTTGTTATTTAGAGGTCATACGTGCGCACTACTGAACTAGTCGATGGATTTCGTCATTCTGCATCTTATGTCAATGCACATAGGGGCAAAACATTTGTGGTGATGTTGGGTGGAGAAGCATTAGCGCAAAACCAATTTCGCTCCATCATCAATGATATCGCTTTGCTGCATAGCCTTGGGATCAACATAGTGTTGGTGCATGGTGCGCGGCCGCAAATCGATGCCGCCTTAAAGCAACAGCAGTTGATTCCTGAATACTATAACGGCGTGCGTATTACCGATGAAGACTCGTTTAAAGTGATTAAACAGGTGGTCGGTGGGTTGCAGCTCGATATTACCGCGCGGCTGTCGATGAGCTTAAGCAATACCCCGATGCAAGGGGCGCAGATTAACGTGGTCAGCGGTAATTTTGTTATTGCTCAGCCACTAGGTGTCGATAACGGTGTCGATTACTGCCTAAGTGGCAAAGTGAGAAGGATTGATGTTCAGGGTCTAAGGCGTCAATTAGACAACCATGGCATCGTCCTATTAGGCCCTGTGGCGGCATCGGTGACGGGTGAGAGTTTTAACCTCACCGCAGAAGAGGTCGCCACCCAAATTGCCGTGAAGCTCAAAGCCGATAAGATGATTGGTTTTAGCGCCGAAAAAGGCATTTTAGATAGTGATGGCGAAGTGCTGGCGGAGCTGATGCCAACCGATGCACAGCGCATTTTGTCTGAGCAGAGTGAAACCGATGGGTGGTGTGTGGCCACACGGGCCTTTTTGCAGGCGAGTATCGATGCCTGTCGTAACGGAGTGGCCCGTTGCCACTTTGTCAGTTATCTAGATGATGGGGCACTGCTGCAGGAGTTGTTTTCACGCGATGGCATCGGCACGCAAATCGTGACAGAGAGTGCAGAGCGTTTACGTCGTGCCACTATCACCGATATTGGTGGCGTACTGGACTTAATTCGTCCACTGGAGCAAAGTGGTATTTTAGTGCGTCGCTCGCGTGAGCAGCTTGAGATGGAGATAGAGCAGTTTATGCTGATTGAGCGTGACGGCTTAGTGATTGGCTGCGCGGCGCTGTATCCGTTTGAGGAGGATAATGCCGGTGAATTTGCGTGTTTGGTGGTGCATCCCGATTATCGCGATGCCGACAGGGGCAGTGTACTGCTAAAAAATATTATTGGTCAGGCCAAGGTTCGCGGATATTCACGATTGTTTGCTTTGACGACTCGCAGTATTCATTGGTTTTTAGAGCAGGGTTTCGAGATTGTCGAGGTTGATTCGCTGCCCAATAAGAAGAAGCAACTGTATAATTATCAACGTAAGTCTAAGATATTGGCACTCGATTTATAGTCAGTATATCCACAAAAAAAACCACGCTTTGACGTGGTTTTTTTTGTGTTATTTAGACTGGTATCGTCCGTCATTTAATCAGTGTTGGCGCCTTTTTAATAGCATATCTATGCTAAAGATAACCAGTGCGCTCCAGATGAAGGCGAAGGTGATGCCTTTTTCTAAATCGAACGGTTCATTAAATAGACTAACAGCCAAAACGAACATGATACTTGGGCCTATGTATTGGAAAAAGCCTAACATTGACAATGGAATACGTGTCGCAGCTCCGGCAAAACAGAGCAGCGGTACCGAGGTGATCACACCAGCCGCAATAAGTAATAAGTTCATATTGATGTCGTTGGTCAGCATATTTGCAGTGGCCGAATCTAAGGTAGAAACCAGATAGATTACCGCGACAGGAAACAATAGTGCAGTTTCAACCAATAACCCCGTTTTAGCATCAATGTTGACTTTTTTACGCAGTAAACCATAAAAGCCAAATGAGGATGCCAGTGCCAATGACACCAGTGGGATCGACCCAAAAGAGATCAGCTGGATCAGTACTCCAGTACAGGCGAGGCTCACCGCGAACCATTGCAATTTACGTAACCGCTCACCAAGAAATATCATGCCCAACATGACATTTAATAAGGGGTTAATAAAATAACCTAGGCTGGCATCGAGCATGTGATCATTATTCACCGCCCAGATAAACAGTAACCAGTTGCCGGCAATTAATACCGAGGTGATGGCCAATACGCCCAGTTGTTTAGGGCGGCGGAATAGGGCTCTAAGCTTAGAAAAACCACCGATAAATTGCATGAGGATGATCATAAATACAAAAGACCAAATCACGCGGTGAAGTAGTATTTCTGTCGCAGACACATTGTGTAATAGTTTGAAATATAATGGGGCAAAGCCCCAAAGGCAGTATGCGCAAAGCGCCAATACTACCCCTTTGCGATATTCAGTATCGGCCATAACCTGGGATTCTAGTCGTAACAAGGAGACGCATTGTAGGGCGCAAGTGGTTTGGACTCAAGCAGGTTATGTGCTCGTGTGAACGAGCAATAAGCCACGTATTATGACCGTTTCAACTTAGGCTACACGGCGCAATTGCACTGCTGTTTTAACTGGCGTTAGCCCACCATGTAAGTGCCAGTACCAAAGGCGATGTGAGAGCCCTGCTCGTTATGCAGCTCCATGCGGCAGACGGAAACACGATTGCCCGCACGAATCACCGTGCCCGTGCCGGTAAATATCTCGCCTCTGCCTGGGCGTAAGTAATCGACACGTAGATCGATAGTGCCAAGGGTGGTTAAGCGTTGTTGTAAGGCATCTAGGCTCCAATCATCCCGGCTGGCTACCAGTCCTGAAAATGCAGTCAGACCACCCACCACATCGAGCACTGTGGCGGTTACGCCGCCATGTAAAATGTGTTGATGGATATTGCCAATTAACTGAGGCTTCATTTTTACTACTACTTCGACACCGTGGATATCGTAATGCTGAATATGTAGGTCGAGAAGATTATGAAACGGCACTTGTTGGTCAAATATCTCGGCGACGCTGGCCAAAACCTGTGCTTGAATTGCGGTTGTCATTAAGCGATTACTCCGTTAATCATCGGCTTGGTATAGAGTAATTAACCTATATCTAAACAATGCTATGAAGCAAGCTTTTGCTTAAAACATCACCACTATGGTTAAGCGAGCATGGGGGATGGCAATAAAAAATGGCGCAATTGTCAGCGTAACCGAGACAAGCGCGATGAGCTTGATTAGAATAGGCGGCCCGATTGATGACTATGATGCCCAATGGATTCTGCAGTAACCCAAGTTGAACCCCTTAACACAGATCCGCTCGCCAGTTGTTTGCAGGCGGTATTTGGTTATCGCACCTTTAGGCAGGGTCAGCGAGAGGTTATTGATCAAGTCTTTCTCGGTCATGATGCGTTGGTTATCATGCCAACAGGGGGCGGTAAAAGTTTGTGTTATCAACTGCCAGCGTTGCTCTTTTCCGGGTTAACTGTGGTGGTGTCTCCCTTGATCTCTTTGATGAAAGATCAGGTTGATAGCCTCAAACAGATGGGCGTCGCGGCGGCATACTTAAACTCATCACAGTCTCGTGAAGCATCGCAACAGATTTTTCAGCAGATGCACCGCGGCGAACTTAAGTTGCTCTATGTGTCGCCAGAACGGCTGTTGATGGACAGTTTTGTTGAGCGTATGCAAGCCCTGCATATTTCGCTATTTGCCATCGATGAAGCGCATTGTATTTCTCAATGGGGACATGACTTTAGGCCCGAATATGCGGCGTTAGGTCGCCTTAGACAACTGTTTGCCCATGTGCCCATTATGGCCTTGACAGCCACGGCGGATCAGGCCACCCGCCAAGATATTTGTCAGCGCCTTGGGATCAGCCCCTACGTGCTATTAACCAGTTTCGACCGGCCTAATATCCGCTATACCGTTGCCGAAAAGCTCAATGCCGCCAATCAGCTTAGGCAATTTATTCAGGCGCAAAACGGCAATAGCGGCATTATCTATTGCGGCAGTCGTCGCCGCGTCGATGAAGTCGCTGAGCGGTTACGTCTGCAAGGCTATAAAGCCGATGGTTATCATGCGGGTAAAACACAAGAAGAGCGCGGCGATATTCAAGAGCGTTTCTTAAAAGATCAGTTAGATATTGTGGTAGCAACCGTGGCTTTTGGCATGGGGATTAACAAGTCTAATGTGCGTTTTGTAGTGCATTACGACATCCCTAAGAGCGTCGAGGCCTATTACCAGGAAACCGGCCGAGCTGGACGTGACGGCCTCGATGCCGAAGCGTTAATGCTGTTTGATCCTGCCGATATTGGCCGGGTACGGCATCTAATTGAGCAGGCTGAACCTGGGCCACAACAACAGGTCGAATTTCATAAGCTCAATACGATGGCGGCGTTTGCCGAGGCGCAAACGTGTCGACGTCAGGTGTTGCTGCATTATTTTGATGAGAGTGCGTCTGAACCCTGTGGTAACTGTGACATCTGTTTAGATCCCCCTAAACGCTACGATGGGGTTGAAGATGCACAAAAAGTATTGTCGTGCATTTTTAGACTGCAACAGAAATTTGGTATTAACCATTTGATCGAAGTGCTACGGGGCTCAAAGTCGGCCGGCGTGGTCGATAGAGGGCACGATAAACTCTCAACCTGGGGTATAGGTAAAGATAAGAGCCATGAATTTTGGCTTAGTATTATCAGACAGATCATTCATTTAGGTTTTGCGAGCCAAGATATCACTCGTGGCTCATCTATTAAGCTCAACCCTCAAGCGCGGGCGGTGCTCAAAGGCGAATTACCTTTGTTATTAGCCGAGCCGCGCATCACCTTAACCACAGATGTCAAACGTCGTGGCAACAGTCGTGCGCCGTTAAATTACGACCGAAAATTGTTTGCTCGCCTAAAGTTACTGCGTCGCAGTTTGGCCGAAGAGCTCGATGTGCCACCCTACCTGGTGTTTAACGATGCGACATTAGCCGAGATGGCCGCGATGTTACCCACAAGCCCGGGTGAGATGTTAGCGGTCAATGGCATAGGCGAAACTAAGCTCAAGCGTTTTGGCGATGAGTTTCTCGATGAGATCAGCGATTACCTAGCCGAAGGTTCATAACGCGGGATTAACGCCCTAATTGCTCGTTGTGCCGACTGAGTTGATCTATGCCTGCACGCTTGGTCAGTGATGACAAGGTGTCGTAATATTGCATCTCTGCCATACCTATCCTAACTTTGTCACCGCCCGGTAATGGGGCTATAACCGCTTTTAACTGTTTGACAATCTCTTTCGCCCCAGAGAGGGAGGTAAAAGGCAGCATGATAAGCAACTGGTCGCTGGCTTTATCGAGCATAATATCTTGTTGGCGAAGCTTCTGTCGTACCTCATCCAATAATGTGGCGACATTGCTAGGCGCAAGATGGCTTGGATTAATCAATAAAATCGTTATTGGATATCCAATCTGTTTGGCGCTGGCAATCAGTGCCAACATCCTTTCTTGGGCCGTCAATGGTGCATCTTGGTGTGGCATCTGTGGCGCGGTGTGCTCTTTGCGTAAACGAGATAACAACATCAGCAAGGGTAATAACAGGGCAAATACGAGAATAGCAATTAAGCCATAGTTATCATTAATACGTGCATCGAGCTTGATGGGCTTGGGCGGCTGGTTTTGTGCCAGTTTTTGGTAGCGGCCAAGCTGCGCCTTAATTTGTAAGAGGCGAGTGTTTTTTAAAAATTCATAACTGCTTTTAATACTGTCCACACGCTGTAGTTGGTAATGATAGGCTTGGCGATAGTTACCCATCCCAACAAAGTATTCACTCAATAGCTGATAGCAAATGACCAATTCATCATATTGATTCGTACGTTGTCCTATTGCGATGGCTTGCTGCATCAAGTCTAATCCTTGCTGCTCCTCACCATTGGCTAACTGGATCCGCGCCAGTAAACGAGTGGCTCTTAGGCTATCATTAATCTTTTTGTTTTTATTAAAGGTATTAAGCGCGATATTAAGCAGTTGGATGGCATTTTTGTCATTGTTACGCAGAAATTCTACCTCGGCGAGCTCGGTGTAGCTTTCGGCGAGTTCGTTGGCCGTAGCGAGTTCAGGCATTAAAATTTTAGCCTCTAAAATCATATCGTCCCTGAACTTTACCTCTTGATTCTCGTGCGCGATCTTTGCCAATGCTAACAAGATATTTAGCCTGACTTTACCTATCGTTTGTGGATAAGTTAACGCCAGTTTTGCCGTATTAAAAGATTGATTAAGTTGGCCTTTTTTTCTTAATAACTTGGCTCTGGCTAATTGCAGATAAGCCTGTGGTGGAGTGATCCATTGAGTAGGTTGGCGTAAAGCTGCTGGATAGATATCTCGTGCTAAACGAAAGTCTTCTAATGCACTGCTGTCGTTTTCTATGTGGGTATCTATTTGTCCACGTAGCATTAAGCCGTTAACTAAAGACTGAGGCTGTTCAAATTCTCTAGATTGATAAATGGCGGTATCGAGTAATGTTAAGGCTTGGCGTAGATCGCCGTAATCAATATAGGCTTCTGCCATGCAGTTTAAGAAATAGGGGCTAGCTTGTTGGATATCAAGGGATTTTGCTTTGGCATCGCCCATGCGAGCTAAGTTGATGGCCGCTTCGTTTTCGCCTAGTTGCACCAAGGCGTGACACTTAAGCAGTGATAATCTTAGCCGCGGTATAGGCGTACTATTCTTGTCATTTAGGCGCTGCTCTATGATGGCAATACTCGACAGCGCGTCACTAGGGTATTGATAAACAATGGCGGAGAGTTCATCTAACTCTGTCACAGTGTCTGCCCAAGAGGGCCACAGCCATAGGCTGAAGCTGAACACTATGAGACGAAAATCCATTTTTAAAACTCCGAAACCAAACCGTTAAAAATATTCCATTGGTCGCATTATACTGAGTTTTTATCGGTGAATGCATAAAAATTACTGCCTTCACTTGTAAAGCGTGATCTTGCTGGCGTTACATTTATCTTAGTGTAAAGAGGCTGTTTGTTGGTCGAATATGCAGTTATATCGCCACAATCTGTACGGTAAATCGACGTTGTTATGGTGATGTTTCATTAAATGTGAAAAATATGGGGTTGACTATTTAGGCTGCACACGTTAAAAAGTTAAGCGTTACCTCGAAAATATCGAATAATTAATTATTTTTTTTGAATAGATAAAAGATGAATACTAACCGTGCATTACTCAACCTCATTATTCTCCTTCTCGCAGAACCTGCGCGGAGAATGTAGTGTTGCACGCTTAATAACACCAACAGCATTCATAAACCCCGCGCTCAACACCGCGGGGTTTTTTTGTATATGGATTGGATAAAAACGCAACATAGAACCTAGTCGTTCCACGGAGAAACGAGATGTCTAACCGAGTGATAATATTTGATACAACCTTACGTGACGGTGAGCAAGCGCTGGCGGCCAGTTTAACGGTGAAGGAAAAATTACAGATAGCACTATCACTGGAACGACTCGGTGTAGATGTGATGGAGGTAGGCTTTCCTGTATCTTCACCTGGCGATTTCGATTCGGTGCAAACCATTGCCCGCACGATTAAGAATAGTCGAGTCTGCGCCTTAGCCCGTGCGCTAGAGAAAGACATTGACGCTGCTGCTCAGTCGTTATCGGTTGCGGAGCAATTTCGTATTCACACTTTTATCTCTACCTCGACCATACATGTAGAAAGTAAGTTAAAACGCTCTTTTGACCAAGTACTTGAAATGGCGGTGGCGGCAGTCAAATACGCCCGTCGTTTTACCGATGATGTCGAGTTTTCCTGCGAAGATGCAGGGCGCACGCCAATCGATAATCTTTGCCGAATGGTGGAAGAAGCCATTAAGGCGGGTGCCAAGACCATCAATATTCCAGATACTGTGGGTTATACCATCCCCAGCGAGTTTGGCGGCATCATCGAAACACTGTTCAACCGTGTCCCCAATATCGATCAAGCGGTGATTTCTGTACATTGCCACGATGACTTAGGGCTATCTGTGGCTAACTCAATTACCGCGGTGCAGCATGGCGCTAGGCAGATTGAATGTACCGTCAATGGTATCGGCGAGCGTGCTGGCAACTGCTCGCTAGAGGAGATCGCCATGATCTTAGCCACTCGAAAAGCGGCATTAGGGTTAGAAACGGGCATTAATGCCAAAGAGATCCACCGCACCTCTAACCTTGTTAGCCAGCTTTGCAATATGCCAGTGCAAGCCAATAAGGCGATTGTGGGGGCGAATGCGTTTACTCACTCTTCGGGTATCCATCAAGATGGCATGCTTAAGGCGCAAAATACCTATGAGATCATGACGCCCGAGAGCATAGGGCTAAATCGTAATAATTTAAATATGACCTCGCGTTCAGGCCGCCATGTGATTAAGCATCGCATGCAAGAGATGGGTTATGCCGAGCACGATTATGATATGGATACTCTCTATGAGGCTTTCTTAAAGCTGGCGGACAAAAAAGGCCAAGTGTTCAATTACGATCTTGAAGCCTTGGTCTTTATGGAGGCACAGGCCGATGATGAAAATCAATATAAATTGCAACAGTTAGTGGTGCATTCCGATTCCACCCAAGGACAGGCCACCGCGACGGTGACGTTAGAGGTGGGCGAGCAAGTGGTCACCGAAGCCGCCACGGGCAATGGCCCGGTCGATGCAGCGTACAACGCCATTACCCGCGCCAGTGACTGCCAAATCAATATCTCTAGCTATAAATTAAGCGCCAAAGGTGAAGGCCAAGATGCCCTAGGCCAAGTCGACATTACCGCTAAGTACCATGAGCAGAATTTCCATGGCGTCGGGTTGGCAACCGATGTGGTTGAAGCCTCAGTACAAGCCCTTATCCATGTGATGAACCTAACATGGCGTGCCGATAAGGTTGCCGAAAATAAAACTAAAATTCAACAAGGCCGGGCGGTATTAGGTGGCGTGTAACGCCAGCATGAGCGGACCTTTTTGACCATAATTGAGTAAATAAGCAGGGAGTGGGTGATTAATGAGTTATCAAATAGCAGTACTCGCCGGAGATGGTATTGGGCCAGAAGTCATGGCCGAAGCACGCAAGGTACTGAGCGCCGTTGAAGAGCGGTTTAACTTAGCTATCGAATACAGCGAATATGATGTGGGCGGCGCGGCCATCGACAACCACGGTTGTCCATTACCAGAGGTGACCCTCAAGGGGTGTGAAACTGCCGATGCGATATTATTTGGTTCTGTGGGGGGGCCAAAATGGGAACACTTGCCCCCTAATGAGCAGCCAGAGCGCGGCGCGTTACTGCCACTAAGAGGCCACTTTGAGCTGTTTTGTAATATCCGCCCCGCCAAATTGCACACGGGGCTAGAGCACATGTCGCCGCTGCGCAGTGACATCTCAGCACAAGGTTTTGATGTGTTATGTGTACGAGAGCTCACTGGCGGTATTTACTTTGGTAAACCTAAAGGGCGCCAAGGTGAAGGCGAAAACGAAGAAGCCTTCGACACTATGCGTTACAGCCGCAAAGAGATCCGCCGTATTGCCAAAATCGCCTTCGAAGCCGCTCAAGGGCGCCGCAAAAAAGTGACCTCGGTCGACAAGGCCAACGTCTTAGCCTGCTCGGTGTTATGGCGTGAAGTGGTTGAAGAGGTGGCTGCCGATTTCCCCGATGTTGAGCTTGAACATATCTATATCGATAACGCCACCATGCAGCTACTGCGTCGTCCGTTCGATTTTGACGTGATGCTGTGTTCTAACTTATTTGGCGACATTATCTCCGATGAAATCGCCATGTTAACTGGCTCAATGGGCTTATTATCATCGGTCAGTCTTAATAGTGATGGCTTTGGCTTGTATGAGCCTGCTGGTGGCAGTGCACCGGATATTGCAGGCCAAGGCATTGCCAACCCCGTGGCTCAAATCCTTTCTGCCGCCTTATTATTGCGCCACAGCCTTAAGTTAGAACAGGCCGCCGAGGCTATCGAGGTCGCTGTGGCTAAGGCGCTGAGCGACGGTTATTTAACCGCAGAACTATTGCCCGCTAGCAAGCGCGGTAATGCCAAATCAACCCGTGAAATGGGCGATTACATCGCTCAAGCTGTCAGAGAGGCAAAGTAATGGCTAAGACACTCTATGAAAAAGTATGGGACAGCCACATTGTTGCCGCACCCCAAGGAGAAGCACCACTGATCTATGTCGATCGACATTTGGTGCACGAGGTGACCTCACCTCAGGCATTTAGTGGCTTAAAGGTGGCGGGTCGTCAATTGCGCGCCCCAGAAAAAACCTTTGCTACCATGGATCACAATACCTCTACCAAGAGTGCCAGCTTAGATGCCCTAAGCCCAATGGCCCGCATTCAGGTAGAAACCTTGGCGCAAAACTGCGAAGAGTTTGGAGTTCGCCTTTATGATATTCACCATAAAAACCAAGGCATAGTGCATGTGATGGGCCCGGAGCTGGGGATCACCTTGCCAGGTACTGTCATTGTGTGTGGTGATTCTCATACCGCGACGCATGGCGCTTTTGGCGCACTGGCATTTGGTATTGGTACCTCTGAGGTTGAGCATGTGATGGCGACGCAGACTCTGCGCCAGCTTAAAGCGAAAACCATGAAGATTGAGGTGCGTGGTCACGTTGCCGATGGCATTACTGCTAAAGATATCGTGCTGGCCATTATCGGTAAAATCGGCATGGATGGCGGTACGGGTTATGTGGTGGAGTTCTGCGGTGAGGCGATTGAAGCCCTGTCGATGGAAGGCCGTATGACTGTGTGTAACATGGCGATTGAAATGGGCGCCAAGGCGGGGATGGTGGCGCCCGATGCGACGACTATCGATTATGTCAAAGGGCGTGAATTTGCGCCAAAAGGGGCCGATTGGGAGAGTGCCGTTGCCGCATGGCGTGAATTACGCAGCGATGATGATGCTGTTTTTGATGCCCATGTGGTGTTACAGGCTGCGGACATCGCACCGCAACTGACTTGGGGCACCAATCCTGGTCAGGTAGTGGCTATCGATCAGCCGGTACCTAATCCGCTGGATGAACCCAACCCTACCTCACGCAGCAGTATCGAAAAAGCCCTTGAGTATGTAGCGCTTACAGCGGGCACCCGCATGACAGATGTCTCAATTAATAAAGTGTTTATCGGCTCGTGCACCAATTCGCGTATCGAAGATTTGCGCTTAGCGGCACATCAGGCCAAAGGGCGCAAGGTGGCTGCAGGCGTCACCGCCATAGTGGTGCCAGGCTCAGGCCTAGTGAAAGAGCAGGCCGAGGCCGAAGGGTTAGATAAAATCTTTATCGATGCAGGTTTCGAGTGGCGCTTGCCCGGTTGCTCTATGTGTTTGGCGATGAATGACGACAGGTTAGAAGCGGGCGATCGCTGTGCCTCCACCAGTAACCGTAATTTTGAAGGACGCCAAGGGCGCGGCAGTCGCACCCATTTGGTGAGCCCAGCCATGGCAGCCGCTGCTGCGGTTGCTGGCCATTTCGTCGATATTCGCAAAGCCTATTAGGAGAGCATTATGCAAGCATTTACCACTCATACTGGCCTAGCGACCATGATTGATAGCGCTAATATCGATACCGATCAAATCATCCCTAAGCAGTTTCTATCTAAGGTGACTCGCGACGGTTTTGGAGTGCATCTTTTTCATGACTGGCGTTATCTTGATGACGCTGGGAATACACCTAACCCTGCATTTAGCTTAAACCAAGCGCGCTATGCCGGCGCGTCAGTGTTGCTCGCCAAAGAGAACTTTGGTTGTGGCTCAAGCCGCGAGCATGCGCCATGGGCCTTAGCCGATTTTGGTTTTAAAGTGATTATCGCCCCAAGCTTTGCCGATATCTTTTATGGTAATTCAATCAATAATGGCCTGTTGCCTGTTTGTTTGACAGAGGCGCAAGTACAACAGTTGATGGATGAGGTCAGCGCTCAGCAAGGTGCTCAGGTGACGGTTGATCTGCAGCGCCAGCAAGTTATTGCCCCTTCAGGCGCCGAGTTTGCTTTTACGATTGCCGAATCGGCGAGGCACAACCTACTCAATGGGTTGGATGCCATCGGTATTAGCTTAACTTACAGCGAGGCTATTGTTGCTTATGAGGCGCAGCTCCCCGCTTGGCGAGCTTAATGTAGCCTTAACTTTTTAGCGTACACTTGTACTGTACCTGTTCAAAATTGGGCCAGTTCAACAATCTGTTGTGCTGGCTTTGTTATATTGGTCGCGTGTAAATGCAAGTAAATTACTTTACTTACAATTGGTTAGGGTTTTTGGATCGTGTTTTTTTATGTAAGTCTAACAAGGGTAGTGATTTATGCTGCCATTTTTAACGGGTAAGAGTGAACACTTGTGTTATTAATGTTTTGCATTTATTTATATGATAAATAAGGTCTTTTGTTTTTTGTTATATGCTTCCAGGCTTGGTTAAGTGAACATGGATCACATTTTTAGCCAGTTTTGTATCAGTTTTGTGAGCAGTTTTGTGTGTATTTCACTGCTCGATAATGAGGTTGGTAGCATAATGAACTGAAATGATTTCTTTGCTTGTAAAGATATTCTGCGTAAGTAGACTGCGGCTCACTAAAAGACTGGAGTGATAACTCTAAGTCAGCTGATAACAATAAGAGAGCCACGATGAATAAGCGTATTTTATCTTTAGCGGTACTTGCAGCCATGACTGCACCTTTAACTCAAGTTCAGGCAGCAGGCTTCCAGCTTGCAGAGTATTCAGCCACAGGTTTAGGCCGCGCCTATGCTGGTGAAGCGGCGATAGCCGATAACGCCGCCGTGCAAAACCGCAACCCAGCCATGTTGACCTATTTAGCGGGCACTCAAATCACCGCTGGTGCGATTTTGGTTATGCCAAATATCGATATCAATGGCGAAGTGACTTACACCGATGGTATTAATGCCACTTCTGCACAAGATATTGCCGATGACGCGGTAGTGCCTAACTTTTACCTGTCGCATCAGTTGAATGACCAGTGGTTTTTAGGCCTAAGTATTGGCAGTAACTTTGGTATGGCGACCGAGTTAGATGACAGTTTCCGTGGCACACAGTATGGTAACGAAGCGTCTGTGACCACAATCGAAATCAACCCAAATGTGGCTTACCGTATTAATGAACAGTTCAGTGTTGGTGCGGGTGTCCGTTTAGTCTTAGGTGAAGGTAGCATTGGTGCTAAGAGCTCTGCTGACGTTACATTGCCGCCGCAAATGGGCAGTCTTAAAGTGCCTAAAGGTACAACCCTTAAGTATATGGAAGGCGATGATGTCGCCTGGGGTTGGCAACTAGGTGCCGCTTGGCAGTTAAACGAGGCGCATCGTATCGGTGTTAACTATCGCTCAGCGGTTGATCAAACCCTTGAAGGTGAAGCCAATGGTTTTGCCTTCAACCCACTCGATCCAAGCTTAAAGCTGGCTGGCTCTATGGAGTTGTCGTTGCCGGCAACGGCTGAGATCGCCTCTTTTCACCAGTTAAGTAATGATATTGCGGTGCACGCGAGCATCAATTGGACTGATTGGAGTTCATTTGAAAAGCTAGAAGCCGTGATCCCAGCGCTACCTACGCCAACGCAACTGGTGAAGCAAGAAAACTGGCAAGACAGCTATCGCTTTGCCTTAGGCGCGACCTATGACCTGTCGGCCTTATCGACACTGCGTGCTGGTGTCGCTTATGACAAATCGGCAGTGTCAGATGATAACCGTACCCTCACAATCCCTGAAATGGATCGTGTTTGGGTGAGCGCCGGTTACAGTTATAAGATGAGCAAGCAGTTGGATCTAGATGTCGGCGTTACCTATATCTTTGCCGACGAGTCTGCAGTCAAGGAGCCGCGCCCAGGTATCGCGTCTGATCTAACGTCTGCTCCTTTTGGCGGCACATTTAGCGGTACCACCAGCGGTAACATTATGTTATTTGGTGTTCAGGCAAGCTATCGCTTTTAAGGGCTAACCGGACCTAAAAGGGGTTGAGGCGTTGTGCTTCGCCCCTTTTTTTATGCAAGTTATTGGGTAGCAGCAGCTTTTAGTATGGGAGGGGAGGTAACTTTTATTCGCAAAATGGATCTTAGGCGATTATATTCTTCTCAATATCAAACCATTATTCACTGTTGCTGATTGTTGCAGTATTACCCCGTCGGCCGTTATGGTGTTATTGGCTTGACCTTAATTCGCATAAGAGGTGCAAAATGAAACCCTTACTCCTAGCTGCAAGCATAGCGCTACTGCCGATGTCGGCTATTGCAACCACCCAGTCAACAGAAGTGGTTAAAAGCTTTATTGACGCCTATAACCAACACAGTGTCGAGCAGATGATGCAGTATGTGACCGATGAGGTTCGCTGGATGCACATTACGGGCAACCAAGTCGATATTGAAACGGCTAACAAAGACCAGTTTGGCGCTGCAATGACTGATTACTTCGAAACCTTAAACCATCCCAAGGCCACTATTTTACAGATGATCGACTCATCGCATTATGTCAGCACGGTCGAGCGAGTCAGTTGGACTCACGAAGGCGAAGAGCTGAGTCAATGTAGTATTGGTAATTTTAGAGTGCAAGAGGGCAAAATTGCCGAGTTTTGGTATTTGCCGGCTCATGCCTGTGATGATATTCCTGCAGTGAATCATGCCGATGAAGCGCGTTAACCTCTTAAGTCATAGTGTGGAGTTGTTATAGTGGATAAGCGTTATGTCATCGCACTGGATCAGGGTACAACCAGTTCTCGAGCGATGATTTTTGATCATGATGCCAATATTGTTGCCGTTTCGCAGCGGGAATTTGCACAGATATACCCTAAGGCGGGATGGGTTGAGCATGATCCGATGGAGATCTGGTCATCGCAAAGCTCGACCTTAATCGAAGCCTTAGCACGTGCGGGGATCCATGGCGATGAGGTTGCCGCAATTGGCATTACTAATCAGCGTGAAACCACTGTGGTGTGGGACAAGACCACGGGTAAACCCATTTACAATGCAATTGTGTGGCAGTGTCGTCGCAGTCAGCCCCTGTGTGAGGCGCTTAAGCAGCGTGGTCTAACTCAATATATTCAGCAGACCACAGGTTTATTGCTCGATCCCTATTTTTCGGCCACTAAGATCCGCTGGATTTTAGACAATGTCGCAGGAGCCAGAGAGAAGGCTCAGGCAGGCGACCTGCTGTTTGGCACTATCGATACTTGGTTAGTATGGAAGCTGACAGAGGGCAAGGTGCATGTGACTGATCCCACTAATGCTTCGCGTACCATGCTATTTGATATTCACAAGCAGCAGTGGGATCCGCTGTTACTCGATGAGCTGGATATCCCAGCCTCCATGTTGCCCGAGGTTAAACCCTCATGTGCCATCTATGGTAATACTCGTATTGCTGGGGAGGGCGGTGAGATCCCCGTTGCAGGCATGGCGGGCGATCAGCAGTCGGCGCTTTTTGGTCAGTTATGCATAGATGAAGGTATGGCTAAAAATACCTATGGCACAGGTTGTTTTTTACTGATGAATACTGGCCTGCAGGCGGTGCAATCACGTCATGGGCTATTGACCACTATTGCCATTGGTGCCCAATGCGAAGTGAATTACGCTTTAGAAGGCTCGGTATTTATGGGCGGAGCAACCATTCAATGGCTGCGTGATGAATTAGGGCTTATCCGTGATGCTCAAGATACCGAATATTTTGCCTCAAAAGTGTGCGACACCAATGGCGTCTATCTGGTACCTGCGTTTGTGGGACTAGGCGCTCCTTATTGGGATGCCAATGCCCGTGGCGCACTGGTAGGCTTATCTCGTGGTGCTAATCGTAATCACATTATCCGTGCCGCGCTTGAGGCCATTGCCTACCAAAGTAAGGATCTGCTCGATGCCATGATCAAAGATAGTGGCGTGCAATTAAAGCAGATAAAAGTCGATGGCGGGGCGGTGGCAAATGATTTCTTGATGCAGTTTCAGGCTGATATTACCAATGTTGAAGTGCAGCGTCCCGCTGTTACTGAAACGACCGCCATGGGCGCGGCATTTCTGGCGGGGCTTGCTGTGGGTTTCTGGCAATCTACGGCTGAATTAAAACATAAGGCGGGGGTGGATAGGTGTTTTACTCCGTCGATTAGTCCTGATACGCGTCAAGCGCTATACCAAGGGTGGAAACTGGCGGTCGCGCAAGTCACTGAACATTAATTATTGTGGCTTGTCTGGTCACGTCAAGCTAAGCCAGCCTTAGACGTCAATATCGATATGGGGTAAAGGCGATGATAGCGCTTCATCTTGGGCGCGTTGTTCTTGGGCTTTACGATGTGCACGACCACGACGATCGCCACGCGGGTTGGCACGGCGTTCTTCTTTTTTACGGCGCTCAAGATGCGGCGGTAATTGAGACTGAGGCGCCTCATGACTGTCGGCATGGATAGCCTCAATGTTTTCAGTTTGCTCTACGATCCGCTTACGTTTGGTTATTTGCACCACAGGTCGTGCCAGCATGGCATATACACTGTCTAAACTAATCATGTTGACCTCTGCCTTGGCATTTTCTTTGTTCCCCCCCGTACCTTGTATTAGATTATATCGACCAAACTTGGCTAAATTTTAGTCTATGGCGTTTTTATTTTTTACCAATCGTTTTTATTGTGTCGGCAGTGATACTGCGTAATTACGATGATAAGGGGTTGGTGATGTTAAATCAGGTGAGTATTTTCAGCGCGTAAGTTGGTGGGCTATTGATGTTAAGATGTGTGCTTCTGCGAATCCAATGAGAGCAATAATCGCTAACCTTGTCCAATATTAGGGTGACAGATCCACCTAATGGCTGATTTCGGTTATTTGTGGCGATATTTTGTACTTAAACAACGCGCTTCTAGTCCCTCACTCCCGCTTTTTGCCGTGAATTACCCCTGTTATTAAATATTTACAAACATGCCGCTAAGCCGCTTGAATACTGGCTTTATAAATAATTTCATTCCTTGACAATACTTGCATAGTATCTCTAAACTTAGCATCTGTGGGAAATTGTGGATATTTGTGGATCATTTAATTTTAACAAGGATGAATTAACGTGTTTCGTGGTGCGAGCGCTATAAACCTTGATACGAAAGGACGGATCGCCATTCCAAAGCGATATCGTGAGACGCTGCACGCCGAATTTAATAGCCAGTTGATTATCACAGTTGATTTTGACGACCCCTGTTTATTGCTATATCCGCTAGAAGCTTGGAAGAAGATTGAAGCCAAGTTATTGCTGTTATCAGACACTCGAAAGACCGAGCGTTCGATGAAGCGCATGTTACTCGGCTATGCCCACGAATGTGAATTAGATACCAATGGTCGCCTGCTATTGCCTCCTCCTCTGCGTCAGTACGCTAACTTAGACAAGCGTGCGATGTTGGTGGGGCAATTGAATAAATTTGAGCTGTGGGATGAAGCGCAATGGCAGCAACAGATCGAACTTAGCCATGAAATGATTCAAAGCGAAGCGTTTGCAGACAGCGAACGTTTGGCTGACTTCTCTTTGTAATAAAGAGATTAACTTAATAGATAGAAGAGAGCGATGACTCAAGAATTTGCGCACTTATCAGTACTGTTGAACGAAACGGTAGCAGGACTCAACATTAAGCCAGGTGGTATCTATATTGATGGCACCTTCGGGCGTGGTGGGCATTCTAGAGAAGTGCTCAAGCAGTTAGGTGAAACAGGCCGCCTCATCGCAATCGATCGCGATCCGCAGGCGATTGCCGCCGCAGAGCAATTTGCCGATGATAAACGTTTTTCTATCGTGCATGGTGGGTTTGGTCAGTTAGCGCAATATGTTAACGAGCTTAATCTTAAAGGTAAGATAGACGGCATCTTATTTGATTTTGGTGTTTCCTCCCCACAACTCGATGATGCCGAACGTGGCTTTAGCTTTCTGCGCGATGGTCCGCTCGATATGCGCATGGACAACTCACAAGGCGAAACCGCAGCACAATGGCTAGCTCGCGCCGAAATTGAAGATATGGCTTGGGTATTTAAAACCTATGGCGAAGAGAAAAACGCCCGCCATATTGCCCGTTGCATCGCCGCCGATCGTGATAAAACCCCCTTTTTACGCACCACAGAGTTAGCGGATTTGATCGCGCGTATCAGTAAGAGTAAAGAGCGTAACAAGCATCCTGCAACCCGAGTGTTTCAAGCGATCCGTATCTACATTAACAGCGAGTTAGAACAGATAGATCAAGCGCTTGAAGGCGCTTTAAGTGTACTTGCACCACAAGGGCGCTTATCGGTCATCAGCTTTCATTCGTTAGAAGATCGTATGGTAAAGCGTTTTATTCGTCGCCACAGTCAGGGAGAGTCTGTGCCTCATGGCTTACCTATTACTGAAGCTGAAATCAATAAAACCAAATTACTTAAGCCGATAGGTAAGGCGATTAAGCCGTCAGCTGAAGAGATTGAGCGCAACACCAGAGCAAGAAGTTCGGTGTTACGCATCGCTGAGCGACTCGATTATTAACCTCGCGATGGGTTTTGAGATAAGGGATTCTAGTGAGTAAAACACAGCTCAATTTGACCCGCATCGTGTTACTAGATTTATGGCATCACAAGTGGGTGCTATTGCTCGCGGTGGCCGTGTTAGCTAATGCCGTGTTGGTGGTGTACACCAGCCATGCCAGTCGTAAGTACACCAGTCAGTGGGAGCAGTTATTGCAAGAACGTGACCGCCTCGATATTGAGTGGCGTAATTTGCTGTTAGAAGAGCAGTCGCAATCTGAGCACAGCCGTGTGACTCGTATTGCGACCAAAGAGTTAGAGATGATCAGGCCCTTGCCTAACGAAGAAGTGGTGATAAGAATACCGTGAAGAAGCAAGCGAAACGTAAGCAAAAACCACAACTTATCCACTGGCGTCTATACGTCGTAGTGGCGTTTGTGTGTGTGTTGTTTACCAGCTTAGTGGGACGCGCGGCGTATATTCAAATTATTGAGCCAGAAAAGCTGCGCCACGAGAGTGATATGCGCACACTACGTACCACAAGCCGCGAAGTGCACCGAGGCTTGATCACCGACCGCAACGGCGAGATGCTTGCCGTTAGTGTGCCCGTTAAGGCGGTTTATGCCGACCCTAAAGTGGTGCATGACGAAGACGGTTTTGCTGATATGCGTCGCTGGCAAGCGTTAGCCGACGTGTTGCACGCGCCTAAAAGCGAGATTCTTACGCGGGTGCAATCAAACCCAAAGCGCCGCTTTACCTACCTTAAGCGTCAAGTCACGCCCGCCGTTGCCGATTACATTAAGCAACTTAAGTTACCCGGCGTGTACTTAAAAGCCGAGTCGCGGCGCTACTATCCCACCAGTGAAATTTCGGCGCAGCTGGTGGGGCTGACCAATATTGATGATATCGGTATTGAAGGCATTGAAAATACCTATAACGACTGGCTGACGGGTACGCCAACCAAGCAACAGGTGCGTAAGTCGCGCGACGGTCATGTGGTTGAACGGTTAGACATGGTGCAAATGGGTGAAAACTCGAATGATTTAGTGCTCAGTATCGATCAGCGCATTCAGCAACTTGCCTACCGAGAGATTAAACGTACTACGGAAATCAACCAAGCGACGTCAGCCTCGATTGTGGTGCTCGATGTGCATACGGGCGAAGTCTTGGCCATGGCGAATACTCCCTCTTATAACCCTAACTCTAGGGATAATCTGCAGAGTTACCGCATGCGCAATCGCGCGCTCACCGATGCCTATGAACCGGGCTCAACCATTAAGCCGTTTGTGGTTGCGGCGGCATTAGAAGCGGGCACCATTGACGTTAATCAGATTTTTAAGACTCACCCAGGACGCATTCGTATCGGTGGTAAAATTGTGCGTGATGGGCGCAATTACGGTGACATGAGCCTCACCGATGTATTGGTGCATTCAAGCAACGTGGGCATGACCCAAATTGCGCTCTCTATGCCGGTGCAAGAGCTATTGGGCTATTACCAAGCGATGGGGCTGGGCAGCTACTCTGGCATTAACCTTCCGGGTGAAAGCGCCGGACTCATTCATGATCGCCGTCGCTGGTCTGATTTTGAACGAGCGACCCTCTCTTTTGGTTATGCCTTAACGGTAACGCCGCTGCAGATAGCCAGAATGTACGCCATGCTAGGCAGTGGTGGCATCTTGTATCCTTCATCCATTCTTAAATTAAATCAGCCACCTGAAGGGCAGCGCGTGGTATCGACCGAGGTGGCCGAAAACGTAATGCAGATGCTGATAGGGGTGACCGAGCCAGGTGGCACCGCCAAGAAAGCCCATATTGATGGTTATCCGGTTGCGGGTAAAACGGGCACAGCACGTAAGGCGGTTGCTGGTGGTTATGGTGACGACTACGTGGCGTTATTCGCTGGTGTAGCTCCGGTACATAATCCTAAGTTGGCGATTGTCGTCGTGGTCAACGAACCCAAAGGCGATCGTTATTATGGCGGTGATATTGCAGCTCCAGTGTTTGCTAAAGTGATGTCAGGAGCGTTACAGATGTTGAATGTTGAGCCTATTAGTGCTCAAGAAAAAGTGAGATTAGCCGGTAATGTTAGGAGAGGTGAATAATGTTACTGCGTGATGTACTGGCGCCCTGGTTTCATTTTGCGGGCCCCGAAACGATGACACATTTAAGTTTAGATAGCCGCGATATTTCGCCTGGCTGTGTCTTCGTTGCCGTGCCTGGCCACAAGGTCGATGGTCGGCAATATATTGCAGCCGCCTTTGCTAATGGTGCGAACGCCGCCATTGTGCATACCGACTCGCCAGAGTTGCACGGTCAAGTGAGCCATGAGGGCGGCTTACAGGTTTTTTTCTTTCAGCTATCGCGTCAGTTGTCAGCCTTATCGGCGCAAGTTTATCATTTGGGCGTCGAGCGTTGTAAAATCATCGGGGTGACGGGTACCAACGGCAAAACCTCGGTCACCCAATTAATTGCCCAGTTATGTGAGAGCATGGCATGTCGCAGTGCGGTTATGGGCACTTTAGGTAATGGGATTTGGGGGCAGTTAGTCGATAGCGGCAATACCACTGCCGACCCTATTACTGTGATGCGTCAGCTGCATGAATTTAATCGCCAAGGCGCGCAGGTGTGTGCCATGGAAGTATCGAGTCATGGACTGGTACAAGGCCGTGTCGATGCGGTGCCCTTTGATGTGGCGGTATTTACTAATTTAAGCCGCGACCACCTCGATTATCACGGCACGATGGACGCCTATGGCGCTGCAAAGCAGCGGTTATTTCGTTTTGCCTCTTTGTCTCATGGGCTACTTAATATCGACGATCCTATTGGTGAGCAGTGGCTCGATGATAGCCATGGCCAACACCTTGTCGGTTACAGCGTTAACGCTCATCCTCGTGCTGCCATTTACACCACAGAGGTAAAGCAACATGCTAATGGCGTCAGTGCCACATTAGTTTGGCCAGAGGGACAAGCCCAAGTGGATAGCCCATTATTGGGCATATTTAACCTGGCCAATTTGGTCGCCGCATTAGGGGCTTTGTATCTGTGTGGTTACTCCATGGCAGAGCTGCTTAAGCATGTGGCACAGTTACAACCTGTCGCTGGGCGCATGGAGCGTTTTACGACCCAAAATGGCGTGACGTTAGTGGTGGATTATGCCCACACGCCAGATGCACTCGCCCAAGCATTAACGGCGCTTAGAGGCCATTGCCAAGGGCAGCTGTGGTGTTTGTTTGGCTGTGGTGGCGATAGGGATAAAGGCAAACGCCCATTGATGGCACAAGCTGGCGAGGCGCATGCCGATCGGCTAATGGTCACCAGTGATAATGCCCGTAGCGAAATCCCCGAAGCTATTATTGCCGATATTATCGCCGGACTTGCTCAGCCTGAGATGGCGCTGACAAATGTTGACCGCCAGCAAGCGATTGAGCAAGTGGTGGCCAATGCAGCTCCTGGCGATCTAATTTTGCTGGCTGGTAAAGGCCATGAGGCTTATCAAGAGATAGCTGGGCGCCGCATCGATTATGATGAACGCGCCTTAGCGGCCGCGATTGCTGGGAGAGCCGTATGATCCCCTTAACCTTAACGCAATTAGCCACTCAACTCGGTGGCAGATTAGTCGGTGATGACTTAACTGTAAGCAAAGTGGCTAGTGATAGCCGCGCGGTCGATGCGCAGACCTTATTTGTCGCCCTAAAAGGGGAGCGCTTCGACGGCCATGACTTTGCCGCCACAGCGGTTGATAACGGAGCCGCGGCCTTGTTAGTCGAGCGGGTGTTGCCATTACCCGTACCGCAGTTGGTCGTAGGCAATAGTCAGTTGGCGATGGGGCAGATAGGAGCCTTTGTAAAACAACACGTTGCGCCTAAGTCGTTGGCGCTGACCGGCTCTAATGGCAAGACCAGCGTCAAAGAGATGGTCGCGACGATTTTATCTCAGCAGCATCAGGTGCTTTACACCGCAGGTAACTTCAATAATGAGATTGGCGTGCCCTTAACCCTGCTGCGATTAGAGCCGCAACATGAATTTGGGGTGTTCGAATTAGGCGCTAATCATATCGGCGAGATTAATTACACTTCATCTTTAGTGCAACCGGATGTCGCTCTGGTTAATAATGTCGCCTCGGCGCACCTAGAGGGCTTTGGCTCACTCGAAGGTGTGGCTAAGGCTAAGTCTGAAATTTTCAATCATTTGGCGAAAGCTGGCGTTGCGGTGATCAATGCCGATGACGCTTTTGCGGATGTAATGCATGCTGCGGCCGCAGGTACTGCACAGCTGACCTTTTCGATACAAGAGAGTACTGAAGCCGAGCCAGAGCTTGCTAAGCGGGCCGATGTGGTCGCTTGCGACTTACGGGCGGATGTAGTGGGGCGCTATCGCTTTGACCTGCACTATCAGCAGCAGTGTTATCCAGTGAGTTTGCCTTTGTCGGGGCGCCATCAGGTGAGCAATGCCTTAGCGGCCACCGCATGTTGTTTAGCCTTAGGGCTGTCGCTACATGAGATTGTCGATGGTTTGCATAAATTGACGCCGGTGCAAGGCCGTATGTTGCCCACACAGCTGGGGCGCATTTTATTAGTCGATGACAGTTATAACGCCAATCCTGCCTCGGTAGGGGCGGCAATTGACTGGCTTCAAGAAATTAGCGGAAATCGCTGTTTAGTGCTGGGCGATTTAGGCGAATTAGGTGACAATGCGTCCCTTTTACATTGGCAACTTGGCGAAAAGGCCAAGTTACAGGGGATCGATGCCTTGTTCTCACTTGGAGAGCTTAGCCGAAACAGCAGTGACGCATTTTCGGGGCAACATTTTGACCATTTAGATGAGTTGGTCGTAAGTTTAATCAATTATTTTAACCAGTTAGATGGAGATGTGACTGTGTTAGTCAAAGGATCTCGCAGTGCCAAAATGGAGCGCGTGGTAGAGGCCTTAATTGCCGCCTTCGAGCGCAAGGAGTTGTATTAATGCTGGTTTATCTGGCTGAGTATCTAACCCAGTATTATTCAGGGTTTAACGTTTTTTCTTATGTGACATTTAGGGCGATCCTTGGTCTGTTGACCGCCATGCTATTTAGTTTGTGGTGGGGACCTAAGATGATTGAGCGTTTGCAGTTACTGCAAATAGGTCAAGTGGTACGTAACGATGGACCCGAATCGCATTTTAGTAAACGCGGCACCCCGACCATGGGGGGCTTGCTGATCTTAGCGGGCGTGTTCATTAGCGTGCTGTTGTGGGGCGATCTGGGCAGCCGTTATGTGTGGGTGATGCTGTTTGTATTGGCCGCTTTCGGTCTGATTGGTTTTATTGATGACTACCGTAAAGTAGTACGTAAAGATACCAAGGGCTTGATTGCTCGTTGGAAGTATATCCTGCAATCATTAGCGGCATTAGCCATAGCATTTTATTTGTATGCCTCGGCGCAAACCGTGGGTGAAACCCAATTGGTGGTGCCGTTCTTTAAAGATGTGATGCCGCAGTTGGGTGTGCTCTTTATCGTTTTGGCTTACTTCACCATTGTTGGGTCAAGTAATGCGGTTAACTTAACCGACGGTCTCGACGGCTTGGCAGTTATGCCAACAGTGATGGTGGCGGCAGCGTTTGCTTTGATTGCTTATCTTTCAGGGCACGTGCAATTTGCCAACTATCTGCATATTCCCTATTTGCCAGGTTCTGGCGAGTTAGTCATTGTCTGCACCGCTATTGTGGGCGCGGGGTTGGGCTTTCTCTGGTTTAACACTTACCCAGCACAAGTCTTTATGGGCGATGTGGGCTCTTTGTCATTGGGCGCTGCGCTCGGAACCATTGCCGTGTTAGTACGCCAAGAGATTTTACTGGTGATCATGGGCGGCGTATTTGTGATGGAAACCGTATCGGTCATCTTGCAGGTGGGGTCGTACAAGCTGCGTGGTCAACGTATTTTCAGAATGGCACCCATTCATCATCACTATGAATTAAAAGGCTGGCCAGAACCTCGGGTTATTGTACGTTTCTGGATTATTTCGCTGTTTTTAGTGTTGCTAGGCTTAGCAACCTTAAAGTTAAGGTAAACACTCATGACGAGTTGTTATACGCACATAGTATTAGGACTGGGAGCCACAGGGCTGTCGGTGGTGCGTTATTTAACCAAACAAGGGATCACGCCGCTGGTGATGGACAGTCGCGAGCAACCGCCTGGCCGGGAAACGCTCAGTCGTGATTTCCCGCAGGTTGAGTTGCTTACCGGCGGATTTGATTGTCGCTATTTAGTGCAAGCGAGCCAAATTGTGATTAGCCCTGGTATCCCGCTCGATACCCCAGAAATTAGGGTTGCTATCGATATGGGGATTGAGGTGGTCGGTGATGTGGAGCTATTTGCCCGAGCGATAGCCGATCGCCCTGCCTGTGTGATTGGTATCACCGGCTCAAACGGCAAGTCAACCGTCACGACACTTGTGGGAGAGATGGCAGCGAGTGCCGGGCTCGATTATGCGCTGGGCGGCAATATTGGTGTGCCGGTATTAGATCTGCTTGACCAGCAACCAGCCTTATACGTGCTGGAGCTGTCTAGTTTTCAATTAGAGACCACGCACAGCCTTAAATGTATCAGCGCAACGTGTCTCAATATCAGCGAAGATCATATGGATCGTTACGCCGATTTAGAGGCGTATCGTCAGGCCAAGTTGAGTCTATATAGTCAGACTAAGTTGGTGATTGTGAATCGCGATGACGCTCAAACCATGCCAAGCGAGCCGATGAACCTGCAAAGCTTTGGGTTATCGGCACCTAAAGGCGATGAATGGGGGATTGAACATGGCATGTTGGTGCATGGCACCACAGAATTTGTGGCTGTAAGCGAGCTTGCTCTTGTCGGCAGCCATAACCACGCAAACTTGTTAGCCGCGATGGCACTGGCGGACAGTGTCGGTATTCCTAAGGCGGCGATGGTGCAGGTGGCGCAGCAATTTACCGGCCTACCGCATCGTTGTGAGTTAGTGACTAAACGCAATGGCGTGATGTTTGTTAATGACTCTAAGGCGACCAATGTGGGTGCAACCTTGGCGGCATTACAAGGGTTGGCGAGTTATACCGGTGAGATATTACTGATTGCCGGAGGTGACGGTAAAGGTGCCGATTTTTCGCCGCTGATAGATGCGCTACAGGGCGTGAGCCAGTTAATCACCTTAGGCAAAGATGGCGATAACATTGCGGCATTGTTTGACGGTGCGATTAAGGTCGATTCTATGGCGGCGGCGGTTGAGCAAGCGGCTCGCTTGGCGAGCGATGGCGACATAGTGCTGTTGTCACCAGCGTGCGCTAGCCTCGACATGTACCGTAACTTTATGGAACGTGGCGACGATTTTCGCGCGCAAGTGATGGCACTCGATACTGAGGCTGGGAATGCGTAGCGCCGAGCGCCAGCTTAACCTGTTTGGTAGTGGCATTCGTTGGTCGCTGCCCAATCTGTTTAGTCAGCGTGATGCGCCGGGCATGCAGCTGTACGATCGCTCGTTGCTGTTTGCGGTTATCGGCTTAATCTGTTTCGGTTTTATCATGGTGATGTCGGCTTCTATGCCAGAGGCGCAGACATTAACGGGTAATCCATTTCATTTTGTGTGGCGTCATGTCGCCTATATCAGCGGGTGTGTGATTATCGCCGCGGTGGTATTACGAGTTGAGATGCATCGCTGGCAGCAATTTAGCCCGATATTATTGCTGCTGGTTGCAATAATGTTGGCCTTGGTGCCCATTATAGGCACCACAGTTAATGGTGCTACGCGCTGGTTATCGGTTGGACCCATTCGTATTCAGGTGGCTGAGCTTGCTAAGTTTGCCTTTGCTATTTATATGGCGGGCTATTTAGTGAGGCGTCATCAAGAGGTGCGTGAAAACGCTAAAGGGTTTTATAAACCGATTGCGGTATTCGCAGTATACGCCTCGCTAATCTTACTGCAGCCCGATTTGGGTACGGTTGTGGTGCTATTTGTTGGCACAGTCGGGTTACTGTTTTTGGCTGGGGCGAGGTTGCTCGACTTCTTCGCCTTAATCTTAACTGGTGCGGTGGCTTTTGTTGGCTTGGTACTTATTGAGCCCTATCGTATGCGGCGGATCACTTCGTTTAGGGACCCGTGGCAAGACCCTTTTGGTAGCGGCTACCAATTGACGCAATCGTTAATGGCTTATGGCCGTGGCGACTGGTTTGGTCAGGGATTAGGTAACAGTATCCAAAAATTGGAATACCTGCCCGAGGCCCATACCGACTTTATTTTTGCGGTGATTGGTGAAGAGTTAGGTTTTGTCGGCATCATTATTGTGTTGTCGGCTTTATTATTTGTGGCGCTAAGGGCGATTAAACTAGGCAATTTATGTTTGCTCAGAGACAGAGCATTTGAAGGCTATTTAGCGTATTCAATTGGTATCTGGTTTTGCTTTCAAACCGTGGTCAATGTGGGAGCCAGTATTGGCATGTTGCCGACAAAAGGCTTAACTCTGCCTTTTATTAGTTATGGCGGCAGTAGCCTTTGGGTGATGACCGCAGCCGCAATGATATTAATTAGAATTGACCATGAGCGGCGATTAAGCCTGATACAGGCAGTGCAAGGCAAGGTGAAATAATGGTCTTACAAAAACGTATTTTGATCATGGCTGGCGGCACGGGAGGGCATGTATTTCCGGCGTTAGCGGTGGCCAAACATTTGGCCAAACGAGGCTGGCAGGTGCGGTGGTTAGGCACCGCAGAGCGGATGGAGGCGCGCCTAGTGCCTCAGCACGGTTTCGATATCGACTTTATCGATATTAAAGGGGTCCGTGGTAACGGTGTGCTGCGTAAGTTAGCGGCGCCGTTTAAAATTGTGCGTTCAATTATGCAAGCTCGTGAGGTGATTAACGAATTTAAGCCTGATGTGGTATTAGGCATGGGCGGTTTTGCCAGTGGCCCAGGTGGCATTGCGGCTAGGCTAAGCGGTATTCCGCTGGTGCTGCATGAGCAAAATGCGATCCCTGGCATGACCAACAAGCTGTTGTCGCGTATCGCCAACCGCGTGCTATGTGCCTTCCATAATACTTTCGAGAGTCGCGCCGAAGTGGTGGGCAACCCCATACGCCGTGAGCTGATTAATTTAGGTCAGTGCAGGACGGGAAGTACTGACGACGCCTTGCGTGTGTTAGTCGTGGGGGGCAGTTTGGGGGCCAAAGTCTTTAACGACTTAATGCCAGCTGTGATGGCCGAGGTGAGCAAGCATCATTCGATCACTGTGTGGCATCAGGTGGGTAAAGGCAATTTGCCCAGTGTAGAAAATGACTATTTACAACGTGGCCAGTCGGGCAGTGTTAAGGTGGCCGAGTTTATTGATGATATGGAGGCTGCGTATCGCTGGGCTGATGTGGTGTTATGCCGTGCTGGCGCGCTGACGGTGTCAGAAGTGGCGGCGGTAGGCTTACCCAGTATTTTGGTGCCTTATCCCCATGCGGTAGACGATCATCAAACTAAAAATGCCCAAGTATTAGTCGAAGCGGGTGGCGCCTTTTTATTGCCGCAAACCGTATTAGATAGTGACAAATTGATCAGTAAACTGCAGATGCTGGCAAGTGATCGCAACGCCTTGAGAGAGATGGGCGAATTGGCGAAAAGTGTCGCAGTGTTAGATGCAACAGAGCGAGTGGCGGCCGTGTGCACCGCGCTGGCCAATAAGGATTCAGATGAGTAAAGCCGAAGATAAATATGCCCCTTTAAGAAGCATAATTCCTGAGATGCGCCGGGTTAAACAGATCTACTTTGTTGGCATCGGTGGTGCGGGGATGGGCGGTATTGCCGAAGTGTTGCTCAATGAGGGCTACCGTTTAAGCGGATCGGATATCGCCGATAATGCAGTGACCACCCGTTTGCGTCGTTTAGGGGCAACTGTATATATCGGCCATAAGGCTGCACAAGTGCAAGGCGCCGATGTGGTGGTGGTATCCACCGCAATTGATGCGGCCAATCCTGAAATATTGGCCGCCAAAGATCTGCGCATTCCCATCGTTCGTCGGGCAGAAATGCTGGCCGAATTAATGCGCTATCGTCACGGCATTGCCGTTGCGGGTACCCATGGAAAAACCACGACTACCAGTTTAATTGCCAGTATTTATGGTCAGGCTGAGCGCGATCCGACCTTCGTCATTGGTGGCCTGCTTAATAGCGCCGGCACCAACGCACGTTTAGGTAAGAGCCGTTATTTGATAGCCGAAGCGGACGAGAGTGATGCCAGCTTCTTGCACTTGCAACCTATGGTGAGTGTGATCACCAATATCGAAGCCGATCACATGGACACCTATGGCGGTGATTTTGAGAAACTCAAATCGACCTTTATCGACTTTTTGCACAACCTGCCTTTTTACGGGGTTGCGGTGGCCTGTATTGACGATCCTGTAGTGAGAGAGTTATTGCCCCGTATCAGTCGCAAGGTGGTGACTTACGGTTTTAGCGAAGACGCCGATGTGCAGGCGCTCAATTTTGTGCAGCAAGGTTATCGTTGCAGTTTTACCGTGCGCCGTGAAGCGATGGCCGATCTGGACTTAAGCGTTAATTTGCCAGGGCAACACAATGTACTAAATGCACTGGCGGCGATTGCCGTGGCAACCGAAGATGAAATTGAAGATGAGGCCATTGTAAAAGCCTTGGCAGAGTTTCAGGGGATTGGTCGTCGTTTTCAGCAGTTGGGTGAATTTAACACTCAAACGGGTAGCGTCATGTTGGTCGATGATTATGGTCATCACCCCAGTGAAGTCGCAGCAACCATTAAGGCGGCGCGCTCTGGCTGGCCGGATAAGCGTTTAGTGATGTTGTATCAGCCTCATCGTTACAGCCGTACCCGAGATTTGTATGATGACTTTGTTGATGTATTAGCCCAGGTCGACTGTTTGCTGTTACTCGATGTGTATAGTGCAGGGGAAGCGCCAGTGCCAGGTGCTGATAGCCGCGCCTTGTGTCGCTCAATTCGCCAACGTGGGCAGCTTGACCCTATTTTTGTCGCCGATCCACAGCAGCTAGAAGCAATTTTACCTGGCGTGTTACAAGATGGCGATCTGTTACTGACCCAAGGGGCTGGCAATATTGGGGCAATTAGCCGTCAACTGGCCGATGCCAATTTGTTATTTGAACAGGTGAAGTCGTGATGGTGTTATCGCTGTCACGATAGGCCGACGATGAAGCTTTTGACGCTATGGTTGAGGTCGTTATAATGCCCGGTTATTTATTACAGTACATGTGTGACATTTTGAGTGTTTTATGTACTAAAAATAGTGTGTTAGGACGGTAAATCGTGTCCTGGAACGAGCGGCTTAATCGTGGGCGAAAGCGACTATTACGGGTCGATTGGTATCTGTGCCTTGGATTGATCTTTCTGTTTCTAGTGTTCAGTGGCTTGTTCATGGGGGCTTGGAAGTTAAACCTAGTGCTCAACGATGCCGATGCTTTGCCTATCGAAGCGGTGGCGGTAAAAGGTGATAGGCAATTTACCAGTGACGCAGAGATCCAAGCGGCCCTGAAAGATTTGATGCAGCGCAGCTTTTTTTCGGCTGATGTGAATCAGGTACAACAGGCGTTAGAAAATTTGCCTTGGGTGTATCAAGCATCGGTACGACGTGAGTGGCCAGCAAAGCTCAAGGTGTATCTGATAGAGCAGAAAGCTGTCGCTCATTGGAATGAAACCGATTGGGTCAATGAGCAAGGGCAAGTATTTGTGGCGCCAATGAAACCAGGGGTAGGTGAACTACCGAGTTTAGTTGGCCCAAACGATCAGGCGATGTCGGTTTTAACCCACTATCGTCAGATTGGTGAGTTATTAACCATAAATGGGTTTAAATTAACCCATTTAGAATTGAGTCCTCGGCATGCTTGGCTGGGCGTTTTAGACAGCGGCATAGAGTTAAATTTAGGACGAGAAGATAAAATGGCGCGGGTTCAACGGTTTATCGATGTGTACCCCACATTAGTAAACCAAGATAAACCCGTTGCCAGAGTGGATTTGCGCTACGATACCGGATTGGCCGTAGGTTGGGATAATGCACAAGATGAGAGCCATTAATTAATGACCAAGAATCAAGATAGAAATCTGATCGTTGGATTGGACATAGGGACATCAAAGGTCGCAGTGATCATTGGCGAGGTGTTACCTGATGGAGAGATCAGCGTGGTTGGCTTAGGCAGTCATCCCTCTCGCGGCATGGATAAAGGCGGCGTGAATGATCTTGACTCTGTGGTGCGCAGTGTTCAGCGTGCATTAGATCAGGCAGAACTCATGGCCGACTGTCAAGTGGCCTCTGTCTATTTAGGCATTTCGGGTAAGCATATCCAATGCCAAAACGAAAATGGCATGGTCTCGATTAATGACGAAGAAGTCACCCAAGAAGATGTCGATAACGTTATCCATACGGCGCGCTCAGTCAAGATCCCAACTGAGCGCCGTATTTTGCATGTGTTACCGCAAGAATATGCGATTGATGTGCAAGATGGTATTAAGAGCCCTATCGGTATGTCGGGTATGCGCATGGAAGCTAAGGTGCATATCGTCACCTGTGCAAACGACATGGCAAAAAATATCACTAAGAGTGTCGAACGTTGCGGTTTAAAGGTTGATGATCTGGTGTTTTCCGCTATCGCTTCGGCAGATTCAGTGCTGACCGATGATGAAAAAGATCTGGGTGTGTGTTTGGTCGATATGGGCGGCGGTACTACCGATATCACTATCTATACCAATGGTGCGCTGCGTCATTGTGCGGTAGTACCAGTGGCGGGTAATCAGGTGACCAATGATATCGCCAAAATATTCCGTACGCCTTTGTCTCATGCCGAGCAGATCAAAGTGCAGTATGCCAGTGCGCGTAGTTCTATGGTCAGCCGTGAAGACAGCATCGAGGTGCCATCGGTTGGTGGGCGCCCATCACGCACTATGTCGCGTCATACCTTGGCTGAGGTGGTTGAGCCTAGGTACCAAGAGTTGTTTGAGCTAGTCCGTAAAGAATTAAGAGACTGTGGCATGGAAGATCAAGTCGCTGCAGGGATTGTATTAACTGGCGGCACGGCATCGATTGAAGGTGCTGTGGATGTGGCTGAAGCCACCTTTGGTATGCCAGTGCGAGTGGCTGAGCCATTAGCGGTAAAAGGGTTATTTGAATATGTAAATCAACCCATCTACTCCACGGGAGTTGGGTTGTTGCATTACGGCGCAAGAAGGGTGATCGAACGTCAGTTTGAGCGTCCAGAGCGTCAAGGGGTAACCAGCCTTTGGAATCGAGTCCAAAGCTGGTTTAAAGGCGAGTTTTAAATTAATAACGCAGACTAAACGGAGAGAATACCATGTTTGAGATCATGGATAGTCATTCAGACGAGGCGGTGATTAAAGTCATCGGCGTCGGTGGAGGTGGCGGCAATGCCGTCGAACATATGGTCAAGCACAACATCGAAGGTGTTGAGTTTGTTGCCACAAATACAGATGCTCAGGCGTTACGTAAGTCTGCGGCTGGCACAACGATCCAACTGGGTCGTGACGTAACTAAGGGACTTGGTGCCGGGGCAAACCCTGAAATCGGTCGTTTAGCGGCAGAAGAAGATAGAGAAAATATCCGCAATGCAATTAAAGGCTCTGACATGATCTTTATTGCAGCGGGTATGGGTGGTGGTACGGGGACTGGCGCAGCCCCTGTGGTTGCCGAGATCGCTCGTGAAGAAGGGATACTTACCGTTGCGGTTGTGACCAAGCCATTTCCTTTTGAAGGTAAAAAGCGCATGGCTTATGCCGACCAAGGTATCGAAATGCTTGCAAAGCATGTCGACTCTTTAATCACCATTCCAAACGAGAAATTGCTTAAAGTATTGGGTCGCGGCACCTCTTTACTCGACGCATTTGCCGCAGCAAACAACGTACTGCTTGGTGCGGTGCAAGGTATTGCTGAGCTGATTACTCGCCCTGGCCTTATTAACGTGGATTTCGCGGATGTTAAAACCGTGATGTCGGAGATGGGTAATGCCATGATGGGCACTGGCGTGGCAAGTGGTGAAGACCGTGCTGAAGAAGCCGCTGAAGCTGCTGTGGCTAGTCCATTACTAGAAGATATCGATCTTGCTGGCGCGCGTGGTGTATTGGTTAACATCACCGCTGGCATGGATATGAGTATCGAAGAGTTCGAAACTGTGGGTAACCATGTTAAGGCTTATGCATCAGATAACGCGACTGTGGTTGTGGGGGCGGTTATCGATCCAGAAATGAGCGATGAGCTTCGTGTGACTGTTGTTGCCACAGGTATTGGTGCCGAGAAGAAACCAGACATTCAGCTGGTATCAAAGCCTGCTCCACGTCCAGAGCAAGTGACTCCTACCGAGGTTAAGGGAGAATTACCTGTTGAAGACGCGATGCAACCTATGGCCGGCAGTGGTGGTAATGTCATGCCTGTGCACAAAGTGGAATCGATAAATCAGCCTAAGAACGATCTTGATTATTTAGATATTCCGGCTTTTTTGCGCAAACAAGCTGATTAATCTGTTGTGTTAAGCTGGGCGTGTGGTGGTTATTAGCAAATAACGCACACTGTGACTTGATGAGTAAATTTTTGTGAATTTATGAAGGTATGCTATCATGTCCGACCTGCTGCGCCTATGCGTGCTGTTTTGTTGTGCAAAAAATTTATTGCTTTGGTTGAGATATAACGGGTAAAAACATGATTTTTCAAAGAACTGTTAAAGAGATGGTTAAGACCACCGGTGTCGGATTGCATTCCGGTAATAAGGTGACTTTGACGATCAAACCCGCACCAGTCAACACCGGGATCGTCTTGGTTCGTACCGACTTAACCCCTAACGTTGCGATAGCGGCGAAAGCGGAACAAGTGCGCGAAACGACCATGTGTACGGCGCTGGTCAATGATGATGGTGTTCGTATTTCAACGATTGAGCATCTATTCGCCGCATTAGCGGGACTTGGGATCGACAATGCCGTCATTGAAGTCGACGCTCCCGAGATTCCGATCATGGATGGCAGTGCTAGTCCATGGGTTTTCTTGCTGCAATCAGTGGGAATACAGGAACAAGCAGCAGCAAAGAAATATTTAAGAATCAAGCGTCCCGTACGTGTTGAAGATGGTGATAAATGGGCTGAGTTACGTCCATATAAAGGTTTTAGAGTCGATTTTGCTATCGATTTCGATCACCCTGAAATCGCCAGAAGCCAGCAACATGTGGTGATGGATTTTTCTTCATCCGCCTTTGTTCGTGATATTAGCCGCGCAAGAACCTTTGGGTTTATGCGTGATATCGAATATCTACGGGCGAACAACCTAGCATTAGGTGGCAGCATGGAGAACGCCGTTGTGCTTGACGAATATCGCGTCCTCAACCCCGATGGTCTGCGTTATGAGGATGAGTTTGTTAAGCATAAGATACTCGATGCGTTTGGCGATCTCTATGTAGCCGGTCATGCAATTGTGGGTGAGTTTTGTGCCTACAAGACAGGGCATGCACTGAATAATCAATTGGTGCGTGCGCTGCTAGCTGAGCAAGATGCTTGGGAGCTTGTGAGTTTCGAGAAAGAAGAAGAGGCGCCAGTGAGCTTTGCGGTACCAAGTGGCGCCACCTTCGCCTAACTCGATATTAAGATTGCCTTGAACGGCTGGCTAAAGCAGCCAGCCGTTTTAGTTTTACGCCTAGTGAACCTTCGGTATGATCGGCTAAGGCTTGTATATGGGCAGCTGCAGTTTCGCTAATCTGGTTGTGAGCTGGCTTTGATTTTGTTTCATACAAGTTCAAGCCCGGGTTGACTTTAACCTCGATAGCGGACAGCATGGGGAGCGTTTCGGCTCGTAACTGCTGTAACATTTTGGGTTTTTGAAAGTTAATTCTGGCGGCCCATGCAGCAGTCGTGGTTTCGATAACAAGAACACCTTGACGGAAATTGGCAACTTTAAGTTGCTCCGTGACAGGACCTGTCATCACCTGTTTCACATAGTGATCCAAGTGAAGTAACAGTTCTGCTTTTTCAGCAAGTGAAGGTAACTGACCTTGTTGATGTAGTAACTGGCTGAGATCCTGCGGGGGCTTTTTCATTTCATCACATAATAAAATGGCTTAATGAGGCTATGAGTGTAACAGTTTTTATTCAAGGTCGAAATGGTGCCACGCGCTGGCAGCCAGGCAAGCGTTGGCTATTACTCCCTATCTTGCTCATTGCAGCAGGTACAGGGCTATACCAACATCATGCAAAACAAATTGTGCAGCAACAAAACAACGTTGATAACGAACGTGTTGCTCGAGAAGAACAGCTGCATCAACTCATCGAGTTAAAAGGTGCAACAGAATCGCAGTTGGCGATGCTGGTGACTCATGTCGCCCGCATGCAGGCCAAAGTGACTCGGTTAGAGGCGCTGGGGCAACAAGTTGCCAAAGATTACAAACTCGAAGATCAATTCGATTTCTCTTCAGAAGTCGGTGTCGGCGGCCTAAGTGAACTAGGTAGCAACATCGAACTCGATCAGCTTATCCAAGATATGGATAGGCTAGTCTATCGCATAGATAATAATAATGTTCAATTATCACTACTTGAAACAGTGACATCTAATCTCCATATAGATGATGAGCGTTATATCTCGGGACGTCCCATCCAAAAAGGCTGGTTATCATCCCACTATGGTTTACGTAATGACCCTTTTAATGGCAGAAGAACGATGCATAAAGGTATCGACTTTGCCGGTAAAGAGGGGGCCGACGTTGTGGCAACCGCTGGCGGTGTCGTAACGTGGTCAGGCAGTATGTTTGGTTATGGTGAGTTAGTCGAAATTGACCATGGTAATGGTCTGCGCACTCGCTATGGGCATAATAAGTCATTGTCAGTAGCTGTAGGTGATGTGGTCGCTAAAGGCGAGAGTATTGCGCAAATGGGCAGTACGGGTCGTTCGACGGGTCCGCATGTGCATTATGAAGTGTTGCGAAATGGGCAGCAGATAGATCCCAAAAAATATGTCTACCGCAAGGCAGGTTAAATTAAAAATAGGCTTCCAGTTTCGATAGAGACTAAGCCAATAACATAAAAGTGGTTCAGATGTTTGGTAAATTACTGACAAAAATATTTGGTAGTCGTAACGATCGTACCCTTAAAGCGCTTAATAAGGTCGTCATTAAAATTAATGCGCTTGAGGCCGATTTCGAGAAGCTCTCCGATGAAGAGTTGAAGGCAAAAACCGCCGAGTTTAAGGCGCGCTTAGCCGCAGGTGAGACTCTCGATGATGTGCTACCTGAAGCGTTTGCCGTTGTGCGAGAAGCCTCTAAACGTGTTTTTGATATGCGTCATTTCGATGTGCAATTGCTCGGTGGTATGGTGCTCGACAGTAACCGCATTGCAGAGATGCGTACCGGTGAAGGTAAAACGTTAACCGCCACCTTGCCAGCTTACCTGAACGCACTTACGGGGAAAGGCGTGCACGTTATCACAGTGAACGATTACTTGGCCCGCCGCGATGCCGAAAATAACCGCCCTCTGTTTGAATTCCTTGGCATGACTGTTGGCATTAACGTTGCTGGCTTGGGTCAAGTTGAGAAGAAGATGGCTTACGATGCTGATATTACCTATGGTACCAACAACGAGTTTGGCTTCGACTACCTGCGCGATAACATGGCGTTTTCACCAGCCGAACGCGTACAGCGTCCATTACATTACGCATTGATCGATGAAGTTGACTCGATCCTTATCGATGAAGCGCGTACGCCATTGATTATTTCTGGTGCTGCTGAAGACAGCTCTGAGCTTTATAAAAAGATCGACACCTTAATTCCTCATCTTATTCGTCAAGAGAAAGAAGATACTGAAGAGGAGGTCGGTGAGGGCGATTATTCTGTCGATGAAAAAGCCAAACAAGTTCATTTAACCGAACGCGGCCAAGAGAAAGTAGAAGTGCTGCTTACCGAGCGCGGTATGCTTGCTGAGGGTGATTCACTCTACTCTGCTGCTAATATTTCTTTATTGCATCATGTGAATGCTGCGCTACGTGCACACACACTATTTGAAAAAGATGTTGACTACATAGTGCAAGACAATGAGGTGATCATTGTCGATGAGCATACGGGTCGTACCATGCCTGGGCGTCGTTGGTCTGAAGGTCTGCATCAGGCTGTCGAAGCTAAAGAAAGCGTGCATATTCAAAATGAAAACCAAACGCTGGCATCTATCACCTTCCAGAACTTCTTCCGTCAGTATGAAAAACTGGCAGGTATGACGGGTACTGCAGATACTGAAGCGTTTGAGTTCCAGCATATTTACGGTCTCGACACCGTGGTGATCCCTACCAACCGTCCTATGGTGCGTAAAGATCATCCCGATTTAGTCTACTTAACTGCGGCCGAAAAATATGATGCGATAATCAAAGACATCATAGATTGTCGCGAGCGCGGACAGCCTGTATTGGTCGGTACTGTGTCGATTGAGCAATCTGAGTTGCTACACAACTTGTTAAAGAAAGCCAAAATCCCACACGAAGTACTCAACGCTAAGTTCCATGAACGTGAAGCTGACATTGTGGCGCAAGCTGGCCGCAAAGGTGCCGTTACTATTGCTACAAACATGGCCGGTCGTGGTACCGATATCGTGCTGGGTGGTAACTGGAATATGGAGATTGAAGCGCTCGACAATCCAACGCCAGAGCAAAAAGCCAAAATTAAGGCCGATTGGCAAATTCGACACGATGAAGTGGTTGCGGCCGGCGGTTTACATATTCTGGGTACCGAACGCCATGAGTCGCGTCGTATCGATAACCAGCTGCGTGGTCGTTCTGGTCGTCAGGGTGACGCGGGTTCTTCACGTTTCTATCTGTCGATGGAAGATAGTTTAATGCGTATATTCGCTTCAGATCGGGTTGCTTCAATGATGAAGAAACTGGGTATGGAAAAAGGCGAAGCGATTGAGCACCCATGGGTATCACGTGCGATTGAAAATGCACAACGTAAAGTAGAAGCACGTAACTTCGATATCCGTAAACAACTACTCGAATTCGATGACGTTGCCAATGATCAACGCCAGGTGGTTTACGCGCAGCGTAATGAATTGATGGATGCCGACAGTATTAAAGATACTATCGTCAATATTCAAGCCGATGTGGTCAATGCACTTATCGATCAATATATTCCACCTCAGTCGGTCGAAGAGTTATGGGATGTTGCTGGTCTTGAAACGCGCCTTGAGCAAGAGTATGGCTTAAAGATGCCAGTGCAAGAGTGGTTAGATAAAGAAGACGATCTGCACGAAGAAACGCTACGCGAGCGTATCGTCGATACTTGGGTGAAAGCTTATCAAGCTAAAGAAGAGATGGTCGGTGCTCAGGTGCTACGTCAATTCGAGAAAGCGGTCATGCTGCAAACACTCGATGGCCTATGGAAGGAGCACTTAGCTGCAATGGATCATTTGCGTCAAGGTATTCACTTACGTGGTTATGCGCAGAAGAACCCGAAGCAAGAGTATAAGCGAGAATCGTTTGAGCTGTTCCAGCAGATGCTCGATACCTTAAAGCATGATGTGATAAGTGTACTGTCAAAGGTACAAGTGCAAGCACAATCCGATGTTGAAGAGATGGAAGAGCGTCGTCGTCAAGAAGAAGCGAAAATCCGTCGCGATTATCAACACGCAGAGGCTGAAGCATTGGTTGGCGGCGAAGAAGCCCAAGCACTTGCTGCTACACAGCCTGTCGTACGCGAAGGTGAAAAGGTGGGGCGTAACGACCCCTGTCCTTGTGGATCGGGTCGCAAATACAAACAGTGCCACGGCAAATTAAGCTAATTTTGCCAGCCTAGTTAAAAGCCATCCTTAGGGATGGCTTTTTTGATCTTACCCCACTCGCGCTTTGTTTAACGATAATAATGCGGCTTTACACAAAGTAGAGGGTAATAACACACCACTTTGCATGTATTAACTAATAGTGTGCATTAATCAAAGACTATAAACCTTTAAATAGATATCGCTCTCTATGTTGGCCTACCCCTATAAAGAATGACTGCATAGACCAAGTCAGTACAATGTACTACTGATAAGGTAAAGCTATCACTACTAACTTCTGAGTGGATGAGCCTGTAACCCAGTCACTTCATCGCAATAAAGAGTGTGATTTTTAATCGTTCAAGTCTGTTCTGTGGATAAAGCTGGGGGTAATAGGTGTGTATTTTGTGGCTATCTAAAAAGATTGCAAAAATTGTCATTTTTCTTCAAAAACAGCTTGCGCCCCCAAGATAACTCCCTATAATGCGCAACCACTGACACGGCGAAGCTCGCAGAGATAAGTCGTAAAGCACTAAGTAACCTGGTTAAACACCTTGCTTACAGGGTGGTCAGGCGCTGAAAAGTGCCGCATCAAAAAGTTTTCAAAAACTGCTTGACGCGAACCAAGGATTGCGTAGAATACGCAGCCCTAGCCACTTGGAACTACCGAGATGTGCTAACGCTCTTTAACAATTTATCAAGTAATCTGTGTGGACACTCACAGGTGTTGAGTTAATCGAAATTGCCTAACTTTCGGGTTGGCAATCAAAGAATTAAATCAATGTAACAATGAGTGTTCATAGCAATATGTACAACGTTTTTAAGATTCTTCCGAGTCTTTGAAACGGAATCAGAATTCATTGAGCCGAAACCTTCGGGTTTCACCAAAACTTTAATTGAAGAGTTTGATCATGGCTCAGATTGAACGCTGGCGGCAGGCCTAACACATGCAAGTCGAGCGGTAACAGGAATTAGCTTGCTAATTTGCTGACGAGCGGCGGACGGGTGAGTAATGCCTAGGGANCTGCCCAGTCGAGGGGGATAACAGTTGGAAACGACTGCTAATACCGCATACGCCCTACGGGGGAAAAGAGGGGACCTTCGGGCCTTCTGCGATTGGATGTACCTAGGTGGGATTAGCTAGTTGGTGAGGTAATGGCTCACCAAGGCGACGATCCCTAGCTGTTCTGAGAGGATGATCAGCCACACTGGGACTGAGACACGGCCCAGACTCCTACGGGAGGCAGCAGTGGGGAATATTGCACAATGGGCGCAAGCCTGATGCAGCCATGCCGCGTGTGTGAAGAAGGCCTTCGGGTTGTAAAGCACTTTCAGCGAGGAGGAAAGCTTAAGCGTTAATAGCGTTTAGGTGTGACGTTACTCGCAGAAGAAGGACCGGCTAACTTCGTGCCAGCAGCCGCGGTAATACGAGGGGTCCAAGCGTTAATCGGAATTACTGGGCGTAAAGCGTACGCAGGCGGTTTGTTAAGCGAGATGTGAAAGCCCCGGGCTCAACCTGGGAATTGCATTTCGAACTGGCAGACTAGAGTCTTGTAGAGGGGGGTAGAATTTCAGGTGTAGCGGTGAAATG
>NZ_OXJV01000018.1:0-320967 GCF_900380485.1 Shewanella algidipiscicola | reverse complement strand
CTGGGGCTGAAGTCGGTCCCAAGGGTATGGCTGTTCGCCATTTAAAGTGGTACGCGAGCTGGGTTCAGAACGTCGTGAGACAGTTCGGTCCCTATCTGCCGTGGGCGTTGGATGATTGAAGGGAGCTGCTCCTAGTACGAGAGGACCGGAGTGGACGAACCGCTGGTGTTCGGGTTGTCATGCCAATGGCATTGCCCGGTAGCTACGTTCGGAATCGATAACCGCTGAAAGCATCTAAGCGGGAAGCGAGCCCTAAGATGAGTCATCCCTAGGACTTTAAGTCCTCTAAAGGGCCGTAGGAGACTACTACGTTGATAGGCAAGGTGTGTAAGCGTTGTGAGGCGTTGAGCTAACTTGTACTAATGACCCGTGAGGCTTAACCATACAACCCAAAAGGGTTTCTAACTAAGTGAATACTTAGCGAAAGAATACCGCCACTTGATTTAGTGTGACTCAAATTTAACTCTTGTATAAAGAGAACAGCTTTCTAAATTTATAATTTTGGTTAATTACGCAGGTAATTGTTTGGCTGACAAAGCCGTAACGAGCGAAGCGNGGAGTGTACTTTAGTACATGAGCACTGTAGCGAGGAAACAATGCCGTCAGACGGACAATTAACCAGTAAGAATTTGTCTGGAAACCATAGCATTGTGGTACCACCTGATCCCATCCCGAACTCAGAAGTGAAACGCAATCGCGCCGATGGTAGTGTGGGGTCTCCCCATGTGAGAGTAGGTCATTTCCAGACGCCTAATAAGCTCAATAGAGCACGTCTCCTAGCCATGACACGCTAGCGACGATAAAAGAATTTAGACTTCGGTCTAAAGGAGCGGTAGTTCAGTTGGTTAGAATACCGGCCTGTCACGCCGGGGGTCGCGGGTTCGAGTCCCGTCCGCTCCGCCAACATTACGATAAGCCCTTAGCAGCAATGCTAAGGGCTTTTTCGTATTTGTTTTTCAGAGAAATGATAACGATGGTACTGAGTGTAGTGCGTGAGTCGTTGCTAAAGCAGTGGTCACTCTCGAGCATCCATGGTCTATGTGGCATTTATGCACCCATGCTCTTCGTCGTTCAATTGGACCATCAAGGTTCCTAACATTGTTTGGTATTTACCCACCCCTAGGGGCTGACTCTTTATAAACAGAAATCCGCCTGCATTCTGCCAATAGCCAGTTCGACTCAATATATCCCTATATAAAAGCCAGTTCAGTATCCTTGTTTCTCATTCGCTCGCATTTGGCTGTCGCCAAGTTGACTCTAGCTCTCGTTCATAAGCTTATTACTAGGTCATATTTTCCCTGTCTATATACCCTACTCCATGTTGGTCGAATGTTTTTGTTAAGCGGGTTAGGTGCCCTTGTGACTGCTCGAAGCGGTATCTGCGGATAAGTTGGTGAATATCGAGCCACTATTTCGATAAGTTTAGGGCTGTTTTTAATGCATAGCTATGACTGGGTGGCTCAATGCAGATGGGGAGGTGTTTTATGACTGCGTTTATCTGTATGTAGATAAAGCCAATGGAGAGCGGTGAGCTATGTTTACCGCTAGTTTATTGGGATAGCCCTTATTGGGTATGACTACCCCAAAGTGATGGGGTTTAGGCGTATTGCTGGAAAAAGTCAAATAGGCTGTTAAGGGCGTGATTGCGGATGTTGTCGCTCTCAAACAGTATTTCGTGCCGCGCGCCATGGACAATGACTCGCTGGGCATTCTCCCCTATTGCCCTGTCTTGTGCCGTGTTATCGACTATGGTGTCTTCATCTGCTTGCAGAATTAACATGGGGACAGTACTGTGTTTGACGCTGTTAACGCAGTATTCAGCAGCCTTAATTGACTCGGTTAGCCAGCGATTGGTGGGTGAGCCTAACTGTAATTCGGGGCGCTCGTTATAGAGCTGTTGGTACCGCCGATAGCGTATTTGACAATGAGTAAGCTCATTTTTTTCAAAGGCTACCTGACGATAGTTGCACCCGCCAGGTACATAGTTGGGTTCGCCATCTCGTCTGAATTTGTCTAACCAAGTGGCAAGCCAGAGGATCGCCGGTTTAGGTGCGGGTAGACGTATGCCATACATGGGTGCTGAAAATGCAGCCGCGCTAAAAGTGTGAGGATTACGTGCGACATACAGGCTACTGATGGCGCAGCCCATTGAATGCCCCAGCAAAAATAGGGGGCTATCTTGTGCTTGTGCGGGTAGGACAACCTGTTCGATAAATTTTTCAAAGTCATCAATATAATCATCAAAATGCTCGACATGTCCCTTATGGGGATTCAATGTCAGCCGACTAGAGAGTCCTTGTCCTCGGTGATCCAGAGCATAAACATTGTAACCTTGCTGATAGCAATCGTAGATCACTTCTTGGTACTTAAGGTAAGACTCGACGCGGCCATTACTGAGCACTAGGGTGCGCTTATGGCTGGGATGAGTGACTGCCATATAAGCCAGTGTGATCTCTGGGCTGACGGCCAATTCACCTGTGGTGATTTGTTGCCAAAAGCGCTGTAATTGGGGGGAGGTAAGCGTGTGCTCACTGCTGTAAGGATGAGGTATTACTGAGCCAGTTGTCCGTGTCATAGGGGTTACAGTCATTGAGTGAGCAAGATAAAAGTGGGTGCATTATAAGCTCATGAGTGTAACAGAGATAAGCTTATGATGGCGATCAATCTTGCGTGCTAGCCTTGGGGCTCACCAAGGCTAGCGGCTAGGTTAACCGAGTTGACCCGCGATCATCAGTTCTTTTGTTTCAGGCACTTCGTTATAGGAGAGCACATGTAGTCCCCTGGCAAATGCCAGTGCATAACGAGCCAGCAGCGGCCTTAGTTGTGGCGATACCAGTAAGATAGGGCTGTGACCTTTCTCTTTAGTTTCGCTCAGCAGTTGTGGCATGCGCTGTTGCAGCTGGGCGAGTAAACTCGGTTCTACCGGAAAACTGTCGAGTGCCACTTTGCCCTGTTGCTGTGACTGGTTGAGTGCGGTCATCAGGGTCTGCTCTAATTCCGGCGCCAAGGTCAGTACATTCAATTTCGCACTGGTTCCCACTATCTGCTGTAAGATACTGTTGCGCAACGCGCAGCGAACATCGGCGGCCAGTAGTACGGGATCTTTGGTCTGCTCGCTGCACTCAAGTAACGTGGTGGCGATGGTGCGAATATCTTTTAACGGCACCTGTTCTTTTAGCAGTAAACGAAATACTTTCAGTAATTGCACCGGAGTTAACGCTGTGGTTAAGGCCTCTGCCAGCTTAGGCGCTTGCTTACTGAGGCGATCGCTCAGATGCATAATATCATCGTGTTGCAGTAAGTCGGCCAGCGATTCTCGCAGCTGTTTGCTCACGTGGGTGGCAATGACAGTCGCGTTGTCGACCACCGAGTAGCCTAAGTTCAGCGCCTTGGCCTTAATGTCGGTCTCTATCCATACCGCATCCATTTGATAGGCAGGTTCCACCGTTAAGATACCATCTATTTTGCCGTACACTGGGCCACTTTTAATGGCCATAAGGCGATCGGGCTCTAACTCGGCATAGGCCACCTGAGTACCCATAAAATTGATTTGATAGGCATTAGGGGCGAGAGTGAGGTTGTCTCGTACCCGCACTTCTGCAAGCAAGAAGCCTGCTTGTTCTGACAAGGTGCGTCTAATCCCCGTGAGGCGTTTTTGCAGTTCGGCGCCCTTGGTTTTTTCCACTAAATGCACTAGACGATAGCCAAGGCGAACCTCGATAATATCTGTGTAGGGCAGGGCGTCCCAGCTCGGTGCAGAGGGCTCAGTAAGGGTGTTCTCAATGGTTTCATCGGCGCTACTCTCGGCAATGGGCGTCACATTACGGCTTTGTCGCCATGAGGCGAAGCCCAGTAACAGTGCAAACGACAGGAACACTGCTGCAGGCATGCCCGGGGTGATGCCTAAGATAAACATCACTACTGCCGCCGTCGCTAAAGTCTTTGGATTGGCCAGTAGTTGTCGGGTTAATTGCGCCGGCATCTCCTCAGCATCAGAGACCCGGGTTACTATGATGGCTGCCGCTGTGGCTAACAGTAGCGAGGGGATCTGCGCAACTAGGCCGTCACCTATGGTGAGTAGCGCGTAAGTTTTAAAGGCATCGGCGGCACTGAGATCGTGCATAAAGATACCGATACTGATACCACCAATAATGTTGATCGCGAGGATCAACAGGCCGGCAATGGCATCACCACGGACAAACTTAGAGGCACCGTCCATCGAGCCATAGAAATCGGCTTCTCTGGCGACATCTTGGCGGCGGATGCGGGCCTGTTCATGGGTGAGGGTGCCAGCATTAAGATCGGCATCAATCGCCATCTGTTTACCGGGCAAGGCATCGAGTGTAAAGCGCGCAGATACCTCAGAAATACGTTCGCCACCTTTAGTGATCACCACAAAGTTGATGATCATTAAGATGAGGAAGATAACCGCACCGACAACATAGTTGCCGCCAATGACCACTTCACCAAAAGCTTGAATGACTCGACCCGCAGCGTCGCCTCCTTCGTGGCCTTCAATTAACACCACTCGGGTGGATGCCACGTTCAGCGTCAAGCGCATCAAGGTGGCTAGCAGTAGGAGCGTTGGGAATACCGAAAACTCCAATGGCCGGCGGATCGACACACTCACCAACAACACCATCACCGCAAGGACGATGTTGAAGGTAAAGAGGACGTCGAGCAACCAAGGTGGCAGCGGCAAAATCACCATGGCCAGAATCGCTAGCAGCATCACAGGGATGCCGATAGCGCTATAGTTTCCTGAAAAGGTGCGTGATAGCCAGTTCATAGGTTAAGCAATCCTTTAATCGTGTCGTAAATGGGGAGGAATGAAGAAATGAGGCAAAGGCTCAGGCTTTTGTTGTTTGCCTTGGCGAGACGCCTTAATCTGCATTACATAGCTAAGTACATGGGCAATCGCGGTAAATAGCGCTGCCGGAATTTGTTGATCGACCTGTGTCGTATGATAGATAGCGCGGGTAAGCGCCGGGATCTCAATCACTTCGATATTATGTTGCTTGGCGAGCTTACGCATATACAGGGCTAACTCTTCGGTGCCCTTAGTGATAACGTAAGGGGCATCGGCCAAGTTGGGGTCATATTTTAAGGCCACCGCATAATGGGTGGGGTTAACCAAGAGCACATCGGCTTTTGGAATCACGGTATCGGCACGAGATCGCGCCATACGTTGTTGTAATTGACGTATTTTCGCCTTAATTTCGGGCTTACCTTCCTGCTGCTTATGTTCATCTTTAAGATCTTGATGAGACATGCGCAGCTCTTTACGGTGATGCCAATATTGATAAGGCACATCAATCAGCGCGATGGCCAGCAGGCCTGTACCTAAATAAAGCATCCCTTCCGATAGCAGAGTCATACCGCGGCTAATCGCCTCATCGATGGGCAGTTGACTGTAGTTCAGCAGCTCTTGTAAATGGCCGCTTAAAAAGGCAAACATGATGCCAATCAACAACACAATTTTAAGCACAGACTTAAGCAGCTCAATCAATGATTGCACCGAGAAGATGCGACCAATGCCAGAGACAGGATCGATGCGGCTATATTTAAATCCCGCATTACTAAAGCTCAATAGGGGGCCACCGGGCAGGGCACCAGCCACGGCAGCTAATAGCGCGACCATAATAAACAGCGGCCCCAGTAGCTCGAGCATATGCATCAGGCTCGCGCCTAAGTGGCGTGTCATCATATCTGGCTGGTTTAGATCGGCTTTGGTCAGGTACATATTGTATTTGAGCAGCTCTTTGACTTTCTCGGCAAACCAGTCGGCACTGCTGGTGAGCAGTAAAGAACAGCTGATGATCAGTGCCGCCGCCGCCAGATCTTTCGATCGCGGAACCTGGCCCTCTTCTCTGGCCTTGCGCAGTTTCTGCTGGGTGGGTTCCTCGGTTTTATCGTGTTTATCGTTCTGACTCATGCGCTGCCACCGATAAACTGATACATAGCGGTGAGCGCATCGAGGCACACATCGCTGTAACGACTGGGGATGCCACTAAAAGAGAGCAATACGCACAGTAGGCCCATCAGCATGGTCATAGGGAAACCCAGTGAAAAAATATTCAATGAGGGCGCGGCGCGGCTTAATACTCCAAAGGTAATGTTAACCATCAGCATGGCTAATACCGCCGGAATCGCCAGCATTAATGACGCCGCAAAGAGCCAGCCAACACGATGGATCAGCCCCATTAACGGCAGATCAAAAATGCCCATGCCAATCGGCCATAGACGAAAACTGTCGACCAATATGCCAATCGCCACTAAGTGACCGTCTAAGGCCAGAAAGATTAAGGTGCCAAACATTAAGAACCATTGGCTTAAAATCGGATTAGAGTTGCCATTGGCTGGATCATTCATAATGGCCATCGCCAAGCCCATCTGCATCGACATGATAGTGCCCAGCATACTCATGACATGCAGCAAAATACTGAGAAACAACCCTAACATAAAGCCAATTAATAGCTGTTCAATCGCCAGCAACAGGGCACCAGCCGAGACGGCATCCACCTGAGGCACAGGCGGCAGCATGGGGCCCAGCAGCGCAGCTAGGCTGAAAGCCAGTAAAATTCTCACCGTCACAGGTACGAAGGCATTCCCTAGCAAAGGCATCACGATAAATGCCCCCATTAGACGACAAAAAGGCCACCAGAAGCTGCCAATCATGGTGCTTATCTCGATTGAAGTGAGCGAAAGCATGTCAGCCTATGATGTGGGGAATGTTCATAAATAACTGGTCGAAGAAATCCATCAGTTTCTGAATTAACCAATGACCAGCAAAAAGTACCATTAACAGGGTCAAGACCAAGCGGGGTAAGAAGCTCAAGGTTTGTTCATTGACCTGTGTCGCCGCTTGAAATACGGCGATCAACAAGCCGAGCAGTAAGCCAGGGGTCACAAGTACCATCACCATGGCGACCACAAGATACATGGCATCGGCGAATAAAACTGTGAGTTGATTGGTATCCATTATGTTACCCAAAACTCGCAGTCAGGGTACTGACCGTCATAGACCAGCCGTCGACTAAGACAAAGATCATCAGCTTAAACGGCAACGAAATGATCAGTGGCGACAGCATCATCATCCCCATAGACATCAACACACTGGCCACGACCAAGTCGATCACCAAAAAGGGCAAAAAGAGTAAGAAGCCAATTTGAAACGCCGTTTTGAGCTCACTCAACACAAAAGCGGGCATCAGTACAAAAAATGGCACCTCTTCAGCCTTAAGATTGGTAGGTTCACCCGCAATCTTAAGCATCTGCTCTAAGTCGGTTTCTCGGGTTTGTGCCAGCATAAACTGACTCAAGGGGACTTTGGCAATAGCGACAGCTTCGGTTAGTTCAAGCTGACCTTGATCATAAGGCAGGTAGGCATCTTGATAGATACGATCCCCCACAGGGCGCATGATAAAAATCGTTAGCACTAGCGCGATACCGATAAGTACCTTATTGGGTGGACTTTGCTGTAACCCCAATGCCTGCCTTAAAATCGCCAATACCACGACGATGCGCGTGAAGCTGGTCATCATCATTAGCAGCGCAGGCAACAGGCTTAGCGCCGTCATCAGCGCCAAGATCTCCAGCTTTATGTTGACCGCTTGGCTCTCTTGAGCCCCATCGAGCGTGAGTAATGTGAGGCCATCAGCGGCAAATGCCTGAGGGGCTAAAAGGCAGAGGCTCAGTATCAACGCTCGCAGTAGCATTAGTCGCTTGCTCCGCCTAAACCGATATCTTCCACTTCAAGTAGGCGTACACCATAGCGTCCGCCCACTTCAACGACTTCCCCCTTACCTAGCAGCGCACCATTGACTCTGATATCTAAGGGCTCACCCACCATACGGTCTAGGGCTATGACATCGCCTTCACCCATACGTGTCAGCTCGCCAAGACACATCTCTGCGCTGGCCAATTCAAGTGTGACCTGCACCGGAAGTTGTTGAAAGAATGAAATATCTTTCAATGGTTTATTCTGAGCCTTAGGCGTAGAAAAGTTATCTTCGGCGAAAATGTCATCGTCGAGTAAAAACTCGTCATTCGATAGTAAGTCCTGTTCAGCCAATGTTGCTGTCCTCATGTTGAAATATATCTTGGGTCAATTTGGCGACCATTTGGCCTTCATGACTATGCACGGAAGCCTGGAATAAGGGGCGGTTACCCACATTAAGCTGGCCCTTAGGGTTTAAATTCATTGGCAGTATGTCGCCAACATTAAGCTGGTTAAGCGAACGCACTGGCATGGCGTGTTGGCCTAAGGTCATCTGCAACTTAATGGGTAATTGTTGTAACCAAAGCTCGAGCTTTTTCGCCAGATCTTTGTTGGCTACAGATTCCTTGGGTTGTTCCGACATTAGCCCAAGCAAGTGTTCGGCCATGCAAAACAGCATAGGAGCCACGCAACGCTCTTTGCCAAGGTCGATAGACCAGACTGCTGGAGCATCAAGTGACATTGGCGGTTTAACCAACTCTAGCTCAACTTGCTCTGGGTCTATTTTCCCCATTGGTAGTGCGCTTAGGGCTTGGAGTAATAAGTTTTTCACCAATCTAAATTCCGACTGGCTAGGCTCACGCAGCGGTGAACTCAGAGGTGTGGCAAGGCTACCGTAATAGCAACTGGCCAGCTGATCTAAGGTACAACTGTCGATGCGCCACCACCCAAGGGTCTTTTGCTGATAACGACAGACAAACCAAGCATGATAACTTTCGGGCTGCAGCGGACTATCCTGCTCTGTCAATGTCACGTTATACACGGCGCCATGACCATTACGGGTTAAGGGGGCCAGTACCGTATTGATGGCATCCAGTAATGGCCGTCTGCTAAGGATGAGTTGCTGCAGCAAGCGTGCCCGAGCAAGTTTTTCCTGTACTAGCATCACTGGCCTAACCTTATGGCCTGAGCCTGCCTTTAGTAGGCGAGATTTTGTCGTTGTTTTCATTTTTTCTCCGCATTGAAAGCAAGATTCGCCTAACTGATCACGCTTAGTATTGATTTATAAAGGTCGAATACTAAAAAATCACTAACATCTGTCTATAGACATGTCATCTGTTTTGTCTAAAGTAAAAACTGAGCAGTCGATCACATTTTTAAAATAAAGCTCAATTTCGATTTTGTTTTATTTTTGCTCACTAACATCTATTCATTTGTTAAATAAAGATTGCTAATTATTTATCAGTGAACATTTCATTTTCAATTTGCTATTTTAATTATTGAATTAGCGCCAAATAATTGTCGATTGTTGTTTTATTGACTCTTTAGGTGGTATTTTTTTATATTTAAAATGCAGCCACTCTTAATTTGGCGCTAAACATACCAGTCAAGTATGTCGGTTTCAATCTTAAAAGATCACCAATAGTGAACTATTTTTTAATCAGTGTGTAATTGACATACTATCTGTCATACTAGTAAAGTACTTTGTGTTTATATCGAGCTGTCATCGATAAAGCGGCTTAAATAGGTGGAATAACTACTAGCTGAAAAATAAAGTTTTTTACCAACTTCATGATCGTTAGGCTCCCAATGGACTAGGTATTAATTAATGAATCAACTAATTGATTTTCATTGATTGATGATTAGTTTTTTTTGGATGAAAAACTATCAACATATATAGTTTGATTAATCTGAGTTAATCGGTATTACTTTATAATTAAGTGTTTGATTAACTATTTTGATGTTTGCGCCAATTCATTTGCGATGGACCGCATTACGAGTTATTAACAAATTGTGTTCCAGAGTAATTATTGCCAAAGATTAAGCTTTAGGAGTGTCGATCACGCCATAAGAATAAAGGCATTGAGGTTGTTTATGCGTGGTTTTGTTAGTTTTTCTTTATTCTTATTGCTTGTGCTGTCGGCTCCTGTGGCATTATCTAACCCTAATGTGACCGTTTATAAAACGCCGCTTGAAAAAGCCCAGTGGCTGTACCAAGGTGATCGCTTTGGTTGTGAGCTGCGCCACCCCGTTACGGGATTCGGCGCTATGGCGTTAGTCGCCCAACCTGGTCAGCCGATCCGCTTGACGCTTAATGCCGATTGGCTTGCACTTGACAGTCTAGAGATCACCGCCAGTATCGAACCTTCTACATGGCAATCCCAGACCAGTATTTTAGCCCGCACGACCTTGCAAGGTCAGGGTAAAAGTGCTGTAAGCACCTCTTCAGCAGACCTTTTTCTCGAAGCATTAGAAAGTAATTATGCGTGGCAAATCTTGCTTGCCGAGCAAGGCGAGTCGCTCTATCGAATAGACTCGAGCGCGGTATCGACCCAAGCCGGAGCGCGTCAGATGAGTAAATGCATAGGTAATCTGCTGCCTCAACCTTTTTCTTATGTTCGCCAGCGTGAATTGTTGTTTGCCAAAGGTTCAGACAGCTTAACTGCGGCACAACTGGCCGATATCCAAGCGATCGCCGCCTACGTCAAGGCCGATAAACAGATTAACCAAATTTTGGTCGATGGCCACGCCGACAGTAACGGTGATCGACTGGCTAACTTGATGTTAAGCAGACAACGCAGTGACGAAGTGGTCGCACGCTTGATTGAGCTGGGCATAAGCCGAGCCATGATACAGGTGCGCAGTCATGGCACCCGCTACCCCAAAAGCAGCAACACGACTGAGGTGGGTCGGCAGGCCAATCGCAGAGTCAGCATACGTTTAGTTAAGCAGACCTCAAAGTGATAGGTTCCGATTGGAGAGCATCGATATGAATTCCCTCAGTATTAGAACCCTTGGTATAGAGCTACCAGATGATATCCAGCAACAACTTTTAAGTGCTGGATTTAGTCTATGGCAACAAGGTAACTGCCAGCCTTGGTTGACCTTGGTTAACTTATCACAATGCGAGCCCAACGAGGTTGCAGCGCAATTAACCGAATATCAGGCCGGTAATCTGGTGGCATTGTTGGCACCAGAGCAAAGTGAATTAGCGGCGGCGGCGATGCAAGCTGGCGCGCAGGATTACTTATTACTACCTGTGATCGGCGAGTCACTGTTTGCGCTAGTGAACCGTTTACGCCGTCTCGAGCAACCAGACACGAGTCTAGTGGTCGCCGCGGCAGTGAGCCGCCAACTATTGATGTTAGCGCATCGCGCTGCCGCAACCGAAGCCAGCGTCTTACTTTGTGGTGAAAGCGGCACAGGTAAAGAGCCGCTAGCCCATTATATTCATCGCCACTCATCACGGGCTAATAACGCTTTTGTCGCGATTAACTGTGCGGCCATTCCTGAGAGCATGTTGGAGTCGGTACTGTTCGGTCACGTAAAAGGGGCCTTTACTGGCGCACTGAGCGACAAAGCCGGTAAATTTGAACAGGCTAACGGTGGCACCTTGCTGCTCGATGAAATTGGCGAAATGCCACTATTACTACAAGCAAAATTACTGCGGGTATTACAAGAGCGTGAAGTTGAACGCTTGGGCGGCAATCAACTGATCCCGTTAAATATCAGATTAATCGCCTCAACTAATAAAGACTTACGTAAAGCGGTTGAGATGGGTGCCTTCAGAGAAGATCTCTTCTATCGTTTGGACGTGTTACCGCTAACCATTTCTCCCCTGCGTGAGCGCAAGGCCGATATTTTACCCTTAGCCGAACATTTTTTGTGTTTATATGACACGCCCGGTTCGGCTGCGCCGTGTTACTTCAGCGAACCGGCTAAGCAACTGTTAATGGCACACGATTGGCCAGGCAATGTGCGCGAGTTAGAAAACTGCATTCAGCGCGCACTCGTAATGCGCCGCGGACAGGCGATACAAGCGGCAGAGTTAGGCTTAGCTGTAGAGCTGCTGATGTCGCCAGAGCCGGCCGACACGGGTGATGGTCTTAAGGCGTCTAAGCGTCAGGCAGAGTTTCAATATATCGTCGACATCCTCAAACGTTTCAATGGAAATCGTAACAAAAGTGCCGATGCGCTTGGGATGACCACGCGAGCGTTGAGGTACAAGTTGGCACAAATGCGCGAGTCGGGTATCGACGTCGATCAATTACTACAACGTGCCGGTCAAGCGGCATGAAGCAACTAAAGATGAATAGGAATTTTTATGGTTAATGGGACGCACGTCAGCTCGACTGGATTACTCGACACCCTGAGCGTGCATCGTGAGATAGCCAAGGGAGCCATCAATATTAGCGCCAATCCTGCCGATAATGGCATGGCAGTTGGTTCGTTTACCGAGCTGATGAAACACAAAATCTCGGCGATAAACCAAGATCAAAACCACTCATCAATGATGATGAAAGCGGTAGATAGCGGCGCGAGCGACGACTTGGTAGGTGCCATGGTCGCGTCACAAAAGGCTAGCCTATCCTTTTCGGCAATGATGCAAATCCGTAATCGATTGGTGCAAGCCTTCGACGATGTAATGAAGATGCCTTTGTAAGGAAATTGTTGTATGTCTACTTCTGTTATTCAATCTAGCCCGGACATCAATGGAGATGCCCGCACTAGCCCATTGGCGAGTGTGACGCAAAAGTGGCGTCAATTCACCAGTGGTGACCGTCAAGTGATGGTATTGGCACTGCTATCCACTGTGGTGGCTAGCGTGATCGTGCTTATGTTATGGACAGCCAGTCAGGGGTATCGTCCTCTATATGGTAGCCAGGAAAATGTTGAAACCTCGCAAGTTATCGAAGTGCTCGAGGCCGAAGGCGTTAATTACCGACTCGAAGCCAATACCGGCTTAGTGCTGGTGGCCGAAGACCAACTCGGCATGGCGCGAATGTTACTGGCTGCCCGTGGTGTAAAGGCTAAAGTGCCATCGGGGATGGATCAGCTCGACAATTCAGGCCTAGGCACCAGCCAGTTTATGGAGCAGGCGAAATACCGCCACAGCCTCGAAGGTGAATTATCGCGCACCATTATGGCGCTTAAACCAGTTCGCGCCGCGCGAGTGCATTTAGCCATACCTAAGCGCACCCTGTTTATTCGTCAGCAACCCGAGCTGCCAACGGCGTCGGTGATGGTGCAACTCTATTCAGGTTCGACACTGAACGAAGTTCAAGTCGAATCGATTGTTAACTTGGTCGCGGGCAGTGTCACAGGTATGACGCCAGCGAACGTTAAAGTGGTCGATCAAAACGGTAATTTCTTAAGTGCCGCTATCGCTGATAATCAAGATATTACTCAGGCGCGCGATCGCCAACTGCAGTACACCCGCGAACTAGAGCAGACCTTAATTGCTAATGCGTCGTCAATGTTAGCCCCCGTGCTTGGCGCTGACAATTTCCAAGTAAGAGTCAACGCCAAAGTTAACTTTAACCAAGTGGAAGAGACCAAAGAGTCACTCGATCCCCAGGCGGTGATGACCCAAGAACGCACCAGTTTAGACGACAACAATGCCGCTATTGCAGCGGGGATCCCAGGCGCATTAAGCAATCAACCACCACAACCTAACGAAGAGGGTGCAGAGACAGATACCAACCGTAATGTACGCCAAGAAGAGAGCCGCCAATATGACGTTGGCCGCTCAGTGCGCCATATTCGTTATCAGCAGATGCAGTTAGAAAACCTCTCGGTGTCAGTATTGGTCAATAGCACCACCATCACAGATGCCGCGCAGGAAGAGGCTCAGCTACTGAAATTAGGCAACATGGTGAAAGATGCCATCGGCTTTTCAGCGCCGCGAGGCGACAGCTTTAGCATTAATGCGTTTGCCTTTGCACCAACGACCGTGGCTGAATTTAGTCCAATGCCCTGGTGGCAAGCAGAGCATTACCAAACATACCTGCGTTACCTGATTGGTGGATTGCTGGGCATAGGCCTTATCTTCTTCGTGTTGCGTCCGCTGGTGACACACTTGACTCGCACCTCGCAGAAGCAAGCCGATGAGGCCGAAAGCCAAGCCGCCGCGCTCCCAGTTGCAGCCACCAGTGAGCCCGCGCCCGCAGCCTTACCGCCCAAAGCCGGCGGTGATAAACAGCTTGCCGACGCCGACTGGTTGGGGAGCCAAGGGCTGCCAGAGCCTGGTTCACCCTTAACGGTGAAGATGGAGCATCTCAGCATGCTTGCAAATAAGGAACCGGCACGGGTTGCCGAAGTGATAGCTCATTGGATAGGTAATAAAGACGGTGAATGATAATAACGATCTCGACATCAAGATGGACAACTATTCGCAAGCGGCCATGTTGCTGCTGAGCATGGGCGAAGAAGGCGCTGCGATGGTGATGGCGCATCTAGACCGTGATGATGTCCAGCACCTGAGCCACAAAATGGCCCGCCTCTCCAGCATTACTCAACATAAAGCGGAAGCGGTATTGAGTCGCTTCTTCGAACGCTATAAAGAGCAGTCGGGTATTGCCAGAGCCTCGCGCTCCTATTTACAAAAAACCCTCGATATCGCCTTGGGCGATCGCGTGGCAAAAAGCCTTATCGACAACATCTATGGCGATGAAATTAAGGTACTGGTGAAGCGCCTCGAATGGGTTGAGCCTAAGCTGCTTGCCAGAGAGATTGCCCACGAGCATAGCCAACTACAGGCGGTGCTGTTGGGCTTGCTGCCGCCAGAAAGTGCGGCCGAAATCTTAAAAATGTTGCCAGGCGCCAGCCAAGACGAGGTATTAATTCGTATTGCTCAGCTGGGCGATCTCGACCGCCACGTGGTCGATGAACTGCGTCAGCTCGTCGAGCGCTGCATGCTAATGGCGATGGAAAAGAGCCACACTCAAGTGGCCGGTGTTAAGCAAGTAGCCGATATTCTTAACCGTTTTGAAGGCGACCGCGAGCAGTTGATGGAGATGATTAAACTGTTCGATAAGCAGTTGGCCAGCGATGTCACCGATAACATGTTCGACTTTATTATTTTGGGACGTCAAAAGTCAGAGACTTTGCAGACCTTGTTAGGGCAAGTGCCAGGTGAAACCTTAGCCCTAGCCCTAAAAGGGATCGACTTAGAACTTAAAGACGCGCTACTCGAGGCCTTGCCTAAACGTATGTCGTCGGCCATTGAAACTCAGGTCGATGCCCTAGGTGGTGTGCCGGTTAGCCGCGCCAACGGTGCACGTAAAGATATTATGACGCTCGCCAAACAGATGATGGCAGATGGCGAAATTGAGTTGCAGCTATTTGAAGAGCAGGTGGTGAGCTAATGGCGGACAAACCAAACCGCTGGCGCTTAGATGACAAGCTAGCACGGCGCTATCGATTCCCGCCGCTCTCCAGTACAGGCGAGCCGGGCAGTGAAAGCGCTGGCTGGCAAGATTATCAGCAAGCGTTCGAGCAAGGCTATGATGAAGGCATGCAGCAAGGCCGCGATGCCGGCTATGAAGTAGGCTTGCAAGAGGGCACAACCGCTGGACATGCCGCCGGTTTTTCGCAAGGTAAACTTGAAGGCCAGCAAGCAGGCAAAGCCAGTATCGATGAGCAGCTCAATGAGATAATTGCTCCCCTGGGGGCGCTCAAAGCCTTGCTAGAAGAGGGTCATTGTAAACAGGTCAATGAACAGCAGAGCCTGATTTTAGATCTGGTTCGCCGCGTCTCACAACAGGTGATCCGCTGTGAATTAACCCTGCAGCCGCAGCAGATCCTTAAGCTAGTGGAAGAGACCTTAAGCGCACTGCCCGATGATCAAAGTGACGTTAAAATTCACCTTGAGCCTTCGGCCGTGACCAAGTTAAAAGAGCTGGCCGAAGATAAAATTCGTGGCTGGAACCTAGTACCAGACGCCAGTATTTCAGCCGGTAGCTGCCGCATTGTCAGTGATAAGTCTGACGCCGACGCCTCGGTAGAAACGCGGCTCGATGCCTGCATGCAGCAGGTAGAAGCCAAATTGAATGAGACGGATCTTGAAGCCTGAGTTAGCACCGCAGGACTGGCCTAATGTGCCCGTTGCCCGTGTTTATGGGCGGTTGACCCGAGTCAACGGCCTGTTGCTAGAGGCCGTAGGCTGCCAGCTTGGCATGGGCGATCGCTGCCAAATCGAAGGACGTAACGGCCGGCTTATCGAAGCCGAAGTGGTGGGCTTTCATAAGGATGTGCTCTGTCTCATGCCGATTGAAACCACCCAAGGGCTGATGCCCGGCGCCCGCGTGTTACCCATGATCGAGCAGCAAACGCTAACCATAGGTGAAGGGTTGCTCGGACGGGTGCTCGATGGATTAGGCCAGCCGCTGGACACCTTAGGCGAGTTAACCGGTATCGCCCGTGTGCCACAATCAGACACCAGTTATAACCCCTTGTTGCGCCAACCCATCAAACAAGCGCTGGATGTTGGCGTGAGAGCCATTAACAGCTTATTGCCCATAGGCCGAGGCCAACGCTTAGGTTTGTTTGCCGGCTCTGGTGTGGGTAAGAGTGTGCTCTTGGGTATGATGACCCGCTTCACCGAAGCCGATGTGGTGGTCGTGGGATTGATTGGTGAGCGTGGCCGAGAAGTACGCGAATTTATTGAAGAGACCCTTGGCGAAGCTGGCCGGCGCCGCGCGGTGGTGATTGCCGCGCCTGCCGATACTACCCCCTTGATGCGCCTGCGCGCTATGCGTCTATCCCATGCCATTGCCTGTGGTTTTCGCGATCAGGGCAAGCAAGTATTACTGCTGGTGGATTCGTTAACTCGCTACGCTCAGGCGCAGCGAGAAATCGCCCTCAGCTTGGGGGAGCCGCCAGCCACTAAAGGCTATCCACCCTCGGCATTTGCCCAGCTGCCTCGATTGGTGGAGATGGCCGGTAATGGTCAACATCAACAAGGTACCTTAACCGCCTTTTATACGGTATTAACCGAGGGAGATGACCAGCAAGATCCCGTGGCCGATTCGGCTCGTGCGATCCTCGATGGCCATATTGTGCTGAGTCGTAAACTGGCCGAGCGCGGTCATTTTCCCGCCATCGATGTGAATGCATCAGTGAGCCGTTTAGCCACTCAGATCGCCAGTCCAAGTCAGCTAGAACAAAGTCATATCATGCGTCACCTTTTGAGTCGCTATAATGAGGTGCGTGAGTTATTGCCATTAGGGGGTTATCAGGCGGGGCAAGATCCCGAGATGGACTTGGCTGTGCAAGCGTATCCCGAGATGGCCAAGTTTTTACGGCAAGCGGCCGAGACCAAAATCAGCCGCGCCGATAGTCTGCAACAGTTAGAGCAATTAATGGAAGTGATGGGTTATGCGCCAGCGTCAGCGACAACTGTCTAGATTGTGTCAACAGGAAGAGAAAAAGCTCGCGCAATTAGGGCAAAAGCGTGATGAGGCGCTGCGTCGTATGCAGCAGGCTCAGCAACAACATCAAGCCTTAAGTGAGATGATCAGCGATTATAGCGGCCGCCAATATGGAGCGCACCCGCTGTTGTGGCAAAACGCGACCCAGATGGCTCAAGCGTTAGAGCCGATGAAGATCAAACTGGCTCAACAGCAGACCTTGCTGCAACACGAGCAGGCACGAGTCGACAATTTATGGCGTAAGCAGTTGGGACGACAGCAAGGGTTGAAGTGGTTACAGCAGCAGACCAAGGAGGCGCTACTGGAGCAAAGCATGCGTCAAGAGCAAGCGACTTTAGATGATATGGCAGGGTTTTATACGCGGGGCAATGTGTCTCGCTAACGCAATTTAAGCTTAACGTTAGCGAGCTAGGTGGTTGCCGTAATCTATCTGTTGATGCTGGCTATCAGGATTGAGCAACCGAGTGAGAGTCTCTTGTTGCAATGCTAATAGGCGGCCATTGACTTCATTGGCCTGCTGGCTCTCTGTCACCAACAATTGTAGGTTGTCCCACAAAATTTTAATTTGCGGACGCAGCTGATTCGGCAAGGCGGCAAGCAGACGCTTCATGCCATTGCTATCACCTTTAAACCCAAGTTGGATTAAGATCTTGCTACGCTGAGCGGCTCGTTGGGCGAGTTTATCGCACAATGCCGTTTGACGCGTATTATGCAGTGATAGCCCTTGATTGTCGGTGCGCTGCATTAGCTCTCTTTGATGTTTAAGCATGCTTTTTAGCTGGCCGTAATCATCCACATCTAAGCGAATATCACGTAGCAGCGTCTGCACTAACAAACGCTTATCAACTTGGGGTTTATCCATGTTGGTTGAGCATCTTATCGGCAATCAGATCTAAATCTAGTGAGAAACTACCGTCTTGCAGCGACTGACGCAGTGCGGCAATTTTGTCGTGATCCACATCGTCAAGTTGCTGTAGTGCCTGCTGAGACTGCTCAAGCGACTGCCAATCCTGGCTGATGGATAGCTGGGCTGGTAAAGGCGTAGCTGCTGATTGAGGCGCTGGCGTGGCTTGAGCATTAACATTGCTCTTCTTGGCACCAATCTCAGCACCAATCGCGCTGTTGATTTTATTGATTTCCATTGTACTCACTCGATAATTCGGCTTGATACTCTATATGAGCGACCGGATTGTGACATCGCTAAAACTTTTTTAGTGATTTTTTCAATCTAATAAGCTTAAAACTGAGTGCGGACTCGGCCTTTGGCCACCACATAGGCGGTGATCACCTTGCCTGAACTGCTATTTTTCACCCGAATAGCATCACCCTCTTTGCCTACATCTAAGGCGACACCGAGCATATTAGCATAAAAGCCCTCACTGCTGGCCTCGATAATCACCTCATCGCCGACATTAATCAGCCGTGGCGCCTCGAGATAGGCGGCGCGGATGGGTTTATTTTTACGCAGTTTGCGGGTCACTTGTTGGCCAAGTAAGTTGGCCTCTTGGGTGATCACATCTTGATCTGAGGCCTTCAGCGGTAACATTTTCCAGTGCAGATCGGCAGATGTCACTATCTCATCTCTTTGCAAGTTCCTGTTGGCGACTGGCAAATAGGCTTGCAGTGTCACTTTTGCCCTGACATACAAAGACCAACCCAGAGAGGGGCAACTCAGTTTGCGCTGCACTCGGCCAAAGGGTAAGCCTTGGGGCGGGTCTATGGTGATTTTTTGCGGGCAAAGCTCAAGGTTATCCGCCCCTGAGGGCACCCGAATCATAATCTTATGTTGTACCTTATCGATAGCCTGTTGCTGTTGCCATTGGCTCAGTTGGGTTTCGATTGAGCGCTGCATCTGTTGCTCAATTTGCGTGGTGGCGGAAGCTGTGTCTGTCTGGCTATACACAGGTAGCGGAAGTAAACCGAATACGCCTAAGAGGAAGAGGGAAGTTAGGCTTCCGATTACGGCAGGCTTCAACATCTAAGTGTTTGTTTAATTTGATTTAAAATACTTGGCATATTAATTGGATACTCAGTGCCATTAACATTGTTGAGCATACATTACTAGGAATTGAGATGGCTATCAACCTCGATACAGCGTTGGGGATCCACCCCCAAACACTGAACTTTAGGGTAGAGAGAAGCAAGGTGCTGGCGGGTAATTTGGTGAACGCCGAAACCCCAGGTTATAAGGCGCGAGATCTAGACTTTAGTAAGGTAATGGCTCGCATTGAATCAGGTGCTAGCAATGCTAATCGCTACGATATTGGTTATCGCGTGCCGTATCAAAGTTCTGCCGATAATAACACGGTTGAACTGGGTAAAGAGCAGGCGAGATATTCACAAAATGCGATGGATTATCAGACCAGCCTGACATTTCTTAACATGAAAATTGCCGGCTTAAAAACGGCTATCGAAGGTCGCTAGGAGTCCCTATGTCATTTGGAGAAATCTATCAAATAGCGGGTGCAGGCATGAATGCCCAAACTATACGCTTAAATACCGTGGCCAGTAATTTGGCGAATGCCGGTACGGCTGCTGAGTCGCCAGAGCAAGCTTACCGTGCGTTAAAGCCGGTATTTGCCACTATCTATAACCAGATGCAAGAAGGCAAAGCCGCCGGTGCCTCGGTGGAAATTAGCGACATAGTGCAAGCCGATGCGCCGCTGGATATGCGTTATGAGCCCAACCATCCGTTTGCGAACGAGCAAGGTTACGTAGCGTATTCGAACGTCAATACCGTTGAAGAGATGGCCGACATGATGGCGGCAAGCCGCTCGTTTGAGACCAGTGTTGAAGTGATGAACCGTGCCCGCTCTATGCAGCAGGGCTTACTGCAATTAGGAAACAAGTAAATGGAAGTCGGACGCACTACGGACAGCCAGGCGCAACAGGGCGCTAATGTATTACAAGCGCCAGGCAATGATGCTGCCTCGCTCAAAAATGAATTTATGACGTTGATGATTGCTCAGATCCAAAATCAGGATCCGACTAAACCGATCAACAGCGCCGAATATGTCTCGCAATTAGCCCAGTTCTCACAGGTGGAGAGCTTAGAGTATATGCGCGAAAACCAGTCGAACCAGATGGTGATGATGGAGAACTTAGGCATAGTGCAATCGGCATCCTTGATTGGCAAGAGTGCCATGGTGCCAGCCTCTGGGCTTGAACTAGGCAATGAAGCAGTAGAAGGCAAAGTGTTTTTAGAAAACGGTGTCGAAAACCTAGAGATTGAGGTGATCAACGAGCAAGGCGAAGTGGTGCAAACCGTTAAGCTGGGCGCGCAATCTAAGGGCGATATTGCCTTTAACATTGACCCCGAGGCTCTAGGCTTGCCTGAAGGAAAATATGAACTTAAGGCTAACGCCACAATGGGAGAGTCGGTGTTAATGGCACCCACATACATTAAAGCGCCGATCGAAAAAATTCATTTTGCGAGCGCATCAGGGATGATGATGGCCGAGATGGGCCATGGTCTAGGCACCATTTCAGTGCTGAACATTTCTGAAGTTTCATAAATTTATTTTATATTAGGGTATTAGGATGTCATTTAACATAGCACTAAGCGGCTTACAGGCCACGACACAAGATCTCAACACCATCAGTAATAACATTGCTAACTCATCTACCGTGGGTTTTCGTGGTGGACGCAGCGAGTTCGCCGCCATCTATAACGGTGGCCAAGCCGGTGGTGTCAGCGTCATGTCGACCAGCCAAAACTTTTCCAAGGGTGGTAGCTTAACTTACACTGGACGCCAGTTAGATATGGGGATCAAAGGCGAAGGGTTCTTCGTACTAAAAGGCGTTGATGGCGGCGGTATGTATGCTCGTGCAGGTATGTTTCATCAGAATTCACAAGGGTTTATCGTCGACCCTGTGGGTAACCGCTTACAGGGCTATGCCGTGGGCGCCACAGGTCAAATCCAAACGGGTAACACCACCGACCTGCAAGTGCAAACGGCAGCCTTGGCGGCTAAAGCCACTACCACTGTTGGCTTAGTATCTAACCTTGATGCCCGCGTCGATGTGATTGATCCTGCGTTAGTGCCTTTCGATCCTGCCAACATGGACAGCTACCACTCATCGAGCACCGTCAGTGTGTATGACTCATTAGGTAACGAACACGCACTCACCCAATATCATGTCAAAACCGCTCCTAACGAGTGGAGTGTGCACTACATGATGGAAGGCGTGGATGTGACACCTGCTGGTGGCCACACCATGACCTTTGACTCTAACGGTATCTTAACCGCAGGCAAGACCCTGGCCATGAACATCAACGACCCCGCTATCTTAGATGGCGCGACGGCGATGGCATTCGATGTGGGCCTTGATAAGAGCACTCAATATGCGGCGGCGTACAACAACTCCAGCCTGCACCAAGACGGTTATACCTCAGGTGATTTAAAAGGCGTACGTCTGGATGACAACGGTTTGCTATATGGTACATACACTAACGGCCAAGAGCAGTTACAGGGTCAAGTGGCACTGGCTAACTTTGCTAATCCAAATGGCTTAGAGCCTATCAGTAACAATGCTTGGGTTGCCACAAACGGTGCCGGCCAAGCTATTCTCGGGGCGCCAGCTACAGGCACCATGGGTAACGTTACCGGTGGCTACTTAGAAGGCTCTAACGTCGATACCACCGCAGAGATGGTTAACTTGATGTCGGCGCAGCGTAACTACCAGTCTAACGCTAAAGTGTTGGACGTTAACTCGACCATGCAGCAAGCCTTACTCAACGCTATTTAAGGGCTAACAACATGGACAAGATGCTGTATACAGCCGTTAGCGGTGCTACGCGTATTATGGAAGCACAAACCATTCGCGCGAATAACTTGGCCAACGCCGAGACTACGGGCTTTAAGGCCGATCTGGAGCGAGTGAACGCCATGGCGATCCCTAACACACCAGGTAGCTTTGACACCCGAGTGTTAGCCTTGACCCAAAGCAGCGGCTTTAGCCAGCAGAGCGGCGCGGTGAACCCCACGGGTCGCAAATTGGACATGGCGATTCATGATCAAGGCATGTTCAGTGTCATGGTCGATGGCGGCGAAGCCTATACCCGTGCCGGCGCCATGATCGCCGACGGTGAAGGTCAGTTGACCGTTGACGGTCGCCCCGTGTTGGGTGTCGACGGGCCACTGGTATTGCCTGAACATAAAGACTTGTTTGTCGGTGAAGATGGCACCATCAGCATTTTGCCATCGGAAGGCGGAGTGATTGAGGAAGTCGGGCGACTAAAGCTGGTGAATAGCGATATGGCGCAAATGCAAAAAGGCCCAGATGGTCTCTTGTATCGCCGTGATGGCGCCGACCTACCGCAAGACGAACAGGTACGAGTCAAGAGTGGTTTCCTCGAGGCCAGTAACGTTCAAGCGGTGAGCGAGCTTATCGCCTCAATGGATTTGAGCCGTCAGTTTGAAGTTCAGGTGAAATTAATGAAAAGCGCAGAGAAATTGGCCGAAGTCGGCAACCGTCTACTGCGTAATGTGTAAAGGATAGTTCAGTATGCAATCAGCTTTATGGGTAAGTAAAACCGGCCTGACGGCACAAGATACTAAAATGACCACTATCGCCAACAACTTGGCGAACGTGAATACCACAGGTTTTAAACGTGACCGTGTGGCGTTTAATGATCTGTTTTATCAAGTGCAGCGTCAACCTGGTGGTCAAGTCGATGCCATGAACGAGCTGCCATCGGGTTTGCAACTCGGTGCTGGTACCCGCGTGGTCGGGACACAAAAAATCTTCACCCCGGGTGATATGCAAACCACCAATCAACAACTGGATTTAGCCATTGAAGGTAACGGCTTCTTCCAAGTGGAAGAGCCTAATGGTGAATTAGCCTATACCCGTGATGGTCAATTTTATCGCAGCAGCGAAGGGATGATGGTGACCTCTCAGGGGCTCCCGTTAGTGCCTAACATAGTGATCCCAGAAGATGCGCTATCGATTTCCATCGCTACCGATGGGTTAGTGAACGCACAGATGGCAGGCCAAGCGGATCCGCAAGAGCTGGGCCAAATTACCTTGATCAACTTTACCAATCCTGCGGGCCTACAAGCGCGTGGTGATAACCTGTACCGCGAAACTGCGGCTTCGGGTGTGGCGGTTGAAGGGGTGGCTGGCGACCAAGCGTTAGGCGGTTTGCGTCAGGGCGCGTTGGAAGGCGCTAACGTTAACGTAGTTGAAGAGATGGTTGAGATGATCTCGACTCAGCGAGCCTATGAGATGAACGCCAAAGTGGTATCGGCGTCTGACGATATGCTCAAGTTCCTCAACCAGTCGTTATAAGGAAGCATGATGCGTTGGTTTTACTTGCTGATGACCTTGTTTTTATCTGGATGTATTTCACATATACCAGAGCCGTTAACTAAGCCGGGTGGCGCCGAATGGGCACCGCCAGAGATAGATTATAGTTTGCCAGATGCTAAAGATGGCAGCTTGTATCGTCCCGGTTATATGCTGACGTTGTTTAAAGACAAGCGTGCCTTTCGCGAAGGGGATCTATTGACTGTGTCATTAGATGAAAAAACCTATTCCAGCAAGAAAGCCGACACTAAAACCAGCAAAGCGCAAGATATGTCCTTTGGGCTGGCCGCGGGCTCCAGTGGTTCAATTGGCGCCAATAATATGGGCGCCGATGGCGATATGTCTTTAGGACGTGGTTTTAATGGTACTGGGTCAAGTACCCAGCAAAACCAGCTATCAGGCTCGATCACAGTGACCGTTGCCAAGGTATTGCCCAATGGTGCACTGCTGATCCGCGGCGAAAAGTGGCTCAGGCTCAATCAGGGCGATGAATACTTGCGCCTACTAGGACTTATCCGCGCCGACGATATTGGTAACGACAATACTATCTCGTCACAGCGCATCGCCGATGCACGTATTATTTATGGTGGCCAAGGGGCGATTGCCGACAGTAATGCAATGGGTTGGGCGTCTCGTTATTTCAACAGCCCATGGTTCCCTCTTTAGGCAAGGATTTTTAGCATGCTACGTTTGTGTTTATTACTGTCAGTGTTTATCTGTGCCCAGCTTAACGCTGCTGAGCAGTCGCGCTATTTGATGGATATCGTCGATGTACAAGGTATTCGTGACAACCAGCTGGTGGGCTACGGTGTCGTGGTGGGCCTCAATGGCAGCGGTGACCGTTCGCAGGTGAAATTTACCAGCCAGTCTGTGGTCAACATGCTCAAGCAGTTTGGCGTGCAAATAGATGGTAATAGCGACCCTAAATTGAAAAACGTCGCCGCCGTTGCGGTGCACGCGACCGTGTCGCCTATGTCTAGCCCAGGCCAAACCATAGATGTGACAGTGTCATCATTGGGTGATGCCAAAAGCTTACAAGGCGGCACCCTGTTGATGACGCCACTGCGCGGCGTCGATGGTGACATTTATGCGGTGGCCCAAGGTAACTTAGTGGTCGGTGGCTTTTCGGCATCGGGGCGCAATGGCTCTTCGATCACCGTCAATGTGCCTACCGTGGGCAGTATTCCCAATGGCGCCTTACTTGAGGCCGCCATTGGCAGCAGCTTTAATGATAACGCCGATATCATCCTTAACCTCAAAGATCCCAGCTTTAAGACTGCGCGCAATATCGAGCGCGCGGTTAATGCGCTATTTGGCCCCAATGTGGCAAGAGCTGAAAACCACGGCAAAGTCTTAGTACAGGCGCCAAAGTCGAGCCGTGAGCGGGTGACCTTTATGTCGATGCTCGAAGAGTTACAGATAGAGCAGGGGCGCCGCAGCCCGCGCATCGTATTTAACAGTCGCACAGGCACGGTTGTGATGGGGGGCAATGTGGTGGTGCGCAAGGCGGCTGTCAGTCATGGCAACCTAACGGTGACCATAGTTGAAGGGCAAAATGTTAGCCAGCCTAATGGTGGCTATTTCGGCAATAATAATGGCGAAACTGTCGTGACCAACGATAGCCAAGTGTCGGTCGAGCAAGGTGATAACCGCATGTTTGTCTGGCCAGAGGGTATTGCTATCGAAGAGATTGTTAAGGCAGTTAATAGTTTAGGTGCTGCACCTATGGATCTGATGGCCATATTGCAGGCGCTCGATGAAGCTGGCGCCCTAGAAGCTGAGTTAGTGGTGATCTAATGAAACTTGAAAATAATAACGGTTATCTTAACCAGTTAAATGCTGGCGATCTGATTAAAAGCAATGGCGAGTTGGGAGCCCTTAAAGTGGTGAGCCAGCAGTTTGAAGCGCAGTTTTTGCAAACCGTATTAAAGCAGATGCGCTCAGCCTCTGATGCGATGGCCGATGAAGAGAGCCCGTTGTCGTCAAAAAATGATGGTTTATATCGCGATCTACACGATGCCGAACTGGCTAGCCGTTTGAGCCAGATGCAAGGCATGGGCTTGTCTGAGGTGATGACTAAACAATTGTCTGGCGCGCTTAAGTCGAGCGCCGATCCTGTCGCCTATGATCCGCAACAGATGACAACCACAGCGATGCAGCCCGCACTTTTTGTGCCGCCGCACGCTAAGGACAATAAATGAGCATGTTGAACATAGGTAAATCTGGGCTGTTAGCCAGTATGGCGGCGCTCAATGCGACCTCAAATAATGTGACTAATGCCATGGTGGCGGGTTACTCACGTCAGCAAGTGATGACCAGCTCTGTGGGTGGTGGTGCTTATGGCGGCGGCGCTGGGGTGTTTATCGATGGCGTAAGACGGATTTCGGACCAATATGAAGTGGCGCAGCTGTGGCAGACCACCAGTAATGTGGGCTTTGATAATGTGCGCAGCAGTTATTTAGGCCAAGCTGAGCAAGTCTTTGGCTCAGAAGGTAATAATATCTCTGCCGGATTAGATCAGCTGTTTGCGTCGCTTAACTCGGCGATGGAGCAGCCCAATTTGATTGCGCATCGTCAAGGGGTGTTAAACGAGGCGAAAGCCTTAACTCAGATGATTAACGGCATCAACGATAGCTTAGTATCTCAACGCGATCAGGTGACAGGTCAGCTTGGCACCTCGGCCAAAGAGGTCAATTCGCAGCTGGAGATCATCGCTCGTTTTAACCAAGACATAAAGGCCGCCAGTGCCGGCGGCATAGTGCCGGCGGCATTGCAAGATGGTCGGGATGCGGCTATCGACGAACTGGCGGCCATTGTCGATATACGCGTTATCGAAGATGACAAAGGCATGGTGAACATCTCGCTAGCACGTGGGGAACCTTTGTTGTCGGGCAATACCGTGGCTAAATTGTCAATGGTGCCCGATCCGGCCAATCCGCTGGTTAGCCTTGTCGATATCAATTTTGGCGAGAGCCATTTTACCCTTGAAGCTTCGGCTGGTGGCAGCATGGGCGCGTTACTCGATTATCGCGATAGTGAATTAGCCGGCTCGCAAGCGTACCTTGATGAATTAGCCGTTAAATTGGCCGATGAGTTTAATGCTGTGTTGGCAGGCGGTACCGATTTAACGGGCGCTGCACCCACTCAAAACCTATTTAGTTTTCAGCCTGGGAACCCCGCTGGTAGCTTGCAGGTGACTGATGGTTTTACCGCGGATGAGCTGGCTTTTGGTACCGATGGCACCCAAGGTGATAACAGCAACCTACAAGCGTTGGTGGCCTTAGCCAACAAAGATTTGGCCTTTACTAGCTTAGGTGTGAGCACCAGTTTTTCTGAATCCTTTAGCAGCAAAGTGGGTCAGTTAGGCTCGGCGTCGCGTCAAGCCATTGCTAATGCCAAGACCAGTGTCGAGTTACAAAAAGATGCGCAGTCTCAGTGGGCCAGCACCAGTGGTGTTAACCCCGATGAAGAGGGCGTCAACTTGATCATTTATCAGCAGTCTTATATGGCCAATGCCAAAGTCATATCGACAGCCGATCAACTGTTTCAAACCATGCTAAGCAGCTTTTAAGGGGGCCTAAAAATGCGCGTGACAATGCAAAATTTGTACACTAACAATATTCACAGTCTACAAAATACGACTATGGATTTGGCCCGCTTGAACCAGATGTCATCTAAGGGAATGTCGATACTGCGTCCCTCAGACGACCCTATTGGTGCGGTGCGCGTCATGGCTAATGAGCGTGATTTAGCGTCTATGGAGCAGTATGTTAAAAATATCGACTCACTGAGCACCAGCTTAGGCCGCTCAGAGACTTATCTGTCGGGCATGGTTGAGTTGCAACAACGGATGCGTGAAATCAGCGTCGCCACCAATAACTCGACCCTATCGCCAGAAGATCGCAGTGCCTATGCTCAAGAGTTAGATGAGTTACTCGAGGCGATGGTAGATAACGTCAATGCCAAGGACGATGGCGGTAATTATCTGTTTTCGGGTAATCGCACCGAGCAGCAGACTATTACCCAAGATGCTGCGGGGCGTTATGTCTATCAAGGTGATAACAGCCAACGTGAGGTGCAAACCTCGGGATCATCATGGATGACGGCCAATGTGACCGCCGAGCAATTTCTGTTTTCTAACGCCAGCCAAGATATTCTAAATCAGACTGCCGATTATATTGCGGTGCTCAAAGACCCTGCGCTTGCGCCAGATGATGCTGCCTTTTCAGCAGCTGCCGATGCGATGCAAACCACGCTTAACGATACTTTAGACAGCATTAACAGCGCGATAACTGACATGGGCGGTAAGCAAAACAGCCTATCGTTGATGAAAACCTCTCACGAAGAGATGGTGCTGTTTAATAAAAAGGTGATTGGTGAAACCCAAGAGCTAGATTATGCCAGCGCTACCGCTGAATTTAATGTTAAACTCACGGCCCTCAAAGTGACTCAACAAACTTTTGTTCAGGTGAGTCAGTTAACTCTGTTCAATCATTTATAAGGCGTGTGTTAGATGGTTAATGCGATAGGTGATTCGCTCAATGTGTTACGACAGAATCAGACTGTTAGCAGTAGCCATACAGCGCCAGTTGCCCCTGTACAGCAGGGGCCGCAACCCACTCGAGCCCTGCCTAAGCATCGACTGGCTTCTTATGGCCGCTGGGCCAGTAGTACCAAAGAGCAGCATCAGGTGAGTGCCTCTCAGGTGGCATTGCAAGCGTTGCAACAGGCATCAAGCTTGTTGAGCCACATTCGCCAGCAGTTATACCGTGTTATCCGCTCAGGCTCTGGGGAGATGAGTCAACAGGCATTGTTTCAAGCCGAGCAAGAGCGGCAACGTCTGAGCCAAATTCGCCCCCATTATCGCGGCCAACTATTACTCGATCACCATTTTAACCTGCTATCGCAAACTCCTGCTGCACCGCACGCTTTTATATTGCGCTCGGTAGACTTAACTGTGCCTAAGCAACGTGACGAGCGCATATTGGTGCAGCTTGGTCAGCGCTCATTACATGTGACCTTAGCGGCCGGCTTGGATCGGCAGCAGCTTAATAAGGTGTTAGCTAATGCACTCGCCCCTTTAGGGCTTAATGTTGAACTGATCAATGGCGAATGTTTGTTTAAGGCACCCAGCTCTGTGTGGCAACAAGTGCAAGAAGGCTTGCTCATGATGGGCGAGGGGCAACGCTTGCCCGCTGGCGAACTGCGTAATATCCATTTAGAGGAGCGTTTTAGTTTGCAAGATCCCCGCGAGTGGGGTTTAAAGGCCGACAGCAACTTAAAGCAGACCTTAGCTAAAGTAACCAAGACACAACAAAAAATTGATGCCCAGATCCAAGGGATCTTAGCCACCCACGCCGCATTACTGAGCCAGATGCAGACATCGATGGCGACAATTCCGCCACAGGCGGAGTTACAATTACTGGTAAAGTTTATGCAGCCGCAACCCTTTGTATACCAGTTGACGTCATTGATGGCGCAGGGCAATGCCAATCGCGATCAAGTGACTGCGCTATTGGGTTAAATTGTGCATATTTCTGCTGGAATCATTTACTTCAATGAGTGAGCGAGAATATTAAGCCGACCCTAGGGTCGGCTTTTTCATGAAAATGAGGTAACTCTTGCCGTGTCGTTATGCTTTTTCTGTATCGTCTTCTTAGCATCTATGGGGTTGATAACCACAACAGCGGCTATGACGATCGATGCTCGAATGACAGGTTAGATCAATTTATTTAAAAATTTTTAGATTTTTATTTTCAGTTTTCTTTTGCACTGCCGTCTTATCTATTGTGAATCACGATGAAACATTTTAATTTCTTGGAGAATACACATGCTTTCAGTTCATACTAACTACGCTTCACTGGTTTCACAAAATGCGGTTACTAAGAGCAACGATCTACTGACTAACGCTATGGAGCGTTTATCTACTGGTCTTCGCATCAACAGCGCATCTGACGATGCTGCAGGTCTACAGATTGCTAACCGTATGAATGCTAACATCCGTGGTATGGAAACTGCTGGTCGTAACATTTCTGATGCGACCTCTATGCTACAAACTGGTGACGGTGCCCTAGAAGAGTTGACTAACATCGCTAACCGTCAAAAAGAATTGGCAACTCAAGCAGCCAACGGCGTGAACTCGACAACTGATATGGCTGCACTTGATGCAGAATTCCAAGAGCTAGTAGCTGAATCTACTCGTATTATGGGTGAAACTACCTATGCGGGTAACGATCTAATGGCTAAGCTAACTGGTGGTGTTCAGTTCCAAATTGGTGCAGGTACTACTGAAACACTAACAGTAAGCATGACAGCTCCAACTGCCCTAGCTGGTGATTTAACAACGACTGCTGGTGCAACTGCTGCAATTACAGCGATTGATACTTATATCGATGAAGTGGGTGTTGCGCGTTCTGAGCTAGGTGCTAACATCAACCGTCTAGGTCACACTGCGGCTAACTTAACTAGCATCACTGAAAACACCAAGTCTGCTGCTGGTCGTATCATGGATGCCGATTTCGCCACTGAATCTGCAAGCATGACTAAGAACCAAATGTTAGTTCAAGCAGGTACCACTATCCTGTCTTCTGCGAACCAAAACACTGGTTTGGTTATGGGTCTATTACGTTAATTGTAAGCACCTTAACCATCAAGGGGCTGCGGCCCCTTTTTTTATCCCCTTAAATTGACTTTTCTCCCCCTGCCTATTTCAGCTCCAGCCCGTTTCGGTCGCCTATTTGAGCTATCCACAACGATTGTTGCTACCCACTGAGCGCGTTGGCGCGGAAGCATTACTTCCCTTTGTGTGACAGCAACGGAAGCCTCCTAACCTAATAGGATCTCGCTTCTTTTAAAAATATATTAAAAACAAATAGATAAATCTTGGTACAAGGTTTGCTTTAAGGTTATCAATAAGAGGATTTTTTCATGATTTCAGGTATGAGTGCGGCGCAGTTTTCCGAACAGCTGATTATGGTTGAGCGTGCGGGAAAAGATGCCCTATATAAGAACAACCTTAACACCTATAACGCCAAGTTAGATGCCTATAAATTGCTTGAAAAAAGTATGGACAAGCTAACGGCTAAGTTAACCAGTTTCGACACTGAGGCCTTTAAGGGTAAAACCTCGAGTGTCAGTGACGACAAAGCCACAGCGACGGTGACCGCCGATGCCCCTAAGGGAAATTATGAACTGCATATCGAGCAGTTGGCGCAGGCGCAGCAATTAACCAAGACTTATGCCTCAGAAGATGAGTTGTTGCCGGCTTCAGGTGTGTTTAGTATTCAGCTGGGTAGCGATCCTAGTCAGCGCTTAGAGATTGATCTTGCCACGGTTAATAGTGGCGCGCCCATGACGGTGGCGCAGTTACGCGATGTGATTAATAAGCACCCAGATAACCCAGGGATGCAAGCCTCTTTGGTACGCACTGGCGGTCAAATTGAGCTAATGATGTCGGCGACCGAATCAGGTCTAGCTAACAGTTTAACCGTTGAGCTTGATGGTGTTGATTTTGGTATGACTGAGCGCCGCGTGGCGCAAGACGCCAAGTTAACGCTCAATGGTATCGATATCACCAGTAGTAGCAACTACCTCGAAAATGTGGTCGATGGCGTGAGCCTAGAGTTAACCAGTACCCACGGCGCCGGTGAAAGCAGCTGGGTTAAAATCGAAGAAGATTTTGAAGGTACCGAGACAGCGGTGAAAGACTTTGTTGCCGCCTTTAATACCATGTTGCAGCAGATCAATCAGCTGACTCGCTCGATGGGCAGTTCGGTGATTGAGGAAGACAGTAAGAAGGATAAAGACGACAAAGATGATAAAGATGAAGTGACTACTACAGTAAAAGAGGCCCAAATCGGTGTCTTGAAAGGGGACTCTTCTATTCGTCAACTACAAAGCCAGATGCGTGACTCGATATTTGCCAGTGCGCCAAACGGCATGCGTTTATCGGATATCGGCATTGAATTAGATCGCTATGGCAAGTTGAAAGTCGATGAAACTAAGTTGACCGATGCGCTGAAAGGCGATGCCTCTGCCATCGAAGCCATGTTTACCGATGCTGGCAGTTATGTCGACAGACTCGAAAAAGTCATAGAGCCCTTTACCGACTTTAAAGGGCTGATGGACCTGAAAAAAGATACCCTCGATGGCCAGATAGACAGAGTCAACGAGAACATGGAACGTCACGATTATCAGATGCAGCAACGTTACCAAATTTACTTGGCCCAATTTACGGCCATGGAAGCGACTATAAACCAGCTGAGCGCAGCCAGTGGTTTGTTTTAAAAGGAAAACAGTATAAATGTTAAATGAGCACGATCCCTTTAATGCGTATCAGCAAGCCTCTTTAGATGCCCGCGTTGCCGCTGCGAACCCCCACGATATGGTTCGTATGTTACTGGAGGGCTTGCTTGAGGAGCTAGAGCGCGCCGCAGGGCACATGGAGCGAAAACGATATGAGGCTAAGGGTATTAGCATCAATAAGTGTCTCAATATTGTTCATGGTCTCGACTCCATGCTGGATCTCGAAAACGGTGGTGAAATTGCCACTAGCCTAAATCGCCTGTATGACTACTGCAGTCGCCAATTAATCAGTGCTAGCGTCGAGAACAGCGCCGAAGCGCTCCAGCCAGTAACCGAGGTTATTACCAATGTCAGAGAAGGATGGGCCAATCTCAATTGAGCAGTGGCACCGCTTTGGCGTAGCGTTACGTCAGTATGCGGACCAAGGCGATTGGGAGAAGGTGACTCGGGTCAATGCCACGCTAATCAGAGCGTTGACCAAGGCGGGTACGGCGAGCAGCGAGGCACAACGACAAGCCCGTGCAGCTCTAGGACAGATCCATGCTCAAGTCTTGCGTGAATTGGAGATGGCGCGCGATGAACTCAGTGTAGAGATGCAACGCTTTAAACAGCAACAGCCGGGACTTGCGGCCTATCAATTAACCCTAAGCAGCGGAGCTGTTGATGATATCTGATTTTATAATGGCGCGACCCGTTGCGGCCGAGGCGAGTGGTAAGGCGGCGAGTGTTACGGCTAACACGTCAGAGCGCGAGGAGATGCCGCAGTTTGCCTTATTGCCTACCGATAAGGGTACGCTAGCGCAAGGTGAACAAACAGACATCGCTTTAACCATGCTTGAGCAGGCATTAGCTCATGAGTTGAGCGACGATCCTATGTTTATGGGCGAGATGAGTTCAGTTAGCATGACCTCAGAGAACGCGGCGGCAGTTAGCATGAACTCTGTGAGCATGGCTGCAGTGAGCATGACCCCTGTGAATATGGCATCAGCCAATGTGAGTTACAGCGGCCAGCTTAATCCTGAGTTGCTGTCCCCACACAGTGCACCATTGGCCAGTGTTGTCACCACGGCAAGCCCTTATGCGGCGCAGTTGGGATTTTCAACCGCCATGGCTGACGGCGGCAGCGATATGGTAATGCGGTTCGCCGCAGCGGGCAGCGATAGCGCCACACAGGCCAACGCCTTGGCGACTTTGGTCAATCCTATGAAAACGGCAATCAGTATCCCAGTCGGTACGTTGGCCAATCAGAATCAGGCCCACACAGTGACGGCTGTGGACAATGGCGGCGTGGCATTACCGGCGTCGCTGGTTAAAGGTGGTGGCCCTGGGGCCGAGTTTATGCCACTAGCCAACATGAACCTAGCGTCAAGCACGAGTGCTTTGCCTGCAACTGGCGTGACTACGCTACGCAGCGACCCCAGTTTGTTGCCTGTAATGGCCGAGCTTCGTCATGGAGAGGCGTTGGATATTGCCAGTCAGGCCACGCAGCAAGCGGGTCGGCAAGGGGCCAATGTGAGTCAGTGGGGGCCTGTATCGGTTAGCCCACAGGCCAGTGTTGCTCAGCAGGCACATGAGATGCTGACCCCGATGCGTGAACAGCTGCGTTTTCAGATTGATCAACGCATTAAACACGCCGAATTACGCCTCGATCCTCCCGAGCTTGGTAAAGTTGAGCTAAATATTCGCCTCGATGGCGATCGTCTTCATATTCAAATGCATGCGGTCAATCCGGCAGTACGTGAGGCGTTATTAACCGGGCTTGAACGACTACGCAATGATTTAGCTCAAGACCATGGCGGTCACATTGAATTAGATATTGGCCAAAGTGGCAGTGGCGGCGAGCAGCAGCGTCAACAACAGAGCGCAGGCTTAAACACCCCAAGCATCAATGGGCGTGATTTTGAGCCGAGTACCGAAACTGAGATGTCGGCGCAATTGCATCAGCATCAATTGAATTTATTGGCGTAATGCCGGAGTAATTGCATGGCACTAGCGAAATCGAGTGTAGTTAAAAGTTTAGCCATTATCTGTGTTTTCTTTGGATGGACCGCAGGTGCTTTATGGTTGGGTTGGCAAGGTCCTGAGTTAACTAAACCCTATCTACAACCTGAAGAAGAGCCGGTAAAGGTCGCGAAATACTATCCATTAGAAAAGTTTATCATGTCTATCCCGGGCGATAAGTACCCTCACTATATGTTGCTTGAGATGACGGTAAAGAGCCACAACCCGCTACTCGAAAGCGTGTTACTCGAGGCCGATCCAGTGATCCGTAACTCATTAATGAAGATGTTTTCGCGCAAAACATTTCAAGAGTTAAATGATCGAGATCAACTCGAAAGCCTACAGTCTGAAGCCTTAGTGATGATAGTGAAGGTATTGTCTGAAAATGATTTTCAGTCGGATATCGACGAAGTGCTCTTCACCCGTATGGTGCTCCAGTAAAGGGTCGACAATGAATACTGACGGGCAGCTAGCCTACCAACAAGTGTGCGATGAGCCACAGCAGCGCATGAGTGAAGCGCAGCTAATGCGCCAGTATTTACCTTTGGTAAAACGCGCCGTATCTCAGTTACGCAGCCATTGCGGTGCCATGTTGGCCATAGAAGATATGGAGCAGATTGGCATGATGGCGCTGCTGGAGTCGTCTCGGCGTTATCCGGGAGAGTATGACAACGGTTTTATCTCTTTTGCTGGCCAGCGCATTCGTGGCGCGATATTAGATGAGTTGCGCCGTCAAGACTGGCGTCCGCGTCCGGTGAGGCAGCAGGCCCATGAGCTAAATGATGTGGTACGTACGTTGAGCCGTCGTCTTGGACGAGAACCTAAAGATCTGGAAGTGGCCGCCGAGATGGGGTTGAGCCACGAAGCCTATCGTGAACGTCTTTATGCCTCGCAAGCTGAGAGCATGAAGAGTCTTGATGAGATGTTGAGTCTAGGTAATGACCCCATTGCTGGGGGGAATAGTGTCGACCAATTTATCCTCAAAAAGACATTAATCAAAGCCATGGCAAAATTAAATGAAAGAGAACAGCTAATCCTGTCGCTTTACTATCAACATGAGCTCAATTTGAAAGAGATTGCCGCGACCTTGGGGTTAACCGAGACCCGCATCTGTCAGCTGCATAAATTGGCCGTGGCACAGCTGAAAGGCGTACTGCAGCAATAAAAGTTATTCGGAGTAAGTAAAGCGTAATGAGTAAATTAATTGGGTTACTGATCATCCTGTTCTCTGTATTTGGCGGCTATTTATGGGCAGGTGGCACGCTGAGATCCTTATGGCAGCCTGCTGAAATTTTGATTATTTTTGGCGCGGGTATCGGTGCGATTGTGATAGCCAACCCTAAGCCCGTCTTAATCGAAATGATTGAGCAAATTAAAGAGCTGTTTACCAAAGAGCAGGAAGACCCTGAGCTGTATCCGCAGCTGTTTGGTTTGATGGGGGTCTTAATGTCTCAAATTCAGATGCAAGGGCTTAAAGTGTTAGACGAACACATTGAAAATCCGCAGGCCAGTTCGCTATTTTTGATGTATCCCGCCGTGTTAAAGCATCCCGATGTATTGCAATTTCTTATCGATAATCTACGTATACAGTCGATTGGTAAAATATCGCCTCATGATCTCGAGCACCTACTCGAAGAGGAGATCCACCGCATCGAAGAAGACAGGTTACGCCCATCAGAAGCCTTACATAAAGTGGGCGAGGCGATGCCAGGTTTCGGTATCTTGGCCGCGGTACTGGGGATTATTATTACCATGTCGGCCATCGATGGCCCCATTACTATGATTGGTGTGAAAGTCGCCGCCGCCTTGGTGGGTACTTTTATCGGGATTTTTGCCTGTTACTGCTTTTTTGATCCTCTATCAAAAGCGTTGGAGCATCTGGTTGATCGTAAGTCGGCTCAATTGCGATGTGTGGCTGCCATTTTGACCGCTTTTGTCAAAGGCAAACCGCCTATGATGGCGATCGATGCCGGTCGTAAACAGATCCAGAGTGAAAGTCGACCATCATTCATTGAGCTTGAGCGCTGGATGGAGGAGCAGAAAAACTGATGATCCAAAAAAATGAACCCGTCATCATCAACCGCCGTAAGCGTAGTAAACGTGGCGGTGGTCATGGCGGCGCCTGGAAAGTGGCCTTTGCCGACTTTACCTTGGCGATGATGGCCTTGTTTATGGTGCTGTGGATCATGCAGATTGCCGATGAAAGTGAGCGCACCATGATAGTGCAATACCTGCGCGGTGAGATGAATGAAACTGGGCCGATAAATCCGTTTAGTATGAATGACGCCTCATCGATGATCGATTTAGAGGGCTCAATGACGGTGCAGCAAGCGGTGATCCCAACCCAAGGCACAGGCGCAGAGAAGGCCGGACCTGCGGCGTATAATAACGTGCCGGTGGGAGAAAGTGAGCCTAATGCGGGGTTAGGCCCAGAGCTTAATGCCATGGTCCCTGGACAGTACGAGACCCAAGCACAGTTAACTATGTTAGCCCGAGAGCTGAATCGTGTAGTTCAAAGCTCTGAAATGGCTGATAATATTGCCATTACCTTGGTGCCGCAAGGGATACGGATTTTAATCCATGACAATATTGACCAGTTTATGTTTACCCGTGGCAGCGCCAAGATACAACCCTATTTTGAAGACTTACTGTTGGCATTAGGGCCAGTATTGGGGCAAATCACCAATGCCATGGTGATCTCAGGCCATACCGATTCAACGCCCTACGCGGGTACCGTATTTACTAACTGGGAATTATCCAGTAAGCGTGCACTGTTAGCGCGGCGAGTGCTTGAATATGGCGGTGTTAAACGCCAGCAAGTGATACAAGTGACAGGCATGGCCGATCAGGTACCTTATGTCAGTGACGAACCTGCTGCTGCAGCTAACCGCCGTATTGAAGTGCTGATATTAACCTCATCGACCGAACAGCTGATCCGTGACATGGTGGGAGTACCAGCAGAAGTATTGGATGCCGGAGTGGACGTACAAGAGGCAAAGCAACAGGCAAAGGCCAATCAACCTAGGGTCCGCTACCAGCAGTAAAGAAAAGGATAGCAGTGTGATTAAGTACGAAGATTTAGTTCATTTTGACGATATACCTAAGGATAGGTATAGCGACTCACAGATACCTGATGAACTAGAACATGATAATCGTCGTGAACATAAACGCTTTAGTTTGCGGCCTAATCCGAGTGCTTCGCTCGTCTTGGCTTGCGACGGTGTTGCCGTCACCCTTTTTGAACCGAGTTGGTTGGCCGCGAAGTCGTTAGGTGCAGCCAGTATTAAAGATTTTAGTTTAAGTGGTGTGGGGCTGCTGGCGAGCATGGATTTAGTGATTGGCCAGCAACTCTATATTCAATTTGAGCAGCAGCGCCTGCTATGTGAAATCACTCGCACTCATCAAGTACGGGGACGGCTTCGATTTTGGGGAGCTCGTTGGGTTGAGGCCGATAATATGCAGTTGTTATCGCTATTGCAGCAACTCAAACGTCGTTCTGTAAGTTAGAGGTTAGCATGACAGCATCTTTTAAGCGTGTAGGCACTAATAAGCTGCAGAAGTTCTTTCTTTATTTAATCCTACTCGACTGGGTGTTGTTGATCGTTACGGCGTTAAAAATGCAGTCGCTCTCCTTTGGTTATGGCGCCATTATTTCGGTGATGTTGTTTGTCTACAGCCTATTTTTAACCAACTTATGCCGTATCAGGGCGAGGCGTGCTAATGACGCCTACATGATCTATCCGGTGATCATAGGTGCCATCGTCTCGTTTCTACTGGTCGTTTATTTTTTCTTTTTAATTTAACCCTATGCGGGGTTAATTAATGATTAAAGGTGAGCCAGATACTGGCTCACCACCATGTTATCTATTATCCCTTTTGCGCCGCAATAAAGTCCTCTATTTGTGCCTCGAGTACCGACATAGGTACCGAGCCATTGGCTAAAATGGCATCGTGAAATGCACGAATATCGAAATCCTCTTCAAGCGCTGTTTCGGCCTGATGGCGTAAGCGTTTAATGGTCAGTTCTCCTATCTTGTATGACAGTGCCTGCCCAGGCCATGAGATGTAACGGTCGATCTCTGTAGTGACATTGTGCATCGACAGGGCGGTGTTACTGGCCATAAAGTCGAGGGCTTGCTGGCGAGACCAGCCTTTGGCGTGCATGCCCGTGTCGACCACCAAACGTGCAGCGCGCCACATCTCATAGGTTAAGCGGCCAAAGTGACTGTAGGGATCTTGATAAAAGCCCGCCTCTAGACCTAAATATTCGGCATACAATCCCCACCCCTCGCCAAAGGCTGAAATATAACTGTAACGGCGAAAATTAGGCAAGGATGTGAGCTCTTGATTGAGCGAGATCTGTAAATGATGTCCCGGCACAGCTTCATGCAAGGTTAAGGCTTCCATCTCATACAGAGGACGTTTGTCTAAGGCGTAGGTGTTAACCCAGTAGTAACCGGGCTCGTCGTCTCGACTCGAACCCGAGTATCGCCCTGTGGTGTATTTAGGCGCAATTTCGGCAGGTACCTGTTGAATTCCGTAAGGTGTTCTAGGTAATCGGCCGAAATAACGGGGCAATATGGCATCGGCTTGCTTAGCAATATAGGCGGCTTCTTTTAGCAGTTCCTCGGCGGTTTGAGGGTAAAACTGAGGATCGGTGCGCAGGAAATGCAAAAAAGCGTCAAAGTCTCCCTCAAAGCCGATATCGTCGATGATGGTTTGCATCTCTGCACGGATGCGTTTGACCTCTTTAAGCCCAAGCTGATGCACTTCATCGGCGGTCATGGGTAAGGTGGTGTAGTAACGCACGCGGTTTGCATAAAAGTCTTTGCCACCGGGCAGATCGCTGGCGGCGATGCTGCTGCGGGCACCAGGAATATACTCCTGAGTCATAAAGTCAAAATAGGTGCGGTAGGCGGGTAATACTGCACTGCGGATCAATTCGAGACCTTGGGCTGTGAGCTGGGCCTTTTGCTGTGGACTAAAGTGTTCAGGATATTGAGTAAAGGGCTTGAAATAACCACTTTGTTCAGCAGGTACGATGAACGCGCTGATGCTGTCTTCAAAGCCGGTTAACACGACTTTTGCTGGAGTGATACCTGCGGCTAATCCCTGTTTTAACCAATAGGTCTGCTGGGCAAAGTAGGTTGGCAGTGCCTGCAATTTAGCTAGGTAATCTTGATAATCTTGCTCGTGGGTAAAGCGTCCTTTGGCTATCGAGGCGATATAAGCATGAAAACCGCTTTCTGCCGAGATAGGCAGGTAGTGATCGTGATAGCGGTACATGTCGACACTGTTTTGCAGCTGATATTGCAAGATCTGGGCGTTGATCCGCTCATCTTTAGTAAGCACGGCGTTGTCGAGTTGCTGTAAGCGTATGAGCAAGGCTCGTTGCCGTTGAGCCTGCAAATTTAACGCTTGCGGTGACAAGTTAGCCAGTTTACCTGCGGCGGCACTATCACCTAATGCGTAAGCTAGTTCAGGATCAAAGTCTAAGCGAACTTGCCAGGCGTCATCGATAATCGATTGTAACTCCCGCGAGGTTGCATTTTTTGTAGCGACTACGCCGATAGTATGTGCCGCTGATGTTGTTGGGGCCGATGGTTGCAACTGACAGGCGCTAAGACTGACGAGTAACAGACATGGTGCAAGGCGAGAGTACATAGTTATCCTTCTATTTATGGCTATTATTTATAGTTATTATTTATGCTTTTTATCTGTGATGGTTCTTTATCGTGCTAACCCATAAGAGTGAGCAAAACATTATGCACGGGTGTTGCTTACTTGTCATCGATGTGGCTCAGACCCGCTGACATACCATCGACGGTCGATATAAGCACACGGTGCATTAAGTCGTACGGGCGAGTAAATAATGCATGTTATAGTGCTTACAACTTCAGACCAGATAAAAAATAACATTGGCTGAGGGGTTTATATAGGGGTTAAATATGATTGATTCATCCATTCCGTTGGTGGACCTTCATCGTCACCTTGATGGCAACGTCAGGGTTAATACGATTTGGGAACTTGGTCATCAACATCGCATTGCGTTGCCATCCGAGACATTGGAAGGGCTCGCGCCTTTTGTACAAATTCAAGGTAAAGAGTCGAGTCTGGTCGCGTTTTTAAAGAAGCTCGATTGGATGGTGGCCGTGCTTGCCGATCTCGATGCCGTTAAACGCGTAGCTTATGAAAACGTTGTCGATGCTGCCGTGTCAGGTTTAGATTATGCCGAGTTGCGTTTTAGCCCATATTACATGGCGATGAACCACAAATTACCACTCGAAGGGGTTGTCGAGGCGGTGGTAGACGGTGTCAATGCCGGTGTAAAAGAGCATGACGTGAAGATTAATTTGATTGGTATTATGTCGCGCTCATTTGGCCAGCAAGCCTGTATGCAGGAGCTCGACGCGCTGCTGACCCATAAACAGCACTTAGTGGCGATGGACTTGGCTGGGGATGAGCTTGGCTTCCCAGGCGCACTGTTTAACAGCCATTTTAATAAGGCGCGTGATGCTGGCCTTGCGGTTACGGCTCACGCTGGTGAAGCGGCTGGTGCCGAAAGCATGTGGCAGGCGATTTTGGAGTTGGGTGCGACCCGTATTGGCCATGGCGTTAATGCGGTGCATGATCCTAAGTTGATGGAATACCTAGCTAAACATAAGATAGGTATCGAGTCTTGCCCAACCAGTAACTTGCACACATCGACGGTTGCTGATTATCAACAGCATCCGCTGCGCACCTTTATGGATGCAGGGGTGTTAATTGGGCTCAATACAGACGATCCGGGTGTGAGTGCTATCGATATTGCTCATGAATATCGCGTAGTGAAAGCTGAAATGGGCTTAACCGATGCCGAGTTAGCGTTATTGCAACGCAATGGCGTGGAGATGGCTTTTTTATCGGACAGCGAGCGTAAAGCTTTATACGCCGCCAAAGCGTAATGACCTGAGCGTGATAAACAAAAAGCCGATGAATTATCATCGGCTTTTTAATGGGCGGTCATTATCGCTAGCGGTTAACTGCAGCGATTAGATCACACGTGAGAACTGTTGCTGACGTGCCTTATCGCGATAGTAAACATCGAAACAGATGCAGATGTTACGAATAAGCAAGCGTCCAGTATTGCTAACGGTGATCTTTCTGTCGGTAATATCGACCAGTTTATCGTCAACAAAGGTTTGTAGCAGCTTAAGATCTTCTGCAAAATACTCTTCGAAATTAATGCCAAGTTGCTGGTCAATCTTGGCCATGTCCAGATCAAAGTGACAGATGAGCTGTTTAATTACTACGCGGCGGATCTCATCATCACGGTTAAGCTTACAGCCTTTCCATAATGCATGGCCTACAGCGTCGACAGACTCATAATAAGGACGAATGTCTTTTTGGTTTTGTGCGTAACAATCGCCAATCTGGCTAATGGATGACACGCCTAAACCCAGTAGGTCGCACTCTTCTTGAGTCGTGTAGCCTTGGAAATTACGATGCAGTCGACCTTCATTTTGCAGGATAGATAGCTCATCGTCAGGTTTGGCAAAGTGGTCCATACCAATATACTGATAGCCAGCGCCTGTGAGGGTTTCGATGGTCTGATGTAGCATCTCTAGCTTTTGCTGCGGCGAGGCTAAATCTTCATCTTTAATTTTACGCTGCGCCGCAAAGCGTGCTGGCAGGTGCGCATAGTTAAACACCGAGAGGCGATCGGGCGATAAGTCTAAGACCCGCTGCATGGTTTCTGCAAAGGTTTCTGGGGTTTGGTGTGGCAGACCATAGATTAAATCGATATTGGTCGATACGAAACCCATCGCCTTAGCTTTGGCCATAAGGTCAAAGATAAACTGTTCATCTTGTTCACGATTAACCGCGACCTGTACTTTTTTGTTGAAGTCTTGCACGCCAATCGAAATACGGTTAAATCCAGCCTCTTTGAGGGTGTCGAGCATAGATAGCTCAATTTCCCGAGGATCGACTTCGATTGAATACTCACCTTCATCGGCAATATTAAAGTGCTCGCGCAGTAGCGAAGAGAGTCTAAGGATCTGCTCAGGATTAAGGAAAGTGGGGGTTCCGCCGCCCCAGTGAATTTGTGTCACTAGGTAGTCTTTAAACAGGGGCGCACGCTTCACAATTTCGGCCGCTAAATATTCAATATATTGGTCAGCTTTGTGCTGATGACGAGTGATCACCTTGTTGCAGCCACAGTAGTAGCAAAGCTTAGCGCAAAAAGGGATGTGCAAATAAAGCGATAGTTTATCGCTTTTACTGTTTTTGATTGAAGTCAGCAGATCGTTTTCAGTAAAAGAGTCATCGAACTCGAGCGCGGTCGGATAAGAGGTGTAACGGGGACCGCTGTAATTATACTTTTCGATCATTGACTGATCCCAATTAATTTGGGTGGGCTGCTTCAAGGCGTGTCCTCCGAAGGTGGTAAATTAGCAACAAGCGAAGTATGCAATGTTATCAGATTAATAACATTGATCTGCGTTGCAAATTAACACTGCAAGTAATAGTAGCCGATGAATATCCTTGAATTTAGATCAAATGTCTGTGGTGCTAAGTAAAATTTGTGCGCCGACTCACGCCGCTATTTTGCGTAAAGGGCGTAATCCTTAATGAGTTGCTGTGCTTCCTGGTTGATATCGGCTTCAAGCGCCGCCTCAGATTTCATTCTAGCGAAGTCGAGTTTCATGCGTTGCTGCTTACTGAGTGCTGTACGCTGCGCCATGATCGGGTGCTGCTCAATCACCTCGAAATGAGCAAATAATGCAGGATAACGGCTGATGACTTGTTCTGTATGCCCCAAAATACCAAACAGCTTACCGATACGCATCACGCCCTCTGAGAGCTCACAGCGCTCCTCTAGCATCGCCGCGGCAATATAATGAATATTGCCGAGCAGCTCTTGCTCTCGAGCCTCGATAGCTTGCTGTTGAGCGGCCAGTTGTGCTTGCTGTTGCCGAGTCTGCTGCTTTAATTTTATCAGTAGGTGAGCTGCGTAGCCGGCGAGCCCAATAATAATTAAGGCACCGATAATCATAAGTGAAGTCGTCATAATTAGGTCCAAATAAGCTGTGTTAGGGGAGTAGATATAGAAATGGCATCGAATTCGATGCCATTAAGTCGTCATGCGAGTGCATTAGTCTTTACGTTGATAGTCTTTTAGTAGATCTGCGCCAGACTCAAACTTCTCAAGCAAATCATCATCAGATGTCGCTGTGGTTTTCATTACGTGATCTAAATCATCTTCTTCATTAATACCGAGACGCTCCATTAAACGTTCGATTTCTGTCAGCTGTTTATCAAGCCAGCTCTGATCGGCTGCGGTTAATGTTTTGCCCTCTTCTAGCATGTCGAGGAGCGAATTTAGACGCGGATCATCTTCTAATTTAAGTAGCTTCTGCTCATCACTCATTTTGGGAGCCGCAGGCTTTTTCTCTACCGGTTTAACTTCTGGCAGATTTAAAGGGATAGGCTTCTTACTGCCGTGACGAGGATCTTTGGCTCTCGCTGCTCCCGATTGTGTTTGCTGGATCTGCTTTTCGTCATGACGACTGCCCGGTTTGTTGCCCGAATTTTGCTTTTTGCCGGCAACTACACGGTCTTGCTTTTTCGTTCGTGGCTGTTTCTTAGGCGCATTCTCATTGATCTTGCGCGATTTGTTACGGGACATAGCAATAATCTCAACTACAAAAAATATCGTGAACTTATCTAATCAAATTAGACAAGAGAACTTGGGTCGCGTGTTATATCAGATTTTGGTGGTTTTTGCACCAAAATGAGATCGTTTGACGCGAATAATAGCTTAAATTCAGCTTGGTATGCTAGATATTGGAAGGTGGCCTGCTGATAAAAACTGACGTGGGTTAAATTATTCTTATGGTGCCATTTAGAAAAGCCAGTTAACTCGGTGAGCAATTGCGTATTTATCGCCATCCATCCGCCCGGTTTTAGCAATGAACAGAGTAAACGCCACTCCCTGTTAGGGAAGCGAAAGTGTTCAAATACTTTATAGCAACAGATAAAGTCGTATTGCTGTTTTAGCACTTTATGTTGTGGTGCAAAAAATGGGTCGTATTGATACAACTGGTGGCCATTAATCGCTAACTCATCGATAAGTGCTGGGGTCACTACACGGCCAAAATTAAGTCCGGTTAAGGGGGCTTTGCTCTCTTGTTCGATTTGACCTACTAGGCTCAATATTAGTTGGCTGGTGGCTTTATGTTTTTGGGTTGCCGTTTGGTATTTATTGAGCTCTGCCTTGGGCGGCAAGTGAGAATTAGCATCGGCAAATAGTAACATGCAGGTTTTACATCGGTATATGCAACGTTTTCTATCTTGATAGAAGGGGGCGGTATTATCGTTATGGCACAGGGGGCATCTTCGCATCGGTAACGAATGACTCTTCTAGGTGATTCCACTAGTGTACATTTTGTCATAAAAAAAGGCGACAGTATGACTGTCGCCTTCCAAAAAAGTACCCTAGGTACTCAATTCTGACTCCAAGTTTCCTTACTTGCTATGCGACTTTCCCAGTCGGATTCCATCTTATTTTTTTGTCTGCTATCCATGCAGTTTTTATCGTTTGCGGTCTTCCAGACACTTTCTTATTCACCTGTTGTCTTCCTGACCACAGTTTCCGTAGATGGTCTCAATGACACATCACAATATTGTTCGTCATCTTTGACGATAACTTAACCATCCTTGTCGGTTTAACGTTGAGTTCAGTAGTAGCATTTCTGAACGAGTAAGGTGAGTGCTAATTAGCGTATTGGCCTTCCTAACCAATAATCCTTACCAAATAGTGTATGACCGGACTTCAAATTCGAAGTGCAACTCTTATTATTTTATTAGTGAGTGGTCTTAGTATTATTATTGTTATTGTTTAGCTTTATTCTTATATCTTAAATGATGTTACATACCGAAATCTGTTTAATGTTATTAGATAAATTTTGGATAAACAGTTGGGTTCACCTCGGTACGGGCACAATTAAACCTAAATCTGTGATCTATGTCAAGCTCGATTTTTTTTCCAGTTGACGTAAGCGTCAACCTGGTGCGATTAAAAAGGTGGTCATAACCACCTTTTTAATTAAGCTTACTAATTACTTAATACTCGCAACGTATTTTGCTAGTGCTTCGATATCTTCGCTAGTTAATTTCTTCGCGACGTCTTGCATCATGCCATTTAAGTCGTTGTTACGAGTAGAGTCGTGGAACTTAGTTAGCTGAATTTTTATGTAATTAGCGTGTTGCCCTGCAATTGCTGGGAAACCCGCTGCTTCAGAACCTTTACCGTTAGGGCCATGACAAGCGATACAGGCGGTAATTCCACGGACAGTATCACCTCCTTTATAAAGTTGCTCACCTAATGCGGGTACATCTTTTACTTCGGTCACAGTGAGGGATTGTGCAGCATAGAATGCGGATAGATCTTCAATATCTTGGTCGCTTAGTCCGGCAGCCATCGGGCTCATTAGTGGCTCGTTACGGCCCTCTTTACCACCAGTGTGAGCCGCTTGACGTAAATCGTGTAGCTGTTTCTTCAGGTAAGTCTCTTGTTGCCCCGCAATTTTAGGGTACATGTCTATCATGCTGTTACCATCAACACCGTGACAGGCAGAACAAATGATTGCTTTAGTCTTTCCCGCTTCAGCATCACCTGCTGCAATAGCGGGAGTCGATAATGTGGCTAAAATTGATAGCGCAATAGCTAGCTTTTTCATGGCGTTCCAACTTTTAGTTAAATTTTTTGTCCTGAGCTTACGAGAGTGACCTGCAAGCGTGATAAAATATGATTTATGTGATCGGAGTAATATTTTACACGAAATTGTGCAAATGTAAGCAACTCTTCGATATTTAAACTAAAGAATGAACAAATTTTGGAGTGGGTAGTGACTGATTCTCGTATCGATTTTCGGCAGGCAAAATTTTTGATCAGCGCACCTGATATCGCGCATCTCAATGAACATTTGCCTGGAGATGTGGGTGTTGAAATTGCATTTGCTGGCCGGTCTAACGCCGGAAAGTCCAGCGCATTAAACCAGCTTACAGAACAAAAAAGTTTGGCCCGAACCAGTAAAACTCCAGGGCGTACGCAGTTAATTAACGTCTTTGCGCTTGATGAGCACCGCCGTTTAGTGGATTTGCCCGGTTATGGTTTTGCTCAAGTCCCACTAGCGTTAAAGAAAAAGTGGCAACAAGCGTTAGGCCAATATTTACAAGAGCGTGAATGTTTAAGTGGGTTAGTGGTTTTAATGGATATCCGTCATCCGTTAAAAGATCTTGATATGCAGATGATTGAGTGGGCTGTTGATAGTCATATTCCGGTGCTTGCGCTACTGACGAAATGCGATAAGTTAGCTCAAAGCGCTAGAATGAAAACCGTTAATGAAGTTCGCAAGGCGCTAATTGATTTCGGTGATGCGGTCAAAGTTGAGCCTTTCTCGTCATTAAAAGGCACTGGAAAACCTAAGGTATTAAGCATACTGAATGAATGGTGTCACCCTGACTGGTTAGTTGAGGCTTTGGCCGAAGCCGACCAAGAGTAGTATTCAAGGTGCTGTAAAAACGCTTCCTTCGTGGAGGCGTTTTTTTTGCTTAAGTTAGGGCCTGTTGATCTTTGCTGGTTGAATTTTGTTCAAGACAAAAACGTTTTAATCGAGGCGAGTGGATTGCAGCCTAGTCATCTAAGCAAAATTCACTTAACAAAGAGTAAAACGTTTTTAGCCGAACCCTTCGGGCAGCGTTTGTTGCTCATTTCTACTGCGTTCTCAGCTTTTTATGTAGAATAACTACACCACAAAGCTTCTGCCTTGTATAAATACCCAACAATTAGCTGCAAAAATAACCTTGAAAGATCAACAGGCCCTAGTTCAGCTGGCGTTGCTGATAACAAAGGAAGCAGGGAGAAGTAGCCGAATTTTAAGCAAAAAAAACCGACGGTATAAACCATCGGCGAATAAATTAGCTCTTTTGAGGAGAAGCTAAATTCAACAAGACTCAAGTTCCATTAATCGATGATCAATGGCTCTCAATAAGGTTATGATAGCGCGAATCTCGAACGACTTAAAGTATTTGCTCTAAAATAAATTTCAGGTGAAAAAAAGCCCCAGCAATTAAATTGCTGAGGCGCCATAATTCGGCTATTCACTTAATAAGTGAATTAAAAAAGGTCTGAAAGATAGAACATCTTAACCTCTGTACCCTACGCCGAGAATAATACTGTATTGGACGTAATTAGGGAAACTGTTTTTCGTTAAAAACGACAATAATGTGAGCGATATCTAAAAAATGGCGATAAAAACGCCAGCTTTTTGATCTTAAAATTTCAATTTAGCTCTTTTAAATAAGAGTTTATCGATTTAAATACTCAAAATGAAAATAAATTACTTTTCAGGTTAATGGCTCGTGCTGACTAAAGGTGAGTAGGTTGATCGTCTCTGGTGGATTAGTGTGAGGCTTATACTGCAATAAAAAGCCTCACACTAAATGAGGCTTAATCAATTCAAATGCTGCGCCTTTAGTCAGCTGGCCGTTGGAGATGTGTTGTATTAGTGCGCCTGTTCCCAGTTATCACCAATACCGGCCTCGGCCAGCAGCTCAACATCAAGACTGGCAGCGCTCGCCATTAATTGACAGACTTTTTCTTTTAAGCTCTCGGCTTTATCGCTATCAACTTCGAAAACCAATTCATCGTGTACCTGCATGATCATGGTGATCTCGCCTTGAGTGTCGCTTGCAATCCAATGTGCCACATCAATCATCGCTTTCTTGATGATATCGGCAGCGGTGCCTTGCATCGGGGCGTTGATTGCGGCGCGTTCAGCTGCTTGGCGTCGCATGGCATTTCTATCTTTGATGGCTGGTAGGTAGAGCCTGCGGCCAAATAGCGTTGATACGTAACCTTGTTCGGCTGCCGCGGCGCGGGTTTCTTCCATATACTTGAGTACACCCGGGTAGCGCTTAAAGTAGATGTCGATATATTTTTGCGCTTCGGCGCGAGGGATATCAAGCTGGCGTGCTAGCCCAAAGGCTGACATGCCATAAATGAGGCCAAAATTGACCGCTTTTGCGCGGCGACGTTGTTCACTGCTCACCTCACTAAAATCGACGCCAAAGACTTCAGCGGCGGTCGCGCTATGAATATCTTTACCCTCGGCAAACGCGCTCAGTAAGCCTGGGTCCTGCGATAGGTGTGCCATGATGCGTAATTCGATTTGCGAGTAATCGGCAGCCAGAATTTTACGCCCTTCACCCGCGATGAAGGCGTGGCGAATGCGGCGACCCTCTTCGGTGCGGATTGGGATATTTTGTAGGTTAGGCTCACTCGACGATAAACGACCAGTTGCAGCATTGGCTTGATGATAACTAGTGTGTACTCTGCCAGTATTTGCGTCGACCATCAAAGGTAGCTTGTCGGTGTAAGTGCTTTTTAACTTTGATAAGCTTCTGTGCTCTAGCAGTATTTTAGGTAACGGATAGTCGAGCGCCAGTTCGACTAACACCTCTTCGGCTGTCGATGGTGCGCCTTTGGGGGTTTTCTTAATCACAGGGTAGCCGAGCTTCTCAAAAAACAGGGCTTGTAACTGTTTAGTTGAGCTGAGATTAAAGGTTTCGCCGGCGATGTCGTAAGCTTTTTGTTCTAGCTCATCAATTTTTCGTGCGAGTTCTTCACTTTGCTGGCCGAGTAACATGCTGTCAATTAGCACGCCTTGGCGTTCAATTTGTGATAGCACGCTTACCAGCGGCAATTCGATATCACTGAACACGCTAGCGAGTGCAGGGGCCTTGGCTAATCTTGGCCACAAATGCTGATGTAATCTTAGGGTGATATCGGCATCTTCAGCGGCGTAAGGTGCGGCTACCTCTAGCGGGATTTGATTGAAGGTCAGTTGCTTGGCGCCTTTACCTGCAATCTCTTCGAAGCCGATAGTCTTATGTCCCAGATATTTAAGGGCTAAGTCGTCCATATTGTGTTTCGAAGCGACCGAATTAAATACATAAGATTCGAGCATGGTATCGAAGGCTATGCCGCGCAGCGTGATCCCAACGTTGGCCAGAATACTCATATCGTACTTTAGGTTTTGGCCAACCTTTTTGATACTAGCATCCTCGAGTAGTGGGGTTAATTTGGCTAAAGCTTGTGCCATGTCCAGTTGTTCTGGCGCGTCGGGATAATCATGTCCCAGTGGCAGATACGCAGCCTGACCCGCTTCAATAGCAAAGGATAAGCCGACTAATTTAGCCTGCATATAGTTAAGGCTGGTGGTTTCGGTATCGACGGCAAAGAGTTCGGCACTAGCGAGTTTTTCAATCCACTCGTCCAGTTGTTGCCAGCTTAAAATGGTGATGTAATTGGCATCGATATCTTGTGGTACAGGCGTGCTATCTTCGCCCTGTGAGTCATTGGTTATACTATTAGCGCCTTTACCATCGAGCACTTCGGCAAGCCAACGCTTGAATTCCATTTCGCCATAGCATTTGATCAACTCTTCGTTATCGGCTGGAGCAATATTCAGCTGATGCCAATCTTGCTCTAATTCAACATCTAACTTAATGGTAGCGAGTTCATATGAGAGTCTTAGCATTTCGCCATGTTCGGCAATTTTGGCTGGCATGGTTTTAGCGCCCCGAAAGCCGAGCTCTGGCATTTTTTCTGGGTGAGCTAAGATCTGCTCAACCCCTCCAACACCATTAAGCATCGCCAGCGCGGTTTTTTCACCCACACCAGGTAAGCCTGGAATGTTATCGGCTTTATCGCCTTGCAGTGCTAATAGGTCGACAATCAATTCTGGGCCTACGCCAAACTTTTCGAGTACTTCTTCAGGCCCTAATATGGTATTGGTCATTGTGTTGATAAGGGTGATATTGTCATCGACTAGCTGCGCCATATCTTTATCGCCAGTGCTGATCAATACCGAGCGTCCCTCTTTGCTCGCTTGAGTCGCAATCGTGCCAATAACATCATCGGCTTCGACTCCCGGCACACAGACTAATGGCAGGCCAAGTGCTCGCACAATACGGTGTAGCGGTTCAATTTGCGAACGTAGGTCATCAGGCATAGCCGGGCGATGCGCCTTATATTCTGCATACAAATCATTACGGAACGTTTTCCCCTTGGCATCGAATACAACGGCCATCTGTGTTGGCTTATATTGCTTGAGAAGGCTACGCAGCATATTAATTACGCCATAAACGGCACCAGTGGCTTCGCCTTTCGAGTTCGTTAGGTGAGGAGGGGCATAATAAGCGCGGTAAAGATAAGAAGAACCATCCACAAGTATCAGTGGGTTTTCAGCAATAGTAGGCATAATGTCTATTCGTTTATCGGTATTCGATGATGGCGCTAGCATGCCACATTAGGACGATTTCGGCCACGCAAAATTACTCACTAGGCTGTGGATAAGTCTGTGAGCTAAAAAAAAATCAACGAGCAGGTTTTACAACCGCGACGACATGGTGTGATTTTAAGTTATTGATTTTATGTGGTGTTTATTTTTTGTGTGAACTAGGTATTACTTCCAAGTAAAATTTCCTAATGTGTGGACTTTTATTTTTATTCCATTTATCGGCTCTGGCTTGGCGAATTGACAACGGCTTGCTAAAGTCGAGGGACTAACTTAGCACGAAAAATAAACAGATCAAGCGGTTTGTTGTTTTATTGTTAAAACTATTGGGTATATAAAGGAGCTATTAATGAAAAAATTCGCAGTGTTATTGAGTGGTGCGGGTGTGTTTGATGGTAGCGAGCTCCATGAGGCGGTGTTGACCTTGCTATCGGTCACTCAAGCCGGTGCCTGTTATCAGTGTTTTGCCCCCGATATTGCCCAGATGCATGTGGTAAATCACCTGACTGGTGAAGTCGATGTCAAAGATAAGCGTAATGTATTGGTGGAATCTGCACGGATTGCGCGGGGGGAGATAAAGGCCACGACAGATCTGGTTATCGGTGAGTTTGACGGCTTGTTGATCCCCGGTGGCTTTGGCGCCGCCAAGAACCTGTGTAATTTCGCCGTTGCGGGTAGCGAATGTGAGGTTGCGCCTGAGGTTATTGATTTTATTAATGAGTTTATTGAAACGAAAAAGCCAGTGGGCTTTATCTGCATTTCTCCTGTGATGATCCCTAAGTTGTATAATCAGGCTCGTGGCACCATTGGGCACGACACCGAAACTGCACATGCGTTTAATTTGATGGGTGGTCAGCATGTCGAGGCTAATGTGGAGCAGATAGTGGTTGATGAAGCCAATAAATTAGTTAGCACGCCAGCTTACATGCTGGCAGAGAATATTGCCCAAGCACAACTTGGTATCGACAAACTGGTGAGAACGGTGATTGAGCTGGCTGCGTAGGCGGCAATAACAAGCCCTAGGCGCTTGCGCCTAGGTGTGTTTTTTACTATCGATAAAGCCTTGAATCACCCCGACAACCAAGCCGCCAATATGAGCGCCGTTGGCTATCGATAGGCCAAACATATCGGTAAAGCCTAATACCAACCAAAGAAGCATAAAGCCGATATAAGCGGGTGGCAGGCCTATGCCTGCTTCTGGGCGTTTAACACCCATCACCCAAGTGTAGCCGACCACAGCGTAGACTACGCCAGAGAGGCCGCCAAAGTTAGGCCCGCTGATAAAATACTGCACAATATTGGGCAGTGTGCCGGCGATCAGCAGTAGGATAAACAGGGGGGCAACGCCGAGCTTGTTTTCAATTTTACCGCCTAAATACCACCACCAGAGCAGATTAAATAAGATATGCATGGCTGAAAAATGCATTAGGCTCGGGGTAAAGACGCGCCACACTTGCTCAAAGCCACTATTGGGGACGGCGCCAAAGAATGACAGGTGTTCAAATAACACATTAGCAAAGCCAATATTAAAGCCTAAATAGATCACGGCGCAAAGGGCAATAATCCCTAGCGTGAGTGGGCCAGCGCCAGAGATAAATTGGCTCAGCAGTTGTAAGCTAGGTGCACCATAATCTAATTTTGTTGCTGGGTTGCCATTATCCCAAGAGGCTTGCAGGTATTTATCATCATGGGGATGTAGAATAAACCGCTCATATTCGGCGCGGGCAGATGCATAATCTTGTTCGTGCTCAACGGATACAATAACGTCGTGTTCACCATGGGTGAGTTGGCAGCTTACACCTTGACCTTTTAAGTAGTCGATAAGTGCCTGTGCGGCACGTGCGTTGGGTAAGCGACCAATTTCTAGCATTAGCATTTTCTCACTGGAGTTAGTTAGCTTCGCGCCACGCTTGGAAGCCGCCATCTAGGCTATATACGTCATCGAAGCCTTGTTCGTGTAAATATTGTGCGGCATTTTGGCTGCTGATGCCATGATAGCAAACCACCACTAAGGGCTGATCCATATCGGCTTCGGCAATGTAGGCCGCAAGATTGTCGTTAGTCAGGTTAGTAGAGCCTGCAATGTGTCCAGCCTCGAAACTGGCATTGTCACGAATATCGACGATCTGAATCTGACTATCTTCTTGTTGCATTTGCAGCAGTTGATTAACGCTTAAGTGTTGAAAAGCTGACATAGTAAACCTGTAGAAATAAGCAATTATAGGTGAGTGTGCAATAGGGAGCTGTAACTGTACAGCCCCCTTGCTAAAGAATTCTCGGTTAATCCCAGCTAAGGATCACTTTACCAGATTGACCAGAACGCATGGCATCAAAGCCTGCTTGGAAGTCATCGACATTGAAGTGGTGGGTAATAATGGGGGAAATATCTAAACCCGACTGGATCAGGCTGGCCATCTTGTACCAAGTTTCAAACATTTCACGGCCGTAAATGCCTTTGATGATTAACCCTTTAAAGATCACCTTGCTCCAGTCGATAGCCATCTCTCCACCGGGAATGCCTAGCATGGCAACTTTGCCGCCATGGTTCATGGTGTCGAGCATTGAGTGGAACGCTGCAGGCACGCCAGACATCTCCAGTCCCACATCGAAACCTTCGGTCATGCCAAGCTCGTGCATCACATCTTCGAGTTTGTCGGTCGCAACGTTAACGGCGCGAGTGGCGCCCATCTTTTTCGCTAACTCAAGGCGGTATTCGTTAACATCGGTGATCACCACGTGACGCGCACCGACATGGCGACATACCGCAGCAGCCATAATGCCGATAGGGCCGGCTCCGGTGATTAAGACATCTTCACCCACCAGATCAAATGATAATGCGGTATGTACTGCATTACCAAAGGGATCAAAGATAGAGGCTAAGTCATCAGAAATATCATCAGGGATCTTAAAAGCATTAAAAGCGGGGATCACCAGATACTCTGCGAAGGCCCCTTCACGGTTAACCCCAACACCTGAGGTGTTACGGCATAGGTGGGTACGACCTGCGCGGCAATTACGGCAGTGACCACAGGTGATATGGCCTTCACCCGACACCCGATCGCCAATGGCGAAACCACGGACTTCTTGGCCAATCTCAACCACTTCACCTACATATTCATGACCTACCACCATAGGGACTGGAATCGTATTTTGTGACCACTCATCCCAGTTATAAATATGTACGTCGGTGCCGCAGATGGCGGTTTTACGAATTTTAATCAACAGATCGTTATGGCCGACTGCAGGTTTTGGCGCATCGACCATCCAGATGCCTTCTTCAGGCTTTAATTTGCTTAGTGCTTTCATGTTCTACCCTATGACTGACTCACGCTGGCGGTCAGTAAAATGCCATTCAATAAGGGCTACAACACAGTGTAGCCCCTTTGGTTTTATATTAGCCGATAATGCCCATCTCTTTACCGATACGGGTAAAGGCATCGATGGCGCGATCTAACTGCTCACGGCTATGGGCGGCAGACATTTGGGTACGAATACGCGCTTGGCCTTTCGGTACCACTGGGAATGAGAAGCCAACGACGTAAATATGTTCTTCGAGTAATCGGTTGGCAAAATCGCCCGCTAACTTAGCGTCACCAATCATCACTGGGATGATGGCGTGATCGGCGCCGCCCAAGGTAAAGCCGGCAGCGGTCATTTTTTCGCGGAAATAACGACTGTTCTCCCACACCGCTTCACGCAGTGCCTGACCAGATTTGAGCATTTCAAGGACATGAATCGAGGCGCTTACAATGGCCGGTGCCAAAGAGTTAGAAAACAGATAAGGGCGTGAACGCTGACGTAACCAGTCGATGACCTCTTTTTTGCCAGCCGTAAATCCGCCCGACGCGCCACCTAATGCCTTACCTAAGGTGCCAGTGATGATGTCCACTCTGTCCATCACATCACAATATTCGTGGGTGCCACGACCATTTTGGCCAATAAAGCCCACGGCATGGGAGTCGTCAACCATGACGAGTGCGCCATACTGGTCGGCAAGGTCGCACACACTTTTGAGGTTTGCAATAACCCCATCCATGGAAAATACGCCATCGGTGGCGATAAGAATATGGCGCGCCCCAGCTGCTTTTGCAGCCTTAAGTTGTGTTTCTAAATCGGCCATATCATTGTTGGCATAGCGAAAACGCTTGGCTTTACATAAGCGGACACCATCGATAATGGACGCATGGTTAAGCGCATCGGACACAATAGCGTCCTCGGCGCCCAATAGGGTTTCGAACAAGCCGGCGTTAGCGTCGAAGCAAGAAGAGTAAAGAATGGTATCTTCCATGCCGAGGAATTCACTTAGGCTGGCCTCAAGCTGCTTGTGGATATCTTGTGTGCCGCAAATAAAGCGCACCGATGCCATACCAAAACCGTGATCGTTTAATCCTTGCTGCGCCGCGGCGATAAGCTCAGGGTGGTTGGCAAGGCCGAGATAGTTGTTGGCGCAGAAATTCATCACTTCGCTGCCATTGACTTCGATTGATGTTTGTTGAGGGGAGACGATTACACGCTCGCTTTTGTATAAGCCTTCGGCTTTGACTTCAACAAGCTGTTGATTAATTTGGTCGTAGAATGAGGTTTTGGTCACGGGAGATCTCCTTCTTGGGGATAATTTTATTGTTATCATTTACGCTTGATTCATCGAGCCGACTTAGGCAATGAATGAGCGAAACCGCATCCGTTAGGGAGCGTTGTTGTTGCCGGAGTCGTGGCGTATATGTTGTTTAAATCCGTCACCCGACCGTCAATATGTTTGGATGAATTTCCCCATATTTACTGCCATAGTGACCGCATTATTGACAAATGAACACGGCGAACAGCAACCACGCTAAGCGATAGGTTGGCCGAATTCTAACCTTAAATGGGCTTGGCGCCACACTCTTTTTTTTGTCATTAACTTAGCTAGTGCAATCACAACTTTTGCATAACAAAAAATAATGTGAAATGTCACATAGACAACAATGTTAGTTATGGTTCATGTGGGGTCAAACCATTTAGGGTGAGTGACCGCTGTTTGGTGTTTAATCTGCTTGTTGTTCGGTTTGAGCAAGCGTTTGGTAATGTTGTTCCAGTCGCATAAAGGTGGGCTTAGCGTCATCACTGGTGTAGGCTCTAAACAGCATTAATACCCTAAGCAAGCCCTCGTACAGCGAAGTCTTGGTGATTACGGTAGTTTCTGAGTGGGTGAGGCGGTTACTTATCCAGAAGCAAGCGACCATTCTAATGGTGTCAGCCAATGGGGTGATATCCCTATCCTCGATAGTTAGTACACCGTCTTGTTTTAGTTTGTTTAAAATGTTGCTCGATCGTGCTAGTACCTGTTCTTGGATTTGGGTGTATTGCTTATTGAGTTCTGGGTCGCGGCCTAAAATGATCACTAAGTTAGAGTACATAAAGCGGAACTGCCACAGGGTATAAAATAGGGCATCGAAATAGCCAATTAATAGGTCAACATCCACTTTTTTGTCTTGATAGGGCTGAAAACCTGAATCAAGGTGTTGTTGGTAGAGGGTGAAAATAGAGCGAATAATGTCTTCTTTATTACGAAAGTGGTAATAGAGGTTACCCGGACTGATCCCTAAATGAGTGGCAATATGGTTAGTAGTAATGCTTCTTTCGCCGTGCTCATTAAAGAGTTCTAAGCTGGCATGGACAATTTTATCGCGGGTTTTCATGCAGATCCTAAATGTGGCAGTTAAGAGTTGTGCTCAATCGCTATCTAATGGGCTATTGATCATACATCACACATTAACATGGAAATTGAAAAGGTAAACATGCCCTTAGTAAAAGTCAATTGGTGGCTAATCTGACCAGTGGCTATGCGAGATCATTCTCGTCGTCTGGCTGTCAGCCTAACTAGAATGTTTAGCAGCTTGCAGGCTATGTAGCGTTTGGTAGTGTTCCTCTAAGCGGTTAAAGGTCGCTATAGAGATAGGTGTTGCGTGTGCCTTAAAAATCATGATCACTCTCAGTATGCCTTCATACAGGCAAGTTTTGGTGATTGCAATGGAGGAAGAGTGAGTCTGTTTATAGCCAATCCAGAAACAGGCAACCATTCTCATGGTATCGGCTAGCAGCATGATCTTATCATCGTCAACATCCAGCAGACCATCGCGCTTTAGCTGCCCCAAAATATTACTTGAGCGATCAAGAGCCAATTGCTGAACTTGCAGATAGCGCTGCAGTAATGCCTCGTCGCTGCTCAAGATATAGGTCAAGTTGGTATACATAAATCGGAAACGCCATAGGATGTTAAACATGGTATCGAAATAGCCAATGAGTAGCTCTACGCTGACATGCTTATGTGCATAGGGCTGAAATCCCGCGTGAAGGTGCGCTTCATAAAGGCTGAATATAGAGCGAATGATGTCTTCTTTATTCTTAAAATGATAATAGAGGTTACCAGGGCTAATACCTAAATGCGCCGCAATATGGTTAGTGGTAATACGCCGCTCGCCCTTAGTGTTGAACAATTTTAGGCTAGCATGGACAATTTTTTCACTGGTTTTCATGCAATTACCGCTGTTATGGGAGGGGAATTATTTATCTTACCCCAAATAGGAGGCCTATCGAAAATGAGGGTGTTAGCACATGTAAACGTCCTAAATGTCTCTGTTAACAGCGCTTATGTTAGTATTACGGCAACTAAGCAAACAAAATGCAATCAAGCGCACACTTTTATGAATCGAATCTTATATTCAACTCTGTTATATCTGCTTTCTCCTTTACTGCTGCTTTATTTGACGTTTCGCGCTGCAAAAAGTCCCGCTTATCGAGGCCGCTGGGCAGAGCGTTTTGGCTTAAGTCGTTTACAGGCTACCGATCTGTTAGTCCATTCGGTGTCAATGGGAGAAACCCTTGCGGCCATCCCACTGATAAATAAAATACTGACTCAGTATCCGCATCTGACTCTCACCGTCACGACCACCAGCCCTACAGGGTCGGCAGAGGTCATTAAGGCGTTTGGCGACCGAGTGCAACATTGCTACCTCCCTTTTGACCTGCCGCTATGTGTGGCTCGCTTTCTCAGCCAAGTGCAGCCTAAACAGTGCATTATTATGGAAACCGAGTTGTGGCCTAACTTACTGCATCAGGCTAAACAGCGTGGTGTTAAGTTGATGTTGGCCAATGCGCGTTTATCTGCCAAGTCGGCCAAGCAATATCAACAGCGGCGTAAGCTGGTGAGCCCCATGTTGCAGGCCTTAGATGTGATAGCGGCGCAGTCGCCGTCAACCGCAGAGCGTTTTATCGCCTTGGGGGTGCCAGCCAGCAAAATTGAGGTGACAGGTAGTTTGAAATTCGATCTCACCATTGGTGAGCAGCATATCGCCAAGGCAAGGCTGCTGCGTAGTGAGTGGCAACGCCTAGAAGTACCTGTGTGGGTGGCTGGCAGCGTGCATCCGGGGGAGTTTGACGCCATGTTATCGGCGCATAAAAATGTATTGATCCGCTTTCCTCATGCGCTGTTGGTCATGGTGCCAAGGCACCCTGAGCAGTTTGAGGCTGCAGCAAGTCGCGTTAAAGCTGCGGGATTAACGCTGGCGCGTCGCAGCCAAGCAGACAAGGTTGATGCCGATACCCAAGTGTTGCTGGGCGATACCATGGGAGAACTACTCAGTTTCTATGGCGCCGCAGATCAGGCTTTTGTCGGGGGCACGCTTATTGAAAATGGTGGCCATAATCCGCTCGAACCTGCTGCCATGGGACTGCCTGTTTACGTGGGGCCTAATTTCAGGGACTTCGCCGAAATAGCGCTCATGCTACAAGAAGCAGGTGCCTTATCCGTGGTGAAATCGTCCGAGGACTTGGCACTGCAATTAGTGGATAAATTTGATGACAAAGAGGCGTATCTGCTTGCTAGGGAGGCCGGACTTAAAGTGGTGGAAGACAATAAAGGTGCGCTTGCTGCCCAATTTGCGCTGGTGTGTGGTTTGCTCGACCAGTAATGCTGCATCACTTGTCGAGTACCGAGGCATGTTAACGTCTATTTATCTTTATCAGCTTGTGCGTAATGCCCTTGGTTTATGCTTGTGAATAGCCTGCCATTAACTGCTGCCAATTGTGGTCGTTAAAATGCAGCGTGGCGAGTTTAGTCTTCTCTTTGTTAAAGGAGCGTAATAAGCGATCTAGATTAGCCTGCTGCCATTTGGGCGAGGGCGTGCGCAGCTCACCGCGGTCGAAATCAATCAAGGTGAAGTTGTCATTGCCGATTAAAATGTTTTTGGCATTAAGATCGGCGTGGTAAACCCCGCGCTGGTGGAATGTGGCGATAAGCTTACCCAAGGCTTGCCACTGGGCGTCTGTCATGGGAGCATGAGATAGCTGAGCCACTAAGTCTTGTGCCCCTTCGATGCGTTCAATAATGATATCACCGCGATAATGCATACCGTGACGCTGAATTTGCGCTGCGACGGGTTTAGGTACCGCAAAGCCCTCGTTAAACAACTGTTCGAGTAAGGTCAATTCGGCGATAGCACGGGTGCGCTTGAGTCCAGTATATAGGTAGCTGTCGCGGCTGAATTTTGCCATCACGCCGCCGCGATAGTAGTGGCGAAGCACCCACTGAGCTTTCTTGTGGCGGGTAATATGTTGTGGGTCGACAAACCAAGTGGTGTAACGGCCAGTTGAAGATCCCGTGATGTCACCCAGATCCTGCCAATAGTCAAAGGTAAACCAATCGGGTGTGATGGGTTTAAGTTCTGGCTCACAAAAGGCGATATAACCGGCGTCGGTACGTTTGATTTGCATAAAATTATAAGCTAACTCTGATGGCATTAAGCGAATGGCTTAATTGTAACTGATCTTCAGTGTCGAGCAGAACTGTTTCACCGACTGTTTAAGTGCTTGAATCACAGTGTTGATATTCTTCTCTCCTAGCTTGGACAAGCGATCACTTGCCTTGATCTCCGTGAGCCAGATTGTGAGCCTGTAGAGAGTGCTATATAGGCGGAAAATTGTCAGGTTATATAGGGAATAAAGGGCGCAAGCAAAATACGCCGCCATACTCTTTGGCTGTCTGGGGCGCCTACCAATGCGATCCCTTGGATCTTTTGGCTACAGGGCAAATAGCGCGCTTAAGGCTATTTCCGCTGTTTTAGGGGCTAAACATGGAACCTAGCGGCATTCTACATTAAACTCGTTGCGGATCTTTAACGGCTATTAATCCCAGTGAACCCTGAAATCTTATGAGCTTAAATTTACAGTCCGCCCACTCTTTATGTTTGCTTCGTTTATCGGCCATTGGCGATGTGTGTCATGCCGTAGCCATGGTGCAGGCGATCCAGCGGCAATATCCTCATCTTGAGATCTCTTGGGTGATAGGTAAGGTGGAATATCAATTGCTTAAGCATCTACCTGGGGTGCAGTTTGTGGTGTTCGATAAGTCACAAGGCTGGCGAAGTTATCTTAATCTTAAGCGTGCCTTAGCAAGGCAGCATTTTGATGTGTTGTTGCATATGCAGGTGGCGCTGAGGGCAACGATTGCTTCATTGGCCATTAGCGCAACATACCGTTTGGGATTCGATCGCGCTAGGGCTAAAGAGGGCCAATGGTTGGTGACCAATCGGCGGGTTGCGCCGTTAGCGACTCCCCATGTGTTAGACGGTTTTATGGGGTTTGCTAAAGCTTTAGGGGTAACCGATTTACAGCCATCGTGGAATATTCCAGTCCCAGCCTCTGATACTGAATTTGCCCAAAATTTGATCCCCAGCGGCCAAAGCACCTTAGTTATCTGCCCTGCAGCCAGTAAAGCCGAGCGTAATTGGCTACCCGAACGTTATGCCGCGGTTGCCGATTATGCGGTCGCGCAAGGTTATCACGTCATGTTGTGTGGCGGGCCGACAGCGTTAGAGCGAGACTTAGCGAATGCAATTCAAGGCTTTGCCAAGCATGAGTTAGATAATCAAGTCGGGCACACCTCTTTAACGCAATTATTGGCCGTGCTCAAACAGGCCTCTATGGTACTTGCGCCCGACACCGGCCCAGCTCATATGGCTGTCACTCAAGGCACTCCAGTGATCGGTTTGTATGCGCACTCTAATCCTAGACGCACAGGCCCCTATACTTGCTTAGATTTAGTCGTGAGTGTTTATGATGAAGCCGTCAAGGCACAAACATCGGGGGATGTGGCTTGGGGCACTCGCGCAAAAGGTGCCCAGCTGATGCAGATGATTAGTGTCGAGAGCGTGCTTGCCCGCTTTAATCAGCTCTCGCAACGATTAAGTCACTAATGATAAACTGACGAGCGCAGTGCTTACTTAGGCAAGTTGCAGTGGGTCATAATAACTAGGTACCCAGCATCTTAAGGGTTGCTTACGTGGTGAAGCAATAGGGATAGAGTGAATGTCGATAGCGCCAAAATTTCTGTTTGTCCCAGTTTCCTCCGAAGAGGGAATTGGAGAGTATATGCGCTCAAAAATTGTCGCCGATGAGGTGTGTAAACGCTGGCCTAATGCCCGAGTTGAATTTGTGCTCAATAGTCATGCTCCATATGCTCAGTCTTGCCCTTATCGTGCCCATTTAGTCGATGACACACCGACAAAACATATCACCGCCGTCAATCAGCTGATCACGCAATTTAAGCCCGATGTGGTAATTTTTGATGCGTCGGGTCGCAAAGCCCAGCTTAAACACGCCAATTTACATGGGGCAAAGGTGGTGTTTATCAGCCAGCATCGCCGCAAGCGGGCTCGAGGCATGAGGATTGAGCGCGCATTGGTGACCGACAGTCATTGGGTTGTGCAACCTGAATTTGTGATTGGCGATATTAATTGGTTGGATAAGCTCAAGCTAAATTTAATTAAACGTGAGCAGCCTATTTTTACTGGTTCAATCTTCGCTAACCCCACTCAAGCCGAGCAAGCGGCTTTGCAGCAACTCTATCAGGTTAACCCTAAGCAATATCTGCTCTACAGTGCCGGTTCCGGTGGGCATAAGTTGAAAGGTGGGTTAGCCGCCGATCTGTTTGCGCAGGCGGCGCTGGCGGTGTTTAAGCAAACTGGCGTGCCAAGTTTGATGGTGTTTGGTCCGAATTACCCTAAAGCCTTGCCTGAGTTTGAGGGGGTTACCGCCATTAAGCAGCTCAATACTGATGATTTTATTAATTTACTTGATGGCGCTAAGGCGGCGGTATTGAGTGGGGGAGATACGCTGTTGCAGGCGATCGCACTGAACGTGCCTACGCTAGCCGTGGCGGTATCGAAAGATCAACCTAGCCGTATAAAGCAGTGCACTGCAAAACACTTGGCGCTTGGCTGTGACCCTGAAGTTGGAGCCATGAGTGAGCAGATCATGCGATTACTGCAAGAGGATACCGCCAAGCAATTAACTCTGCAGATGCAGCAAGTAGCAGAGGCAAAAGGGTTAGATATTTGTATGGCTGAAATTTCCCGCTTACTAGGATATCCCTTGTGCAAATGAAGCGTATTGGCATCGCCATAGACAGTTTAGCGGGTGGCGGAGCAGAAAAAATTGTATTAACTCTCGCGGCTCAGCTCAAAAAACTAGGTCATGAGCCTCACCTCTTAGTGCTAATGCCTAATTGTGACTACCAGTTACCTGATGATATTCCAGTGCATTTTTGTTTCTCGCCAGAGCAGAAACAGATCGATAGTCTATGGCGCCTGCGTCATTCTGTGGCCCAAGTGCAGCAATGGGTAGAGGGGCTTATCGATCAGTTTGGTCAATTCGATCTGTTTTTATCCAATTTAGATAAGACCAATTTATTATTTACCAAGGCCAACATCACTCCGCTTTACTGCGTGATCCATAACTCGATTGAAGAGGAGTTAACCCGCCAATTAAAGCTAGGTCCCTTGGCTTATTTTAATATGCTACGAGCTAAAAAAGCGCTTAATGGTCAGCACTTGGTGACTGTGTCCAAAGGGATTGAGCGTGAAATTGTGCAATCGAAGCGAGTAAGCCCCGCCTCAATTCGTACCATCTACAATCCGTTTGATATTGCGCAGATCCGTGCGCGAGCCGACGAGGAGAATAGCGACATTCCTCAAGGCAATTATCTTATTCATGTCGGACGAGTGGCTAAGCAGAAACGTCACGATATTTTATTTAAAGCCTTAGCCAAGATGCGCCAGCCATTGCCGTTAGTCCTATTATGTAATAATCCGAAAAAGGCGCTTAAATTGGCTAAAAAGCATGGCGTCGCCGACCGAGTGATCTGCCCCGGTTTTCAGGCCAACCCGTTTCCTTGGATAAAGCAAGCCAAATTGCTGGTGCTGAGCTCTGATTATGAGGGGTTTGGTAATGTGCTGCTCGAAGGGCTTGTTTGTAACACGCCAGTGGTGAGTACCCGCTGCCCTCATGGGCCCGATGAGATCTTAACTCAGGGGTTAGCCCAATATCTGGTGCCGAGACGAGATGCTGTGGCGTTGAGCCAAGCCATGGATAGCGCATTAATGGCTTATCCCGATATTACTCACATTGATATGTTTGATCGTGTGGCAATAGCTGAGATAACTCAGGCTTATTTGACCCTGTGTGATGTGCAATCTGAGTCGGATCAATCAAACTCACTATCCTCTAGCGGCGTGCTTTAATCATTATTACCCCACACGCTAGCTATTCAGAATGGTCAAATAATACATGTACTTAAGCTCAGTGAGACCGTAGAGTCTCATCTTGGATGGTAACGCTCTACGCCTGTGTTTAGTGACCAGTGGGTTAACGGGGCTGATACTTGCCAGTGCCGTTAAAATGAGCTTCAACTTGGCATGAAAACGCCTTACAAACTTGCTCTGGCGTCACAGATTTAGCCTTACCCTTACCCTCTAAAACTAGGCTATCGCCTAAAGGTTGCCACAGCTTAAAATCGCTCGCCATGATAGTCACTTGTGGTTTGCCCATGCAAACGGCTAAATGCGCGGTTGCAGTGTCGACACTGATCACGATATCGCACAGACCAATCAATGCCGGTAGCTCGAAAAAGTTATTAAGTGCTGTGAAGGTGAGTATGGGCAATGGTTTCAAAACGACATCTTGACTGATCGCCTCTTCGACTGCACGTAGCTGATCTGGCGGAGTATTAATGACAAAGACCAGATTGTTAAATTGGTGATTGAGTTGCAGTAGCAGGGCTTTGACTTGCTCCCAAGGGTAGTCTTTTTTGGTTGCGGTAGAGAGGTGGTTGATAAACACCACTAACTTATCAGCATCGTTATCGGTTAACGCTGTAATAAGTGGTTTTACGCTGTCGCGGTATTGAGGTTTGATATCGATACTAAGCTGGGTTTTGCCATCAAGCAGATCTTTGGCTTCCAATCCCAAGGCGATGTTAAAGCACTGACGGTAAAGATCGGTGACATGTTGGCTATTGCTGGCAAGCTTATCGTAGTTAAAGGTCGCATCTAGCTTTTTAAAGTATTGGTGGCCTTTAATCGTACCTAGAAGGCTGCCACTTTTGGAGGCGACTATGGTGGCGGTTGGCGAAATTTGTCGAGCAATTTTGGCAAATTGCTCGGGTCTATTTTTACCAATAAAGACGATCGTATCGTATTGCTTACCTTGGGCACGCTTGATGGCCGCTTGGCGTTCATCTAGGTTGCTGACAATGGGGTAGGTTTCGTTAAAGTCACCAATGGCGTCAATCCACTCCCCTAAAATCTTATTACGTCCTGTAGCCCAGTCATGGGGTTTGGTACGGCAATCGTCAAACCAAATGTCGATGGTTAAATGTGGGTATTTTGCTTTTAAAGCGCGTAACCACACGCCTTGGTAAACAAAGTCACCAATGGCGAGATGAGTCATATATAGAAGGCGCTTGGCGCCCTGTAAGGTTGAGTGATTAATTAAAGCAGCCACATAAATCCTTACTTCAGGCTTTTACTAAATAAGCTAAAAGCGTTATCTAATTTGGGCGTAGACACCAGTCGCATAAAGGCACGTTGCCAATTTAAATATAATTTATGCAGACGACGTTGTGGGAGTTTCTCTAGTCCACCCGTCGGGTTAATATCTGATTGTCCTTGTAAATCGACCGAGACACAATAAGGAATTAAACCAAATGGATAGATACCTAGTGACCACCACGATTTTAAATGACCATCGACCGGTTGCACCACATAGGGCATGTGTTGCAATAGTCTAGTTGCCCCCTGATGGCTAATCACCTGCGCTACCGCGCTGAGAGGAAACTTATGGTAGCTAATAAATTGGTGTTGCCGATAAGCAACCGATTGACGAATATTTTTAGGACTTCCCTTGCGTAACGGATACAGTTTAATAAAGTCCCAGTTGGCGTGAGGTAGCCCAGCCATCAGCTCGACTACATCGGCAAAGTTGCTTTCAAGATCGATATCATCTTCTAAAATAAAAGCGAAATCCAATTGGTCATCGACTATCTGTTGCCAGGCTTTTTTATGGCTTAAACTGCAGCCGACTTCGCCCTTATTTAGTGCTCTGTAATAATGTTTTCTGACTAAAGCGGCCGGTGATACTTGTTCAATCTCGGCATCTGAGAGCAAATTACCATCGACTCCTTCGATGCGCTCAAAGGGGACGTTGGCGTCTGCTAACTGCTGGCTTATACGAGCCATACGTTCTGGCGAGCGGGCCAAGTTAATCACAAATACTTTGTATTTCAGCATGATGATCTGTCTTATTCGTTAGATGGTGACGAAGCTTTTAGCTAGCGCATTGATAATTGGTTTGGGCAATTTATAGCGTTTATGCGCTTTATCGATAAACAGCTGCCATCCTGCTTGTTGCAGATCTGCTAGCATTTCGCTATCAAGGTGCTGGTCGAACAGTTCACAGAAGTCATTGATAAACCTTACTTCGCGCTTTAGCGATGAGTTGGTATATCCTCGTCCAGCATAATGAATAAAGCTAGCCTGCTTGTAACCATCGAGACCTAATACATCCATTCTGTTAAATTCGGCAGAAATGCTTTGATGCTTTAAATTATCTCTATGAATAAGATAGTTAACATAGGTTTGCTCGTAATACTTAATGTGATTACATATTTTTTGTAAATCATCTAACTGTGCAATTTCAAATAAAGGGCACTGCTTTGAGATCAGCATGCAGCCTAAGTTGTAGTACACAGGACGTTGATTAACCTGAGGCCAATTGGGTAGGTCACCCATGATGTGGGTAATTTTATCGATAACTGGTTGGCGTTCGAGTAACTCACCTTCATTAAACAGATACAGGGTTTCGAGGTCATCGTACACCTCAAAAATATTGTTAGCATCTGGGGTTATGATGATGTCGGCATCGACATATAAAACCCGATCATATTCTTTAAGTAGCTCTTTAATATAGAGCTTTTCTGTCCATGCAGGGCTTGCAGTATGTTTAGGCTCGCTAATCGTGATCGGGTAATGCAGCTCTTTTGATACAATGAGATCGGCCCCGACTTTTTTAGCATACAGCTCAAAGCTCAGTAACGCCGCACGATACATCGGATTGTCATCGCCAATAGCAAGAGTGAAAATAGCTTTTTTCATCATTGTGTCCATGTTGCAGAATTAGGTACGGTGAACAGGCAGATCATTGGCCAATGAAATGCTGTGTTTTAAGCCAGTTTAGGTATTCAGGCACGGCCTGCTCAACAGTCTTAAACGCGTCTGTGTAGCCTGCCGCCCGTAGTTGAGTCAAGTCGGCTTGGGTGTAACTCTGGTAGGCGCCTTTTAACTTATCGGGGAAGGGGATGTACTCAATTTGGCCTTTAGCGTGATAGTCGATAACGGCGTTGGCGACATCATTAAAGCTCTGTGCTTGGCCGGTACCGCAGTTGTATACCCCTGAAATACTGGGGTTTTGCCATAACCACAAGTTAACTTTTACCACATCTTCAACATAGACAAAATCACGTAATTGCTCACCATTGTCGTAACCATCGATGCCTTCGAACAGACGACAGATGCCGTTAGCATTGATCTGATTATTAAAATGAAAAGCTACGCTGGCCATGCCACCCTTGTGTTGCTCGCGAGGTCCGTAAACGTTGAAGTAACGCAGGCCAGCGACTTGGGTATTAACGTTTTGTCTTCTCACATATTGGTCGAATAAAAACTTAGAATAGGCATAAACGTTAAGTGGTTTTTCTAACTCACGCTGCTCGATAAACTTGTCACTGCCGCCATAAACCGATGCCGATGAGGCATAAATAAACTGGCAGTTATTTTGGGTACTAAAGTGCATTAACACCTTAGAATACTCATAATTATTGGTCATCATAAACTTGCCATCCCACTCTGTGGTAGAAGAGCACGCGCCTTGATGAAAAATCACTTCGAGTTGGTTGTCGAACATGCCACTGGTTATTTTGGCAAGAAAATCATCTTTATCGAGATAATCGGCAATTTCACAATCGGCCAGATTGAACATTTTTGTGCCATCGGTCAGATCGTCTACCGCGATAATATCGCTGCGGCCCATGTCGTTAAGGGCCTTGACCAAGTTACTACCAATAAATCCTGCTGCACCTGTCACTACTATCATATTATTCTTCCAAATTTTTTAGCAAATCTAAGGATAAGCGCAATGATGAAGCTCGATTGCTTATTGCTGATCCGCGTAATGAGTATCTAAAAAAGCCGCGATTTCGTTGGCGGCGGCATCAAAATCTATCAGCGCCATATTACGGCCGGTTCGTTTGCCTACCGGTGGGGTAAACGCTAAACGTTTGTGGCTTTGGGTTAACGTTTGCCAGCGTATCTTGGGTGCTGAGCGTCTACCCGCATAAAAGCCCACTGTGGGGACGTCATGTAAGCCGGCTAGATGCAAGGGCCCGGTTGAGCCCGCGATAAACATATCCGCCGCGACGATGGACTCTGCAAAGTCGGCTAAGCTGGGCAGTGGCTTAGCCAGCACCACTTTAATATCATCTTGGCGTAAGTTGTCATAAATTGCTTGCGCCAGCACCTCTTCGTCACCACTAAAGGTGAGAACAAACTTGCAATCTCGTTGAGTCTGCTGATTTATCTTCCGCAGCAGGGCAGCAAAATCTGCTGGCGCTAAAGCACCAGAAGAGCCTCCAGTACCAGCATGAGCAAAAATTAATAACTCATTACCTTGTTGACCATAATATTGCTGCCATTGCTGTCTGTGTTGACTCATATCCCAATATTGTTTGGGCAATGCAGGGATAGGATAGCCGTGATGACGTAAAAAGTGCTCAACAAGCATGCAGCTGCCACGCCAGCAGGGCTCATCTTTACGGTAGGTGACATTGGCTCTATGACGATAAAGATACTGAAACCAAGCGTGCTTAGGAGCCAGCTTGTAAGGCACATCTAAATGGCGGATAAGCTTATAGGTGCGCCACTCAGATAATGAAACTAAAATCGCATCATATTGGCGCTCGGCAAATTGTTGGCTGATGGCGGCGTCGTCGCCATTATCGACGATGACATGGTCAATATAAGGGCACGCTTGGGCAAAGGTTTTGACTGCTGGAGATACAAATACTTCAATGCTGGCTTGGGGTAATGCCATTTTGAGTAGATACAAAGACGGCCAAGTGAGGACAAAGTCCCCTATCTTGTCGTGTTTTATCAGCAATACTCTTTTTATCATATAAAAATCAACCAACTACAGTTTATTACGTCAAGCGAACCCCTGTCTTGTTCGTGATTATCACTCTCGAACCGCCTGAGACAGGATAAAATTTGCAGCAGTATAACAATTATAACGGCTTTGATCTGCGTTTTAAGCACTAGATATGCTGGCGTGATCTAAGTTTATTCAGGGAAATTGATTAAGTTAGCTTAATCTGTTTGGTATGGATATCGGGATTTTAAGTCAGTGATAGCAGTAGTAACCAAGCGCGGGGTGAGGTCTCCATTTGCTGGAGATGCAGCTCAAAAAGATTGGTTCATTCTAGCGGATAAAATCGTTACACTATGCGCCATTACGGTGTGAGCTAAAGTGAGTTCATTATGCACACGAAAGCGATTTACCCAGGAACATTTGACCCTATCACTAATGGCCATGCCGATCTCATAGAGCGGGCCGCTAAGCTATTTAAACATGTGGTTATCGGTATTGCCGCGAACCCCTCGAAGCAACCGCGTTTTACTTTGGCAGAGCGTGTTGAGCTGGTGAAGTTAGTTACCGCTCACTTAGATAATGTCGAAGTTGTTGGCTTTAGTGGGTTATTGGTCGACTTTGCCAAAGCACAGCGTGCCAGTGTCTTGGTGCGTGGCTTGAGAGCCGTATCCGATTTTGAATATGAATTTCAGCTGGCCAATATGAATCGACGCCTAAGTGGTGATTTAGAAAGTGTGTTTTTAACCCCCGCCGAGGAGAATTCATTCATCTCATCGACATTAGTAAAAGAGGTGGCATTGCATGGTGGCGATGTCAGTCAGTTTGTTCACCCCGCAGTGAGCAAAGCGCTTGAAACAAAGGATTAAATCATTCGTTATGATCATCGATAAACTCAAAGCTTATTTCGCCGCGTCCGCGGTTGCGACCAGCCTGCTATTTGCCTCCGTTGTGCACAGTGCGCCTTGGGTCGATGTGTCGGATATTTACCTGCGTGCCGATATTCAGGCGCTGGCCGATGCTGGGGTGATAACGGTACCGGTTAATACTTATCCGCTTATGTGGTCAGGGATTGGCGTCGATTTGAAGAAAATCGAACCCTCTAAGTTAAGTCCTGCCTTAGCGGATGCATTTACGCGGGTTAATTTTTATTACAATAACGCCGTAGGTAACCGGGGTAACACCAGCATCAAAGCGATGGCAGCCACTGATGCCGCTAGGTTCCAACACTTTGGCTCTGATTATCGTGAAGAGGCTGAGTTACAGGCGAGCCATGAATATATGGGCGAGCGTTTTGCCTTTAAACTTGCCGCAACCGCCACTCTTGATCCACTCGATGAAGAGGAGTTTCGTCTCGATGGTAGTTATGCTGCTATGGCGTTTGGCAACTGGATGGTCACCGTCGGTGCCCTAGGGCAGTGGTGGGGACCTGGGTTTGACTCGGCGTTGCACAAGTCAAACAATGCTCGCCCCGTCCCTTCGGTGATGATCAGTCGTAATAACGCCGCGGCATTTGAAACGCCTTGGTTATCATGGATTGGCCCATGGACTTTCACGACCGGCATTAGTGAGCTCGAAGAGGAGCGGGCGATTGCTAACCCCTTATTATGGAATCTACGCGGAACCATTAGGCCGCTGCGCCAACTCGAGATGGGCCTGTCGTGGACGACCATGTTTTGTGGTGAGGGGCAAGAGTGTGGTTTGTCCACCCTATGGGATACGATTGCCGGCAATACCACCTGTATCAATGGTGAATCAAGTTGCGATCCTGCGTTGCAGTCTAAAGCAGGCAACCAAATGGCTGGTTTCGATATTCGTTATGCCGACACCTGGTTTGATATTCCCGTGGGCATCTATTTAGAGCGTACCTGCGAAGATTCTAGCGGCCCGATGCCGTGGGACTTAGCCGATTGTGCCAAGCTACTGGGTGTCGATAGCCGCCTCGATTTCGACCATCAGCAATATAAGCTGTTTTTTGAGTATTCAGATACCATGGTCGCCTGCGGGGAAAATCAAAATGCATTTAACTGCTTTTATGAACATAGCACTTACCAAAGTGGCTCACGTTACTACGGCCGTTCATTAGGCAGTACTTATGATAGCGATGCCAAGGTTTATGTACTTGGCTTGATTGGTCAATTTGCCAATAGTCATGGTTTAACGTCGGTAGTACGTTACGCTCAGCTTAACAATGACGGTGTTAACCGTGGTGGTGAGTGGGCGCCGCAGCCGCCCAAAGAAGATCTACTCATGCTGGAGTTAAGCTATCGTTTACCCCTTTGGCAAGGCATGATGAGTGTCGGGGGGACAGTATCACAGTCGAAGTTTGAGAGCGCCGACAACGACACCAATGCGACTTTATTTGGCACCTATGAGTATCGTTTTTAATCTAGGTTGCTGGTGGTAATAAAAAGGCTGACAGTGTGTCAGCCTTTTTTGTGTTTCGTCCTAACGGCGCTGGCACAAACCACAAAAGACCGTGGCTCTTTGGCCTAATTTAATCTCGCTTAACAGGTTACCGCATTGGGTACAGGTATCACCCCCGCGACCATACACATGCAATTTTTGGGCGAAATAACCGGGTTTACCCTCGGCATTGGTAAAATCTTTGAGTGTGGTGCCGCCCTGTTTAATGGCATTGGCGAGGATCTGTTTCACCTCAGCTACCAGCAGTGTCAGGCGTTCATTATCGATTCGCCCAGCTTCGGTTTGCGGATGAATACCGGCGGCAAATAGGGCTTCATTGGCATAAATATTACCGACCCCCACCACGATATGATTATCCATTAGGCACAGTTTTATCGCCTTTTTCTTACCCGCCAAGGCTTGCGCTAAATAATCGACATTAAATTCGCTTTGTAGCGGCTCGGGGCCAAGTTTAGACAATAAAGGGTGCGCAGCTTCAGGCAGCTCACACCATAGCCAAGCGCCGAAACGCCTTGGGTCGTTAAAACGTAATATTTTGCCGCTGGCCATGACTAAGTCGATATGGTCATGTTTTTCAACCTTCGTCGAGCGAGATACGATCCTTAAGCTGCCAGACATCCCTAAGTGCACAATCGTAGTGCCAGCGTCGGTATCGATTAGCAGGTATTTGGCGCGGCGACGGATATGGCGTATGGTCTGCCCCACAATTTGCTGGGCAATATCAGGCACGGGCCAACGCAGCGACGGGTTACGTACAATGAGTGCGGTAACCTGCTGGTCGATAAGGTGCGGCGTAATGCCTTGGCGAGTCACTTCCACTTCGGGTAATTCAGGCATGGTATTCTCTATTTTGGGCTAGCGTTAATGATGGGCACCAGTGCGCCACGTAAACTGGGAGGAATTTGATACCAATTGCCAGCGGGCGATTTCAGCAGGCCCTCCTCGGGATAGATGACCCACACCTGCGGCGTAGCAATATTGGTAATTTGAATCACCAGTTCATGGGGGGGCGATTCTGGCGGGATCAGTTTGTTGATAGGTGAGACTAAAATTGTGCTCCAGGCATCGCTCCACTGACTGCAATTGAGGATCTGCGGCGCACATTGCCATGAAAATCCACCTTGGCTCAACCACACATCATCATATTGCAATTGATGTAACGGCGCGGCTTTATCAAATAGCGGCTGAGCGTCATCGGGGAGCGAAGGGGCCTCACGGTCTAAAAAGGTGAGAATAGCCACCATAGCCACCGAGGCGAAGATAATGATGTTATTCCACTTTTTACGAGATAATGCCATCGTTGCTTTAACTCAATTGTTATCGATACTGATAATGAGTTTATCATCGAAAAAGCGCTAGGGCATTATCTTAAGCGGGTCATTAGCCGCCGGTGGTATTCATAAAGCGCAGGATTTGCGTATCATCCTCGCCGCCAAAATGATGCTCTTTAGGTTTGAGCTTAATGGCAGTGATAATCGCCTGCTTTAGTCGGCTAATATCTCCAGGATATTGACGTACTATCGCCTTGAGGTCGACCGAGTTTTCATTGCCTAAACACAGCAGTAAACGCCCCTCAACCGTCACCCTCACGCGGTTGCACTCATGGCAAAAGTTATTGCTGTGCGGTGAGATAAAGCCCACATGAATGGCACTGCCAGCCATGGTGTAATAGCGCGCCGGCCCGCCGGTACGCTTGTTAGACAGCATCAGCGGGTAACGCTGCTCTATGATGGCTTTCACCTCGTCACTGCTGCAATGACGGCTCTGCTTACGTTCGTCGATAATGCCCAGCGGCATCTCTTCGATAAAGGCGATATCCAGTTCGCGCGTGCGGCAAAACTCGATTAAGTCGAGCACCTCATCATCATTTTGGCCCCGCAGGATCACCGCATTGACCTTGATCCGCTTAAAGCCTGCAGCCTTAGCCGCATCGATGCCCGCGATCACCCGATCCAGTTTTCCCTTGCGCGTCAGCTCAGTAAAACGCTCAGGTTTAAGGGTGTCGAGGCTGATATTGAGTCGATTTAAGCCAGATTGATGCATCTTGTCGGCAAACTTAGTCAGCCTTGAGCCATTGGTGGTCATCGACAGCTCTTGCAGGCCGGGTAATTTACCCAGTAGGCTCACTAATTGATCGCAATCGCTTCTCACTAAAGGCTCGCCGCCCGTGAGACGAATTTTTTTGACCCCAAGTTCGGTAAAGGCTTGGCCAATCCACGCCAACTCTTCGAGGCTCAGCACCTGCTCTCTATCGAGAAAGCAGGGATCTTCGCTCATGCAGTAGACGCAGCGAAAATCACATCTGTCCGTGACTGAAAGGCGTAAATATTCAACGGTGCGGCCAAAGGTATCGACAATCAAACTCATACAAGCTCACCTACAACGGCCAGTGGTGTGGTGGATAGCCACTGGCCCGGCTAAAATAATGACCGCTTATAACAGGTCGGCAAAAGGCTGAATATACACAGTGTCGCCTGGGACGAGTTGTTCATCCTGCTCGCCGATGACGATAAGGCAGTTGCCCTTGACCATAGAGCTGAGCATCCCTGAGCCTTGAGCTCCCGTGCTGCTGACATGCAGCTTGCCGTCGGCGCCCAAGTGATACACGCCGCGGCTAAATTCGGTGCGTCCGATACGGCTGCGAAGCTGACAATCGGCGATGGCGGGTAGCAGTGTGGGGGCCCATGCGGACTCGCCGGCTAATTTGCGCAGTGCAGGTTGGACAAACTGCATGAAAGAGACCATCACGGCCACCGGATTGCCGGGTAACCCAAAGAATAGGCAGTCGCCAATTTGACCAAAGGCCAGTGGTCGACCTGGGCGCATATTGATACGCCAAAAATTAATTTGGCCTACTTTGGCTAAGGCTAATTTGATAAAGTCCGCATCTCCGACCGACACGCCGCCAGAGCTTATCACGGCATCGGCCTGTTGCGCCGCGCCTTGCAGCGCTTCCACCAAGGCCGCTTCTGAATCGTGAATGATCCCGAGGTCTATCACCTCACAGCCTAGCTGTTTCAGCATAGATTTAATGGTGAAGCGGTTAGCGTCGTAGATGCAATTGGGCTTTAGTGGCTCACCAGGCTGGCATACCTCATCTCCGGTAGAAAAAACCGCGACTCGAGGTTTGCGGTGCACTGCCAGCTGGCCAAAACCTAATGACGCTAGCATGCCTTGATGGGCCGCTTGTAGGCGGTGCCCAGCGGCCAGAGCCGTGCGACCCTTGGCAATATCTTCACCGGCTTGACGTACGTGTTGCCCTAAGGTGATATTACCGCTAAAGCTTACCTTATCACCTTGATCATCGGCCAACTCTTTCATCTGTACAGTGTCAGCGCCCTCTGGTACAGGGGCTCCAGTCATAATACGCACAGCTTCACCGTCATTTAAGCGGCCTTGATAACTGTGTCCTGCCATCACATCGGCGACAATCTGATATTGGCTCAACATAGGGTCGCTATATTTAAAAGCGTAACCGTCCATTGCCGAGTTGGTCTGCTGCGGTACATCCACCGGCGAAATGGCATCTTCGGCCAATACCCGATTGCTGCAATCATCGAGGGCTACAGACTCGATTTGCGTCACGGGCTTAACGAAAGAGAGGATATTATCCACGCCTTGTCTGACGGATAAGCTGTTGCTGCTGTCCATTTCGCAGCCACACTCTGGCGCGGCTTGAAGCGGAACCTGGGTGGTTGACGGTGTCCAGTTTTTTGCATATTGGATAACAAAATCGGCGATCTGTGCGACATTATTGATATCGAGTCGCTGCAGTTCTGACGGCAGCTGAGTGTCATCACAACAGGCGATCGCTTGAATGTTAGTGTCGTGGGTATGGATAAAGGGTTTACCGTGAGCGGCGCGGTGCAGCTCAATTTTAGGTAAGGTTAATTTTTTAAAGCCTTCGACCAAGACGATATCTATCTTATCTTGTTCAATCTGCTTAAGCAGGTGCGGTAATTCGGGGGCGTCATCCACTAAATCTTCAGTCATCAAGGCCCAGCGTACGTGAGAGGCCACCAGCATCTGCCGCGCCCCGGCCTTGCGCATTTCGTAACTGTCTTTACCGGGAGTATCGATGTCGAAATCGTGATGAGCGTGCTTAATTACCGCTAGACGGATCCCGCGACGATTAAGTTCAGGGATCAGCTTTTTCAGCAAGGTGGTTTTCCCTGTACCGCTATAGGCACAAAATCCGAGAACGGGGATCGACAGGGGATTATTAAACGCTATGCTCATGTAGACCTCTAAATTGATTGGGCAATTGCCTCTGACAACAGTTGTTTTTGTTCTGGTGTGTTGACGTTGACGAAGGCACTGGGTTGGTCAGAAAAATCGCAAACCGCGCAGTTGTGTTGGGCGTACCAGACATCAATTTTACGCTCGCCAGCATCTAAAAACGCCTTCATCGAGCTTCGCAGCTCTGGTTTGATCAGTAACACCACGGGTTGTTCTCGTTTACCGTCACTGGCCACTGCCATGTCGGCCTGCTGGGCGTCGATCGCCGCTAGCATTCTCGCCACTAAATCCCTAGGTAATAAAGGACAATCGCAAGGCACCACTAATAGGTAATCTGCTAGAGTATGGCCGAGGGCGGTGATCATGCCTGCCAAGGGGCCAAGATACCCAGAGTCTTCATCGCTCAATACCTTGTAACCAAATTCAGCATAACGATTTTGGTTACGATTTGCGTTGATCACGATCTCCTTAACTTGAGGTTTTATCCTGTCAATGGCGTGTTTAATCATAGGTTGGCCATTAAGTTCAACTAGGCCCTTATCATTACCACCCATGCGTCTTGCCATTCCGCCGGCAAGGATCACCGCATCAATTTGCTGTGACATAGTGTAATTCTCGCTTATGTTGGTTGAGTCTCGCAATGGGCGATGCTGCATCGGTAGCCATAATTTGTTGCTGTTCTATCTGCCAGCTTTGTTCACACAGGCTGGTGAGTGAACAGCTTTGGTGACTGCTGATCAGCATTCCCGTTCCCTGTGTTTTTAGGTCGCTTATCATAGTGAGCACTAATTGTTGTGACAGTATGTCCATGTTAGAGGTGGGTTCATCTAACATCAATAATTTAGGCCGCATGACCCAGGCGCGTGCTATTGCCAAACGTTGACGCTCGCCACCCGACAGGCTTGCAGCTTGCTGCTGCATGAGTGGCCCCAGTTGCGCCATCTCAATAGCGCTACCTGTACGTTGCCGTATCTCTTGGGTTGAGAGCTCGCAAAAGGGCTGTACATAGTTAAGATTGTAGGCAACGCTGCCATCAAATAGGTAAGGATGTTGATGTAAATATACGGCTTTGCCTAGTAAAGGATTGCGGCGCCACCAAGGCGATGATGAAAACCCATGGGCCTGTATGCGGCCACTGGTTGGTGTTTGTAAGCCGGCAAACAGTTTCATCAAGGTGGTTTTACCTGAGCCATTATCACCTTGCAGATGCACGGTTTGCTGCTGGGCGATGCTAAGGCTGTCAAAGCGATATAGTAGGCGTGAGCCAAAACGTATTTCGATATTATTCGCCGTCACTTTTACCATAATTAGTGGCTCCTTGGCTCGGCTTTGCCTCTTAATGTCCCCAGGGTAAAGTTGAGTACTAATGAGAGGATAAGTAATACCAGTCCCAAGGCGATGGCTTGAGCGAAATCACCTTTACTGGTTTCCAGCGCGATAGCGGTGGGGATATTACGCGTCACACCGGCAATGTTGCCGCCCACCATCATAGAGCAACCTACTTCGGTCAAAATGCGACTAAATGCAGCGACAATAGCCATTAACAATGGCACTTTCAATTCTCGGCAAATTTGCCATACCGAGCGTAACCATGAGGCGCCTAAGGTGCGCGAGGTTTCCCATGCGCGTTTATCTACACTGGTAAAAGCGGCTTGGCTCATGGCGATTAATACCGGAGCACAAATCATCATCTGTCCAAGGATCATCCCAGGTTGGGTAAACAGCCACCTGAGATCGCCTAGTGGCCCCATGCGAGTCAGCAACAAGTACACCAGTAAACCGATAACGACGGTGGGAATTGACTGAATCGTTTGAATTAAATTGGTGGCAAACCAACGGCCTGGAAAGGGCACAAAAGCCAGCAGAAAGCCTAAGATCAGTGATGGCAGCAGGGTGAATGCCAGTGCTGCAAAAGAAACTGAAAAAGAGACGCTTACAATGGCCCAAACATCAGGATCCAATGAAAACAGCAGGCTTAATGCCTGCTGTATAAGGGCTAACCAGCCTTCACTCATTCGCTATATGTTGCCTTAAATAGTTGCTCACCGTTTACGGTGTAGCTGTTAATCATATTTTGTGCTTCTTCGCTGATTAACCAATCACTTAATGCCTTAGCACCTTGGTGATTAAGATCGGGGTATTTTGCCGGATTAATCAGTACGATTTGATATGGATTGGCTAATGCAGCGCCGCCATCATAATCAATCGCTAGGTCAAGCTTGGCCTTATAGGCGACGTAAGTGCCGCGGTCAGATAAGGTGTACGCCTGAAGTTCATTAGCCATAAGCAAGGTTTTACCCATGCCTTGACCAACTGAGCGATAACCACTGAAGTTAGGCTCAACGTTTGCGGCTTTCCATACGATAAGCTCTTTCATGTTGGTGCCAGAGTTATCACCACGAGACACGAACGTTGCACCAGACTCGGCTATTTTAGCAAAGGCTTCAGCTGCTGTCTTACTGCTGCGGATCTTTGCAGGGTCATTTTTAGGGCCCAAGATCACAAAATCGTTTTCCATTATGCCACGAGGCATAATGCCATAGCCTTCTTCAACAAATTTAGCTTCGGCAGCAGGGGCGTGGGTCATCACGACATCAACATCACCTTGGCGGGCTAGTTTTAATGCTTTACCTGTACCCGTGGCGATAACCTGTACTTTATAGCCTGATTCAGCCTCAAATTTTGGCAGCAAGTTTTTTAACAGGCCTGAGTTTTCGGTGCTGGTAGTGGTCGCCAGTTTAATCACTTCTTGTGCTTGTAGTGGCGAAATGGTTAAGGCACTGGCGATGATGGCCAGACTGAAGATTGATTTTAGGTTTAACATTAGTACTCCTTGGCATAGTAATAAGATGTGACTTGCCGCTTTCACATGTATTTGTTTACAGAACAGTGATTCGTCAGCAAAAAAGGTGCCAATACCTAATTTGAATTAAATTTGTCGCAACCTCGCCATAAAGTGTGAGACAGATCCCAAGGTCGATAAAATTCTACCAGACATAATGTCCCAAAGTCATATAACCCTGGTTCATGGTGACCAATTTGCTGGCCTTTGGTGCTAGAATCCATTTAATGTGTGTCAAAATGTCCAAAAGAAGACAATATGAGCCAACCAAATAAAGAGATGAAACCGTTACCGTCTGCCGTATCTGTGCTAATCGTTGACGATGAGCCTGGAATGCGCAGTTTTTTAAAAAAAGCCCTGTCGAAGAAATTTGCCTTAGTAGAGACCGCGGGCAGTGTTGAAGATGCGGAGCAATTACGCAGTCGTTGTCATTTTGATCTATTAATTGTTGATATCCGTTTGCCTGGACGTTCGGGGATCGAATGGGATGAAGCCTTAAACGATAATGAGCGTCGCTCTGACATTATCTTTATGACAGGCTACGCCGATATGGATGTGGCGATAAAGGCACTGCGCGCTGGCGCCTCCGATTTTATTATGAAGCCGTTTCATCTGGAGCAGATGATGAAGGCGGTAGATCGCTGTATCGAGCGTCGCTTGCTCAAGCGTGAAAACCTGATGCTGCGCCGCGAAGTCTCTATCGGTCAGTCATCAACCATTATTGGCAGCAGTGATGCCATGATGGAGGTGAAGCATGTGATTGAGCGCGTTGCGCCGACCAATGCGGTGATCTTAATTGAAGGTGAGTCGGGTACAGGTAAAGAGCTGGTGGCCAGACAGCTACACCTCTTAAGTGGTCGTCAAGGGCCGTTTGTGCCCGTTAACTGTGGTGCTATCGCCCCTGAACTGCTCGAGAGCGAACTATTTGGCCACGCTGCAGGCTCATTTACCGGGGCTAAAGGCAACCGTGAAGGGCTGTTTAGTTTTGCCTCTGGCGGCACCATCTTCTTAGATGAGATAGGCGAGATGCCGCTGAAAATGCAGACCGCGTTATTGCGGGTGCTCGAACAGCGTACGATCCGTCCGGTAGGCAGTGAAAAAGAGATTAAGATTGATGTGCGAGTGCTGGCGGCGACCAACCGAAAACTCGCCGACGAGGTTGAGGCTGGCAATTTTAGGCGTGATCTATTTTATCGCCTCAATGTGCTCGATATCGTTATCCCCCCATTACGTTCGCGCCCCGAAGATGTGGTCGAGTTGACACACCATTTTACTCGTCAGCTGGCCGCCGAGCTTGGGGTAAAAGAGGTGGTGTGGAGCCATGAGGATATGCTGAAATTACAGCAGCATGAGTGGCCAGGAAACATTCGTGAGCTGCGTAACATGATTGAGCGTTGTATTTTACTGGGTAAGCCACCGGCAGAATATTGGAAGCAGCAACCTAAGTCTGAAATGTTAAACGAGGCGGGTTATCCGCTGAGCTGGAGCTTAAAAGAAGTAGAAAAACATCACGTTACATCGGTGGTGGATCTACATCAAGGCAATAAATCGGCCGCCGCCCGCGATTTAGGCGTCTCAAGAAAAACTTTAGATCGCAAATATAAAGAGTGGTTTGAGCCAGAACAGAGTGAGGCGGAGAGCTAACGTGGCGTTTTTTCCTCGACTGTTTGGTGTTAACTGGCAACAACTGCAAGCCAAAGTACGCTACCGCATTTTAGTGTTAACCTTGCTGCCGATTTTATTGACCTTGGTCAGTCTGGTGTTTATTACCATTTATTGGAACATTAGCTATACAGGTAAGCAGCTGTTTATGAAGGTCAAAGCCGACCTAACCGTGGCGCGCAATACCTTGGTAGCGGTGCAGGCTAAACAAGAAGAACAGCTCAAACAGGTGATGGTGTCGTGGGAGTTTCAAAACGCCTTCCGTCAACTCGAATCAAAATCTCCCATGGTGGCTGATGAGATTAGCGCCTTGTTGGGGCAACAAAAGGCAGCGTTGCATCTCGATTTTTTGCGGCTTATTAGCGTTGCTGAGGCCGCGGCCGATCCTGACTTGCGGATGATGTTACCCAAAACCAATAATGCTGAAGCCATTTCTGGGCTCATGGTCCTTCAGCCTCAGCGCTTAGCGCGCTTGGGCGAACAGCTTGAGGCGGCAGCAGTGATCCCGCTCGTTGATACGCCACGCTCACAAAAACCCAGTAAGGTGGTGGAAAAGCGCGGGATGCTCAGTCGTAGCTTGTTACCCATTGTTGGTGGCGATGGCACCGTTGGCTGGTATCTCGATGGCGGTATTTTACTTAACCAAGATATGCGTATTGTCGACCATATTCGTGATTTGGTGTACGACAAAGGCACGCTGCCAGAGCGCTCTATCGGTACCGTGACGATTTTTTTAGATAACACTCGCATCAGCACCAATGTGCCATTGCATTTTTCGCCGCAAAACAGTGAGAAACAGGGGCGCGCACTCGGTAGCTTGGTGTCTGAAGAGGTGCGCCAAAAAGTCTTGGTTAATGGCCAGCTCTGGGTCGACAGAGCCTTTGTTTATAACGACTGGTTTATTTCGGCTTATGCGCCGCTGACCGATATTCGTGGCAAACGTATCGGCATGATCTACACCGGATTTTCTGAGTCGCCCTTTATTCATAATTACCTGCTTAACATTATCGAGCTAGGCACCATCTTAATGTTGGTATTACTGGTGTCAGGTTTGCTGGTATACCGCGGCGCCTATAGCTTATTACTGCCGATAGAGCGGATCCATCACGTGGTCAAAGCGGTGCAGTCTGGGCGTAATTTACGTATCGGTTCACTCGGGCTGGAGCAAGATAATGAGCTGTCGAATTTGGCAGAGCAATTTGATCGCATGCTCGATCTGCTACAGCGGCGTAATAATCAAATTCAAGCGGCGGCCGAGCAGTTAGAAGTTAAAGTCGAAGAGCGCACCCGCAGCCTGCAAGAAAAAACCGAAGAGCTACAACGTAACGTGGTTCTGTTAAACGAAACGCGCCAACAATTGGTAACCAATGAGAAGTTAACCGCGCTCGGTGAGCTGACTGCCGGTATTGCCCATGAGATTAATAATCCGACAGCGGTGATCTTAGGCAATATGGAGTTGCTTAAGTATGAACTGGGCGATCAGGCGGCAGATGTTGAAGAAGAGATTGAGATAGTGATCCAACAGGTTGGGCGCATCAGCACCATTATTCGTAGCCTGTTGCAGTACAGTCGTCCCGGTGAATTTAACGCGCCACTGGAGATGCATCAGCTGACGCCCATTATCGAAGAGATGTTGATTTTGGTGCGTCATTCGGTGCAGCAGCAGGAGGTGGTGTTGATCCAAGAGCTTAACGCTAGCTATCCCATTGAGGTGAATCGACCTCAGTTGCTGCAGGTATTGATCAACATGGTGGTTAACGCCGCCCATGCGATGGACGGTCGTGGCCGTATCAAGATCCGCACCTATGACTGGTTGCAACGGGGTGAGCCTATAGGGGTTAAAATTGAGATTGAAGATGAGGGTAAAGGGATCCCCGAGGAGCAGCTCGGACGGATTTTTGATCCCTTCTATACCACACGTAAAGATGGCACCGGCTTAGGGTTGTCGCTCAGTTACGGTATTATTAAGCGGATCGGTGGCACCATCGAGGTCAGTTCAATCTTAGGTAAGGGAACCATCTTTACCATTGGCTTGTACCATAAGGCTAAAGATGATCAATTAAACCCTCCTTATGGCGGGTTACATTTTTCCAGCAATATTAATAATAAAAACAGATCTTAAATTCTATCGATACCAAAAACGGCAGCCCAAGGGCTGCCGTTTTTATGACTTAAAGATAAAGGCCGATAAGGCTTATCGCTTAAGTGAGATATTGAGGGGCCTCATTGCAGGCAAAAAAAAGCCGGAATAAGAATATTCCGGCGAAAAAGTACGTGAGCAATGTGAAGCATATAACTCAATCATTAAGCAGAGATGAAGTGCTAATTAAACTGAGTTTTGGAACGCATGCAAATGATAGTCATTATCATTTAGATTGGCAAGTTATTTACGTGTAAAGAACAATCTTATTGTGTTTAATTTAATAACTTGTTTAAAAACAATTTATTATTATCCACTTGTTCCTTGTCTGTTTGCAGACCAACCACTTTATAACCTTGCTTAATCAGCATCTGTAGCATGCTCGTAAACTGGTTGTAGGTGTTAACGGCGATGAGATCAAATCCTTGTGCTTTTGCCCAAGCCTCTTGATCGGCCAGTAAGGTTTTGGCCAGTCCCAGTTGTCTAAATTCGGGCATTACGGCACCCAGCCAGCTATAAAACTGGCCTGGTTGTTCGCTGTAACCTATTTTAAAGCCCGCCAATTCGCCCTCAACACTCACCAGCTGTACCAACATAGGTTTATTGGTTAAGCGGCTGCGATAATCTTCAATGGTATAACGACCATCAAATTCGGGGACTTGCCGCGCTAGGGTGATTAGGCTTTGCAATAAGTCATCGGTTAGTTCGCTATGACGGGCAATCGTCGTGGTGTACATCTTAAGCTCTCCAGACAACAATGCCACCAAAGCGGCACTTGGAATTGATTAAAAAAGTGCCGCGATAATAGCCCAAAATAACTGGTCAGGCCAGTTTGTTGTGTGGTTTTGAGGCCAAAATCCGATCTTGCAATACCTTAAGCAGTACGCCGTAGGCTGGCAGGAACAGGCCTAAACTGACTATCAATTTAAAGCCGTAATCTACGGTCGCAATTTCTGGCCAGTGGCTAGCCATGAAAGTATCGCTAGAGGCATAAAAAGCCACACTAAAAAACACTAAAGTATCAATGAGATTACCTATAACAGTGGATGCCGCTGGTGCCATCCACCATGATTTTGAGCTTCTGAGTTTGGCAAATACGGTAATATCCATAAGCTGTCCCACCAAATAAGCGGCAAAGCTGGCAAAGGCGATACGAAAGACAAAGCTATTGAATTCGGCTAACGACTGCGCTCCTTGAAAGCTACCTTGATGAAACAATACTCCAATAAAATAGGAGATAGCTAATGCCGGTAACATGGCTTTAAGGATGATTTGACGTGCATGCTGCTGACCGAAAATCCGCACAGTTAAATCGGTCGCAAGATACACAAACGGAAAGCTAAACGCACCCCAAGTGGTGTGAAAGCCAAATAGTTGAAAAGGAAGTTGAACTAAGTAGTTACTGGCTGAAATGATCAGAATATGAAAACTGACTAACAGTAATAGAGCACGCTGCAGTTGCGTGCGAGATAGCATTAACATCTTGTGGCCTTTTTAGTGGTTAATGCGGGGTGAGGGAACCCGCTATAGTAAAAATTATTCATTGTGTATCGCCTTAAGCTTATCGCTTATGACGACACCTTGCTCACGCACTCTACCGACTCTTACTTAAGCCTTAAGTTACCAAAGAGTGGTCAGCTGCAATGAAGTCTATCGATTTGGGCGGCAAATTATAGAGAATTAGCTCCAATGAGCAAGCACAATTGACGCTTTTATCTGCATTAAGCCAGATAATCTGCGTCCGTTGGAGGGGAAATCTGTCTATTTTACTAGGCAAAAATCAGCATTAAGTGCACTTTGTGTCAGCGATTTTTACACTTCGGTGAGTATCGAAAGTATCGTCGCCAATTTATTTTCGAGTTCGCCCCATTCTGCGTCGGCTTCGGAGCCTGCCACAATACCAGCTCCAGCAAAAAGATTGATTCTGCCCGGTTCAATCAGTGCGCTGCGAATGGCCACGGCAAATTCACTCTCATACTTGTTGAAGTATCCACAGGCACCAGCATACCAACCGCGTGTGTAGCCCTCACGCTGGCGAATAAAATTAATTGCCGAGTCTCTGGGTAAACCGCCAACGGCTGGGGTGGGATGCAGGGCCAATAAAATCTGAAAATCGTTCACCCCTGGTTTGAGCTCGGCTCTGATAGCCCGGTGCAGATGTTGAATATGGCTAAGTTTAAATACCTTAGCGAGCTCATCGGCGCCGACATAGTTACTCAATGGGGTAAGTGCATCGACAATATGCTGGCGCACCAGTTGGTTTTCATGGCTGTTTTTACTGTCATCGAGTAGCGCTTTAGCAAGTTGTGCATCTTCCTCTTCATTGAGGCCACGAGTAGTAGTACCGGCTAAGGCTTCGGTAAACAACTCGCGTTGACGTCGGCGGTATAAACGTTCAGGCGTGCAAGAGATATAGGCGCTGTCAGGGCTAAATTGAAAACCAAATTGAAAACTGTTTTGATTGCGTCCTTGCCAGCTGGCGAGCAACATCCATGGGTCAACCTTTTCGTTCACTTCCAGTTGAGTAAGTCGTGATAGCACTACTTTTGGGGTGTCTTGAATAAATTTATCTTGGGTGACCTGATTAACCAGTTCACGCCAGCGGCGCTGATTAGGGCGATCGCTGCGACTGAGCAGGTGAATTTTATTGGGCGCCGACAAGGGCATTGGTGGTGATAATTGCTGCAGTGCATCGAGCGCTATCTGGCGCTCACATTCGATGTCATTGATCTCTATATTGAGATTAATCAATAGGCTGTAGTTATTACCGCTGCGACGTAATTCGATACGAGGCAAGATAAAGTGCGCCCGGCCATATTCTGGCCAGCAATCGGTATTGCGGTCGAACGCCACGCCGCCATAGTAGCGGATCTCTGGATTACTCGACAGGGCACGTTGCTGCTGATATGCGGCGCACAGCTGGTTGTCATCGACAGCATCTTCAAACGCAAAGTCTTTGCATGATCCAACGGCCGCGACCTCTTCTTGGGTGTCACGCCCGCGCCAATACACCTTGGGGTAACAAGACTGGCTTGCTAACCATGCAATAGAGGGTAAGGGAGCCACAGGCACAGAGAGCTGAATAATCGGCTCACCATACTGATGGATCTCGAGTTGCTTAAGTGTGCTAGTTAAGGATGCTATAGCTTGGGATAGCGAGAAAACGCTCAATAAATACTCCAGCTTTGTCGAAAAGTATCTTTGTTTGATGGCAACAGTAGCGCCAAATATGCAATGCAGAAACTTATTGTGTATTGCTAATAAGAATCTTTCCCACAACCTAATGTGCCGGTAAAAGACTGTCAAGTTACAGGGGGTTAAGCTGTGAACTTGTCCAAATATTATGTATTACCATGCGACTTTAAATGATGACAAAACATTGCGTACTTTTGTCTTAAGTCGGTTTTACATTGGACAAAATGTCCCTTGGTGAATGGCTAAAGTGCAGACAAAGCACGAATTAGTCGATCTAGGTTGGTTTTTGTTTTTTGAATGCTTGAGACTACTGGCGTTAGATTGAACAATAGCACTATTGGTTTACCCAGAGTATTAATTAAAAAATGTATAAAAATCAAAAAATAATCAAATTGTCATTGATTGCTCTTGCCGTCGGAACGAGCCCCATGGTGTTGGCCGATGCTGTAAACAGAGCTCCTATTTTAGATGTGTCGGACGTGATTGTAGTGACGGGTGAAAAGCCAACGGCGCAGCAACAGAGCACGACCACATGGCGTATTACCGCCGATGAAATCCAAGCATTAGGCGTACAGAGTCTCGAACAAGTGCTTAAAAATGCACCGGGTGTTTTTGTGCGTGTCGGTGGTCAAGGCACTCCTCGTGTCGATATTCGTGGTTTTAAATCGCGTCATGTTATTTACCTTATTAATGGGGTACCCGCTAATGGCGCCGAAGATGGTCAATTTGACCCCAGCGTGATCCCCGCGAGTCAAATCGCCTCGGTGACGGTATCGGTAGGTCCAACTTCAGTGCTATACGGCCCAGGTGGGGCGGGCGGCGTGATCAACATTCGTACTAAAGAGGGCGATAATGCGCCTTTACTGTCGGGACACCTCGAGGGGGCCGACAATGATACTTTTGCTGGCGATGTAACCATGGCAGGTTCAGGGGCGCAGTGGCAAGGGTTGGTTTCGTTATCGAGACAACAAACTGATGGTTGGCCTGTGTCTGGCGATCAACCTGATACGGCATTGCAACACGGTGATACGCGTTTAAACTCAGATAAAACGGTTAATAACCTGTTCGCTCAAGGCACCTATTGGTTATCGGATCGTACCGAGCTGATGGCGAACGTTAATTTGAGTGATGGTGACTGGGGCAAGCCTGCGGTGGATGGTTCTACGAGTCGTAATCCTAAATTTGAGCGGGTCGATGATTACGAGGCGCATACCGTTCAATTGGGCATGGCACATCAATTTAATGATAGATATACCCTACGTGGCTTTGTTTATCAAAATCAATCGGACGTGTTAGAAAATCGCTACGCCGATGACAGCTATCATTTAGTCGAACAACGCTTAGATGGCCGCTCTACGGTGAGTGGCGCTAACCTACAGTTTATTGCCGATTTTAATGATGGCCAGCTGTTGACGGGCTCCATGTTAGCCGAGCGCCAAAGTTGGGAGTCGAGCAGCGAAAGCTTCGATACCAGCGGCTCAGGTACAGGCGGCGGTAGCGGCTCAGGTACAGGCGGCGGTAGCGGCTCAGGTACAGGCGGCGGTAACGGCTCAGGTACAGGCGGCGGTAGCGGCTCAGGNACAGGCGGCGGTAACGGCTCAGGCACAGGCGGCGGTAACGGCTCAGGCACAGGTGGCGGTAGCGGCTCAGGTACGGGCGGCGGTAGCGGCTCAGGTACAGGCGGCGGTAACGGCTCAGGCACAGGCGGCGGTAACGGCTCAGGCGGCTCGGGTGAGACTTTTGACGATGCTTCATGGATGTACACCGCGGCGCTCGAGTATCAATATCAACAAGATCACCTTGGCGCAACAGTTGGTGCGGCATTGCATCAACAAGATCGCGTGCAAGACGACGAAACCGATTATTCGGCGCAGGTGGCTGGTTATTGGCAAGTATTAGATGCGACACGGGTGAACTTGGGGATTGCACGTAAAATACGCTTCCCATCGATGCGTAATCTGTATTCCTTATCTTCGGGTAATGAGGCGTTGCAAGCGGAAACCTCTGAGCATATTGAGCTGAGTCTCGATCAAGGTTTGGGTTATAACACCGACTTAAATATTGCGGGCTTCTACACCGATGCCGAGAACTATATTGCTAAAGGTAAGGATGGCGTTTACCAAAACATGGGGCGCTACCAGTTCACAGGCGTCGATGTGTCGCTGCGTAACCAAAGTATCGATAAGCTTGCTGTGACATTGGCTTATAGCTTCCTCGATAGTGAAGATAAGGATGCGGCACCTGGGCTAGAAACCTTAGAGTATCGTCCGCGCCACCAGTTAAGACTACAAGCCGATTACGAACTGCCTTTTGCTATGCGTATCAATGTTAATATTGAGCACATCATGGGGCAGGTGTTCCAACAGAAACAAAAGGTTGCGGGGCAGAAAGTGTTGCTTGAGCAAGACTTAGCCGATTATACCTTAGTCGATCTCAACTTAATTCAGCCCATCATGGGGGATAAGTTATCTGTGTATCTGCGCGCCAGCAACTTGCTTGATGAACACTACTACCAGAGCGAGGGCTTACCTCAAGCGGGTAGACAGGTGTTCTTGGGCATCAACTGGCAGATATAGATTAAATTGCTCTGATGCAGTTACTTCAATTGCGACAAGTCAGTTTTCATTATCAAACAGCGGCTAAGCCGCTGTTTGACGATCTTGATTTTACTCTCAATGCAGGTGATTGCCAGATGATCCACGGTCATACCGGCTCAGGTAAGTCGACCCTGTTAAAACTGATCTTAGGCGTTATGGAGCGCCCCTTTGCGGGCGAACGTCATTGCGCGCCGCAGCTATGCTTAGGTGTTGTGATGCAAGATCCTAATGTGCAATTGCTGCGACAAACCTTAGGTGCCGAGGTGGCATTTGCATTGGAAAACTTAGGGGTGGCCGCCACAAATATGCACGCCCAAGTGAGCCAAGCTCTGCGTAAAGTCGGGCTGTTTATTAGCTTAGAAACCCCCATCGAAACCCTGTCGTTAGGACAAAGATACCGTCTGATGATTGCGGCGCAGTTGGTACTGCAACCCGATATATTGCTGCTCGATGAGCCGTGGGCGCAGCTCGATAATCAAGGGGTACAGGAACTCACCGTCTTACTCGCGCAGCTGCAACAGTCCGGTATGGCAATTGTGATTGTTGAGCATCATAAGCGTGCCTTTTCGAGTTGCGTGACCCACAGGTGGCTACTTGATGCAGGGCAATTACATCCTTATCAGGAGAATGATGCCGAGCTTGAGCCTGCGCTGCTTGGTATTACTGGCGGGCGGACGAAGCTTAATGCGTCTGCGATGGAGGCTCCGGTTATCCATGCTGAGCCTTTTAAGGTGGGTTTTAGCGGTCAGCCGTTATTGTTTGAAAGTGCCGCTCTGCGTTTGTATGCTGGTGAAATCGTGGCCTTAACGGGTGACAATGGCACAGGCAAAAGTACCTTACTTAAATGTTTAGCCGGTATTCAGGCCGATGTGGGTAATCTCGGTATTTCAGTTCTAAATCAGCGTCCTAAGTTAGGCGTGTATGGGCATCAACTGGCACTATTACATCAACGTCCGAGCCGGCAGTTATTTGAGTCAAGTGTCATCGAAGAGATGCAATTTAGTTTAAAACGTTATGGGTTGCCGCTTGAACGTGCACCGAAAATGCTCGCCAGATTAGGCTTGTCGGCGCTGGCTTCTCAATCGCCTCACCAACTCTCTTATGGGCAGCAGCATTTAGTCGCGCTTGCATCATTGGCTTGTTTGCAGCCACAAATTTTGCTGTTGGACGATCCTTTTGCAGGGCTCGATAGCGGTTTTTTCTGTCAGGTGGCCAAGTTAATTTTAACCCTGAGTGAGCAGGGCTGCGCCATAGTGTTGGCTAGCCATCGACCGTTGGATTTATTGCCTATCGATCAGGTGTGGCACATTAGCGATAAGCGCATGCAATGTTTCGCGGGTGATGGACTGACTCAGAATGAGGCCTATTCTCGTGTGGGTTAAGCAGGGGAAGAAGCAACGTCATTTGGTGTCGGCAGACAGCCACACGGCACAGCACTTTATCGTTAAAAACCCTAAGTTGTGCGCCTTGTGTATCTTGTTAAGCCTGTGTCTTTCGAGCTGTGCTTTTTTTGTACCCAATCAATACCTACCCTTTATCGCACTGTTTAATGGCGTGCTGTTACTCCAAGGGCGTTATTTGGGTGGCGGTGTTAAAGGATTATTCCTGCTGTTTACGACTCAGCTGGCGATCACCTGTGCGCTTTATTTGTTACTGCATGGTGGCGAGCGGATAGATGAGGCAATGCTGGCGGTGATACGCATATTACTGGCGATCATTCCCGGCTGGTGGTTATCTATAACTTGCGCTCCCCAACGTATTGGCGAGGTGTTGAGTTGGTGTATGCCGCATAAATGGGCCTTCGTGATGGCAGCCTGTTTCAGTTTACTGCCACGAATTGGCTTGGAGGTGAAAGATACTTATCAGATGCAGGTGATGCGTGGTGCGAACATTACGCCCAAAGCCTTGTGTCGACCAAAACATTGGGGCGAGTTGATTTATTGCGTGCTCTACCCGTTATTAATTCAACTGCTAAAGCTGTCTAAACAGATGGCCTTAGCCGCTAAATTGCGTCGCTTTGGTGTCCACCATAAGCCGACCCATTGGCCTGATTAATGAGATTAAATTACATGCAAAATAAAGGTTTCACGCTGCACGATGCCCTTTTTATCGGTTTTTGCGCCACGCTCTTGGTGGCCTTGAAGGGGATGCTGCGACTCAAGTTAGGCTTGACCGGACACTCGATGTTTTTGATGACTTTTTTTTACCTGATCTGTTATGGCGCCGTCGGTAAAAAAGGGGCGATCACTGTGTGTGGTGTCTTGGCAGGCTTAATGGCGATGATGTTGAGCGTCGGTAAAGGAGGGCCATTTATCGTGCTTAAATTTGCCTTGCCGGCCGCCGCCATGGATCTGTGTCTACTGGTGTTGCCGACCGTGCTGGCGCTTAGATGGCGCTGCATTATCTTAGCCTTGGTAGGGACAGTTGCATGGGCCAGTAAGGGGACGATTGAGGATGTTTTAGTGGGACTGAGCTTTGAGGTGGTGTTATTGCAACTGGGTAAAAGTTTAGTGTTTGGTAGTTTTTTTGCAATACTGGCGGCGTTATTGGTGCCCCCAGTATTGCAACGTTTGAGAAGTCATGATCTGTTAGACCGTGAGGAGCTGTAAGTATGGAACGTCAACAGGGGTTAGCGTCTTGGTTGGTCTGTATCGATGATACCGATGATATTGGCACTAAAGGCACAGGAGAGATCGCCGAAGAAATTGCCTTCAAATTATCGGCAGGACAGCCTAGCCGTTGCGCGTTTGTGACTCGCCATCAGTTATTTGTCCATCCAGATATTCCCTATACCTCACACAATAGTGCCATGTGTTTTCAAGTGCGAACGCCTCTGTGTCAGACTCAGATCCTAGAGATAGCCGTTAAACACTTACAGCAAGAATGTGCGCCAGCGTCTGATCCTGGTATCGCCTTGCTGGATCTTCAGGCGGCTTGCGATCATCAAGCCTTAATCGACTTTGGCCTGGCGGCTAAGAAAGAGGTGAAAACCAAGGCCGAGGCTTATGCGTTGGCGCATTCGCAGAGCATTCACTTAAGTGAGCATGGCGGCACAGGCCAAGGTGTAATTGGTGCCATGGCAGGCTTAGGGCTGCGGTTACAAGGTAATGATGGCCGGATCAAGGGGCAATTTAAGCTCCCGGGACTGGAGGCTGGTATGGTGGAACTGTCGGTTGCCGAGGCGATTGAGCAAACAGGCGTCGATTGTGTGCTAACCGACAGCGGTGAGCCACTGTGTTTTAAAACGCCGTTGCAACTGTCAGGTAAGGTGAAGGCCGTGTACCGCGAACATCAAGTTTGCCTGTTGGTGTATCAGCAAGAGGGTGTTTGGCGCAACGCGCTAAAACAGCAACTGAAGCATTATTAATGGAGCCGCTATGACACAGTATTTTAGTCTGCATCAGGGGCGTTGGCAGCTAGCGGTTGAGGGGGATAATTATCAAGCGGCTCGCCATATTGCGGCACAGTGCCAGCACTTTATCGCCGACGATGAAGATGAACAGGTCGATGATCAGCTGCGCTCTTGCGTCAACTGTGCTCGCCGTCGTTGGTTAGTGGGCGCGATTGAGTGCACCGCGCTAAGCGTGCGGCCTGTATGAGTCTATGAGGCTTTAATCGGATCGATCGTAAGCCTCGGTAGTGCTAAATTTGCAGCGTGACTCATATGGCAGCTGTACCAAATACATTATGCAAAAAAACTTGTGGAGATTTAACTTAACTCAGCATACCATCGCCGTTAAGAGCTTTATGTTGTGAATTTGTCCTCGTTAGGCATGATTCGTACTAGACTGAACAGTGATTGGATAGCTCGCCGTATGGCTTGGTGCAAATGGTGAATGAGTGGTCAATAAAGCGGACATAATCAAAATTGCGGTGCGGCGCTTGTCTATTGGCATGTACGTCACGGCAATAGAGCGGCAAGATCTAGTGAATATCGCCCATCCCGGGCAGATTAAAAGCACAGAGGCTATCAATCAGTTAAATAAAAACAACATCAAATATGTGTGGGTCGACGCCAATCGTTCAGACCCCAGCTGTGGCTTAACACCTCATACAGTAGAACCCACACAGACCCCCTCTCCACCTGTCGTTAAAAAAGTCAGTCGTGAGCAGTCGCAAGAGAAAGCTAAACGCTTGATGGCCGAGGCGAAAGATCTGGTGCAGAAAGTCTTGTCTGAAACCTTTGAAGGCAAGGCGGTTACCGTTGAGCCGTTTGAAGATTTAGCAGAGAACATGATTGAGTCAGTCATGTTGGATGCCGATGCCTTTAAATGTATTTCAGCGCTGCGCTCTAAAGATGCTTATTTGCTGGAACACTCTATCAATGTGGCCTTTTTATTAGTGACCTTTGGTAAGTATTTGGCCCTTGAACGCGATGTGCTTAAACAGTTGGCCGTGGGCGGGATCTTGCATGATATTGGCAAGGTGAAGGTCGACAACAAGATTCTCCACAAGCCAGGAAGACTCACGCCTGAAGAGTTTGAGCATATGAAACTACATCAGGTATTTGCCCAAGAGATACTGGCAGAAACGCAAGGCTTGTCACAAATCAGTCGTGATGTTTGTTTAATGCACCATGAAAAGCTCGATGGTAAAGGTTACCCCAATGGTATTGCTGGCGAGCAGATAAGCCTGCATGGCCGCATGAGCTGTATTATCGACATTTTCGATGCGCTTACCGCCACCCGTTGCTATAAAGAGGCGATGAGTCCGGCCGCGGCGTTTAAGATCCTACTCAGCTTAACCCCGTTTCATTTAGACGAGGCATTAGTGTATGAGTTTATTCGCTGTATCGGTATTTACCCAGTAGGCTCTTTGGTGCAACTGTCTGATGGTCGCGTGGGAATAGTATGGGATGCGAAAGACCGCGATGCCCTGCATCCCGTGCTTAAGTGTTTCTATTCCAACACCCATAAACACTACATAGATGTGGTGATGGTGGATCTATTAAAACAGGATGTGCATATCGAACGTGGGCTCTCGCCCAGCAGCTTAGGTGTCGACCCGACGCCCTTCTATTAACCCGTCTCTTAGCGCGATTACGTCAGTAACCTCTTGTGTTAAGGCCACTGGATATCGCCGGCAGTGTGGCTGGTTAGCTTATCCAGCTATTTGTTAGTAATAATCGATATTTGGCGAATGTTAGATACCGATAAATAATGGCCACTTCAACATAACGCCCAGCGGAGGCAAGATGGAAAAGTGGCTGCTCATCATCTGTTGTGGCGTCTTCGTGATGGCCTCAGTACTCACCAGTGGCCTGACTCGCGCCCTTATTGATATTGGAGCGTTGGTGGTTATTTTAGCCTTAGTGTGGCGAATCAACGGCTCAACTAAAGTGAATGATATACAGTAACGAACCGACCCCAATTGCGACCCAAAGCAGTAAACCTAATATCATCGGCTTGGCACCCGCTTGACGCATCTTACGAAGGGTGATCCCTGCGCCTATCAAAAACAGACACAAAACCAGCACCCGCTTTGACAACATGAAGATGGCCTCATAAGCCACCTGCCCTTGGGGGAGATAATGGGCGATAGCGATGGCAACACAATAAAACACAATAAATAGCGGCACAGATACCCTGCGCTTGTTACCGCCAAATACCATGGCGCTAATTAATGCCAGTGGTACTATCCACAGGGCGCGTGCCAGCTTAATGGTGGTGGCGGTGACTAAGGCTTCATCACCATAGGCAGAAGCCGCACCGACCACAGAGGAGGTGTCATGAATGGCGATAGCGCTCCATACACCAAAGTGATATTGGCTCATCTCCAATAGGTGGCCTAAGGCTGGGAACAGAAACAGCGCCACCGAGTTAAGTACAAATACGGTGGCTAGCGCCAGAGCGGTTTGCTGGCTGTCGGCTTTAATGGCCGGAGACACTGCGGCAATGGCGCTACCACCACAGATGGCGGTGCCGGCAGCAATCATATGGCCGAGCTTGTGGTCTAGCTTGAGTAATCGAGTGAGCAGGGTGCCCAAGATTAAGGTGAATATAATCGAACCTAGGATTAAGCCGAGGTTGTCGAGGCTGACACTGATCGCCGTTTCAAGCTCAATGCCAAAACCCAAGCCGATGATGGAATAAGCCAGCAGCTTTTTGGTCAGTGCGCCGATATCCCATTGGGATGGGACTAAGCCAAGACTCGCTAATGTAAAGCCCAGCACTAAGGCGATAGGTGAAGAGATAACCGGAGTTAAACAAAGCAGGGCGCACAGTATAAAAATTAGCCGTGAAGGCTGGTCAAGGAGTTGGCTAAACAAAGATTTCATCTACAAGGTGATCGAGTTCTAGTGTGATTATCGCAGTATAACCAGCACTTAGGCTCTAATAAATTCAATAAGCTTTATTTTAAGATTCAATTTTACTTAATATCTTTTTAATTAAGCTCTGCTTGGTCGATGATGCTTTGCCACGGGCAATACGCCTCACCCACGGCAAAGTCTCGACGGTTAAGGTAACAGTAATAAGCTGCCTAAGCCTAAGAAGATAAAGAACCCGACCACATCAGTTACTGTGGTTAAGATCACCGAGCCCGCAACGGCAGGATCTATCTTCATCTGCTTAAGTACAAAGGGGATCACTGTGCCCGACGAGGCCGCAGCCAAGCTGTTAAACACTATGGCGACAAAAATAATGCCACCGAGCGGTACCGAGTTAAACCAAAAGCTCACCACCACCCCAATTAATGCGCCCAGCAACACACCATTGAAGGCGGCAATTTTAAGTTCTTTATCGAGTAGTAGCTTTAAGTTGCTGCGTTTTAAGTGGTTAAGTGCAATCCCCCGTAGCGCCACTGCCAAAGTTTGGCTACCAGCAATACCGCCCATGCTGGCGACAACTGGCATTAATATAGCCAGAGCCACTACTTGTTGCAGCGCATCACCAAATAAGCCTATGACCCAAGAGGCTAAAAAGGCGGTTAGCAAGTTGGTTGTTAACCAGATAGCGCGCATTCTGGCGGCGACGGTAACCGGAGTAAACAGATCTTCTTCATCTTGCGCCGTTTCTGAGGCTAGCACTTCTAAGCTACGCTCTTTGAGGCGTTGCATCAAAATGGACACAGCTATCGCGCCAATGATCTTGCCCTCTTTTTGTACCGGATGCCACGCAAAGCCAGTCACGGGATTAAGATGTTGAGCCGCTTTGGTAATATCTTGATCGTCGTTGATAGGGTCGACCTCTACAATAATATTAGCCAGTGGCGTACTCGGGGCCACGTGGCGAAGCTGTTCTATGGTACATGCACCTTGGTATTCGCCTTGGGCATCGACGGCATAAACCCCAACAAAATCACGTTCGGGATATTTTTCGATGCGCTCTAATACTCTTCTCACGGGGGCCGTGGGGCGCGAGCGTAAAATATCATTATTGAGGTAACGTCCTACCTCCTCATCTTGATAGCTCAGTGCTTGTTGCATCTGCTCTATGGTGAGGGATTCTTGCTGCTCGAGATAATCTTCGACCACTTCGCTGGGTAAGATCTCGGCGAAGGTGAGTACGTCAATTTCTGTGATGCGCTTGAGCAGCTCTTGCATCTGCGCTTCGGTTAGAATATCGAGCACATGACGAGCGGTTTCATAATGCAGCAGGTGCAAGATGCCCCAGCCGCGATCGGCTGGAATATAGCGACACACGACCGCACGGTACTGATCTGTGATGGATTCGAGTAGATTAGCCAAATCGGCATCACTATAATCACTGATAAAGGCCAGTGAGGCCGATTCCTGCTCTTCAGGGTGGCTGACAATGTCGATGACCCGAGATAATAGGTCGTCTCTTATCTCTTCTTCGCTAAGAGGCTCATGTTCAGGCATTGCCATGGGAATATCCTTGTAATCAAGCTAGTGACAGGCCAAGATGCGGCGATGCGCCATGGCGTACTACAGGCTGCAGTCCATTGATGGTATTGCTTTTATCCAATGCACTGGCCATTTCATGTCGGCGATGATAACCGACATGAGGTAAAAGCGACTCTGCTAATATATTACTGAATCGCGATATTAACGATTGATTCGGTTAGCAGTTAAGTAAAAAGCTCTGCGCCGGATCAACCAACACACGATCGCCCATCCCTTCGCGACCAAGCAGCATCAAATAGGTCATATCCTGACGATTACTTAATGTCAGTTCGATAGGCCATTGATGATCACCCAATTGCAGTGTCGTCTGGATAACACAACGCTGCTCAACTTCACCATTAGAGGATTTTATCCGGCGAGAGTCATGCATTGGCGCCTTACAGTGTACCGTCTGCTCCAAATTATATACATCGGGATGCAGATCGAATTCGACATAAGGACGGCCGCCTACTTTAACACGTTTTAGGTTGTCGACGTGTAGTGATGATGTCTTAGCCCCCGTATCGATACGCACCTGCAGATCGCTAATACCTAGGTCTGGCAGGTGGCAGATTTCTAAATTTCCGATAATGATTTTTTTCATGTTTTTTTATCCCTAACAAGATAACGTTAACCCGCTATGATGAGCGTTTATATGACGGGCGTGGCGATAGGGGTGATCTGCTCATTCATGATCTCGATATGCTCAACCACTTCATCGGCAGCACTGCCAAAATAGGCGATATGAAACATAGCATCCCCCTCTAAAACCAAGGGAATATTTTGCTTACCTATGACGATGCCGGCGCGATTAGAGGTCACCTGCTGGATCAATTCGCCCATAGGGTTGTTGATTTCAGCCAACACCTCACCCTCTTCAACATAGGCGCCTAGCTTGGCAAATTCACACACAAAACCACTGGCGGCGGCGCGCGTCCAGTCGCTACGGTTGGCCACAAAGGGGGCTATTTTCTGCCGTAAGCGGCGTTTACGCATCACGCCCAAAGAGGACAATACATTGAGTATGCCTCTGACCCCAGTTTGAATCGATAACTCATCAAAGCGTAAGGCTTCGCCAGCCTCATACAATAACACTCGCGCGCCATTATTAACCGCCGCTTCGCGCAGGGAGCCATCACGCACGTTGGCATTGAGTAGAACTGGCACACCAAAGGCTTGCGCCAAGGTTAATGTTTCGCCATCGTCTAAATTTGCTCTAATTTGCGGCAAGTTAGAGCGATGTATCGCGCCAGTGTGCAGGTCAATACCATAATCACAGTGGCGCACTATGCTATTGATAAAGGTGTAAGCCACTCGCCCCGCCAGCGAGCCTTTTTTCGATCCCGGAAAGCTGCGGTTAAGGTCGCGCCTGTCCGGCATATAACGGCTCTGGTTTAACACGCCATACACATTGACCATAGGCACTAAAATGAGCGTGCCTTTAGTGAGTTTGATATTCAGTTGCAGCAAGCGGCGGATGATCTCAATACCATTGAGCTCATCACCATGCACGGCCGCACTAATAAATACCTTAGGCCCTGGCTTTTTGCCCCGCATCACATGCACTGGCATCGACACTTGGGTATCGGTGTACAGGCTAGCGACGGGCAGTTGCAGCTGACGCTGCTCGCCAGGGAGAATATCCACTCCGCCAATGTGTAAGGCTGAGTTATCCATTACCCTTTACCACGTGTTTTGTTGGCATTGGGTTTGGCATTTTTTTCGATAAAGGCGTAAATCAGCCCAGCAACATCTTTTTCGGTCGCCTGTTCGATGCCTTCTAATCCAGGCGATGAGTTAACTTCCATTACCACAGGGCCATGATTAGATTGCAAAATATCTACACCACACAGATTAAGTCCCATGGCCTTAGCTGCATTGAGTGCCGTGGCGCGCTCCTCTTTACTTAACTTCACCAGTTGCGCTACACCGCCGCGGTGCAGATTTGAGCGAAACTCGCCTTCGGCCGCTTGGCGTTTCATGGCGGCAACGACTTTATCGCCCACCACAAAACAACGTATATCAGCGCCGCCCGCTTCTTTAATAAACTCTTGTACTAAAATGTTGGCTTTAAGCCCCATAAAGGCTTCAATTACACTTTCGGCAGCCTTAGTGGTTTCGGCCAATACCACGCCAATACCTTGGGTGCCTTCAAGCAGCTTAATGACCAGGGGTGCGCCGCCGACATTTTTAATCAAATCTTTGATTTTATCGGGTTTGCTAGCAAATCCAGTACGCGGTAGACCAATGCCTTTACGCGAGAGTAACTGCAATGAACGCAGTTTGTCGCGTGAGCGGCTGATGGCAACCGATTCGTTAACGCAAAATGTGCCCATCATCTCAAATTGACGCACCACGGCAGTACCGTAAAAAGTGATCGACGAGCCAATACGTGGGATCACCGCATCATATTGAGGTAATACTTTACCCATGTAACGTACGGTCGGGTTGCTGCTGGTGATATCCATATAGCAATGCAGCGTGTCGATAATATCGACCTCATGGCCACGAGCTTCTCCGGCTTCTTTTAGGCGACGAGTTGAATAAAGGTTTTCGTTTCTAGACAAAATTGCGATGCGCATACCTAGTTTCCTTAATAGCGACCTTAGGCTACCTAAGGTATAAAAAATTCCTACTTAGATCAGCAGGTAAGAATAAAATGTATTGTAATGATGGCATGTTAACCAAACAGTAACACATTTAACCATTAGCAGGATTATTGCCGTTGATTAAATATAGCGATAAATCACCCAATCGGATTAATCTTGCTGCAATTGCTTTGTTTATCATTCGATTGTTTGCTGTTACTGCTTAAAAATAAGGACGCGACATTAGGGCCAAAGTCGTAAGCTGCAAAGCTAATTATTTTTGTCGTCACAACAAGGTTTTTTTGCTTGTTAGCTTAACGGCTTGTAGGAAGGTGTCGGTGCTCGGCTTATCCTAACCAGAGCGCGGCGCAATAAAAAAGGTTATGCCCTCGAGGGCATAACCTTTTAACCACTAGCCATGGATTAATCGATGCTTAGCCTTAGCCTATCAGCGCATCGTCACAAATTCCTCGGCGCCGGTGGGGTGAATGGCAACCACTGCGTCGAAATCGGCCTTGGTGGCACCCATCTTCATGGCGACGCCAAATCCTTGCAGTATTTCATCCATGCCATAACCTATGCCATGAATACCTACGACTTTTTCATTGTCGCCAGCGCAGATAAGCTTCATTTTACAGGCTTGGCGATGAGCGGTGACGGCGGTATACATAGAGGTAAAGCTTGAGGTGTACACTTTGACATTGGCTTCACCGAACTGTGCGGTAGCTTCTGGCTCTGTGAGCCCCATGGTGCCGATAGCGGGATGGCTAAAGACCACGGTTGGGATCAAGCTGTAATCCATTTTCGCCTCTGTCATGCCATTAAACAGGCGCTCAGATAACAAACGTCCCGCTTTAACCGCCACAGGCGTTAATTCGACGCCGCCTTCGATAATATCGCCGACGCAGTAAATGCCTTTCGCTGTGGTATTTTGCTGTGCATCGACCACGACATAGCCCTTATCGTTTAGGGTGACGTCAGTGTGTTCTAGGCCTATTTTATCGGTCGATGGTTTACGGCCAATAGCCCAAATAAGGGTGTCGACCTCATATTGCTCGCCGTTTTCTAAGGTGAGCGTAAGGCTGTTGTCGGCATTTTTGACCACAGATTGAGGCACACTATGGGTGTGCAGGCTTGGGCCGTTACTGGCCATGCTTTCCATTAAGGCTTCGCTTAGCATAGGGTCGAAGTTGCGCAGTGGTGCGTGTTTACGCACAAACAGATGGGTCTCGCTACCCAGTGCATGCAGCACGCCCGCCACTTCTACGGCAATATAACCCGCGCCCACTACGGCCACGCGTTTAGGTTGTTCGTTGAGGGCGAAGAAACCATCAGAGTCGATACCATATTGGGCGCCCGGAATATTTGGGATGGTCGGTGCGCCGCCCGTTGCGATAAGGATATGGTCGGCACTGTAATGCTCGCCATTGACTTCGATGGTGTTGTTATTGACGAAGCGGCCATAGCCGCGCACTAAGGTAACGCCATTATTTTCAAGGCCGCGGTCGTATGAGCCGTGGATGCGTTTGATATAGGCTTCGCGGCTTTCGACTAGTTTGCTCCAATCGAACTTATTGACTGCCACATCGAAGCCATAATCTTTGGCATACAAGTGCATGGCTTCGGCGACCTGAGCGCCATACCACATGACTTTTTTAGGTACACAGCCTACGTTGACACAGGTGCCACCAAGGGCTTTTGCTTCTATCAACAGTACTTTAGCGCCACGCATTGCAGCGCGGTTTGCCGAGGCGATACCACCACTGCCTGCGCCTAAACAGATATAGTCAAAGTGTTGAGCCATCATTATCTCCAAATTCGAACGATTGCATATTGCGGTCATTGTAGGGGCAAACTGTCTGGCAAACCAGTGGCGTTTTTGGCTTTATGCAAAGACCATATAGTGAGTAAGTGCTTTGGCTTGATGGTATTAATAGGCTGAGATTAGCGTTTGTATTGGCACTTTTGGTAGTCGCTCACAGAGGGACCCTCGGCGCCGCATTTCATGCAATCCCATTCGCTCTTGCGGATGTTAAGCTCATCTCGATGAAAGCCAAACTCGGGTTTAGATTGTGACTGTAATTTACGTTTTAATTGGTTCATGCGTTGATGCAGCCAACGACAACTAGGATCATCGGCTACCAGTTGCCTCTGCGCGGTGCGTCGACGATTATCTTTTTTGGGCTTTTTACGGGCCTCACGGTGCTGGGATTTAGGTTGCTTAGTGGTTGGCAGATCTTGGGCGCGATAATGCAGCGCACTGCGGTGCTGGCCTGGGATCACGATAGGGTTGCCTTCGCTGTCTAATGCACTGTCTGCAGGCAAGGTGATAGGTGTGCTTGCTGGTGGCGTTGTGGGCTGGAGCGGTTTTAATGGTTCGCCTGCTTGGGCTAGGCCGTCAATGGCGTTGAGTATCACAAAGGTGAGTATGGCGCAGCGGATAACATTAGGCATTCCTTGTCCCTCATGGTTACTAAAGGCGTTCCTTGCCTTTATGTCAGCTTTAAAACTAGTTGAGATTAGCCTAGGGCGCAATATGCGCTAAGTGAATGCTATAAGCTCCAATTGAGGTGCAAGCCGGCAAAGGTGTGATCTAAGTTGCCGCTATGTGGGCCAACTTGGTGTTTAATATCTTGCTGGGCCAAGGTGTGGCTAATATGGCTCGACAGGGTCAGTTGTGGGCTGAGTTGATACTGGATTTCGACGCCTAACTGTAAGTGGTTACGGCCATTATGTGCTTCAGTCACATATTGAACATCAAAGCCTTGGGTGACATAAGGGGTGATGGTCAGTTGCGGTGAAAGCGCCCACTCACTGTGAAGGCTGGCTTCAACAAAATAACCGGCGGCTGCGGTTGAGTAGGTATAGGCAATAGAGGGGGTGAGCCAGCCAATATGGGTGTAGCTGAGCGAGGCAAACAGCTCATTATCAGCGCACTCTTCATCACCATAGACTTGGATGCGCTGGTAGCCTAGTGAGCCATCAAAGCGATCACCAAGAGGCAAGGCGTATTCTAGACCGAGATTCCACTCGATATAGGCCATGCTATCGGCGCGCCCAACTGTGCTATACAAGGTGATATCTTGCTGTTGCCAAGCGGCAGTTGCCCAGTAAATGCCCCCTTCGTTTAAATTATTACGGCCCTGGGAGATATATTGACTGTCCCAGGCTAAGTCGATGATAGCGTTATGGGGAGAGGGCTCGTGGGTGATGATATTGTTAATATGTAAATCATCGACGCTGCCAGAGGAGGCCATCTCTGTCGCGAGCAGAGGCGTGCCGATAGTCATCAAGACTGCGGTGATCAACGGAGTCGTCAAGCGGTTCATGTTACCGATTAGCCTAAACAGAGCGAGAATGGGGCGAATAATAACGCTACCAAAACTAAAGACAAATGATAATAAGTTGTATTTGAGAGCGGCTTATCAATTATGCTTTTAGGCGTGGTGAGTTAACGCTTTTTCAAACGAGATCACAATATAGATGTGTGTCGGCTGCTAGGGAGCGAGTGTGGTGCGCCTTTTTGTATGCGTTTTGCTCCCGCGGCTTGAATCACGCGCCCATCGCCCATATCTAGTGAAGTATATCTGTCGATTTTTAGAGGAAATAACATGAGCAATCCTTTGCTAAGCAAAGCGGAATTACCGCTTTTTTCGCATATTAAACCTGAGCATATTCAGCCAGCCGTCGAGCATGGGATTGAACAGTGTCGTCGTAAAATCGATGAAGTATTGGCCTCTGGTGGCCCATATACCTGGGATAATTTTGTTGCGCCGCTAGAGCAAGTCGATGATGAGCTCAGCCAAATTTGGTCGCCAATATCGCATATGAATGCGGTGTTAAGCACCGACGAATGGCGCGCTGCCCATGATGCTTGCTTGCCGCTGTTGTCTGAATACGGCACCTATGTCGGCCAGCATCAAGGCCTGTATCAGGCGTATAAATCACTTAAGGAATCGCCGGAATTTGCTAACTTGAGTCAGGCGCAGCAAACCAGTATCGAGCATAGCCTGCGTGATTTTGAGTTGTCAGGCGTAGGATTGAGCGATGATGATAAACAACAATATGGCAAATTGGTTAAGCGTTTATCTGAGCTAACCAGTCGCTTCTCTAATCAGCTGCTCGATGCGACGCAGGCGTGGAGCAAATTGATCACCGATGAGACCGAGCTTGCCGGCCTGCCAGAGTCGGCCATTGCTGCCGCCCAAGCCATGGCAGAAGCCAAAGGGCAACAGGGCTGGTTATTTACCTTAGATTACCCCTCTTATCTGCCTGTGATGACTTACAGCGATAACCGTCAACTGCGCCAAGAGTGCTATACCGCGTTTGTCACGCGGGCATCGGATCAAGGCCAGAATGCCGGTGAATTTGATAACGGCCCGCTGATGGATGAGATCCTGGCGTTACGCCACGAGCTAGCACAGCTGCTGGGCTTTAACAGCTATGCCGAAAAGTCGCTGGCCACCAAGATGGCGCAGTCGCCACAACAGGTGATCGACTTCTTAGAAGAGTTGGCAACACGCTCAAAAGCCCAAGGTGAAGCCGAATTAGCCGAATTGACAGAGTTTGCTAAGCAGCAGTATGGCGTGAGCGAGCTCGCACCCTGGGATCTCACCTATTACGCTGAAAAACTTAAGCACCACAGATATGAGATATCACAGGAGTTGTTGCGCCCCTATTTTCCTGAAGACCGCGTGCTGTCTGGGCTGTTCTATACCGTCTCGCGTTTGTTTGGTTTAACCGTTGAAGAGCAAACCGAATTTGATACTTGGCATAACGATGTGCGTTTTTTCACCATAAACGATGCGCAAGGCCAGCACAGGGGCAGCTTTTACTTAGATCTGTATGCCAGAGAAGGTAAACGTGGCGGCGCTTGGATGAATGATTGTCGTGTACGACGTCAAACTGCTAATGGTTTGCAGCATCCGGTGGCCTTTTTAACGTGTAACTTTAACGCCCCTGTGGCGGGTAAGCCTGCGCTGTTTACCCACGATGAAGTGACGACCCTGTTCCACGAGTTTGGCCATGGTATTCACCATATGTTGACTCAAATTGATGTGGCCGGAGTGTCCGGGATCAACGGAGTACCTTGGGATGCGGTGGAGTTGCCGAGTCAATTTATGGAAAACTGGTGTTACGAAGAGGAAGCCTTAGCCCAAATTTCAGGTCATTTTGAAACGGGTGAGCCACTGCCTAAGGCGCTGCTCGATAAAATGCTGGCGGCGAAAAACTTCCAATCGGGCATGATGATGTTACGTCAGTTGGAGTTTTCGCTGTTTGATTTTCGTTTGCACCATGAGTATGACCCGCAAGTGGGGGCGCAAATTCAAGCCAAACTCGATGAGGTTAGACGCCAAGTGGCCGTGGTACCCACAGCCGACTTTAACCGCTTTCAACATGGTTTTGCGCATATTTTTGCGGGAGGCTATGCAGCAGGTTACTACAGCTACAAGTGGGCCGAAGTGCTATCGGCCGATGCGTTTTCTCGTTTCGAGGAGGAGGGGATCTTCAATGCGGCAACCGGACGTAGCTTTTTAGAAAACATCTTAGAGATGGGCGGCAGCTTAGAGCCAATGACCTTATTTAAACGTTTTATGGGCCGCGAACCCAAGATTGACGCCCTATTGAGACATTCGGGCATTAAAGCATAATATCAATGTGTTAGATAAAAGTGCCAACCTTTACGGGTTGGCATTTTTGTATCAGACATTCAAGGTGTAGGCGCGCTCTATTGCAAGGCGACATTGAGGCGTAGCTTACAAATTACGCCAAATAATGTAAGGTTATCAACATCTGAAAACTTGATTACATTTTGTGATGATAAACCCCATCTGGCTACGAAGTTTTTGCACCTTGGTGGAATTAGGGCATTTCACCCGTACCGCCGAGCGCTTGCACATGACTCAATCTGGCGTCAGCCAGCATGTGCGTAAATTAGAAGAGCAGCTGGACACACAGTTGTTAGTGCGTGAGGGCAAGCAGTTTTCACTGACCGACGCAGGGCAAACTCTCTACCAACAGGGGGGCGGCATATTGCAGGCGCTGCAGCAGCTGCAACAGGCTGTTCGCCAAGACCCTCCCTTTGCGGGCGTAGTGCGGGTTACGTCGCCCGGTAGCATGGGGTTAAAGCTGTATGCCGATCTACTCGATTTACAGCAGCAGCATCCTCAGCTGGTGCTCGATTATCGCTTTACCTCTAACTCAGGGGTTGAGCAGGCAATTGCCCAATTCGATAGTGATATTGGCTTAATGACACGGCAACCGACCTTAAGCGAAGTACACAGTCACAAGGTGGGGCAGGAGTCATTACTACTGGTGACGCCAGCGCAGTCGCCCTCGTTAACTTGGGCAAGCTTAACCCAGTTGGGGTTTATCGATCATCCCGATGGCGCGCACCATGCCAGTTTGTTGTTAGGTGCCAATTATCCTGAGTTTGAATACAGTGAGCCCTTGTCAACGCGCGGCTTTTCTAACCAGATAAGCCAGATCCTCGAGCCGGTGAGTCGTGGCTTAGGCTTTACCGTGTTGCCAGCCTATGCGGTTGACGCGTTTACGCGGCCTGAGCTAATAAAGGTGCATGCTTTATCTGTCCCCGTGAGCGAGCCTATCTATTTGTGTTACACACGAAAGTCGGCATTACCACAGCGGGTGTTGTCGGTGATAGATGTGATAAAAACACTCTTGTGAGCGTATGATAACAACACGCCGGATGGGCTCCGGCGTGTTGGTCTACAGGCTGAGCCATTAAGGCGTATAGTAGGTCGCCGCACCTGGGCCAACGGGTAAGCCTAAGGCAAATACCCAGATAAAGAAGAAGCAGGTCCACCCAATAAAAAACACGATAGAGTAAGGCAACATGGTGGCGACTAAGGTGCCTATGCCTAAGTTTTTCTTATACTGAGAGGCAACTGCCAAGATAAGCCCGAAATAGCTCATCATAGGGGTAATAAGATTAGTGACCGAATCGCCTATTCGGTAAGCCGCCTGAATGGTTTCAGGGGCATAACCAACCAACATTAACATAGGCACAAAAATCGGAGCGGTCACCGCCCACTGCGCCGATGCGCTGCCCAGCATCAGGTTGATAAACCCACACATCATAATAAACAGCAAAAATACCAGCGGTCCAGTAAGACCAACGGCATTTAAGGCATCGGCCCCAGTAACCGCCAATACAGCACCTAGATTGGTCCATTTAAAAAAGGCCACAAATTGCGAGGCAAAAAACACCAGCACAATATACATGCCCATGGTGCTCATGCTGTGAGACATGGCGTCAATCACATCTTTGTCGCGCTTCATGGTGCCCACCACCTTGCCGTATACCAAGCCCGGAATGGCAAAGCAGATAAAGATAAAGGCGACGATCCCTTTAAGGAAAGGCGACCCTGCCACTAAGCCTGTTTCAGGGTGACGCAGTGGCTCGTTTTCCGGCACTATGGTCAAGGCTAAGATGGCACCTAGCACCACAGTGGTGATGGCTGCGGCCTTAAGACCACGTTTTTCTACTGCGCTGACGCCATCCATTTTTTGTGCGCCTAGGTCGATACTGGCTTCGCTAGCATCGTATTTCCCCAGTTTAGGTTCGACAATTTTTTCGGTGACGAATGCCCCTAAAGCGGTGATCACAAAAGTCGACACAAACATGAAATACCAATTCACCTCTGGGCCAACTAAATACTCAGGATCAATCATCTGCGCCGCGGCTTCAGTGATGCCCGACAACAAGGGATCGACCGTCCCCAGCAACAGGTTGGCACTATAACCGCCAGATACCCCAGCAAATGCGGCAGCAAGTCCGGCCAAAGGGTGACGGCCTAAGGAGTGAAAAATCAAGGCCGCCATAGGGATAAGCACCACATAACCCAGCTCGGAAGCGGTATTTGACACGATACCGGCAAACACTATGGTTAAGGTAACTAAGCGCTTTGAAGCCCCCATGACCAGTGAACGCATGGCCGCCGATAGCAGCCCTGAACGCTCTGCAATGCCCACCCCAAGCAAGGCCACCAATACAGTACCCAGCGGAGTAAAGCCAGTAAAGTTCGTCACCAGATTCGAGACTATCATTCGCAAACCTTCGCCATTCATTAAGCTGACGACATGGATCAAGCCATCGGCACTGCGTCCTGGTGCACCTTCTGGGCGGGGATCTGTGACTGTGAGTTCAAAATAGCCAGCAATACCACTAATGACGATGACGGCGAGGCAGAATAGAGCAAATAAAGTGATGGGATGGGGGAGTAAATTACCAAGGCGTTCGACGATATTTAAAAAACGGACAAATAATCCGCTTTGCTGCAATGGCTGTTCGGTAGCCGTTGTACGACTCTCTAAGTCATCTTGTTGATCAAGACTCATGTACTTTCCTTCATTATGGACATCTTTGTGCCCTAAGTTGTTATTTTGTTATGTTTGGTGTCGCAATGTTTCTATGATGAAGCAAGACTTTTAACTGAAACTTAAATCGGTAGGTGATGGGGTGCGGGCGTATAGATAAAAAAAGGCCCGCTCTTTGGGGATGCGGGCTAAAAAGTGATGATTGCCCCTTGCCAACGGAGGTGGTGTTGGGGGAATTAAAGCATAACGCGTTAATCCTGTATCTAAGCTGAATAAGCAACAAATGAACTTAATGCCCCTCGCGGCAAAAGCTGACTCTCGCCATGTACGGCGTTTATCTTGTGGTGAGAGTTTTGCTGTGCTGGTGCGATGCATTTCGGGCAAAAAAATCCCTTACATTGGGGAAGGTAAGGGATAAAAGCTGTGATTAACCCACAAGGTCAAGTGAGGTCAATGACAATGACTATAGCGCCTACATACTGTACCTAAGCTGAACCGCTATAAGGTTATTGGCAGCGCTTGGTAGCAACAAAAACAGAGCCGAGAGAGACTGGTCGTTAAACTGGCGTTTAGGTGTCGCCCAGCAATGCCATTTCACATCGCGATCGTCATCGATATCTCTTCACATTAGTTATTGTTTATTAAAGGTTATATTTATCCGGATAGGGTTTACTTAAGATTTTTGTTGATTTGATGTTAAATTAGGGCGGTAGGCTGGATAATCTCGGGTTTAGGTAGTAACGTAGTGCGTATTTAGTCATGCTTGATTGCAAATGGTTTAAATAAGTATCAGTTTGATATTGTATGGTCTGTTGATTAATCGCTGGCAATATAACATCGACTGGTGAAGGTGATGCCTGCTGCTATTGCACCGTGTCTGCTGGTTGGAATGATAATAGTGCAGGCTGATTAAAGATGAGTAAAACATAATATGCCAGGACGATGGCAAGGGAGAGTGAATGGAAGGTTTATTGTTAGCATTAGGGATAGTGGTCATTATTGTCTACCTTTGGTACGTCAGCCTGATCAAAAAACGCAATGCGTCACGCGAGGCATTATCGGGCATCGATGTACAATTGAAGAAACGGGCTAACTTAGTACCCAATATCCTCAAGATCGCTAAAAAGTTTATGGAGCATGAGCAGTCATTATTAACCGAGCTGACCGAGCTGCGCACGCAAGTGACTGCAGGTTATGACAACAATGATCCCCAAGCGATTAAACAGCATCTCGCTAAGGCTGAACAACTTAATACTAAGATGGGCCAATTAATGGTGAATGTTGAAAACTACCCAGAGCTCAAATCGGACAATACTATGCTGCAAGCTATGCAGACGTATAACGAGGTGGAAGAACATATTTCGGCGGCTCGCCGTTTCTATAATGCTGCTGTGTCTGAGCTAAATACCGCGGTTGAAGTCTTCCCCGGCTCAATCATTGCGTCTATGGCTAATGTTAAAGTGATGCCATTTTATGAAGCCGATGAGGCCTCGAAAGCGCCAGTGGATGCCGCCGATTATTTGTAATCAATTCCGATAACGACCTAGCATTAGATCACAAAGATGAACGTATTTAGCTTTATTTTTGGTGCGCCGATAAAATCGGTGCACCAGTCCCAGCGTTTAGTCGCGCCCAAAGAGGAACTCGCTCAGTTTAAGGCGCATTATCAGCAACATATCGAGCCATTAACGCGCAAGTTTGAGAGTCATCGCGTCGTCAGTCTTACGTCATTAAGGCGGCGACTCTATATCAGCGCGGCTGTAATGGCAGCATTAGTACCAGTGGGACTTTTCTTTGGGGCGCAGCACTATAACCTGGAGGCTTGGTGGCTATTATTGCTACCGATAGTGGTGCTAGCATGGTGGTGTTATAGACCGATAAGTCGCTACCACAGTGATGTAAAGCAACAGGTTTTTCCTAAAATATTTAAATATTTTGGTGATGATTTTATCTTTAGCCCTAGCCAAAAAATGAGTATGCCATTACTCAAGCGCTCTAAACTCCTGCCCGGTCATGACAACGCCTTGTTTGATGATTATGTGCAGGGCACGCATAACGGGGTCGAGATCGCCGTCAATGAGCTGACCCTCACTAAAAAAGTACGTCGTGATAAACGCACTGAAACTGTGACTGTGTTTCGCGGTGTCATGGTATTGCTGAGCAGTCATAAGGCATTTAAGGGCCATACTGTGGTGGTTAAAAACCGTGGAGGCTTGGTTAACTTCCTGTCAAGTTCCTTTAAAAACCTTGAGCGGGTTAAGCTTGAAGATCCCCGTTTTGAGCAGCAGTTTGATGTGTTTTCTTCTAATCAAATCGAAGCAAGATATCTGCTGACGGTCAGCTTTATGGAGCGCTTACAGGAATTGGCTGCGATGTTTTCGGGCAGAATACAGTGCGCTTTTTATGAAAATAAGCTACTGATCATGTTGGAGAGTAATGAAAATCGCTTCGAATTAGGCTCGATATTTAACGGGGCAACATTTGAACATGAGTTTAGTCAAATAAACCGCGAGATGAAGCAGCTGTTTGCTATGATTGAGGTACTTAAACTCGATCAAGATATTGGATTGTAATGAAACGTGCGCCTTGGGGTTTGCCACTTTTAGCTTGTTATGCCGTGTTATCGTTACTGACAGCGAGTGCGGGGGGATGGGCGCAGGAGACTGCCAGTAAACCCTATTACAAGGCGGCCTATTCGAAACCGGGGATCCTCAGTCATAGTGATGCGCCGGTTACTATCGACACTCCCGCGGAGAAGATTAAGGTTTATCAATACACGCAGAATAATGGGGTGGTAGCGTTTGCTGATCATGCTCCTGGCAGTAGCGATTTTAGGGTGCTGCTGTACGACTGTTTTGCCTGCCAGAGCGACTCAACATTAGACTGGCAAAGAATCCCCCTGTTTAGTGCCGATTACGATGAGTTGATTGAGCGCGCCGCAAGCGAACATGGGCTTGATCCGGCCTTGATTCGAGCGGTAATTCATGCCGAGTCAGCCTTTAATGTCTTTGCCTTGTCACGCAGTGGCGCCATGGGGTTGATGCAGCTAATGCCAGCGACAGCCAAAGAGCTGGGTGTGAATAACCCTTACCGTCCGGACCAAAATATCGACGGTGGGGCGCGCTATTTGGCTCAGATGTTAGCTAGATTCGATGGCGATATTGATCTTGCCTGCGCCGCCTATAATGCAGGGCCGACGACCGTTAGCCAATATCAAGGTATTCCGCCATATCCGGAAACCCGAGCCTATGTCAAAAGGGTCAAAATTTTACTTAAGCGCTATCAACAACTCGGGTAACGACCATGTTAAAACAGTCGATTATTGAACTCGAATTCGCCCTACTTAACCCCGAAGTTCGCCATAGTGCATCGACACTCGATCGCTTGATCCACGATGATTTTTTAGAGATAGGTGCCATGGGGATAAGTTTTGGCAAAACCGAGGTGTTGTTGCGGCTGCCCGAAGAAAACAGCCCTAAATTTACCGTGATCGATATTCAGTTTCGTCAGCTAAGTGAGGATATCGCTCAGCTGACATACCGCGCCAGCTTTAAACCAATCAATGCACTGGATAAACGTTACTCGCTGCGCACATCACTGTGGAAGTATGCCGTCGATCGCTGGCAGATAATCTATCATCAAGGCACCCCCTGCCAACCCTTTTAATGGTTAACCATATGTTTTGGCTTGTCGCCAATAATCAAAGTGATTTAAGTCGTCCAGATTTTATGTAAATTTTTGATATTTATTTTCTTTCTATTTTAATAAGGTGCCTTGATAGGCCCATTTAACCTTGAGTCGTTAAGTTTGGCTCGTTAGCTCATGCTAGCAATGATCACTTGTTCAGGTTTAAAGACGCCGTAGAGCCGTTGACCTTGGCTCAGTTTAATCTCATCGGCTCGTTGGCGGGTTATTGAAGCGTAGAGCGGCTCAGGTGTGCCAATATCTAGGCTCACTTCGAAAGAATTGCCATTGGTTTTTATTGCGATGACTTCACCCTCGAGTTGGTTGTCGCTGCTCGACACCACAAAAGTAGTCGATAAATCAACCAGAGGTGCCTTGAACAATAGCAATACAGATTGAGCCATGGTCAAACCAAGTCGGCAAGTACTGCTATGAGTCACAGTGGCAAAGACCGTTTGGCCTGCTGAGGTCTTAAGCGTGATTCTGTCATTGAGTTCACAAGACTCAATAGCACAGATCTTGGCGCTTATCTGGTTTCTGGCGCTAGTTTTTAATGAAAAATGCGCCATGACATCGAGCAGGCTTTGCATTGGCACCTGCTGATCGAGTAGCGCCTCTAACACCATCTCCTGCATCTGTTCGGTTAGGGCGTAAACCTGTACTAACCGTTCTCCAAAAGGGGTTAAACGAGCACCACCGCCCCCTTTGCCGCCTTTTTCACTGACGACCACAGCATCCGACAGGCGATGATTCATGTCATTAACGGCATCCCACGCGGCTTTGTAGCTTAGCCCCGCTAGCTTAGCCCCTTGGCTAATAGATCCTGTTACGTCGATCTGCTTTAACAGCTTGATTCGTTTAGGGTTAGCTACTGCTTTATCGGCAATAGACAGGGTTAACTGTGCTTGTAAATCCATTGGGTATCACCACTAGAGAACTAGGAGGTAATTGTCGCCTATTCGCCGACAAAAGACTACTTAGCTCACCTTCTTTGCGTAGATTACTTGTCATTCGATATGTAACCCTGTATATATCGGTTTCGTTGTATATTTAACTACATATCGATTGGTATTAGGAGCATTGAAATGAGCGTTAACAAGTATTGGTCAGGTTTAAAGTTGATGGCCAGCGGCATGGTGGTTGTCGCGGCCAGTTTTACCTGTGTTGCCCAAGAGAAAGTCACCGTGTTTGCGGCCGCCTCGCTAACGAATGCACTGACCGAGGTGGGGCAAAAGTTTGATCAGCAAAATGATACTCAGACAGTGTTTTCTTTTGCCTCGTCATCGACACTGGCACGCCAGATAGCCCAAGGCGCCCCTGCGCAGGTTTACCTGTCAGCTAATCAAAAATGGATGGACTACCTTATTGATAATGACGCGGTAAATACTGAGTCTAAGGTCACTCTGCTAAAAAACAGTTTAGTGTTGATCGCGCCTAGCAGCGCCAACTCAGCCCCTATTAATATCGATGCCAAGTGGCCACTCGTAGAAAGCTTACAAGGCGGTAGACTGGCGGTGGGCGATCCCGATCATGTACCGGCAGGACGCTATGCTAAGCAGGCATTAAGCTATCTACATTTATGGTCGCAAGCCGAGCCACTGCTGGCTCGTGCCAATAGCGTGCGCGGTGCGTTAGCTCTGGTTGAGCGCGCAGAAGCGCCCTTGGGCATAGTGTATGCGACAGATGCATCACAGTCTGATGCCGTGGCCTTAGTGGGCACCTTCCCAGCAGATAGCCATAAGCCGATAGAATACCCATTGGCTTTGGTGGATAAGCAGCCTAGCGCTGGCGCTAACGCTTTTTATCACTATCTACAATCACCCGCAGCGAAAGCCATTTTTAGTCAATATGGATTCAAGGTTGCACAGTGATATTGACAGAATATGAGACCGCCGCGCTATTACTCAGTCTCAAAGTCTCTGGAGTGGCAGTGCTATTTAGCCTGCCCTTGGGCATTGGCTGTGCTTGGCTCTTAGCGCGCGTGGAGTTTCCGGGTAAGGCCTTGTTTGACAGCGTCATTCACCTGCCGTTGGTGTTACCGCCTGTGGTTATCGGTTATCTACTGTTGATCTCTATGGGGCGTAAAGGGGTTATTGGTGAGCGTCTTTTTGAATGGTTTGGTATCAGTTTTAGCTTCAATTGGCGCGGCGCTGCATTGGCGGCCGCCATTGTCTCTTTTCCGTTAATGGTGCGGGCGATTCGTCAGGCGTTTGAGCATGTCGACGTGCGGCTAGAGCAGGCCGCCAGAACCCTAGGAAGTAGTCCCTTAAGGGTATTTATGACCATAACTTTGCCTCTAACGGCGCCGGGGATCATCTCTGGCATGGTACTGGCTTTCGCTCGCAGCCTAGGGGAGTTTGGCTCAACCATTACCTTCGTCTCTAATATTCCAGGAGAGACTCGCACTATTCCACTGGCGATGTACTCATTTATCGAGACCCCCGGCGCCGAGAGTCAGGCGGCTCGGCTGTGTGTTATCGCCATTATTATTGCGTTACTGTCATTGATCATCTCTCAATGGTTGACGCAAAAAGCGCAGCGGCGAGTATCGGCAACATGTTAACTATCAATATTAATAAACAGCTGGGCGATCTATCTCTCGCGGTAGCGGCGCAGCTTCCCATGAGCGGAATTACGGCAATCTTTGGTCGTAGTGGTGCAGGAAAAACCTCGTTAATCAATGTACTTGGTGGCTTGTCGACACCCGATAGCGGCGAGATATGCTTAAACAATCAGACGCTATTTAGTCGGCAGCAGGGTATCAATCTGCCGCCAGAGCGGCGTGGTATCGGCTATGTTTTTCAAGAGGCGCGCTTATTTCCCCATTACAGTGTGCGCGGCAATCTTAATTATGGTTGCCGTGACAAAGATGTGGCCCATTTTACCAAGGTGGTGCAGTTGTTGGGGCTAGCGCCACTGTTAAAACGTTATCCCCTTGGACTCTCGGGCGGTGAAAAGCAGCGGGTGGCGATTGGCCGTGCGCTGCTGACCAAGCCTAAGATGTTATTGATGGATGAACCATTGGCTTCGCTCGATCTGCCACGTAAACGGGAACTCATTCCTTACTTAATCGATTTAGCGAAAAATTTAGACTTACCTATCGTGTATGTTAGCCACAGCCTAGATGAGATTTTGCAACTGGCCGAGCATATGTTGGTGTTGGAAAATGGACGAGTGATCGCCAAAGGCTCATTGCAACAAGTATGGAATAGTGAGCAGATGCGACCTTGGTTATCGGCGCAAGAACAAAGTTCGCTGTTAGAGGTGAGCGTTGCCGAAGTCAACCAAAACTACTCGATGACTCGGGTCACCCTGAGCGATGATGTGAGCCTGTGGGTGAACAGCGTCTCGTTGCAATGCGGCGCAAAACTTCGGGTACGAATTCATGCTAATCATATCTCCTTGTGTCGCATTCGGCCGCAGCAGACCAGTATTCGCAATATCGTGCCCGTTAGCGTAATTGAGGTGCAGCAGCGCGATGAGGATAACCACAGGCAAGTTAAATTGGATCTGGCGGGGCATACATTATGGGCTAATGTGACGTGTTGGGCCTGTGATGACTTAGCCATAAAGCCAGGTCTGTCGCTGTTTGCCCAAATAAAAGGCGTTAGTATGACCGCAGCCGATTTGGCGCAGTCCCACTAATTAAACTGACATGATCCGCGATGATGGATAAGACAGGAGCCGAGAAGAGAGCATTATGATCACATATTCCCCAATAGGTTATGCCAAGACGCCCTTCAAACAGATAGAAAATGTGCCAGTGCAGGGTGCCGGCATATCTCAAGATATTGCCGAGCTTATCATCAATGAAGAGTATGTTGAGGGGTTAGATGATCTCGAAGAATTTTCGCATATCTATGTGGTGTTTCATATCCATAAAGCGGCCGGTTATAAGCTTAAGGTGACTCCGTTTCTAGATGATCAGCCGCGGGGTATTTTTGCTACGCGCTCACCCAAGCGTCCCAACGCGATTGGCCTGTCGATTGTCGAGATTGTTCGCATTGAAGCTAACCGTATTGTTGTGCGCGGAGTGGATCTATTAGACGCTACCCCCATTTTGGATATCAAACCCTATATTCAATCCTTTGATAACATTAAACAGACCAAAGATGGCTGGTATGAGCAAGGACTAGACCCGCTTACCGTACGCTCTGATAAGCGATTTGCATAAGAGTCGGATAATCTAAGTGGGGTATCGACTAGGGGCGCAGCGCTGATGCTCTAAGTCATGGGCGTAGCTCAGCGATAAGCTGATATCGGTAGATGCAAATTTGTATTTAGAGCGTGAGCGTAAAGGTGATAGAACACGCCCGGTGGTGTGCTCTATCGCTATGATGGCTTAGGGATTATTCACCCACTTCCCAGATGACTTGCGTACTGCCGCCACCTTGGTTTAGCAATGGGCCAAGATAATCGAGTGTGGTTTGCGCCAGCTCATCGAGCTGCCACGGCGGGTTAATGACCCATAGACCGGCGGCTGTCATGCCAAACTCATCGCTGTCGGCCTTAATGGCTTGTTCGATACGCAGCTGACGACGGATACCACTTTGCTTTAATAACTCAAACATCGACTCGGTTTGTGCACGATTCACCACGGGATACCAGATCATGTACACGCCAGTAGCGAAGCGTTTATGGGCCTGAATCACCGCCTTGGCCACCTCTTGATAATCGCTTTTCATCTCATAGCTAGGATCGATTAATACCACAGCGCGGCGCTCCAGTGGCGGCACAGCAGCTATCAAACCTTGCAGACCATCACCCTTAATCACCTTGATTTTTTTATCTGCGCCTAATTGCTCATCTAGGGTCAGAAAGTCGGCGCTATGCAGTTCATGCAGCACCATACGATCGTTTTCACGTAGGTTCATATCGACAAACGAGGGTGAGCCTGGGTATAACTCAAGATCAGCAGTACCGTTAAAATGCTTAACATCGTTGATGTAATCTTGCAGCGGCGGTGGCAGGTCGTCCTTGTCCCACAATTTAGCCACACCAGCTAAGTACTCACCGGTTTTTTGCGCAAACTCATCCGAAAGGGCATAACCACCGGCACCCGCATGGGTATCGATATACACCATAGGTTTATTTTTCTTATGCATCAACTTAAGGGTTTGCAGCAACAGGCTGTGCTTAAGCACATCTGCATAATTTCCGGCGTGGTAACCGTGGCGATAACTTAGCATGAAAGATCTTAATCGGTGGTGAGTCATTGGAGCATCATTATATACAACTCCGCAGGGGGATCATAATTGCAAGGTATGGCGCTGCATCCAGACTAAGTTATCTCCCGCCAATGGCAATTGCCATATCGCCGTGCCGTCGTCTTGATAGAGTCGATAAAACGTCAGTGCTTTTTGAGTGAGATGCTGTTTACGCAGGGCTAAGTAGATGCGTTGCGCTGTGTCTGTTAGCGCAGTAGGTGACGATAACTCGGTGTTATTGATACTGATGTCATAACGTTCGACGCGGCGTTGCGGCCAGGTTTCGCTGCTGCGACTAAAGTGACCACGGATCTCGTAACGAGTGGGTGTTGAATAACAATCTTCGTCTGTTATGCATGCTGCAAAATAAAAAATACCCTGATCGGCTGATATTTCGACTAAAGAGATGCGAATATCGCTGCGAACCAAGCGGTTATCTTGCACCGAAAAATAGAGATCCCCATGATACATCTGTTCTTTAAGTTGGCCTTGATGTTGCTGCAACTCAGGGATGGCTAATTTGTTATAGGTTTTTTGCTCCATTCTAATTTTAGTGCTCATGAAATCTGACAGGGCTAAGTGTCCGGCACGCTCGGCATCGCCGCTAATATTGATCAGTTGGTTGCCTGGGCATTGACCCTCTTGGTAGTTGGGGCATATTGCAATACTGTCACGGTTGGCGCTGAACAGGGCTAAGCCATGAAAGGTGTTAAATGGTGGCGGCGAGCTGGGCTGGTCAAGCAGTTGCTGATGCAAGCGTTGTGTGGCCATATCGTTGTCAATGGTGTTGTCACCAACCGAGGTTAATAGCGTAAAGCTCCCCTGAACACCACTTAATGTACTGATTAACCCCCGTTCTTGATAGGCGTGTAGTTGTGGTTGCTGCTGAGTATAAGCCAGATAGCCCAGTATCACGCTACACAGTAATGCCACCGCCAATAGCATAGGGATAGAGGGTCTCGCCAAAGGCTTAGTGACTGAAGGCTGGTGAGGTAGCTGTAACAGATAACCATGGCGTGGAACCGTTTTGAGCTCTATGTTTGGCTGATCGGCGAGTTTTTTGCGCAACATACTAATGCATTGTTGTAGTGAAGACGGTGCGACCACACGATTTGGCCACCCGACCTGCATGAGCGCGTCTTTGGTCACAAGCTCACCTTGCTGGCTCAGCAATTGCTGCAGTATGGCTGTCTCGGCATAGCTAAGATCAATACAGGAGAACGTATGGCGATTGTATAATTGTTGCTGCGCAACGTTTAGTCTCAACTCTGGGGTTAATTGCACGGAAACTCTCTACAGGGGCTCACCTTCACAGTATAAGGCGGTGAGGATTAACGAGGAAATGTTTACTTTTGAAGTATGATCAAGCTCAGTGTTTCATGGGTTAATGCCGCCCAGCGTGTAACGTTGAGCGGCATTAATTTCCTTGCAGGGAAAGCTGAACGTTACAAGTTATGCACCTGTTTTAGGTTGTCTATCGAGTGACAAACGGCGCAAGACTCAACCTGCAGCTCGTTAGCGCTTACCCCAAAACGGCCGCCGTTTTGTTCCATATGAGCACGCACTGACTTGTTAATGACCATTTCACCGTCACTATTTGGCTGTTTAGCGTGGCAGGCATAACAGGTAGCAGACACTGGTGAGGTATAAGCATCGACGCTGATATCCGTTGCGGGGTGGGCTCTCGAGTCAGGGTTGTAGTCTAAATCGAGTGCCAGTGGGCGGCCGATAGCCGTTAAGCGATCAACGCCGAAGGTATCACCTTCGTGGCAGCGATAACAGTTTGCTTTATCAGCAGGATATTCGACGTTGCGCACACCGTTAGCACGATCTTGTGTCACGCGTTGGTTGGTATGCAGCGAGTGCATCCACACTTTGTGATCAGGATGGCTAACGGTGAGCTGCTCAATATAATCCCAATCGCTAGGTTTGGTATGCATTTCACGGATCGCCTGCGTCGGTGGTGTGTTTGGGTTGTGGCAAGCCAAACAGGGATCGACGATATCTGCAGTAGAGCTTAAGAAGCCCGGTTTACCTTTAACAGCCATAGCCCGCGGCTTAAACGGACGTAAGTGTTCACCTAATTCGTCATGGTCGTGACCAGAGAAGCAAGTCGTGTCGGCCAGCTCTTTGTTGATATCGGTGACTTGTGCATGACAACCGCGACAGGCCAGTTCAGAGTTATCATTAAACTCATCATAGCCATGACAGCTACCGCAGGTCTTATTTGACACTATGGCTGGGCGCTTAGCCTCTGGCGCATCGGTTAAGCCTGCTTTGTTAAAGAACCAACGTTTATTGGCCTCGGCATTTTTACTGTGTCCAGCTTGATCGCAGCTCACTAAGTTTTGTTGCTCATCAAAACAGTAGATAAGGCGATTAGAGATAAAGCCAGAATCATCAATCAAGTCACCCGAGAATTGGTCTTGCGTGACAATAGGCCCCATTAAATAAGTATAAACATTACCTTCGCTGCGATATAGCGGCGTACGTTCACGTTCACCTGCTGGGGTATTACCGCTACCATCTTGGGTAATGTCTTTCTTGTTACTTTTAACATAAATGGTGTAACCCCGGCTGCTGGTAAAATCGACAGATGCGCCCCAATTGACATACAGCTGCAGGTTTTTAATCCAATCGGCATTGGCTGGGTTATTGTCGGTGATCGCGATTTCTTGTCCCTGCTTGTCGAGCAAGGCAAAGCTAATTTCAGCAAAGTGTTGACCACCTTGCTGCACTAATTTGGCGTCGCGCAGATCGACATTGACAATATTGCGCTGATCTTCAGTGACCGCTTTTTCATGGTTGCCCATATGCACCTCGTAGGTGCGATCTGGCGCATGGCAGGTTAAGCAGTTGCTGTTATCGAGTTGCGAGTCGTGATTGTACACCTCATTGCTGCTCATATCGTGACAGCTAGAGCAGGTTTCACGGGTAGGGACTTGGTACCAATTAATGGCCTGTGGCTGTTGCTCGCTTACTGTTTTGCTGTGGCAAGCGGTGCAGCTACCTAGAGCTTGTGGCGTCACGCCAATGTGAGCGGTATGAGCGAGTACCGGCCATACTTTGCCCGGATCTGACATCTTATTATTGGTGTGACAACTGGCGCAGCTTTCGAGGTTATCGCCGCCATGTTTAATGTCTGCAATCGCATCGTGACAGTTTAAGCAGTTCGCCGCATCTATGATGCTGCGATTGTCCTCAATGTCGGAACCGTCGGTGTTGAAATCGACAATTGTCGTGGTGGCGGGGACAGCCGCACTCGCGAGAATATTCAGTTGAACTCGCTGGGTGAAATCGTCATTAAAGCTGGTCTCACCTTGGGCTAATGGTGCGTGCATGGTATAGCGGTAACTGCCATCGAGATTATCGACGAGTATCCCGTCACAACCTTTAGTCTCAGAGCAGCTTTCGCTGGCCAGCGTTTGCCACTGGGAGCGTTCACCTTCTGCTTGGGGCTGTAATTGGCTAGCGTAAACTTTTAATGCCGCAATTTTTATCACTGGCACGGCATATTCGTTTTCTGCCGAAAAGTCGATGCTCAGTCGGTTATCGATCACACTGGTATTGTCGATAGTGATCGACAGGGTATTGGCTTGTGTGCTGACGTTATTTGACGGTTTCCCGTTTTCACCTGGCTTGCCATCTTCGCCATCGGAACAGGCGACAAGGCCCAGAGATAAACTACTTATCAGAGTTAAGTAGCCTAGCTTTTTAAGTCGTATGGTTTTCATCATTTCTCATCTCACTTTGGTCTTTATAAGCGTCGTGATTATGGTTCGCGACTGCGGCAAAAGTGTGCCTGAATCTGGAAGCCGACAATGTGAACAGCTAGTTGTTTACCCATATATTCAGGATTTTGAGAGGGTTTTTAGTTTTTTTTAGTTTTTTTTAGACATTATCAGCGTCAGGCGTATTGCGATGAAGAAATGGATTTCTTACCCAGTAGTATCTTTGCTTTTATAAGGCATCATGCCTCTGGCATAATAAAGCCGCTATTTCCTTAACCATCGAGCTATCGTGACTTCAGAATCAGACCAAGCCCCAAGTATCGGCGTGTTTTTCAATCGCCATTATCCGACCCTCGAAGCCATTTGTGAGCGCTGGGGGCTGGTGTTTGATAAGGACTCCTTGTTTGAGTTGGTATTTGAGCATGATTGTCTCGTGCTCAATAAGCGCGATGAACCCAAGTTAAAAGGGATAGTGGTAGATTTTGTTTCTGGCGCTGCTGCTCATCGTCGTAAGTTTGGTGGTGGCCGTGGTCAATCAATCGCCAAAGCCGTTGGGCTTAAACAGGGCGTGACGCCGAGTGTGGTCGATGGTACCGCAGGTCTTGGGCGTGATGCCTTTGTGCTGGCAAGCCTGGGTTGCAGTGTGACTATGATTGAACGTAACCCTGTGGTCGCGGCGCTACTCGAAGATGGTTTACGCCGTGCCTATCAAGATGCCGATATTGGCCCGTGGATACAAGAACGCATGCATTTAGTGCATGGTTCAAGTTTAACGACTTTGGCAGAGTTAGGGTACCAGGTGGATGTTGTCTACCTTGACCCCATGTATCCCCACCGTGAAAAATCGGCCTTAGTGAAAAAAGAGATGCGGGTGTTTCAATCTTTAGTTGGCGCCGATCTCGATGCCGACGGTTTGCTTGCTCCTGCGATGGCCTTAGCCACCAAACGGGTGGTGGTTAAACGCCCCGACTACGCCGAGGACTTAGACGGCGTCAAACCTAGCACGGTTATCGCCACCAAGAAAAACCGCTTCGATGTCTACGTCAAGGCGGCCATGAAAAGTACTTAATATGCAAGGCATTAGGAGCATACAGATAAGTTGTCGCTGAACCCATCCCCCAATAAAGAATAGAGGAACAACATAAATCAGCCGCTTGGTGAAAGGTATGTGCCTTTTGCTAGACGCTTACAGTTATCCTCTTTAAAAACAACATCTAAAATGTAATGTTGGCTATTTTCAATTCGCCAATGCTGTCGAATATAGTGCCCTAACAATTTGTGATTCGGAGACAAGGAACTTATGTAATACGAGGTATCTACGGTGCCTTTTCCGTTGGTTACTTGATGTGGCTTGTTTTCCGGCTATCACTTCGATGAAGCCGAGGGCGTGATAGAGCATGCTTTACTTCTCAATGTCCGTTGCTATATTTAGTATGCTAGGAGCAGGCAATACCCAAAGGAATGGATAGACATTGAAGTTGAAGACCTATCTTTCTTTCGGATCTTAGCGATTGTAACTCTTTGTAATTGAATGAGATTCATTGTTGTGAAAGTTTTTTCATGCATGAAGAGTTGATACTATTTAGCTAACTTAATATGGATATTATTATGTCTTCAGATACTGCTATTCTAGAAAGAAGCGAAACTACGTCAGTTAATCAAGCAATGGATATGCTAACCGCACAGTGGTATAACGCTGTTGTCACCGGTTTAGGTTTATCGCCAGATCAATTTCAACTTTACCAGGGACCAAATTCAGCAATGAATACCTCTCAGGAAATGTGGAATTTGTTTAACGCGGTGCCACCTGCATCGATTAACAATTACTATAATCCAAGCCAAGTGAATAACTTTGCCTCTGATTATGGGTTGATTTTGGAGGCTCTGGTGCCAAGTTCAACCTCAAGCTTCCAAAATTGTATGGGTGACTATTACAGTAAATGGACCAGCTATTTTAGCGATCACGAGCCTAAAACTTGGGATGCTCAAGGGATTTCAGATTTGTTTAACTCATGGGCAATGAGAAATGCCCCAGGTCAAGCAGGTTGTGTAACAGGGTTGACAAACATCTATATCAATCCAATTAGTATTGCCGTTAACAAGTTTGCCTCGGCCAAAGGTCGGTATGCTTGGAATAAAACAGTTGATGCAATGAAGTCTGCATTAGCTGGGGGGGCAAGCAAATCTTTCAGTATGAACAGCCAAACCGCCAGTAGTGACGTTGAGCATACCTGGGCAAATGGCCGTACGTCATTTTTCTTTGATATCTTTTCGTTTGGTGGTGGTGGCAGTTATGACCAACTCACCACCAAAACGAGTCGTGCCGGCTTACAAATAGATGCTCAGTTTGAAAAAGTGGCTACCTTTACGGCTGGACCGCTGGCGGCCAATGATCCAAACAACCCAGTGCTATCAGATTACTCTGCGTGGTATGAAAGCGCTGCTTTAGCGAAAGCCTATACCACTAAAGATAATACCGTTTGGAACAATCAAAGCTCGACTAATTGGGAGAAAGCCTTTGGTAACAATGGTTTTTTAAAGCGCACGACATCGTCTATTGTGGTCGCTGATGGGATTACTATTAAGATGACCTCAAGTGCTTCTTATAGCAACAGCGAACGCACTGAAATTCAGGCGGCTGCGAAAGCAGGCATTTGGCCATTTTTCAACGCTTCAGGTGGTGGTGGTAGCACCACAGATATTGAGTTTAATGATGATGGTAGCTTTACTGCTACAACTACAATTGACTTGGGGAATCCTCAGATATTAGGGATTTTACAATCACCAATTGCAAATAGTTTCTCTTAAAATTAGCAACCATAAGTAAAGGCTTCGCTAAAGCGAAGCCTTTTTAATTAGCACTGAAGTAGGAGGCTGGGCTAGTGAGTAAGTTGTTAATGCGATTGTTAATTTTTGTTTTAATTAGCTTTCCTTGTGATTCAGTTTCCGATAGTACCTTAGTGTCGAGTGATGTTACTCAATTAGCGATTAATTTTTGGCATCAACAATTATCTCAATATATTAATGTTGATGCTGAGCAGGTAAAGCTTGCGCAAGGTAATATAGTGCTTGGAAGTAATTCTAATCAATTGTGGAATATTTATAATGCCAACTCGAGTAGCAGTGCCAGTATTTACTATGATCCGAGTCAGTTCAATAATTTTGCTTCCGACTATGGCATGATACTTTATCATTTACCTGTAGTGCCTAAACCAAATCCAGATTGCAATATCAATCAGGCAATCATAGATTTTAAAACAGCCAACGGTCAGTATCCTTGGAATAAAACCATAGATGATATCAATGCCGCGTTAACTAACAGTAACGCCATGTCTTTAAACGCCAGCACGACAATGCCAAGTTCAAGTAATGCATCATCCAATTACGTGATTAAACTTAAAGCCAGTTATCAACGTTTTTTAACTTATTATGCCCAACCCTATTATCAACAAAGTTCAGAATTAACTGGCAATTCCACCTGGTATTATCAATGTGCATTGTCTACAGCATATAACGATAAGACCAGCCCCTATTGGCAATCAACCTTTGGTGAAAAAGGCTATATGCAACAAGTCACCGTTGCACTGGTGGTGGTTGAAAACGGCTCTTACTGTTTAACCATGACCTTAGATAATAAGTCGTCTGAGCATTGTAGCGCTAGTACAAAACCCAGCATTATTGCTGTGGTGTTCTCCCCAATTGATGAATTATTAGATTTGTGGCATTAGATAATTCACACGCCAGTACATTCATACTGAGCCAAGTGCATAGGTATGCTTTTTAATGATACAGCCTTGAAATGTCGTGTTCATCTCGACATTTAACGGTCAATAAGTACGAAATATCAAGATTAAGTGATCCAGTTCTCGCTTGTCGTTTCAACGTCGCAATAAAACCTCTGTGGCACCAATATTGCTCTTCTGTTCATTCTCCATTTAGGTATACGACCTCTCCCCCCCTTTTAGATGTATGGCATGGTTTAAACAGGAGAACGTTATACATCTACTTGCAATTTAAGTACTTATTAAAGGTTGAGCATCTTGAATACTGACAACAAAAAATACGGTTCCATCAAGCATCTCCTGATTGTGACATTTTCAGTACTGCTGTTTATATTCTGTATTGGTCTGACCCTGATTGGATACAACATAGAAAATGTACGCTCTCAGATAGACTCATTGGAACGAGAATATACTGCCAGCAATGCGGCTGCTCAACTACTCCAATCAAGTTCGGCTCTAAGGAGAGAGCAAATAGGCTACAGTTTAAGACGTGTATTAGGCACTAAGATGAGTTCGGAATCGATTCAATATATTGAGGGTGAAGCCGTCATACTCAAGCAAAACTTAACCGAGTTAAAAAAGCTGGCGAATGTCGATACACAGGAGCAACTCGCAAGATTAGAACAGCCTATTGCCGAATTTATATTACTGCATGATCAGTTTATAACAATGGATAGTAAGGCCGATCCAAAAGAGACGGCTAATATGTTAACTTCGACCGCATCTTGGAAAATCTATGACCGAATAGAAACTGGCATCAGATCACTCACTCAACAACAAGCAGAGATAGTCAATGACGCCAAGCAGTCCAGCGCCAGTGCCATCAATAATCTAAAGGTCTGTCTCATCGTTATCGCTGTCATCTTTATTCTGGTGATGGTCTTGGCGGGTATTATTCTTCTTCGTCGTATTCTTGATCCATTGCAAGCGACAACAGAAGTGCTCACTCAGATCTCGATTGGAAATTTAACCGTTAATATTGAGCGAGAAAAGTTTAACAGCGCCGAATACAGTGCCTTGGCTGATGTTCTTACCTCTACTCGAATGAAACTTCAACAGATGATCACTCAAATTGGTACCTCCTCAGTGCAATTGGGAGGCGCTGTTGAAGCGCTCGGTAATGTTGCGAGAGATTCAGCCTTGGGGATGGAACAGCAGCGCCATGAAGTCACCCAAGTTGCCACAGCGATGAATGAGTTACAGTCATCGACCGTAGAGATTTCACGTAACACCAATCAAACGGCCGAGTTTGCTAATAATGCGGTTCAAGCAACCATTCAGGGCCAGAACGTCGTTTCCTCTACACTAATGGCCATAGATGAGTCTGCAAAAGAGATCGACAAGGTCAGTATCGTTATTGAGCTATTACAGAAAGATACTAGTGCGATAGCCGTTATTTTGGATGTGATCGCTAATATTACCGAACAGACAAACCTATTGGCTTTAAACGCCGCCATAGAAGCTGCACGTGCTGGCGAGCAAGGGCGAGGTTTTGCCGTGGTAGCCGATGAGGTCCGGGTACTGGCACAGCGTACCCAGTCATCGGCACAAGAGATTAAAGATACCATCGCAGTGTTACAAGAGCGCGCAAACCAAGCGGTTCAATCGATGCAATCGAGTCAAAGTACGATGCAGACCAGTGTGGCAGCGGCAAATAAAGCTCACTCGGCCATGGAAGAGATTAACAGTGCCATTGGCAGTATCAACGACATAGCCATTCAGGTGGCCAGTGCTACCGAACAACAAACAGCGGTAACTGAAGAGCTGAATTTTAATATTACCAATATCAGTGATGCGAGCAATCGCGTATCTGACGGTTCCAGCCAAGTATCCCAATCGAGTCAGGAGCTGCGGCAGCTGTCGCTTAATTTGGAGGGATTGATCCAACAGTTTAGGGTCTAACTGCAATACGCCTCGATTATGCTTTAAGGTGAAAAAGCCTGAATACTTGCCCAGTATTAAAGGGGTACATTCAGGCTGTTTGTTTACATGTTAGAGAGCCATTTTCTTGCCAGCTCACTCGTCATCAGCAAAGATAAAGCTACATAGTGACGATTGTGTTAGGCAACTATTGGCTAGTTAATAGCAGTAGCTTATTTTGAGATAGGTCAAAATAAGCTGGTGATTCCAAGCGGTACGTATGGCGTTTTGCTAGCGATATTTTATGTCAGCGTTTAATGGCATCTGTTAGGGCCTGCCTAGATCAGGTAATGTTTGCAGTGCCAACAGCGAACCTTCATGGCGCTAAACGTTTTAGCAGGTTTGTTGGCAACAATAGCAACGGCAACAAGCCAGAAACCTTACTATTCTGTAAGCTCCTCTATTTTGCCTATGGTGCCTTTATACCCTGTGGCATCTACTGAGGTGATCAAATTCTTCATATTAAAACCTGCTGGCACAATGACGATTGCTTGCTCTGTTTTTAATGAGGCCTTGGCCTTGATCACGCCCTCGGTTTTCCTTAGAGCCTGATTGATAACAGTCACGCACAAAGGGCATGTCATCCCTTCTACATCCACCGTCACCTGCACATTGTTTGCCCATACAGTGGATGAGCAAAATAATAGGCTAACTAACAAAATATACTTCATGCAAACACCTCAAATAGCCAAGGTAAAATAAAGGGGTATAACTGAAATGCCAACACAATAGGTATTGTTAGCCAATACAGCAATAGCAACTTATTGCGGTTAATGACACCAGTACACATGGGCTTACTGGAAAAATAAAGTCGCCAAAAGCCGAGCAGAATCAAGCCTGTTGATAATAGTAGCATCGGCATTTGTAACCAGCCTAAGCTTTGCATTCCAGAAAGACTCGCTGCCGATGCACCAAACACCAAGTAAACTAAAGGGCCGATGCAACATAGGCTCGAGGCGACCGCCGCAATGACTGCGGCGGCCATGGTAGCCAAAAAAGACTTACTGTTCGCTGGATAGGTATTCATACGCAAACACTTTAGGCTCGTAATAGTTCACCGGATCGCCATCGACTTCGGCGTAGGGGTAGCCAAAATTATTCAATGGCGTTTGCTCTGCAATGGGTGATAAATCAAAATCACGTCCAAAGTTAAAGCCTACCCAATTCATTTCCCAATTACCGAATAAATAGTCATTCACCGTTTGTACTGCGGCATCGGTGTGTGCCTTATTTTCCGTTAAACGCATCTTAGTTACATCAGCGGGATCGGCAGGTAACCAACCATAACCGGCCAGATAAAACATGGCTCGACAATGCTGACCACCACTTTCATTGGCAACGCCTTTATCATCGGCACTACCGAAGGCCGTTTTAGAATACTGTCCCATTTTAATCGCTTGGCCTAAACGTATGCCAAACATCTCCCGTGCAGGTATGCCGATAGCGCGCATTAAGGCCACAAATACCGAGTTTATATCGGTACATTTACCGCCGAGCTTGCCGCTTTCAAGAATGGTGGCAACATCCCCAGTTCCACAGCCCATCACGCTGTTATCGCGAAACATATTGGCACTCACCCAGTTATAAACCAAGCGTGCTTGTTTAAGTGGTTCTTGCTCATTGCCGACAATTTTATCCGCAGTGGCTTTCACTATGCCATCAATTGGCATGTGTTTCGTCGCCAATAAATAGCGCTCAACATCCGCGGGATAATGTATTTCCTTAGGGGTTCTATAGTGGGCAAGTTCACCATTTTTAATCGGTTCCCAATCTAAGGTTTCAATGACCATTTCGACTGTCATACTCATTTTGGCCTTGGCGTCAGGCCAAGTGACAAAAAGTGTTTTAGCCCCATAGCTGTTATCTGCGGTGATAAAGGCATCGTGATAATTACCGTTAAAATGGAGTTTTATGACCTGTTGAAACTGTGTATTTTCAGGCAGAGGCACCCATAGCTTTACGACACCTTCAGAACCTTCAGGCGCAACGACATCATAGCGGTTGATCAGATTAAAGCGTCGGCGACCAGCACATGACGCGAGCTCAACCTCTCGGTGCTTCGATGCCGCAAATACTGGGCTTATGGCCCCGACTGTTGATAGAACAGCCGCAGATTTAAGAAAGTCGCGCCTTTGCATACAAGATCCCTTATTATTTTGGGTTACAAGGATTGTAACTGAGAGCAAGAGTATAGGGTGGGCAATCTAGCGCGACAATGGACTTGATGGGTGAGCGCGCAATTGAAGTCAAAAAAAACAATGATAAGTCACTAAATAAAACCACGTGGAAAAATAAAATAGACAAAATGTCTCGAGTGAGTCATTTGTTCCTGATGCAGTTTGCTAGCTGTGTTTCCCCGCTTTTTCTCGGCCCGCATTAACCGGTTCGCCATTGGGATGGCTGCTTTGTCATTTGCCGAGCTCGTAATGGGTAGATATTTTACGCTAGAAGTGGTTGCAATATACTGGATTGCGTGTGACGACATTGTTGTAAGGTGGCTATAGGCTTATTTGGAACGTATTGCTGGGCAGAGGCAGTTGATTTCTTCTATGACAGTGCCCGCTGGTGGAGAGTAAAGCATATTCGCTGCCGCCATCAACGGCACTCTCTTATATGAATTTTGTTCAGTCACTTCATTATATCGTCATATAGTCCATCTTATGTTTGATATAAATTCACATCGCACTCCCCCTTTACTTTAGACACAGATTGTTCTTTTTCGGGTGTTTAACACCGCCGACAGCGTCCTTGTTTAGCTGGTTCTTACATTGCTAATACTTGTAGACATCTATCCATCTAAAATGGGTGGGAATTGTGTTTTTATCCGGCATTGATATGCGCTTTGGTTATATTAAATTGAATTATAATAAGGCATATCATCACTTGTGCGACAAAATGGGTCACGCGGTGTGGACATATTGTCTTTTGTGCTTTTTTGGTGTTTTAATCTGCATCCATGTTGTTTGGCTTGCCTTTTCGGTTGCTTGTGCTTTGGGTTGGTTGTGCTGTGGTTTTTTGTTCTGTATGGGGTTATTTGAGATCTAGATCTACTGTTATTATTTGTCATCTATTTGCCCTTTGAGGATAATCTTACATTAAGTGTGGTCTTTGATGAGGCCCGCTCAGTCGGTTGCAAGGTTTAACCGCTGTAACCACTAGACTCATAACGACAAGAGTGTGAGAGGACGCAATGAACAGACGCCAGTTTTTTAAACTGTGTGCTTCTAGCGCTGCTACCTCAGCAATTTCTGCATTGGGATTGATGTCCGAAAAGGCCTATGCGGCCGTTCGTGAATTCAAACTCATTAGCGCGAAAGAAACCCGTAATAACTGCTGCTATTGTTCAGTGGGTTGCGGATTGCTGATGTACAGTAAAGGAAGTAACGGCAAAAACGCCGAACAAAGTATTTTCCATATCGAAGGGGATGCTGATCATCCAGTTAACCGTGGGGCCTTGTGTCCTAAGGGTGCTGGGTTAGTGGATTATGTTAATAGTCCGAATCGTCTTAAATACCCAGAGTACCGTGCGCCAGGTAGTAATGAATGGACACGTATCAGCTGGAGTGAGGCTTACAAGCGCATCGCCCGCCTGATGAAAGATGATCGTGATGCTAACTTGATTGAAAAGAATTCAGCCGGGACGACGGTTAACCGTTGGCTTAGCACTGGGATGATGACCTCGTCGGCGATGCCGAACGAAGGTGGTTATATCACCCAGAAATTTGCACGGGCATTGGGCCTAGTTGCAATCGATACCATTGCGCGTAACTGACACTCTCCAACGGTAGCAAGTCTTGCTCCGACATTTGGACGTGGTGCCATGACCAACCACTGGATCGATATTAAAAACTCTAATTTGATCATTATCATGGGCGGTAATGCTGCAGAGGCTCACCCTGTCGGATTCGGCTGGGTTACAGAAGCAATGCAACATAACAACGCTAAACTCTTGGTGGTCGATCCCCGCTTCACCCGTAGCGCCGCTTTGGCCGATCATTATGCACCGATCCGTTCGGGCACTGATATCGCCTTCCTGCTCGGGGTGATTCGCTATCTTATTGAAACTAAACAGGTGAACTACGACTATGTGAAGGCTTATACCAATGCCAGTTACATAGTGCGCGAAGACTTCTCTTTTAGTGAAGGTCTGTTCAGTGGTTTCGATGAACAAACAGATAGCTATGATAAAGAGTCTTGGTACTACGAGTTAGATGAACAAGGCTACGCCAAAGTCGATCCTAGTTTCGAGCATCCACGCTGTGTGTGGAACTTGATGAAGCAACATGTAGAACGTTATGACTTTGAAACCGTAAGCAATATCACCGGTACGCCGATTGCGGACTATGAGATGGTATGCCAGCAAATTGGTAGCACTCATACTCACGATAGGGCCGCTACTTTTATGTATGCCTTAGGCTGGACCCATCATAGTAAAGGGGCGCAAAACATTCGCTCCATGGCTATGGTGCAGTTGCTGCTGGGTAACATTGGGGTGCTGGGCGGTGGCGTGAACGCATTGCGCGGTCACTCTAACGTGCAGGGCGCGACCGATATGGGGTTATTGTGTCAAAGCTTGCCCGGTTACCTTAAGCTACCGAGCGAAAAAGACACTAGCCTTAGCAGCTATCTTGAGCATTACACGCCTGTGGCTTTACGTCCGGGACAAACCAATTATTGGCAAAATTACCCTAACTTCTTTGTGTCGCAGTTAAAGAGTTTCTGGGGCGATAACGCTACAGCTGATAATGATTTTGGTTATGACTGGTTGCCTAAATGGGACAAGCAGTATGACTTTACTAAACACTTAGATATGGCTTATCACGGCGAAGTGAATGGCTACATTATCCAAGGTGTTAACGCCATTAACTCTATGCCTAATCGTAATAAGGTACTCAAAGCCTTGAGTAATCTTAAGTACATGGTAGTGCTAGATGCCTTGGCGACGGAAACCGCAACCTTCTGGCAAAACGCTGAAGGGTTCAATGAGGTTAATCCTGCCGAGATCATGACAGAAGTGTTCCGCTTACCGACGACGTGTTTTGCCGAGGAGGAAGGTTCCATCGTCAACTCTGGACGTTGGATGCAGTGGCACTGGAAGGGCGCGAACCCACCGGGCGAAGCTAAGCCTGATGCCGAGATCCTCTCAGGTGTGTTAATGGCGATGCGCGAATTGTACAAGGAAGAAGGCGGTACATTGCCTGAGCCAGTACAAGCGATTAATTGGGATTACCACAATCCTTATTCGCCTCATGCCGATGAAGTGGCTCGCGAGCTCAATGGTCGAGATCTTGTGACTCAGCGTCAGCTGGGGAGCTTCTCTGAGCTTAAAGCCGATGGTAGCACTGCCTGTGCCTGCTGGATCTATTCGGGTTCTTGGACCGAAGAGGGCAACTTAATGGCGCGGCGTGACAACCATGATGCTTCGGGTAAAGGGGTCACGCCGGGCTGGGCATTCGCATGGCCAGCTAACCGCCGAGTGCTGTATAACCGCGCTTCGTGTGATGTTAACGGCAAACCTTGGGATCCCAAGCGCACCATCGTCGAGTGGGTTGACGGTAAGTGGCACGGTATCGATGCGGGCGACTTCAATATGAAGTTAACCCCACAAGAATCGGCCGGTCCCTTCATCATGCAACCAGAAGGTGTGGGTCGTTTCTTCGCCCTTAAGCTATTGGCCGAAGGTCCGTTCCCTGAGCACTACGAGCCGATGGAATCGCCTATTGGGGTGAACCCGCTGCACAAGGTGATCAGTAATCCTGCAGTACGTATGTTACCGGGTGTGAAGGAAACCTTAGGTTCCCATAATGAGTTCCCTTATGTAGCAACGACTTACTGCGTCACTGAACACTTTAACTTCTGGTCGACCCATGCCCGTTTGGCAGCGATCTCTATGCCGGAAACCTTCGTCGAAATTGACGAGATGTTAGCGGCAGAAAAAGGTATCGCCAATGGCGATTGGGTCACGGTTAGCTCTAAACGCGGCAGCATTGAAACCAAAGCCTTGGTGACTAAGCGTCTGCAACCGCTAAAGGTTAATGGCCAGCTAGTCCATACGGTTGGATTACCCCGCCACGGCAGCCATAACGCACTCACTCGTAAGAGTTATTCCTGTAACGTACTCACCACGGAAGTGGGGGATGCTAATACGCAGGTGCCTGAGTTTAAAGCGTTTCTGGTTAACATCACTAAAGCGGAGGGGATCTGATCATGGCCTCACAAGACATTATCCGTCGCTCCGGCACTTCAGAGATGACGCCGGCGGCAAAGGGGCGTAATTCATCGGAGAAGGTCGCCAAACTGTTTGACGCCACTAAGTGTAATGGCTGTAAAGCCTGCCAAGTGTCATGTTCAGAGTGGAATGACTTGCGCGAGGAGGTGGGCTCCTTCCAAGGCAGTTACCAAAACCCCATGTCGCTATCGGGCCAATGTTGGACCCTGATGGAGTTCCATGAGGTGATGGAAAGCAATAAGCTGCGTTGGCAATTTACCCACTCGGCCTGTATGCACTGTGCTGACCCAGCCTGTTTAACTGCCTGTTCGACCTCGGGGGCGATTATCCAGCACGCCAATGGCGTGGTGGACTTCGATTCGGACAAGTGTATTGGCTGTGGTTATTGCGCCAGTGCCTGTCCTTTTGATGTGCCTAAAATCGATCCTAAGGACAACAAGGCTTACAAGTGCACCATGTGTTCCGACCGTTTAGCCGTGGGCTTAGAGCCTGCTTGTGTTAAGTCCTGCACCACAGGGGCGCTGCGTTATGGCACCCGTGAGGATATGTTGTTCTACTCGCAAAAGCGGGTAGAAGAACTGCAGCAAAAGGGCTTTCCCAATGCGGGGCTTTATAACCCCGAGGGCGTAGGCGGCACGGGGATGATGATGATATTGCACGATATCAATCAACCCGACAGCTACAACATGCCCGATAACCCGCAGATCCCACTGTCACTCACCTTGTGGCAGGACTGGGTTAAACCTTTAGGCACTATGGGCATACTTGCCACCGCCGCCGTCGCTTGTCTGCACAAGATCACCGTCGGTCGCAACATAGTGGAAGAGGATCAGCCGGGTTATCAACCGCCAGCGGAAGAGGCTAAGCAGGAAGAGGAGGACGACAAATGAGCAAGCATGATAAGCAAGAGATGATAGTGCGTCATAAGCTGTTCGACCGTATCTGTCATTGGTTCATTGTCGCGGCTGGGTTAGTCACATTTCTGACTGGCTTCTCCTTTTTCTATCCGTCTTTTCAATGGATGGGAGCGATAGCGGGTACGCCGCAATTGGCGCAATTTGTTCACCCTGTTGCAGGGTTGATGATGTGTTTGCCCTTGATGTTGATGTTGGTGCGTTACTACAAACACAACAAATGGGAAAAACACGATCTTGCCTGGATGCTCGCCATCAAGGATGTGATGTTTGAGAACGAGGATAAAATCCCGCCTATCGGCCATTACAACCCAGGTCAAAAAGTGCTCTTTAGGGCTTTCGTGCTGACATCTATCACCTTAACCGTGACGGGATTGATCATGTGGCAGCCCTATTTTGCGCCTTACTTCTCAGCCACTGTGGTGGGCTGGGCCATTGTGTTGCACGCCATTAGTGCACTGATCATGTTGATATTTGTGATGGTGCATTTTTGGATGGCGACATGGGTGGAAGGGTCGGTTACGGGCATGCTTTACGGCAAGGTCTCTAAGGCATGGTGCCGCAAGCATCACCCAGTGATGTTGGATGAACATTCGGACGTGGAGAAACATTAATGAGTCATACCGTCGAGATACCTATGGTCCCTGGTAGCGAATCGCCGCTGGAACTTAAACCGTTAAAAGCGGCAGATCCCCAAGCTGTGTATCACAGGCGGGCACAACGTTTGCTGTCATTGGCCAAGGACTCGCCGTTGGCTGATTACTTTGAGCTGTGCCGTCGTCTGGTGGTTATTCAGGCCAGACTCGCGGGGGAAGCTGACTTCGGTCAGCTACTCGCTTGGGGGAAAGATGAAGCCATTCCGCTTTCCCAGTTGGGCTCAGAGGCCGAAAGTTACTGGCAAGGACTGCTGCAACAACTGTTAAGCGAACTCTTACCTCAGGTGGACGACTCTATTGCCCGAGTCGTGCGTTTGCTGATGCAGCAATCGCCCGAACAGCTGACGTTATGGGGACGCGCCTTGCGTCAGGGGCATGTGAGTGAAGTACCTGCCCGTTTTAGTCTATTCATCTGGGCGGCGATGGGGGTCTACTGGTCGCACTGGGCGCCTATGGTCATTAAGCGCATGGATCAGGCCAAAGTGGAGCAGCAGAGTATGTGCCCCGTTTGCGGTTGCCATCCGGTGGCGAGCGTGATTGTCGATGAGCCTCGTGCCGGCCTGCGTTACCTGCATTGCAGCTTATGCGAGAGCGAATGGCATTACATTCGCGCCCATTGCACTAGCTGTGGTCAGGACAAGGAGATGACCATCTGGTCGCTAGATGATGCTCAGGCTCAAGTGCGTATCGAAAGCTGTGATGAGTGCCATGGCTATACCAAGATGTTGTTTGTCGAAAAGTCGCCATCTATGGATGTCGCGGCCGACGACCTCGCCACCTTGATGTTAGACAGCGAGCTCAATGCCAAGGGCTTTGGGGCGACGACAGTCAACCCGCTGCTGATGGCCCATGAAACCGCGCAAGAGCAATAACGTAAACCAATTGTGGGAGGGAGTCGTATCGCTGCGACTGCTTCCTGCTTTTTTATGACATAAACAAGATGACAAGATGATGACCCAAGCACCCGACACGCTACAAGCTCTGTATCGCGCCTTGCCTTCGATGGACTATTTACTGGCGGAGCCGAGTTTTATGGTTCTGCAGCAGTCTTTTGGTAAGGCCGCGGTCAAGGCCGCACTGGATATCCAGTTAAAGGCGGCGCGCAGCTTAATCGGCACAGAGCGCCGCCTGCCCACATGGTGTGGCGAGCTGGCGCAACTGCACGGATGCTTGGTTGATCAGCTGGCAAAAGATAGCAGCCACAGTTTAAAACCTGTGTGGAACCTTACCGGCACCATACTGCATACTAATCTCGGCCGGGCGCAGCAATCGGAGGCGGCTATCCGAGCCGTGACATCTGTGATGCGCTATCCAACACCGCTTGAGTTTGAGCTGGCCGCTGGTGAACGGGGTCATAGAGATAATGCGATCAGCCGTTTAATTCAACGCTTAACGGGTGCCGAGGCTTGTTGCGTTGTTAATAACAATGCCGCCGCCGTGTTGTTGATGCTTTCTGCCGTTGCCGCGGGAAAAGAGGTGATAGTCTCGCGCGGTGAGCTGGTGGAAATTGGCGGCGCGTTTCGTATTCCCGACATTATGCGCCAGGCGGGCTGTACCTTAGTCGAGGTTGGCAGCACCAATCGTACCCACCTTAAAGATTACGAGCAGGCGATCACCGACAATACCGCCGCGATCATGAAGGTGCACACCAGTAATTATCATATCTGTGGCTTTACCGCGGCAGTGGAGGAGGCGAAGCTTGGGCAGTTATGCCGTGAACGTGGCATATCACTCATCTCAGATCTAGGCAGCGGCTCACTCACAGATCTGCGCCGCTTTGGTCTTAAGCAAGAGCCCACGCCCCAAGGCATGCTGGCCGATGGTGTCGATTTGGTGAGTTTTTCGGGCGACAAATTACTGGGCGGTCCTCAGTCGGGGTTGATCGTCGGCAAACAGGCGCTGATCGATAAGTTACAGAGTCATCCGCTTAAGCGCGCCCTGCGTTGTGACAAGCTGATTTTAGCGGCGTTAGAGGCGACTCTGATCCATTACCTTAATCCCGAAACCTTAGATGCAGAGCTGCCCATTTTGGCCAAATTTGCCCGTAGCCAAGCGTCGTTATGGCAGGTGGGTCATCGCTTACAACAAGCCTTATCTCCGTTGTTTTCTCCTTGTTATGAGATAGCGCTGCTTGAGTGTCAGACCCAAGTGGGCAGTGGCTCGCAGCCCGATACCTTTTTGCCCTCGGTGGCGCTGTGTTTCACCGCGCTCGATGGTGGCAATGTAAGTTTATTAGAGCAGTATTTTAAGCAGGCGGCGCGTCCGGTGATTGGGCGCATGAGTCAAGATCAACTCAGACTCGATTTACGTGGCCTCGACAGTGAGGCCGAGCTACTGGCCGAGCTGAGCACTTTAGGGATGCAGTTGTGATCATAGTTACAGCGGGGCATGTCGATCACGGTAAAAGCACGCTTATTCGCGCCTTGACTGGGATGAATACCGACAGATTGCCAGAGGAGAAACGCCGTGGCATGACCATAGATCTGGGCTATGCATTTATGCCGCTTAAGGATGGCTCGCGTCTGGCTTTTATCGATGTCCCCGGCCATGAGAAATTTATCAACAACATGCTGGTGGGCGTGAGTCATGCTCGCCACGCCATCCTAGTCCTCGCCTGTGACGATGGTGTGATGCCGCAAACCCGCGAGCATCTGCAAATTCTGGCGCTCTTACCCCTGCACAGTTTGACCTTAGTTCTCACAAAGCGGGATCTGGTTGATAGCCAGAGGGCAAAACAACTGACCGCCGAAGGCTTGGCACTGTTAGCCGAATATCATATCGAGGCCAGTGGTATTTTTGAGGTGTCGGCAACAGTCGATGCCGTATCCAGTGGTGTGGCAACGCTTAAGGCGCATATTCTCGCTTTAGGTGAGCAAGAGTCGATGCGCGCTACAGATGCCAGCAGCTTTAGGATGACGCTCGATCGCGCCTTTAGTGTTAAAGGCGCCGGTTGCGTCGTCACGGGGACAGTGATCAGCGGCAATGTGTGCGTAGGTGAACACCTTTATAGCTCAGGTCAAAAAGCCAAACTTAGGGTGCGCGGCATTCACTGTCAGGGCCAAGAAACGCAAGCTGCGGTCACTGGCACGCGTGTGGCACTTAACTTAACCGGCGTCGATAACCATAGGCCGCCCGAGCGCGGCGATTGGTTGAGCAGCTTGCCTCAAGCCGAACATTGCGCCCGGCCAGTGGTGCAGATCCGCGCCTTCGAGCATCTGGGCAGTGAGCCGTTAGTGCATTGGCAAAATGTGCATTGTCATCATGGCGCCGATCATACGTTAGGCCGAATTTCTTTGTTAAATGAAGCTGATGAAGACGGCTTTTATCTGGCGGAGCTGGTGCTCGATAAACCACTGCTCCTATGCCAAGACGATCCGATAGTGCTGCGACACATTGGCGGTAAACAGACTTTAGGCGCAGGGCGAGTGTTAGCGCTTAAAGTGCCTAATCGTAAGAAGCGCACGCCTGAGCGAGTGGCAAAGTTACACCGGTTGGCGTGCTTGGATAATCCTGCTGATGTGGTGGGTTTTCTCGGTCAAACACAGGCGTTAGAACTGGCTGAAATCGCTTGGCGTTGGCAATTGACCGATGAAGGATTGGCGATGCTCCTAGCCCAGGCGGAATTAGTGCGCCTAGGCTCGTTTGCGGTGGCCACCAGTTTACTGCAGCGAGAACAACAACAGTTTATTCGTTTACTTAGCGAGTTCCATCAACAACATCCCGACCAACTTGGGCTGGGACGTAATCGCCTGCAACGCATGAGTCACAGTGCTTTGCCGCCCGAATTAGCGAATAAAGTGCTCGATATATTGTGCCAAGAGGGGCGTATGGTTTTGCGTGGTGCCTTGCTGCAGTTAGCGGAACATAGGGTCGTGCTAGACCGTGAGGCTCTGCAATGTTGGCAGGCGTTAGCACCTTGGCTTGCCGAGCAAACGGCGCCGGTATGGATCACCGAGATGGGCGAATATCTCCAGCTGGAACCTGCCAAATTAAGATTATTGTGTTTCCAGCTGGTACAGCAGGGCTTTATTACAGCGGTCGTGAAAGACAGGTATTTACTCAGTGAGCAGCTTTGCCATTTTGCCGGTTTGATCCGTTGTCATATTGCTCAACAGGGTCAGCTAGAAACGGCCGAGTTTAAACAGATGGTAGGCCTTGGTCGCAAAGTGAGTATTCAGCTGCTGGAATTTTTTGACAGAAGTGGTTTTACCCGCAGGAAGTATCGCAGTAATAGCCGGGAGATCCGTGATGCAGAGCTGTTTTTCTCTCATGAGAATTGGCGGAAGAACATAGGAGTCGAACCTACCCAGGACTGCTGGCAGCCCTACCCGGATTTGAAATCCGGACGCCTCACCGGAGACGACGTTCTTCCAATAGAAGACCTAGGGATAATAGAAAATGCACCAAGATGATTCAAGGCGATTTGCATTTAGTTAATGGGTTTGTGATATAGGTCTTAAATTATCATCAAACTAATTGTTTTTATTTGGTTTTATAGTTTTGGCGAGGCGATATGGAATATCATTCACATGAAGTGGTTACCGAAAAAAACGTGATCCTGTTAGAGGATGGAGACGCATCCGAGCTCACCGACTATTTAGCCAATGAGGTGAGAGTTGCACTGGTCTATAACGGCATCTCACATACCGTTATGTTAGCCAGCCCGCAAGACTTAGAAGCCTTCGCTATCGGTTTTACACTGTCCGAACGTATCGTCTCTCATGTCCGTGATATCAAGGGCGTTGAGCTCGAATTCACCCCCGAAGGCGTGTTGATCCAAGTGGAGATCAACCAAAGGTGCTTCATGGAGCTTAAGCAGCAAAGACGCAACATGGCAGGGCGCACAGGGTGTGGATTGTGTGGTGTCGCCCAGCTCGAAGAGGCAGTTAAGCCTGTGGTTAGCGTCGACTCAGATGCCAGATTTAACATCGATTATTTAGGGGTAGCACTCGCGCAAATTAAAGATAATCAACAGCATTTTAAGGTGACGGGAGCCACTCATGCGGCCATGGGGCTTAACCATCAGGGACAGATCATTGCTGCCTATGAAGATATAGGCAGACATATCGCACTAGACAAGTTAATTGGCGCATTCAGTGCTCACCATGTTGAGCGCCCGGTGGCAGCGTTGCTCACCAGTCGAGCGAGTTTCGAAATGGTGCAAAAGGCCGCCAGTGCCAATATCCAAATTCTGTTTGCTATGTCCGCCGTGACCTCACTGGCGTTGGAATTAGCAGAGAAAAGCAATATCACGCTTATCGGTTTTTGTCGCAATGGCAGGGCGACGCTCTACACCCACGGCTATCGACTGTTGGGACAGCATAGTACCCGCTTAGCAAAAGCCATTTAAGCGTGAGGCCAGGTGCGATTGATGCTATTGATTCCAATGGCTCGATCGCTGTGGCTCTCAGGTTATAAGCGCATTGCGCTTATTTTTTTTCTAGTCTCGTTCATTAGGGTAATGACATGACATGGCAACAATTTAAACAAGAATATTTAGTCCGTTTCTGGGCGCCAATGCCAGCGGTGATCGCTGCCGGTATCCTTTCCACCTACTATTTTGGTCTGACCGGCACCTTCTGGGCCGTGACCGGCGAGTTTACTCGCTGGGGGGGCCACTTGATGCAGTTTTTCGGTGCAAACCCTGAAACGTGGGGATATTTTAAGGTGATAGGTCTAGAGGGATCTCCCTTGGATCGTATCGATGGCATGATGATTATCGGTATGTTTGGTGGCTGTATCGCGGCGGCGCTGTGGGCCAACAACGTCAAACTGCGTATGCCGCAGAGCCGTACTCGTATCGCTCAGGCGCTGATTGGCGGCATTATTGCTGGCTTTGGTGCCCGTTTGGCGATGGGCTGTAACCTTGCGGCCTTCTTCACGGGGATCCCGCAGTTCTCTTTACATGCGTGGTTTTTTGCGTTGGCAACGGCGGCAGGCTCTTACTTTGGGGCAAGGTTCACCTTATTGCCCATGTTCCGCATCCCGGTCAAACTGAAAAAAGTCGATAGAGCGACATCTATCAAGCAGGACGAAAATCAGGCTAGACGCCGTTTCCGTATCGGCATGTTAGTGTTTGTGGCGATTGTGGGTTGGGGGCTGTTGACTATGTTTAATGCGCCTAAGCTGGGTATCGCACTGCTTTGTGGTGTTGGCTTTGGTCTGTTGATCGAGCGGGCACAGATCTGCTTTACTTCGGCGTTTCGAGATATGTGGATCACCGGCCGTACCCATATGGCCAAGGCGATTATCTTAGGTATGGCGGTGAGTGCTATCGGGATTTACAGCTATGTGCAGCTTGGGGTACCGCCAAAAATCATGTGGGCCGGCCCTAATGCGGTGATCGGCGGTTTGCTGTTTGGTTTTGGTATTGTACTGGCTGGTGGTTGTGAAACCGGTTGGATGTACCGCGCGGTTGAAGGCCAAGTGCATTTCTGGTGGGTCGGTTTGGGTAACGTGTTAGGGTCGACCTTGCTGGCTTATTACTGGGATGATTTAGCTCAGCCATTGGCCACCAACTGGGATAAAGTGAATTTATTGACCAGCCTAGGTGATAAGGGCGGCTTATTGCTGACCTATGTGTTGTTGGCGCTCTCCTTTGGCGCTATGTTGTTATGGGAAAAACGTTTCTTTGCTCGCAAGGCAAAGCGCGATGAACAATTGCTAGCGGAGGCGGTGTAATGAACCAATATGTTCCTGATTATCAACTCGATATGGTGGGTGAACCTTGTCCTTATCCTGCGGTAGCTACTTTGGAAGCCATGCCTAAGTTAAGGTCTGGCGAGATATTAGAGGTGATCAGTGACTGCCCACAGTCGATTAACAATATCCCTCTCGATGCCAAAAATCATGGTTATAAGGTGCTGGAGATTGAGCAGAATGGTCCCACCATTCGCTATCTTATTCAGCGCTGAACCATAGGTGATTTAACCTAAGTAACAAAAGGGGATATCAAGCTCAAGTTGCGATCTGATGATGGTTTTATCATGTTAATCGCATAAGGCTTGGAAAAAAGGGCTTGCGATATTCAAGTGCTATTATGATGAGTATAGGTGTCGTGTCGCTGGCACCTATACTCATTATTAAAAAATATTTTTAATCAATTGGTTGTATTTGTCTCAGGAGAGATGGTTGTACCATCGACTTGCTTATAGGCCGCTTTAGTATGGCTAATGGGCATTAAAGGTTAGGCATAGATTTTTTATCCGAAGTTTCTTACAGAGGCTCCAGCTTCAAATCGTTATTTTCCCAAATAAGTCAATCCGGCCAAACTGATCTGCTGCAACCTATTGATGATACAACGACAAGCCATAGCGTTTAGGGTTGAAGTCGCCATCGAACATGCGCAATACTAGCTAAATGCTTGGTTGTGTTTTGTGCGTTAGATGAGTTCCAGATGTTAAATACGACTGAGTTCGATACGAGTCGAGTTATTACGCGCGCGCGACCAATAGTCCGCTACTTCGGAGTTTAAAAATGGATATAAAACTCATCACATTAATGTGTAGCTTAGCGTTGTCGCCAGCGTGTTTAGCGCAAACGTATCTTTTTAAGAACGTACATATTTTTGATGGCAGCAGTGCCAACCTGTCTTCAGCAAAAAATGTCTATATCGAAAATCAACACATAAAGAAAATCGAAAATTACACCAGTGAAACGCTAAACGCATCGGTAGAGGGAGTCGTTATCGATGGGCAAGGTAAAACATTAATGCCCGGTTTAATCGATGCACATACTCATTTAATGCTTGCTGGATTACCACAGCAAACTTTACTCTTGGCCGATCAAGGTTTTATTAATATTGCTGCCGCAAAAACTGCCTCAGAGATGCTACAACGGGGTTACACCAGCGTGCGGGATCTGGGGGGGCCTGTATTTGGCCTAAAGCTTGCCATCGATAAACACATTACCACTGGCCCACGTATTTGGCCGTCTGGCGCATTTATTTCTCAAACCGGTGGTCATGGTGATTTTCGCTTACCCAATGAGCTCATTGCGACCGATGTAGAACATACTCAAGCGGTTAAAACGGGTACAACCACCATTGCCGATAGCCCAGCCGATGTGCGTAAACACGCTCGAGAACAGCTGGCATTGGGGGCTTCGCAAATAAAAGTGATGGCTGGGGGCGGGGTGTCGTCGCTATATGATCCTATCGATGTGACACAATATTCAGCAGAAGAGATTCGTGCAGCCACAGAGGCCGCCGCAAATTGGAATACCTATGTAACGGTACATGCCTATACGCCAAAAGCGATAAATCGTGCTATCGATGCTGGCGTAAGATGTATTGAGCATGGACAACTCATAGACGAAGTGACGGCTAAACGTATTGCTAAAGAGGGGATTTGGTGGAGTTTACAACCGTTTACCTCAGATCGTAAATCAACATTTGCCGAGGGATCAGAGCAACGTAAGAAGCAGCTTAAAGTCGAAGAGGGCACCCTAACGGCGTTTAAACTGGCTAAAAAATATAAGGCCAAAGTGGCGTGGGGTACAGACATTCTTTTTAATGCTGAACGCCTACAAACCCAGACGGCTCAATTAACCCGTTTAACCGAATGGTATACACCATTTGAGATCCTCAAAATGGCTACTCATGATAATGCGCAATTACTGATGATGTCTGGTGAACGCTCTCCCTATAAAGGTAAACTTGGCGTGGTTGAAGAGCAGGCATTGGCCGATCTCTTGCTGGTTGATGGCGATCCTATCGATAATGTTAAGTTATTAGAATCAAAAGATAATATTAAAATCATCATGAAAGACGGCATAGTTTACAAAAACACCTTATAGGCAGAATTTTAAAGTGACAGGCACGGATTAATTTAGGGCAATTTATACTTAATCGTCTGCTATTAACGATAGTTATTTCGGATACCTGTACCTGCCATTATCATTTGGCTTAGTCGTTATTGGAAAAAGCGTCACAAAAACGGCCGCTGAGTATGACTCATCGGCCGTTTAGTTTAGATGGCTAGCAGTTGAGTCATTGAGATTTATTGTTCGGCTTTTATATCACGCAGCGATGTTGCAGCACTGTCATCACCATTACCTGCGGAACCGTTATGAGAATGATGCGTTTCTGTCAGTCGGCGCATCAGGGGGAGTACCGCAAGGGCTGTAAAGGTACAAACCACAGCTGCTATACCTAATTTATTGAATAGACTGGTATAGACGGGTAAGGTTTGCAGTGGATTGAGAAACGTAGACAGCCATCATTAATGGCGCAGAAGTAAACCTCCGGCTATGCTTTGATTGATGAGCATTGAACAAGGAGGTTTTTATGCTACGCCCTCGCAGTACTCAAATTAGTTTGGAAGACACTCCCTATTATCATTGTTGTAGCCGTGTTATTCGCCGTGTGTTCTTATGCGGAGAAGACCAATACACAGATAAAAACTATGACCACTCCAGAACAAATATTGTCCACCCGAAAAGTGAGTTTGCTTAGTATTTGTAATAAAATTACATGCTGTGTGCATTGGTGTTTTTGAGTTGAGTCAATTTGTCAGTTTATGATTATATTTTATGTCAGGATATGGTTTTATTTCTTAGCTAAGTTATTGAAAGGTTGAAGCAGTCTATGTCAGCTTATGCTTCCAGCGACAAGGTGCTCTTGCTTTTTTACGCGATGTGTTCAACGGCATTTCTATCTGTGTTCCCGCGACTCCTCCTCTACTATAAAAAATATTCAGCGTCCGGCCCGCGCTAAATTTGTTATTTCAGAGTCCCATATCGTTAACATTGCTGTGGCGAAGGTTATTTGTGCTTTAACTGCAGTGATGGAGGCATCTGATCAGGGTTGTGTTGGCAATAATTAACAGTCGGCTGGCGTAAAGTACTGTGTTAAATGAATATTTTAACATGTCAGCAAGGCTTGTTACACAGCGTTACATTCAGCGTGAATTAATCCACCTTTTAACATTCTTATCAAATATAATCCCGCCCAAATTAAGGTCAACGTATCCCTTTTGTCGACTATTGCTCAGTGAAGTGAAGGTTTACAGGAAGGGGTATGTCTAAAATAATCACCAATAGTGATATAGAGAAATATGAATCATAGAATTTTACAATGGTGCAGCACGTTGTGGTGCTTGCTGCTTTTAGGGATGAGCTCTTTTGCTTATGCAACGCCTGATTATAATTTTTCGCTGACAAAAGAAGGGTTCACTGCACAACAGACGTACCAGATTATTGGAGATGCAACGTTTGTGGCTGCATTCGCATCTCAAGGTAGTCAAACTAAATTACTCAAGTTCACCAATGATTCTGGTCAGCGACTAACCCGCTGTAATATTTCAAAGAGAGGTTTAGAATTAACGTTCGAAGCTAACAGCACTTGCGATACAGACTCATATGACACGACATTGGAAGCCGGTGACTCTTGTACTGTTGCTGTGACTTACACGCCAAAATCTTACGAGCCATCCACCCCACAGGTGCAATTATATTGTAACGATGTTTTGTGGGCGGGTGAGGATAGCACTACTAATATTCGGCCCACCTTTATTATTGAGGGCCATGGTTCAAATCCTAGCCTTACCGTTAATGCTACTGCAACTAGCTCTGGTGTGAAAAGCGTAAGCCCAACTTCGGCTGTGCAGGTTATATCGGGGCAGAAAGCCTATTATGACGTCGTTGCTGAAACGGGATATACCATCTCTCAGCAGGTAACAGGAACTTGCCCTGCGGGTACCTTTAATTCTGGTCGTTACTCAACAGGGGCTATCGTCGCTGATTGTACTGTCGGTTTCTCGGCGGTACTTCCTCAATATGAACAGTCCTTCAATAGTCTTGGTGGTTCACCTGTTGCCTCAATTATTGCTGATTTTGGTACAGCGCTCACTGCGCCGACTAGTCCGACCCTTGCGGGTTACAGCTTTGCTGGTTGGACCCCAGCGTTACCAGCGACGGTACCAGCAAAGAATGCGACGTACACGGCGCAGTGGACTATTAACAGCTATAGCTTAACTTTTGATAGTGCTGGCGGCTCAGCGGTGGCACCTATTAGCGCTAATTTCGGTGCTGACATCGCTGCACCAATGTCACCAACGCGTGAAGGTTACACCTTTGCTGATTGGAGCCCTGAAGTGCCAGAAAAAGTGCCAGCAGCAAATACGACATATACAGCGCAGTGGGCAATTAACCGCTATAGCTTAAGTTTTGACAGTGCCGGCGGCTCAGAGGTAGCGCCTATTAGCGCTGATTTCGGTGCAGCTATTACCGCGCCTGCAGACCCTATTCGTGAAGGTTATACCTTTGCTGATTGGAGCCCTGAAGTGCCAGAAAAAGTGCCAGCAGCAAATACGACATATACAGCGCAGTGGGCAATTAACCGCTATAGCTTAAGTTTTGACAGTGCCGGCGGCTCAGAGGTAGCGCCTATTAGCGCTGATTTCGGTGCAGCTATTACCGCGCCTGCAGACCCTATTCGTGAAGGTTATACCTTTACTGGTTGGAGTCCTGCAATGCCTGCCACTATGCCTGCGCAAAATCTGATGCTAAAGGCGATGTATGAGCAAATAGAGCTGACGGTTACGGCCTCTGTCTCTGGTGATGCAACCATTAGCCCTGCTTCTCAGCAAGTGAATTATGGCAGCGCCGCAAGCATCGAACTGACGTTGGCTGATAGCGACGATATTGTATCCCTGTCGGGCTCATGTGAAGCCGCATTATCAGGCAGCCAAGTGATCACGTCAGCCATTACAGAATCTTGTGATGTAGTCGTCACCGTCCACCCTTCAAGTACAGTTGAAAAAGATACCGATGCGATACTGGGCAGTAATGGTACTAGTCGCTTTAAGTTTAACGGTGGTGCTGGCGACAAGTCGCTTGGCAGCGTGAGTGTATTGCGCGCGGGTGTGGAGTCTGAGCTGGCGTTTGAAGACGCAACAGCCCTGCTAACACTGCAAGAGGATGGTAGTTATATATTCAGTGCATCGCGCACGGGTCGTTACACTTTATACTTTGTCGATACGGTCTCTGGTGAGCAGATTGCCGTGGTTTATAACGTCTTTCCTTACCTTGCCTTTACGGCTAGTCAGCAACCAGTGCAGCAGGGTGTGACAACAAGGGTGCAAGTGTGGCTTAGTGATGAGCCTGTGGAGTACCCAGTCACCGCCACTGTGTTAACAGCAGGTGTTACCGAGGAGATGGAGCGGATTGAATTGACTGCAGCGCATCAGTTACTGCGCAGTTATGAAGTCAGTGCGGCGGCTACCACTGCACAGCTATCGCTACAAGATGAGGGCGTAACACAGGCCCTATTAGGTACGCCAGCAGTGCATCAGCTAGCTGTGCAGGCATTACCGCCAGCATTAGCGTTGACAGCAGCGGTGCATCAAAATGGCGTGGCAACCTCTGTTGTTAACCAGACTGATGGCCTAGTGGTATTGTCGGTCGGTGAATTGAGTGAAGCGGGTGTGAGCTACCATTGGACATCGTCAGACTTGGCCTTGCAAGCTGCGGGCGCAAGTGCCAGCTTTGATCCCTTGGTAGTGGCAGAGGGGTCCTATAATGTTACTGTGACGGCTGAGTCAGACGATGGCCGTCAGGGTCGGTACGATTTGACTCTGCGAGTGATAGTAGACTGTCCGGTCGCCAGTTGTGTGGGTATTACTAGCTCAGGTATTCCGGCGGCAGAAAACAATGTGGCAGCGATGCCAAACCGTTTACCTATTTGTCCTAATGTGCCGCTAGATAACCGCGTGGGAACATGTCAGGTTGAAGGCACAGAGCACTTGTACGCTGAAGTGCCTAATCAGTATCAGTTGGCGCTGGGCGTACTTACTGGGGAGCAATCTTGGCGTTCAGGGCAATTTGGTATTGCACTGAACGATGAGACATTGCTCGACAGTGATTTTGTGCAACATGGCGTAGTGCTTAACTTCGATGTGCTTGGCTTAGCCAGCCCTGGAGAGGCGGTGCCAGTGGCCATTCCATTGCCTGCAGCGACAAGTATTCCAGCCGATGCGGTATGGCGTAAGTATATCAATGGTCAGTGGCAAGAATTTGTGGTGGATGCGGCAAATCGCATCGACAGTGCCGCTCGTGATGCGTTGGGTCAATGCCCTGGTGTGTCGTCAGACAGCTGGACGACAGGATTAACCGCAGGCCATGGCTGCGTGCGCTTAATCCTTGAAGACGGAGGTCCTAATGACGATGATGGCGTCGCAAACGGTGTGATCCGCGATCCAGGTGTATTGGCCGTGGCTAAGGCGGTAGTGCCACCAACAGAACCCGAGCCTAGCGAAGGTGTCTCTGTCAGTTCAGGTGGTGCAGTAGGCGGAATGTTTACCGGCTTGCTGAGCTTGATGGTGCTGTGGCGACGTCGTATGGTATTGGCAGCGGTGTTGCTGCCAACGATGGCGTCGGCTAACGGCCTTTACACTGGTGTAGATGCGATGGCAGTGCACACTGATGTCAGCTCAACAGATGTCACCGCCGCTATGCAGGGGGCTTGGCCAACAAGTACCGCACAGGTAAGTGATGAGCTGCGCACTGGTTTTCGTGCTTATGCGGGTTATAAGGTTTTGCCTAGCGTCTCATTTGAGCTGGCATGGGTGGATCTTGGCCGTGTTAACACTCAGTTTGGCAACATAGCGCCACAAGGCGAACTATCAGCTTTGGGGGGGGGGATCCCCTTATCGGGTGAAGGTGTCGAAGGTAGTGTCATTTTACAGCCTTGGGTCTATAAAGACCTTATTACCCCGGGGCTGAGGATCGGGGTGCTGCACCTGACCAGCGACAATGACTTTACCACCACCAGTGAGCATTATAGAGAAAGTGATAGTGATAACGTATTGGTGGTTGAGGTTTTTGCTGGGATAAAGTTAACCGATAGATGGCAGGTCAAAGCTGGGGTGAGTCGTTATGATACCCGCCCTTATTTGACCTATAGCGCGCAAGTGGGGTTACAGTATACCTTCTAGCGGGCTAAGTTTTAGCGAGTAACATGTACCCCCTTCCTCTATAGGTGACTATTGGGGAAGGGTTTTTTATAGTTAATTGCATTTTTTTACGCAAGCGGGAGACTAAAATGTCCAGCGCCCGCCCCTCCTTATCACAGGTATCAATATCAAGAGCTTGAGTGAGCTTATAGCGTGATACGATTTTGCCCTGTTGAGCGATAAACTGCAGTAGCAGTTGATGCTCGTTAGTGCTGAGTTGGCAGCTGTATTGATCTTGTTTTAGCTCCCGGCTTTCTAAATTTAAGCGATAATTGAGAAATAATAATTCTGAAGAGGGTTCTTTTCTGGGCTGCATTCTTCGCAGCAGAGCTTGTATTCGCAGCAGTAACTCATCTGGATTGATTGGTTTACAGATATAATCATCAGCTCCGGTTTTAAGTCCTTGAATTCTAGCTTGTTCAGAACTATTGGCTGAGATAAAAATTTTACCTGAAGGGTTGTTGTTTTGATGTAGTTCTTCGAACAAGTTTAAGCCCGAGCCATCAGGCAGGCCGACGTCACATAAAATGATGTCGATTGAGGTAGGCTCATTTTGAATGATAACGTTGCGGGCCGAGCATAAATTGGCGACAGCCATAACCGTAAAGCCTGACTGCTGTAAAAAATGGCTTAAGCCTTCACGTAACCAATTGTCATCTTCTACTAGTAAAATACTGTTATTTTTCATCTTTTATTTTGTTGTTTGGTAGCAACTTCTTGGTTGAGGGCCGTTAATGCTTCGTTAAGGTGCTGCCTGAGCTGTGGTAAATAGTGGGTGATGTCAGTATTACTCTGAGTTAGGGCATTACATACATGAGCCAGCTTTGGCATACCAAGTGTAGCGGCTTTACCTGCCAATTGATGAATTAAGGGAGTTTTTATCCTAATAAGAGGATTGTTGAGCTTAGCGAGTATATCTGTTGTTTCATTATTTAGTTGCGTAAGCTGTTGCAGCATTGAATGGGCAGGTATAAAGCGAGCCAATTGCCAAAACTGTTCGCGGTTGAAGACTTGGATAACCCTGCTTGTCTCTAAGATTGCATGTTGTAATTTTTTAATATCAACAGGTTTATGTAGTATTGCTTTCACCCCAGCAGCCAAGCAAACCAGCTCTGTCTCTAGTGCAATATCGGCTGTAATAATACAGGTCTGGGGTAGCAGAGGATTGGTTTTTTTCAATTGTTTGAAAAAGGAAAGGCCATCACCGTCAGGCAGATTCAGGTCGAGCAGCAGTAAGTCGAATGACTCGCTTTGCAGTCGCTCCGTTGCCTGCGCCAAGGTACCCACCATAGAACATTCATGTGATAAATAATCCAGCATGCCAGATATGACTTGTTGATTGAGGGGGGCATCTTCAACCACGAGAATACGTAGTGGCGCTAACGATGTTTCCGTGGTGGCTTGTGGTGTGAGTTTAGGTTGCTCGACGGCAGGCAGTTGCAAAGAAAAGTAGAAGCTGCAACCTTTATCGGTGTTGCTGCTAAAGGTCAGCTCAGTCCCCATAGTGTGGAGTAACTGCTGCGTAAGCGCTAACCCTAGTCCAGAGCCTTCTTGCTGCAGGCTCTGCCAAATGGCTGTAATACTTTTTCTTGCTCATGAAGTGGGATGCCAATGCCTTGATCACTAATACTAATACGATAGTTTGCATTCGTATTTGCTGGCTCAATGCTCAACTTCACCGTACCACTGTCACTGTATTTTATGGCATTTGATAGTAGGTTAGTCAGTACTTGGCGAAGGGCTACGCTGTTTATCATCACTTGCTGGGGAGCTTTTTCCGTGACGAACAGAGCTAAGGTTAACCCTTTGGCTTGAGCTAAGTGCCTGAAAGTGTCGAGAAAGCGTTGTAGCCATGGACGTAGTTCGATGAGTTGTGATGATGTGCTATCGGCAATAGAGTTATGTTCTGCCTCGGCTTGCCGCAGTATGTGCTGATTAATCATAGAGAGCGACTGGCCTGCTTCGGCGATCAGCTCACAGTCATATCGCGCTTTAGGATCGTCTAATTCTTTAGCCAGCAATTGTGCTTTACCTACAATGGCATTTAATGGGGTGCGAAATTCATGACTTAAAAAGGCCAGTAACTTTTTTTCTTTATCAGCGATATCGACAGCTTCACGCTGTAATTTTTGAATATATAGATATTGCTTTTCATTACAGAGTAAAAAGAAGCAGAATATCATGGCAAAACAGATAAAAAAGGGGATGCCGTCCATAAGCTGTATCATTATAATATTAAAGCTGCTGTTGTTATGTAGTTCAACACATAATACGCTCGTTAATCGATATGCTATGAGGGTTATTCCTGCGCCAATCACGACATAAAATAGTGATGCAGCAACCTTGTAATGGTTTTGTTTGTAACGAATAATAGTCATGATAATCAAGCCATTAATTACCATGTAGGTTATGTTGAATATAATTATTCTGACTTGAACATTGGGTTGCAAGTAGGTGAAATAGACATACAGCACACTAAACAAAGCGATCCCGCAAAATAATGGCACACGCTGATATTTGCGTTTGAAGAAAGCGAATATACCGCCCAATTGTAATAGCATTGCCATTAAAAACAGATGATTGGTGATGATAACGCCAAGCCATGTAGGTGTGCTTTGCTGAGTGCTAAAAAGCAGTAGGGCTAAAGAAAAAATGGTGGTGCCAAGCGCCCATAAACCTACACCGGGTATCCCCCTGTTGGCGTGGTACAGTAGCCAGCAAAAAAATGAACAGATGAGGCAGAGCACTAAGGTGGAGGTGGAATTAATAAGCAGATCAGCCATGGCTTACCTATGTAAGGATGTATACACCCCTATGGTTAGAGTCGTGCCATCAGTTCAGATTTATTTTACCTCCTATAATAAATCGCAATGGTTAAATAAGAAAGAATTTATCATGCTTAAGTATTGTGGCTCTTGTCACCCATCCTTGTCACCCATAGAGAAGCTCGCACCCCTTTACCATTTAAGTTCTTATAAAATAAGTCGCATCAACAGATATATAGTTATGCTGTTAGTGAAGATAAGCGATTAAACCGTTCGCGGTGGCTTTTAAGTGATTATTTAGATTTCACTCAGGAGCTTGCTTACTGTTTGATTGATTTTTAAGTGTCGAAGATCATTAATATTGCCATAGAGCATTACCGTTAATGGGTGATTATTATTGATCTTATCGACGTGTTCATTAATGTTAAGCGCATTTTTAGCGGGTTTTGGGCTGCTCACATAGTGTCTTAGGCTGTCTTTTTCCCATTTATTTTATTACCAATTAAGGAGCTATTTATGATCGAATTAGGACAAGCATTACCTGCAGCCACGTTAGGGCAAATAACTGACGATGGCATGGTTAATCACGATGTGACCGAGTTATTTGCTAACAAAAAAGTGGTGTTATTTGCCGTGCCAGGGGCGTTCACTCCCACCTGTTCGGAGGCGCACTTACCAGGTTATGTGGTATTGGCCGATGAGTTTAAGGCCAAAGGGTCGATATTATTGTCTGTGTGGCGGTTAATGATGCCTTTGTGATGAAAGCTTGGGGTGAGGCGCAAAATGCCACTGAGTTGATGTTGCTCGCCGATGGGGATGCTAGCTTTACCCAAGCACTAGGATTAACCATGGATACTGGCGCGTTTGGTGGTATTCGCTCGCAGCGCTACGCCATGGTGATCGACAATGGTGTGGTAACACTGCTGAATATTGAAGCGCCTAAAAGCTTTGAGGTGAGCAAGGCTGAAGTGGTTCTTGCGGCGTTGTAAGCCCAATTGGCATGTGAATCAAGGGGCATGGCCCCTTGATATTACCGTTTAAAAATAATGCACGTATTCGACAGCTACGCGATAGAGGGTGTCTTCGAAGCCTAACAGATCAAGCTCGTAATCGCGGCTGATATATTGGCTAGTAAAATGTAATAGGTTGTTGGCGTTAGCTAGCGGTGTGACCACCTCTACAGTAAAGCGGTCCATGGTGTAAAATTGGCCAGCGTCATAATGCCAGTTACCATCAAAATGGGTGAGTTTTACGCCCAGTTGCACGCCCGAATGGGCAAAAGTGTATTGATTGCTCCACTCAAGTAAGTAGCCAAATCCTGTACGATTAAGGGGCTCTTCACCGCGCCCCATCTCTTCTCTTGGCCAGTCATCATCTTTTTCTTCTTCGCTGTAACCGACCCCGGCAATCAAGCCTAAATCGTAGTGATTAACGTCGCTAAAGCGACGGTTAAGTGACAAGCCCACCACCGCCAGTTGCTCATATTCTTCCAATTGTTGGCTATTGTAATGGCCTTCATAGCGGCCATGTAAGCTAACAAGATAGGCGTCATCTTGGCCAAAGGTGGCGAAAGGGCGCTGGTAACTGGCACGTAAATCCATTGAGTCACGATAGCGGTCATTATCGTATTTCTCGGAGTCGCGCTCAACATAGTAGGTGGCGCGGGCACGTACATAGTTTTGGTTTAGTTGGTAGGTATTGTCATAGCGTAAATCGTCCCAAATCAGTGAAATACCACCACCTCGCGACATAGAGCTAAATTCTGAGTCAGGGTAAGACTCAAGCCCTGCGATAAGAGAGGCTGCCCAAGGGGAGTCCTCTGCCTGTGCTAGGCCGGGAATGCAGAGTACGCCTGTAAGCGCCATTATCATGTATCTGTTCATGATGGATCCATTTGGGTGAGTAAATCCAGTTGTCGGAATTAAACACTAGCATAGCCGTTAACCCATTGGCGATATTTTAAGCGTAATAGGCATCACCTAATTATTACCACTGATATTACTATTCTAAAGGTAGCCACACCTGGGCATGTAGGCCGCCTTCGGGGCGATTGGTTAATAGGATCTGCCCTTGATGACGGTCGACAATGCGCTTGATGATAGCCAAGCCTAAGCCCGAACCGACACTGCCTCTGGCGCTATCTCCTTGGGTAAAAGGTTGAAAAAGATCGGGGATATGCTCAAGCGGAATTCCCGGTCCGTTATCTTCTACGCAAAAACCGACCCGTTTAGCCTCGGCGCAGGAGCTGATTTTGACCCAGCCATTACCGTAGCGGAAGGCGTTTTCGACTAAGTTGGCAATCACCCGCTTAATGGCCACGGCCTGCATGGGGACATCGGGGCAGGGCTGTAGATCTAGGATTATCTCTGCATCACGTTTCGACTCGGCATTAGCCACATCTTCGAGCAGGGCGTTAATTTGCCCCGGCTCTCGGTTGCTTTGCTGATCTTGGCGGATATAGGCGATAAATTGATTGATGATGGCATCCATATCTTCAATGTCGTGCACTATGCCCTCTTTGAGGTATTCATCTTGCTCGACCATCATCTCGGTGGCGAGACGGATACGGGTGAGTGGCGTGCGCAGATCGTGTGAGATCCCCGCCATTAACAGGGCGCGATCTTGCTCAAGCTGCTGCATGCTGCGCGACATCTGGTTAAAGGCGTTGGTTACCTCGATAATTTCGGTCGAACCGCTGGGCGGCAAGGGGCCGGGATAGTCGCCACGAGACACCGCAATGGCCGCTTTTTGTAGCCGCTTTAACGGCTTGTTTTGCTTGCGGGCAAACCACCAACCGCCGGCAACACTCAGCGCGCCAATCACAATTAAATACAGGGTTAATGGCGATAAGCCAAATTCGTTAAAGCCCGTTAGCGGCACTTTTATCCACACCGACGGGGCTTGCGGTGGGCGGATCCACACCTCAAATTCTTGACCTTGGGCGATGCGCACTTCGGCCTTACCGCCTAAATGCTCCGACATCTGCGACGACAACAAACTGTAATAGACGGCGCGGTCGATCCCCGCCTCTCGTGCTTGTTTGGGATTGTATATCTGCATGCCATCATCGCGAACTTTGGCGTTGAGGGCATCGACAATGGTTAAGTGCTCACGCCCCACATCAATACCATCGACAAACAGCAGCTTTACCTGGCGGGCGATGAGTTGGTTGATCTGTTGGTAAGTTGGCTGAATAAAATAGACTGCCACCGACAGATAAGAAACCAGCTGATTGACCAGTAACAAGGAGCCAATCAGCAGTACGGTTTGGCTAAATGCGCTGCGGGGCAGTAGCCGTTTTAGCCATATCATTGGATGAGTCGTATCTGTACTGGTGTGAGCATAGCTTAGCGCCGCGCGGCCCCATCGGGTACAAATACATAGCCAAGTCCCCATACGGTTTGGATATAGCGTGGGTTAGCGGCATCTTTTTCAATCAGGCGGCGCAGGCGTGACACTTGCACATCGATAGAGCGCTCTAACGCCGAGTAATCGCGGCCTCGAGCGAGGTTCATCAGTTTATCTCGCGACAGAGGTTCTCTGGGGTGACTGACCAAGACTTTAAGTACGGCAAATTCACCACTGGTGAGCGATATAGCCTCTTCGCCGTGATGCATTTCGCGCGTGGCTAAATTAAGGGTAAATTCACCAAAGTTGATCTCCTCCTCTTGTTGTGTCGGCGCGCCGGGGACCTCTGGGGTCTGACGGCGCATCACAGCTTTAATACGGGCTAAGAGTTCACGCGGGTTAAACGGCTTGGGCAGGTAGTCGTCGGCGCCCAGCTCTAAGCCGATAATACGGTCGACTTCGTCGCCTTTGGCGGTCAACATCACTATGGGGATGGTATTACCTTGCTGGCGCAAGCGACGGCAGATAGATAAACCGTCTTCACCGGGTAGCATTAAATCGAGCACTAAAAGGTGGAAGTTTTCCCGTTCGAGTAATCTGTCCATCTGCTCGGCATTAGCGGCACTTCTAACCTGATAACCTTGCTCCATCAGGTAACGCTCTAGTAAGGCTCTAAGCCTCATATCATCATCGACGACGAGAATTTTAGAGGTTTCTTGTCCCATGCTGTTATCCCTTATTGACGTAGTATGAGTGATTCATTCAGTTACTCAACTCGCTGATATTAATTATTAATCTTATATGCTTGCTTAATATAGCCGTTTTGCCATTTAAATGACTAGTGAGATTTTTGTTTGCTCAGGACACCTGCTTGAGCATATTAAGACTGAGTTACTTATAATTAGCTGATATTTAGATAGATTGTTGCTAACTTGCCCGCCGCTATGAAATTGTAACCAAATTGAAGGGGGCGGCAGCGCATCCCGCGTAAGCCCCTTGTGTTCTCTGTCGCTCGCTAGGTATCATCTGCCATTGACGGTAGTATCCCGACTAAAATTGAGTGATTAAGCTAAATGCAGAATAAATCCAGTAATGATATGAAAGCTATGTTGATCACCCGTGAAGGGTGGCAAGCACTCGATAGAGAGCTTAAATACCTGTGGAAAGAGTATCGCCCCGAGATCACCAAAAAGGTGCAGGAGGCGGCCGCACAAGGTGATCGTAGTGAGAACGCCGATTACACTTACAATAAAAGACTATTAAGACAGATAGATAGTCGAGTTCGCTACCTAGTGAAGCGGGTGGAGGATCTTAAAATCGTCGACTATTCGCCCCAACAAGAGGGTAAGGTCTTTTTTGGTGCCTGGGTTGAGCTCGAAAACGAGGCGGGAGAGGTGGTGCGCTATCGGATTGTCGGTAAAGATGAACTCGACACTAAGCTGGGCTATATCACCATCGACTCGCCAATGGCGCGGGCGCTAATTGGTAAGCAGGTCGATGACGAAGTGGTGGTCAGCACGCCACAAGGCGATAAAGTCTGGTATATCAATAAAATCCAATACCAACCATTTGAGGCGCAGTAACCTCTGAGCCACAGCGATAACCCCAAAGTGCAGGTTATCGCCAGTTTTGGCCATTAAGCGCTAACGCTTGTGGTAAAGCCAAAGCCTGTTTTCGCAGGCTTTGGTGGTTTTTGTCGAGGCAACACCGTACAACTTAGTCGATGGCTGTGGTATCTTTGGCGACACGAAATCTACCAATTTAGGCTCGATGTATTCTATGCAAAATATTGCACAAACCATCGCTCAAGAACTCAATGTTCGTGAGCAGCAAGTGACAGCAACAATCACCCTATTGGATGACGGCGCAACGGTTCCTTTTGTGGCGCGCTACCGTAAGGAGGTCACAGGTGGTTTAGATGATACCCAGTTGCGTACCTTATATACGCGTTTAGGCTATTTACGTGACCTAAATGATCGCCGTAAGGTAATTTTGTCGAGCATCGACGCCCAAGGCAAACTGACGCCAGCTTTGCAGGCGGCCATTAATAACGCCGACAGCAAGACCCGCCTAGAAGACCTCTATCTGCCTTATAAGCCTAAGCGTCGTACCAAAGGGCAAATTGCCATCGAAGCGGGTATCGAGCCTTTGGTTGATCAACTATTGCAAGACCGTCAGGCCAATATCGACGCAGTTGCAAGCCAATATATTAATAGTGACGCCGGCTTTAGCGATGCCAAAGCCGTGCTCGATGGCGCGCGTTTTATCTTGATGGAACGCTTCGCCGAAGATGCCGAATTACTGCATAAAGTGCGCCGCCAATTGACCCAGCAGGCACAACTTGAGAGCCGCATGGTCAAGGGCAAGGAGAAAGAGGGCGCCAAGTTTAGAGATTATTTCGAGCACAGTGAAAAGCTGACTCATATTCCGTCGCACCGCGCCTTGGCTATGCTACGTGGGCGTAACGAAGGCGTATTAAGCCTAAGCATGAACGCCGACCCAGATACAGATGGGAAACAAGGCAGTTACTGTGAAGTGATCATTAGCGACCACTTTAACCTTAAACTCGGCGACAGCGACGTTGATCAGTGGCTCAAACAGGTTGTCACTGCCACTTGGCGAATTAAAATTGCCCTGCAGATGGAAACGGAGTTTATTGCTAAGCTGCGTGAGCAGGCCGAAACCGAAGCGATTAATGTGTTTGCCCGTAATTTAGGCGACTTATTGATGGCCGCGCCTGCGGGGGCTAAGTGTACATTAGGGCTAGACCCTGGTCTGCGCACTGGGGTGAAAGTTGCTATCGTCAACAATACAGGTAAGTTGGTCGCTCACTCGACCATCTTTCCTCACGCCCCGCAAAATCAGTGGGAAAAGTCGATTCGTACCCTGTCTAACCTAGTTAAAATGCACAAGGTAGAGCTGATCGCTATCGGTAACGGTACCGCGTCGCGGGAAACCGACAAACTGGCCGCCGAGCTGATCGCTGCTGTGAAAGCCGATATGCCAACCTTGACCAAAATTATGGTCAGTGAAGCGGGCGCCTCTGTTTATTCGGCTTCTGAATTAGCCGCCGAAGAGTTTCCAGAGCTGGATGTGTCGATCCGTGGTGCGGTGTCTATCGCCCGTCGCCTACAAGATCCCTTGGCTGAGCTGGTTAAAATCGAACCAAAATCGATTGGTGTCGGTCAATATCAGCACGATGTAAGCCAGAGCCAATTGTCACAATCGCTTGAGGCGGTTGTTGAAGACTGTGTTAACGGCGTCGGCGTCGACTTGAATATGGCCTCCATGCCGTTATTGGCGCAGGTGGCAGGACTCAACAAAACCTTAGCGCGTAACATTGTCGAGTATCGCGATCAGCATGGTCAATTTACTAGCCGTAAGCAGCTGTTAAAAGTCGCTCGCCTAGGGCCTAAGGCCTTCGAGCAGGCCGCCGGATTTTTACGCATTGTCGGTGGCGATAATCCACTCGATGCCAGCGCCGTGCATCCAGAAGCCTATAGCGTTGTCGAGACCATGGCTAAGGCGCAGCAACAGGCGGTTGATGCTTTAGTGGGTAACAGCGAGCTGCTTAAACAGATTGATGCTAGCCGTTTTATTACCCCTGAATTTGGTTTACCCACGTTAAACGATATCTTGAGCGAACTGGAAAAACCGGGCCGCGACCCCCGTGGTGAGTTTAAAACTGCGGTGTTTAAAGAGGGGGTTGAGCAGGTAAAAGATCTTAAACCAGATATGATCTTAGAAGGTGTGGTGACCAATGTGACCAATTTCGGCGCCTTTGTTGATGTGGGTGTGCATCAAGATGGCCTAGTGCATATTTCATCGTTAACCGACAAGTTTGTCAGCGACCCCCATACAGTGGTGAAGGCTGGCGATGTGGTTAAAGTGAAAGTGATGGACGTGGATGTGGAGCGTAAACGGATCAGCTTGAGCATGCGACTCGATGAAAAAGCTGCCGACAAAGCGCCGAGCCCACGCCCGAGCAATACCAAAACCCATAAAGGCGGCCAAGGTAAATCGACGCAAAAAAGCCAGCATAAATCGTCCCAAGCTCCAGCGAATGCGGCAATGGGCAATGCGTTTGCCGATGCTTTTGCTAAATTGAAAAAGTAATTTTCATCAAACTTTCATCATAAAAACCGAGGCTTAAACGCCTCGGTTTTTTTATGTTTGTTAATCATCAAAACATTGGTGAAACATTTGCCGAACCTATTTGTTACTTTTATGTCAAAAAGTTGCCTTATCGGCTTTGGGCCGATGATAAGTGCTCCGTTAGAAGGGCATCGATATTAATGACATTTTGTTTGGGAACGCTATGAGTAACAGATCGACAACTGCAGGGCCGTTTCGCGCCATCCTCTATTTTGGATTGATCGCCTTAATCATTACCACGTTAAGCCGCATTGGTTTGGGGCTGTGGCAGGCCGAACGGGTCGCCGCCGTTGAGGGTTGGTCACACCTGCTCATTCAGGGATTGCGAGTCGATATTGCCACCTTGTGTTGGTTGTGGGGCGTGGCGGCCTTAGGCACGGCGCTGTTGAGTGGCGATCATTTTGTTGGTCGTTGCTGGAAACCACTGTTACGAGTCTGGTTGACCTTAGGGTTGTGGTTGCTGATTTTTCTTGAGCTTTCTACCCCCTCTTTTCTTGAAGAGTATGGCGTGCGCCCCAACCGACTCTTCGTTGAATACCTTATCTACCCTAAAGAAGTGTTGTCTATGCTGTGGACGAGCCGCAAAGGCGAAATTTTCTTAGGCCTGTTAGTGAGCAGTGTCAGTTTGTTGGGAGGCTGGAAACTGAGTGGTCGCTTATTACGTAATGTGCAATATCCACGTTGGTTTTGGCGTCCGGTATTGGCAGTACTGGTTATTGCAATCACCCTATTAGGTGCGCGTTCGACCTTAGGGCACCGTCCACTTAACCCCGCTATGGTGGCTTTTGCCGATGACCCATTAGTTAATTCCTTAGTGATTAACTCCGCCTATTCGCTGGTATTTGCTATCGATCAAATGTCTAATGAGGCCAAGGCCTCAGCAAGTTACGGTAAACTCGACGAGCAAACCATTATCGATACGATTCGTCGTGAAAGTGGCCGCCTCCTCAGCGCCTTTAGCTCTGATACCTTGCCTAGCGTGACGTATAACCAAGCCAGTTACCAAGGTAAGCCTAAGAATCTAGTGATCATCTTGCAAGAAAGCCTAGGGGCTCGCTTTGTGGGCTATTTAGGTGGATTACCCTTAACTCCCAATATCGATGCCTTAGCTCAAGAGGGGTGGGCCTTTGATAGGCTCTATGCCACCGGAACGCGTTCGGTGCGCGGTATTGAGGCTGTGATTACCGGCTTTACGCCAACACCAGCCCGCGCTGTGGTTAAGTTGAGTAAGAGTCAAACTGACTTTTTTACCATCGCGGATCTCCTGAAATATCATGGCTATGAGACACAATTTATTTATGGCGGCGAGAGCCACTTCGATAATATGAAAAGCTTTTTCTTAGGCAATGGTTTTAGCCATATTGTCGAGGAGAAAAACTATAGCGATCCTATGTTTGTCGGTTCATGGGGCGTGTCAGATGAAGATTTGATGCATCGTGCCAATCAAGAGTTCGAGCAGTTCCACCAACAGGGCAAGCCGTTCTTTAGTTTGGTATTTAGCTCGAGCAATCACGAGCCATTTGAGTTTCCCGATGGCCGCATCGAACTGTACGAACAACCCATGCAGACGCGCAACAATACCGCTAAATATGCCGACTTTGCCATTGGTGAGTTCTTTAAGTTGGCCAAGCAGTCCAGTTACTGGCAAGACACCCTGTTTGTAGTGGTTGCCGATCATGAAAGCCGCGTGGGTGGCGGGGCGTTAGTACCTATCTCTCATTTTCGTATTCCGGCGGTGATTGTGGGCGAGGGCATTGCGCCTAAGCGTGATAATCGAGTGGTTAGCCAGATTGATCTGGCTCCGACCTTGTTGTCACTTATGGGGGTTTCGGCCAGTTATCCTATGTTGGGCCAAGATCTCACCTTAGCCGACCCCAATTGGCCGGGACGCGCCTTAATGCAATACGATAAAAATATGGCGTATTTGCGTGGCGATGATGTGGTGATCTTGCAACCCGATCGCGACCCAAGTGGTTATATTTATGATTTTGAAAATAAAAAACTTGTCCATAATGAGCAAAGTGATGAGATGAAACAGGCTGCGCTCTCTTGGGCGTTATGGGGCAGTTTGGCCTACCAAAAGCAGCTTTATCAAACTCCGCCCCAGAACGAACCCATCACACCTGCATCAGCAGCGACGGTGCAAGCGCCCTAATAACGGGGGAATCGCTCGGCGCACTTGACTCAAACAAAATTTTACCCGTGCCGAAATATGCGGGTTTTTTATGGGTGATATTTAGCTTGAATGCTAGATATAAGTCGACAAGCCGGGTTCACTTTGGGGGAGTGTTTGGGTTTGATAAAAGCTGGCAATGTGAGCCGAGACACTTTGATAAAACGCCGGCGCCTCATTCGTCAGACGATGAGTGCTTTTTGTTACTGCAGTAGGATGTGAGAGTGGCACATTGCGAATATCGCTGCGTGCAAGTGCAGGTTTAAATAATGCTGGCCGAGATATCGTAGCAGTGTTGGGTCGCTCTTGTTGTTGCTGCTGTTTACCTTCATGTTGTTGCTGACCGCCGCCACCTTGCTGTTTGGGCTGCACTTTTTCATTTAGTTTAGATTGAATATGGGTCTGATCGGCAGCACGTTCATTTTGGGGGTTAAACGGGCGTTCTTCATTGCTGCGTGCTAGCTGAGGTGCAGGGATGATGGGGGGGCGTTGGTGGTTTTCTACCCGCGCGCTATCGGTGGCGACGTTGGTCGTCGCGATAGGTACTTGGGGATAGTTGGTGACCACTAACATTAGATAGACTCCGGCTGCAATGCCTAAATAATAAACAGTTTTTACCAATAGTTAAAGTAATTGTTAAATTATGTTGTCAAGCCAGCTCAGTACGCCATCAGCAAAAGGCACAGGATGGGATAAAAACGGTGCATGAGCCGCCTTGGGTAAGATCAGATCTTCGACGCGGGGCGACCCCTTAGGCATTAAGGGGGGCACTCGACGGGGCACCAATCCATCTAAGCGCCCCCACACTCTTAGCCATGGCAAGTCTAATGTCGTTACAGCTTGGCGTAAGTCGACGTTGCTTAACATCTGGAGTCCCTGTTTGAGGGCAAGTGCATCGGGCAAAGGTTTAGCCATGACTAAGTCACGTAGTTGCTTGATATCTTGCTTGGCCGTGGCGCTGCCCATGGCTTGAATGGCTAAAAATCGGTCGACCATCTTGCCTAAGTCTTGCTCGATCTGAGAGGAAAATTGGGCCAGCACCTGCGGGGCGATGCCCGGCCAAGCTTCACTGTCACGCGCCATAAAACAGGGGGAAGAAGCTATGGTCAATAAGGCGATGACCCGTGCGGGATAGCGTATGGCGGCTCGTGTGGCAATCAGCCCTCCCAGTGACCAGCCCGCCCAGATGGCTTGTGTGGGCACTTGGGCGGCTATCGCATCGACCCAAGTGTCGATGTCACCCGCTAAGGGGTGGCTATCGCCAAAGCCTGGCAGATCGACATAATGCACGCAGTAATTCTGAAAAAGGGGATGCAACGGCTGAAATACCGCGTTGTTAACGCCCCAGCCATGTAGCATGACGATAGGCGTACCTTGACCTATAGTTTGAATATGCAAGGATTGCTGACTCACAATATGCCCTCATTATTACCAAAGTTACTTCGCCCACTGCTATTGCGCCGCGTTATCGCCACGTGCCAGCAATTATTGGCCGCTAGTTTACCCAATCGCTGTTTGATGTGCCATCAGACAGTGGCTGCCCCTTATCGGGGGATCTGCGCCTGCTGCCTAGAGATAAGCTTGTACCAAACGCCAACGTGCTTAGGTTGTGGCCGAACGTTATTGCTACAAAGTTGCTATTGCGGTGCATGCCAGCATAGCCAGCCGTTAGTGGTCATTGCACCGGCCAGTTATCATCAGGGGCTTGGGGAGCTGGTGGCGGGCATTAAATACCGCGCCGAATTAGCGGCGCTGGATATGTTAGTGATGGCCTTGGTTGAGCGTATTAAACAATTACAACGCTTGGGATTAATACGCTTGCCTCAGGCGATGATTGCGGTGCCGCTGCATCCAAATCGTTTACGTCAGCGTGGCTTTAATCAGGCATGGTTAATTGCCGATACCCTTAGTCACCAACTAGGGATCCCCATGCTCGATAACGTGTTGGTGCGTAGGGTCGATACCCGCCCGCAAGCTGGCTTAACCGGTAAACAGCGGCGCCGCAATCTCGCTGACGCCTTTATTTTAACTGAGCCGATTAATTATCAGCGTATCGCCCTGATCGATGATGTCGTCACCACTGGCACCACGGTGCAGTCGATAGCCGAGCTGTTTGCCGCTCACTATATTCATCTGCAAGTGTGGTGCCTCGCAAGAGCCGAAGCGCCGGGGCTGCTCGAGTGAGTTAGTAACCGCTGCGGCGCCACTTACGGTATTTACTGTGTACCCCACGGGTAAAGGCGGAGGAGTACTCTTCTAACACATCGACGCCATACAATATGGCTACAACCACTAACGATAGCTTGATGGCGACGAGAGGGTCGATCACCGCGATGCACACCCCAATTGCGGCGAGCGCCCAAATGGCCGCTGCCGAGGTGACGCCCACCACGACTCCCTCTTTGGCTAACATCACCCCAGCGCCAAGAAAGCCAATGCCGGTGACCACTTGGCCTATGATACGCGAGGGATCTGAGATGCTGGTCGATATTGTCATCGACGCCGCGATAAAGATGTAGGTACCCACGACGATAAGCGCAGAGGTTCTTATGCCTACAGGTTTACCCCGTAGCTGTCGCTCAAGACCAATAATCACGCCGCAGATGATGGCACAGGTCATGGATCGCCAACTAAAGGGATCAATGGAAAACAGTGCATCGAGGTTCATGCTTAACTTCCTAAAAATGTGCACAGAGCAGGTGTTGTGGGAGACTTACTGGTAAGTGCCATGGCGTGAAAAATACCGTTCACTTATGTCAGTGGGTCTATTTCGGCGAGTGTCGGCTCAAACGCTTGCGCTGTCAATAGGGGGCTTGGGATATAATTGTCATGCCAGTTGCTGGCGTAAGGGGCACACTTGTCGGTGGGGCTAGGTTGAGTTTGCTGCTATATGGTAACGCTGAAAAAGGGCGCTGCGACAGCAAGCGCCCTTATGTGTAGTCTGGTCAGCTTATCGGTTACGCTGTCTTATCTTGAGTGTACTTGTCCATGATTAATGCACAAGCGGCATCGCCAGTAATGTTGAGCGAAGTTCTGATCATGTCGAATATCCTATCTAAGGCAAACAGTAGCGGTAGGCCGTCGATGGGAATACCAGCGGCCAGTAATACTGCAACCACTAGGAACGAAGGCCCCGGCACACCGGCTTGACCGATCGCTCCAAGCGTCGAGGTGAAGACAATCGCTGTATAGGCGGTCAGCGACAGGTCGATGCCATACATCTGTGCAAAAAACATCGCCACTAGACCGTAATAGATGGCATTACCACTCATGTTAATCGTCGCGCCTAAAGGCAACACGAAAGAGGCGGTCGCCTTAGAGACCTTCAGCTCTTGCTCACAGGTTTCCATGTTAACTGGCAGAGTCGCCATCGATGATGCGGTAGATAATGCCATCACTTGGGGTTTTTTCATCGCGCTAATAAATTGTTTGGCGCTGACCCGAGAAAACAGCTGCACCAGCAGAGGGAAGAACACAAACCCAAACAACAAGATAGCCACAACAAATACCGCAAATAACTTAAACACCACTTCTAGGGCATCGAAACCAAAGGTGCCGACTGAATCTGCCATCAGGCCAAACACCCCGATAGGAGCGATGATCATCACGCAATTAATCATCCACACAAACGCATCGACTATGGTGTTAAGCACGCTCAAAATTGGTTTGGCGCCATCGCCCTTGACCTTAGTCAGTGCAATGCCGAAGAAGATGCTAAAGACCAATATTTGTAAGATGTTGCCACCTGTTAGCGACTCAAATACATTGGTTGGGATCATGCCGATAAAGGTGTCCATCACCCCCGGCAGTGCGCCATGCTCTTCGGTGACTGTCATCAGTTTTCCACTACTGTGAGCGGTAAAATCGATGCCTAGGCCAGGTTTGAACAGGTTGCCCATCACTAAGGCTAGGCTAACCGCTGCACCGGAGGTGAGAATAAAGAAGCCAAATGTGCCGATACCGATTTTCCCCGCCGATGGGCTGTCGCCTAGGCTTGCAGCACCAGAAATGATGGAGACTAGGACTAGTGGGATCACTAACATTTTGATGAGGTGAATAAAAATGGTACCTAACGGTGCAAAAATGCTTGCGTCTTCGCCCATTAAAAAGCCGACGATCGCGCCGACAAACATGGCGATAACGACTTGTACACCGATGTTACGCATGAATTGATTGGTTTTATTTGCCACAGTGGCCTCGTTTTAATCGTTATATTAATGAATCGAGTGGATGCGAGTAAGGCTAAGCCTTACTGCGGGAGCAGAGTCTAGCACTTGTGTGGTCATTGAGCTGTGAAAAATTACTCAGCCTGACGAGCAAATAGCCAAATTCGACTTCAAGTTAGATGTTTATTGAGAAAAGTGCAATTTTGATGTGCTTAAATTGATGATTATTCAAATTAGGGGCAGTTTTTAAGCCCTTGATTGAACAAACTCATGATGTTGCGAGTTATTTGAGCGTTATCGTGTTTACGGTTTTAGGTTATGGGGGGAATAAGCACCGCCATTTATCGTCATAACAAGGGAATGAAAATGGCTCCATTAGGAGCCATTTTAGAATTAGTATAATGATTTAGGCTTTAGGGCCAGCTTGTTTTATAGCATCCGATACATCGTATTTAACGAAATTGGCGGCAAACTCTTCGGCTAACTGCTGAGCATAACGGTTATATTCCACCGGATCTGACCAGGTATTAACTGGGTTGAGAAGTTGGCTGTCGACCCCTGACACTGCGACGGGGACATCGAGGTTGAGTTTATCGATATGCTGAGTGTCGACCTCTTTTAGCTCACCGCTGACAATAGCGTCAATAATGGCGCGCGTGGTGGGGATGTCGAAACGTTTACCCACGCCGTGTGGGCCGCCAGTCCAACCTGTATTGACCAGATAAACTTGGCTGCCAAAAGATTCGATACGCTGCATCAGCAGTTCGGCATACACGCCCGCAGGACGAGGAAAGAACGGCGCGCCAAAACAGGTTGAGAAGGTTGACTGAATCGCCGACGTTGAACCCATTTCGGTAGAACCGACTTTCGCGGTGTAGCCCGACAAAAAGTGATAAGCGGCCTGCTCTTTACTTAGCTTAGACACTGGCGGTAATACCCCAGAGACGTCACAGGTAAGAAACACCACTGCATCTGGCTCGGCACCACAGTTGTCTACTTTGCGCTGGGCGATATGCTCCAATGGATAGGCGGCGCGGCTGTTTTCGGTTAGCTCGGTATTGCTGTAATCGGCAACGCGTTGCTCGTCTAACATGACGTTTTCAAGCACGGTGCCAAAACGGATAGCATCCCAAATGACAGGCTCATTTTTCTGACTAAGATCGATACATTTGGCGTAACAACCGCCTTCGATATTAAAGACGCCGCCAGGTGCCCAGCCGTGTTCATCATCGCCAATGAGAAAACGCTTGGGATCGGCCGATAAGGTGGTTTTACCCGTACCGGATAAACCAAAAAACAGCGTGGTGTCGCCATCGGCGCCAACATTGGCCGAACAGTGCATAGGTAGCACGCCTTTGGCGGGTAATAGGAAGTTTTGTACCGAGAACATGGATTTTTTCATTTCACCGGCATATTTCAGTCCGGCTAGTAGTACTTTGCGATCGGCAAAGTTGATGATGACAGTGGCATCAGAATGGATGCCATCACGTTCGGGGTCGCATTCAAATCCTGGCGCATTCATGAGCTGCCATACAGGTTTGTTCGCGGCATTGAACTGCTCTGGGACGATAAATAGGTTACGGGCAAATAGTTGATGCCATGCGGTTTCGGTGGTGACATTGATAGGTTGGTAATGCTCAGGGTCGGCACCCACTTCTAGCTCAGATACAAAGGTCTCTTTATCTGACAAATAGTGGCTTACACGTTCCCAAAGAGCGTTAAACGCATCCATCGGGAATGGTTTGTTCACTGCTCCCCAATCGATCTCATGTTCACTGCTGGCTTCTTTAACAATAAAACGGTCGTTAGGTGAGCGTCCTGTACGTTCGCCCGTTTTTGCCACCAAGGCACCGTTGGCTGTGAGTACGCCTTCGCCACGCGCCAGTGCAAACTCAATAAGTTGCGCCGTTGAAGGGTTTTTATGAGTTTGCTTAAATCCATCCGCCATCTGTAAGGTCTCCATCTTTCTTAAGTAGGTTGAGTGTGCCGATCTGTGCCAGCTTGTTATTAGTCTGTTGCTGCTTACGGTTGCAGGCGGTCGATTGTAGCTTATGTGTAAATAAATGTGTGAGTAACATCGCTAAATAGACAAAAAAAAGGGTGCCTTGCGGCACCCTGTTAAAAATCGTGTTAGGTAAGGTTGATTTACTGCTGAACGTCAGAATGCAGAGCATTGCTAAACAAAGCTTCAATATCAATGGAGTCGAAGCTGTAGTTGTTGTTGCAGAACTCGCAGCCCATCTCAATTTTACCTTGCTCAGCTAAGATGGTTTCTAACTCTTCACGAGGAATCGTGCGTAATGCTTGGCCGCTGCGCTCGCGTGAGCAGGTACAGCGGAAAGTCACATCGATAGGATCGAACAGGCGCACCTCTTCTTGATGATACAAGCGATGTAATACCTCGGTGGCTTCGAGTTCAAACAACTCTTCAGCTTTAACTGTGTTAGTGAGTTGCTCAAGATGTTCAAAATCTTGATTGTTTTCACTATCACCCGGCAGTACTTGCAGTAAAATGCCCGCCGCTTGTTTACCGTTGGCAAATAAGCGGATAGCGGTTGGTAGCTGTTCTGATTGGTCAAAATAAAGCTCTAAGCATTCGGCAAGCGTCGGACGTTCTAAGGCTACAACGCCTTGGTAGCGTTCGCCATTAGCAGGGGTGAGCGTGATAACCATATGGCCAGTGCCCATCAAGGTGGTGAGATTGGCATCAGCGGCTAATTCACCGTTCCAGCGTGCGACGCCGCGTAGCTGCTGAAGGTTGTTGCCGTTAACAACGGCCAGTGATACAGGGCCATCACCTTGTACTTGCACGCTAATATCACCATCGAGTTTGAGTGTGGCAGTGAGCAGTGATGTGGCCGCCATCAACTCGCCCAGCAGCGTCTGAATCGCCATTGGGTAGTCGTGAGCAGATAATACCTCTTGGTAACTCTTCTCTAATTGAACGACTTGACCACGCACATCGGCGTTGTCAAATAGGTAGCGGTTTAATATATCTTTACTCATTTCAATCTCACAGTTAGCTTGCTTTAAAGCGTATTAATTGACGACGTTGCTTTTTATCTGGCTTAGTATCCGGAGCCGGATTATTAAGCACATTTAAGCGCCTCGCTTCGGCGTAGGTCTGGCGCTTGGCAATGCTTGCAGGCGTCTCTTCATATAAGGTTTGGGCGATCACCGCCTGTTGGCGTTGTTCAGATAACTTTTTTATCACGACCTCTTTTTCGTCATATCCCTGTCGTATTCTGACGACAGCATCGACATCGGCCATTTTACTCGATTTGGTGCGCTGCCCATTGTAGTGTACCTTGCCGCCATTGATCATCTCTTTGGCGATGGCTCGAGTCTTATAAAATCGCGCCGCCCATAACCATTTATCGAGTCGGACTGAAATCTGCGGTTCAGATGCCATGGTTATAGTGTCTCCATCTGGGTATATCAATAGATTGTGGCTTATTATAAAAGATGGGCGAGTTCACATGCTGGATAATAACTCTCATCCTAAGCAGGATGATAAGCTAATATAGCGACTCACTTCACACCCTTTATCGGTGCGTAAAGTTAGCATAATTAGCCTTTATAGGCTAATTTAGCGACTGTTATGGGCTTGTTGCCAATTGCAGTGTAGGTTAGCATGAGTCACGAGCATAAAATTATCATAATCAGAACAGAGGCCTGTGCTGAGGGTCCGCATAATATGGATTTATTAGACAAAGTTATTGCTAGGGTGAATGGTATACCACATAGGCCGCTGAGCACTGCCATATTTTGGCTTGGTTTGGTCATCGCTATCTATTTATTGGCGCAGATCACCTGGAAATTAGTGCCTGTTTCACAGCCGCCATTAGCATGGCAACCCACACCGACCAATATCGCCCAATCATCTGGTCTGATTAATATATCAAACTTAGAAAATTTATCTCTTTTTGGCCAGTTTGATGCCAAGGGGAATCCGCTTAAGGTGGCTCCTGTCGAAGAAAAAATCACCGATGCGCCGAAAACCTCGTTATCTATCCAGTTAACGGGCGTCGTGGCATCAACATCTGAGCAAAAAGGCTTGGCAGTGATCGAGTCGGTGGGTAGCCAGAACACTTACAGTTTAGGTGACAAAATTAAAGGCACTTCGGCCTCGCTCAAAGAGGTATATGCCGACCGTATTATTATTTCAAACAGTGGTCGTTACGAGACTTTGATGCTTGATGGGCTCAAATACGATACCCAAAGTGAAGCCAATCAACAGCTACAACAAGCCAAGCGTGAGCGCGGTGTACGTCAGGTAGATCAACGCGACAACCAAGCGGTAGCACAAGAACTGCAAGAATCACGTGATGAGCTGTTAGCCGATCCGAGTAAACTGACCGATTACTTAGCTATTTCGCCTGTCAATCGCGATGGTGAGCTGCAAGGCTATCGTCTCAATCCGGGTAAGGATAGGGCGCTATTTGAGCAAGCTGGTTTGAAGGCTAACGATTTAGTTAAATCAATGAACGGTTACGATCTGACGGACATGAGCCAAGCATTGGAAGTGATGGCGCAGTTGCCCGAACTGACCGAGATCTCTTTGATGATAGAAAGAGAAGGTCAGCTGGTTGAGATCATGTTTAGTTTGCCGCAATAAAAAGAGTTTAGGGGAAGTCATTAAATGAATAATAAGAATATTCGGCGCAATCTCATCGCGGGTGTTGTCATGGGGGCGTCATTATTGGCGCCTTCGCTCGCATGGTCTGAGCAATATGCGGCTAATTTCAAAGGCACAGATATTCAAGAGTTTATCAATATTGTTGGTAAAAATTTGAATCGTACCATCATAGTTGACCCAACGGTGCGCGGTAAAATAAACGTTCGCAGTTACGATTTACTCGATGATGAGCAATATTATCAATTCTTCCTTAATGTGTTGCAGGTCTATGGTTATGCCGTCGTTGAGATGGACAATAACATCATCAAAGTCATTAAAGATAAAGATGCTAAAACCTCGGCCATTCGCGTTGCCGATGATGATAGACCCGGACTAGGTGATGAGATGGTCACTCGCATTGTGGCCCTGTATAACACCGAAGCGAAGCAACTAGCGCCCCTGCTGCGCCAGCTCAACGACAATGCCGGCGGCGGTAACGTGGTAAATTATGACCCTTCTAACGTATTGATGATCTCGGGCCGCGCAGCAGTGGTCAATAAACTGGTTGAGATTGTGCGACGCGTCGATAAGCAAGGCGACACCGAAGTGCAAGTGGTGGCGCTCGAATATGCCTCGGCGGGCGAGATGGTACGGATTATCGACACTCTTTACCGCTCGACCGCCAACCAGTCACAACTGCCGGGACAAGCCCCAAAAGTGGTTGCCGATGAGCGTACCAACGCCGTGCTGGTCAGTGGTGATGAAAAGAGTCGTCAACGAGTCGTCAGTCTCATCAAGAAGCTCGATGCCGAGCAAGCCACCACAGGTAATACCAAGGTACGTTATCTGCGTTATGCCAAGGCGGAAGACTTAGTCGAAGTGCTCACCGGTTTTGCCGAAAAGCTGGCCAGCGCACAAGATGGTGGAGCGCAGCCACAAGGTGGGCGGAGCAAGCGTCGCAATGAAATCAATATCATGGCTCATACCGACACTAACGCTTTGGTACTCAGCGCCGAGCCCGACCAGATGCGCACCATTGAGAGCGTGATAAATCAGCTGGATATTCGCCGTGCTCAAGTATTGGTGGAAGCCATTATTGTTGAAGTGGCCGAAGGTGATGATGTTGGTTTTGGTATTCAGTGGGCAACCGAAGCCGGTGGTGGTACCCAGTTTAATAACTTGGGTCCTACCATAGGTGAAATTGGCGCCGGGATCTGGCAGGCGCAAGAACAAGAGGGCACCTTTATCACCAACCCTAATACGGGTGATGTTATCGGGCAAAACCCTAGCTCAAAAGGAGATATCACCTTGTTAGCGCAGGCGCTAGGTAAGGTTAACGGTATGGCGTGGGGTGTCGCCATGGGTGACTTTGGCGCGCTTATCCAAGCGGTATCGAGCGACACCAAGTCTAATGTACTGGCGACGCCCTCTATTACCACCTTAGATAACCAAGAAGCGTCGTTTATTGTCGGTGATGAAGTGCCGATTTTAACGGGCAGCCAGAACTCTACTAACGGTAACAGTAATCCCTTCCAAACGGTTGAACGTAAAGAGGTGGGGGTCAAGCTTAAAGTAGTGCCACAAATTAACGAAGGTAGCACGGTCAAGTTGACCATTGAGCAGGAAGTCTCTGGTATCAATGGTAAAACTGGTGTCGATGTCACCTTTGCCACGCGTCGTTTAACCACCACTGTGATGGCCGATTCGGGTCAAATAGTGGTGTTAGGGGGCTTAATTAACGAAGAAGTACAAGAGAGTGTACAGAAGGTGCCTTTCCTAGGGGATATCCCCATCATAGGTCATCTGTTTAAGTCATCATCGAGCGGCAAGAAAAAGAAAAACCTGATGGTATTTATTAAGCCGACCATTATCCGTGACGGCATCACCATGGAAGGCATTGCGGGACGTAAATATAACTACTTCCGCGCCTTGCAGCTTGAGCAGCAAGAGCGAGGTGTTAACTTAATGCCAAATACCGATGTGCCAGTGCTCGAAGAGTGGAATCAAGAAGATTATCTGCCACCAGAGGTGAATGACGTGCTGCAGCGTTATAAAGACCGTAAAGGGTTAGAAACGCAAATGCGTGAAACTGATCCTGCGCTTAAACAGATTTCTGATAACAAACAGCAAGACGCAGACGATGAGTGATCTGCAAGCCACTCAACATGATGAACTAGCCCAAGTATCGAGTGAGCTTGGGTTGGTCTCTGAGGCCGAATCCGATGAGGTGTTTCACTCAAACAGCCGCGAGCGTCTGCCATTTGCGTTTGCGCATCGTTTTCAACTGCTATTAGCCAAAGACGATGATCAACGTTTAACCCTGTACCATACCGAGAGCACGCCGCTTGAGGCGATGTTAGAGGTGCGACGTTATGCGGGCCAAGAGTTAGGGCTGGCGACGTTAGCGGCTAATGTTTTTGAGGCTAAGTTAACTCAGGTCTATCAAGCCAACTCATCAGAAGCGCAGCAGTTGATGGAAGATATTGGCAACGAGATGGATCTGTTTACCCTTGCCGAAGAGTTACCGCAAACCGAAGATCTACTCGAAGGGGACGATGATGCGCCGATCATTAAACTGATCAACGCTCTGTTATCGGAAGCGATTAAAGAGGAAGCGTCCGATATCCATATCGAAACCTACGAGAAGCAACTGGTGGTGCGTTTTCGCGTCGATGGTGTACTCAAAGAGGTGCTTAAGCCCAATCGCAAGCTGTCGTCACTGCTGGTATCACGTATCAAGGTGATGGCGCGTTTAGACATTGCCGAGAAGCGGGTGCCGCAAGATGGCCGTATCTCGCTGCGTATTGCTGGTCGTGCGGTGGATGTGCGGGTGTCGACCATGCCATCGAGCCATGGTGAGCGTGTGGTGATGCGTTTGCTGGATAAAAACGCCGGCAACCTCGACCTTAAACAACTCGGCATGACAGATGCTATCCGGCATCAATTCGATGAGCTTATCCGTAAGCCTCATGGCATTATCTTGGTCACGGGCCCGACAGGTTCGGGTAAGAGTACCACCCTGTATGCCGGCTTGACCGAAATTAACTCCATCGATACCAATATCTTAACGGTCGAAGACCCCATCGAATATGAACTCGCTGGCATAGGCCAAACGCAGGTGAATACTAAGGTGGATATGACCTTCGCCCGCGGTCTGCGCGCCATTTTGCGTCAAGATCCTGATGTGGTGATGATAGGTGAGATCCGTGACCTTGAAACCGCTCAAATTGCCGTGCAAGCCTCGTTGACCGGTCACATGGTGATCTCCACTTTGCATACCAATACCGCATCGGGCGCCATTACGCGTTTGCAAGATATGGGCGTCGAGCCTTTCTTAGTCTCTTCGAGTCTGCTTGGGGTGTTAGCGCAGCGATTGATCCGCACCTTGTGTCCTAAGTGCAAGGTTGAGCATGTGCCCGATCAGCGTGAGCGCGAACTGCTGGGTATTAGCGTCGACGACCCACGCACCATCTATCGTGCCAATGGTTGCGCCGCTTGTGGCCATAATGGTTATCGAGGCCGTACGGGGATCCATGAACTCCTGTTGGTGGATGATAAAATTCGTGAACTTATCCATAGTGGCCGTGGCGAGCTAGCGATTGAAAAATATATTCGCCAATCGATACCCAGTATCCGTCACGATGGCATGAGTAAAGTGCTTAGCGGCATCACGACCTTAGAAGAAGTGCTGCGCGTCACTCGCGAGGAGTAAGCCATGCCAGCATACGAGTACAAGGCGTTAAATGCCCAAGGCAAACAGCAAAAAGGGGTGGTCGAAGCCGATACCGCCCGTCACGCCCGAGGTCAGCTACGCGAGCTGCGCTTAATGCCGCTGGAGATCACCCCTGTGGTCGACAAGGAAGCCAAGGCCAAGGGCCAAGGTTTTAGCTTTAAGCGTGGTATTTCGGTCGCTGAGTTAGCCCTGATCACTCGCCAAATTGCGACCTTAGTTGCCGCCGGCTTACCTGTGGAAGAGGCGTTAAAGGCCGTTGGTCAGCAGTGTGAAAAAGATCGCCTCGCCAGCATGGTGATGGCGGTGCGCTCACGGGTTGTCGAAGGCTATAGTCTGGCCGACTCCATGGCCGAATTTCCGCATATTTTTGATGATCTTTATCGCGCCATGGTGGCATCGGGTGAAAAGTCAGGTCACCTCGAAGTGGTGCTTAACCGCTTGGCCGATTACACCGAGCGCCGTCAGCAGCTAAAAAGTAAAATGACTCAAGCGATGATCTATCCCCTTGTGCTGACAGTGGTGGCCATTAGTGTCATTGCTATCTTGCTTGCGGCCGTAGTGCCTCAAGTGGTGGGACAATTTGAGCACATGGGGCAAGAGTTGCCATGGACCACGCAATTATTGATCGCCTCATCTGACTTTATCCGTGATTACGGCTTGTTAGTGGTCGGGGTCGTTGTGGTGTTAACCTTTGGTGCCAAACAACTGTTAAAAAGCGCGGCCAATCGCATGGCCTTCGATAGTGTCCTGCTGAAAATGCCGGTGATCGGCCGTGTCAGCAAGGGGCTCAATACGGCGCGATTTGCACGTACTTTAAGCATTTTAACGGCCAGCTCCGTACCTCTGCTTGATGCGATGCGCATCGCCAGTGAAGTGTTGATGAACGTTAGGGTTAGAGCCGAAGTAGAAGAGGCCACCGCTCGGGTGCGCGAAGGCACTAGTTTAGGCACGGCGCTGACTAACACTAAACTTTTTCCGCCTATGATGCTCTATATGATCACCTCTGGCGAAAAAAGTGGCCAGCTCGAACAGATGCTCGAACGCGCTGCCGATAACCAAGACCGTGAATTCGAGTCGAACGTGAATATTGCCTTGGGGGTATTTGAACCCTTATTGGTGGTCAGCATGGCAGCCGTTGTGCTGTTTATCGTGCTGGCGATTTTGCAACCGATATTAGAACTTAACAACATGATTAGTGGTTGATGCCCCAAGCATCTCCCTAGCGCGACAGCCTAACCTTTTACTGTTAGGCATTTTTTATAGAGGATCTATTAATGCAAGTAAGAAACAAGCACAAAGGCTTTACCCTACTCGAAGTGATGGTGGTTATCGTAATTTTGGGGATCCTTGCCTCTATGGTGGTACCTAACTTAATGGGTAACAAAGATAAGGCCGATCTGCAAAAAGCGGTTTCGGATATTGTGGCGCTGGAAAATGCACTGGATATGTACCGTTTGGACAACAGCATCTACCCCACAACAGAGCAGGGATTAGAAGCCTTAATCCAAAAGCCAACCATTTCGCCAGAGCCACGCAATTACCGTGAAGGGGGTTATGTTAAGCGTTTGCCACAAGATCCATGGCGCAATGAATACCTGTTATTGAGCCCGGGTGAACAAGGCAAAATCGATATCTTCAGTGCCGGCCCAGATGGACAACCAGGGACCGAAGATGATGTCGGTAGCTGGAATCTACAAGATTTCCAATAAGCCGAGCGAAGAGTGATGAGCCTCTTGCGCCAACGCGGGTTCACCCTGATGGAAGTGTTGCTGGTGGTGTTACTGATGGGGCTCGCGGCCTCCGCAGTGACCTTAACCATGGGCGGCACCGACCAGCAGCAGGCGCTCGATCGAGTGGCGCGGCAATTTATGGCGTCAACCGAGTTAGTGCTCGATGAAACGGTGCTTAGTGGTCATTTTATCGGTATCGTTATCGAAAAAGACCGTTATGAGTTTGTGGTTTATGACGAGGGTAAGTGGCATCCGCTACAGCAAGACCGCTTGCTGGCGGCGCGCGAGATGCAACAGGGGATACAGCTTGACCTGATACTCGATGGTTTACCCCTGTCTCAAGAAGATGAAGAGCAGGACTCATGGTTCGATGAGCCGCTTATTGAGCCTTCCGCCGAGGATAAAAAAAAGCATCCAGAGCCGCAGGTGATGCTGTTCCCCAGTGGTGAAATGAGCGCCTTCGAGTTGGCGTTTATCAGTAAAGATGCCTTGGGAAATGAGTTAGAAACTGTGGTTGTGGGCGATGCATTAGGGCGATTAAGCTTGGGAAGAGACAATGAACTCGATAATTGATTGCCCCACTTTGCGCTCAATATTGCTATCTTGTCATTTAACGCGCACTGCTGGGTACAAGCATGAGAATTAATCAGCAAGGGATGACATTGCTAGAGGTGATTGTGGCCTTGGCGGTGTTTGCCGTCGCTGCGGTGTCGATCACCAAGAGCCTAGGCGAGCAGATCGCTAACATGCCCATTTTAGAAGAACGTACTCTGGCGCAGTGGGTCGCGAGCAACCAGATGGTCGACGCCAGACTAGTGGCCGGCGCCACCGATTTAGGCAAAAAAGAGGGCCAAGTCGAACTGGCCGACAAGACCTGGTATTGGCGCAAAGAGGTGGTTAAAACCACCGATGATAACTTTCGACTGATCCGCATCAGTGTCAGTGACGATGAGCGCTACACTCGCACCATCGCCCAAGTGAGCAGTTATGTCCTTAAAGCATCATAAATTCACTCAGGGTTTTACCCTGTTAGAGATGCTGGTAGCCATAGGCATTTTTGCCATGTTGGGCTTGGCGGCTAACTCTGTGCTTAATACCGTGATGAAAAATGATATTGCCACCGAGGAGTTTGCCACTAAGTTGAAATCCTTACAGCAAGGATTTGGCGCTCTCGAGCGTGATTTTGGCCAGATAGTGGCACGCACCCCAAGGTTGCTCGAAGGCGGACGGGGTAGCACTGTGATACAAACTGGCAGCGACTTATTTGACTCAGAGTCAGAAGCGATAGTGTTTTATCGCATCGGTTGGCTCAACCCAGATGGCCTGTTACCCAGAGGTAGCCTACAGTCGGTGGCTTATGTGGTACAAGACAATAAACTAGAGCGCTGGTATTTCCCCTATCCAGAGCCTGAATTTGGCGCAGAGCCCATTAAAACTTTAGTGATGGACAAGGTGTTATCGGTGGAATACTCCTTCTTTGTCGGAGACAGTTGGCAGCGAAAAATTGATGCCACGTCTCTGCCCAAGGCCATCGCCATGGAAGTTGAAGTGGAGGGGCTGGGTAAAATACAGCGTAAGTTTTTACTGCCGCTAGGCGCGCAGCTCAGCAATAGTAATGATGCTGACGATAACGACAGTAATAAGGGTAACGATAACGGCGCCAACGATAACGACAATAATGCCGATGAAAATGATAATAATAACGATCCGAATCGAGGGCTGTAAGGGTGAATAGACTGGCGCAAAAACAGCGCGGAGTTGCCCTGATCGTGGTGTTGTTGATTGTGGCGATGATCGCCATTATCGCCACCAATATTAATGGCCGTAGCCAGATAATGGTGCGGCGTACCATAAATTTAGCCCAATATGATCAGGCTTATTGGTACGCACTTTCGGCTGAAGAGTTAGCCAAAAAGGTGCTAAAACAAGATTTAGACGATGCCGATGAAGGCAAGATCCACAGGCAGCAGTATTGGGCGCAAGCAGATGTGGTATTGCCAGTGGAGCAAGGAGAGATCGCCGGGCGTATTAGCGATATGCAGGCCTGTTTTAACGTCAATGCGTTATCGATGCAGACTAAAGAAGTTGAGAATGGTCAGCCCAAATTGCCATTGCCCGCCCAGCAGTTTAAAGGGTTATTAGTAGCCTTAGGCATGGATGATTTTGCCGCCGAGCGCTTGGCGCATACGGTGAAAGATTATATTGACGAGGATAGCGTCGCCAGCCCATTTGGCGCCGAAGATGCCGATTATGAAGCGCGCACCGTGCCTTACCGCGCTGCGAATACCTTGATGAGTCATCGCAGCGAACTACGCGCGGTCATAGGGGTGAGTCAAGAGGTGTACCTTAAGCTGGCACCCTATGTGTGTGCTATCCCGGGTTACGATAGACAGGTATTGAATGTTAATACCATTGAGCTGGAGCATGCGGCGTTATTAGCGGGCATGTTCGACAATAAAATTAGCGTTGGCGAGGCCGAAAGTATTATTAATCAGCGCCCAAGTGATGGCTATGACAGTATCGAAGACTTTTGGGCGAACAGCTCAATTACTAGCTTGCGCGGTGAAGAGAACTTAGCGTCCAGTTTTAGCCTAAAGAGTCAGTATTTTTTACTGCAAGCTGGCGCCAAAGTCGACAGTGCGACTTTTCGTATGGAAAGCGTGTTGCAAGTGGCCGGAAATAATCAGTTAGCTGTGTTGACGCGCCAATATGGTGGTCAACAATAATAGCCTTGCAGGGGCGTAAGCCCTCGGCGGTCAACTAACCTAATACCCATAATGAATGCGATTGAGATAATACAAGTTTATTTTTTGCGCAACTTAATGAAACTTGTGGAGAAAGACATTGAGTGAACGATTATTTATCCGCTTAGGAAGAAGCCAAGAGCAGCGCTGTAATTGGCTGGTATGGTCCGAGCAAGAGCAAGAGATCATCGCCTCGGGTGACCTGCCCGACGCCCATGCCTTGTCGACCCTAACTGAACGAGCGGGTAACCGTCCGGTCGATATCTTAGTGCCCGCTTCGGCGATCACGCTCACCTCGGTGCGCTTACCAGAGAAAGGCCAGCGTCAGGCGATTAAAGCCTTGCCCTTTATGCTAGAAGAAAACTTGGCCGAAAATGTCGATAAACTGCATTTTGTCACCGGCCCGCGTGATGGCGAGTCCCTCAGTGTTGCGGTTGTTGCCCATGAGCAGATGCAAAATTGGTTATCTTGGTTAAGCGAGGCGGGTATTAAAGCGCGCCAAATTGTACCCGATTGTTTAGCCTTGCCGCTGCAAGAGTGTCAGTGGGCGGCCATGCAATTTGGTTCCGATTATCTGCTGCGTACCGGCGCTGGCCATGGTGCCTGTCTGGATGCCACTTGGTTTAATGCCACGCTGCCTCAATTTGTTGCCAAAGCTGCTGGCGAAACCACGGCGAGCAGCCCGCTCACTGTGGCTGGCTATAGTGAGCTGAGTATCGATGGCGCCCAGATACAGCCTCAACCGCTGGATCTGCCGATGCTAGTGCTTGCTAAAGGTATTTTACATGCGCCGCTCAATTTACTGTCAGGCAGTTACACCCCTAAACGCGAGTACGGTAAACACCTGTTGCTGTGGCGTAATAGTGCCATAGTGATCGTCATCGCCTTAGTGTTGGCCTTAGTGAATAAAGGGCTCTCCATTCATCAGATGAACGTCGAGCGTGAGCAGTTACAGGCGCAAAGTAGCGCGATATTCAACCAAGTGGTCGGCAGCTCGCGGGTGGTTAATATTCGCTCGCAGATGGACAGTAAATTACGTAGCCTACAAGGTTCGGGAGATGGCACCGCCTTCTTTACTATGCTCGATGGTCTATCGGCGGCATTTGCAAAAGTGCCGCAATTAAAGCCGACTAGCTTGCGTTTCGACAGTGGTCGCAATGAGTTACGCATGCAAATATCCGCCAAGAGTTATGCGCAAATTGAAGAGTTTAAAACCCTAGTAGCCAAGCAATTTAAGGTCGACTCTGGTGCGATGAACAGCGGTGAAGATGAAGTCACCAGCACGTTAACCCTAAGGAGTAAGTAAGATGGAGAACCTTAAAACGTGGTGGAACGGGTTAATTTTACGTGAGCAGCAGTTGGTTGCCACCTGTGGTGTGGTCTTGATGCTAGGCGTGCTTTATTGGGGAGTTTGGACGCCAATAAGTGAGGCTGAGCAGGATGCCGAGCGGGCATTACAAGCTCAGCAAGCCACGTTAACTTATGTAAAACAGACTGCCAATAAGATAGTGGCACTACAGAATGCTGGCGGTAAGAAAGCTTATTCGAGTAGTTTAAGTGCCACAGTGACTCAGACCGCCAAACGTTACGGCTTAGCAATCACGCGGATGCAACCACAAGGGCAAAAAATCCAGGTGTGGATGGACGAAGTGCCATTTAACAGCTTGCTAAGCTATTTGAGCGATCTGGTACAACAGCAAGGGTTATCACTGGACAGCATCGATTTGGCCCAAGCGGATGCGCCAGGTCTGGTTAAAGTGCGCCGCATCCAATTATCCCAGTAAACAAGGTTTTAAGGTGTTGTAGTGAGTGTAGTGAAAAAGGTAATCATAGGTGTGGTCTTATATTGTGGCTTTATGCTGGCGCTGTTTCCGGCCAGTGTGGCCTTGCAGCTGGCGCCGTTGCCCCAAGGGATCAGTGTCAGCGGGGTGTCGGGCACCATTTGGTCGGGCAAGGCCAGTTTAGTGGCGTTGCAACAGCGCCAACTCGAGTCGGTGCAATGGCAATTGAGCCCGTGGGGGCTGTTGTCGGGCAGGGCCAATATCGATTTTGCCATTGGCAGCCGGGCGACGGCGGTTAACGGTAAAGGCCAAGTGTCTCTGTCTATGTCTGGGATCAATGCCCAAGGGCTGCGTTTTGAAGCGCCAAGCGCTTTTCTTATTGGCAAGACGCGTCTACCGTTTCGAGCCGAAGTGGATGGTCACTTTAGTGTAATCGTGCAGCAGCTGGAGCAAGGCTTACCTTGGTGTGAGCAGCTTAACGGCAAGTTGTTTGTGCAGCAGTTGCAGGTGAATAACCAGTTTGGCAAATATCCGCTAGGCAATATTGAGCTGGGCCTAAGCTGTGTCGATGGCAATATTCAATTAGCCACCGATGAGACCATGAATGCGCTTGGGCTTACAGGGAATGCGTTACTTAAAGACAATAAGTTGATTGCACTTAGCGCCAAGATAAAAGAGACGCCCGCACAACCTGAAGATCTCAAGCAGGCGCTAAGTTTCTTAGGTAAGCGTGACAGCCAAGGTTATTATCCGATTAGCTTCCAAGGGCGCATCCCAGGGATCTAGTGCTCATGGCTCAATAAAAAAGCACCTTTGGGTGCTTTTTTTGATCGTTAATGGGTCAGCCTTAAGGATTAACCATGTTGGCCAGCACGCGTTGACGATAGTCTAATAGGCTAAACACGCCAAACAGTAACACGGCGCCATAGTCGGCTTTGCCCAGCGACAGTAAGGGGTTAAACAGGCGATGAAAAATCAGTAACTGCACACAGTGCATCACCACAGTCAGCAGTAACAGCAGTGACAGTAGTTGACTTATGTCGTCACCGATGGGGATAAACAGGTTATACAGCATCAGTAACCAGGCGCATAAAGTGATGGCTTTACCCACTAAGATCAAGGTTTTCATTATGCGTCTTCCATCTCAGGCTGATACTGGTACAGACGGTAGATCACTTGTCCGGCTTTTTTTTCTTTCAGCTGCACCCAGTCGCTAGGCACAGTGAGTGAGCTTAACTCGCTTTCGGTTTCGACATAAATTTGCGCATTATTATTCAGCCATTGGTGCTCACTGAGCAGCGCAATCGTCTGCTGCGCTAACCCTTTGCGAAATGGCGGATCGATAAAAATAATATCAAACCCCTGGCTTGGCGTTTGCTGTAGTAGCGCCAGCGTATCGCCCTGCACGACTTCGGCGCAATCACATTTAAGGGTCAGCAAATTTTGCTGTAATTGTTTGGCGGCACTCGTTTGCAGTTCAAACACTTTAGCAAAGGCGGCGTAACGCGATAGCGACTCTAAGCACAGTGCGCCGCTACCACCAAAGCAGTCGAGTACCCGAGCGCCAGCAATATCGCCCGATAACCAGTTAAATAAGGTTTCTCGTACCCTGTCTGTCGTGGGGCGCAATCCCTCAAGATCATGAATGGGTAAACGTCGTGAGCGCCATTGGCCTGCAATAATGCGTACTTGCCCACTTAAGGGTTTATTTTTAGCCATCTTATACCTGTCAATTTACGGATACCTTTAGCGATGATTTGGCCTCACCGGAGAAAGTGATAGACTGTGACGCTAAATTGAAGTCGCCATTTTAACGCAAAGCAGTTAAAAATGGTGAAAAGCCGCCGACATTAGCTAAAAATGCCGCACTTTGCTGCGTATTTGGACTCGCTATCTGGTTATAATAACGAGCACAAAACGACTTCATACCGAATTTTAAAGCAGTTAGTTGAGTACTGGTATTACCCATGGCAAAAAAAGGTTTTTTTTCTTGGTTCCGTAAAGACAAATCGAAAGAGGATGTCGCGGCACCCGAAGCAGAAGTAACATCTCAAGTTGAAACAGAGGCGACAGCGCCCGAAGCGGAGCAGGCTGAGCTTGGCCGCATAGAAGCCGAGCGTATCGAAGCCGAACGTCTTGCCGCGGAGCAGGCTGAACTTGCTCGCATAGAGGCCGAGCGCCTTGCAGCGGAGCAGGCTGAACTTGACCGTATTGCAGCCGAGCGTATTGCAGCGGAGCAGGCAGAACTTGCTCGCGTAGAGGCCGATCGCCTTGCCGCGGAGCAGGCTGAACTTGACCGTATCCAAGCCGAGCGCCTTGCAGCGGAGCAGGCTGAACTTGCCCGCATCGAAGCCGAGCGTATTGCAGCGGAGCAGGCTGAACTTGACCGTATCGAAGCCGAGCGCCTTGCCGCAGAGCAGGCTGAACTTGCTCGCATAGAGGCCGAACGCCTTGCAGCGGAGCAGGCTGAGCTTGACCGTATCGAAGCTGAGCGTCTTGCAGTGGAGCAGGCAGAACTTGCGCGCATAGAGGCCGAGCGCCTTGCAGTAGAGCAGGCTGAACTTGACCGTATCGAAGCCGAGCGTATTGCTGCGGAGCAGGCAGAACTTGCCAATAATGCCTCTGAGCAACAGCCTGAGCCGCAACAAAAACCGACTAAAGAGGGCTTTTTTGCCCGCCTTAAGCGTGGTTTGAAGCGCACCAGTGAAAATATCGGTAGTGGGTTTGTCGGCCTGTTCAAAGGCAAAAAGATCGATGACGAGTTGTTTGAAGAGCTTGAAGAGCAGCTATTGATTGCCGATGTCGGAGTAGAAACCACTACGCGCTTAATCTCTAGCCTCACCGAGCAAGCGAGCCGTAAGCAACTTAAAGATGGCGAAGCCCTGTATGAGTTGATGCGCGAAGAGATGCAGAAAACGCTCGAACCTGTGAGCGTACCTTTAGTGCCAGAAAACCCCGATGGCCCGTTTGTTATTTTAATGGTTGGCGTTAATGGTGTGGGTAAAACCACCACTATTGGTAAGTTGGCAAAACAATATCAGAAACAGGGCAAATCGGTAATGCTAGCCGCTGGCGATACCTTCCGCGCCGCCGCCGTTGAGCAACTGCAAGTGTGGGGCCAACGTAATAATATTCCGGTGATCGCCCAGCACACGGGGGCCGATAGTGCCTCGGTATTGTTTGATGCCTTACAGGCGGCTCGCGCCCGTAATGTCGACGTGTTGATTGCCGATACCGCAGGTCGACTGCAAAATAAAGCCCACCTGATGGATGAGCTGAAAAAAGTCGTGCGGGTGATGAAAAAATTAGATGAATCAGCACCTCATGAGGTGATGCTGACCCTAGATGCTAGCACGGGCCAAAATGCGATCAGTCAGGCTCAGTTGTTTAAAGAAGCCGTTGGTGTCACGGGTATTACCATTAGTAAGCTAGATGGCACAGCAAAAGGTGGTGTTATTTTCGCTATTGCCGACAAATTTGGTATTCCTATCCGTCACATTGGTGTGGGTGAACAGATCGACGATTTACGTACGTTCGATGCTAAAGATTTTGTCGATGCCCTGTTTAGCCAAGAAAGCGAAGAGTCATCATAACCGCCACCGCGCCTCTAAGCGAAAGTGATTTATGTCTGCAAAATGTTGCATTAATAAATTACGCGTTGATTGGCTTGGTATAAGATAACGTATCGCCGTCAATGATGGGCGGCATCAATAATTGGGTAACTATGATTCGATTTGAGCAAGTTAGCAAAATTTATCCAGGTGGACAAAAGGCACTCACCGATGTGAGTTTTCATTTAAAACGTGGAGAAATGGCGTTTTTAACCGGACACTCGGGTGCCGGTAAAAGCACTTTGCTCAAGTTGATCAGTGTGATCGAGCGCGCCAATGGCGGTAGAGTGGCCATTAATGGCCACGATATCGCCAAAGTTAGGCCTAAAGATGTGCCTTACTTGCGGCGTGATATCGGCATGATCTTTCAAAATCATCACTTATTGATGGATCGCAGTGTGTTTGACAACATCGCCTTGCCGTTGGTGATTGAAGGCTTTGCCCTGCATGAAATTAAAAAGCGGGTATTGGCAGCCTTAGATATGGTGGGCCTTTACGGCAAAGAGCGTCACTATCCTATTATGCTGTCGGGAGGGGAGCAGCAACGTGTGGGGATTGCCCGTGCGATTGTTAATAAGCCGCCCTTGTTATTAGCCGATGAGCCTACTGGTAATTTAGACCCTAAGTTATCGATGGATATTTTGCGTCTGTTCGAAACCTTTAATGATTCGGGGACCACAGTGTTAATCGCGACCCACGACCTTGGTCTTATTGCCCGCATGAAGTACCGTACTTTAACCCTGAAACAGGGGCGAGTGATTGGCGGTGATGAGCTGGCGCCGTCTCAAGTCTTTCACGGATAAACGGACAATCAAATATGGATAAGCAACCTCAATTAGTCCGCAGCAAACTTCCCTTTACGGGGCGCATCGTGATGTTTTTTATCCGTCACATTCAGCACGCCATGGGCAGTATGGGTGAATTGTGGCGTAATCCCCTCTCGTCGTTAATGACTATGGCGGTACTGGGGGTGAGTTTAAGCTTACCCGCGGCGTTACAAGTGCTGGTTAAAAATGCCGAGACCATTACCCAATCGTGGAACAGCGCCGCCGAGATCTCACTCTTTATCGATGAGGGACGTAGCGAGCGCTCTATTCAAAGCTTAATCACTCGTATAGGTGCCTATCCTGAAGTCAGTGCGGTCAACTATATTAATCGCGATCAAGCACTGGAGGAGTTTCAGCGGTTATCTGGTTTTGGTGAGGCGATAGCTTATCTTGATGATAACCCGCTGCCAGCTGTGGTAACGGTAACCCCAGATATCAAGCATGCCAGCCCCAATGGTGCACGCGCCTTATTAAAAAAGCTGGAGTTAGAGCCTGAGGTGAGTTTTGGGCGGCTCGATATTGAGTGGCTAGAACGCTTACAAGCGGTCGTGAGATTGCTTGAGCGAACGGTATTGGCTATTGCACTATTATTAGTCTTAGCCGTGGTGTTAGTCATTGGCAATACCATACGTTTGGCCATTATGAACCGCCGCACCGAAATCGAAGTGATGAAATTAGTCGGTGCCACAGAGAGCTTTATCCAGCGGCCCTTTTTATACACAGGCATCTGGTTTGGTGTCATCGGTGGCATCTTAGCGTGGATCATTATCAATCTGTTGGTGTGGTATCTCGATGGTGCACTGGCCGATTTACTCGGGCTGTATGGCAGTACATTAACGATGCAATCGCTGACGCTTACCGAGTTAGGCCAACTGGTATTATTGGCGTCTTTCCTAGGTTGGTTAGGTTCCTATCTGTCGGTAAGACAGCATCTGCGCGCTATCGAACCGACTTAAGATTTATCGGCGCATAACAAGCGTTTTATGAACTAAATTTCACTTGAACTGTCTATAGTTTCGGGTGAAATTAGCCCACGTTAAGCGGTGGTATTGACATATACTGTCAGATAGTGAATAGTTCGTCAGCTTGCCTCTGCGTCACAGCTTACATTTCATTAGAGCTATCCAGAGGCGGCAACCTGCAATAGGTATTCAAGCGTCATAAAAGCATTTATAGCGTTAAATTTTTGCAAGATAAGAAGTAGGAGAGCGTTAATGACAAGTCAAACGCAATCAATGTCACTAATGGTTCCGCAAAGCAGCGGCAGCTTAGAGGCTTATATTCAGTCTGCGCATAACATTAGCATGTTAGAGCCACAGGAGGAGTATGAGTTAGCCAAGCGTCTGCAAGAGACGGGTGACCTTCAAGCGGCAAAGCAATTGATTATGTCTCATCTTCGTTTCGTTATTCATGTGGCCAAAGGTTACTCTGGATATGGTTTGCCACAAGCAGACTTAATTCAAGAGGGTAACATTGGTTTGATGAAAGCGGTTAAGCGCTTTGACCCTGATGTGGGTGTGCGTCTTGTCTCGTTTGCAGTGCATTGGATTAAAGCTGAAATCCATGAATATGTGCTTAAAAATTGGCGTATCGTTAAGGTCGCAACCACAAAGGCACAACGTAAATTGTTCTTCAATCTACGTAAAGCTAAAAAGCGTCTTGGTTGGTTTAGTGATGAAGAGGTGACTATGGTCGCCGAAAATCTGGGGGTATCTAAAGCCGATGTGACCGAAATGGAATCACGTATGGCGGCACAAGACCCAGCATTCGATCTTGCAAGTGATAACGACGACGAGCAAGATTATTCACCTGTGCATTATCTTGAAGATCACTCTTCGGATTTAGCCTCACAGGTTGAGAATGATAATTTAGAAGCCGATAACCAAACACGCCTGTTGGCGGCCATCAAAACCCTTGATGAGCGTAGCCAGCACATTTTACAGGCTCGTTGGTTAGACGACCAAAAAACCACGTTACAAGAGCTTGCAGCGACCTATCAAGTGTCTGCAGAGCGTATCAGACAACTTGAGAAAAACGCCATGAACAAGCTTAAAGCGCGCATGGAAATGTAAGCTGTATCCAATATAAAAAACCTGCCATTTGGCAGGTTTTTTTATGCCTCAATGTTGAGCCTAAGGTGAGTAACGGTCTGATGCCCATCACATGACTCGAGGTCATGTTTGCGAGGAGACGTCTTGGCTATCTTCACTTTACATCTGAGATCTGTTCACTACCACCCATCAATCAAGAGCCCATTGATGTAAAGTACTAGCTGACTTTATTGATTAACGTTGTTTGTTTAGTTATTCATTATTTAGGTGTCAATTATTTATGGGGTTAAGTTTCTAGGTGCTATCTCATTTAAATTAGATGAAGGTCATGTGTTGATAATATGGCATCCGCTTTATTTAATGAGGATAGTAGTGATTATTGCTATTTTAATGGTGTCATTAAATGTTCGATATCGATTTAAAATAGTTCAATTGTAATAGAGATTATTTTCAAAGTTAGACCTAGATCAAACACACATATATAGTGCATCTTAATATTCGTAACTTAAGACTAACCATTCAGTATCAAAATAATGTTCACATCTCTATGCCATTTTCAATATAGACATGTTTTATAAGTGATTTATCTCTTACTTATCCTTGATTGCTAATAAGATTTATTCTCGATTACTCGGTGTTTTGGATCACACAACTAACCTTTTTTAGAGTTTATCAGCATTTTTAAATTGTAATTTTTAACAATTTACATTTACCACTTGGCTTTAACTATATTAGCTCTCTTTGCAATAACGATAGCGCCATAAAAATTAGCTGATGGTTAATTTAGGGTAGGGTTATATAAATATGAAAAAAATAATCACCGCATTCACTGTTGGGGTTATTTCAATATTGGGTCTGGTATCGAGTGTCCAGGCTACTCCTTGGGATAATTTATCGAGTGAACAGCTTGAAGCAAGGTTGGTAGATAAATTTTCTGCCGGGAAGTACTCCACTAAAGGGGCTGACTCCTGTCTGATGTGTCATAAAAAGAACACCAAAGTGATGGCTATCTTTGATGGTGTTCATGGCAACATGAGCAACAGCAAGTCGCCTATGGCTGGTTTGCAATGTGAAGCATGCCATGGCCCCATAGGTACACATAATCGTGGCGGCAAAGAGCCGATGATTGGCTTTGGTCCCGATAGCAAGTTGTCTGCAGCTAGCCAAAACAGTGTGTGTCAGGGCTGTCATAACGATCCTAAGCAGATGGCGTGGCATAACAGCACCCATAACCTTGAAGAGGTCGCGTGCAGTGATTGTCATAATGTCCATGGTGCTAAAGACCCAGTCTTAGATCGCCTCACGGTCAATGATACCTGTACTTCGTGCCATACCCGCGCCAAAGCCGATATGCATAAGCGTTCATCACACCCAATGAAATGGGATCAGATGACCTGTATTGACTGTCACAGCCCCCATGGCTCAATGACTGAAAGCGCATTAATCAAGCCAAGCCTGAATGAAACTTGTGCCGAGTGTCATGCCGATAAACGCGGCCCATTCCTATGGGAACATGCGCCAGTGATGGAGGACTGCTCAAGCTGTCATTCGGCCCATGGCAGTGTCAACGAAAACTTACTTAAGTCTCGTGCCCCTCAGTTGTGCCAGCAATGTCACGCCGACGATGGTCATGCCAGTCGCGTTAGCTCTCAGGCAGGTCTAGATGCATTTAGTGCTGGTAAAAGTTGCCTCAACTGTCACAGCAAGATCCATGGTTCTAACCATCCTGCTGGCAGCAACTTTGCCCGTTAAGCTTTGGAGTGAGTATTATGCGTTCAATTAACCCTTTTTCATTAAACCTGATCACTCTGGCTTTGCTTTGCTCGGGCACTAGCGCCTTGGCGGCCGATTTTGGTATTCAACATGCCAATACCAGCGCCATCAACCAAGCCAGTTATCAGTGTAAACGTTGCGTCGAGCCTCAAGGTCACAGTGGTAGCGTTGGCGTGAGCGTGGGTGCTATCGATGCCGATGACAACCATGCCATCAACCAGCTTGGCACCGATACCGATGGCGCTGTCGCTGGTGTTAACAGTGATGTGGCCTATCAAGGCAGTGGGTACCGCGCCAATGTACAGGCGCACCAGCTCGGTATGGATAACGGCTTTATCCAGATGCAAGCGGGCAAGCCTGGGCAATATAAATTTGACCTAGATTATCAAACAATCACCACCAATCATGGCAGCAATGCAGCCACCAATCTTTGGCAAAACAACGGCATGCTGACCCCAAGCGAGCAGACTCGAATACTGGATCTTGAGCTGCAAAGACAGCGCAGCGGCATCGGCTTTGAGTATGACTTTGCCTCTGTATTGGGATTAGGGCTAAGCAGTTATGCCCGCTATAACCATGAAGAGAAAACCGGGCATCGCAGCGCTAGTTTAACTAGCCCAAGTCCTATCAATTTTGCGAACGCCGTCGATGAAACCACAGATAAATTCAGTGCTGGTGTGGTGCTTGATGGCAGTAACTGGTTGTCAGAGCTGAGCTATCACGGTTCACGTTACGACAATAATGTTGGCGACCTTAGTTTGCCTTATGCCCCCGATGTGTATAGCGCCACCCCAGATAACCAAGCCCACCAAGTGGCGTTATCGGGCCAGTACCGCTTGGCATCGAGTGTCTTTAGTGGCCGTGTGGTGACGGGTCGTATGATCCAAGATCAAGATTTAGTGCAGATGAGTGGCAACCCCATCCAAAACTGGGATGGCCAAGTCGACACCCTCAATACTCACTTGGCGGCCACCACCCGAGTGAGTAATCGCTTACGTCTGGGCGCCAGTTACGATTACAGCAAACGTGATAATCGCTCATCGGTATTTGATTTTGCCCAGTATGAATACAACCCAGTATCGGGGGCGTTTAAGCAAAACACCCCTATGGATATCGATCGCCAAACGCTGAAAACCGATGTCAGTTATCGCATTGCTAGCGGCTATCGCCTGCAAGCGGGTTACAACTATAAGCAGGTTGAGCGCAGCTACGGAGAACGCGAAGAGACCCGTGATAACGAGTTGTGGAGCAAGTTAAACATTCGCGCTATCGACAAGCTTATCCTTGACTTTGGTGTCAGCTATAGCGATCGCGGCGGCAGCGATTATCAAGCCAATGAATTGACCAGCGAAGAGAGTGAGTCGCTGATGCGCAAGTATCATCTTGCCGACCGTAAGCGCAGTGAAGTCAACGCCAGAGCCAGTTACACACCGCTCACCTGGCTAACCTTCGATGCAAGTACTTACTATGCCAATGATGATTACAACGCGACCGACATCGGGCTGACTCAAGCACAAGATTATGGTTATGACGTTAATGTGCATGCTCAAGTCACTCAACCGCTCGCCGTGTACGCCTTTGCTGGCCAGCAGTGGATTGATTCAGACCAAAGTGGCGATCAAGCCTCTGTTTGGCAAGCCGAAATTAAGGATGAATTCATCAACTTGGGTCTAGGTGCGACCTACTCAGGCTTGATGCAAGACAGATTAACCTTAGGTGTCGATTACCTATTTGCTAACTCTGACAGCAACACAGGCGTCAATGGCTATAGCAGCGACAACTATGGTGCGTATTACTCCTATAACCACAGTGTGAGCTTATATGGGCAATACCTGTTATCGCCACAAATGGCATTAAAGCTGGCTTACCAGTACGAACGTTATTTCGATACCGACAGCGCTTCGGTCACCCCCGATAGCATTGCAGGTTTAATCACCTTGGGTGACCTGAACCACAACTATAACGCCCATCAACTGATGTTGACCTTCAGCTACAAGTTGAAGTGAGTTGATTCAGTTATTAAATAAGTTTGAGGAAAACAAGATTATGGAACGTAGAAGTTTCTTAAAAATGAGCGCTGCACTGGGCTGCGCAGCAACCGTTACCGGCTGTAATTCCAGCTCTGATGATGCCAATGTGGTCCCACCAACGCCACCTGTAGGTGATGAGCAAATCACTTGGTCTTCATGCTTGGTTAACTGTGGTTCAAACTGCCCTGTTAAAGTTTTCAGTCGCGATGGTGTGATCACCCGCGTTGAAACCGATCATGACATTACTGATGGTGACGACATCTATCAAGTACGCGCCTGTGCACGTGGCCGTTCACTGCGTCAACGTACCTATGCGGTTGACCGTTTAAAAACCCCAATGAAGCGTGTGGGCAAGCGTGGTGAAGGTAAATTTGTGCCTATCACCTGGGATGAAGCTGCCAAGACGATTGGTACCAAATTAACCTCGGTGATTGCCGAGCATGGTAACAAAGCCATTTTCCGTAGTTACGGTTCGGGGGCTTACTATGGTTTTGCCTCCAATGCCTGTTTTAACCGTTTATTCAACTTAAACGGTGGCTGCCTAAATGCCTATGGTAACTACTCTTGGGCGCAGCAGATGGAAGCTGCGAAGCACACTTTTGGTACCGGCAGCACCAGTGGGTCTTCCACTGTGACCTTGTCAAACAGTGACTTCCTATTAGGTATCGCCTACAACCCAAGCGAGATCCGTCAGTCTGGTTCGGGCGAGGGTTACGATTACTTAAAAGCCCTGCAAAAATCGAACGGCCTAAAAGTGGTGATGATTGACCCGCGTTATACCGACTCCATGCTAGGCAAAGAGTCGAAGTGGTTACCCATTCGCCCCGGTACCGATGCTGCACTGGCCGAAGCGATTGCATACCAGATGATAAGCACAGGTTGGGTCGATGCGAATTCACTCGACTTTATCAATCAGTTTACCGTCGGTTATGACGCCGCTTCGATTGCGGCGCAACAAGCGATATTTGCCGCCAGTAGCGATAAAAAAGAGCAAGAGTACGCTCAGGTGATGAACCCTGACGACAACTACCGTGACTACATCTTAAGTGCAGGCATTTATGCTGGCGAACCGTTGAAAACGCCTGAGTGGGCAGAAAAGATCACCGGTATTCCCGAAGCGCAAATCAAGCAAATTGCCGATGACTTAATGGCATCGCAGCGCCCCTATATCGTGGTTGGCGCTGGGGTTAACCGTCAAGCTAACGGTGAGCAGAGCATGCGCGCGCTTTACATGCTATCGGTATTAACCGGCAAATTGGGTAACTTGGGGGCCTCTAACGGTGAGTTGCCATACATGAGCGGTATGTACCGCGCGGGCATTCCTGCGGGCTCAAATCCTGTGAAAGAAAGCATCTCCTTCTTTACGTGGAGCGAGGCGATTCACAACGGCAAAACCATGACGGCGCGGACCCACGGTATTCGTGGTACCGACGACTTGGATACTCCGCTTGGCACTAACATCAAGGTGATCATCTCTGCTTCAGACAGCTCGCTACTGAACCAGCACGCCGAGATCAATAATACCGCCGACATCTTACGTGATGAAGAAAACGGGGTTGAGCTGATTGTTAGCTGTGATTGTTGGATGACGCCGGGTGCTAAATTTGCCGACATCATCCTGCCTGATACCAGCTGGTTAGAGTCAAACGATCTGGTGAACGACTCTTATGCATCAGGTGCCTTGGGTTATATCACCGCCATGAAGTCGGCTATCGATCCTATGTGGGATTGTAAGTCTATGTATGAAGCGGCAGCGTTAATTGCCAAGTATATGGGCTGTGAAGCCGAGTTTACCGAGGGTAAAACGGAAGCCCAGTGGCTTGAAGAGCTGTATCAAAAAACCAAAGATAGCAGCAGAAACTTAGGTGTGGTTCCAGCGTTTCCAGCCACTTACAAAGAGGCCCAAGCGATTGGCTTCTTCCGTAAAAACATGAACGACAACCACGTGGCTCTGCAAAGTTACATTAAGGATGGTCAAGCGCTAACTACGCCAAGTGGCAAAATTGAGATCTACTCTGCCGAGCTGGCATGGCGCGCGGCTAACTGGACTCAAGAGAACAGTGCGCAAAATCCGAGTGGCATCAAAGGTGACACCATCACGCCTATCCCGCAGTACACAGTGACTTGGGATGGTTATGAAGATGAAGACACTAAGGTGGATTATCCAATCCAGTTAGCGGGTTACCATACTAAGGGGCGGACACACTCAAGCTATCACAATGTGCCTTGGCTGCGCGAAGCGGTAGAGGATGCGGTATGGGTTAACCCCATGGACGCTGCTCTGCACGGCTTAAGCTCGGGCGACAAGATTGAGATGTACAACCAGCGTGGTTCGATTGCCGTGAAGGTGCGCGTGACTCCACGTGTGGCACCAGGGGTATTTGCTCTGGGTCAAGGCGCTTGGTATAGCCCAGGTAACACTGTCGGTAGCACAGGTCATACGCTAGACGAAGGCGGCGCAATTAACTCGCTGACTCGCTATCAGCCAAGCCCTGTTGCTAAAGGTAACCCACAGCACACCATCCGTGTTGCCATTAAAAAGATTTAAGAGAGTAGTGAATTATGACTGAATCAACTCAATACGGTTTTTATGTAGACAGCACTAAATGTACTGGCTGTAAAGCCTGTCACGTCTCTTGCAAAGACCGTCAAAGCAATAACATTCGTAATAACAGTAATCCACAAGACAATAGCTTACCTGCGTTAAATGGCGTCACTTGGCGTCGTGTTTATGAATACGGCGGCGGCGATTGGACTGTCGGCAACAACGGCTGTTTCGAGCAAAATGTCTTTGCTTACTACATGTCGATCGGCTGTAACCATTGTTCTGAGCCAGTATGCGTTAAGGCGTGCCCAACCGGTGCCATGCATAAGCGCCGTGAAGACGGTTTGGTTCACGTTGCACAAGATATCTGTATCGGTTGTGAAAGCTGTGCTCGGGCTTGTCCATATGATGCGCCGCAGATCGACCGTGAGCGTAAAGTGATGACTAAGTGCGATGGCTGCTTTGAGCGCATCGCCGAAGGCCGTAAGCCCGTGTGTGTTGAGTCTTGCCCGCTGCGTGCGTTAGACTTTGATACTATGGAGAATTTACGCGCTAAATATGGTGACGGTGACGGGCATATTGCGCCACTGCCATCACCTTCAATTACATCACCTAACCTGATCATCAAGGCCAATGTTAACGGTCGTCCAGCAGGCAGCGGTGAAGGTAGCATCTTAAATCCATCAGAGGTTTAAGTGTTACATTTTAGTCTTTAAGTGGTATTTAAGCGGCGGGCAATTTAAGCCCGCTTAGCTTGTAAGGTAAATCATGTCTTCAAAAGTAGAGTCTGTCAGTAAAGCGCCTTTAGCCGCAATCGATTTAGAGGCATATCAAGGCTTAGCGCGCATCTTGCATCATTGTTTAATTCGCTATCCCGATGCCGAATTGGTGCAAGGATTAGCAGAGTGTGATGTCGCTGCTAGCTGGCCGGTATTTGCGCAGCGCCAGCAAAATACCCAAGGGCGAGCCTTGCTCGGTGAGTATTTACAGCGCTGGGTGGCTGGGCAGTCGGACCCGAGTGACGAAGTACAACTGGTTGACCTTAAACTGGATTATGGCCAGCTATTTTTTGGTCCGGGTGAGCCTAATGCCGTGCCGCAAGGGTCGGTCTATTTGGGCGAGGAGCAGTTGCTCAACGACAAATCGACCATGGCGCTAATGGCGTTTTATCGGGCGCATGGGGTAGAGGTTAAGGTGGATTTTCCACAGCCTTTAGATCATATCGGTCTGTTTTTTGCGGTGCTGGATCAAACCTTTGGTCGCCTAAGCCAAGAGCCTGAAAATGATGCACTGGTGCGTTTTACCCAAGTGTTACTGCAGCAACACCTGTTGCCGTGGGCGCCGCGTTGTTTCGCTCTCGCTTATGAGTACGCCACCACAGATTTTTATCGTGGCTTAGCCTTGCTTGGCAGCGACTTCTTGGGGCAGTTACAACAAGATTTTCAACTACTGCCGAAAGAGACCCGCTTATATCGTTAAGCATGGGTATCGTTAAGCATCTGTGGCGATAAAGCCTGTGAAAACGCCCGCCTTGGCTCACGAGTGAGTTAACGCGCTCGTCGCCGAGCGTGATATAAGGTCAGACAAATAAGCCCGCTCTCGATAAGAGAGCGGGCTTATTATTTAGCTGGGGTTGCGGCCCATATTGCGGCTCACCTGACGCTGTTGGCTGCGCGCCTGCTCTAACTGAGTGTGAATAGTTTGCAATAAGTGGCATAGCTGCTTGCCATTATCGCTGAGCTCACTTGCGCCTAACAGGTGATGCTCAACGGGCTCATCGCGTGGCTCGCTAAGCTTGTTGGCCTGTCTGGCAGGACTTTTTTGCAGCTCGACACTCCACTGGTTGGCGATGGTGAGGATCAGGTGTTCGGCTTGGCTCAGTTGGCCCTGCTCTAACTCTTTGACAAACAGCAGACGGCTGGCTTCGAACAAGCAGTGCAGGGTTAACTCAGGCGGCAAGGCATGCTCTGCGGCATCTTCCATCGGCGGCAACCACACTGGTTGGCCTTGGGTAAAAACCAATGCGGATATGGTATGGGCGACCGTCTTTAATGAGGTGGCGCCACCAAACAGTTGCTGCACGTTAACTGATTGCTGCAAACTTAAACTGAGGCGATGGGCCAAGGTGGACTTAGTCCACTGCTGACCGATAGAGCGTAGTAGTGTCATAGTGTAGCCAGTTTAGTGTCGGTTTAGTGTCATAGCTAAGTGACATAGCGTTTATCGTGAGTCACTCCCCACCGAGATTCGCCTTATCACATAGTGCGTATTATGCGCCTAGCATTGTGGGGCAACAAGCCTTGGTGGGCAGTGCTTAAGCAGATTTTAGGCAGAGTGTGACATCAGTGTGGTACAGGTGGCTGGCTAAACGGTAAACGCCTGAGCCGGAAATGTCGGGCCGTTAAAGCCGAGCCTGCCGAGCCAGCGCCGCCTCAATCAGCTGCTTACGTGGCACCTTTAAACTGGTGCTGGCGATATCAGGCCAAGGGTAATAACGGCGCGGGCGTTTAAAGCTGGCAATATACTGGCGCACAAAATCATCCAGCGGGGCGACATCGCTAATGCTGCCCTTGATAATGGCCGCTGGCAGGAAGCCAAATTCACTGTCAGGCAGCGGAAATACAATCGCGTCAATGATGTCAGGGTGGCGCTTAAGGGCGGCTTCAATCTCTTCGGGTTGCACATTTTCGCCGCCACAGACAAACATGTTGTCGGCGCGGCCGCTGATCACCAGATCGCCATCCTTATCCCAATGGCCCAAATCTTGGGTATCGAACCAGCCTTGATCATCGAGCGGGCGCCATAAATTGTTACCGCCATCATGGGTTAGATAGCCTAAAAACAGGGTGTCTCCCTTAACCAAGATCTTGTGATCCATAATAGTTAACTCGCGCCCATTTAATAACTTACCGCTACTGCCTTTGCTGGTGGCGAGCCCGGTGGTAATTTGCGATGCCATCTCGGTCATGCCATAGCTGGTGTAGGCGTTAATGGCTAGCGGTGCCAGTTGTTGCAGTAACGAGGGGGCGATAGCGCCGCCTCCCAGTAGCAGGGCTTTGACGTGGCGTAGTGCCTGTTTATCTTGCTGTAGCAGCCGCACCAGTTGGGTGGCGACCAGTGACAGGTGAGTTAGGGGCTGTTGCTGTAATTGTTCAGCCAAGCTGAGCTCGGCTGTCGGCAGCGTGATGGCGGCACCAGCCAAGGCGCAGCGATTGACGATGGCGAGTCCGCCGATATGAAATAGCGGCAAAGAGAGTAACCAGTTATCACCCTGAGCGATAGGGATCACCTCGCGAGCGCCCTGTGCGCTGGCAATATGATTGGCCAAACAATGCACTGCCGCCTTAGGCTGGCCACTGCTGCCTGAGGTGAGAATAACGTTGCAGGGCCGCTGATGGTCGATAGGCTGAGGAGCCGTGGCTGCGCGGGCGCTAAAGTCCACGACTAACCCCGCGCTTGGCAGTAGATGCCGATAGGCAGCTTGAGCCCAGCTATGGCACAGGCCATATTGCATGCTCAAACTGGCGATTTGCTGCGCAGGAAAACGAGGTGATAAGGGACAAAATATCACACCAGTGTCAACACAAGCCCAATATAAGATAACCAGTTCTAGCGAATTATTATCGATACAGCCGAGGCGATCGCCAAGCCTTACTCCTTGCTGGGTGAGTTGCTGTGCGCAGGCGCAAACCGCCTGACTGAGTGCCTGATAACTGAGGCTGTGATACTGGTTTTGCGCCCAATAATAGAGTGCCACCTGCTGTGGATAGTGTTTGGCGGCAAGATGCAGTGGCGAGTGAACTTGGGGCATCTTAGCTCCTATACGCTGTAAAGCAGTGTTAAGTCGTCGAGATTGAGGCAGCGCGCCTTATCACTGGGCTCGAGTAAATCGCAGCTAAAGGCACGCAAGGTGTCTAGCCCAGGCACTTCATCTGGAGTGCATGCTTGGCTAATGCAGCGCAGTGCATTGATGCCTAAGCTCGCCTCTAAGCTCGAACTGATGATCACTCGCACGCCGTGCTGGTGGGCGGTGTCGATGATCGTCTGTAAGCGGCTTAAGGTGCCCAGCAACATAGGCTTAATCACTAAGGCGCTAAGGCCCGCCTGCATGGTGAATTGATAACGCGGATCGTTAAGGCTCTCATCGAGGGCATAGGGGATCCCTAATGCATTGAATAACAGTGGATTGTGGTTCGGATCGCGGCATGGCTCTTCAATATATTCAATGGCTGCTAAGGGCAAGCAAGCTAAAAAGTCGATGGCATCTTGCAGTTTAAAGCTGCGATTGGCATCGAGACGCAGCTTGAGATCGGGGCGGATCGCCAAAATTTGATGAATTAATTGGATCTCCTCCATCATTGAGGTTTGCCCCACCTTTACCTTGACTGCATGCACCTGACGGTCGAGTTGCGCGACTTGCTGGCCAACCTCGGCTATGGGCTCATCTTGATGACGGTAGATAAGCGGCACTGTGCGAGGCAAAGCTCGTTGCGCCAACAGGCTAGGGGGTTGCCCCGACAACTTGGCATGTAACAGGCTTAAGCCATAGGCGAGTGAGGCCATGGTCGTATGCTCGGCAAGGTCAAGCAGGGCATCAAGCGGTTGCCCCGGTAGCGATGGCATGGCGGCAACGAGCGCGTCAATCACCTGCTCGAGTCGCTCTTGGCTAAAGCCCATTAATGGTTGACCGTCGACATCGACACCCGACAACGGCGCAATTTCAACTACCTCGCAGCCCAGCGCTGTGCTGGCCTGTAACACTAGGCCTTCGCGGCTATCGATACGTTGATTACCCACAGGTAATAGGGTTTCGAGTGGAATATGGTAGCGATACAGGTTAAGGGTTAACAATGTCATGTACGATCCTTTTGGGGGGCAAAGGCGCTTTATTGGCAAATAAATGCGTGCTCAGCTTATTGTGCTATTGGCCCGATTTCAAGTGCGGTGCCATCTCACTGGGCTGCCTAGGTATCTGGCGTGGTGAGTTGCTCAATTAAGGTGGTGCAAAAGGCATCACAGCAACTTAGGTGAATATTGTGGCCGCCATGCTCAAAGCGATGTAGGTACAGGGGGGCGCGTTGTTGCCATGCAGTGGCTAACGCCGAAAATTTATCATCTTGGCCACCGACATAATAATGCCAAGGCACGCCAAGTTGATGGGGTAAGCAGGACAGATCTTGCTGTAAGCCGAGTGAGGTCGGCAGGTAAATCTGTTGCAGCGCGGCCAACTTATTGCGGCTGCGATGTTGGATGAGCTGCGCGCGCTCGCTATCACTAAGATCGCTAAAGACGGCTTGGCGGTACCACAAGTTAAGAAACTCGCTTAGCGACATCTGTAGCATGCGTCCATGCCACTGTTTATCACAGTGCAAGCGCTGCTCGCGTAGCGCCTGGCTGGTCAGCCCGGGGTGACACGACTCCAAGTTGACACTTAAGATCTGCTGCGCCATGAGCTGCGCCAGATGCAGGGCGATGCGCCCACCAAGGGAGTAACCCAGCAAGTGAAAGGTCTCGATATTGAGCGCTGTGAGTGTACGGCGGATCAGGCTGGCAACCTGCATAAAGCCCGGCGAAGGCAGCGCTAGGCTCGGGCTATCGCCATGGCTAGGCAGATCGAGACAGACACAGTAAAAATGCTGGCTCAGACGCGGCATCAAGTCTTGCCAGTCCTGTTTATCGCCCAGCAACCCATGCAGTAATACCAAGCAGGGATTAGTGGGCTGGCCATAACAGCGCGAGGCGAGCATTAGCTTTGCTTTATCCATGCAGCGATCTGCGCTATCTGTGAGCTGGCTTGATCTTGAGCCACGTTGACCTCAATCACCGAAGTGCCCTGATGGTTAATCGCCTCTTGATAGACTTCATTAAAGGCGTTGATGTCGTCAACTTGGTTGTAGGCTAAGCCAAACATGGCCGCGGCGTAACCAAACTCTAAGCCATGGGCCAAGCGGTAATATTCGCTGCGCAGCTTTTCGTCGGGCACTGGCAATAAATTAAAGATATTGCCGCCATCATTATTGAGGATCACGATCACCAGTGGACCGTTATGATTAGCGGCAATGGCGAATGAATTTAAATCGTGCAGTTGCGATAAGTCGCCAATAATTAAGGTGGTCGGTTGTTTTTTATGGGCCGCAATGCCGCAGGCGGTCGCTAATAAACCGTCGATACCCGATGCGCCGCGGTTAGTGTAAATACTTGCCATGGTGGCCGTGGTGGGGGCAAACATATCGTACAAGCGCACCGGCAAACTGTTACCAATAAACAGTTGCTTATCGGTTTGCATCGCAATGGCACGTACCACCTGAGCTTCGCCAAATTCCCCTTGATCGATCTGCTGCTCGAATAGGCTATCCAAGCGTTGATTTAATTCGATTAATTGCACCGCCCAGTTGGCCTGTGACGAGCGTGGCCAAGCCAATTGGCTAAAGACGTTAACTGGGCAGAGCCAAATCTGTTTTGGCGTATGGCTGGGATCTAACCGCTGCTGATGGGGCAGTACTTGCCAATAGCTCTTCCATTTCTGTTCGGCCAAGTAGTTAATTAAGCGTTTTGACAGTAGGCGCCCACCAAACACCAGTACTTTTTCAGCCTGTTGTAACAACGATTTAGCCTTAGGTTGCAGCAGCAGTTGGTCGATATTACCTATGGCTGCGCCATGTTGTCTCAATTGAGATTGGGCATCGGTGAGTATCGGCCAGCCCAACTTGTGCGCCAGCTCGATAATTAATTCGGGCTGCTCATGGGGCGCTAAGGTGCCCACCACAATGACGCCTTTACCATGGACAAAGCGCGCTAAGGCATCGCTACTGGGCGTGCTGTGCAGCTGCGCCTTAGCGTATTGGCTAAAGGGTTGCGAAGTATGTTGCCAGTTGCCCAGCGTACTCAGATAGTGAGTAAAATCGGCGCTCATGGTGCCAGGGTAAAGTGGCTCGCGGTACATGCAATTGATATGTACCGGTTGAGTCTGGTTGGCAATGGCGTTATCAATAGTGGTTAGCAGCGCCTCAGGGCGGATCTGTAGATCTGGCGTGGGCAGGTTTACCTGCTGAGCGTAATGACCAAAAATAGCGGGTTGAACAATGGCTTGGTTCGCGCCGCAGTCAAGTAATTCGGGTGGTCTATCGCCCGATAATACGATGAGTGGCACATGGGTGAGCCATGCCTCAACGATGGCGGGGTAAAGATTAGCGACTGCCGTGCCCGAAGTGGTAATGATGGCCACGGGAGCACGACTAGCCTTGGCTAACCCCAGCGCCATAAAGGCTAACCCGCGTTCATCGAAATGCAGATGCTGCTTCAGTTTAGTCTGCTTTGCCGCCGCTAAGGTGAGCGGCGTAGAGCGAGAACCCGGCGCCATGCAAACATGCTGCACACCTAGGCGTGCTAATTCTTCGAGGAGTATCGATCCCCACAATAAGTTGAGCTCAGCTGTTTTATCCATTGATCACGATGAAGTTTTTAAGGTTTCGATTGAGGTTAGTGTAACGCGATTTAAGGATTAGGAGTAAGGCTTAGCTCGCGATATCACATTTTGAGCAAGATTGGTTTAGCTTATTCTGGTCATGAGGGTGACATTATCATTGATATATTTTGTTGGTATTGAGATTAAATTGTTTTGCATGTGTCTTTTTTGCAGCGTTACTGGTGATTTAACCATCAGTTGTGCGCTTATTTTATGAGCTTCCCCCCACAATCGCGTTTTTATACTGTTAATCCTGCAATGTTTGATATGGTCAAAAGTTCGCTAGGTATTACTATGCTAATCTGGCTCAATACGGAAATGATGGCTAGGGTTAACATAGTGAATAAAAAGGAACTTTCTAAACTAGATTATTTTACGCTGAGGGTATTAATCGGTTTATTTGAATATCAAAATGGCTCTGTGGTTGCAGAGCAGCTCAATACCACTCAACCTAAGGTGAGTCGTGCCTTGAGTTGTCTGCGCGAGTGGGTAAAGGATGAACTATTTGTACGCCAGCAATATGGTTTACAGCCTAATGCCATGGCCGAAAAGCTTTATCCCTTAGCTAAGGCGATAGTAGCAGCCTATGATGAGATGAGTATTGTCATACATCACTGGCAACCCCAACAGAGTGAATTGACTATAGCAGCGCAAGAGCATCAAGCTGGCTTATTAGCCGAAGCGGTGCAAGAGGTGTGTCAGTTATTAGGGCGTAATGTCACGATTAATATGCAACAGTGGAGCGACAATACGCCTAGTCTTATCGCCCAAGGCAAAATTGATTATGGCGTGGGGATTAATGTGGATCTGCATCAATCGATTGAAAGTGTCGATTTAGGCGAGGTCAAATATCGCTATATTATTGCCAAAAAGCATCATCCTATTTTTAGTGAAACCTTGTCGCTTCCTATGTTATTTAGCCACCGCTTTGTGTTTATCAATTATTCATTAGTTGGCGGCAAACGTCATTGGCTCGAGGATCTTGCGCAAAAGTTAGGGGTCAATCTGGCGGTTAGCTTAAAAACATCGAGTCTTAATGTGGCACTGGATCATGTGGCCCATTGCGATGATATTTGTTGGATTGCCTCGGCGCTCGCGCCGCAGTTTGTTCGCCAGCGTCCAGAGCTTGCCATGATTGATGTGTCTGAGTTTTTTAATCGTGAATGTCGTGATTCAAATCGGTTTGTGCCTTACCACTATTACCTGCAATTTCATCATGGTAACGATAAGTTATTCACTTCTCATCTGTTGGCCAATTTGCAAGATAAAGTGGCTAAACTCCATCAGAACTGCCACCAACAGATGTTGGAGCCTGACCAAGGCTAAGCTCGGCTATCGAAGGCAGTGCTTGGCTACTGGATTGATGGTAGCTGTCGATAATGCTGTTGATCATCCATTGTAGTGGTTGACCATTGTCGCAGCTGTTGTAAATCAATGTCAGCATGGGCGGCGCTATCTGGCTATAAATTCGGTTGGTTTCAAACTGAGATAATTCGCATGAATGTAAGCCATCAATATTTTCAGTGATCTCTGATTTTTCGTTAAATGGTAACAGTGTTAATGCTTGGCTATTTCTGAGGTAATCGAACAAAAAGTTAATATTTTTGGCTTCAACGTCGCTGTGCAGTGCCAGCCCGCTCATATTGCAATACTCCTGAAATGGCGAAACCGCATTCTTGATGCCACCGATATTAGGATTAGCAAAGGGGTACTTTGCAATCGTTTCCAAGGTGATCTCTTGATGGTAAATATCATGATGTTCGTTAGCGATAAGCAACAGTCGATTTAATGGCGATAAGGCTATGGTACTGATATTGCTTACGGCATGGAGTTCAGCGTTGTTTCTGCTGTAACACAAGCCGATATCTACTTTGCCTTTGCTGATCTCATCCAGTGTTTTTGGGGTCCAAGATTTCGATGAAACCGATATTTGTTTACCAGCATCTCTAATATTGTTTAATACTCCCTTAGATAAATTAAGATATAAAGGAGTTGGAATGGCAATATTAAAGTGTAAGTTATTGCATTCTACACTTTCATTTTTAAACGACTGTAAGGCTTTGGAGCACTCTACAATTTCTTTTGCGATAGGATAGATTTTACTGGCGTATTCGTTTGGGATTAATCCGTATCTTTTTCTAATAAAAAGCTCATTGCCAAATATTTCGCGTGCATGCTTTAAACTGCGACTTATTTTTGGCGCCGGTATGTTGAGCTTTTGAGATACAAAGGTCGCTGATTGATTTTCATATAGGTGCACAAAAATATTTAGACACAGTAGATCCAGATCGCTGAATATTATATCTCTCATTTAATATACCCCTTAAACGTAAGTGTTCCTTCCAACATCATAAGGAAGTTTATTTGTCATTTGTCTAAATCTATTAACTATTTTTGCTAAATGATTGTTATGTCACTTAATGGGTTATGCATATTATGAAACTAAGTTATTCTTATATTTAATTTCTTGGTATTTTTAATTGTTTTTATTTATATCTTAGGTGTTCATTGATCTTTTTATACTATTTCACATCAGTTTTATGCATGTTGCATTATCCGGTTATCTATATCTTATATTTAGCTTATATGTTTTCTGATTTTCTTGTTTCTATATTTTAAAATAGGATTTTATGATGGTGATTGTAATTGCTTGAAATAAGTATTGTTAGTTTTTCTTGTGTGATCTAAATCAAGGTTTAGATTTTCTTGTTTATAAATAATGGCCATGCGTTAAAAAATAATAATTGTTAGAATGTTGGAGGTAATTATGAATGCTTCAGTAGTTTTTAGTTATGCCTTTATTTACTTTGTTTTATTCGTGGTTGTTCCATTTGTAATCGTGACATTTGCAATGACCTGTATTAAATTTTTTAAATCTGATGATAAATCCGAGGGGAAAGTATTTAAGTTTAAAGGAAGTACCGTGAGTGCCAAGGCTCAAGTCTTTTTATCTAAATTGAGTAGCGCATTTAAAAGTAAATACAGTGTGCTTTATGGTACCTGTTTAGACAGTATTTTGGATATTGATAATAATAAGGATGAGCAGGCGCATGAATATTTAAGAGCCTGTCATTTAGATTATGTATTAGTGGACCCAGAATCGTCAGCGGTGAAGTTGGTTATTACCGATCCTGAGCATAACTCTCCTGAGAAAAATGCGTTTATTGAACACTCGCTAGCCCAAGTGGGCATTAAAGTGCTTCATCTAGATACCGATGTGCCTTGTGATGAAGCTCTCTTAACCCGCTCATTGTCGATGGCGGCATAGTGTCTAGCGTGCTGGGGCGACGGCTTCAGCACCTATTTTTAAGTTGTTAATTCAATTATCACTCTCATCTCGTGAGGACTCATTATGTCCCTATTCAGCAAAATAGCGTTTTGCGCGGTGTCGATATCAGCTCTCTTGTTGCTGAATATTATGCCTGTGAAAGCCGAAGTGAATCGTTTGCAAATCAATCAAGATAAATGTGTTAAATGCCATAAACGTAACGGTTTAATGGCAGGAGTGCACGGTAATGATGCGTTAGCGTTAACCTGCCAAAGTTGTCATGGCGAAAAGGGTAAGCATCCTCGCCAGCCATCATTGATCATCGGTTTTAGTGCCGATTCGAGCACAAAAGTGACCGCTCAGGTGGACAGTTGCTCGCAGTGCCATGAGCACGATGTTCTTTATCAAGCCGATTGGACCCATGCCGTGCATTCAAACAAGGTGGGATGTGCCAACTGCCATCAGTTGCACAGCGATTCGGATCCTATGATGACCTTGGCGACTGAGGAGCGCAGTGCCCTATGTGGCAAGTGCCATGGTATTACCCCTAAGGAGAGTGATGATGAAAAACTCTAGACGTTTGTTTTTGAAATCCGCTTGCGCCTTAGTGGTAGGGGCTTCTGGTTACACTGTGGCGCAGGGCCCGTTAGGGGAGGCGCAACAATCTACTAAAAAATATGCCCTTATCCATGACGAAACCAAATGCATCGGTTGCGATGCTTGCAGCGTGGCATGCCGCGAGGTTAACAATGTACCCGAAGGGGTAACTCGGCTGCGCATTGAGCGTAAAGGCCCCTATGGTGAGTACCCGGAGCAATATTTTAGATTTACCCGCCACTCTTGCCAGCACTGTGAAGATACCCCTTGCGTTAAGGTTTGCCCCACAGGCGCCGCGTACAAAGATGAGGCGACGGGCATTGTCAGTGTCGATGCGTGGAAATGTGTTGGCTGCCAATACTGTATCGCGGCTTGCCCCTATCAAGTGCGTTTTATCAACCCAGTTACTAAGGCGGCCGACAAGTGTGATTTTTGTAAGGAGACGCGCTTAAAAGAGGGCAAGTTACCGGCTTGTGTCAGTGCCTGTCCAACCCAAGCGCTGACTTTTGGCGATCTGCAAGATCCCGATTCACAAGTGGTGCAGGTGCTAAAGCATACGCCCAACTATCGCACTAAGACCGAGCTTGGGACACGTCCTAAGTTATTTCGTATTGGCTCACAAGACGGCGAGGTAAGGTTATGAGTCCATTCCATTTTGACGGCCTTGTGTGGCATTGGCCGATTGCGATCTACCTGTTTTTAGCTGGGGTGTCTGCCGGCGCGGTGTTTTTTGCGATTTTGCTAAAACAGTTCCGCTTAGGCGATGATGCTTATCGATCTCCTTTCGTGCAAGCGGCGTGTATTATCGCGCCATTGAGTGTGTTTGCCGGATTGGGCATCTTGGTGATCGATCTTACCAAGCCGTTTGATTTTTGGAAGATATTGGTGTTTTACAACCCTACCTCTGTGATGTCGGTCGGGGTGGCGGTGTTGATGTTTTACCAAGCGATGTTATTTGCCTGGTTAGCATGTGTGTTTAAAAAGCCGTTGCTCGCGTTTTGTGAGCAGCGCTGGCCACGTGTGCAACGCTTATTAAAGTGGCTGGTGAGTGCCGAAGCTAGCATTACTGGTATCTTGGCGATTTCGGCGGTGGCCTTGGGTGCCTATACCGGCTTCTTGCTGTCGGCGTTAACCACCTATCCCATGCTTAATAATCCGGTATTGCCCTTACTGTTTCTGTTCTCTGGCCTCTCCTCTGGTGCGGCAGGCACCCTGCTTGGTGGCGTGCTGATGAAGGGCAGTCCAGATGGCAAAGAAGTGCACTTTATCCACAATATTGAGATCCCGATTATTTTGGTGGAAATGGTGTTAATTTTTACCTTCTTTGTCGGATTGATATTGAGTGGTGGTGCCAGCAAGATAGCCGCCTTTAGGGCGATAGGTGAAGGCTTCTGGGGCTGGGTATTCTGGGGCGGTATTGTGTTTGTAGGCTTGAGTCTGCCGCTGGCCTTTAACCTCTTCATGAAAGCCTCGGCTAAGCGTAAGTTTTCTTATGTGGCGGTCACGGCCATGTGTAGTTTGACGGGCGTATTATTGTTGCGCAACTTCATTCTTTACACCGGCCAGATGACGGTGGCTTAGCCGTCGGAGGTTGCGATGTACAAATTGGGATTAGGAGCGCTACTGTTGTGCCTCACTTTAATGGTGCAGGCGCAATCGGTGGTCGATACTCATATGCTCAATGGCGATTGTGAAACGTGCCATGAAAATGGCGAACCATCGATTAACAATGAGGTTGAAAACCGCGCTTGTATTGAGTGTCATGGGAGTGTCGATACCCTTGATGGCCCTTATCATCAGTCACATTCCTATTTGATGATGTGCAGTGATTGCCATAAGGTGCACGCCTCCACGCCAGTGACAGACAGTTGTATGCGCTGCCATCACTGATAAGGCTTGTCAGTCCCATTAGTCACACGCCACAGGGCTATTGGCTAGTGGGACGACTCGATATAGTTACTGGGCGCGGTTGTCTATCCATTCACTCATCACCACGTGAGTTTTAATTTTAATGATGTTGCTTTGGGCATCGATATGTTCGCGAATTTCATGTAAGCGCTTCATCGAACTGGCCTGCACATACACTAGCAGATCCATGTCGCCAGTGATCCCACGGCATGTGACTACTTCGGGTATCGACTGAAACACATGCACCACATCGGCACTCTTACGGCATTGATGCTGGATCTCAAAATAAGCGGATACCCCCTCTTTTTGCGACTCACTGAGTAAGACTTGATAACCGCGAATAATACCGCTTTGCTCCAGCTTTTTGATACGTTCAGATACGGCACTGCGCGACAGGCTGACTTTGTCGGCAATATGTGACACGCTCTGGCGTGCATCTTGGCGTAATGCGCTGATGATTGCTTTATCAAATTTATCCATCGAGTGTCTCTCATGCGGCGGCGACGATTTGTCGGTAAAAAGGTAAAATGACGTCAAAATGGCGGTCGCCATAGGAACATCGACGCAATGCTATGACAGTTTGTTGCGTCACACAAGTCTATACTAATGGGCATTAACCACCTTTACAGATAACAAGATGACTCATATTCAAGGCAGCATAGGGCGTTGGCAGGGAGCAGGTTTAATGGCCACCACTTTGCTGGGTACCGGGGTATTTATTTTACCGCAGATGACGATTGATACCGCGGGCACGGGCGCCATACTTGCGTGGATATTACTGACCTTAGCCATTATTCCGGTATCGCTGGTCTTTGGCCGATTAGCCGGCATCTTTCCTCATGCGGCGGGGCCGGCTTACTTTATTGAAAAGGCCTTTGGCCGCACTGCAGGGCGCACCATAGGTTTGATTTTTTTGTTGGTGATCCCTTTAGGGGCACCGGCGGCGGTGTTAATGACATTTCAGTTTGTTAATGAGTTGGTGGCCCTGTCTGGCTGGCAGCAAGTGTTCACTGAGCTGGGGTTACTCTTGTTGCTTTTGGTCTTGAACCTTAGGGGGATCCAAGTCTCGGCTAAGTTGCAGTTTGCACTAACACTGGCCATTGTGACCGTGGTGGTGGTGATGTTTGGCGCTGGTGGCAGCCACCTTGGCGAATTTGAGTTGGCGGCCCATCAAGCGGGCGGCGATATGAGCCTGGTGATGGCGGCCGCCGGTATCGCGTTTTGGAGTTTTTTGGGTATCGAAGCCATGACGCATCTAGCCAATGACTTTAAAGATCCTAAGAAAGATATGATGGCGGCGATGATTATCGGTACCGTCTTGGTTGGCTTGGTCTATGTGGCGTGTACGGCGTTGTTACTGTTTGCGCCGCCCACTGATGGCCTCGCTATGGTGGCAGCATTTGATCAATTACTGGGAGGCTATGGCGCACAAGTGATTGGTATACTAGGTATTGCCGGTGGGTTATCGACCGTTAATGTGTATACCGCCAGTGTGTCTAGGTTGATCTGGAGCTTTAGCTGTGAAGGGGTGTTACCACGTTATTTTATGCAGTTAAATAGCCACAGAGTGCCAGTACGCGCACTGATAGCGGTATTGTTGACCATGGCACTAGTGATTGTACTGACCTATCTTTCGGGGCAAGAGCTGGAACACCTGATTGCCTGGACCAACGGCGTATTTGTGATTATCTATCTGGTTTCTATGATGGCGGCGGTCAAACTGCTGAGTAAGCGTTACCTGCCACTGGCTCTGATGGGGATACTGTTTTGTTTGCTGATGATGCAGGCGCTAGGCAATAACATGTGGTATGCCACAGGCTTAGTATTGTTGGTGGCGCCTTTATTGTGGTGGCAAAAAAGCCATCAGGCACGCAAGTTAGCCCTCAGCTTAAATAAGTCATAGTGCCACAAAAATACGCTTGTTAACGACGCAGGGTAGTCGAAACGCCACTATTTATGTTGACTCATTTACGTTGAGCCTAAGGCACCTATGCCAAGCAAAGGACAATGATTGCCCGCGCTGCCATTGGTGCCTGTGCGTTATGGCAGTTGGTTTATTGCCGCATTGCGCATCTGGATAAGCTCACTGTGTTTAAGGTGTAGCAAGTCTGCAGTGCGGCGCACTATCTGATCTTCATAACGGCACAGGTGACCATCGGCATAGGCCAGCTTCCACATGGCTAAGATCAGCTGCTGCTTTTCCGCTAAGCTGAACTGCTGGTTAATCTCTGTGGTGAATTCATACAGTGAGGTGGCATCTTTATGATTTGCCTGCGCCGTTGCAATCAGCTCATCAACCTCGCCTGGCGCTAACGACAGCGTGGTGGTGAGCAGGCTGGGTAACAGATGCAGCTCTTCATCACTCAGAGTTTCGTCGGCATAAACCACCTCCAGCAGTAAACTGACCGCTGCAAGGTTAAGATGCTTGGCTTTTTCTTGTGGTGATACCGCTTGGCGCTCAGAAGCGAGCAACTGTTTTAGCTTTGCTATCATCATGATTCTCTTTTACTGCCTCGATATCGGTTAGAGCCCGATAATAGTGAAGAGTTCACCATAATAACAAAGCTAGGCTTGGGCGTGGAAGCTGTGACTACAGGATTGCACCGAGCCCTTGCAGCAGCAGATCGCTGGTACCTGCACCGGCATTGGTGTCTAAATAACTTTTAACAATATCCACCATCGGCATGGCCAGCTGTTTAGAAATGCCTAACTTTTCAAAGGCATCATAAACCTGTGCGCCACCCTGCAACGATGCTCCCAGATCGCCAGCCTGTGATAATAAGCCCGACATGCCCGAGCCGTTATCGGCTTGAGGCGCGGCGCCAAGTAACATATCCGCTCCCGGAATCGCCGCTGCAATCGGTGCAAAACTCTCGTTACCTAGAGTAGATTGTGCCAAGGAGAGTAGGCTGCCGAGTCCGCCTTCTGCTTGGTTTTGGTTGAGCCCGAGCTGTGACATGACAGTGCTAACCAGATCGTTATTTTGGGTCTGCGGCGCCGTTACTTGGGGTTCAGTCTTGTTACTTAAATTATCGAGCCAGCCCGCGTGAGCTGCGCCGTTGAAAGCGAGAGTACTGAGCAGTAGTGGAACCATCTTGAGTGACTTCATCACTTACCATCCTATGGTGAATCAATTTAATGTGGCGCTAATATTAGCTTAAGTCGGGCAAGATTTCGTCGTTATTTTTAGACATCTGCTGTGCATTAGATAGGAAATTTCGGTATCCTGTGCGACTTATTAGTTGGTTTATCATTATCTATTGGAACGACCTATGTCATTATCAGCGATTTTGACCGAAGCATATAACTTCTTTCGCAATCATATTAGTCAGTTAGCTATTTTAACCGTCCCCATTTTGTTTATTCAGGTGAGTATTCAATTATGGCTGGGAATGGAGATCAACAGTGCCGATTTAGAGAACCCTCAGTTTGGTGCATCTCATATGGTCGCTATGATGGTGTTGCTATTGGTCTTTTCGGTGTTGATTGCATCGTTAACCCTGTTTATGGAAGTGAGATCCAATGGCCATGAACCATCTAATGCCTTGATTTTAAAAACCAGTTTAAATTTTGTGCCTGGGTTATTGCTGGCGGGTGTGATGTCTGGGTTACTGATTTTAGCTCCAGTGATGTTGTTTGCCGCCTTTGGCCCCTTGTGGCTGATAGGCTTGACCCTGAGCATCTATGTGTTTGCTCGACTCGCCTATGTTAACTTCATGGTGGTGGTCGAGCGATTAACACCGCTCGAAGCGATTAAAGGCAGTTTCAAGTTTAGCTCTGCTATCGCCTTTAAAACGTTACTGGTATTAATGCTTTATATTCCATTATCTCTGCTGGGTGGTACCTTGTCGCAACTCGCCTCAGCTGTTGGCTTTCCGCTGATGCTGATTGTCGAGGTAAGCGTGGCGTTTTTTGGGTTATTTGTTAACGTTGCGCTGTTTCGCTTATACATGGTGTCGCGCCCTAGCATCGATGAGCAGGTGTAGCGAATGTTTATATAAGGGCCTAATAGGCCCTTTTTTGTAAGTTTTACGGAGTGTATGCCGTGCTGACCGATATCGAACTCGTGAGCGAATTTTCTCAAGTGCTTGGCGAAGATTATCGTATCGCCAAGAGTTACGTACGTGATGTGCCTACCCAAGCCTTGCTGCATATCCGCAGTTTTACTCATAAATTGACGGATCAGTTAGCCCAGTCGCAGCAGATTATTTTTGATAGCCCTAACCTCTACGATCATATTGAGACCCTGAATCGCCATCGAGTGATCAATGTGCGTATCACTCGAAGCCTGCATCGGCTGCGCGGTGATGGTAATCGAGGGGCTCATCCGGAAAAATACCATTTAACCGCCGATGCGCTGCAAGAGTTGGCGCAGCGGGCAATTGAACGCTTACTCAGGTTAGTGGTTGAGCTGTTTCCCTTGATACACCAACGGCCTGCCCCTGAGTATCAGTTTGAACCGTTCGATTCGATTGCCGGTCGCGACTTATGTTATCGGGCGATCATGGAAAACGACCATCAGGCTCAGTACTTGGTGGGGATGTCGTTAAAAACCCGTGCCCTGATGCAGCGTGAGCAAGAGCAAGCCCTAGAAGAGCAAGATGACGAGCCTAAGGCGCAGCACCTGCGCAGCGCAGACAGCTTTAAGCAAGCAGCCTATTGGTTTGCACAGGCAGCGCCTCATCATATTGACGCCTTATATGAATATGGGGTTAGCCTGTTGCACGGTTATAACGGCGAGCCAGATGTCAGCGCTGGTGAAACTGCGATCATCGGTGCAGCTAAAGCGGGTGTCGCCAATGCCATGGCCTTATTGGGGTATTTCTATTTGGTGGGAGGCGAGCATATTGAGGTCAGCCATAGTGATGCCTTGCACTATCTGCAGGCGGCTGCGGCATTAGAGCATTCTGAAGCGATGGCCAATCTTGGGGTGCTCTATTATCAGCAAGGCGACTATAGCCAAGCCTATCATTACATTTCGACAGCTGCTAACGCTGGGTTTCCCCATGCGCAGTATCATTTAGCCTTAATGTTAGCCCGAGGTGAGGGGTGTGAGCCCGACGCATTAGCCAGTCAGCATTGGATGGCCGAAGCGGCAGAGCAAGGCCAGCTCGACGCCATGTTGAATCGAGCGCAGCAGATGCTTAATAGCGACAATGCCCTCGGTGATGACTATAGCGTGGCCGAACGTTATCTGCGTCAAGTGGTTAAATATGGCCACAGTGTTCCGGCGATGATTGAACTGAGTATCGCCTTAGCCGATGGCATTTTGGGGCGTATTGATGTGGTCGGCTCGGCGGCACTGCTTAACATGGCGCGCGCCCGTGCAAATGAACAAGAGCTGGCGGTTATCTCACCGTTATGGCGCTCATTGGTGGCGCAAATCGACAATGTGCTGGCGGTCACTGATAATCAGGCCGAGGTCTCGGCGCTAGAGCGGGCTAAAGAGCTATTATCTGAGCCGATTTAACACGTTTAGGCTAATGGGCTGCTGGGGCATAAATTGGCTTGGATAGCTTGAGCTTAGAGGTGAGTTTGCCGGTAAGTTTTGGTGCTATTAAATACTGATTGAGTGCATTTATGCCATCTAGCTGAGGCCAATGGCCTCAGCTAGTACAGACTTACTCATTAGGATCATGGTCGAAGGTTCGGCCTTGGCGAGGGGCGCGCTTAGCGGAAAACGGCGCCTGTTGTTCAAAGTATTCCGCTTGGGTATGGCGGCGCTGAGCTTGATGAGGCATCTCATCTTGCGCTGGCGAATATTGGCGAAACTTAGCCAGTTGGCGCTTTAAAAATAAACGCCCAAAAACGCTTAACACAACCAAACTCACCGCCGCGGTTAAGATGATAAAGGGCAGCGCTAGCAAGACCAATGTCATCACAACTAAACCGATAGCAAATGCCAACCACCCTTTGGTGCCAGTGAACCTATGTTGCAAAGGATTTTGCTGAAATTGATGATAAATCATAGTTTCTCCTGAATTTGCTTAGGCTTAATTCTGCCTATTTAGGCGGCAGAGATCACGTTAAATTAGCTTAATCTTAGTGCGAGCTGGCAGCGAGTGTCTCGGCAGACTCTGCAATATCAGATGATAAGCTCATTAGGCTTAATGTGTGCTGAATCATTTGCATCGGCTTGATTAAAGGCCTGCGCTACGCTTTTGCAAATGGTTTCTCGTATCCATTTGTGTCCAGGATCCTCATTATTACGTTCATGCCAGAGTAAGACGTAGGCTAAAGGCGAAAATTCCAGAGGCAAGGGTAATTCCACTAAGGGGTAGAGTTTCTGTGCGTGGCTAGCAAAGCTAGAGGGCAGGGTAAAAATAAGATCGCTATGGGCGCAAACACTGGCGGCACCATAAAAGTCTGGCACCGTTGTGCTTAAGTGACGGCGGTGGCCCAGGTTAGCCAAAAAATAGTCGAGTGCCCACCACTCATTGCCCTCGCAACGCACCTGTACATGAGACATCTCTAAGTATACGGCTAGGCTCCATGCATCACTGTTGACGAGTGCGAGGATCGGGTGCCCATGCCGTACGAGGCAGACCTGATGATCCTTAAATAGGGTTTGGTGGGCAATGCCTTCGGGTAGGCGCTCGATAATCAGATCCGATTGCGGGCTGAGGTCGCGGCCTGTGATGCCAAAGTCTATCTGTCCTTGCTGTAATGCAGGCAGTGACTTTTCTAGCCAGAGGTAAGAGTCTAGGCGCAAGTTAGGTGCATTATAAAGTAACGGACCAATAAAGTAGGGGATCAGGGTTTCGTAGGCGCTTTCCACCATGGCAAAAGAAAATTGGCGGTTACTGCTAGCAGGCTCGAAATTGGGCGGCTGAGTCAACTGATAAAGCCCCTGCAACATGGTGGGCAGTTGTTGCCCAAGGTGCATGGCATGGGCGGTGGGTCTTAAGCCGTGTGCGGTACGAATAAATAGCGGATCGTCCAAGGTGTCTCGCAGGCGGTTTAAGCTCTTACTCAATGCCGATTGGCTGACGTGTAACCGAATGGCAGCGCGAGTCACGCTGCGTTCTTCGAGTAAGACTTGCAGTATCACCAGTAAGTTAAGATCGATACGAGCCAAATTGTCGAGATTCATTAGATATTCCTTAAAGGAAATTAGCTTTTGAAATTATACCATTTCTATTCATAACAGCACTGATTTAAAATGCCCGTCTAGCACACTTCCGATTAACTTACAGAGATTAAAGAAACCTCATGCGTCGTAATTTGTTACCTATTTTAATGATGATGGTGGTGCTCAGCCCACTGGCCATCGACATCTATCTGCCTTCGATGCCAACCATGGCGGCAGAATTCGCCGTATCGGCTAGTCAGGTGCAATCGACCTTAGTGCTGTTTTTATTTGCCATGGGGGTCGGGCAGATCCTGATCGGTCCATTAGCAGACCGTTACGGCCGTCGCCCAGTTGCTATGGGCGGTATTTTGCTCTATATCGCCAGTAGCTTTATGGCTGTGGTGGCGATGGAGTTCCATTGGTTGCAACTGGCTCGTGTGCTGCAAGGCTTAGCTGCCTGTTCAACCTCTATTGTGGTCTTTAGTGCGATCCGCGATAGTTTTACCCCTAAAGAAGGGGCGCGTTATTATAGCTATATCAATGGTGTTATCTGCGTGATCCCTGCCTTAGCTCCGACCCTAGGCGGATTACTGGCATTGCAGTTTGGCTGGCGTTCAACCTTTATCTTTATGGCCTTGTATGGCTTGTTGATGATGGTGATTGTGGGTTATCGCCTGCCTGAAACTCGCCCCGCCAGTACGGTAACCACTGGGCCACTGTATCGCTGGGCTCGCTATAAGCCGATATTGCGTGAGCCTCACTTCCTATTTTATGCCGTCGCCTGTATGGCTGGTATGGCCGCTATTTTGTGCTATGTATCATACTCTCCGGTGTGGCTTATCGAGCGTTTGGGTGTGTCAGAGCTGACGTTTAGTGGTTTGTTTGCTCTCAATGCCGTGGTCAATATTATTGCCTGTTTTGCCGCTCCAATGGTGATTAGCCGTTTAGGTAATCGCCCCACCGTTATCCTAGCGTTACTGGCTTTATTGGCAGCTGCCGTGTTGGAGTTGGCGATGCAGTTATGGGGACCACAGACGGGCTTGCCTGCGGCGTTTGGCTTTATGTTGCCTATGATGATCTTGTGTATTGGTTTTGCTTTATTGCTTGGTCCTGCGACGAGTATGGCGCTGTCGGCTTTTGGTGAGCGTGCCGGTACTGCCGCGGCGATGCTGGGGTTTATTCAGATGAGTGGTGCCTCGCTCATTGCCGGTCTCATTCAGCAAACTGATTTAACGGCGCCCTATGCGGTGATTGTTGTGACGGGAGGATTAGCAACCCTATTGCTGGCTCTGATGGGCATGAGCCGGTTCGACAACTGCCACCAAGAGCAACATGCTCATTAAGTTATTTATGTCTATGCCTTTGATGCCAAAGGCTGCCGCTGGCAGATAGCCCCCTCGCGGATAATGACAACCTAACCCTTTTGCCTGCGTGGAGTGACCTTAAGCGCAGGCTTTTTTTTATCAATATTCTCCCAAGGGGTATCCACTAACGGTTCAATATAGGCGCGCTGAGGGGCGTGGTTTGGTAAACTTAACGTCAGTGTGATTATCGAAATAGAGCCTGTTGTGAGTCGAGTCCTGTGTGAACAATGCCAATACCCGTTAAATGCCTGCCTGTGCGCCCATATTAGGCCCATGTCGACGTCGCTTGAACTCATTGTTCTGCAAGATCCCGGCGAAGTTAAGCATGCTAAAAATAGCGTCAAGTTAATGAAAGCCGTGCTTCAGCCGCTGCGTGTCGAGGTGGGGGAAACACCAAGTGATTTTGCCGCGCTTAAGGCCTATCTCGACAGTGTGGATAAGCCGATATATTTACTCTATCCCTCAGAGCATAGCCAAAGCATTACTCAGCAGAGAATGGCATCCGATGCTGTGCTGTTGTTGCTCGATGGCACCTGGCGTAAAGCCTATAAGTTATTGCAGCTCAACCCTTGGTTGCAACAGTACCCGGCGCTGCATCTGGAGCTTGATGCCCCTTCCCATTACACGATTAGAAAAGCTAAGCGTGACGACAGCTTGTCGACCTTAGAGGCGGCTGCACTGGCTATAAAGGCGGTGTCGCCTAATGTCGATGTATCACCTCTTAATGATGCCTTGGCGGCATTAGTCGAGCAACGCCTCAATGCCATGCCTGTGGCTGTTAGGGCACGTTATGGTCAAAATGACTAATTGACCTAAAAATGTGTGATCTACCGCCGTGGCCACGCTAACAATTTAGTACTGGGTCACGACAATCGGATTACAACTGATGTTTAATGATGCCATCACTTGTGTGCAAGTGGTTTGGTCGTTGTGTCAGTCACTGTCCATGCAGGGAGGCAGTGACTGACTCGGCTACCGGTTTCTGGCGACGTGACAAGCCCAAACCGGGTTTTCACCATCATATTACTTACCATTATCTTGCGCTCTAGGCTTATTTTCCTCCCCTCTCTTAATTTTCCACTAGGCTTATTTACCTAACGAGCTTTACCAAGCGAGTGGCGGCGTTGAGCGCTTACTGGGCTTGAGCAATCCGCTCAATAAAACCGACATGTTGCCATGGCTTGCGTTAAGTGCGCGAGCGGGTAACAGACTCTATTCCAATAATAAGCCGCTACCATCCCGAGCAAGCAGCATGTAATATCGACACGTTAAGTCAGCGGTTTATTCTTGGCTACAAGGGAGCTGATATTAAGCGAGTGACTATCGTTTTTAGGCTGCGCTTAGCAATTTATCGCATTGATATTCATCGTTTATCACACATAGGATTTGAGGAAAAATGATGCTTCGTACACAACATCGCATGACATCGATATTGATCAGCTGTTGTTTGCTGTGCAGCGGCGCCGTAATGGCCAAAGAGAATCTTAGCCTAAGTGACAAAACCGCAACGGCCGAGGCGCTATCGCGACAAACCGAGCAAGATCAATTAGCCAAGGCGCGCCAAGCGGCGAGCGAGACAGAGCAGCGTCAGCAAGAAGTATTGCAGCGCCAAGAAGCAGGCGAATGGCAAGCAGAACAAAGGGCTAAGGCGCAAGCCGAATTTAATCAGCGCGAAACCCGCGAACAAAAATATTTACGTGAAGCGGCCGAAGCGGCGGCAAAAACGCGTAAAATCCCGCAACCTTAGGGCGAATTAGCATACCTAGTGTGCGGGCGACCCTTAACGTGGATCATTGAAATAGGAAATACCGTGAGTTGTTGTCCTTTATGTAAGAGCCCATCTTTAACTGAATTTTATCAAGATAAGCAACGCGCCTATGTTATCTGCGCTGTGTGCCAGCTGGTCACTGTGCCCGACCAGTACCTGCTCAGCGCCGCCGACGAGAAAGCGTTTTACGATAATCATCAAAATAATAGTGACGATTTGGGCTATCGCCGTTTTTTAAGCCGTACTTGGAGCCCGCTATTGCCGCGGCTGACACCTACAATGCAAGGGTTGGATTTTGGTTGTGGCCCAGGGCCAACCATCAGTGTGATGGCTGACGATGCAGGTATCACTATGGCCAATTATGACCTGTATTACTTTAATCATCCTGAGCTGTTAGCGCGCCAATATGACTTTATTACCATGACCGAGGTGATTGAGCATGTCGCCGACAGTGCGGCATTGCTGCAGCAATTAGACGCCTTACTCAAACCTAATGGGGTACTGGCTATCATGACTAAACGAGTCTTGGGCGCCGAGGAATTTGCCCGCTGGCACTATAAGAACGATTTGACCCATATCCGTTTTTACAGCATTGCCACCTTTGAGTGGATTGCTCGGCAGTTGCAGTGGCAGTTAGAGGTGATTGACAACGATGTGGTTTTTTTTACCAAAACGGCACTAGCTAAGAGCTAGGCTCTTGAAAAAGGTGGCTTAATATGACTTGTTGTAAAAATGATTTCACCTTTGCATCGTTATCCTCGATGGTAAAACCATATTGATATTCGGCACTGTCATCGCTAGGAGTTTGAATATTTTTAATGATAATAGGTACAGCTTGTAACGGCTGTTCTTGCTGGGTCTTTACTTGCAGGTAACAGCGCTGTTCTAAAGTTAAGGAATTGACTCCTATACCAATATAGCCACCGCCTTTAACTGAAATGTCCTGTAAAAAACCGCTAGAAATGGGGAGAGCATCGTAGCTATCTTGACTTGGATTATGTAGCGATGCTTCCACAAAGATGGGAATGCGAGCATGTTGGCGTAAGGTAACGCTTTGCAATTGATTTGGGTATTTAACCACTAACCATCGTCCTGAGCTGCTTAGCACTGCCTTTATTTGGCTTCTAAAGGCCAAAATATTGGCCTCAGGGTCTTCGCTGTTGATAATACGCACCACCACATTTTGTCCTTGGGTGATGAGTAACTTCGCCGCTTGCCACTGTTTGTCATACCCAAGCGCTAAGATCACTCCATTATGGGGATCGATACCAATCAAGCGAGTGCGCAATCTTATCTGTTGTATCGGTGTTAATAGTTGCAACTGCACCTCCGTGTTACAGCTCAGGCGATTGAGGTAGGCAAAGTTAACATCTGCGGTAGGTGACACGATTAAACTCCATGTTACGTGCGGTAAAAGCAGTAGTTCTGGCTAATTAGAGTAGCAAAAAAGCAATAAGTTACAATTAAGTTGTGCAGTTTATTCCCTATGCACTTGATCTTAATCGGCGTTTCACCGCTAATAGTCAGCTGGGTGCCGATACCTTAGTCTATTGAGGGATTGGTAAAATTTGGATGTTTTAGTTGCGCAACGAGGGAACCACTGATGATGCGAACAATTATCGCGCTGGGGGTGTCGATAGCAGTGTTATGTACTGCTGCGGCCGCACAGGCGACACAAGTCGATGATATACAAAGCTTTACACTCGATAACGGCATGAAGATCATGGTGTTAGAAGATGCTTCTATCCCCAATGCCAACATGTACCTATTTTGGAAAGTCGGCTCGCGTAATGAAGTTCCCGGCATTACCGGAATTTCTCACTTTTTCGAACATATGATGTTTAACGGCTCAAAAAAATATGGTCCTAAGATGTTTGATAGAACCATGGAAGCCGCGGGGGGAGCCAATAATGCTTACACCACAGAAAACGTCACTGTGTATACCGACTGGTTTCCTGCCAGCGCGCTAGAGACCATTTTTGACCTCGAAGCCGATCGCATTGCGCATCTGGATATCAATGCCGAAATGGTAGAAAGTGAGCGCGGCGTGGTGACCTCCGAGCGCACCACAGGGCTAGAAAACTCCAACTGGCGCACCATACAAGAAGAGCTTAAGGGCGTCGCGTTTAGAGCGCACCCTTACAGTTGGTCTGTGATAGGCCATGAATCGGATATCTCCGCCTGGACCCTAGACGATTTAGTGCAATACCATAAGACCTACTATGCACCTAATAATGCGGTGGTGGTGATTGCGGGCGATGTTAAACTCAATGAAGTGAAAGCCTTAGCCAATAAGTACTTTGCGCCAATTCCAGCCCAAGCGCCGCCGCGCGAAGTGAAAACCGTGGAGCCGCTGCAAAAAGGTGAGCGCCGCGTCTATGTGCACAAGGCCTCGGTCAGTACGCCTAACGTGATGCTGGGCTATCATGTGCCCGCCACGACCCATGCCGATTATTATGCACTGGATCTCTTGTCCTCTATTTTGACCTCAGGCAATAGCTCGCGCCTCTATCAAGGCTTGGTTGAGCAGCAGGTGGCGATAGAAGTCGAAACCTATATGCCGATGAGTTTTGACCCTAACTTGTTTTACGTCATGGGGGTGGCAAATCCAGGGATCACCGCTACCGAACTAGAAAAAAGCATGATAAGCGAAATTAACCGCGTTGCGCGTGAAGGCGTTAGCCAGCACGAATTAGACAAGGTTAAAAATATCAAATTGATGGACTTCTATCGCTCGATGGAAACCATCAATGGTAAAGCCAATACCTTAGGTACCTATGAGCTTTACTTTGGCAATTATGCTCAGTTATTTAACGCGCCTGAGTCCTATAACAAGGTCACCCCAGATGATATTCAACGTGTAGCGCAAACCTATTTACGTCGTGCCAACCGCACCGTTGCCGTATTGGCGGCCACAGAGGAGAGTGACCAATGAAGCAATTTATGAGCCAAATGCCAGCCAAGTTGTCGACCTTAGCGCTGACTGCGCTGCTGGCGACCACGCTAGGCTTGTCTGGTTGTGCGACGACTCAAGCGCCTGTGTCTGACAGTGCCAGCTTTAAGATGCCCGCTTATGAGCGTTATCAACTCGATAATGGCTTAACTGTTTATTTAATGCCGCAGACGGAGGTTCCCTTAATTACCGTTAATGCCGTGGTGCGTGCAGGCGCAGTTAACGATACAACTTCTGGTGTGGCGCTGATGACGGCGCAGTCTTTACTGCTTGGCGCTAATGGTCAGTCAAAAGCCGACATCGAACAGATGGTCGATTTCCTCGGGGCGTCAATTGGGGCCAGCGCAGGCAAAGAGGGCACCTATATTGGCGCTGACTTTATGGCGAAAGATAGCGATAAGATGTTGCCATTGGTGCGAGACCTATTGGTGATGCCTGATTTTTCTGCCGAGGAGTTTGATAAGTTGCGTCAGCGTGAAATGGCTGCGTTAGCGCAAGCGAAAGAGAGCCCTCGCAATGTGATTGGTCGCTATTTCGATAAGCTAATATTTGGCCAACACCCTTATGGTAATCCCACTTCTGGGACGCGTACCTCGCTGGAGCAGCTTACTATCTCTCAGCTTAGAGCGTTTCATAAAAGCTATTATCAACCGCGCAACGCCGCTATCACTGTGGTGGGAGACTTTTCCCCAGCAGTCATGAAAGCCAAGCTAGCCAGCTTGTTTAGCGATTGGCAAAATGGTGAAGCGATTCAAATGCCCACTTTAGCCCAAGGACAGCCGGCGTTAGACCAGAGTAACGTCTTGCTGGTGAATAAGGGCGATGCCATTGAAACTACCTTCTTGATAGGTGGCAAAGGGGTCACGCGGGATAATCCTGATTTGGTTGGCTTACAAGTGGTGAATACCATATTGGGCGGTCGCTTTACCTCATGGTTAAATGATGAATTAAGGGTTAATGCCGGCCTAACCTATGGTGCTCGCTCAGGTTTTACCGCTTATTCTCAGGGCGGGGTGTTTAAAATTAGCACCTTTACCAAGAGTGAAACCACCAAAGATGCCATCGATTTGGCCTTAAAGACCTACGCGAGATTGTGGCAGAAAGGGATAGATCAGGCCACCTTAGACTCGGCCAAAGCCTATGTTAAAGGGCAGTTTCCGCCTAAATTTGAGACCAGTGGTCAATTGGCTGCTCTGTTGTCCGACATGTATTTGTACGGTTTCGACGACAGTTATATCAACGAGTTTCAAGCCAAGGTCGATGGCCTGACCATTGCCGAAAGCCAGCGCTTAATCAGTCGTTACTTTCCGCAGGATAAGCTGCAATATGTGTTAATTGGTAATGCCAGCAAGATTGCCGATGTTGCGGCGCAATATGGCGAGGTTAAGCAGGTTGAAATTGATGCCGTTGGATTTGCCCAGTAAGTCTACATCCTAGCAGTGCAGACCTTGCTGTTAAATAACAAGCCCCAGTAACCTTAAATTACAGGGGCTTTTTTATGATTGGCGATTAGCGCTGCTTATAGGCGCTCAAGAGTTAAAGCGCGCCTTCGTAGCCAATTTGACGCCAGGCTTCATAGCTGATGATCGCTACCGCATTAGACAGATTTAAGCTGCGACTGCTACCTGCCATGGGGATTTTTAGGCGTTGTGTGGTCGGTAAGGATTCGATGATCTCCATCGGTAAACCGCGGGTCTCAGGGCCAAACAACAGCACGTCATCTTTCTCAAAACTCAGTTCGCTGTGTGGACGGCTGCCTTTTGTGGTGCACGCCATTATGCGCTTACCTGCCATCGCCTCGAGAAAACTGGCAAAGTCTTTGTGGCGAGTCACCCGGGTTAAGTCGCTGTAGTCTAAACCCGCGCGGCGCAGCTTTTTCTCTTCTAAATCAAATCCAAGTGGCTCAATTAAGTGCAGTTGGCAGCCATTATTAGCACATAAGCGAATGATGTTGCCTGTGTTAGGGGCGATTTCGGGTTCATAAAGGGCGATATGGAACATGCTGGCCTACCTTTGGATTGATGAGCGGCGATTATACGGTAAAAGTCGATGGTGGAAAACGTCACTGTGAGTGGGATCGTGAATCTCATCATCGCCATCAACATAGTCGGCATTTAGGGTTATATTGCCTTAGGCGGTTATTAATTAGATGAGATAGATATGGAGCTGGCTAAACTCTCACGTATTAGCATGAAACACTTAATCACGTTGCACGTGATGCTGGACACCTTGAGTGTGACTGACAGCGCTCGGCGGCTGTGCCTTAGCCCATCAACGGTGAGTAAGACCCTAAGCCAACTGCGCAATAGCTTAGATGACGAGTTGTTTTACCGTAATGGTAATAAGTTGGTTGCCACGCCTGTTGCCCGTCGACTTGGGCCGAGTGTGCATCAAATCATTAATGATATGAACCAGATGGTCAGCCAAGAGGCGTTTAATCCTGCCCTGTATGAGGGCTGTTTCTCATTAGCCATGCGTGAAAGCACCTTTGAACTGCTCGCCGCGAAGTTAACTGCCCAGGTGCTGAAGATGGCGCCCAATATTCGCTTAACCATCTGTGCCAAGGAGGGAATAGGTTTCGACGGTTTAGTGCAGGGAACACTGGATTTCATCATCTTGCCCCATGATCGCAGCCAGCCGCCTATCACCCAGCAAGACTTGGTGTGGGAAACCTTAATTGATGATCAGATGGTATGTTTAATGAGTCCGGCGCATCCATTGGCTCATCAAGAGACCATTACCATGGCCGATTACTTAGATTTTAGTCATGTGGGAATAAGCGATGCCGACTTAAACATTCCCTTCTTTGAGATGCAGTTAGCTCAGCAGTCACGCCAGCGGGCGACCCCTGTAGTGGTGCCCGACTTTGGCAGTGCGGCGTTAATGTGTCATCACAGTGAACTGCTGTTTACCTGCTCGCGTCATTGGGCCAATACCGCTTTGCAGGCCAAAGGGTTAGTCACTAAAGCGCTACCATTCGATTATGGCAAGGTCGCCTACAGTCTGGTTTGGCAGCGTCAGAGTATGAATGATCCCGCTTTGCGTTGGCTCTATCAACAGATAGTTGAATGTAGTCTAGTGGCGTTTGAATGAAAGGATGGGGATTTTTTAGGGTTAAACTCTCTCTTGTCGCTTGAACGCAAACACAAAGCCTTTTATGTTATTGTTTTGTAATGGTCGATGCGATTAATCTCGATACAGATGAAGAGATTGCCAAACATGCGCTTTACTTATTGGCATGATGACTCCCATTAATTAATTGAAAGCGGCTTAATGCGTAAGGATGCATGTGCAAAGGTACATAAAAATAGCCAAATGGCGTGCCAATAGACAGCTCAAGCAACAACAAATGAGCTGGCAAGAGCGTATTAGAGGCATTGTTAAGCGAGGTCAGGCTATTTGGTTTAATTTAAGTACGGCACAGAAGCTGTATTTATTAGCCTTAACCAGTCTGCTTGTGCTGCAATCGGGCTGGCTCTGTACGGCGTTAACCATCGTTGCCTTAACCGTCGAGTTTTGGCCTAAGTTTAATCAACTTTGGCATTCACTTGCTGGTAAAGCACTGATATTAATCTTCTACGCAACCGTCGCCAATTTTGTACTTGCCAGCGCCAGCGGCATTGTCAATGAAGTCACCATGGTTTCGGCAAACCAATTAAATTATACCCATAACTTTGCCACCTTAATTTATTTACCGCCATGGGCGCTCGGGATCACCCTTGCCACCTTGCTGGCCCTGCAATTATTTTTGCCTTTGTATATTATCTTTCTATTGTTGATTAAGCCTTTTGGATCTGACCGCATCAAGTTCATTACGCAAAGTTATTCTCCCTTGTTAACGGCCTTATTACGCTTTGTGCTTTCCAGTGTCGTGATGATCAATATTTTTGCGTTTGTCGACGGTAAGCCTACGGCCGACATTGTCGATGATATTTCGAGCAGCTTTTCGCAAAGCCAGCCATTATCGGTCAAGCCTAAGGAACAACAAGAGCAAGTCATTGAGCAATTATCCGAGCAGATAGAGCAGCATACAGAGTCTAAAGCACTCGATGGACAGCCATCGGTTAGGGGGGATGGTGGGGATGAAGGCGATACCGAAATTGCTAATGCCGTGTTTTCTTTTATCGATACCAAAGGCTACTTCGAGCGCAGCAAGCGTTTGATCGCCCTTTTTGCCTATAACTTTGAAGCCAATAGTTACTCACGTTGTGAAAAATCTGAAAACAGTAAAGTCGTAGAGCTTAATGATTATGAAGTGGTCGAAATTGCTCTAGATAATAGTATGCCTTATGGTTACAGCTTCATTGTAAAAGCCTGTCACTCACCCGGCATAAAGCCACCGATGTGATAGCCGACACAGCAACTTTATCGACGCATGGTGGGTTGCGGTGGGCGGTGTTGTGATATATGACGGCACTATACTGCGCGGATCGAGTGCCTTCAGGCCCGTCTTTGTTGTTGCATTGACTTAACTTTACAGTGAGTTACTTAGTAAGCCAATGCGCTCAGAATTGAAAGCCCAAGTGGCTGCGAATGGAAATGGGTTATTTAACAAAAGGAGTGATTGTTAGAGTTGCCATTTGAACATGACATCATGCCCATTGTGAAGGTATCTAAGCTCGTTGACTAACCGGTCTTTTTCATTCAGCAGTTGTTTTTTCTTTTCTAGAGTCGCGGCTTTATCGATACTGGCTGTCAACTTCTGATCCAAATCGCGGATCTCATAATCGATATGCTGTAAGCGCATGCGGATATTATCGGCTCGTTGGTTGAGCTGGTGCTGCTGGTAACCGGCATTGTATTGTTCAACAAAAGCGTTGCTGGAGCAGACACCCGCATAGCCTTCTCCGGCTAAGCCAACGCGGTAGCCATTTTCGGGCTGACAGTAATTTTGTAGGCCTGTGAGGTAGCCTTCACGCCACTGTGCGTGATCGACCCTGATGCCAAATTCGGCACAATCCTCGGCATAGTCATTGATTTTATTGGCATAGCCTCCATTGTTACCGTCTTGATGTCCAAGAGAAAACCAATCGGCGTGCTGACACTGTTTGCTATCGAGTGAGGTGCACTGGGTGAGTACGAGCGCACTTAACGCCAATAAAATGTGTTGATACTTCATTCTGTCAATTACTGTATTTTTACTGGAGGTGTCGATTCTATGTAACTGAGTGAATCAACTCCAGTGATTAATTGGAGAAATGATACATGGTGATACATTTTTACCATTAAGCTTGACAAGGGCTACACCGGTTTACGTGCCCGCAGGAGGATATTGGTGATGACAAACAGTGCCAGATTACGCGGCTTCATTCAGTCCTTCACTCAGTTGGTTGGGCGAGTCGGTAGCGATGAGGAGCGCCTGTTTACGTATGGAAAGCCCTCTATAGAAGAGTATACATTAGGCTGAATGGAGCTTTATTTGCGACTAAAGCAGATAACTTCAACCATTCAGCGCTAGTTCTTATAGCTGATTTTATTAAGGATAGTAATCTGTATGGTTGATTTATTTTGTAAAAAAACGATTATGTAACGATGTTGAATCATAAATGCAACAAGCAAAGGACTGTAAATGAACAAAAAATATATCGCTGCGCTGCTCACTCTGCTAGTCAGTTCGTCAGTATTAGCGAACACTAGCACTCAGTGTAAGACTGTCTTTAAAGTAACCTATGATGATGCATTAACCTTGCAAACCGACAGCATTCTACAGGTTGACCCTGATTTTGATGTAAACCAAGCACTTACTCTGGAGTTAACTTCTACTAATTGCGCAATACGCACCAAGAACATTAATCAAGTGCCGGACGTTGCCCAAGAGGGCGATAGTCGTACTATCACTCAAAAGCGTGAAAATGTGTTAACGACGTATGTGCAGGTATATAAGGACGCTAGGTGGGTAACCACTAGCTTTACTCAAGTGTTTATCGACCCAAATAAAGATGAAAAAAAGCCGGTGTAGTACATTTTTAATTTCAGCATTGATCGACTAAATATAGATTTAGTACAAAAGGAACTCTCGGGTTCCTTTTTCATTTAGGTGACTCGGCTATGGCCATATCCATAGTTATATAGAGTTATCTATTGTTTTTAAGCGTTATAGTTCAACAATGAACAGCCAGATAGCTTAATTGATGAGCATGTTTATTAGGGGGACGTAATGGAAAGCAATGCCAGATTACGGGATTTTATTCAGTCATTTAGCCATTTAATCGAACACGCCGGCAATGATGAGGTGCGTATTTTGGCTGATGGAAAAAACCTACTGTCAGCACTTATCCGTCATGATGATTGGTTGCCCGAAGCGTTTGCCCAGCCGAGTGTGGACAGGTATCAACAGTATTTACTCTATTGCGATCCGCGGGAGCGTTTTTCTGTGGTGAGTTTTGTATGGGCGCCGGGGCAGACGACCCCAGTGCATGATCATACCGTATGGGGCATGGTTGGGGTTATGCGCGGCGCCGAGCGCTGTGAGGAGTTTGAACTAGACCCTGCAACCGCTCGCTTGCGTGCAATTGGTTCACATCACTTGCCCACGGGCGGCGTTGATCTCGTATCACCGCGCATTGGCGATATTCACAAGGTTTCTAATGCCCTTAAGGATAGTGTGTCGATCAGCATTCACGTCTACGGCGCCAACATCGGTGCGGTAAAACGCCATGTGTATGACCTTCATACTGGGCAGAAAAAGCCATTTATTTCTGGGTATACCAGCAAGGTAATTCCCAATATTTGGGATCATGAAGCCGAGTAGACTGCTAATTTATGTCGCAGGTCTACACTAGGTTTGAGCGTTGGGCTGAGTGGGTATTGGCTCGGTGAGTGAAGCTTAGCTTCGTGCTTATGAACGAGAGACAGGGATTGTCGAACTGGCTTTTAGATAGAGATATCGTTGCGAGCATGTCCTTGTGGGCTCTGCGAAATCATCCATGATTTCGAAGGCCAAAGCCGCGCTTACACTTATATCTATCGCCTCTTCGATTTAGCCGTATTTGGTGTGAACTCAGAATTAAAAGCTAACGTACTTTTACCCCATTTCAATTCAGCGCTGCTTTCCCTAACATTTTTCAGTATCCTCATTGCCTAAACTATTATAATGCGATAAACCATAAAATATTCCTCAAATTTAGTGTGAGTGAGCATGTAATGCGAGTAAAAATAGAACACCATGAAGATGGTGAGTACTATCAAAAATAGGTAATACGAAATGCTAGTGTTTAACTGCACCAAAGCCGCAGTAGAGTTTTTTACGGTTACGCGTCAAGGCCAAAAGGTTTCAGATCTAGAGCCTGCGCCACATAAAACCATCGCAGAGTCGATTGAAACACCTGTTTTTCCAAACGGTGTTGATACCGACAAAAATGGTGGATTTCAATGGCAGTGGGTACTACATTGTGTATCCATTAAACGCAAAAAATACTTAATGGCGATGGATTATCAAAGTCGTTTTTGTATAACAGTACTAGCAGGAAAGAAAGGTGATATTTATCAGTTTCTCAACACCTTTGAGCCAATGCTAAAAGCGTGTTTTCACAGTCTAGCCAATGAAAGCGGTGTTGATACGGTCGAGGTAGAGAACTGTGTTGATCATTATGACAGAGAAGTTAATGACTGTGCCTTCCACCCTCGAAGTGACCGTAGCGTGCAAGCTCACCTAAATGACGTTCATTGGCATCTTGAACGTCACTGCTATGAAGATGGAATGTTACTTGAAGATGTTGATCTACTTGGCTTTAACTTATTTTCAGGTCAGTTTCCTCGTAATAGTAAGCACAAGAAGGAGCACTTTTTCCCTAATGAAGAATTTGTTAACCAGTGGCAACAGTGGGCATTAAAGCCTCAACCAGTGGATATGAGTAATGTCATCGTGTTAAGCCATCACAGACAATAGAGAATAAGAATAACTTTTTGTAGCGACTCTGCTGACACTCCCAGCCTAAAAGCTTCTCTGCACATTGAGCAAGCTAAAAGAGGTAATTAATCAAGTGAGTTTGAGCATACTTAACCTCAGATCGGTTTAACGTAACACTGAAATCACGTTGAATTCTGCTGATGTAATATTGAGTTGTGGCTTATTCTCTTTGAGTTGATAAGCCACTAAACCACCTATCACATTAAGCATGAAACCATGTACGCTGCGGTGGCGTGTATGCTCTATTTGTGAGCTGTTTTTTAGCTGGTCATTGATTGTTTCTATAATAAATCGTCTAGAAAGCATACCAAATAGAATATTAGTCCTAACAAGCCTTGGTTCAAAAATAAGTTAGCTTTTGATTGTCCGAGTCATATCACTAAGGTTAAATCGAAGAGATAGATAAGTCGGTGTAGGTGCGGCTGAGGCCTTCGATTTCAGGGATGAAATCGCAGAGCGCCCAAGGATGGGTTTACAGCGGTGCCGAGGAAGCACCTGCACGAAAGGCCTGCGGCAAGCAATTCAAAACAATGTAAGTTAACGCTACCATCAATCAATAAAAACCAACTCTCTAAATGCTACAAGCCAAAAAAAGCCAACACCTTGATTCGAAGGCCAAGATACTTTTGTCCAAAAATAATTTAGCTTTTAACGGTTCTGTGGATACCAATTACGGCTAAATCGAAGAGATAGATAAGTCGGTATGTAGACTGAGACACCCATCGTTAAGGTATGTAGACTGAGACACCCATCATTAATGGCGCAGAAGTTAACCTCCGGCTATGCTTTGATTGAGCATTGAACAAGGAGGTTTTTATGCCACGCCCTCGCAGAACTCAAATAAGTATCGAAGACACAGCCTATTATCATTGTTGTAGCCGCGTCGTTCGCCGTGCGTTCTTATGCGGAGAAGACCAATACACGGGTAAAAACTATGACCATCGCCGTGGCTGGGTTGAAGCCCAAATACTCAAGCTGTCAGAAGTGTTTGCCATTGATGTAGCGGCCTATTGTGTCATGAGTAATCATCTTCACCTAGTGCTTCATATCGATATCGAGACGGCNAATAACTGGTCAGATAGGCAAGTGGTTGAACAGTGGNATAAGTTGTTTACTGGTAATGACCTAACTCAACGCTTTGCCAAAGGTGAGCTAATTGAAGTGCATTACGTTAGCCAGTTAAAACACCTTATTGCCACATATCGTTCAAGGCTCAGTGATATCAGTTGGTTTATGCGCTGCCTCAATGAGCCCATCGCTAGGCAAGCCAACATGGAGGATAACTGCACNGGGCATTTTTGGGAGGGTCGCTTTAAAAGCCAGGCCTTACTTGATGAAGCNGCACTGTTAGCTTGTATGGCGTATGTTGAGTTAAACCCTGTTAGAGCCAAGATGGCCAGTACTCCAGAGCACAGTGACTACACCAGTATCCAATTACGTGTTAATGCTGCACTGAAAGGTGAGCAGCCTAAGCATCTTTTGGCGTTTATTGGCAATGAGCGAGCACAACAACCGAAAGGCATAGCGTTCAGCTTTAAAGATTACCTTGAGTTGGTGGATGAAACCGGAAGAGTTATCCGAGAAGATAAACGAGGCGCTATGTCTAAACGTGCTGAAAATATCTTGCAAAGGCTTAATCTCCCCGCCGAAAACTGGCTAAAATTAACGACTGATTTTGGCAAGCTTTTTAGAGGGCCGGTTGGTTCATTGCAAGAGCTTGATGACTATTATACCCACCTAGAAAAACGACGAAGGCACTTTGCAAGCAGTTGTCAGCATCTTCAGTTCAGCTAGTATTTAGCCGCTTCCCACTTCTGTACTAGGCCTGTCAGTCAGGTCAATTTGTGATGCCTTAAATTCTGCCTTTTTGTCTTCTTTTCATCAATTCAAACTTATCAGATCCTCCCCAGTTGCCATTTTGACGAGTTTTCTCATTGATGATGCCTATCATGGGCAGCATAGGAGTAATCTGCAAATAATGGTGCTATGTTATTAATTAACTATGGGTGGCTTACTTCTTTTTTTGTTTCTTAATGAACTCCATAAAGTGTTACCCGACAACATTACACCGCTGATTGTCACTGACGCGGGCTTTCGTAATCCTTGGTTTCGAAAAGTAGAACAGCTTGGTTGGTATTGGCTAGGTCGCGCGCGAGGGTTGAGTGTCTATAGGCCGCATCCCTTTGGTCGCCAATTTTCACTAAGAGAGCTATACCCTCAAGCCAGTAGTCGAGCAAAACATGTTGGACGGGTGGCCTTGTCGGTAAAAAAACCTCTGCTATGCGACATGGTGTTATTCAGGGCGCGAAGTAAAGGAAGAAAAGGCCAGCGAAGTACGACAACCGACTGTCACCATACGGCCCAATGGACCTATGAATTGACGGCAAAAGAGCCTTGGGCACTGGTGACGAACTTAACAATGGAGGCGATACCGCCCAAGAAGTTGGTCAATATTTACCAAAAGCGAATGCAAATAGAAGAGACCTTTAGGGACTTAAAAAGTCCAGCGTATGGCTTTGGCCTACGCCATAGCAGAACACGGTACGCCGCGAGGATGGACATCTTGCTGCTCATAGCCTTGCTGGTACAACTGGCATTTTGGTGGGTAGGATTATACGGAGAAACGCAGCAATTACAGCGACATTTTCAAGCCAATACAGTGAAGAAACGTAAGGTGCTATCGATAGTCAGAATGGGAAAGGAATTGCTAAGACGACGTCATCACTACCCAATATCAGCGGATGATTTGCTTGAAGCTGCGAGAAAACTAGCCCAGTTATCATTAACCCATGGCTGCTGGGGCAACGAATTATGAGGGGATCCTACAGTGCTGGGCGTACACAAACAATTTAAGAGTGATTCAGCACGCTTGGCAATTTTGGTTTGGGTCGTGTTTCGTGTTTACGGTGTTCCAATTGAGCGTAGTGGTTGCGTGCCTCACACCTTAATTGGGCGTTAGCAGTTTTTACAATTCTGATGTTCTATGCGATAGTGAGTAAAAATCAAAAAGGGAATTAGATCATGGCTAAATTTTTGTTATCTATTACATTGTTACTTATCACTCTATTAAGTAAACCACGTAAAGAAATCCTTAAAGCGGTAAAATTTAGTTATCGCTACGCTGCCATTCAAATTGCTATCCTTTTTGCTGCTATTACTCCTTATATGTGGGGAGCTGCGCAAGAAGTCTTTGCCGGGCAAGTTCCACTTTTAACTACTTTGGTTGTTTTAGCGTATATCGGCATTTTTAAGTTTTTAGCTACACAATTTTGGTCCGTGGCTGATGCTTGTGCAATTCAATTAGATAAGCGTTTTGGTTCAGCATAAACTTAAACTGCTAACAAATAAGGATAGGCCGCGCGCAGCCGCGTCCTTATCCCGAGTGTTGAACAAGCCCGGGTTTGTAGGAAGTGATACCTTTATATAGTAAATAGCGGCGCGAGAGTTCACGCTGGTTTAGATCGGGATCTTGAATTACACTTTTGGCTAACCGTAACTATCCCTTAGCAACGCTAGCTAATTAATTAACTTCACTATATCAGTGCCTTAATCACCTCCTTTAAGTCCATCTCTTTCGGTCTATTAAGTCTGTATTCTTGAACTTACTCGCTTAAACAGCGGCGTTAGGCAGTGTTGCTTAGCGGTGTTTTTAAGCTTGTCGGTCGTGCATGCTTATTCTCATGTACTCCCATAAACTTCATTGGCTGTTGGCAGCAGGGACAAGGCCGTATTGCTGCGGTGTGCTTTGTATCCTCTACTATAGGAAATACCGCACCAGCGACAGCGAGCAGCAGCTGTATCTGTTGCCTCAGTTTGCAGAAGTTCCCGCTAAGTAATCCATAATCTCGTACTCGGCGTAACCCTTTGGGCAACACGTGTTGCAGCACCAGCCATAAAAACTCTATTGCGGGTAAGGTACGCACTTTATTGGTTTAAGTTTGGCTGTCTAGATACTCGAAGCTGACGTGCCCATCGATATTACTGATGATATTTTTATCAGGCAATCTACCACCCACTTCTTTGGGGTAGCTGCTGGCAGTGTGATGTCTAGCTTATTTGTCAGGTATTCCAGCAACCTTGCTCGCCACACTGTGACGAGATTAAAGGCGTTGAACAGATATTTACCTCTGCTTTTTTGCCACTGCTTTTTGTCTTTGTTGAAGCTTCCAGCAGGAATGATGAAGTGAAGATGCGGATGGTAGTCTCGGCGTCTGCTGTGGGTATGCAGTACTCCCGTGAAACCTATCTCTCCGCCAAGTGATTTTGAGTTGTGTGCAAAGTCTTTAAGTACACTGGCCGCAACTGAAAACATAGCTTGATAGAGCAACTCAGGTTGATGTTTTGCAATGATTCGAAGCTCAAAAGGTAAAGTGAACGTCACCATGTAATACTCAACGGGCAATAACTTAGTTTGTTGTTTAGCTAGCGAATCTGCCGTGGTGTTGTGCTGGCATTGAGGGCAGCTCCGGTGACCACATGAGAGTGGATAATCAGTGGTATGAGTACAACTCTGACATGCCCAATGACTCGTGCGTTCAGTATTGGTGCGGCAGCTGAGCATCGAATAAATGGCTTGTCGCATCGCGGTTGTTATCTGTTGCTCGTATGCCTGATTAAACGCATCAAGATGAGCATGTAAAATATCGACGAACTTGATACGCCACACTCCCACTTCAGCGCTAAACCATCCGTCAGCAGGTTAATTGCTTCGACCGTGTTCTTGCGAGTGATCTGGGTAAGTCGTGTATAGCGTGCAGTAGTATTTAGGCTGTTATGGCCGAGCAGACTTTGAACAGAGCGCAGATCTAATCCTTGTTCTAGCAAGTGAGTGGCATAGCTGTGGCGTAGATTATACGGGCTGATAGATTTATGAATATTGCACTCAGTAATCACTTTTTTTAGTGCTTTCTGGATGCCGCCTTTGTCCAAAACCGAGTTAGCTTTTTAACTAGCTACTCGCACGAAATGAAGCAAAATCGAAGAGACAGAATAACCCAGTGTAGATGCGGCTGCGGACGTTGATGGCAGGGATGCCATCGTCGAGCCTCCACGGATGGATTCACGGCGTGTAGCAGCAGTATCTGCACATAAGCCTGCGGCAAGCAATTCAAAACAATGTAAGTTAACGCTACCATCAATAAATAAAAACCTATTCCGGCAAATGCTACAAGCCAAACAATGCCAACACCTTCATTCGAAGGCCAAGATACTTTTGTCCATCTTTGAGTCAGCGAGCCTGCGCTGACTCACTTATGCCCCGAAGTGTGTTGGCCTTGCAGTGAGGGTATGGCATTTTTTTACTTTGTTTGGGTAGTGATTGGCAGAGTGACTCGTGTACTGGCTTCCTTGATCTGAATGCACTAAGACTTCACTTAGCAGCCTGCTTACTTTTGTGCCAAAACATACTCAGAATTAACCATGATTGGCTTGTGTTTATGGCGCAATGGTTTAGGTTTAGTGGTAGCGTTTTTATGCCTTAATGCGGCGTTATATTTTGAATTAAAAGGTGGAGTATATGGATAAAGCACTGCAAACCATGATTGAAAATATGCCTGAGAAAACTGGCAAAAAGCTAGAAGAATGGATTCAAATATTGAAAAAAGAAAACCTTGAAAAGCACTCGGCAGCGGTCACTTTTTTAAAAACAGAGCATGGTGTGACGCATGGATTTGCCAATACTATTGTCACCTTATCCAGAGATAAAACTGACTCTCCCGATGATTTGGTGTCAATGCAATATAAGGGTAAAGCATTGCTTAAACCAATTTATGACATGCTTCTTTTAGAAATAAATAAGTTAGGTGAAGATATCGTCATTACGCCAAAAAAAGGAAGTGTCAGTTTTATCAGAAAAAAACAGTTTGCCTTAATCAAACCTGCAACGAAAACGAGAATAGATTTAGGTTTGAAACTCAAAGATATCGCGGTTCAAGGTCGCTTAGAGGATTCTGGTCCATTTGGTACTATGTGTACTCATAGAATACAGCTAAAGAGCATATCTGACGTCGATGCTGAGGTTATTGGTTGGGTATCAAAAGCATACGAAAAATCTGTTTAGTCAAAATAGATAAAGTCAATCAAACGAGTCGGTTAATGGCTTACTCGGTGCAGTTTCACTGTTGAGTCAGCGATTATCTGCTCTCATTGGGGGCACTAAATGAAGTTCGCAGTTATACCTATAATATTGCTGTTTATTACGCTTAATACATATGCTAGAGATGTTGAGTCTTTGACCGTGGCTAGGCTCGATGGCTCTCAAATAAATTATTATCTTCTAGGTCAGCCTGATAAGTCTCCCAGTGATGTGTTGTTGCTTATTCTTCAAGGCTCTAGCTGCAACAGTGTTTTACAAATTGAGTCGATATTCAGTGACTACCAAGATGTCTGGCCGACAGCTGATCTTCTTCTCATCGAAAAATACGGAATTGACAGGAAACTCAGTTACAGCCCAGATACAGAGCGAAAAGATTGCCCGGTTCAATATCTTCAAAACGATAGTCCAAAGCAACGTGTTGCGGACATCAATACCGTTATCGATAGGGTACGTAAGGACCGTCGATACCGTTATTTAATCGTCCTCGGCGGGAGCGAAGGGGCGCTTGTCGCCAATTTGTTTGCCTCAAGCAATGAAGATGTAGATGCAACGATCTCCTTTAATGGTGGTGGTCGTTGGTTCATCGATGACGTTTTATACAATATCACTTCTGAGTATGAAAACCGCGCAGCGGCCAGAGATAGCATTGAAGGCTTTAAGGGGTTTTCTGAGCATGTACTTAACAGTCAACCATCGTTGAATCTTGTGGTGAGCGGGCATGGTTATAGTTGGTGGCATCAAATGTTATCTATCGACCAGTTTGATGTGCTTCAAAAAGTAAATTCTCCTTTGCTTATCGTTCAGGCGGGGATGGATTTATCGGTATCGCCGCAGGCTGTTGATGCAATGATTATGGCGTTACGAAAAGCCGGAAATAAAAACATTGATTATCTCACTTATGAAAAACTCGACCATGGATTTAGCAATGGTGCTGGCCAAAATGAACGGAAAAAAGTTATTGCCGACATGAAAGCATGGTTAACGCGACAGCTAAACAACACAGAACAACTCGATGCAGAGTGATTAATGCTATCGAGTTTTAGAAAGATTTAAGTTTTGAGCGTTTGGCGTTTGTCATATAACCCAAGCAAGCTTTTTGCATCGAATGTGAAGAAACAAACACCTTCCCTATAGAAGCGCCATTCATTGTGGTTAATTCTCGGGGGCGAGTTTACTGCAAGCTATTTAAACTTATTCAATATGCTGACAAATTGTTATGTATTTTTGCCGACAAAAAAGGCGCCTATGATGACTCATAGGCGCCTTTTTGATGAATCGCCGCTTAGGCTTTTGCTGGAATACGTTCGAGTACGGCTAGAAGCAGCTTCCAGTATTGATCGACGGTCTCAATCAATACCATCTCATCTGGGCTGTGAGGATAGCGGATGGTGGGGCCAATGGAGACCATATCCATCTCAGGGTAAGGCTTCTTAAACAAGCCACACTCAAGCCCTGCGTGGATCACCATAATGGTTGGCTCTTTATGGTAAATCGCTTCATAGGTGTCTTTGACAATCGCCATCACAGGGGAGTTGCTGTCAGGTTTCCAGCCGGGGTAAGCACCGCTAAACTCCACCTCTGCGCCCGCTAAGTTGCTCAGTGCTGTTAGGTTGCCTTCCACTTCTTCACGGCCAGAATCGATAAGCGAGCGAATTAAGCAAAGAATATTGACTGATTCTGCTTCGGTTGAGATCACGCCAACGTTTAAAGAGGTTTCTGTTACGCCTGCTATCTCATCGCTCATGCGCATCACGCCATTAGGGCATGCATGCAGCAGATCGATAAGCGTTTGCTGCGCATCTTCACTCATTACCTGTTTCGCGGCTGGAGCCTCTTGCAGGGTTAACTGCATATCTGGGTCGGCGATGGCTAACTCTTGACGAACGAGTTGGGTAAATGCTTGCATTAACTCATTTAGGCGCGCCACATTTTCACTGGGCAGCATAAAGCTGACGCTTGCCTCGCGAGGAATGGCATTACGCAGCGAGCCGCCAGTAAAGTTTGTCAGTTCAAGTGCTAACTCATCGGCGTGATTAAATAAAAAGCGGGCGAGGAGCTTATTAGCATTGCCGCGGCCTAAATGAATGTTTACCCCTGAGTGCCCGCCTTTGAGACCCGATATCGACAGGGTATAGGTTGCGTTTGTTGGCTCTGGCGCTTGCCATACCATAGGCACACTGATTTGAGCATCAACGCCACCGGCGCAGCCCATGTAGATCTCACCCTCTTGCTCCGAGTCGGTGTTGATCAAGATCTCAGCATCAAGATAACCCGCTTCTAATCCAAATGCGCCGGTCATGCCTGCTTCTTCATCTATGGTCAGTAGCACTTCTAATGGGCCGTGAGCAATGTCGTCGCTGCCTAGAACCGCCAGCGCCGACGCCATGCCGATACCGTTGTCTGAGCCTAAAGTTGTTCCCTTGGCTTTTACCCAATCACCGTCGACATAGGCTTCGATAGGATCGTTTTCAAAATCATGTTCTTTGTCGGCATTTTTTTGCGGCACCATATCGATATGGGCTTGCAGGGCGACGACTTTACGGTTTTCCATGCCTGGTGTGGCGGGTTTCTTAATGATTAGGTTGCCAACTTTATCTTCGACAACGCTGAGCCCTTTGTCTTTGGCCCAGTTTTGAATGTGTTGACTTAATGCTTGCTCATGCTTTGATGGGTGGGGAATGGCGCAGATCTGTTCAAACCACTGCCACAAGGCTTGAGGTTGCAATTGACTTAATGTGCTCACGGACAAACTCCTCTTTCATTCTTTAATATAGGTCTTTGAGGTCAAAATTGGCCACAGTCTATCATAGGGTGATTTTACTCGGGTCGATTAAAGTCGATTTTGCCTGTGATATCTGTCATACAAAGTTGCCAGATAGGTTCACAATAGTTCTGATTTGACTTGGCTTTATCGCTATATAAAGTGAATAATGCCACAACAATTTGACAGCGATGATCCGCCGCAGAGCGGTATCGAGTTCACAAGCATAGGGAATGGATATGAATCCAATAACGTTTGTTGATGTACAAGATAATGATGCCATTTTTGAAGGTGCAGGCTGGGATGCACTGATCGTGGTAACGCCAAGTATCGATGCTATCGGTATCGACGAAATCAGTTTACTGGCCCGCCATGGCGCTAAGGTCGATGCGCGAGTAGGGCGTAGTGCTACCTTATTATTTGCGCCCGGTTTGGCTGGCGGGCGTTTAATTGTCGCGCCAGTACTGGGGCATGACAAGGATGTTGAAGATGTGCGTATTTATGTCGATGCTGCCCGTCAAGGCATCGCGCTGGCTAAAGATGCAGGGGCTCGTAAGCCACTATTGATTATTTCACCGAGTAACGCCCCCCAATATCGTCAATCATTACCTGTTGCGGCTTTGGCTTGTGGCCAAGAGCTATGGCAAGCATTAGAGCTGCGTGAAGCGGTAGCACTCACCTATGGTATCGACACTATTGGTTTATTGGTTAGTGATGTGCAGGCCAAGGTACTTAATGCCATCGAAGCAGGACGCCATCTTGCGCGAGATCTGTGTGGTACCGAGCCCGAGCGGATGTCGGCCCCCGCGTTTGCACAGTATTGCCTCGAGGCGTATCAAGATTCGGGTTTAAGCGTGAGCGTAATTGAAGACCGGGATGTGCTTGAGCGTGATTATCCTCTGCTGAGCGCCGTTGGGCGCTCCTCTTTTGCGGTATCGCGCCATCAACCTAGGGTAGTTAAGGTGGAATATTGTGCCGATGATGAGATCACCCGCAGTTACTTTTTTGCCGGTAAAGGGGTGGTGTACGACACTGGTGGCGCCGATATTAAGGTTGGTGGCGGCATGGCGGGCATGAGCCGTGACAAAGGCGGGGCCGCAGCGATTGCCGGGCTGATGAAAACCTTGGCGATACTCAAGCCAAAGGGAATTAGGGTTGTTGCCGAGCTTGGGTTGGTGCGTAACAGTATTGGTAGTGAAGCCTTTGTTACCGATGAGATCATCAGTAGTCATGCGGGCGTGCGCGTGCGCATCGGTAATACCGATGCCGAAGGACGTTTAGTCTTGGCCGATCTCCTATCGCATCTACGTATTAAGGCTGCTAATGCGGTGGCGCCGCAGCTGTTTTCGGTCGCAACTCTAACAGGGCATGTGGTGCGCTGTTATGGCAATTATACTGCAGTGGTTGAAAATGCTGTGGCGCGTTCGCAGCGTGTGGCGAAGCAATTGCAAGAGGTGAGTGAAGTGTGGGCAGAGCCTATCGAGGTGTCTCGTCTGCGCCGTGAAGATTATAAGATGCTTATCGACCCCTCTGCGGCGGCCGATATTGTGTCATCCAATAATGCGCCTTCTTCGGTCACGGCTCGTGGTCATCAATACCCTGCTGCATTTTTACTTAAAGCTTCAGGATTAGAAGCCCACGGCTTAAAGAGTGATAAGCCGCTGGCTTATACCCATGTGGATATAGCAGGCAGTGCCACTGAAGGCTCGCCACTTTATGGTAAACCGACGGCGGCTCCTTTAGTGAGTCTGTTTCAGTATATGTGTGCCGATCAATAATGTGTTTGCGACAATGGCACTCGCGCTCACTTGATGTGGGCGTCGATTGACGCAGGGGAGGGTAATTGGGCCGAGTCGGGTAACTGGCGCAATAGCAGAGGAACATTGATTTTGTGTGTCGAATGAGCCGGCATTTTTTATGCTAAGCCAGCTTATATGGCGGAGGCTGGCTTAAGCTGGCCTCTTGTCGCTTTTAGTTCAAAAAATGCCAGAAAGTGTGATCTTAATGCGCCGCCAAAGTTGCTTTGTTGTATTAAAACTACAAAATTAGCCTTTTTTACAAAAAACCGCCCTAAGGGGTTGTAATAAAATTACGCTTTTGGCTATAATAGCCTCGTTGGTTGGCATAGGCCATTCAACATAAGTCTATCCAGGATGGATAATTCTCCAAGGAACCGAGCGACAAGTTGACTCTGCGGTATATCGCCCTATTTGAGCGACTAATATCAAGTTTCATTTATTCAACTTTGTTAGGAGTTTTGACTATGTCTTATACAGGAATGCAATACGTTTATTGGCAGAATACTTGGTTTAACACTGATGCTCTGCGTGGCGGATTGTTTGCTATGTCCCTTTAAGGGTTAACTACCCCTTTATCAATTGAACCTAGTTCATTTGATAGCAAGTAGTTGCATCATCCATCAACCTTACCCCAATGTTGGGGAATTTTAGACTCAAGTTGTATATTGTTCGTATTGACCCATGAATGATATGCCAGTGTCATCCGCTAGCGCGGTAACTCTTTCCGTTAGGAACACTTGATACATGTCTTGCCTGCTCTTTGAGCAGGCTTTTTTTTACCTAAAATTCAGTGTTCTGCATCCTTGCCTCTGATTGACTGTTATTAAGGGCGTTGTCGAGTATAATCGGCGCGCGATATCCCAGTAAACTGAATGATATTACTACCCTATACAATGACTTACTATTCAAGGAACCTTGTTCCATGTTAGAAAAACTATTCAAATTAAAAGCACATCAAACCAGTTTGAAGCAAGAAGTGGTGGCCGGATTAACCACTTTTTTAACCATGGCTTACATCATTTTCGTTAACCCTATGATGCTTGCCGATGCAGGGATGGATCACGGCGCAGTATTTGTGGCCACCTGTCTTGCGGCCGCCATTGGCTGTTTAATTATGGGCATAGTGGCTAATTACCCTATCGCATTAGCACCTGGCATGGGACTCAATGCCTTTTTTACCTATACAGTTGTCGGTGAAATGGGTTACAGCTGGGAAACAGCACTAGGTGCAGTGTTTCTGTCTGGGGTCTGTTTTCTGGTGTTATCTTTAGTCAAAATTCGCGAGTGGATTGTTAACAGTATTCCTATGTCGCTACGTTTAGGTATTGCGGCGGGCATAGGCCTGTTTTTGGCGTTAATTGGGCTAAAGAGTGCCGGTATTGTGGTGGCGAACCCCGCGACCTTGGTCAGTATGGGGGATGTGACGGCATTTCCAGCTGTGATGGCGGTGCTGGGCTTTTTTCTTATCATCGCCATGGTGCATCACGGCATGAAATCGGCCGTTATCGTCAGTATTCTGGCTATTACCGTGCTGGGCGTATTATTTGGCGATGTGCAATATAATGGCCTGATGGCGATGCCACCTTCTATTGCACCGACCTTTATGAAAATGGACCTCTCTAGTGTCCTAGAGATCAGCATGCTCTCGGTGGTATTTGCCTTCTTGTTTGTCGATCTGTTCGATACCTCTGGCACCTTAGTGGCTGTTGCTCATCGTGGTGGGTTTCTGGATGATAAAGGCCGCTTGCCTAGATTGAACCGCGCGCTGACTGCCGACAGCACAGCGACCATTGCTGGTGCCATGTTAGGCACCTCAACAACCACAAGTTACATTGAAAGTACCGCAGGTGTCAGTGCCGGTGGCCGCACTGGACTCACCGCCGTGGTGGTTGGGATACTGTTTTTATTATCGCTGTTTATCTCGCCGCTGGCCGGTATGGTGCCAGCCTACGCCACCGCAGGCACTTTGTTTTATGTGGCTATCTTAATGATGTCGGGCCTAATGCATGTTGATTGGGATGACTTAACCGAAGCGGCTCCTGTAGTGGTGGTATGTATCTTAATGCCGCTGACTTTCTCGATTGCAACGGGGATAGCCATGGGGTTTGTTGCCTATGCGGCGATTAAGCTGCTGAGTGGTCGTTATAAAGATTTGAGCCTGGGCGTGGCGGTATTAGCCGTTCTATTTTTAGCTAAGTTTATCTATGGCTAATGCTGACTATTAATGGCGTGGGTGTTATTAAACGGCATTTAAGCACGCAATGGTGATAGGTTAACTCGCTTATTTACCGCAATGTCATTAAGGGTCATACACAGTATGGCCCTTTTTATTGGGGCTAATTTATCCATGTCGATATAGCGCTAAACTTTTATCTTGTTCACTACCATTTTTGCAAGGGATTGGGTATAACCTTAACTTCGGTTTTTTCTTCCCCTATAAAAATGAACTTAAGTGAGATTGGTTACCGCCGTGTGGTGGTGAAATTGGGTACCAGTGTGCTGACATCCGGCTCTAGGCAGTTAGATAAGGCACATATGGTTGAACTGGCACGCCAGATGGCAAGCTTAATGAAGTCTGGCATTGAAGTGGTGTTGTGTACCTCGGGGGCCATAGCCGCTGGGCGCGAACATTTAGGTTACCCCAGCCTGCCCGATACAGTGGCCAATAAGCAACTATTGGCCGCTGTGGGGCAGGGACAACTTATTCTGGCGTGGTCACAACTGTTTAGTATTTATGGGTTGCATGTCGGGCAGATGTTGCTCACCCGCGCCGATCTGCATGACAGAGAGCGTTATCTCAATGCCAGAGACTCGCTTAATGCATTATTAGCCAATGGCATCATTCCTATCATTAATGAAAACGATGCGGTGGCGACCAACGAGATAAAAGTGGGCGATAACGATAATTTATCGGCTCGGGCGGCGCTATTGTGTGATGCCGATCTTTTGATTTTATTAACCGACCAAAAAGGGTTGTTCGATGCCGATCCTCGCGCTAATCCTGATGCCAAGTTGATTAAACAGGTGGTTAATATTGATGACAGTTTACGTCGGCTTGCAGGCGGAGCCGTGTCTGGTTTAGGAACGGGCGGCATGGCGACCAAGTTGCAGGCCGCCGATATTGCGCGCCGCGCCGGTATTGAAGTGGTCATCGCGTCAGGGCACAGACCAAGGGTTATCCAAGATGCGGTCTGTAAAGAGGCGGTCGGAACGCACTTTACCGCGCTAGAAAACCCACTTGAAAGCCGTAAACAATGGATCTTAGCTGGGCCTGCCACTAAGGGAAAATTAGTGCTCGACAGTGGCGCGATTGTGGCCGTCACCCAAAAAGGGCGTAGTTTACTGTCAAAAGGCATTGTCAGTGTTAGTGGTCAATTTGAGCGTGGCGCGACCTTGCAGCTGGTGGACGAAGTGGGGCGTGAATATGCGCGGGGTATGAGTCGTTACAGCGCCAAGGATCTGCTGGTCATTGCCGGCAGACACTCTGAGGAAATTGATTCTATCCTTGGCTACGATTATGGCGCTGCCGTTGTGCATCGTAACGATATGGTGGTGCTGTAAAGGTACGCCATATTAATATCAATAACAGCTGAGATAACTTGAGGAGTAAGGGTGTGTTCGAACATCATCAAGCCTACTTGCAGACGCTAGGTCAGCAAGCAAAACAGGCAAGCTATGCACTGGCTAATCTCAGTGGCGAGCAGAAACAACAGCTATTAAGCGCCATCGCCGCCACATTAACCGCCCATAGTGACACCATTCTCGCGGCTAATCGGCAGGATGTGGTTAATGCGCGCGCAAGCGGCCTCAATGATGCGATGATCGATCGTTTACTGCTCGATAAGGCCCGTCTTAATAATGTCATTGCCGATATCGACAATGTGATACGCCTTGCCGATCCTGTGGGAACCGAGTTAGAAAGTCAGTTGCTCGATAACGGGCTGCGTTTGTCGCGTCGCCGGGTGCCATTAGGGGTCGTTGGGGTGATTTATGAAGCGCGGCCAAATGTCACCGTCGATATTGCGGTGCTGGCCCTCAAGACAGGCAATGCGGTCATTTTACGCGGTGGCAAGGAAACCTTGCAGTCGAATGTGGCGCTCAGTGATGCGATTCGTGAGGCCATAACCGCGCAAGGTTTACCTGCCGATGCGGTGCAGTTGATCCAAAGTGCCGATCGCGCCTTAGTGACAGGGCTATTAAAGCTCGACCGTTACATTGACATGATAGTGCCCCGTGGCGGCCAACATCTGCAGCGCTTATGCGCCGAGCAAGCGACTATCCCGGTGATATTGGGCGGGATCGGCATTTGCCATCTGTATGCCGATAAAGAGGTCGACATCGATAAAGCGATAGCGGTGATTGCCAACGCCAAGGTGCAGCGTCCAACTGTGTGTAATGCACTGGATACCGCGTTAGTGCATCGAGACATTGCCGCCCAGTTACTGCCTAAATTGTACCGTCAATTGGCTGACTTAGGCGTGAGCTTTTATGCCTGTCCACAGGCCAAAGCCTTGGCTGATGGCTTTGCGGTTGATATACATGATGCCACTGAGGAGAGCTATGCTCAGGAGTGGTTAGCACTCTCATTAGGTATTAAGGTGGTCGATGATATTGACGCCGCCATTGCCCATATTCGTCAATATTCTAGTGGCCACTCGGAGGGAATATTAACTGATAATATTCACGCTGCGGCCTACTTTGTTAATCAGGTCGACGCCTCGGCGGTATACGTGAATGCGAGTACGCGCTTTACCGATGGTGGCCAATTTGGACTTGGCGCCGAGGTGGCGGTGTCGACGCAGAAATTGCATGCGCGTGGCCCTATGGGGCTTGAAGCCTTAACCACGTATAAGTGGATTGGGGTTGGGGATTATACCGCCCGTCGCTAATGGCGTTGACCTAAGTGCAGTTCACCACTACAAAGTCAAAGCCTGTAAAACTAACGCAGCTTAAAGAGAAAGCAGTTATCCTAAATTGCTTTCTCTTTTTTTTATGTTTAACGATCTCTTTACTGATGGGATCTCAGTACAAGCATTTAAATCAAGTTTAACAAGCTGATTTAAATGGCTAATAGATAGCTTCGACGGGGGAAGCGCCTGTTATAACCCTGGTGAAACGGGCGCCTTGGGCGGGCGGCGTTTTAGCTGTGGTAGCAGTTGCTGCAGTGCCAATGCCGATAAAATTAATCCAAGGCCGATGAAGGTCGAGCGGGTTATGGTTTCTTGTAATATCCAAGCGATAAAGCCTACTGATAATACTGGTGTGATAAACACTAGTGTGCTCATGCTGGCAGTGCGGTCGGCTTTTTTCAGAGCCACTAACCACAGCACAAAAGTGACCCCCATCTCAAATAATCCCACATAAACCGCAGCGCCAAAGGCGTTGGTGTTCCAGGTGGGAAGCGATTCTGTCAGTAGCAGAGTGACGACAATAAAGGGCAAGCCCATTAAGAAGCTGAGTAGCAGGCTAACCACTGGGTCGCCACTGTCTTTGGTGTTGATTATCCAATAAAGGCACCAGAGTACTGTGCTGGTCAATGCGAGCATGACCCCAGCTGCGCTATCAAAGTGGATATCGGTAATATGGCCGTCTGTTGCGATGATAAACACCCCAAGATAGGCGATAAGCGCCGCGGTGAGATCGCTTTTGCGTAGCTTTTGTTTGAGCAGTGGCACAGATAATAGCGGTAGCAAAATGGCCCAAGTGTAATTGAGCGACAGCGCTTGCTGCGCCGGTAACAGATCATAGGCCTTAAACAGCACTAAATAATAGAGAAACGGATTGAGCAGCCCACTTTGTAGATAAAACCAAGGGCGGCTCATCCATTGGCGTTGAATTAGGTGAAGCTTGCCCATAATTAATAAGATAATCGTCAGTGCCACAATGGAGCTGGAGACGGCAATAAACACCAATTGCAACGGCGTAAAGTGGCTTAAGGCTAATTTAAATGCGGTGGCGACGGTCGACCATAATAGTACGGCCCCTATGGCATACAAATAGGCTTGGCTCGATGATTTCACTGATTTATCTCACTAACTGAAAATAGCTCACGGTAGGATTATCGTGAGCTGTCGAGGGTGGTTAATTGTTTACATTATACCCATCAAATGGCGGGTGAACTGGCTTTCAGCCAAAAAAATGTTCAATTAAGTTAATTTTTATATTTTTAACCCTTGTAATCATCTCTGGTGGCCCAATATAGGGTGTTAAGGAAAGATATTGGTTTGGATAGTAAGGCTTGAAAATCACGACGCCTATCCCCATATCTGAATCAGATGACAAATTTAGCATTCGTTAAAAGTTTTTATTGGAGGACTCCATGGGTAAAATTATTGGTATCGATTTAGGTACAACCAACTCTTGTGTTGCTGTATTAGATGGTGGCAAGGCTCGCGTAATTGAAAACGCAGAGGGCGATCGCACGACTCCCTCAATCATCGCTTACACAGGTGAAGAAGTATTAGTGGGTCAGCCAGCTAAGCGCCAAGCGGTAACAAACCCAAAGAACACCTTCTTTGCGATTAAGCGTCTTATTGGTCGTCGTTTTAAAGATGACGAAGTACAGCGCGATGTAGACATCATGCCATTTAAGATCATCGGTGCTGACAACGGTGATGCATGGGTTGAAGCGCACGGTAAGAAAATGGCGCCACCACAAGTGTCTGCAGAAATTCTGAAGAAGATGAAGAAAACTGCCGAAGACTTTTTAGGTGAGCCAGTAACAGAAGCGGTAATTACCGTTCCTGCATACTTTAACGACTCACAGCGTCAAGCGACTAAAGATGCTGGCCGTATCGCGGGTCTTGAAGTTAAACGTATTATTAACGAACCAACTGCTGCGGCATTGGCTTACGGTATCGATAAGAAGCAAGGCGATAACGTTGTTGCTGTGTACGACTTAGGTGGTGGTACATTCGATATCTCTATCATCGAAATCGACAGCGTAGATGGCGAGCAAACATTCGAAGTACTGGCCACAAACGGTGACACTCACTTAGGTGGTGAAGATTTTGACAACCGTCTAATCAACTACCTAGCTGATGAGTTCAAGAAAGAGCAGTCTATCGATCTACGTAACGATCCGCTAGCAATGCAGCGTCTAAAAGAAGCTGCTGAAAAAGCGAAGATTGAACTTTCTAGCACCACACAGACTGAAGTTAACTTGCCTTACATTACGGCAGATGCGACAGGTCCTAAGCACTTAGTGGTTAAGGTTACTCGCGCTAAACTTGAGTCATTGGTTGAAGATTTGATCGCTCGTACACTTGAGCCTCTAAAAGTGGCTTTGGCTGATGCTGATCTATCAGTATCGGATGTAAACGAAGTGATTTTGGTTGGTGGTCAGACTCGTATGCCTAAAGTACGCGCAGAAGTTTCTGCCTTCTTTGGTAAAGAGATCCGCCAAGACGTTAACCCAGACGAAGCGGTAGCTATCGGTGCAGCAGTTCAAGCTGGTGTACTTTCTGGTGACGTAAAAGACGTACTATTGCTAGACGTTACACCACTTTCTCTTGGTATCGAAACCATGGGTAGTGTAATGACTAAGCTAATTGAGAAGAACACGACTATCCCAACTAAGGCGAGTCAAACCTTCTCTACAGCAGATGACAACCAAAGTGCGGTGACAATTCACGTACTTCAAGGTGAGCGTAAGCAGTCAAGTGCCAACAAGTCTCTAGGTCAATTTAACCTAGAAGGTATCGAGCCTGCACCACGCGGTATGCCACAAATTGAAGTGGCGTTCGATATCGATGCTGATGGTATCTTGCATGTGTCTGCGACTGACAAGAAGACAGGTAAAGCACAGGCTATCACCATTAAAGCCTCTTCTGGTCTAAGTGAAGAAGAAGTTGAAGCTATGGTTCGTGATGCTGAAGCACACGCAGACGAAGATGCTAAATTCGAAGCGCTTGTAACCGCCCGTAACCAAGCCGATGGCATGGTACATGCGACCAAGAAGCAGATCGAAGAAGCAGGTGATGCGCTACCAAGCGAAGACAAAGAGAAAATTGAAGCAGCGATGGCCGATGTTGATGCCGCAAGTAAAGGTAACGACAAAGAAGCTATCGAGAAAGCGACTCAAGCACTGATGGAAGCATCTGCTAAGTTGATGGAAATTGCTCAAGCTAAGGCACAAGCAGGCCAAGGTGAACAAGCTGAAAAATCAACTGATTCGTCTGCTGATGATGTTGTCGATGCTGAGTTCGAAGAAGTTAAAGACGACAAAAAATAATTCAGGCTTAGCCTAAATTATTTCCAGCGGGCGTTATGGGGAAACTCTAACGCCCGTTCGTACAACTCTAGCGCAGAAAGTATAAGACTATGTCAAAGCGAGATTATTACGAAGTATTAGGCGTAGGTCGTGACGCCAGCGAACGAGAGATTAAAAAGGCTTATAAGCGGCTAGCCATGAAGTTTCACCCAGATCGTAATCCGGGTGACAAAGAGGCTGAAACCCGCTTTAAAGAGGTAAAAGAAGCCTACGAAATCCTAACCGACAGCGATAAGAAAGCCGCCTATGATCAGTTTGGTCATGCGGGCGTCGATCCTAATCGTGGTGGCGGCGGATTCGGCGGCGGTGCCGATTTCGGTGATGTGTTCGGCGATGTGTTTGGCGATATCTTTGGTGGTGGCCGTCGTGGTGGTCAGCGTCAAGCAGCGCGCGGTAGTGACTTACGTTACAACCTCGAACTGTCCCTTGAAGAAGCGGTGAGAGGCTTAACCAAAGAGCTACGCATTCCAACCCTTGCAGCATGTGATGCGTGTGATGGTAGCGGCGCGAAAAGAGGCTCATCACCAACCACATGTGGCACCTGTCATGGCCAAGGCCAAGTGCAGATGCGCCAAGGTTTCTTTGCCGTACAGCAAGCCTGTCCAACGTGTCATGGCCGCGGTAAGATCATTAAAGATCCTTGCAACAAGTGTCATGGCGAAGGTCGCGTCGAGAAGAGTAAAACCCTGTCAGTTAAAATCCCAGCAGGGGTGGATACTGGCGATCGCATTCGTCTCTCTGGCGAAGGTGAAGCGGGCGAGTTTGGCGCACCAGCAGGTGACTTATATGTGCAAGTCACGGTGCGAGAACATGCTATTTTCGTGCGTGATGGCAACAACCTGTACTGTGAAGTGCCTATCTCATTTAGCACAGCAGCCCTGGGCGGTGAGATTGAAGTGCCCACCCTTGATGGTAAGGTAAGCCTTAAGATCCCAGCCGAGACACAAACAGGACGTATGTTCCGTTTACGCGGCAAAGGGGTGAAGTCGGTTCGCAGCCATGCAGTGGGTGACCTGCTGTGTAAAGTTGTGATGGAAACACCAGTCAACTTAAGCGAAAAGCAAAAAGAGTTACTGCGTGATTTTGACAAAACACTGACGGGGTCGGCAAAAAAGCACAGCCCTAAAGCTGAAGGCTTTTTCGATGGTGTGAAAAAGTTCTTTCAAGACTTAAATAGTTAATGCTAAGCGTTAACATCTAAAAAAAACCTCGCAATGCGAGGTTTTTTTATGGCCTACTCTCGCTAATATATGCTGTAACGGCTCAACTTTACTCGGCATTATCATCAAACGATTAAGCCCGTAGCCGCTAGCTCCTTTAGCCATGATATCGAGGCACTACTATGCCGAAAGATTGCTGTGATTAGGGCGTGTATTATGATGATAGAGTATCCGTTGCATTTTTGGCATAGTTGCTGGCTGGTGGACCCTAAAGGAATTGATGATGAAACAGATGATAACAGTGGTAATACTAGTCATATTAGCCGGCTGCGTGACAAATCTGTCGCCCACAGGGCGATCGCAAACCTTGCTGTTTTCGGCGCAGCAGATGGATCAAATGGGCGCCGAATCATTTGAGCAGATGAAACAGCAACAAGCCTTAAGTAAAGATAAGCAACGTATCGCCTATGTTCGCTGCGTCGCCTCTCGCATTACCGCGGTATTGCCTGCCGGGCAACCCAAATGGGAAGTCGTGCTATTTGAGTCTGAGCAGATAAACGCCTTTGCATTGCCTGGTGGCCATATTGGGGTGTACACCGGCTTGCTCAAAGTGACGACGAATCAAGATCAGCTAGCTACCGTTATTGGGCATGAGGTGGCACATGTGCTAGCCAATCACAGTAATGAGCAAGTCTCTCGGGCGCAGGTGACGGGAGTTGGCATGCAGCTGGCGAATGCGGCACTGGATGTTAGCGGGGTGGGCAATCGCGAACTTTATATGGCGGCGCTGGGCTTAGGTGCCCAAGTGGGCTTTGTATTGCCCTATGGTCGTGAGCAAGAAAGTGAGGCCGATATTATGGGCGTTGAGTTAATGGCTCGGGCGGGGTTCGATCCCAGCCAAAGCATTAAACTGTGGCAAAATATGGCCAAGGCGGGGGGCAGCCAAGGCCCCGAGTTGCTCTCGACACACCCGTCCCACGGACGTCGTATTGCCGATTTACAACAGATGCAACCTAAGGTGATGCCCTTATATCAGGCAAGCCAAGCTAAGGTAAAAAATAGCTGTGACTAATTGGCTATTCGCGAGTTTTTTGTTGCATAGTATGGTAGGATCCGCCGCGAAATTAATTGAATAAATGAGAGTATTATCATTATGTCTGACAAGTTCACCACAATTGAACAGCATGCCAGCTACGGTGTCGGTCGCCAACTAGGCGAGCAATTAGCGGCAAACTCTTTTGAAGGTATTGATATTTCAGCTGTACAAGTTGGTCTATCTGATGCGTTTGACGGTAAAGAGAGTGCGGTTTCTATGCAAGATCTTCAAACTGCCTTCACTGAAATTAGTCAGCGTATTCAGAAGGTACAAGAAGCTGCAGCAGCAGCTGCGTCTGCTGAAGGTGATACTTTCCTTGCGCAAAACCAACAACGTGAAGGTGTCGTAACCCTAGAGTCTGGTCTGCAGTATGAGATCATTACCGAAGGTAATGGTGATAAGCCTGCTTATGATTCTACTGTTCGTACTCACTACCATGGTACTTTTATCGGTGGTGACGTATTTGACAGTTCAGTATTACGTGATCAACCTGCCGAGTTCCCAGTATCTGGCGTGATTGCCGGTTGGACCGAAGCACTACAACTTATGCCTGTTGGGTCTAAGTGGAAGCTGTATGTTCCGCATCACCTAGCTTACGGCGAGCGTGGTGCTGGTGCATCAATTCCGCCATACTCGGCGTTAGTGTTCGAAGTTGAGTTGCTCGATATACTTTAATAAAAATAGCCTAAGCCATTGCTTAGGCTTTTTTTTGTATTGTATTTAAAGCGAGTTTTGTGGTCTATTGGACATAATAATAAACCGTAAAACAGCGCAATATAGATTTGAGGGAGAGGTAGATGACAGAGCAAGTAAGAGTCGCTATTACTGGTGGCAGCGGCCGAATGGGTCGAACTCTTATTGAATCGGCCAAACTGAGTAGCAATATCTTTTTAGGTGCTGCGATTGAGCGTGCCGGTTCGACACTGATTGGTGTCGATGCAGGTGAGCTTGCTGGTGTCGGGGCGATGAATGTGGCGATCACCGATTCGCTTGATCAAGCTGTCGATGACTTTGATATTTTGATCGACTTCACTTCTCCTGAAGCCAGCGTGGTACATACCGATTGGTGTGCACGCAATGGTAAGGGTATCGTTATCGGTACCACAGGCTTTAACCATGCTCAAAAAGAGCAGATTGCTGCATATGGCGAAACCACGCCTATCGTGATGGCGCCCAATATGTCTGTTGGGGTGAATCTGATGTGGCGTTTGTTGGAATTAGCCGCCGAGGTGATGGGCGACTATACCGATATCGAGATCATCGAAGGTCATCACAGATACAAGAAGGATGCGCCTTCTGGTACAGCGCTTAAGATGGGCGAGGTGATTGCTGATGTGCTAGGCCGCGATCTTGAAAAATGTGCCGTTTATGGCCGCGAGGGCATAATGGAAGAGCGTTCGCGCGAGACCATTGGTTTCTCAACGATCCGTGCTGGTGATTTAGTCGGTGAGCACACAGCGATGTTTGCCGACATCGGTGAGCGTTTAGAGATCACCCATAAAGCATCCAGTAGAATGACCTTTGCCAATGGTGCTATGCGCGCCGCATTTTGGCTTGGCGATCAAGATCCGGGTCTTTATGACATGCAGCAGGTGTTAGGCCTGAAAGATTAGTATTTAATAAAAAACGCCCATATGGCGTTTTTTTTTGAAATAAACTACCCGCTACCTATAGACGAGTTGCTACTTGACCTATAGAATTGACGGAATTTGTCAAAATTTCGTATTTCAGCGGAAATTGGTATTTTAAAAGTAAAATAAAACCCTATTATACAATGGCTTGGCTCTTTTCGGAGGTCGCGTTGACAAAGTCTGCCTTACTCGTACTCGAAGATGGAACCGTATTCTCTGGCACTGCAATTGGTGCTGATGGACTGGCAGTAGGAGAAGTGGTTTTTAACACTTCAATGACTGGTTACCAAGAGATTCTTACTGATCCATCCTATTCTCGTCAAATTGTTACTTTAACCTACCCACACATTGGTAACACAGGAACCAATAGTGAAGATACCGAATCAGATGCTGTGCATGCATGCGGATTAGTCATTAGAGATTTACCGCTAATGGCCAGTAACTTCAGAAATCAGCAATCCCTCAGTGATTATCTTAAAGCCAATAATGTTGTCGGCATAGCTGATATTGATACGCGTAAACTGACGCGTATTTTAAGGGAAAAAGGCGCGCAGGCTGGCGCTATCGTCGTCGGTGATACGGATGAAGCTAAAGCCCTTGCTGCCGCTAAAGCCTTTCCCGGATTAAAAGGCATGGATTTAGCCAAAGAAGTGACCACTGACACGCAATATCAGTGGCGCAGTGGCAGTTGGCGCTTAGTCGGCGGTCTGCCGGATGACACACCAGAAGCAGAACTAAAATTTAAAGTCGTTGCTTATGACTATGGTGTGAAGCGCAATATTTTACGTATGTTAGTCGACCGCGGTTGTGATGTGACTGTGGTTCCCGCCCAAACGCCTGCTAGCGAAGTGTTAGCGATGAATCCTGATGGGGTGTTTTTATCCAATGGTCCAGGCGATCCAGAGCCATGCGATTACGCCATTAGCGCGATTCAAGATATCTTAAAAACCGACGTTCCTGTATTTGGTATCTGCTTAGGGCATCAATTACTGGCACTAGCATCCGGTGCTAAAACCTTGAAGATGAAGTTTGGTCACCATGGTGCTAACCATCCCGTGAGCAACATCGAACTCGGCAACGTGATGATCACCAGCCAAAACCACGGTTTTGCTGCTGATGAAGCGAGCCTACCCGATAATATCAGAGTGACGCATAAGTCGTTATTTGATGGTTCGTTGCAAGGTATCCATCTTACCGATAAGCCTGCCTTTAGCTTTCAGGGGCACCCTGAAGCGAGTCCAGGTCCACATGATGCGGCCCCCTTGTTTGATCACTTTATTGAGTTGATTGAACAATATCGTCACCACGCTAAGTAGTCCGGGAGAAGGTTTCAGCAATGCCAAAACGTACAGATATAAAAAGTATTCTAATCTTAGGTGCCGGCCCGATTGTGATTGGGCAAGCGTGTGAGTTCGATTACTCGGGCGCTCAGGCCTGTAAAGCACTTCGTGAAGAGGGTTACCGAGTTATTTTGGTTAACTCGAATCCTGCCACTATCATGACCGACCCTGAAATGGCCGATGCGACCTATATCGAGCCGATTCAGTGGGAAGTGGTGCGCAATATTATTGCCAAAGAGCGTCCAGACGCCATTTTGCCTACCATGGGTGGTCAAACCGCACTTAACTGTGCACTGCGCCTAGAAAGCGAAGGTGTATTGAGTGAATTTAATGTCGAGATGATTGGCGCGACAGCCGATGCTATCGACAAAGCGGAAGATCGCAGCCGCTTCGATGAGGCAATGAAGGCTATCGGTCTTGAATGTCCGCGTGCCGGTATCGCCCGTAGCATGGAGGACGCTTATGGCGTGCTCGATGAGGTCGGTTTCCCTTGTATTATTCGTCCCTCATTTACCATGGGTGGCAGCGGCGGCGGTATCGCCTATAACAAGGAAGAGTTCGAAGAGATCTGTTCGCAAGGACTAGACCTTTCACCAACCAATGAATTGCTTATCGATGAGTCGTTAATTGGCTGGAAAGAATATGAAATGGAAGTGGTTCGTGACCGCAACGATAACTGTATTATCGTGTGTTCAATCGAAAACTTCGATCCGATGGGCGTGCATACGGGGGACTCTATTACAGTGGCTCCGGCGCAAACGTTAACGGATAAAGAGTATCAGTTGATGCGTAATGCATCACTTGCGGTACTGCGTGAAATTGGCGTTGAAACCGGTGGCTCAAATGTGCAGTTTGGTATCAACCCTAAAGATGGCCGTATGGTGATCATCGAGATGAACCCTCGGGTGTCTCGCTCATCGGCATTGGCATCTAAAGCCACAGGTTTCCCCATTGCTAAAATCGCCGCAAAACTTGCCGTTGGTTTTACCCTAGATGAACTAAGCAACGACATTACTGGTGGCGCGACTCCAGCCTCATTTGAGCCTGCAATCGATTACGTTGTCACTAAAGTGCCGCGTTTTAACTTCGAAAAATTTGCCGGTGCCAATGACCGTTTAACTACCCAGATGAAGTCCGTGGGTGAAGTGATGGCGATTGGCCGTACTTTCCAAGAGTCGCTGCAAAAAGCGCTGCGTGGATTAGAAGTGGGCGTTAATGGTCTAGACACTATCATCGATATTCAAGATAAGGATGCCTTGTCTCGTATTCGACATGAGTTAAAAGAGCCTGGTGCAGACCGTATTTGGTATATTGGCGATGCATTTCGCGCGGGATTGAGCTTAGAAGAAATTTTTAAGCTGACCAATATCGATCCTTGGTTCCTTATTCAAATTGAAGAGCTACTGACGCTAGAGACGCAAGTCAAAGAACTCGGTATGTCGGGCATGGATAAGGATTTCTTATACAAGCTCAAGCGTAAAGGGTTTGCCGATTCTCGCCTTGCCGTGCTGTTAGGTGTCAGTGAAGCCGAGATGCGCAAATTGCGCTATCGCCATGAGATCTATCCCGTGTACAAGCGCGTCGATACTTGTGCCGCAGAGTTCTCAACCGATACGGCCTACATGTACTCTACCTACGAGGAAGAGTGCGAGGCTAACCCATCAGATCGTGAAAAAATCATGGTGATTGGTGGTGGGCCAAACCGTATTGGTCAAGGGATTGAGTTTGATTACTGTTGTGTTCACGCCGCATTAGCACTGCGTGAAGACGGTTATGAAACCATTATGGTCAACTGTAACCCAGAGACAGTATCAACCGATTATGACACCTCTGACAGGCTGTATTTCGAATCGATAACCCTTGAAGATGTGCTTGAAATAGTGCGTATCGAAAAGCCCAAAGGGGTGATTGTCCAGTATGGTGGCCAAACGCCACTTAAGTTGGCTCGTGATTTAGAAGCCGCTGGGGTTCCTATTATTGGTACCAGCCCTGATGCCATCGACAGAGCCGAAGACCGCGAACGTTTCCAGCAAGCGATTGAACGCCTTGAGATGAAACAGCCTGAAAATGATACCGTAACCACGGTTGAAGGCGCGGTGATTTCCGCCGAGCGTATCGGCTATCCGCTCGTGGTACGTCCATCCTATGTACTGGGTGGGCGCGCAATGGAAATTGTTTATGACGAGCAGGATTTGCGTCGCTACTTTAATGAAGCGGTTAGCGTGTCTAATGCCTCGCCTGTGCTGCTAGACCGTTTCCTTGACAACGCGATTGAAGTGGATATCGACGCTATTTGCGACGGTGAAATCGTGGTGGTTGGTGCGATTATGGAGCATATCGAGCAAGCGGGAGTTCACTCTGGTGACTCGGGTTGTTCACTGCCACCATACACCCTAAGCCAAGCGATTCAAGCTGAAATGCGCGAGCAGGTTGGCAAGCTAGCAATGGAGCTGGGTGTGGTCGGCCTGATGAATGTGCAGTTTGCGGTGCAAGATAACAACATCTACATGATTGAGGTTAACCCTCGCGCAGCACGTACCGTGCCATTCGTCTCTAAGGCGACGGGTGTGCCGTTAGCTAAGATTGCCGCGCGCGTGATGGCGGGCCAATCACTAACATTGCAAGGCTTTACTCAAGAAGTGATTCCGCCTTTCTACTCAGTGAAAGAAGTGGTATTGCCGTTCAATAAATTCCCCGGTGTCGATCCTCTGCTTGGCCCAGAAATGCGCTCAACAGGTGAAGTGATGGGCGTGGGTGATACGTTTGCCGAAGCTTACGCTAAAGCACAGCTTGGTGCGACATCGGAAGTGCCTAAGTCTGGTCGTGCGTTATTATCTGTGCGTAACAGCGACAAGAATCGTGTTGCCGATTTAGCGGCTAAATTGATTGAACTTGGCTATGAAATTGATGCCACTCACGGTACTGCTGTGGTGCTGGGCGAGGCAGGGATCAACCCTCGCTTAGTTAACAAGGTACACGAAGGTCGTCCTCATATTCTTGATCGCATTAAGAACGATGAATACACCTACATAGTGAACACCACCGAAGGTCGCCAAGCGATTGAAGACTCACGTCAACTTCGCCGCGGTGCATTGCGTTATAAGGTTAACTACACCACGACATTGAACGCGGCTTTTGCCACGTGCATGGCGCACGCTGCAGATGACCGTACCAATGTGACGTCGGTGCAAGAGTTGCACCAGCGTATTACTGGTTAAGGCGTTATTGAGCGAAGAAAAGGCCGCGATAGCGGCCTTTTTCATGGGGTTATTTTACAATGATGACCCTTGTGGCTCTTGCTGTTTCGTCATAGTTTGCCTACATTCACGCTGTGCAGCCCCTGCTATATGTTCAGCTAGGCGGAGTAAAAAACACCGTTCTTATGGGCTTACGACTAACTGAGCGTGATTCAATAGCATCTAGTGGCATCACGGTATAGAATAGGGGTATTCCATGCGTTATTTTGCTTAGTCAGTGGCCTAAACTTGGGCCAGGCTGGCTAGGATGCTTTTGTTTTTAAGGAGACGATCGTTCCTATGAATAAGGTTCCGATGACTGTAGTTGGCGCTGAACAACTACGTAAAGAGTTAGATTTTTTAAAGTTTGATAAGCGTCCTAAGATTGCTGAAGCGATCGGCATTGCCAGAGAGCTGGGTGATTTGAAAGAAAATGCTGAATACCATGCGGCCCGCGAAGAGCAAGGTTTGTGTGAAGCGCGTGTACGTGACATCGAAGGTAAACTGTCTAATGCACAGATCATCGATGTGACTAAGATGGAAAATACTGGTCGAGTGATTTTCGGGACGACAGTGACTATCTTAAATATCGATACCGAAGAAGAATTCACCTATCGCATTGTGGGTGAAGATGAAGCCAACATTAAACAAAATTTGTTGTCGGTTAGTTCACCTATCGCCCGTGGTTTGATAGGTAAAAACGTCAATGATGAAATCTCAATCACCACGCCGGGTGGCACTAGTGATTTTGAAATCATCAAAGTTGAATATATCTAGTCGACAAGGTGATACAAAAAAGCCGCTAATTAATAGCGGCTTTTTTATTAAGCAAAATGAATTTACTTTGCTCTAGGAATGGCAATCTTCATTTCTGGAGATTGACGGAAAAGGACCAATACGTGACCGATAAGCTGAACTTTTTCAGCTTGTGTTTCGCGTACGATGGCGTCAACGACTGCATTTTTTAGCTCTCTGTCTCCAGAGGCTACTTTCACTTTGATTAATTCATGATGAGAGAGTGCATTATCAATTTCAGCCAGTACACCTTCAGTCAGACCATTGGAACCAAGCTGTACAACAGGCTTTAAGTTATGTGCTAAGCCTTTTAAGTGCTGTTTTTGTTTGGTTGTTAAGTTCATTTCTACCAACTTTATGCTGAGTTACTGTTGAAAAAACGCTATTCTACCCTCATATAGCCTTTGTGTAACTCATATTTGTTACGGATTTTAAATGTCAGGTAAAAAACGAACAGCAAGTTCCTCTCGCTGGATGCAGGAACATTTCGATGATCACTATGTTAAATTATCGCAAAAACGGGGCTTACGTTCGCGTGCCGCGTTTAAACTTGAAGAAATTCAGCAGAAAGATAAATTAATCCGCCCAGGAATGACTGTGGTTGATTTAGGAGCTGCACCAGGAGGTTGGTCGCAAATCGCGGTTAAACTGGCTGGTGATAAGGGTAAAGTCATCGCCTGTGACATTTTACCTATGGACCCTATCGTTGGGGTCGATTTTTTACAAGGAGACTTTCGAGAAGATAAAGTGCTCGAGGCCTTACTTGAACGTGTCGGTGATGCTAAAGTTGATGTCGTGCTATCTGATATGGCGCCCAATATGAGTGGTACAGGCGGCGTCGATCAGCCGCGGGCCATGTATTTGGTCGAACTTGCATTAGATATGTGTCATCAAGTGTTGGCACCAAATGGCAGTTTCGCGGTCAAAGTCTTTCAGGGGGAGGGCTTTGACGATTATATGAAAACGGTTAAAGAAGCATTTACAACCGTTAAAACACGTAAGCCAGACTCTTCGCGACCGCGTTCGCGTGAAGTCTATCTTGTGGCGACAGGATACAAGTTGTAGTAACCTAACGTCAGTAACCGCAAGACTGTATGAGGTCTAGTAATTTTGAGTGATATGGCAAAAAATTTAATTCTCTGGGTTGTCATCGCCGTAGTGTTGATGTCAGTGTTTCAGGGCTACTCCCCCTCTTCATCAAATTCGTTGAAGATGGATTATTCAACATTCTTGGACGATGTGCGTGCCGGACAGGTTAATACTGTTGAGATAAAAAGTGATCAGCGTACTATCGAAGGGACTAAAAAAACCGGCGAGAAATTTACCACTATTATGCCGATGTATGACCAAGATCTGATTAATGATCTTGATCGCAAAGGGGTGATAATGAAGGGGCAAGAAGCGGAAGAATCTGGCTTCTTAACTCAGATATTTATCTCTTGGTTCCCTATGTTACTGCTCATCGGGGTATGGATTTTCTTCATGCGCCAGATGCAAGGCGGTGGCGGTAAGGGCGCGATGTCATTTGGTAAGAGTAAAGCCAAATTGATGAGTGAAGATCAGATTAAGACGACGTTTGGCGATGTTGCAGGTTGTGACGAAGCCAAAGAAGACGTTAAAGAGCTGGTCGATTACCTTAGAGAGCCCACTAAATTCCAAAAGCTAGGCGGTCGCATTCCAACAGGTGTTTTACTTGTCGGCCCTCCAGGTACAGGTAAAACATTACTGGCTAAAGCGATTGCTGGTGAGGCTAAAGTCCCCTTCTTTACTATTTCAGGTTCTGATTTCGTAGAGATGTTTGTGGGTGTCGGTGCATCACGTGTGCGTGACATGTTTGAACAGGCTAAAAAGTCAGCGCCTTGTATCATCTTTATCGATGAGATTGATGCCGTTGGTCGCCAGCGCGGCGCGGGTGTCGGTGGTGGGCACGATGAGCGTGAGCAAACACTAAACCAGATGTTGGTTGAAATGGACGGTTTCGAGGGTAACGAAGGTATTATTGTTATTGCGGCGACTAACCGCCCAGATGTGCTCGATGCTGCACTGCTGCGTCCAGGTCGTTTTGACCGTCAGGTGGTCGTAGGCTTACCTGATGTACGTGGTCGTGAGCAAATTCTTAAAGTGCATATGCGTAAAGTGCCTCTGGCTGACGATGTTAAAGCCAGCGTGATTGCCCGTGGTACACCTGGTTTCTCTGGTGCTGATCTGGCCAACTTGGTGAACGAAGCGGCATTGTTTGCTGCCCGTAATAACCGCCGAGTGGTGGGCATGGAAGAGTTTGAAAGTGCCAAAGATAAAATCATGATGGGCGCGGAGCGTCGCACTATGGTGATGTCGGAAGAAGAGAAAGAAATGACTGCTTACCATGAAGCAGGCCACGCGATTGTGGGTTGTTTAGTGCCTGAGCATGATCCTGTGCACAAGGTGACTATCATTCCACGTGGCCGTGCGTTAGGTGTGACTTTCTTCTTGCCAGAAGCCGATGCCATAAGTCAGAGCCGCAGAAAGCTTGAAAGTCAGATTTCGGTCGCCTACGGCGGACGTCTTGCTGAAGAGTTGATTTATGGTAGTGAGCGAGTTTCTACTGGTGCATCGCAAGACATTAAGTATGCAACGTCTATCGCTCGTAACATGGTGACTCAGTGGGGGTTCTCAGAAAAGTTGGGGCCTGTACTGTATGCTGAAGATGAGAACGAAGTGTTCTTAGGTCGCAGCATGGGTAAATCGCAACATATGTCAGATGAGACCGCAAAAATCATCGATGATGAAGTCAAGATGCTGATCGATTCTAATTACGACAGAGCTAAAAAATTCTTGACTGATAACATGGACATTCTTCATGCCATGAAAGATGCGTTAATGAAGTATGAAACCATTGATTCGGCTCAAATAGAAGATCTAATGGCACGTCGTGAAGTGCGTCAGCCTGCCGATTGGAACTTGGATGAGAATGGTAGCAATGGTGGTGATAAAGGTGGCAAAAAGTCCGCCAGTGACACCAATACCGCGACAGGTGATGCTAGCTCTTCAGATGTCCAAGATGATGCGGTAACGCCAAAGGATGTGACTGATCAAGGTGACGTTAAAGATGGTGATGAGTCTCCTGTGACCAAATAAGTTAGCCTATTAATATTATATCGCTACTAAAAGAGAACCCCGTAAGGGGTTTTCTTGTTTTAAGGCATAATGTGAGAAACCTTTTTGAGATAGGTTTGTTAGCCAGCAGTTAAGCAGACTGTTTTGAGTATGAGGCTATTGGCATTTGCTAGATGCCACATTGAAATTCAATTTATTTTTTAGCGATATTTCAATTTTTTATGCTTGAGGTGCAACTTATTGAGCCTTATTGACAGTACAGGTTAATATTGCTCAGCGTAAAATAGTCATAATGTCGAGGATCCTCTTTTGCAATTAGTTAGTAGACAGAAAACATTAGATTTAAGCCAACCTAGAGTCATGGGGATATTAAATACCACACCAGATTCTTTTTCTGATGGCGGCAGCTACTCGCATTTTGAACACGCTTGCCAGCATGCCGAGCAGATGATTGCTGCTGGTGCCGACATTATTGATATTGGCGGCGAGTCTACCCGCCCTGGTGCGGTAGAGGTTTCTTTACAAGAAGAGCTAGATAGAGTGATCCCACTGGTAGAATATATTCATGCCCGTCACGAGGTATGGATATCTATCGATACCAGTAAAGCGCAGGTGATGGCGCAGGGGGTTAAAGCTGGAGCAGATCTTATTAATGATGTCAGGGCACTGCAAGAACCGGGCGCGTTAACAACGGCTGCAGCCCTAGGCGTTCCTGTTTGTTTAATGCATATGCAAGGTCAGCCTCGTACTATGCAAGAACAGCCTCAATATAATGATGTTATTGCTGATGTTACTCAATTTTTTGTTGAACGTATTCAAGCCTGTATTGATGCTTCAATACCTCGCTCACACATTATTCTAGATCCAGGTTTCGGGTTCGGAAAAAGCTTGGCACACAATTACGAGTTACTGCATCGTTTGGCTGAGTTTAAGCATTTTGAATTGCCACTGCTGATAGGGTTATCGCGTAAGAGTATGATCGGCCAATTATTATCAGCAAATGTCGAGCAGCGATTAGCTGGCAGTTTAGCCGCCGGTATGTTGAGTCTTCAGCGCGGTGCACATATTCTTCGAGTGCATGATGTAAAAGAGACTATGGACATGATTGCCGTTATGCAGGCAATGGAGCACTATAAAACACTGTAAGTGAGCTAGATAAGCGATAAAATACAGCATTTGTGGTTAAGTGTCGGCACTTTGGGGTCGCTTAGTCAGTCATGCTTATCAGTACACATTGTAAAAAATGAAGTCCTAAGAAAGGACTCAAGGGGTTAATATTGTGAGAAAGTTTTTTGGCACCGATGGCATTAGAGGCAAGGTCGGCTCAGGCAAAATGACGCCTGAATTGGCATTAAAGCTGGGCTGGGCAGCGGGTAGGGTATTATCGCGCTCTGGTACCAATAAGGTGATTATCGGTAAGGATACGCGAATTTCAGGTTACCTATTTGAATCAGCGATGGAAGCGGGTCTATCTGCTGCCGGATTAAACGTGATGCTAATGGGACCTATGCCAACACCTGCGGTCGCTTATTTAACCCGTACCTTTAGAGCAGAAGCGGGCGTAGTGATCAGTGCGTCGCATAACCCCTATTACGATAACGGTATTAAATTCTTTTCCAATGATGGTAGTAAATTAGACGATGCCATTGAGCTTGAGATTGAAGCTGAACTAGAAAAGCCACTTGTCTGTGTTGAATCTCATCTACTAGGTAAAGTCTCACGCATCGAAGATGCCCCCGGTCGATATATTGAATATTGTAAAGGCAATTTCCCCGCCGAACATACCCTCAAAGGGCTCAAAATTGTGGTCGATTGTGCTCATGGCGCCACCTATCATATTGCCCCTAATGTTTTTCGTGAGCTTGGCGCCGATGTCGTTGTAATTGGCGCATCGCCTAATGGTACCAATATCAACCATGAGGTAGGCGCTACTGCAATGGGTAAGATCCGTGAAACTGTCATCGCAGAACAAGCCGATCTAGGTATTGCACTCGATGGCGATGGCGATCGCATCATGATGGTCAATCGTCATGGTAAGGTGATCGATGGCGACGAGATCCTGTATATTTTGGCCTGTGATGCACAGGACCGAGGCGTACTTAAAGGGGGCGTTGTCGGGACCTTAATGTCCAACCTAGGGTTAGATCTTGCCCTTAAGGCGCGAGGCATCGCTTTCGCTCGCTCTAAAGTCGGCGACCGCTATGTAATGGAGATGCTGAAGAAGAACCAGTGGCGTATTGGCGGCGAAAATTCAGGTCATATTTTGAATTTAGATCACGGTACAACAGGTGACGGTATCATTGCGGGTATTTTAGTCTTAGCAGCAATGTGCCGTAAGCAAGCGACGTTGGAAGAGCTGACCGAAGGCATTAAAATGCTACCACAAGTTTTGGTTAATGTGCGTTTTGAAGGCAGCCATGATCCACTCAAAGCCGATAGCGTGTTAGCGGCTAAAACTGAGGTTGAGAAACGACTGGGCGATCGCGGTCGGGTATTGTTACGTAAGTCGGGAACTGAGCCGTTGATCCGTGTGATGGTTGAGGGAGATGTTGCCAGTGATGTGACTCGTCACGCAAATAGGATTGCCGATGCTATCAGGGCATTGGTCTAATTAGTTTTTACGCGTAAGATCAACAGGATTTAATCTTTTAAGGTTAAATCCTGTTCGTTTACCATCCGTTAAGGGTAAAAAGTAGCCGAGCGGTACGTTTATAGCAAAAATTCGCTATTTAGGTATTGTAAGTTAACAAGTGGTTCGCTATTATTCACGCCGCTTTCAGAAGGAGACAGTGATGGCACTAAGACGCCCAATGGTCGCTGGTAACTGGAAAATGAATGGCACAGCGCAACTCGCGCAAGAGCTATTTAATAAATTCGCTACCAAGCTTCAAAACGATTCTGCGGAAGTAGTCTTATGTCCGCCAAGTATATTTCTTGAAAGTGTACGGCAGCAGCTTGATGCTAATAAAGAAGCCTTAAATGGTTGTCTAGTCAGAATGGGCGCACAAAACGTAAGTCAGCATGACTTCGGTGCTTATACTGGTGAAGTGTCAGGGCAAATGCTAAAAGATTCAGGATGTCGATATGTTATTATCGGTCACTCCGAACGTCGTCGTATGTACGGCGAAACTAGTGATATCGTAGCAGAGAAATTTGCTGCAGCTCAAAAGCACGGTTTGACCCCAATCTTATGTGTTGGTGAGTCAGGTCCAGCTCGTGAAGCAAGACGCACTTTTGAAGTGATTGCTGAAGAGCTAGACATAGTCATTGAAAAAAATGGTACCATGGCTTTTGATAACGCGATTATCGCCTACGAACCCTTATGGGCAGTAGGAACGGGTAAGAGCGCTACGCCAGAGCAGGCACAAGAAGTTCATGCGTTTATACGCAAGCGTCTCTCTGAAGTGTCTCCATTTATTGGAGAGAATATCAGGATTTTGTACGGTGGTAGCGTAACACCGAGTAATGCAGCAGATCTATTTGCTCAACCTGATGTAGATGGTGGACTGATAGGCGGTGCAAGCTTAAACTCTACCGAGTTTTTAAGTTTATGTTCGATAGCAATGAGCGCATAATATGTACGAAGTTCTAATGGTTATATACTTGTTGGTTGCACTAGGTCTCGTAGGCCTAATCTTAATCCAGCAGGGTAAAGGTGCTGATATGGGAGCCTCTTTTGGCGCCGGAGCATCAGCAACATTATTCGGATCTTCAGGATCGGGTAATTTTTTAACACGTTCTACAGCCATTTTGGCAATTGCATTTTTTGCATTAAGTCTAACCATAGGTAACTTAAGTGCAAATCACGCTAAAAATGAAGAATCGTGGAAAGATTTAGGTGCAGACGCTGCTGCAGTTACTGAGCAAGTGACTGATGCAACTGAAAGCCAAACTCAGTCAGAAGATAAAATTCCTGACTAAGGTTTTAGCTTAATAGGCTAAATCAAGACGTCAATGTTATTGACGTGACTATTAGGTCTCTTGGTAATCCTCATTACCAACTAAATAGAGACAAGATAGTTAAAGTGTAACAATCACATGCGGATGTGGTGGAATTGGTAGACACGCCATCTTGAGGGGGTGGTGAGCTATGCTCGTGGGGGTTCAAGTCCCCCCATCCGCACCAAATTTAGATTAATATCACATTGGTCTGAGTTAAATAAAGTCGCGATATAAGCAGCTTTATTATTGCAAATATGGGGCACTATCCATATAATTGCAGCAGTTGTCGCGGGGTGGAGCAGTTTGGTAGCTCGTCGGGCTCATAACCCGAAGGTCGTCGGTTCAAATCCGGCCCCCGCAACCAGTTTCCCAGTAGTGAAGATACTCTTCATTTCTGTTACAGGTTCTGAATGCTATGACCTCGTGATTACGGGGTTTTTTGTTATCTGGACTTTTAAAATGTCGCTATTTAGCGATGTCATACTGGGGCTTTAGGCCCTTTTTTGTTTTTCGGGGGGTAACCTTGGCAACTTTAGAAAGTAAACTGGAACAGATGCTTATCGCACCAGTTGAAGCATTAGGCCACAGTCTTTGGGGTATTGAATTCGTACATGCGGGTAAACATTCAATCTTGCGTGTTTATATCGACAATGAAAAAGGCATTTTTATTGACGATTGTGCCGACGTGAGTCGTCAAGTCAGTGCCGTACTCGATGTCGAAGACCCCATTTCAACCGAATACACATTAGAAGTTTCTTCTCCAGGTGTAGATAGACCGCTATTTAATGCCGCGCAATATGCGCTCTACATAGGTGAAACTGTAAAGGTTCAATTGACTATGCCTGTTGCTGGTAGTCGTAATTTAAAAGGTACCGTCGTGGGTGTAGAGGGGCAGATGCTCACTCTGGCTGTCGATGGCAACGAACTGATTATTGCCCTGGATAACATCCGCAAAGGCAACTTAATCGCTAAGTTTTGATGGATTCAAGGTGAACGAGGCAAGAGGATGAATAAAGAGATTCTGCTAGTCGCTGAGGCGGTTTCAAATGAGAAAGCCGTGCCGCGCGAAAAGATTTTTGAAGCGTTAGAAACAGCGCTCGCCACAGCAACCAAGAAAAAGTATGAAGGCGATATTGAAGTTCGTGTCGCTATCGACCGTAAAACGGGTGCTTATGAAACTTTCCGTCGTTGGATGGTGGTTGACGATAATGGTGAAGCGTTAGAAAATCCATTTCGTGAAATTACATTAGAAGCGGCAAAATACGAGGACCCAGAGATCCAAGTCGGTGATTATATCGAAGATGAGATCGAATCTGTGGTATTTGACCGTATAACGACCCAAACAGCTAAGCAAGTGATCGTACAGAAAGTGCGTGAAGCTGAGCGTGCACAAATCGTTGATCAATTTCGCGAGAAAGAAGGTGAGTTGATCACCGGTGTGGTGAAGAAGAGTAACCGTGAAAGTGTCGTGGTTGATTTAGGTAACAATGCTGATGCAGTGTTATTTAAAGAAGACTTGATCTCACGTGAAAGCTTCCGTCCTGGTGACCGTGTTCGTGCATTGCTATATGCCGTACGTCCAGAAGCGCGCGGTGCGCAGCTGTTTTTAACACGTACTAAGCCGGAAATGCTCATGGAGCTGTTCCGTGTTGAAGTACCTGAAATTGCAGACGAAATGATTGAAATCATGGGAGCTGCTCGTGATCCTGGTTCTCGTGCCAAAATCGCTGTTAAATCCAACGACCGTCGTATCGACCCTATCGGTGCATGTGTTGGTATGCGTGGTGCACGTGTTCAAGCCGTTTCTAATGAGTTAGGTGGCGAGCGTGTTGATATTGTGCTTTGGGATGACAATCCAGCACAGTTTGTTATCAACGCTATGGCACCAGCAGATGTGGCATCTATCATCGTTGATGAAGATAACCACTCAATGGATATTGCTGTTGAAGCAGATTCATTGGCGCAAGCTATTGGCCGTAACGGTCAAAACGTACGTCTAGCAACCCAGTTATCGGGATGGGAGCTAAACGTAATGACAGTGGCTGATATGCAAGCTAAACACCAAGCAGAAAGTGCGAAGGTGGTTAACTTGTTTGTTAGCGCATTGGATGTCGATGAAGATTTTGCTCAGGTTCTTGCTGATGAAGGTTTTACTTCATTAGAGGAGATTGCTTATGTACCTGAAACTGAGCTACTGGACATCGACGGATTCGACGAAGATATCGTTGAATCATTGAGAGAACGTGCGAAAGCCGCTATCTCTACACGGGCTCTGGCGTCCGAAGAAGCACTCGATGGTGCTGAGCCGAGCGAAGATTTACTTGCCTTAGAAGGTTTAGAGCGTCATTTGGCGTATGTGCTGGCAAGTAAAGGCGTAATTACGCTTGAAGATTTAGCCGAACAAGGCATTGATGATTTGATCGAGATTGAAGAATTAACAGAACAAAAGGCTGGTGAGCTCATCATGGCAGCCCGCAATATCTGTTGGTTTGGCGAAGAAGCATAAGTCGATCAACAGAGGGGATTTTACAGATGGCAGAAACTACAGTAGAAAAACTGGCCGTAGAAGTTGGCAAGAGTGCTGAACGTTTAGTTGAGCAGTTTTCCGAGGCTGGTATTAAGAAAAGTAAAAGCGATACTGTTTCAGAACAAGAAAAGCAGCAACTGCTGGACTTTTTGAAGAAACAGCATGGTGGCGATGCAGCGCCAACCAAGATGACATTACAGCGTAAATCTGTCTCAACACTCAGTGTTGCAGGCAGTGGCGGTCAATCTAAAGACGTGAAAGTCGAAGTACGTAAGAAACGTACTTTTGTTAAGCGCGATCCAGCTGTAGAGGCAGAAGCAGAAGCTAAAGCCAAGGCAGAAGCTGAAGCTCAAGCTGCAGCAGAAGCAGAAGCTAAGGCCAAAGCGGCAGCAGAAGCTAAAGCTAAGGCCGATGCAGCGGCAAAAGCTAAGGCCGAAGCAGAAGCCAAAGCTAAAAAAGCCGCTGAAGCTAAGCCTGCAGTTGCAGAAACTGCTGAAGAGAAAGCAGCCAAACTTGAAGAAGCGCGTTTGTTAGCAGCAAAAGAAGCAGCAGCAAAACAAAAGCTCGATGAAGAAGCCAAAGCGGCAGCGGATGAAGCTCGTCGTTTAGCTGAAGAAAACGAGAAGCGTTGGGCGGAAGAAGAACGTCTGCGTAAAGAATCTGAAAAAAGTGCTGATCATCACGTCACTACGTCTACCGAAGCGCGTGCGGCAGAAGATACTGCCGATATGAATGCGGAAAAACGTGGTCGTCGTGCACGTAAACCTGCTGGCGGTAAGGCTGCTACGAATAAGAAGCGTGGCGGTAAAGATACCCGTGGCGGACGTGACCGTAATGGCCGTAATCAGCGTAACGCTCCAGAGTCAATGGACCATGGCTTTAACAAGCCTGTCGCTGCTGTTAGCCGTGATGTCAGCATTGGCGAAACGGTAACGGTTGCTGAGTTAGCTCAGAAGATGGCCGTTAAGGCCACAGAGATCATCAAGCAGATGATGAAGATGGGCTCTATGGTTACGATTAACCAAGTGCTTGATCAAGAAACTGCGCAGATGGTTGCCGAAGAGATGGGCCACAAGGTTGTGCTGACTCGTGAAAACGAGCTAGAGCATCAAGTACTTGCTGATCGTGATGGAAACGTTAAGCTAGAGCCTCGTGCGCCAGTTGTCACCATTATGGGTCACGTTGACCACGGTAAAACATCGTTACTCGATTATATTCGTCGTGCGAAAGTGGCCTCAGGTGAAGCGGGTGGTATTACCCAGCATATCGGTGCTTACCACGTTGAAACTGAAAACGGCATGATCACTTTCTTGGATACTCCGGGTCACGCGGCGTTTACCGCTATGCGTGCTCGTGGTGCTAAGGCAACCGATATTGTTATTTTGGTGGTTGCAGCAGATGATGGTGTGATGCCACAAACGATTGAAGCGATTCAACACGCTAAAGCCGGCGGCGTTCCGCTTATCGTTGCAGTGAACAAAATTGATAAGCCAGAGGCTGATCCTGATCGCGTTAAGTCTGAGTTATCTCAGCACGGCGTAATGTCTGAAGATTGGGGCGGAAACAACATGTTCTGTCACGTGTCAGCTAAGACAGGTGAAGGTATCGACGAATTACTTGAAGGGATCTTACTTGAAGCCGAAGTATTAGAGCTTAAAGCGGTTCGTGAAGGTATGGCAGCTGGTGTTGTTGTGGAATCTAAACTTGATAAAGGCCGTGGCCCTGTGGCTACAGTACTGGTTCAAGAAGGTACCCTAAGACAAGGTGATGTTGTTCTGTGTGGTCTTGAGTACGGTAAAGTCCGTGCGATGAAAGATGAAAACGGTAATGCTATCACTGAAGCGGGTCCATCGATTCCTGTCGAGATCTTAGGTTTGTCAGGTGTACCATCAGCTGGTGACGAAGCAACCGTTGTACGTGATGAGCGTAAAGCGCGTGAAGTTGCACTGTACCGTCAAGGTAAGTTCCGCGATGTGAAACTTGCTCGTCAGCAGAAGTCTAAGCTTGAAAACATGTTTGCTAACATGACAGAAGGCGAAGTTCAGGAGCTTAACATCGTGCTTAAGGCCGATGTACAAGGTTCACTCGAAGCGATTTCTGATTCACTTAACAAGCTGTCTACCGATGAAGTTAAAGTTAACATCATTGCTAGCGGTGTAGGTGGATTGACCGAGACTGACGCATCACTTGCTGCAGCATCTAACGCGATTATGGTTGGCTTTAACGTTCGTGCCGATGCACAAGCGCGTAAGACTATCGACAGCGAAAGTGTTGACCTACGTTATTACAGCGTTATCTATCATCTTATCGATGAAGTTCGCGCTGCAATGGGCGGCATGTTAGCGCCAGAATTTAAGCAAGAGATCATTGGTCTTGCTGAAGTTCGTGATGTGTTTAAGTCGCCTAAGATTGGTGCAATTGCTGGTTGTATGGTTACCGAAGGTACCATCAAGCGTAGCGCGCCAATTCGTGTACTGCGTGATAACGTGGTTATTTACGAAGGTGAACTTGAGTCACTGCGTCGCTTTAAAGATGATGTTAGCGAAGTGCGTAGTGGCATGGAGTGTGGTATCGGTGTGAAGAACTATAATGACGTCAGAGTTGGCGATCAGATAGAGGTCTTCGAAACGATCGAAATCGCTCGAACCTTATAATCAAAAAGGGGCGGCGCAAGCCGCCTTTTTTAGTTAAGAGATGGCAATAATTATGGCAAAAGAATTTAGTCGTACTCGTCGTATTGCTCAGCAGCTTCAGCAAGAGCTTGCTCAAGTGTTACAGCGTGATATTAAAGATCCGCGTATTGGTATGGTTACCGTTAATGACGTCGATGTGTCTCGCGATCTCAGTTACGCCAAAGTCTATGTTACCTTCTTTGAAGAGGACAAAGCTGTGGTGGAGGAGAAGCTTGCTGCATTAGAAACCGCCGCTGGGTATGTTCGTTCATTGGTCGCTGGCCGTATGAAGCTGCGTGTGATGCCTGAAATTCGATTTATCTATGATGCATCCTTGGTTGAAGGTATGCGCATGTCTAACTTGGTTAGCCAAGTGATCAGCTCTGATCAGGCTAAAGCGAAAGAGCATGGCTCTGATGCAACAGACACAGATGAACTTGAGCAAGGTGATAAGTAATGGCGCGTAAACCTAAAGGTCGGTTTATCGACGGCATAGTGCTACTCGATAAAGACACTGGGATGAGCTCCAATTTTGCATTGCAGCGTGTTAAGCGCATATACAATGCCGCTAAGGCCGGACATACCGGTGCTTTGGATCCATTAGCCACGGGTATGTTACCCATCTGCCTTGGTGAAGCGACCAAGTTTTCGCAGCACTTACTTGATGCTGATAAGCGTTATTTAGTCACTGCGAAACTGGGTGTACGCACCGATACCAGTGACTCTGATGGTGAAGTGGTGCAAACGCGCCCACTCAATTTTACTCAGGCACAACTTGAAGAGGCGTTAGCGTCTTTTCGCGGTGAGACCATGCAAGTGCCTTCAATGTTTTCGGCATTGAAGTATCAAGGTCAACCATTGTACAAGTATGCGCGTGAAGGGATTGAAGTGCCTAGAGAGGCAAGGCCTATAACCGTATATGAGCTTAATTTTATTAAGCTAGATGGTGATGAGTTAACCTTGGAGATCCATTGTTCTAAAGGTACCTACATTCGCACAATTACCGATGATTTAGGCGAAATGCTCGGTTGCGGGGCCCATGTCATCATGCTGCGCCGCACCGGTGTGGCAGGTTACCCTTATGACAAAATGGTCACTCTTGAGCAGCTAGAGGCGCTATTAGCCCAGGCTGAGAGTGAGCAGCGCCCACCGAAAGAGCTACTCGACCCGTTATTGCTACCAATGGATACCGCGGTTAGTAGCTTTAAAGAGATCAATGTATCTAGTGAGTTGGCGCATTACCTCATGAATGGTAATCCGGTCCAGGTAGCCAATTTACCTATTGACCAATTAGTGAGAATTACCATTGGTGATGGGCACAAATTTGTTGGTATTGGTGAAATGAATGATGACGGTTTGCTAGCGCCCAAGCGCCTGATTGTTTTACGTGATGAGCAGGCTTAATGCTTGCAAGTGATGGCTAAAATCGTTACTATATCGCGCTCTCTTTGGCTGAGTTAGTGATCGGCTAAAGTATTTATATTATTTTTGGAGATAAAAATGTCACTAAGTACAGAAGTAAAAGCACAAATTTTGGCTGATTTCGGTCGTTGTGAGAATGATTCAGGTTCAACTGAAGTTCAAGTAGCCCTTTTGACTGCACAGATCAACCATCTGCAAGGTCACTTCAAAGAGCACATCCATGATCATCACTCACGTCGTGGTTTGCTTCGTATGGTTAGCTCACGTCGTAAGCTTCTTGCTTACCTTAAGCGCACTGAAAACGTTCGCTACCAAGAACTGATCAAAAAGCTAGGTCTACGTCGCTAATATTACATTAGTGTATGGTAGTAAATAAAGGAGGCTTAGCCTCCTTTTTTTTGCTTATATTTCAGCAAACTTAATTAAAAATGTAGACGATATATTCGCTACTTATTTCTCTTGTTCTTTGGTTTATATCTGACTAATCGTTGCGGTGTTTGGCGCAATATACTTAGCTTCAAATTCATCTAATGGCAGCGGTTGACTGTAATAGAATCCCTGACCAATTTCACAATCCATCTGCTTTAACCAATTTAATTGGGCCTCATTTTCAATGCCCTCGGCCACAATGTGTAAATTAAGTTGCTGGCCTAACATTAAAATTGTCGAGGCTATCGGACTTTCGTGTGGCAAGTCATTTACGAAGCAGCGATCGATTTTCATGGTGGTGATCGGCAGATGCTTGAGGTAAGACAAAGATGAGTAACCGATACCAAAGTCATCTACAGCGATACTAAAACCAGCCGACTTTAGCTGCTCAAGTTTATTGATGGCTAATTCAATATCATTCATCAATGATGTTTCGGTGATCTCAAACTCAAGTAAATGTGGCTCTATTTGGTACCTCAAGGCGAGCTGTTTAATATCGGGTACTAAACTGGGGTCTGCAAACTGCTGTGAGGCCACATTGACGGCTATTGGTAATGCTACGTTGTAGCGTCGTTGCCAATGCTTGAGGGTTTTACAGGCTTCTTCTATAACCCAGCGCCCTATTGGAATGATGATGCCAGTTTCCTCCGCGATGGGAATAAATGCCATAGGGCTGATCAGGCGTCCCTCTTTTTTCCAACGAATTAGCGCTTCACAGGCGACAACCTCACCGGTTTTAATATTAAACTTGGGTTGAAAGTGCAATAAAAACTCATTGTTTTTAAAGGCATCATGTAATGAGGCTTCTGTTCTTAGCCTTACTGCGGCGCGCTCAGTCATTTGCTGCTTAAAGAATGCCCACTGATTTGTTCCGGCTGCTTTGGCGCTATACATGGCAATATCGGCATGGCGGATCAAGTCTTCGGCGGTTAAGCCATCATCTGGGTATAGTGCGATACCCACAGATGCCGCAGGATGGATAGTGTGCTCGTTAAGTTGCAGTGGGAGGTTGAGTTCCATTAACAGTTTGTCGACTATATCTGCGGCTTGATCTGGTGTATGAGCTTCATTGGCTAAAATAACAAATTCATCACCACCGAGCCTTGCGACCGTGCCTGTGTCACCAATCGCTCGCTCTAAGACTCTAGCGATTCTGGCGAGGAATTGATCCCCCATGGCGTGTCCCAGAGAATCGTTAATGTTTTTAAAGCGGTCCAGATCGATGAAGAGTAGGCTAAAAGCTTGTTGATGAACGCGCGCACGCTGTATCGATATGGCGATTGTTTCGAGTAATAAGGTGCGGTTAGAAAGCCCCGTAAGCGGATCACGTGTCGCCATTTTACGGAGTTTATTTTGAGTCTGACCAAACTGAATGAGGATTTGGTTAAATTTAGAGGTGACTAAACCTAGTTCATCATCCTTATGCTCAGGTGACATTGGCAATAAGTTTTCATCGGGGGATTCGGGATCAATCTTATCAATCGCTTCGCTTATTTGCGCTATTGGTTTAGTTAAAAAACGATGAAACAGTACCGATAGTACCAAAGTTACCAACAGCGCCCTTAGTAAAGTGGCCAAGAAGCTAAATTTAAGCTGTGACAGCAGTGAGTCGGTTAATTCTTGAGTGTTATAACCAACAATCAAGGTGCCGATAATTTCTGGTGATATGGCAACATCGGATGTTGAGGGACGGTGTAATGTCCGTGATGTTTGTTTTAGGTCACTAAACAGTCTTTGACTAAGTAGACCTATGATACCTCTGTCGCTTGGCGTATTGGCCATGGTGACAAATTGTATGCCGTCTTCAAGTTGTATACTGGCTTGTGCGACATGTTCGACCTTTAATACACCCGTTAAGGTTTGCTTGGCCAAGTGGTCGTCCAGAGCCCATACTGCATTTGCGGCAGGCTGCTCAACAGAATTGAGTAGTTCAAATTGCGCTTCGATCAATTGTTGTCTGGCCGAAACGCTGACGAGTGCAATTTCGACAATGAAGATGGCAATGGCAAAAAAAAGCGCCGAAAATACCACTAAGGTTGTCTGTTTCCATGTTAATGACTTGAAACTCGCGCTCATTTGCCATTCCTATTTTGGCGACTCTTTACAGTATATTACAAAAAAAGCCGCTAGAGATTGCAGAAAACCACTTAATCTTGCCACTTTAGAGAAAAGATTAAGCTTTGTCATCCACATGTGCTCTTTATCTATTGAATAGACTTGAAGTATACTTACACGGGAAAATAAGGTTATTAAATTAAGGAATGGTTCACGTGAATCCAATCGTAAAAAGTTTTGAATATGGTCAACATACAGTCACATTAGAGACTGGGGTTATTGCACGTCAAGCTGACGCTGCTGTTTTAGCAAGTATGGGTGATACAACAGTACTGGTCACTGTTGTCGGAAAGAAAGCTGAAGAGCCAGGTCGTGACTTTTTCCCGCTAACCGTTAATTATCAGGAAAAGACATACGCAGCAGGTAAGATCCCTGGTGGATTTTTCAAGCGTGAAGGTCGTCCATCTGAAAACGAAACACTGATTGCACGTCTTATTGACCGTCCAATCCGTCCACTATTTCCAAATGGCTTCAAGAATGAAGTTCAGGTAATTATCACAGTGCTTTCTGTCGATCCTGAAATCAATCCTGATGTTATTTCTATGATTGGTACCTCTGCGGCATTAGCTATCTCTGGCCTGCCGTTCAATGGTCCTTTGGGTGCTGCTCGTGTTGGTTATATCAACGGCGAGTACGTATTAAACCCTGATGTGAGTCAACTTGCTGATAGCCAACTTGATTTGATTGTTGCTGGTACTCAAGGTGCCGTTCTGATGGTTGAATCAGAAGCCGATGCATTACCAGAAGAAGTTATGTTAGGTGGTGTGGTTTATGGTCACCAACAACAGCAATTAGTTATCGATGCGATTCGCGAGCTAAAAGCAGAAGCTGGTAAGCCTGACTGGGATTGGACTGCGCCAAAAGCGGACGAAGGCTTAGTGGCGAAGATTAAGGTATTGGCCGAAGCGGATATGACTGCGGCATACCAAATCACTGCTAAGCATGAACGTCGTGATGCCGTTAGTGCATTAAAAGAAGCGACCGTTGCTAAGTTAGTTGAAGAAGATGCTAATGTTGATTTACGTGAGCTCGACAAGTTACTGGGCAGCTTAGAAAAGAGTGTCGTACGTAACCGTATTATCGCTGGTAACCCACGTATCGATGGTCGCGAACCTGATATGGTACGTGCGCTTAGCGTGATGGCTGGCGTATTGCCACGTACTCACGGTAGTGCACTGTTTACACGTGGTGAAACTCAGGCATTAGTAACCTGTACCTTAGGTACCGAGCGCGATGCGCAGAAAGTTGATAGCATCATGGGCGAATACACTAATCGCTTTATGTTGCATTACAACTTCCCTCCATACTCTGTTGGTGAAACAGGCATGGTTGGTTCACCAAAGCGTCGTGAAATTGGTCACGGTAAGCTAGCATGGCGTGGTATTAATGCGGTTATGCCATCTGCTGAAGAGTTCCCATACAGTGTTCGTGTCGTATCAGAAATCACTGAATCTAACGGTTCAAGTTCAATGGCTTCTGTTTGTGGTACCTCGTTAGCGTTAATGGATGCGGGTGTTCCGATCAAGACGTCTGTTGCAGGTATTGCTATGGGTCTTGTTAAAGAAGGTGATAATTTCGTCGTACTTTCTGACATTCTAGGCGATGAAGATCACTTAGGTGACATGGACTTTAAAGTGGCGGGTACTCGTGACGGTATCACGGCATTACAGATGGATATCAAGATTGAAGGTATCACACAAGAGATCATGCAAATTGCATTGCAACAAGCTTATGGCGCTCGTGTACATATCCTCAATGTGATGGACCAAGCCATTGGTTCACATCGTGACGATATCTCTGATCACGCACCACGTATTACTACTATCAAGATCAACCCTGAGAAGATCCGTGACGTGATTGGTAAAGGTGGTGCAACTATCCGTGCGCTAACCGAAGAGACCGGCACGACTATCGAGCTTGAAGATGATGGTACTGTTAAGATCGCATCGTCAAATGGTGAAGCGACTCAAGAGGCGATTCGTCGTATTCAAGAGATCACTGCTGAAGTTGAAGTGGGCACTGTATATAACGGTAAAGTGGTACGTATTGTTGATTTTGGTGCGTTTGTTACCATTCTTCCTGGTAAAGATGGCCTAGTACATATTTCTCAAATCGCTGAAGAGCGTGTAGCGAATGTGTCTGACTTCCTTGAAGTCGGTCAAGATGTAAAAGTGAAGGTAATGGAAGTCGATCGCCAAGGTCGTGTGCGTCTTTCAATGAAAGAAGCGCAACCTAAAGCGGAAGCTGCTAGCGAGTAATTTTTCGCCTTCTAATTAAAGGAGACCTTTAGGTCTCCTTTTTTATTGGAATTTTTAAAATGCAGATAGCCGTTGCTATTAGGGATTGCTATGATTGAGGCTATTAGCGAAGCAAATAAGGTTAAATGGATGACTTATCAATTGCGTACAACTACAGTCGCGGTGATGGCTGCTCTGAGTATACTGCTTACAGGATGTGTATCGACTCAATTAGGACAAAATGCAGAGCAGGGCCAACTGATTGTTGCACCAGTGATGCCCGATTATAAGTTAGAAGTGACCCTTGCCCGCCTAAATGACATCTTAGCTTCAGCTGAATTGACCGTAGAGCAACGCGCTCGCTTTCATTATGATCGTGGTGTCATTTACGACAGTGTTGGGTTACGCATTTTAAGCCGTATTGATTTTCATCAAGCGTTAAAACTACAGCCAAATTTAGCCGATGCCTATAATTTTCTTGGTATTTATTATACTCAAGAAGGTGAGTTTGAGAGTGCCTATGAAGCTTTCGATGCCGTATTAGATCTTTCCCCCGATTACGACTATGCCTATTTAAATCGCGGTATTGCACTCTACTACGGCGAACGTAATGAGTTAGCGCTAAGTGATATGCAGAGCTTTTATGATGGTGATGAGCAAGATGGTTACCGTGCATTATGGTTATACATAATTGAAGCTAAAATCGATATTGAACGCGCACAAAAGCATTTACGGGCCCACCGTCATAAATTGGCAGATAGTGCTTGGTCGACGATTATAATTGACTATTACTTAGGTGATGCTAGCCGAGAACAAGTGTTTGATTTAGCCAAGCAGGGGTTAACACACCCTAATGAATATGCTGAGCGACTATGTGAAGCTTATTTTTATATTGCCAAAGTGGCACAACAGCAGCAGCGCTATAATGATGCGGCTAATTACTTTCGTTTAGCGCTGGCCACCAATATTTATGATTTTGTCGAACATAGATATGCCAGAGTTGAGTTAGCTAAAATCAGCCAAAGCTTAAACCAAGAGTGATTATTCTAATGAGATCAATTATATTGTTTTGGCTGGAAGAATGATTATTTGTTCAATGTCTTATCATTGCTCTTGTAACCGAAAAAAAGTGAGGTTACTTTATAATAACCTTTATTTTCAAATGGTTGATAAGTCATATACCAAGCAATAAATATCTTATCGCATTATTTCTTTAGGTAATATGACGTTAGATTTATGTCTTTATGATTGAAGTTTAGTGTTAGTGTCACACTAAACTTCACATCTTGATCTTAGGTTTTAGTAAAAAAGCCCCATCTATCTGCACCGCATTGATTGTTTATAACGCCTAAATCGGTGAAAATAGGCGCCAATGATTATTCACCTAACGAATTGGTTAACGCAGTCGCCCCATGGGTTACAGTAACGCGTGCTCGGTTCGTGTACCAACTAAAAAAGAACTTTTAATGGCTGACCAGACTTTCCTTAACGAAATCAATAAGCGAAGAACATTCGCTATTATCTCTCACCCCGATGCCGGTAAGACTACCATTACTGAAAAGGTATTGCTGTTCGGCAACGCTTTGCAAAAAGCCGGTACGGTAAAAGGCAAAAAATCAGGCCAGCATGCTAAATCAGACTGGATGGAAATGGAAAAAGATCGTGGTATTTCCATTACCACCTCTGTGATGCAATTTCCTTATCGTGACGCCTTGGTTAACCTGCTTGATACCCCAGGTCACGAAGACTTTTCGGAAGATACTTACCGTACATTGACCGCCGTTGACTCTTGTTTGATGGTGATCGATTCAGCTAAAGGTGTTGAGCAACGTACCATCAAATTAATGGAAGTGACGCGTCTACGTGACACGCCGATTGTCACCTTCATGAACAAGCTCGACCGTGATATTCGAGATCCGATTGAGTTGATGGACGAAGTAGAAAATGTACTCAATATTGCTTGCGCCCCGATCACTTGGCCCATTGGCGCAGGTAAAGAGTTTAAAGGGGTCTATCACCTGTTGCGTGATGAGGTGATCCTGTATCAAAATGGTATGGGACATACGATTCAAGATTCACAGATCATTAAAGGGTTAAATAATCCTGAGCTAGACCAAGCCATTGGCAGCTATGCGCAAGAGATCCGTGATGAGATGGAACTCGTTTTAGGCGCCTCTAATGAGTTTGATTTAGATGCCTTTCTAAAAGGTGAACTGACTCCGGTTTTCTTTGGTACCGCATTGGGTAACTTTGGTGTTGACCATATTCTTGACGGTATCGTGCAATGGGCACCGCGTCCACAAGCGCGCGAAACCGATGTCAGAGTCATGGAGCCTGAAGAGCCAAAGTTCAGTGGTTTTGTGTTTAAGATTCAAGCCAACATGGACCCTAAACATCGTGACCGTGTGGCCTTTATGCGTATCTGTACTGGACGTTACGAGCAAGGCATGAAGATGCATCATGTGCGTATAGGTAAAGATGTCAATGTCAGTGATGCTTTGACCTTTATGGCAGGAGATCGTAATCGCGCCGAGGCGGCTTATCCTGGCGACATCATAGGCTTGCATAACCACGGTACGATTCGAATCGGTGATACCTTTACTCAAGGTGATAAATTTCGCTATACCGGTATCCCTAATTTTGCCCCGGAAATGTTCCGCCGAATTCGTTTAAAAGATCCATTAAAACAAAAGCAACTGCTAAAAGGCTTAGTGCAGCTGTCAGAAGAGGGGGCCGTACAGGTGTTTAGACCCTTAGACACTAACGATTTAATCGTCGGCGCTGTCGGTGTGCTGCAGTTTGAGGTGGTTGTACAGCGCTTAAAAAGCGAATACAAAGTGGAAGCTATTTACGAAGCGATCAGCGTAGCAACGGCTCGCTGGGTTTATTGTGACGATCACAAAAAGCTGGATGACTTTAAGCGCAAGTGCAGTAATAACTTAGCACTCGATGGTGGCGATAACTTAACCTATATCGCACCGACTATGGTTAATCTCAACTTGTCGATGGAGCGTTATCCAGATATTGAGTTTGCCAAAACACGCGAAAACTAAGATTTAATCAAGCTTGTCTCTATAGCATTGCGCTCAGCATTGCAGATAAAAAAAAGCAGATCCGTCTGCTTTTTTTTTGTCTAAAATAGAGTGGTTTTAGTCGTGTCATTTAACCCCCTTATTGTAAGCATGCTCGTTGTGAGAGCCGTTAAATGAAATGTACATGGTGGCAAACCTACATTGCTTGGTGCGATCGCATGGGATTTACCAAAAATAGCCAGCGATGTTGTGCGTGCCATACTGGCTGAGCAGGGTTTAGTAACGCGCGTTCGGCGCAGAAAGCTCAAGTACAAGGTGTCACTTCATCCAAGCTGATGTTTGATGACATTGAACCATCAGCCAAGTGTTCATCGCATGACAGCCATTAAAGGGGGCTTAAGCGTATGGTCAATCGTATTACTTTTAACGCTAAGGCACCAGTGATGCCCGTTATTGACAGCCATATCCACCTAGATTTTGATTTGTTTGATGCAAAGCGTGACATATTAATGTTGCACATGCAGCGACTGGGTTTATTGCATGCAGTGATCCCAGGAGTATCTGCTGCCCATTGGGCTAAGCAACGCGCCGTAGCGAAGCAATATGATTGCAGTTATGCCTTAGGCATTCATCCTTGGTATTGCGATGAGCAATGGCCTAGTGACATAGTTCAACTTGAACAATTACTGATAAAAAACAAGCAAGACAAACGCTTAGTGGCGATTGGTGAATGTGGCCTCGATGGTGGATATCGTGACACGTGGGATATGCAAATTCACTGTTTCGAGGCGCAGTTAAGTTTGGCGCAGCGTTTTGACTTGCCAGTAATAATTCACAGTGTCAAAGCTCATAATGAAGTATTGCATTTACTTAAGCGTTATCCATTAAACAAAGCGGGAGTGATCCATGGCTTTTATGGCAGTACTCAATTGGCGCAGCAGTATCTCGATTGTGGTATGAAGCTGGGGATCGGCCATCTACTATTTAACAAAACGGCCAAAAAGCTACGAGAGTCCATTGTCAATCTGCCCTTAGCATCTTTAGTGGTTGAGACCGATCTGGCTCTTGCTTTACAGCAGGAAAAACCAGATGTTGACGATAATATCAGCGAATCTAACTTAATGTTGCATTTATTGATCGCAGAAATTGCAATGTTGCAGAAAAAATCTCGCGTTCTAGTTTCAGAACAAGTGTTTCGAAATACCCTGCAACTCTTTGACCTCTAATTTGATTTTTAAAAAACAGATGTGGGGCGCATCAAATTTATGGTCTAACGTGTTGAAATAAAACTTCAAAAACTTGATCAAAACGACGATTTTAACCAATCGCTCGGGTATAATCTGATGTTGAAAAAGGTTGGTTAACAACATAATTAAAAATTATTAACAATAGGGTGATGGTTAATGGATATTTTAATGAGCTTGGTAGGGGTGGTCACCCTACTTGCAATAGGTTTTTTGTTATCAAATAACAAAAAAGCTATTAACTTCCGCACTGTGTTTGGCGCGCTGGCTATTCAGGCGTTCTTCGCAGGTTTCGTGTTATATGTTCCAGTCGGTAAAGATATTCTTCAAACAGTCTCTGATGGCGTATCAAGCGTTATTAGTTACGCACAAGACGGTATCAGCTTCCTTTTCGGCGATTTAGCTAACTTCAAAGTTGGTTTCATCTTCGCGGTTAACGTGCTACCGGTTATCGTATTCTTCTCTTCACTTATCGCCGTACTTTACTACCTTGGCATCATGCAGTGGATCATCCGTATTATCGGTGGTGCGCTACAAAAAGCCTTGGGTACTAGCCGTACTGAATCTATGTCTGCGACAGCCAATATCTTCGTTGGTCAAACTGAAGCGCCACTTGTGGTTCGTCCGTTTATCGCGACAATGACGCAATCTGAGCTGTTTGCCATCATGGTCGGTGGTTTAGCCTCAATCGCGGGTTCGGTCTTAGCCGGTTACGCGCAGATGGGTGTACCTATCCAGTACCTTGTTGCTGCATCTTTCATGGCAGCTCCAGGTGGTCTATTAATGGCTAAGCTGATGCATCCAGAAACCGAGAAAACGGTTAATGAAATGGCTGAGCTTCCAGACGATCCTGATAAGCCAGCTAACGTATTAGATGCTGCTGCTGCAGGTGCTTCATCGGGTATGCATTTAGCATTAAACGTGGGTGCTATGCTACTTGCTTTCGTGGGTCTGATTGCCATGCTTAACGGCATCATTGGTGGTGTAACGGGTCTGTTTGGCTTAGAGGGTATCACTCTAGAGCTAATTTTAGGCTATGTGTTTATGCCACTTGCATTCCTTATCGGTGTACCTTGGAACGAGGCTTTAGTTGCCGGTTCTTTCATCGGTCAAAAGATTGTGGTTAACGAATTCGTTGCATACCTCAATTTTGCTCCATACCTAAAAGATGTGGCTGATGGCGGTCTATTAGTTGAAGCAACGAATGCAGTGATGACGGATAGAACTAAAGCTATCATCTCGTTCGCACTATGTGGCTTCGCTAACTTATCTTCAATCGCTATCTTACTTGGTGGTTTAGGTTCAATGGCGCCAAGCCGTCGTCACGACCTTGCTAAGCTAGGTTTCCGTGCGGTGATTGCTGGTTCATTAGCAAACTTGATGAGTGCGACGCTTGCGGGTCTATTCCTAGCGTTATAAGTCTCAGGTAATTTCTTGGGGGATGCCCCTGAATGATGACTCTGCCCAGCAGGGCAGGGTCAAAGTTAACTACACCATTTTTCACAACAAGCAAAACAGCGTTATTAATTAACACTGTACTAGCTAATCATGTGTCTGTAGCTACAGATTTATGAGGGTGCTAGACCAACGAACTCAGGGAAGTCAGCTTGTAAATAGGGTCAATATTTACTAGCGTTGACCAATCATTGCAGTTTGTTTTTATGTTAGAAAATTGTGTTCGCATTTTTACGTTAATTGTATTGTCATTTAGTACCGTTTGGGTAAAATGCGGCGCGAAACAAAAAGAAGCACTGACTCTTTAAGAGCAGTAAAACCATAAAATAATGGGGTTGATGATGAAAAACGTTAAAACTTTAGCTTTAGCTGCTACAGCGGTAGCTGCGATGTCAGGTACAGCGTTTGCAGCTGATCGCTCAGACCTACACGGTAGCGATTACAAGTGGATGCAGTTTAACTATATGTATGCTCTAGAAGAACAACCGCGTTCGCCAGATGCTCATTCAGGTCATGATTATCTTGAAATGGAATTTGGTGGTCGTTCTGGTATTTTTGATCTTTATGGCTATGTAGATCTATTTAACCCTACAGAGAGAAGTTCAAGCGATAAAGCAGACTCAGATAAAATGTTCATGAAGTTTGCTCCACGTGTTTCTATCGATGCGTTGACTGGCAAAGATCTGTCTTTTGGACCAATCCAGGAAGTTTACTTCTCTACTCTATTTAACTGGGGTGGCGGACATGGTGACTTTAATCCAAACAACTCTTTCTGGGGTATAGGTGCCGATGTAATGGTGCCTTGGTTAGGTAAAACGGGTGTGAACCTTTATGGTCTTTATGATCTGAACAAGAAAGATTGGAATGGTTATCAGTTCTCAGCTAACTGGTTCAAGCCTTTCTATTTCTTCGAAAACAAGAGCTTCTTATCTTTCCAAGGCTATGTTGATTACCAGTTTGGTGCAGATAAAGAGTACCATGGTGGAGAGCAAGCTACTCATGGTGGTGCAGCGTTCTTAGGTTTATATTGGCATTCAGATCGTTATGCGCTTGGCTATGGTCTGAAAGCATACAACGAAGTCTATTTGATTCCAGATACTGATGCTTTTGAATCTAGCGGCATCAGCCACTATTTCTCGGCAACTTACAAGTTCTAAGATTAGAATAAGTAAGTATTTGGAGCCGCGTTGGCGGCTCCAAATTATTATCTTGTAAAGGAGTTTCATCTCACGAGATAGGTTAATTTTTACTTAAGCATGAACTATATTGATAGAGCTTGTTTAGATAAAGGTTAGTCGTTTTACGCGCTAAAATGGATTTTTCGCGGAAAGGCAGGAACACTACTCTACAGTGATAATAATTCGTTCCCCTTCCCGGTCTTCAAGGATTCAAGTCGTTACCTTGTTTCAGGATGGCTCGCAACATAGTGTGCGGCAATGAACTCCTGAATGTGTAAAACATATGCCATATTCCTGTAATGGGGATTGGCTTGTTTTATGCCAACGCTGAAGGCCCGGCCATAACAATAATCACAATTGCCAACTCTTAGGCGCTGTCATACGTCGATCTCTTTTTATTATTTTCAATTAATAAATTACGTCTCGGAGAGCTATTATGAGCGATTTAAAAAAAGCAGCACAACAAGCCATTCAATTGATGGACTTGACCACGTTAAATGACGACGATACCGATCAAAAAGTGATCGAGCTTTGTCATAAAGCGCAGACCCCTGCAGGCAATACCGCCGCCATTTGTATCTATCCTCGCTTCATTCCTATTGCGCGCAAAACCCTCAATGATATGGGCTGTGAAGAGATTAAAATCGCCACAGTGACTAATTTCCCTCATGGCAACGATGACATTGCTATTGCGGTACTCGAAACCCGCGCAGCAGTGGCTTATGGCGCCGATGAAGTGGATGTTGTGTTCCCTTACCGTGCGTTAATGGAAGGCAATGAAACCATAGGTTTTGAGCTTGTTAAAGCCTGTAAAGAAGAGTGCGGTGATGATGTCTTACTAAAAGTCATTATCGAATCGGGTGTGTTGCAAGATCCAGCATTAATTCGCCGTGCTTCAGAACTCTCTATCGATGCTGGCGCAGACTTTATCAAGACCTCAACAGGTAAAGTCGCTGTCAATGCCACCTTAGAGGCGGCTGAAATCATGATGACAGTGATCAGCGAAAAGAACCCGAAAGTGGGCTTTAAGCCTGCCGGTGGTGTTCGTGATGCCGCTGCTGCGGCCGAGTTCTTAGGCCTTGCCGCCCGCATACTCGGTGATGATTGGGTCAGCCCTGCAACGTTCCGCTTTGGTGCATCGAGCCTACTCACTAACTTGCTGCATACTTTAGAGTTAGCCGACGCCCCTAAAGGGCCACAAGGCTACTAATACTTAAGCTAAGGCTTAATCAGTTTAGTGAGTTAGCGTTTAAATTAAGTGTGATCTAAATCTAATTGAAGACGCCATTTCAGCCAGTGTTTTACCTTATCCGTAGACTGGCATGGCGTCTTATAAAAGAGCTTGTCGTTATTACATAGCATTAGCGGCAAACTTGGAGGCAGCACCATGTTTTTAGCACAAGAAATTATTCGTAAAAAACGTAATGGCGAAGCATTAACCACCGCAGAGATTCAGTTCTTCGTTAAAGGGATCACTGATAATAGTGTGTCAGAGGGGCAGATCGCGGCCCTAGGCATGGCGGTTTATTTTAATGACATGAATATGGATGAGCGTATTGCGCTCACCACGGCGATGCGTGACTCTGGTACCGTGCTTAATTGGGATAGTTTAGGGCTAAATGGTCCGATTATTGACAAACACAGTACCGGTGGTGTGGGTGATGTGATAAGCCTCATGCTTGGCCCCATGGCCGCTGCGTGTGGCGGTTATGTGCCTATGATATCTGGCCGAGGGCTTGGCCATACTGGTGGTACGCTAGATAAGTTTGATGCTATTCCGGGTTACCAAACTGAACCCGACAGTCAGCTGTTTCGGCAGGTGGTTAAAGACGTCGGCGTTGCCATTATTGGTCAAACGGGTGACTTAGTCCCTGCCGATAAGCGCTTCTATTCTATCAGGGATAATACCGCTACGGTTGAATCTATCTCGCTTATCACCGCTTCTATCTTGTCGAAAAAACTGGCCTGCAGCCTTGATGCACTCGCGATGGATGTCAAAGTGGGCAGCGGCGCTTTCATGCCGACCTACGAAGCATCTGAAGCATTAGCACGTTCTATCACCGCCGTTGCCAATGGCGCAGGAACAAAGACCACCGCATTATTGACCGACATGAACCAGGTCTTGGCGTCTTGTGCGGGTAATGCCGTTGAGGTGAAAGAGGCGGTGGACTTCTTAACGGGCGCGTATCGTAATCCCCGTTTATATGCTGTTACTATGGGGCTGTGCGCCGAGATGTTGCAACTGGGTGGCCTAGCGGCCAACGAAGCCCAAGCGCGTGACATGCTTAATCGCGTCCTTGATAACGGTAAAGCCGCCGAAATCTTTGGCCGGATGATTTCGGGTCTTGGTGGTCCGAGTGACTTTATCGAAAACTACGCTAACTATCTGCCACACTCAGCCATTATTCGTCCTGTGTATGCTAACCGTAGCGGATTTGCTACGGCAATGGACACTCGCGAACTGGGTTTAGCTGTGGTGACCTTAGGTGGTGGACGGCGTAAACCTGGTGATAAACTCGATTACAGTGTCGGGTTAACCCAAGTCTGTGCATTAGGTGATGAAATCACCGCCGATAAACCCATAGCCATGATCCATGCACAATCGGAAGATGCATTTGATGCCGCGGCGCAGGCCGTACAAAATGCGATTCATATTGGCGATACCGCGCCAGAAAAAACACCAGAGATCTATCGTTACATTCGTCAATCTGATCTCTAGGAGAGTAAACGATGAAAAGAACAGTAATTATGATGCTTGACTCATTCGGCGTCGGTGCAGCATCAGATGCACAAGCGTTTGGTGATGTGGGCTCAGACACCTTTGGTAATATCGCCAAAGCGTGCGCCGAAGGTAAAGCTAACGATGGTCGCGAAGGGCCATTAAAGTTGCCAAACCTTGTTAAACTGGGTTTAGCGTTAGCGGCTAAAGAGAGCACGGGCAAGATGCCACAAGGTTTCAGCGATGACGTTGAGATCATTGGGGCTTATGGCCATGCTGATGAATTAAGTTCGGGTAAAGATACTCCCAGTGGCCATTGGGAAATGGCGGGCGTGCCAGTGCTTTATGAGTGGGGCTACTTCAGCGATCTAACCAACTCTTTTCCGAAAGAGCTGACTGATAAGATTTTGGCAAGAGCGGGTCTGAGCGATTATTTAGGTAATTGTCACGCTTCTGGCACCGCGATTTTAGAAGAGCTGGGTGAAGAGCATATGCGTTCTGGTATGCCAATTTTTTACACCTCAGCCGACTCGGTATTCCAAATTGCCTGCCATGAAGAGTCCTTTGGTCTCGAGAAACTGTATGAGCTGTGCATTATTGCCCGTGAAGAACTAGAGCCATATAACATTGGCCGCGTTATTGCGCGTCCCTTTGTTGGCACTGGCCCTAGTGATTTCGCTCGTACTGGCAATCGCCGTGATTATGCGGTTGAGCCGCCAGCAAAAACCGTACTGGATAAATTGAAAGAATCTGGCGGCGAAGTGGTCAGTGTCGGTAAGATTGCCGATATTTATGCTCACTGTGGCATTACCCAAAAAGTGAAAGCGACTGGCTTAGAAGCCCTATTCGATGCGACACTTGAGCAAGTTAAGCTGGCGGGTGACCGTACTCTAGTCTTTACCAACTTTGTTGATTTTGACTCTCATTACGGTCATCGCCGCGATATCGCTGGCTATGCTCGTGCACTGGAGTATTTTGACAGCCGCTTACCTGAAATATTGGCACTGCTAGATGACGATGATTTATTACTGCTGACTGCCGATCACGGTTGTGACCCGACCTGGCCTGGTAGCGATCACACCCGTGAGCGTGTACCGGTATTAGCCTATGGCGCCGGGTTAACCGCAGGCTCGCTTGGGCTGCGTAACAGTTTTGCCGATATTGGCCAGAGTATCGCAAGCTACTTTGAGCTTGAACCGATGGAATATGGCACATCATTTGTAGGTTAATCTACCTGTAAATGGTCTAGAATTATTGATTTGGCGGAGCTGATTTTCCGCCAGTACTAGAAAGACTTAAGTCTAAAAAAATAGGGGTTAAATAGATGGCTACACCACATATTAATGCAGTAGACGGTGCATTTGCAGATACCGTGTTATTCCCAGGCGATCCACTACGTGCTAAATACATTGCTGAAACTTTCCTTGAGAACGTTGAGCAAGTCACTGACGTGCGTAACATGCTAGGTTTCACGGGTACTTACAAAGGCGTACGCATTTCAGTTATGGGTTCAGGCATGGGTATTCCTTCATGCTCAATCTATGCAACTGAATTAATTAAAGATTATGGTGTTAAAAACCTAATCCGTGTTGGTACCTGTGGTGCGGTAAGCACCGACGTTAAAGTGCGCGATGTGATCATCGGTATGGGTGCTTGTACTGACTCGCAAACTAACCGTCTGCGTTTCAAAAACCAAGACTTCGCTGCAATTTGTGATTACAGCCTACTAAGCGCTGTAGTTAAAGCTGCCGACGCTCGTGGTACTAAGTACCGCGTAGGTAACGTATTCTCTGCCGATTTGTTCTATACGCCAGATCCAGAAATGTTTGACGTAATGGAAAAAATGGACGTACTAGGTGTCGAAATGGAAGCGGCTGGTCTATATGGCGTCGCGAAAGAGTTTGGTGCTAAAGCCTTATGCGTTGTCACCGTATCAGATCATATCCGTACCGGTGAGAAAACTACGTCAGAAGAGCGTCAAACTACCTTCAACGAAATGATTGAAATGACATTGGAAGCTGCAATTACTCTGTAATTGGCTCAACCACTTTTAATCGATTAAAACGGGCCCTAGTGCCCGTTTTTTTGTTGCCCATATTAAACTAATTGCGTTATCGGTGAGCTGATATCGGACGTTAAGCGCCTTGCAGCAAGCTATGTAGGTGAGCCTGAGAGTTAGCGTTAACCTGATGTCTGATTTAGGTGACGTTAATCAGATTTGTTTGCCTGTGTTTTAGCGTTATCTGGTGTGGACTTCTTAGTTGGTTCAAGTTCAGACTCTGCTTGTGGTGCCGTGTCAGATTGAGCCGCGTTGGGGCTCGCTTTCCTGTCTGCCGAGAGGGCTACCGCCAATTTTTTTCCGAGCCTACTTTTGCTCTTCAAACGATCGAAGTGGGCTCGCTTAAACGATAATGCCCGTGATAACAACATGCCAATCAGCCCGGCGATGATCAGCATCATCTGTTGTTGCTCCATATTGAGCTGATGCGCCTCTTTAATTTCGTTAAAAAACAGTTCCGGCACCAAACGCACCTCTACATAGCCCAAATTTTTATCTCCTTGGAGTACCGCCTCAACATAAGGCGGATAGTCGGCTAATAGGGCCTTTAACTCTTCGGAGTCAGGATCTAAATCTTGCTTAGTCACGCTTTGCGCAAATGAGAGCCGTTGGCCTTGTTCACTATAAATAGCGGCAGACATGACTTTAGGATCCAGTACTAATGCACTGGTTAGCCACTGAAGTTGTTCATCATTTTGCAATTGCAAAGCAGGTCCAGCACCATAAGCGGTCTGTTGCACTAGTAATCGTGCCATCTTTTGCGTTTGGGACTTTAGAAGCTGCTGACCTTGTAGTAGGCTTGTTTCCCATAATTGAAATAGGCCCACCATAAGCACTAGCGCAATGCCAATTTGCAGTAATCGCGATAGCCGCTGGGTTTTTTTGAGTCCTTTAAGAAAAAACACTTTGTACCTGAAGATGATAAGGGTTTGATTAATCATAATTGATTATGGTTAAACCCGATAGCCGGAGATGCAACACCAATGGAAAGTCAGCACCAAACTTCACTGTTTTCGTGGCTATATGAACAGGCCTGTGACCAGTTTGAATACCAAGGTAAGCCGTTTGTTCGCCATACGGAGGCCGAGGCGCCAGAGAGGACTTTGCGAGTTCGTTTGGTTTATGAGGTTGTCGATCTTGAGGCGTCACTCACCGATAGCCTTATGTCGCTGCCTTCGTTGGTGAGCATGGCGACTATCCAACGTCCGTTAGGACTTTGGTGTGTTGAGCTGTGTTTAAATTCGCCTTTAACCGAAATGCAGCGTGCTCTCTTATCCGCCTTACCTAAACTCGAGGTGATTGAGATGCCCAAACAGCCAGTCAGATTAGATCTCCCCGGTTTATTGGTCATGGACATGGACTCCACCGCCATTGAGATAGAATGTATCGATGAGCTGGCGAAAATGGCGGGTGTCGGCGAGGCGGTGGCTGTAGTCACAGAGCGAGCCATGCAGGGTGAGCTTGATTTTGAACAAAGCTTACGCGCTCGTGTGAGCCAGCTCGCCGGTGCCGATGCGAGCATCATAGATAAGCTATGTGCCACGCTACCTCTGATGCCGGGTCTTGAAGCCATGATAACCCTGTTACAAGCGTGCCAATGGCGTTTGGTATTAGCCTCGGGGGGATTTACCCCATTTGTCGGCCACCTTAAAGACTCGCTCGGGTTAGATGCAGCCTATGCTAATGAGCTGGTGATCGAAGCGGGTACCCTTAAAGGTGAGGTGCGTGGCACTGTGGTAGATGCACAATTTAAGGCCGACACCGTAGCACGCTGCGCAACGCAGTGGGGCATAAAAGCGGGTCAGCGCTGCGCCATTGGTGACGGTGCTAATGATATCCCTATGGTGCAAATGGCCGACTTTGGTATCGCATTTCATGCCAAGCCCAAATTACGTCTTGCTGCCGATGCGGCTATAACGCATTTAGATTTACGTGTTTTACCTTATATGTTGCTCGATCTTAGCGAGCAATAATAAATAAGGTGGGGGCGCTGCGACTGAGTATCGTCCCTATTATTTCCCCAACGTGCCGATAAGCGCTGAGCTTGTTATTTAGCGCTCATATTATTTATTGCAAGCTCACCGTTTTAATCAGAGATTTATTGCCTGATCTATAAGTTAATTTTTTTAAACAAGTGTTTACTTAGCGCGATCCAGCTGTGCGGTTTAAGTTAATTTGCTTGTTTTAGCTCATATTTGTCAGTAGCTTAGTTAAAATTCATTTTTAGTTGATGCCATTTTGAAACTAATGCAGCAATCGCTTTATATTCCCTATCGTCAAGGTCAGTTACACCTTAAGCAGCTTAAATTACCCGATGCCGATATGAGTCAACCGCCAATATTGATGCTCCATGGTGCCATGTCTAATGGGCGGGTGTTTTATAGCGATAGCGGCAAAGGTTTAGGCTGTTATTTAGCTCAGGCAGGGTTCGTGGTGTATGTACTGGATACCTTAGGCAGAGGCTTAAGTACGCCCAAGCTCGCCGCGGGCGCCAACCATGGCCAAGGTGAGGTGATCCGCGAGCAGTTGCCGTTAGTGCAGCACTATATTTTGTCTCAGCACCCACATGCTGGCAAAGTGCATTGGTGCGGTCATTCATGGGGCGGAGTCTTGATGGCCAGTGCGATTGCTCGTTTCGATTTTTTTCAGCACAGTGTGGCCTCATTACTCACTTTTGGCAGTAAACGTGCCATCAAAGTGCGCTCGTTTAAGAAGTGGTTGATGGTCGATGTGGCGTGGAATACCCTTGCACCTGCCATTGCGAAAGGTCATGGGTATCTGGCTGCCGACCGTTGGCGCATGGGGATGGACAACGAGAGCAAAGCATCACTCGCGCAAAGTATCGATTGGGTGCGAGGCGATTGGATAGATCATGATGATGGTTTTAATTATGCAAAGGCGGCTAAGCAGTTAGGGTCTAGTAAAGGTTGGCCCAAAGCTTGGTTTATTGCCGGTTTAGGCGATGCGGTACTGGGTAATCCCGCTGATGTACAGCGGATGCTCGCCGAGTGTCACTGCCATGATGTTGAATATACCTTGTTATCTAAAGCCAACGGCTATCGCCATGATTATGGCCACGCTGAAATGCTCACCCATAAAGATGCCTGTGACGATCACTTTCCACTGGTGCTCAATTGGTATCTATGTGCAAATGGTGCCGATAAGTGAACTTACTAGGGGGTGTTGAGCCATTAATGTTTAATCGGCTGGGTAAGTTCATGATAGCGGCTAGGGTAGCGTAATAGTACCTCGGCTGTAATATCGAGAAATTCCCCAACACCTATGATCCGCCACATCAATTGTTCTAGCTGCGTGGCTTTGTGATGCGCGTGTAGGCTTATGTGTTCTAACTCGCGCTTAATGTAACTCAGATCCGGTTTTGCTGTCGCGCCGCGATAAACCCGCAATGCCATAAATTTACCTAAGTGTTGACTTTGGCGAATAAAATGAATTTGCGCAGCTTCATTGCCAATATCTTGTGGGGTAATGCATTTTAGCTTTATGCGTCCCTGAGATTGCCTTGAAACCTGTAGGAAGACTTCAAAAAAGTTGAGTCCATCTTGGGGCTTCAGCTGACGTATAGGGTCGATAAAGTCACGTTTAAGACGTCCGTTATCCAGTACGCTGGCCAGATTATATTGCAGCGATTGCTGTGCGGTAGCGGCAAATAAATCAGCGATTTCATTAGCATGCTTACTTACACCTAATACGCTTAATGTCGCCGACTTGGGATTTTTTTCGATAAAGTAAGGTACAGACACAAGATCGCGCATGAGTAAGTTTTTTAATCCATCTGACAACTCTTTCATGTCGCCATTGGCTTCAGTTAATTTTTTTAGTTTATCGCGATTGGTTTCGATTAATCGGTTTAAAAAGGCGACGCCGACATGTTGAGTGTGACCTATCATGGCGGCTAAATGTATGGTAACGCCGTTTTTACGGGTGCGGATTAATCGGTATGGCAATTGCGATAACTTGGTTGTACCCGCTAAAGGTTGCAATTTGGGAAAGCTCAATAGTAAGGGTTCGCTGCTGTCAAAGTCGGCTGGGTCATCTAGGTTAACCTGTAGGCCTTTGCCCGAGATGTCTAAGGTAAAACCGGGGACCGACTGCTTGCCTTGGCTAATGTTCACCTGAGTTTTAAACGAGAATCTGGCTTCATTACGCCTTTCGGTAAACTGGAGTGACAAGAGCTTAATTTGGCTTTCGTTGATTTTTTGTTGACCAAAAGGTTTGAGTTCATTGACCTCTCGTCCTTGAGGTTGCCACTGACGGTAACGATCTAGCATCTCTTCATTAGTCAAATCGATTAGCTGTAACACATGGGTAAAACGCTTAAGCTGTGCCTCTGTGAGCGCTGAATAATGGCTACTATCACCAGGCAAAATGCTCGATTTATAAGAGGTTTGATGATCGACTTGGTGACTGACAAGCTTAAAGATGCTCCAACTGGATTTACTGGCACCAAAGTGGATAAACAGTCCCAGCAGATCCTGTTCTAGCAGCTCAGCTAAAGTGGCTGAGTAAAAAAAGATATTGCCTTGAGTCTGAAAGGTAAAGCAAAAAAATAGTGCGTGCGTTTCATTATCTGGGTGCTTAATCAAGGCATTGAGCCGTGATGGCGTGAGCATGCCAGACAGCTGGCTAACCTCTTTTTCATCGATAAAGAAGTGTTGTAAACGCTGATTATCACGACTAAGTAACTTATGAGTTACCACGTATTGACCATCGATTTGCTCGACATATAAGGGCAGGTGCGGCAGATGTGGTAAGTAGTGACGTTCAAACCCCAAGCCACTGGCCGCCACTAAAATATCGTTAATATCGACCTTGTAGCGAAACTTATAACTGTGGATCAGTTTGCCTAACATGTCGGATAACGCATCGCTACCACCAATGCGCTTAAGGCGTAACCAACTGTATTCGTGATTGCTCTCAATATCGACCACTTGGTAGTCGACCCCTTGTTGTAAGTCTTGAAAATAGTACTCGTCACTAAGCTCTAACAGTTTGACTCGTATTGGTTTGTCGGTATTGAGCCCATGTTCTAGCGGCAAGCGGACCCGGGCGCCACCCACTGATAAATCGACGGTAATACCACGGATCTCGCTTAACGGTGCTTGAATGACGCCGATGCGAATGGAGTAGTTCATGCGCTCTTCGCTGCGGCTAAAATAGCTACCTAATACCGTGCCTGAGGCGAGATAAGGGCGGGGGACAACTTGTTTTTCGATTCTATTATTGCGGGATTTTTGGCATCTTAGTTTATGGGCACTCATCACTTGCTCATAGACACCAAGGGTATAATGGCCTTGATATAGAGCGAGGGCTTCGATAAAACTGTTTTTGGCTGGAGTATCGATGAAGTGGCTCTGTTCGCCGCAGGTAAAAGTCTCGCAGGGTAGCTCTGACTTGTCTCTTAAATCTATGATACGAGTGCATAATGAGGAGAGCCGTTTGAGTTCCATCTTGAGCAAGAAACGCGTAGAGTTCGACTCTTGCGCGGTCAAATTATCGAACAGCTCATCGAAATTAGTTTCCATGAGTAAAGGTTTTAGCTGTTCAATCAATGCGTTGTGTTGCTCAAAACTCATCGGCGGTATCTTTTTAAGGTGCGAAATGATTCAGTGACGACTAATATTGTGTCGGCAGCAAGTGGGAAAACTTAATAGCCTTTTGTTTATTAAAACAAATTTTTTTGGGCGCGAACACTGATGATTATTATTATCGAAACAGTGTAAGGCATTATGGTCGACCAGTGCGACCGATTTATATCGAAATACGGCATTAGAATTGATTATGGCTAAGAATAAAACAGCGTATGTATGTAACGAGTGTGGTCAAGATTTTCCGCGCTGGCAGGGACAATGCAGTGCCTGTCATGAGTGGAATACTATTACTGAGGTGCGATTAGCCCCAAGTAAATCGGCTAAAACATCGGTATCGGGGTACGCTGGTGCGGTGGGCGGTGGCTCGAAAAAACTCAGTGAAGTGGAGGAGTTTGAAGCCAAAAAAATGCTCACGGGTATTGGAGAACTTGACCGGGTGTTATGCGGCGGTTTAACCACAGGTTCAGTGAATATTATTTCTGGCGATCCAGGGGCGGGTAAAACCACGATATTGTCCGACTTGGTGTCACGCATGTCGCAGATCATGCCGTCACTCTACTGCACCGCTGAGGAGTCGCTATCGCAGTTTAAAAACCGGGTTAATCGTCTCAAGTTAAACTGCAATGAAGATAACTTATACTTGATGGCCGAAACCAGTGTCGAGGCGATTATTGCCGAGCTTGAGGCAAAGCAAGTTAAGTTTGCGGTGATCGACTCGATTCAGGCGGTGGTGACCGACTTAGCCAATGGTAGCCCAGGCTCGCCTTCGCAAGTCAAAAGTAGTGCTCAGGCGCTGACGCAATATTGTAAGCAAAATAACGTCACCATGTTTTTAGTGGCGCATGTGAATAAAAATAATGAAACCGCAGGGCCGCAAACCCTGATCCACATTGTCGACTGTCTAACCCATTTAGAGTGCAATGATGGCCAAGTGCGTACCCTCAGAGCCAATAAAAACCGTTTTGGTGATGTCGATACTGTGGGTATTTTTAAGATGACCGAGCGCGGCATGATAAGCGTGGATAATCCCAGCGAAATCTTTCTGTCGGGCTCCACGACCGACTCGCCGGGCGCAGCCATCACCTGTATTCGCAAGGGTAATCGTAACTTGTTGTTAGAAATACAATGTTTAACAACTGAAACGGAAGGGGAGTTCCCGCAGCGGGTGTGTGTCGGTTTGAATATGAACCGCATTAAGATGCTTACAGGCATATTGCGTAAACATACCCGCACTAAGATTTTTCATGACACCTATTTTAATCTTGTTGGCGGATTAAAAATCGATGAGTCAGAAACCTGTATCGATTTGGCGCTGGTTGCGGCATTGCTGAGTAGCTTAAATGATTTTGTGGTGCCCAGAACTACCTGCATCATGGGTGAGCTTAGCCTCAATGGTGATGTGCGCCCCATAGACAGTGGTGTACCGCGGGTGAAAGAGGCGGTGCAACATGGGTTTACTGAGATCTATATCCCGTTTCGAAATTACCATAAATCGATGGAAGGCTTAGGAGCTAAGATCCACCCCATAAAAACGATTCATGAGCTACTCGAGTTGATTCACTAGTGGTTTATCGAGTCACCGGTTATAGCATTTGACTCGCAGATTGTGTTGGCAAAGATATGGGGCGAATCGCTTAAGTAACTGCGCGTGACATCAAAGTGACGCGCAGTTACTGGATAAGCGAATCTTAACCTAAGCAGAAACTGAGTTCAGTGACAGGGCTGAGCTCGCAAGGGGCTTCAAGCTGATGCCATGACGCCGATGTTGGTCAGTTATCAATCGTCACCTCAGGCCTCATTTGGCTATGGCTATTCAAGGACGCTATTCAGATTCGCTGGTGGCTTGTGGTTCAATAATCGACAACTTATTACTTAAAATCAGCGAATTAGGAATTAAGTGAGTCACTCCATCTCCTTTGATCGTGATATAACGTAAGTTCAAGTCAATCACTGTACCTTTAGAGCCCGTTACTTCAATGGTATTGCCCATTCTTATGGGTTTATAAAGTACTATCATTATCCCGGCGACTAAGTTTGATATCGCATCTTTTAAGGCGAAGCCAAGCGCAAAGCCAGTTAATCCTAAGCCTGCCACTAATGCGCCTACATCAAAGCCCATCTTTGACAGGGCTAATATGCTACCAATAAAAAGTAACATGGCTTTTTGCGAGTTAGAGATTAATCGAAATGATTCAGACGCAGTCGAATCGAACCGAGTCTCGACTTTTTTGAGTAGCTTATCAATAACCACACTTAAGATAAAAAATGCGGCAAAAACCATGATAGCGAGGATGATCTGTTGGCTCATTTAATCTGCTCATTTTATTAAAATAATGCCAGCTAATGCTGGCGAAATAACCCTAATGCGCAGTGTAAATGGCTTAAGCAAAACACTAAAGTAATTTTTAATCTTGTATTATCACTCAATAGCGCCTTGCTAAGGCGCGTTATGGCTCTCAATCAATTATCACTTTAATTATAGAGTGATTGCTTTCGTTGTTGTATCGTTCTACTGGCCTAAGCCATTTACCTTAGGCTACTGCAGAGGATTTAAGTTTGCTCGTGCACTTTTACAAACAGTTTAAGCTCACGGTTGAGTAGCTCCGCATCCCCTAAATTAAGTTCTAACATGCGCCTTAAGTGACTGATGCTATCAAGGTCGATATAGAGGCAAGACAAGCCCAATAGATCATCTTGTCGATGGCTCAATTGAGTTTCCATCGATACCACAACATCTGAGTCGCCCAAGGTAAAGCTTAATTGCAGGGGTTGGTCGTTTAGCGATAATCCGTCGGGTTGCTCTACAAGAGCGCCATTAAGGCTGAGATCATGGATTGTGGTTGGCCAGGTGTTTGGTCCCTGAGTGAGTGTCGCTTTCGCATCATATAAGATCCGCGAAAATTGGCGCCGTTCATTCATTATCTATCCTTAACAGCCTAAGCGCTGTAGGGGGCGTACACTATTGAGTAAGCATAAGCTAACATGCTCTACCTGTAAAAATCTTGTTTTACATTGATGATTTTTATTTAATCATGAGGTATTGCCGTGTGGCTAGTGGTGATTACTGGGTAAGTGGCTACTTTATGAGCTTAAGCCATGTTAAATAGGGGTTTTAAGTTACAGGTTGTTATTTAAACTCGCAGATTCACAATATTACTTATATGCTTGTAGGCAAATATGAAAAATTGTGAATAATGACGTTATTCTTAGGCAAATAACCGATTCAGGGCGGGTAATGGCTCATTCTCTTATGATTAATACAGTGCTGGTGGTGGATGACGAGGCGGTTATTCGTGCTCGGTTAAAGGGCTATTTTGAGAAAGAGGGCTATCGGGTGATAGAAGCCGAAGATGGCGAACAGATGTGGCAGCAGTTTTCTCGTCAACATGTCGATTTAGTGATGTTAGACATTAACCTTCCCGGGGTCGATGGCTTGAGTTTAGCGCGTGAGCTCAGAAGTCGCTCCGATGTAGGGATCATCTTAGTGACTGGGCGTGATGAAGCCATTGACAAGATCATCGGTCTCGAAATGGGCGCCGATGATTATGTAACGAAACCCTTTGAGTTACGTGAACTACTGGTGCGCGTTAAAAACCTGCTTTGGCGTATGTCATTGGTAAAAAAAGCGCAGCAAGAAACCATTGCCCAGCTAGAGTGTAAAGATGATGTGATTGAGTTCGAGGGGTATATCCTAGAGCTTAATAGCCGTAAATTAAAGTGCGGTGATGAGAGTATTAAGTTAACCAAAGCCGAATTTGAGTTGTTGGCGGCATTTTCGTTACACCCTCAGCAAGTGCTGTCTCGGGAGCGCTTGATGCAGCAGACCAGTCATCGAAATCAAGATGTTAATGACAGAACCATAGATGTCATTATTCGCCGCCTGCGCAATAAACTGCATCCAGAGCTGTTTGTAACCGTGCATGGTGAGGGATATCTGTTTGCAGCCAAAGTCGACAACTAGTTGTCGGTCCCCTTATTAGACGCGGTGACCCGATAGATGGGATAAAAATCGGCAGGGGCCAGGCTGTTACTCAACTGATGGGCTGAGGGCACCTCTTGGTGTAAGCCGATAATTTTTGGGCCAATATCACCAAATGCAGCGGCGCCCTGAAGTTCACGCACCACAATATCTATGGCCAGTTTGCCTTGTAATACCACCTGATCATCGGCGCTAAAAGCCACTTTTTGTCGGTAAAGCCCCCTAAGGACAGCGGGCGACAAATAACTGCTGACGAGAGTGACCTTGGTGTCCAGTTGCTGATGTTGCAATGCACCTATTGCTGCTTCAATGGCAACTGCGCTGCCTAGAATATAGTCCGGTACATGATCTTTAAGTAAATGATGCAGTTGGTCTCGATATAGGTTGCGATTATTATCGGCATGACGATTCGATGAGATGATAACTGGGCTATTGGCTAACGCATCAATGGCACCTTGTTCAACCCAAGTGGTGCCGCCCACTTTTTCGGGGCCTGTGAGCAATGCCAAACGAATATTATCCTTCGATGCAGTCTTGGTCAGCAATTGGCGGATATAGTCGCCGCCAATCCAGCCCATTTGATACCAGTTGACCCCAATGCGAGTGGTTACCAGTTCACTGTCAAGGCGATTGACGAGCGCAATAATTGGCTTATTGACCTGTCCTTGGTAGCCTCGCAGCAATAGCGGATCGACACTGCCAAGTAACACAGCGTCGAAAGCTTGTTGCATACAGTGTTCAAGCTGCGCCAGTTGGCGGTCTTTATTGTAATAACTGCCAGCTTCAAATAATTCGAGTTCAATTCCCAGTTGTGTGGCTTGGGTGACGAGTCCATAATCGATGCCTATCCAATAGGCATCTTTAAGATGCGGTACTAACACGCAGACGCGCCAAGGTTTTTTAGACGATAATAGAGCGGTATGTTCAAAAATGCTTGTCTGTTGCACTTTGGCATTATAGGGGCTGCGTTGCTCAAGTATCCATGGTCTATGATTGTCTGCAGTTGCTGGGTAACTTAACCATGGCAAGGTCAGTATGAGGTAGAGTAAGGGCGTTTTTAGGCGGCTCATAGAGTGATGCTCATCGATAGAGAGTAGAAGGGTAAGCTCATGGAACTGCATCTTAGTTTAACTTGCTTCATTGTAGTGTAACAGTTTGAGGAGTGTAGTGAGCGCGTTATCGTTATCAAGTAAAAGCTTAGTTGGCCGTTTAATGGTAGCGTTTAGTCTGCTAGGCCTGCTGTTGTTATTGCTCGTGACCCTAGGCAATGTGTCGCTTTATTGGGTTAAAGAGGCAGACCAATATCTCTATGAAGAGGCATTGCCAGCCTCCGAGGCTGCGCGGCAATTAATGCAGTCCTCCAATGCCTTACTGGATAATGCTCAAGGGCTAAAGCAGGTTGAGGAGGAGGCGCAGCGAGCATTTTTAGGTCGAAAATTATCATTAGAAGGCAGTAACTTACTGGGAGCTATTGCACGTTTAAAAACGTTAAATGTCGAAGACGATCGCCGTTTAGAACTTGCCGCGGGCGACATTTTACGTGATTTATCGCAATTAGGCCGTCATGTGGGTGAGCGTTTAACTTTGGCTCAAAAACTAAGTGAGCAGGGACAAGCATTAACAGACGCCGCCAGCCGTGCCATTGAGTTACTCGAGGCAGAGCTGGCTATTGTAGACTCAGCCGTACTGGCTAAATTAAGCTTGGCCTATCCACAAGTTGTTGGAGAGTTACAAACGGCTCATCTGCTCGACACCATCATAGAGCATGATCTCGATATTCAAGAACGACTTAACCGTGCCTTAGCGTTAGTGCATCATATCGCTCTAGTGGGGCAGTTACTGCAGTCGCCCGAGCAGCAACTAGGTTTAAATAAAGTGCTGAACAGCATGTCCAATCTAGTGCCCACAACGCGTAAAGTGTATCAAGTTGATCCTACAACATTGGCCGATTCGGCGCAGGTGTTGTCATTGACTCAAATAAATATGATGCCGTTGGAGCTGTTAAAGGGCTTGATACGTGATCCTGAACGCGCCATCGAGTTAGATAGAGAGTTAGCCATTTTACGCGGCGTGAGCCAAGGGCTCGCGTTGCAGCAAAGCTATGGTCAGGTATTAACGCAGCAAAATCGGCAGTTACTCAATTTAACCGAAAAACTGGCACTGTTAAATCGCTCGGTAGATGAGGCCATGCAAGCGCAACAAGCCAAAGCCACCGAGGCGCGGCAGCAGTTTTTACAACAACTGTTTTGGGCTAAAGCCGGATTATGGGGCACGGGGCTATTGATGCTGATCTTAATGCTGCTAGTGGTCTATCGAGTGATCTATCGTGGTATTGCACTGCGTTTAAATGAGGCGACCCATGCACTATCACGCCTCAGTCGCGGTGACACCTCTGTGGCATTAGACCCACACGGTGATGATGAGCTTACCGCCATGGCATCGGCTATCGAAGTGTTTAAGCAAAAGACGCGGCATAATCAGAATTTACAAGCTGAGCTTATCCAGCATAAAGCCTCGCTGGAAAAAACCATTCAAGCTAGAACCCAACAGCTTGCCGAGGCTAATCGTCAGCTCGACGCCGAGGCTAAGGGGCACAGCGCGGCAAGGGTTATTGCCGAGGAGGCCAGTAAAGCTAAATCGTTATTCTTAGCCACGATGAGTCATGAAATTCGCACGCCGCTCAATGGGTTATTAGGCACTTTAACCCTGCTGGGACAATCGCCGTTGCCCACAGCGCAGAAACAGATGTTGGCCTTGTCGCAATACAGCGGCACGCTGCTGCAAACGGTGTTAAATGATATTTTAGATTTTTCACGTTTGGAGCAGGGACAATTTAATAATGAGCCTCGCCCAGTCGCCTTGCCCGCGCTGCTCGACGACATCGTGGCCATTATGTTAGCAGGTGCCGGATTGTCAGGTTTATCGCTCAGGCTCGTCAGTGACAATGTGCCCGACTGGGTGTTGCTTGATGGACCTAAATTACGCCAAGTGTTGCTCAACTTATTGGGTAATGCGATAAAGTTTACGCCCAAGGGCGGGATAACCCTGCGAGTATATGCACAAGATCAGCGACTCTACTTTGAGGTGGCCGATACCGGAGTTGGTATCAGTGACGAGGATAAGGCGCAGCTGTTTAAGGTGTACGGTGACTTGCCCAATCAAGGTCGCTCGCGCGGCACAGGGCTGGGCTTAGCCATCAGTAAAGAGCTGGTGGATGTGATGAATCAAGAGGCAAGCGAAGATGCCGCGAGTGAGCACAACACCATATGGGTGCAAAGTGAGCAGGGGCAAGGCAGTGTGTTTGGTTTTAGTGTGCCGTTAATTCCCTGTAATGCGGAGATAGAAGCCAGTGGCGAAATCATCAACACAGTATCGAAGCAACGGGTGCTAGTGGTTGAAGATAACAAGGTTAATGCCATGGTAGCACAAGGCTTTTTAGCTCATTTGGGGCATGAAGCCGTGCTGGCGACCAGCTGCGCACAAGCGCTTAATTGTTATTATGCTGACGAACGAGGATTCGATGCGATCATGCTCGATATTCAATTGGGTGATGGGTCGGGATTTGAGCTACTTAGGCAATTAAAACCGATGGGAGAGGGAAAAGCCTCACCGATTAAGTTTGCGGCATTTACCGCCCAGCTGCAACGCGAGGACGTTGTCAGTTATCAGCAAGCCGGTTTCGATGTGGTATTGGCCAAACCGCTAAATATGCAAGCATTGATGAGTTGGATCGGTGTGGTTGCAGCCAAAGATGCCCCTACAATGCCAGATGAGCCAGTCAAGCAAGCAGGTGAACACACAGCTAATATGGCAATAGCAAGAGATGCAACACTGTCTTACCAGTTACTCGATCAGCGCCAGTTAGATGAAGATAGGCAATATATAGGCAAAGCCACTCTAGTCGAGATGTTTAACTTGTTTCAAACCTCGAGCCGCGAGCAGCTAGCTCGTTTAAGCGCGTTACCCGAAGATGCTGCTAAATGGCTGCATGGGTTAAAAGGCAGTAGCGCGAGTATGGGGATGTTAGCCTTGATGAAGCAGTGTCAATGGCTCGAAACGCAAGTGGCAGCTGGAGCAGCCTTGAGTCGTGAGCAGTATCAACAACTCGAAGCCTTATGGTCAGCCTCGTTGGCAGCCATGACTACTGAGTTAGATAAAGAGGTGTAATTAACTGAATAGGTTCGAACTTCATCAGACAAAACGCCTCAGCCGAGCGCGATCAAATCTAATAGTCGTAGGGTGTTAGATTTGCTCGCTCCTGATCACGAGCGGACATTCAGGTATAACTCGTTTCTGCCCCAAAGTGTGCCGATCTTGGAATGAATCTTTAGCATTTTTTGGATTAGCTTTAGTAGCGTTCGGCTAAATCTTTTTGGAAAGTGTGTTTGAAATCTTATCTTCAAAGTAGTTAATTGCTTGCAGCAGGCTTATGTGTAGATACTTCTGCTCCACGGTGAGTGAAGCGTAGCTTCGAGCCCACGAACGAGAGACAGGGTGAGCTTGGCGACAGCCATATACTCGTGAACGAGAGACAAGGATGTCGAACTGGCTTTTGTATATGGATATATTTTGTCGAACTGGCTTTTAGATAGGGATATCGTTGTGAGCCATCCTTGGAGGCTCGACGATGGCATCCCTGCCATCAACGTTCGCAGCTGCATCTACACTAGGTTATTTTCTCTCTTCGATTTGACTTTATTTGGTGTGAGTGGCGAGTAGAAAGCTAACATTTTGCCCCAAAGTTTGATGGCCTTGAAATGAAGGCTTGGCATTTTTGGGATTAGCTATAGTAGCGTTCGGCTACATCTTATTTGTTAAGTGTGTTTGAAGGTCGAACCTTCAATGTGAGTTAATTGCTTGCCGCAGGCTTTAGGTGTAAGCGCGCTTTTGGCTCGCCGTGAATATATCCCTATACGCTCCACGGCGGCATCCATGCCGCCAAGGGCCAAAACCGCGCTTACACCTGTACTCATCGTCTCTTCGATTTAACTTCATCTGGTGTGAGTTGCGAGAGAAAAAAAGTGAAAAGCACAGATTAAGTGCTCGATAAGTATCCGTAGATTCAGTAAGACCTTGCTATGAACATCAGTGAGGCAAAGGCCTGCGGTCTTAGTGGCATGAATGGTTTAAAAAGCACGGTTAATCACGAGTCTTTGCCGTGAAGAGGCGCTAATGAAATATAAAAATACTAAACAAGACCAATTGATTACCTTACCTAAGCTCAAAAAAACGACTATCACAGAAAAGCAAACTCCTATAGCGTAATGCATACCAAATACATGGATGTGGCAGCGGCCAAGTCCAACAAGCGATTTATGCCTTGCAGACAGCGCAACACATAAATACTAAGACGTTTTATTTAGAAGGAGCCTGAGTGCATGATGTGTAATCCGAAGATATTTAAAATCGCGTCAGGGCATCTGTGGATCGCTGAATGTGCGGAGGAAAAATCGATAGAGTTAGACGAATTCTATTTCGCTTATAAGGCAAATCTTGCGTTCTCAATTGAGTTGTTCCTGAAAAGTCTCGATGCAACTTCAACTGAACGGCTCATACTTGAAGTAGGTGATGCAAGAATTACCAGAATGTTCGCAGAAAGTCATCTACGCGACCATGATCTTAAGAAGCTATTTAACAGATTGGATCGTATTACTAAGGCTGATCTCCAAGCAGCATTTAAGAGTCATGAGTGTAACGTTTTCTGTCAAGAATTAGATGATGTTCTCAACAGTATTAGTGGGGCTTTTATTGAAAATCGTTATGCTTATGAAAGCGGTGGAATCACCCAATCCGACCCAGAGATTTTATTATGGACAGCACGCTTTTTCTACCGCGCGCTAAAAGATGGGGAAATATAACAGCAAGCAACGGACAACTTTCCGCTAGCGCTACAAGTTGCCCGCTGTTGCAGGCGTTATGCATATAATAATGACAACTTTTTTACCCGATAATGTCTTTATCAGTTACTCCTTTTTCGCATCTTGTTGTTCATTAGCAACAACAACTTTGCCAATCGTATTGCCTTGTTCAATAAGGGCGTGAGCTTTCCTTACGTTCTCAGCATTTATAGGTGAAAATTGTGCTTGAATCGTTGATTTAATAATCCCTTGCTCAACTAACGCGGACAATTCGTTTAATAACTCCCCTTGTTTATTTACGTCTGCTGTGTGATACAGTGAACGGGTAAACATAAACTCCCATATAAAACCAGCGCTTTTACTTTTTAACGGTTCCATATCCAGCGCTTGGTCGCTTTCAACAATACTGCAAATCATGCCTTGCGGCGCAACAAGCTGAGTCATCGCCTGCCAGTGACCTTGGGTGTCATTTAAACAAAGTATGTAGTTAATGCTATTTTCATGTAGTTGCTCTACTAAATCATCTCGATGATTAACAACCTTATCAGCCCCTAATGCTTGGCACCATGCGATAGTTTCAGGTCTTGAAGCGGTTGCGATAACAGTTAACTTGGTAAGCTTTTTAGCAAGTTGAATAGCAATTGAGCCGACACCACCTGCGCCGCCGATAATCAACAGATTACCCGTTGATTGTGAGCTAATACCTAATCGTTCAAATAAAGCTTCCCAGGCAGTAATACTGGTAAGTGGCAATGCGGCGGCTTCTGAGAACGTTAGATTATTTGGCTTTTTACCAACAATCCTTGAGTCAACCGCTTGATATTCGGCGTTACTACCTGAACGAGTAATATCACCTGCGTAAAAAACCTCATCACCGACAGAAAAACCAGTCACTTGTTCACCAATCGCTTCAACAGTGCCAGCAGCGTCCCAACCTAAAACTCTAGGTAATGTTTCAAGCTGTTCTTTAGGTGCTCGCACTTTGGTATCAACCGGATTAACAGAAACAGCGTTAACTTTCACCAGTAAATCGTAACCAGTAACCGAAGGCTTATCTATTTCGATGTCTTGTAGGGCTTGCTCATTTTCTATCGGTAAATACCGATATAGGCCAATTGCTTTCATATTTAACTCCTTAAATTTGCTTGCTATAAACTGGGTAATCTGTGTACCCACGTTCATCGCCACCGAACAATGTTGCCGGATCTGAAATATCATTTAGCGGTAGATTATTGGCTAATCGATAAGGTAAATCAGGGTTCGCCAAAAATTTCCGCCCAAAAGCTACATAATTAACTAAATTGTTATTAATTAATTCTTCTGCTTTATCTAGTGTGTAATTACCCGCGACAACAATGGCGCCAGAGAAGTTTTCACGTAATTGCTGACGAAACATTTCTGTTACAGCTGGAGCATCGTCCCAGTCTGCTTCGGCAAGATGAATGTAGGCAATACCTAACTCGTCAAAGTGTTTTGCTAATAACAAAATGGCATCGATGGCTTCTGGGTCATTCATGCCTCTTTGGGTAATAAATGGCGCTAGTCTGATAGCTGTGCGCTCAGCGCCTATTTTATCACTAATGGCTTTAACTATTTCTAACGCAAAGCGAATGCGATTTTCTAAACCACCGCCATATTGGTCAGTTCGTTTGTTTGATGTAGTTCGTAAAAATTGGTCAATTAAATAACCATTTCCTGCATGCACTTCTACACCGTCAAACCCTGCTTCAATCGCGTTAACTGCTGCTTGACGGTAGTCTTCAACAATACCTTTGATTTCTTGCGTTGATAATGCTCGTGGGATAGGACAGTCAAGCATTCGGCCAACACCGTCATCACCTACTACCCACACTTGTGCATCAGGTGCTAAGGCGCTTGGTGCTACAGGTAGTCCATCAGGATGAAACACAGGATGTGACATCCGGCCAACATGCCAAAGTTGAGAAAAAATAATGCCATTATTGTCATGAACAGCATTCGTGACCTTCTTCCAACCGTCAATTTGTGCTTGTGTATAAATACCCGGTGTAAAGGAGTAGCCCTTGCCTTGCGCTGAAATTTGCGTCGCTTCTGAAACGATAAAGCCAGCACTTGCACGTTGTGCATAGTAAGCCGCCATTAATTCAGTGGGGATATCACCGGGTTGCGCGGTACGAGAACGCGTCATAGGTGCCATAACCACTTTATTATTAGTTTTAAGGTTTCCAAGTTTGCCTGTGTTAAATAATGCGCTTTTCATAATCTTAACCTCATTAATGAATGTCATTTCTCGAAAATAAAATTTCAACTTTTAGGCCATCAGGGCCAGTGACAAATACTTGATGTTCGTTTGCTTCGGGTATCTCACGTTCAACAAAAGGTACGTTATACATTAACAAACGACCTTTGAGTCCTTGGTAGTCATTTGAGGTAAACGCTAAATGATCAACCGTTGGCAAGCTCGATGTTGAACTGCGCTTTTCATCATGTCCTAAATAAAAGGATTGCTCAGGGTTTATGTCATTTCTTCCCGCGATGTGAATACAAGGCACATTGAGTTCGTCATACAACCAAACACCAGCAAAACCAAACGGTGGGCGTTGTCCTTCTTTCAAGCCAAGTGTCTGTACTAAAAACTGCGACATCTCATCTAAATCAGATACCAGCAGTAATGCGTGATTTAATTGCATATCAACCTCCTTAAAGCGATGAAATCAGTTTAACTATTTTTACTAAATTGATAATTACTCGTATAGTTAAATCACTATTCATAAAAGCTGAATAATAATGGCGAAAATTGATGATATGGCGTTGTTTGCTCACGTAGTAAAAGCGGGAGGACTAGCGGCAGCAGGACGAAAATTAGGGCTTTCGCCTGCAAGTATGACGGCACGCATTAACCAAATTGAAAAGCGTTACGGCACAAGATTGTTGACTCGAAATACACGAAGTATCTCGTTAACTGATACTGGCGAGCGTTTTTATAGTGGTTGTTTGCGGGTAATTGAAGAAGTAGAAAATACTGAAAATATGATACAAGACTCGCAAAACACATTGCGAGGACACTTACGAATATCGGCAACGTCTGATTTTGGCCGACAATATGTAGCACCAGCACTTGCCGAATTCACCAGTAACCATCCTGATGTTTCTCCTCATTTAATGCTATCTGACGGCTTAATCAACATCATCGATGAAGGTGTTGATATCGCCTTTAGATTCGGTAATTTACCAGACAGCAATCTTATCTGCAGACCTTTAGCTCAAAATCGACGTGTGTTGTGCGCCTCCCCTGACTATATAAAGCACAATGGGTTACCACGACACCCAGAAGAGCTATCCAAGCATCGTTGTCTGATTCTAGAGCGCTCAGGTCAACCATTAAACGAATGGTATTTTGAAGTTAATAATAAACGACAGTCAATAAAGGTAGAGCCGCATTTATCATGCTCAGACGGTGAAGTCATCAGACGTTGGGCAGTTCAAGGTTATGGTATTGCTTTTAAGTCATTAATCGACATAAGAAAAGATCTATCAAACAACAAGCTTATATTGCTATTAGATGAATATGTACGAGGATTTAGTCATAGTGATACCGAGGTTGTCGGTGTACAAGCCATTTATCCTAGCAGGCAATATCTGCCAATGCAGGTAAAAGCATTTTTAACTTATTTTGAGCAGTGGTTGAATACGCAGGCCCTCAACACATAAGGAGCAACATGTCGTTGGCTATTAGAACTATTGTACAGTTTCGTGTTGTCTTGCAATAAAAAGCCTATCCTTATTCGTTCGTTATGGCGTTGGGCAGTTAGGCGTCATCCCACTAAAAGTAAAGACTGTAAATATTATTTGGACGGTAAGGGACAATGGCAATTTCATGGTTGGCATAAAATAGCGAACATGGATTGTCGATTTCACCTTGTCCAAATAGCTCAAACGCTCATAAAAAGATATGTAAAAATCAGAAGCGCAGCCATACCTTACGACCCAGAATACGAAGCTTACTTAAGTCAGCGAAAATGGACTAAGCAAGGCAGAAACTCTTGGTTCGAACCTGTTTTAGCTGCGATGTAGGGTGCTGGGTAACAGAGCACGCCTATCCGACAAAAACGAGTTAGATTGACCGTCTGCTTATCGCTCCTTTTAGACATTAATCAAGAAATGCTTCAATGTTAGATAAGGTCACGTTCAAAATCTAAAAGCGTCAGTTCGAGTATGAGTCAGTACTAATTAACACAGTGCTAGCGTAGCGTCAGTCTTAACGGGTTAGGTGGCTTACAACTGGCGGAAATCTGGTAAACTTGGCGCTTATTGATTGTCTCTTACTCGTTACTTATTGTTTTTACGCTTGTATCTGCAAGCAACAGGTTAATTTGCATGCAATTTGCTCAATTAGGCTTACATTCATCATTACTCAGTGCGCTGTCACACATGGACTTTACGCAGCCAACGGCGATTCAGGCCGCCGCCATTCCAGCCATTTTAGCGCATCACGACATACTCGCCTCGGCGCAAACCGGCACAGGGAAAACCGCCGCATTTGTGTTGCCTATCTTGCAACAACTGCTGGCGCAGCAGGATGAGGCGACTCATTCACCTGTGGCGATTAAGGCGCTCATTTTAGTCCCAACACGGGAGCTGGCACTGCAGGTGCAAGCGAGTGTACAAGCGCTTGCGCAGAGGACATCGCTGCGCAGCGCTGTAGTGTATGGTGGGGTCAGCATAGATGCGCAGCAAAGCCAATTAAACCAAGGTGTTGACCTGTTAGTCGCAACCCCTGGACGATTACTCGATCACCTTCGCCGCGGCGGATTAAATTTAGACTCGGTCTCATATCTGGTCCTTGATGAAGCAGACCGCATGTTAGATATGGGCTTTATGGATGAGATAAATGCCGTGATGGCGCAGCTGCCGCCTCGCCGTCAGACCTTGTTATTTTCAGCCACCCTTGACGATAGCGTACTGCGCTTTAGTCGCAATTTATTGCGCAGCCCCAAACGTATCGAGGTCGATTCTCCTCACAGCGCCGCGCGCGACATTGAACAGCGGGTTTATGCCGTCGATAGTGATAATAAGTTTGCTTTACTCAGCCATCTTATTCGTCAAGGTCAGTGGCAGCGGGTCTTGGTGTTTAGTCGTAAAAAGGTCGCTGCCGATAAGTTAGTTCAACGCCTGAATGATGCTGGTATCGCGGCTAAGGTGTTGCATGGTTCATTGACGCAAGGGGGGCGAGAGCAAGTGCTGCAAGGTTTTAAGGCTGGCGACATTAACGTGTTGGTAGCAACCGATGTGGCGGCTCGTGGTATCGATATTCCCTCGCTCGATTATGTGGTCAATTATGAGTTGCCGTTTGTGGCGCAAGATTATGTGCATCGCATTGGTCGCACAGGCCGAGCCGGACAAAAAGGGCTGGCCGTTACCCTGTATAGCGAAGAGGACGCATTGCTGCTCGAAGAGGTCGAAGCCCTATTGGATAAGCGTTTGCCGCAGCAGTGGTTACCAGGGTTTGAGCCGGACTTAACCAAAATGGCGCCGTTGGCGGGTAAGCTGGGGAAATCAGCGCAAAAACGCCGCGCTAAGCGCCGTGGGCGCGGCTGAACAGTACCTATAAAAAAGCGCCGCAGAAGCGGCGCTTTTATTTGTGTTGTACCAAGTTATTAATGCGATTGTGATGCGGCGAGCGTTTCACAGTCGCTCTTAACCCAATGGGTGGTTAAGTTGGCGAGCGCGGTATAAAACTGACCATTATCACACTGACCCACTTTATCGCTAAATGTCGCCAACCAACTGTTAAGATAATCGTTGATAAACGCCAGTTGTGTGGCGCTATTGACCCGATTGGCTTGATGGGCTACATAGGCCAAAATCACCGCTAGATGATCGGCAGGCTCAGGAAATTCACTCTGAACCTGTAACTGACTCTGTTCTAAATGGTCGAGCATTTGTTGATGTTGCTCACCAAATAGTAGCACTTCATCACCATCTTGTTTATTGCTGGCCATATACAGGCTGGCGTACGGGCTAGCGCTGTGTTTGGTTCCGACTAAAAACAGGCCGCAATAGTCGGCAGCCAGTTCTAGCAGCGCTTTATCTGTGGTTAAGCCTAGCAATACCGCGTTGATCTTAGCCACATCAGTGCCCAAAAGCGGGTCGCTTGCCAGTTGTGCCAAGAAAGCTTGCGCTGGCGCACTGGTCAGCTCATGCAATAACGGCTGGTCGACTTCTTTAGCAAATAATGCCGACAGTAAGCGGTAGACCATGGCTCTACCTTGGTTAATGCTATTGTCGTGTGCGTTACTGTGACTCATTGTCTGTCTCCTTGGCGTTGGCCATTACCTAAATCAGCGTTTCGATAGGGCCGCTAAATGAGCTGACCTCAGGCACTTTACCTTGATAACGCTCAAATTCGACCAAACAGGTGTAGGCCGAACAGGCTTGGGCCAATTTTGAGGTTCCGATATCCTGAGTCAAGGTATTAGGATCGCCATAGCTGCACAATGCACCAATTTCGTTGCCTCCTTGCTTGCTACCATCTTTACCGACAGGGCCATACCAAGCGCCTTCTTGGATGCGCACTATGCCTTGAGGGAAGCGGTTAGACACCACCGCACCGGCAAGCAGTTGGCCACGGTCATTAAATACCCGCACGATATCCCCATCTTTAATGCCGCGCTGCTTAGCGTCGAGCGGATTAAGGAATACAGGCTCACGGCCTTGAACCGTATACGTGGCCCGGTATTGTTCTGATTCGCACATCTGTGAATGCAGGCGATGGTCTGGGTGGCAAGATTGCAGCCAAATCGGGTGTTTATCTGAACCCGGGCCCCCATGGCTGCGCTCTGTTTTTTCTATCCATGTGGGGTGACCGGGACAATCATCGTAATTAAATTGCGCTATTTTACGACTGAAAATTTCAATTAAGCCCGAAGGTGTACCCAGCGGGTTGATTTCAGGGTCATCTCTAAAGTCGGCATGACGTGTCCATGGCTCGCCCTCGCCAAAGTGGACATAACCTTGTTGCCAGAAGGTATCAAAGTCAGGCATGGCAAAATTACCGTCGTTATCGGCTTTACAGTCGTTATACAGTTTTTTGAGCCAGTCAAACTCACTCATGCCACGAGTGTATTGCTCTCCTTTGCCCATTAAGGTGGCAAAGCGGGTGAATATCTCAAAATCAGACAAGCTTTCATACAGTGGTTCAACCATCTTTTGCATTGCCAAGATCCCACGGTTGGCATAACTGCCATACACATCCAGATCGTTGCGCTCAAAGGTGGTACAGGCTGGCAGCACGATATCAGAGAAGCGGCAAGTGGCTGTCCAGTTGGTATCTATGGTGACGACACATTCGAGTTTGTGAAATGCGCGTTTCATGCGGTTGCGATCTTGGTGGTGATTCCAAGGGTTGTTACCGGAGAACACCATCATCTTAATGTCTGGATAGGTGACTTTAGAACCATTGGCTTCAATGGTTTTGCCTGGCTCTAAGATGGCATCAATCCAGCGTGCGACCGGAATAGTGCTACTGGCGCCCTTAAAGTCATTGTTATCAAATAACGGCTTTTGGCCTTCATCGAGGTTACGCGGAAACGCGCCCGGCGCTGCGGCTCCCGATGACGGCACACCAATACCCGAATAGTGATGACCATAGCTGATGCCACCGCCCGGTAAGCCAATTTGGCCTATCATAGTGGCGAGTACGGCGGCCATCCAATAGGGCTGCTCGCCATGTTGTTGGCGCTGAATACACCAGCCCATCATGATTTGGGTGCGTCCTGCGGTCATCACCTTGGCAAGATCGCGGATGATCTCTTGGCTAACACCGCAGATCTTACTGGCCCACTCGGGGGTTTTTGGTACACCGTCAGACTCACCCATAAGATAGGGAAGGAATTGATCGAACCCTAAGCTATAGCCTTCGATAAACGATTTATCATGCAAGTTTTGGCTCACCATTTCGTGGGCGATCCCCAGCATTAAGGCGACATCGGTCTGCGGATTGACATATAGCTGTTCACAACCCAAGTATTTTTGGGTTTTGGTGACCACAGGATCTATGCTGATCACTCGGATCTTGCCTTGTTTCACTTTTTCTTTAAGTTGCGCAAGGTAAGCAAATGACTCATGAGTCTCGGCGTTCCAGCCGACCTGTAGGTTTTTATAGGGATCATTTGACCATAAAATAATGGTGTTGGACTCTTGCAGGATCAATTGCCATGAGGTGCCCTGAGCATAAACCTCGGTCGAGCCGAGCACATAAGGCATGATGGTTTGACCGGCTCCGGTTGAGTAGTCACCGATTTTTTTGATGAAGTTACCGTGCATGCCCACAGCGCGTTGCATATGGCTGGTACAAGAGTGCAGTTGGCCTGTGGCGCGCCAGCCCGTTTGGCCAGCGTGTAGGCCTGAGGGACCATATTTAGTTTGCACTTCATCGAGTGAATCTTTAAACAGTGACAAGGCCTTATCCCAGGTCACACGTACAAAGCGAAAATCACCACGTTGGCTGGTGTCACTCTTATGGCCGTTAAGCAAAAAGTCTAATCGCACCATAGGGTAACGAACTCGAGATGGATTGTAGACCAAGCCTTTAATACCGTTAATCATATCGGTTGGATATTGGTCTCGGTCAAATGGAATCACCTGATCGATAACGCCATTTTTACGTTTCATCTTAAATGCACCAAAGTGCGACCCGGTTGTTAACCAGCCATCATTGGCGTTGGCGCCTGTGTTGGCGAGGGCATTAAGGGGGGCCAATACTGACGCACCACTGAGGGTCACATAAGAGGTGGCTGCAAGGCCCTTAAGAAAATCTCTTCTGTTCATGTTGATATCCTTTTTAGTGCGCCGACTTATCGAAAGTAGATGAATGTTCTTGCAAGTATTTTTGCACTAACGCTTGAGTGTCTTGGTCCATGTTGACGAACGCTATCATGCCTTGGAACATGCCGGGCCAAGTGTTGGCGTCGAAATGTGCTTCGTCTGGTTGGGTATGACAGACGCTACAACTGGTGGAATAAGTCTCACGTGCATAGTCCCATAGGGGTTGTAAATCTTTGACGAGGAAATCTTTCTCGGTCCAAATCTTGGCCTCGACTCGTTGCCACTGTAGACCGGTCATTGGATCTTCTTTCTGCTCGAAAATTTCCATGACCCCCTCTTCCAGGGCAGCTTCTTTTGACAGTTGTGCCGACAAGATATTGAGACCAAAATCGTAGTAGATCACCCGGCCAGCCCCCACTTTTTTACGCCAGCCATCGATGCCGACTTTAACGCGGTCGCCTTGGGTTTCGAGTACCGTCACTTTAGTGGCGATGTTGAGCGTGCCGGCTTCGACATCTGTGGTGCCATTAAAGTAGAGCGGTTTGGTGAGCGCGGTGAAATAGGTGCCACCCACTTGTAGGCTGCTCTCGCCAGAACCCACTTGAGCGATGAGTTCAGGTGCGCGAGAGGTACCCATATCAGGCAGTTTGTGAGCAATACCTTTATGGCAATCAACACAGCTTTGATCGATTTCAGCGGCGCGTTTCATCTGTTTTTGCGCCAGTTTTGACATGCTTTCCCATTTCATTGAGGCATAGTCGTGGCAATTTTTACAGGCTAACGAGTCGTCGCGATCGAATCGTTTCCATTCGCGGCTAGCCATTTCAAGCCGTTTAGCTTCAAATTTTTCATCTGTGTTGACCGTTTGTAGCAACCAGCCCCAGACATCGTGAGAGGCTTCCATCTTACGGGCAATTTTACGCGTCCAGTTGTGTGGCACATGGCAGTCAGGGCAGGTGGCTCGCACCCCAGAGTGATTTGACCAATGCACCGTTTGTTGTAGCTCTTGGTATGGCTTGCTTTCCATGCTGTGACAGCTAATGCAAAACGCTTCGGTATTAGTCATTTCCAGTGCGGTATTAAAACCACCCCAGAAAATAATGCCCATGAGAAAGGCAGACAAACTGATGGTACCTAAGGTGAGGTACTTGGCGGGCTTGTTTAGCGTGCGCCAGATAGTAATAAACCACTTCATAACAGCATCCTTAAAAAATAGATCAGGTAATTATTTAACTTAGTGAGAGACGATGCCGCCAAACGCTTGGATCATCCAAATGACAAAGCCATAAGCCCCTATGCCGCTAATCGTTAAAATGGGAAACAGTAAAAAAATGATGAAGCCCAGCGCCTTAAGCTCTTTGGATTTCACCTGACTGGGTTTAGTCGCTAAATCTTGTTCTGCCATGATCTGCTCTCTTAGTGGTGATCTTTGTCTATGGCTACAATATTAGAGGAGGGTTGTTAATGGCTGTCACACCTAGGATGAATGAACATCGACAACTTATGAAAAAATATGAAAATTAATTCTGCTGATATGAAGAGTTAAGTTAATCAAGTATAAGGTTATGATTTAAAATGAGTCATCCACGTATTGAACGAGTGTCATCGCAGGTGCGACGTGTGCTTAATATCCTGCTAATTCCGCCGTGGGTGGGGCAATTAGCCGAAAATAAAAAGATCTCATGATTTGTTAATTTACGCTAGTTTATCGTGTCAGCTTTCCTGTAAAATTCGCGCCAACCTAGGTTATGTGAGCGTTCGGTTAACCGAGCACCTCTTGGCTTTGCATTCAATGTGTAAGCTTGCAGCGCACGTAAGGTACGTCACAAGTACTCGGTGGTTCTCTAACCCGATAGTGTTGAGCGGGATCCTCACTGCCATAACCTTGTAAAACTAAGAGAACAATAAAGGTAAATAATTATGAAGTCTGAACAGACTCTCGATACCCCTGCTGTACCTACAGGTTCGATGTTAGATCGTTTTTTTGCTATTTCTGCCCGTGGCAGTAACGTAAAGCAAGAAGTGATAGCCGGATTTACCACCTTCTTGGCCATGGTTTACTCGGTCATTGTGGTGCCTAATATGCTCGGCAGCGCAGGCTTTGATGCCGGCGCGGTCTTTGTTGCGACCTGTTTAATCGCTGCATTTGGCTCATTGTTAATGGGGCTGTGGGCTAACCTGCCGATGGCGATTGGCTGCGCTATCTCGTTGACCGCCTTCACCGCGTTTAGCATGGTGTTGGGCCAAGGGATCTCGATTCCGGTTACGTTAGGCGCCATCTTTTTAATGGGGATAGTGTTTACACTAGTGAGTGTGACTGGGATTCGTCAGTGGGTACTAACCAATCTGCCTAAAGGTATTGCTCACGGTACGGGTATTGGTATCGGCTTATTTCTCCTGCTTATTGCCACCAACAGTGTCCAGCTTATTGTCGCCAACGATGCGGGTTTACCGGTGAAGTTAGGCGATATTCATAGCTTACCTGTGCTTGCCACCATTATCGGCTTGGCGGCCACCATCGGCCTTGAGCGCCGCGGTGTGCCCGGTGGAATTTTGTTGGTGATTATCGCCCTGTCGGTATTTGGTCTCTTGTTTGACCCTTCGGTGACCTATCAAGGCTTGTTTGCCTTACCTGATCTGATGTCTGACAAATCATTAATTGGTCAGCTCGATATTATGGGGGCGTTAAATCCAGTCGTGTTACCTATTGTGTTGGCGTTAGTGATGACGGCCATTTTTGATGCCACTGGGACTATCCGTGCGGTGGCGGGGCAAGCCGAATTACTCGATAAAGACGATAATATTGTCGGTGGCGGTAAGGCGCTGACCTCTGACTCGGTAAGCAGTATCTTTGCCGGTGCAGTGGGCGGCGCGCCTGCTGCAGTGTATATTGAATCGGCCGCAGGAACCGCCGCAGGTGGTAAAACTGGCCTGACAGCGACCATTGTTGGTGTACTCTTCTTACTGATGATGTTCCTGGCGCCGCTAAGTTATTTAGTGCCAGCCTACGCCACCGCACCTGCATTGATGTATGTGGGATTGTTGATGTTGAGCAATGTGACCAAGCTTAATTTTGACGATAAAGTCGATGCTATGGCTGGGTTAACCTGTGCGGTATTTATCATTTTAAGTTGTAACATTGTCACTGGGATCATGCTGGGCTTTGTTACGTTAGTGATTGGCAGATTGTGCAGCGGCGAATGGCGTGCCATCAAACCGGGTGTGTTAGCGATCACTATCGGTTTAGTGGTTTTCTATCTCGGTGGCTGGGCGATTTAAACCTTTGTAGATACCAAAATCTGTCAAACATGCAGATGTAGCTGGGTGTCCCCTCAGTACATAAAAAAGATGCCACTCAAAAAGACGAAATATCCTTTCGTCTTTTTTATTGGCTGTAAGCGCGTAGTAGATCTTTCCAGGTGACAATACCGACAATCTGACCCTGTGTTAACACCGGCAGTGAACCAATATTGTGCAGCAGCAATAACCGAGAAGCCGCATGTAAGGAGCACTCGGGGGAGGTAGTGATGGGGTTGCGTGTCATGACCTGATGAGCTCGGCGCTGCAACGTTTCAACATCGCGCTCGGTTTCGTTGATCGCGCCAATATGCGGGCTCAATGTGCGCAGGTAATCTCGCTCAGATAACACCCCTTGCAGCTTATCGTTTTCAACCACCAAGAGATGGTGAAAGGGCGCACTGTCAAAAATCTCTTTGACTATGGTGAGTCGATCATCCATGTCGATAGTGACGACTCGGGTGCTCATAATGTCGGCAACAGTGACGCTCATAGTCTATTTCCTTATGTTTATGCTATTTATAACAGACAATTAACATTTCAACAAATCAACATGTTTGCTGAGGCGATTGATGAGCTCATCATTGAGAACAGGCCCTAACCATCGCGCGGTATTTTTAACGATGACGGCAGGGCAATGACTACTGGGTTATATGGTGGTATGGCTTTGGATGAGGGCTACGATTGCAGCTGTGTTATTGAGCGGGGGATAAATCAGCCCAGGCGGTCCTAGGCTGATGTTAGGTTTTTATGTGTCGAATGCCTTAGAAGATAAGATGTGCAACACCGGCAATAACAGGCAGGGTAACCAGTGTTCTTAAAATAAACACCACAAACAACTCGACAATGTTGACCGGGATCTTACTGCCTATCAACAAGGCGCCCACTTCACTCATATAGATAAGCTGGGTGACCGACAGGGCGGCGATAATAAAACGTGTCATGTCAGATTCGATTGAACTGGCTAAAATCGAGGGGATAAACATATCCGCAAAGCCAACCATAATGGTTTTAGACGCCTCGCCTGCTTCTGGAATTTGCAGTAACTCTAGCAGTGGGATAAATGGCATGCCAAGGTAGTCGAACAGCGGTGTATATTCGGCGATCATCAATGCGATTGTCCCGATAGCCATGACAACAGGGAGCACGCCAAATACCATATCGATGACATTTTTTAGGCCATCTTTTAGGGTGTGCGATACGCCTTGCGCATGTGCCGCTTTAGCCATCGCTTGCTCAAAACTCCAAGCGAAAACGCCCTTACCGTGTGGCACGACTTCATCGTCAGGATGACGTGGTGTATCGTCAATATAGTGATCTTTTTTCCAACTCAGTGGTGGCAATTTAGGCACGATAACCGCCGCGACAATACCAGCCAAACATACGGTTAAGTAAAATGGTGCAAACAGATGCTCTAATTTTACTTGAGAAATTACCACTAAAGAGAAGGTGATTGAAACCGCCGAGAAGGTGGTGCCGATCACAGCCGCTTCGCGTTGAGTATAAAGGCGGGCTTCATATTGTTTACTGGTCATTAAAATGCCGACACTGCCATCGCCAAGCCAAGAGGCCATACAATCAATGGCGCTGCGACCTGGCAAGTTAAATACGGGGCGCATAATTTTGGTTAATAAGGTGCCAAATAGCTCCAGTAAGCCGAAGTTAAGTAGTAAAGGCAATAACATGCCGGCAAAAATAAATACGCAAAATAATACGGGTAGCAGGTCATTCAGTACTAAGGCGCCTGTATTCCCTGAGCGGATAGCTTCAGGACCTATGCCCATGTAGGTCAATACAATGAAGACTGCACCAATGATGCGAACGATAGCCCACATAGGGTTTACGTTAAGTAATGCATTGATAAAGTGATGCTGTTTTAAAACATTAGGTTTGAGCAATTTGCAGATGAGCGTCGCGATAGCGGTAATGACCACGATAAAGGTCACTATGCCAGTTAGGGCATCGCCTAATAAGCTTTGTAATCCTTTTGATACGATAGCGATAGGAATGGTGATCGCATCTTGATAGCTAATCGGTGTCATAAACAGTAACAAGCCGATCAGCGAAGGGATGAGAAATGTAAGTAACGTTTTTATGTTAGTTTTTTGTTTTTTAGCCACTTTTTTGCCTTAAATTACGCTGTCTGTACAACGGCAAGAATTAAATATTGAATCCATAATGTAATTTATAATGAATATCCATTCATCTAATCGACGGAGATTACCGCCTAAGTCCAGTGATGTAAAACCATTTAATGCGCAATCTTGTGACTAACTGCTGTAGCATAGTTATTTGCACTTTATGACTATTTATATTGTACTCAAAAAAGTCGTATTTGCACCATGTACTTTTTGGTTAAATAATGATTAAAGTGATGTTATCGCTTGGTTTTATATCGCTTGCGCTACGAAAAGTGTTATAAGTCGCGCCTAGTGTTAGCGTGTGGGAGAAATGCAGGCTTGTGCTGGATCTGGTTTCCCCACTAATCGGAGGCTGAGCGAGTCAATCAGTCTGCCGCTTTTACCGGACGATTAGCCGCGGGCATATATGACCTGATTGCAGCATTGGGTAGATCCGGAGTCTGTATCGAGTTAAGTGGTAGATTAGGGGAGAGGCATGTGGCGAAGCACAGTGGCATAGGCCAAATAGATTGAGCCGTGGCAGGGCCTGCGGCTCAATCTAGATTTGCTTGTTATTGACATTTGTAATGCATCAAACCAGATGCCAGTACACAAGCGCATGTCCATTGTCGACCTTAGGTTACCCGAAGGTTTGCCTTAAGCTCTTGGCTTTATCCGCGTTAATTTTTAGTTCAGAAATTGAGTCTTCAACGCTGGTTAACGCATCTAAATTATTATTCGATGCCAGAGTGATCTGGTTAATTCCTTGATTAAGTTCTTGTACCACTTGCATCTGTTGTTGAGCCGCGACGGCATTGTGCTGGGCAAATTCATGGATACTGCTGATTGATGTGTAGAGCTCATCGAGTTTTATCGCCGAAGACTCTGTTTGCTGGGCGCAGTGTTCTGCCAAGCGTTGGCTTTGGCGCATCTCTTCGCTCCAGTCGCTGAGCATCTTAAACATCTTGTCGACGCTTTGCGATATGCTGGTGGTGGATACCTTAGTGCGGCTCGACAGTGCCCTAACTTCGTCGGCCACCACAGCAAAGCCGCGTCCCTGCTCGCCCGCTCTCGCGGCTTCGATAGCGGCATTGAGTGCGAGTAAATTGGTTTGCTCGGCGATAGCATCAATTTCCCCCATGGCATTGGCCACCTGTTGGGCTTCTTGGTGTAACAGCTGCGTATTTTGTGCCACATGGGTAACGTTCTGGGTGAGCGAGTCGATATCTTGGCTGTTTTGCTGCATTTTGTTACGGTTATCGTGACAAACTTGGTAAGTGTCGTCGATATGATTTGATGTCGATTGGATATTACTCACCACTTCATTGAGTGTTGCTCCCATCTCCTCCATGGCGCTGGCCATCTGCTCAATTTCTTGATGTTCTTTATCGATACCGCTGTGGGTTTGGTTAACTGCAACAATCAGTTGATTCGTGATATCGGTGATCTTATCGGCGCTATCCTGGTTTTTCCCCAATACCCCTTGCATCTTGGCATCTTTCATTAATATCTGGAATTTAAGCAAGGAGGAGGAGTCTTTACCGCAATAGACAAAGCGACTGATAGAGTCATACTCTTGTTTCATCGCCATTAACTGGGTAGGGATCCTAAAGGCCTCATCGTAAAAAATGACTAAATTCAAGCCGATTAGTGTCAATCCAACTAAAATCGTCTGCCAACCTAAAATATAACCGGCTAATGCGAGGCCTAGGGTAGTCACGACTGCTGAGATGATGCGCTTTTGCATTAATGACAGTGGATCTTTTATCGTTTTACCTTGGTTTATTTGTCGATATAAGGTCTGCGCATTGTTGATTTTTTGGGCATCGGGTTTAACTCGTACAGACTGATAACCAATGAGTTTACCTTGCTCATACATAGGTGATACAAAGGCATCGACCCAATAAAATGAACCATCTTTACAACGATTTTTTACCATTCCACGCCACGATTGACCGGCTTTTAATTTTTGCCAAAGATCGGCAAATGCCGCCGCGGGCATATCGGGATGGCGCACCATGTTGTGATGCTGGCCCAGTAACTCAGATTCATTGTAGCCGGATATGTTAATGAAGGCTTGATTAACATAGGTGATCATTCCACGGGGATCAGTGCTCGAAATGAGCTCGTCATTATCATTAAGCTTAACCTCTCGTGTGGATGCCGAGGGCTGATGATGTTTAGATGTTGTCATGTAAGGGAGGTCTTCATCAAGTCGCCATCTCCAGTCTTTTTTTTAGTCGATTATCTGGTAAGTGGTTGGTGGCGTAATAAAAAATTCATTGGCATTCTAACAGGCATATCACTAATTTGTTAGCTATCTCACAAAACTATTTGTAGTGAGATGTGGCGCGTAAAGTAAATGCTAAGATTTTGATCTTACTCTAATAAAAAGTATTGACTCGATGATGATGTCACGTATATTCGTTTACCCTCGATTTTATAAGGTTATTCGTGTTGTTGCGGCGATTAAGGTTATAAAGTGTCGTCATGGTTGTTGTGGTAATGTTGCTAAGGTTGTTAATGAAAATATGCGTCAAAGCTCGGCAAAAAATTTCAATTCCATATAACCTAGTAGGACGACAGCATTGCATTATCAACAGACTATGAATTCATCACAGCGAAAACTATCAGTACTGGGATTTAGATTTGGCATGCTGGGCATTATTCTACATGTACTTAGCTTACTTGTGGCGTCGTTGGGATTTAATGACTTTAACGGTAATGGTTTTAGTTTTTTTAATTTTTCATTAAGTGAACTGGGCCAATATGGTCATTCTCAATTAGCGGTAGTGTTTAATGGTGGGCTGTTTTTTGGTAGCTTGAGTTTGGTGTTATTTTGTTTATTTTCACTGCAACGTTGCGACCGTCCATTGCTGTATCCCTGCTTGTTATTGCTGATTTTAGCCATGCTCTCTCTGGCTATCACGGGGTTATTTCCCATCAATGTGTATCACTTACACACCTTAGGCATTGAATATTTCTTTTATTTTTCACTGTTGAGTATCGGTTGTTACTTAGGTTATTTATGGCAGGGCGCAAGATTGGCGGGAAATCCCCCTAAGCGTTTTGCTTATCAAGGCAGCAGTGTATTGAGCCTGCTGTGTATCGCCGTATTTGGCTTGTTTGTTTTCCTTGCACAAGTTGATAGCAGCTTAATTAATAGTGGCCAAGCATTTTACCATGGGATGATGATGATCGAGCCACGCCCTGAATTTTGGTGGCCCGCCATCCTTGAGTGGTTAGCGTTACTGCTGTTTCTTGGTTGGAGTGCGGCCTTGGTGTGGACACAACGCCCTATGCGTGACTAGCGCCCTTGTTCAAATCCCGCTTGGCCAAACCAGTATCCATTACAGGCTAAGTTGGTTTCACTGCCGTTATCTTGGCTCACAACAGAGTCTCCCTTGGTGGCCAAGTTTTTGGCTAAGCTTTTGGTTAAGTTATTAGCTAAGTCAATCGAGGCCAAGCTACTGGGGGAAACCCTAAAATAGTCGACCCCTAAATGCTGCATCACTCGTTGTTGGTCACTTAAGTCAATATAACTGGCCGATTGAGTTTGAATGCCATTAAGTCGCAGCAGTGGCTGCGACTCTTGGGTTTGCGCCAATACACCTTGCGGATAGTCAATACAGATGGTTTGGCAGCTGTCTTTAGTTAATCCCTGTTGGCGCGCGGTAAAACAGCGTGCCGAGTGTGCCAGTGGCATGTAGCCATGACCAAAGACTTCCACCTCTATCTGCCTTGGGGCCAAGTCGGTTAATACTCGTTCGAGCCAGTGCTTCGATAGCTCCAGTGGCATAACAAATCGTTGCATTCCCCACGCGGCTAATTTCTGCAAACTTGCCGCATTATAGTTGTTAATACTTGGCCCGCAGATAAAAGGTAGTCCGAGTGATTTCGCTACCTCGACGGCGCCCATATCGTTGGCTTCAACCATAAACTCACCATTATCGATTTGCTGTTTTAAAGCTGTAAATTCCGATTGGGCTTCAATCAGCGCCAGGGTAGAGAGTACCACCTGTTTACCCGATGCCCTGAGCATCTGAGCTAGCTCAAGGTAGTCGCTAAATTTCAGTTGGCGGCGACGGCTACAGACGGTTTCACCTAAATAGATCAGTTCTATGTCGCTACTGGCTGCTTGTTGATAAAACGCGCTGACCTGCGCCTTTGACCAGCAATATTGAATAGGGCCTAAAGATATGTTCATATGTGCTCCTGTTATTGGCTACTGCCAAGTGCGCTCATAGGCTCCAAGTGTCGTAACCTGACCTTCGGAGACCTTGGCTAACGCCTTGTCCCACTGAGCTTGGGTCGTATAGGCCTCGGGATGATGTAAAAAGGTGTCGATAGCCTGACGCCAAACGCGAGTGACTTGCTCTACATAGGCAGGACTACGTTGGCGCCCCTCGATTTTAAGAGAGGCCACGTTCGCCTTTGCCAGCTCTGGCAATAAACTGAGGGTATTAAGGCTGGTGGGCGATTCTAAGAGATGGCTCGCTTGCTTGTTTTCTGCAGTGATATAACGCCCCTTACACACCACGGGGTAGCCCATCTGTTCGTTAATATTGGACTTATCAATAAGCACTTCGTTTAGGCGCGTTAAGCGTTGATCACCAACCTCTTGCCAGCGCACCGCGTTAGCAGGTGAGCAGGAGCCACCAGTGTTGGGCGATTGTCCAGTAACATAGGAGGAAAGGTGGCAACGCCCTTCGGCCATGATGCACAAGCTACCAAAGGCAAACACCTCCAGATCTACTGGCGTCACCTTAGCAAGGTCGCGTACCTGTTTCATCGATAACACTCGTGGTAACACGGCTCGCTCAATATTAAACTCGCGTTTATAGAGGCTTAAGGCGCCAAGATTGGTGGCGCTGGCTTGCACCGATAAGTGCAGTGGCAGGTGAGGATAGCGGCTATGGGCGTAATCGAGTAGCGATAAATCGGCGACAATTAAGGCATCGACGCCAAGATCGGCGGCGATATCGATAGCCTGATACCAACGCTGTTCTTCCCCCGGTTGAGGAAACGTATTGATGGTCAAAAATAACTTTTTTCCCAAGCTATGAGTGTATTGCACCGCCTGCACCAGTTTCTTGGGGGTAAAGTTTAAGCCGGCAAACGAGCGCGCATTGGTGTCATCTTTAAGGCCTACATAAATCGCATCGGCACCCGCATTGAGTGCTACTTTCAATGCGGCTAAGTTCCCCGCAGGGCATAAGAGCTCCATAACTGCCTCTTTCTTAAAAAGTGTGCAGTGTAAAAGGGAATGGCCGCCTATATGTTGATGTAAAACAGGTTTGTGATCATAAAAGCTGGGTAAAATTGAATTATCTCTCACTTTCGGGGTGAAAGCCGAATCGATCATTAATATTAAGCGGGGTTGACGCGAGTTGATCACGCTTGCATAAGGAGTTATTCACGCTATGCAAAAAAGTGTGCTAGCCAATACCGCTCAACATCTGTTGCAATTTGGTCCTCAGGTGATGGCCAAGCCGTTAACTATAGTGCCTTTTGCCGTAAAGGCGCGCGTATTAGAAAAGCTGTTGAACTTGTTAATGGCGGAGCAAATCGAGGATGATGAGCTGCATTTTCTTCAGCAGCGCTGGGTTAACATCGATATTGTTGATATGAAGCTGAGTTTTGATGTCAGCTTTGATAAACACTTTGTGGTTCGAGCGCCCGCGAAGGCGGAGGTGACATTTAGTGGCCGCAGCAAAGAGTTGGTATTGATTGCCGCCGGCAAAGAAGATCCCGATACGTTATTTTTCCAACGTCAATTGGCTATCGAGGGCGATACCGAATTGGGACTTGAGGTGAAAAATTTATTATTGAGCATTGAGTTTGACACTATGCCAAGATTGGCTAGAGAAGGGCTAACCGCTTTGGCTTCGCTGCTTGAGCAACTGCAGCGTCAAGCCGATGCGCGCTGGGCATAACATCCAGATCTGCCTGCCAGCTTCGGCAACTCAAGCCTAAATCAAGTTGAGATAAGCCAAACGATAGGCGAGTGAAGTGCTCAATTTTTGTATCATTGTTTGCAAGATCGCACTTGAGCACAGCCTGCGGTTAATAAAAAGGCGAAGTGTCACACTTCGCTTTTTTTTATAATGTTGCGTCATTAATGGGGTGAGTTAATCACTCGCTTAGCGGTTTACCGGTGATCAAGTGATACTTCAGCAACAGCGCTTCATCAGACTCAATATGTTGTGGATCTGGGTCGATACAATCGATAGGGCATACCGACACACAGGTGGGCTTATCATAATGGCCAACGCATTCGGTACACAGGTCTGGATCTATCTCGTAGATCTCCTCGCCCATGGTGATCGCTTGGTTTGGGCACTCAGGCTCACACATGTCGCAGTTAATGCAGCTATCGTCTATCAGTAATGCCATTTATTTGTTGTGCCTCAAATTTCTTTATTATAACAATCAGTTTCGCAAAATGTTGATGGTTGAAGATATATTACGTTCGACCGAAAATATGCCGTTGCGTTATGTTAATTTTCAGTAATATAAAATAGCCACACAAACTTGGCTGGGGTCAGTGCCACACTTCATCATTTTTGAAGAGTTTTATATTAAATTGACTGGAGAAATAACCTTGAAAGCTATTGTATCACAGGGTCTGGCTAAACCTAGTCTATCCGTATACAAACGCGTACTTAGCAAACGGGAGACTTTCTGTCGCGATACATAACCTCACGAGTGTTTATATTCCTCCATCACAGTTAAGTGTATAATTTATTGACTATTGTTTGGGTTCTCTTGATTATAGAAGTCAATTTTGTTGAGGAAGATGTCAATGGCAAAGGATTTGTCCCGTGAACGCTTTTTATTACTCGAGTTGCTTGCCTGGTGGCAAGGTTCGATAACCAACAAGCAGTTAGTCACTGAGCTGAGTATTAGTCGTCAGCAGGCATACAGTGATCTTAAACAGTATTGTGAGCAATATCCCAATAATCTCATCAAGAATGCTCATGGGTATGTACCTTCTCCTAGCTTTAAAGCCCACTATATTTCTGGTGATGTGGGGCAGTTCTTAAACTGGTGGTCGACGGGGCAGATAGTGACCACAGAAGCAAAACCGACACACGTTGCCCATTTAACTATTCCACCTCGCACCGTTTCCGTTAGCGCTGTTCGAACGCTCGTTCAGGCAATTACACAAGGTAAAAGTGTCGAGGCGGCTTATGTTTCTTTATCTCATCCTGAAAATGATGGCCGAATTTTCCATCCTCACACCTTTGTTAATTCAGGCTTTAGATGGCATGTCAGAGGTTATTGTGAAAAATCTCAAGGGTTTCGCGATCTCGTATTAAGCCGATTTCGCGATCAAACCGAACTGCTGGGGAGCTCTGAGTATTCGATTAATCAAGACCAAGCCTGGCAAACCAAGATAGAGATTATGCTCAAGCCCGATCTTCGCTTATCGCCACTACAGCAAAGTGTATTAGCCAACGATTATCAACTAGTCGATGGCCAATTGATCATTAGCACTCGTGCCGCCTTAGCCAACTATCTCCTACAAGAGATGCGCGTGAATATAAAAATGCTGGACGGTACTCCCGAAGCACAACAATGGATTTTGGTAAATACAGATGACGTTAAACCTTGGGTTTTTTAAGCCTTCATCTGATTTACCCATGTTTTAGCTTACTGAATGTCAACTGAATTTACCTGTACTTATTAACAGTCTTTCAGCCTTCATCAGTTAGCAATAGAGTGTATAGCGCCTAGCAGATGGAGAACCACATGGACGATTTTAGCCCGACAGATTTAAAAACAATATTGCATTCGAAACGCGCCAATATGTATTACCTAGAATATTGCCGTGTGATGCAAAAAGACGGTCGTGTACTTTATCTTACCGAAGCGAAAAAAGAGAATCTTTACTTCAATATCCCCATCGCTAACACCACAGTATTACTTTTAGGAAACGGCACATCAATCACCCAAGCCGCCATGCGAATGCTCGCTCAAGCTGGCGTTTTAGTTGGATTTTGTGGTGGTGGAGGAACCCCACTGTATATGGCTTGTGAGGTAGAATGGTTTACCCCGCAAAGTGAATATCGTCCTACCGAATATCTTCATGGTTGGCTGCAATTTTGGTTTGACGATGAAAAACGCCTAAGTGTCGCCAAAATATTTCAGCAACAGCGTATCGAGTTTATTGAAAAAGTATGGCAAAGAGATCGCGACTTAAAAGGTGAAGGATTCGACTTTACGAGTTCGGTAATACAAAGCGCACTTGCCACATTCCATAGCCGCACCGACGCTGCCGAAAAACAATCGGACTTACTGCTGACTGAGGCGCAACTGACCAAGGTGCTTTATAAGTACGCCGCCAACAACACTGAGTTTGCCAACTTTACCAGACAACACCAATCTCAAGATAAGGCCAACGATTTCTTAAATCATGGCAACTACTTAGCTTATGGCCTTGCCGCAAGTTGCTTGTGGGTACTTGGCATCCCCCATGGTTTCGCCGTAATGCATGGCAAAACCAGACGCGGCGCCTTGGTGTTCGATGTCGCCGATTTAATTAAAGATGCACTAGTGTTGCCATGGGCGTTTATTTGCGCCAAAGAAAACGCCACCGAGCAAGAATTTCGCCAACAAGTATTGCAAGCCTTTACCGACCACAAAGCGCTTGATTTTATGTTCGATACGGTTAAACAAATCGCCTTACAAAACTATTCAAATGAAGACGTTGAGGCACTAAACCTATGATGGTCACCTTTGTCAGCCAGTGCGAGAAAAACGCCCTCAAGAAAACCCGCCGCGTACTGGACGCCTTTGCCAATCGCATTGGCGATAACACCTGGCAGACTCTTATAACAGAAGATGGTTTGCTCACCGTTAAAAAAATGCTGCGTAAAACTGCCAGCAAGAACACTGCCTGGTAAGCCCCTAGAACAATAGACACTTCATAGAGTTATAATGAACCAAAAATATGAGGTGTTACATGCGCGGAAAACGTTATCCTGATGAGTTCAAAATTGAAGCCGTCAAACAAGTCACTGAACGTGGTTATAAAATCGCTGATGTGGCAGAA
>NZ_OXJV01000022.1:0-131603 GCF_900380485.1 Shewanella algidipiscicola | reverse complement strand
CTCTTGGTATGACGGTGCTCATTGCCGATGCGGCCAACCTCACCTTTATGCCCGATGCGAACTGGAACGGTGAGACCACCTTTGACTATCACTCNGTCGATAATGATGGCTTGACCGATGCGACGCCTGCCACNGTCACTATCACCATTGATGCCGTCAACGATGCGCCTGAGACCGATAACTTAGCCACCTCAGGTAACGAGGACACCTTAATTACGGTGCCGGCCTTAAGCGGTAGTGACCTTGATGGTCAGGTGGTGAGCTTTGTGATTGACAGCCTGCCTGCCAATGGCACCTTGATGCTCAATGGCGTGGCGGTCACTCTTGGTATGACGGTGCTCATTGCCGATGCGGCCAACCTCACCTTTATGCCCGATGCGAACTGGAACGGTGAGACCACCTTTGATTATCACTCAGTCGATAATGATGGCTTAGCCGATGCGACGCCTGCCACTGTCACTATCACCGTTGATGCCGTCAACGATGCGCCTGAGACCGACGATTTAGCCACCTCAGGTAACGAGGACACCTTAATTGCGGTGCCGGCCTTAAGCGGTAGTGACCTTGATGGTCAGGTGGTGAGCTTTGTGATTGACAGCCTGCCTGCCAANGGCACCTTGATGCTCAATGGCGTGGCGGTCACTCTTGGTATGACGGTGCTCATTGCCGATGCGGCCAACCTCACCTTTATGCCCGATGCGAACTGGAACGGTGAGACCACCTTTGATTATCACTCAGTCGATAATGATGGCTTAGCCGATGCGACGCCTGCCACTGTCACTATCACCGTTGATGCCGTCAACGATGCGCCTGAGACCGACGATTTAGCCACCTCAGGTAACGAGGACACCTTAATTGCGGTGCCGGCCTTAAGCGGTAGTGACCTTGATGGTCAGGTGGTCAGCTTTGTGATTGACAGCCTGCCTGCCAACGGCACCTTGATGCTCAATGGCGGGGCCGTGAGTATTGGCATGACGGTGCCCATCGCCGATGCGGCCAACCTCACCTTCATGCCCGATGAGAACTGGAACGGTGAAACCACCTTTGACTATCACTCAGTCGATAATGATGGCTTGGCCGATGCGACGCCAGCCACTGTCACTATCACCATTGATGCCGTCAACGATGCGCCTGAGACCGACGATTTAGCCACCTCAGGTAACGAGGACACCTTAATTGCGGTGCCGGCCTTAAGCGGTAGTGACCTTGATGGTCAGGTGGTGAGCTTTGTGATTGACAGCCTGCCTGCCAACGGCACCTTGATGCTCAATGGCGTGGCGGTCACTCTTGGTATGACAGTGCTCATTGCCGATGCGGCCAACCTCACCTTTATGCCCGATGCGAACTGGAACGGTGAGACCACCTTTGATTATCACTCAGTCGATAATGATGGCTTAGCCGATGCGACGCCTGCCACTGTCACTATCACCGTTGATGCCGTCAACGATGCGCCTGAGACCGACGATTTAGCCACCTCGGGCGATGAGGACACCTTAATTGCGGTGCCGGCCTTAAGCGGTAGTGACCTTGATGGTCAGGTGGTNAGCTTTGTGATTGACAGCCTGCCTGCCAACGGCACCTTGATGCTCAATGGCGTGGCGGTCACTCTTGGTATGACGGTGCTCATTGCCGATGCGGCCAACCTCACCTTTATGCCCGATGCGAACTGGAACGGTGAGACCACCTTTGATTATCACTCAGTCGATAATGATGGCTTAGCCGATGCGACGCCTGCCACTGTCACTATCACCGTTGATGCCGTCAACGATGCGCCTGAGACCGACGATTTAGCCACCTCAGGTAACGAGGACACCTTAATTGCGGTGCCGGCCTTAAGCGGTAGTGACCTTGATGGTCAGGTGGTGAGCTTTGTGATTGACAGCCTGCCTGCCAACGGCACCTTGATGCTCAATGGCGTGGCGGTGAGTATTGGTATGACAGTGCTCGTTGCCGATGCGGCCAACCTCACCTTCATGCCCGATGCGAACTGGAACGGTGAGACCACCTTTGACTATCACTCGGTCGATAATGATGGCTTGACCGATGCGACGCCTGCCACTGTCACTATCACCGTTGATGCCGTCAACGATGCGCCTGAGACCGACGATTTAGCCACCTCAGGTAACGAGGACACCTTAATTGCGGTGCCGGCCTTAAGCGGTAGTGACCTTGATGGTCAGGTGGTGAGCTTTGTGATTGACAGCCTGCCTGCCAATGGCACCTTGATGCTCAATGGCGAGGCCGTGAGTATTGGCATGACGGTGCCCATTGCCGATGCCGCCAACCTCACCTTTATGCCCGATGAGAACTGGAACGGCCAGACCACCTTTGACTATCACTCAGTCGATAATGATGGCTTAGCCGATGCGACGCCTGCCACTGTCATTATCACCGTTGATCCCGTTAACGATGTTCCTGAGATCACAAATATTGATCCGGCAAGGGTTTCAGAAGAAGGACTACTCTATGGAATAGAGGATGATAATACTGGTGATGCCGATACCACCAATGAGGTCAATACATCTGGCATTATTAGCTTTACCGATGTTGATAGCTCCTCCTTTGATGTATTGGTTTCTGATCCCGTAGGATTGACCTCGGGTGGTGAGCCCGTAGATGTGTGGGAGCGAGATGGTAACACTTGGACTGGTAGCACACAAAATGGGCTTCTTGTAATGACCATTATAATCGGAGAGGTTGAAGGCACTTCTCCTGACTACACCGTCGGCTATCAAATCACTCTCAATGCAAACATTGATCACCCCTCAAACAGCGATGAGGATATATTACAGTTCAATTTAGGGGTTACGATAAATGATATGCTGGGTAACAGTATTCCAAGCGAGCTGCAGGTAACTATTGAAGATGACTCTCCAATAGATGAAGTTAACGAGTCTGCCGAACTTTCAATACTCAACGCTATTGGTCAGTCTATATCAGGCGATCTCTTCGCTCCTGGTGCGGATGGAATTGGTGAAGTTGTTTTTACCGTGGAAACCACTGGGCTTAAATACAATGGTGAATATTTGAGCTATAGCATGAGCGGTAATACATTAACCGCGACGGCCAAAATCGATGAACTCACAACTATAGATGTATTTACCCTTACAGCAGTTCAAGATCTTGATGGTCATTACGACTATCAGTTTAATCTGTTACAGGAAATTCAATTAGAATCGACAATCAGTTATGATGTCAGTGGCGCTCCTGCAAACAGCAAAGGCACCTACTTCGTCCATTCTGATGGCTCAATATCAGCTGGGGATCCAACACCCGGGCTTACTGTCATCGCAGAAATAACAGGCACAGGCAGTCAATCCAAGATCAACTCTAACAACGCTGGCATTGGCGTTGATGACAATGTTTCAATTGGCAATGGTGAAGCCGTTAGATTCGATTATGTAAATGGTGGTACTAGCTCAGCATTGATTAGTCTCGGAGTGGGTAATAATGATACTCGTGATGGAACAAGTTACTTTTATTATAAAGTGACTTATCAAAACGCTGGAGTCGTTGAATTTACAGATCAGTCTTTCGTTGGCACTCAAGATCTAGAAATCATTGCTCCCATCGGAGACACAATATTAGCCATTGAAATTTTCTATGATAATACCCATGATGATGACCCTAATAACCCCGGAGAAGCTTTCCAAGTTTTTGCTGTCTCATCAAATACAATAGTTACAGAGTTGCCTATCGGAGTAGAATTCTCTTATATAGCAACAGATGGTGATAACGATAGCGTTATCTTTGCTGGTGATCCAGATGATGGGCATTTCACTATTGTAGTTGAGCCATCCGAAACTATGCAATTAGCAACGATGTCAGCAGATAGTAGTAGCCCTAAAGGCTTAATCGTGAATGAATCTACTGACCCTAGTACAGGGATAGAAATTCTAATTGGCACAAATGGGTCTGATACGATTGATTTAGGAAATGACACTGACCCTGATATCGCTATTTGGGAGGTGGGCACAGCGGATGGAAACACAGATATCATCATTAACTTTGACATAAACAACGATATGCTTGATTTATCAGATATTTTGGTAGATGAGCAATCAGGTAATTTAGAGGATTACCTTAACATCACATTCGATGCTGTAAACGGAGACACCATTATCACGGTCGATGCCAATGGAGACGGTAGTGGATTCGATGATCTAACCATTATCCTACAAGATACGAATGTTAATCTTAGTGATTTAACAACTATGAATAATTTACTTGGTCAAAATCCATTGGTAGTCGACACTATCCCTTAAGTCAAAAATCTAACACAAAATAAAGCCAAACAGACAATAAAAAGCTGTTTGGCTTTCTACTTCAAACACATACCAAATAGTGCATTAATGCGAAGTGAACACTCAACCACTAACCTTTGTATGATTTATGCGTCAAAAAATTGACCCCCAAACAATAGCTTGCTAGCATCCCAGATTAAGATAAATTCGATAACAACTGTAACACCCTTGTATGCAGAAATGCTAATAAAAGGTGGGGGAGCTGGTCATGCAATCAATCGTTACAACAGCAAATGGAAAGATCACAGATACTCATGGAAAGATCTTGATTGAAACCGCTAGCGGAACAAAAAATATAGCTATTGGTGAGCAAATCCCTGCTGGGTCAACACTATTAATTCCCACGGAATCAAATCTATCTATCGCATTTGAAGATGGCAGCATATTCAATAGCAGCGACTTAATGGCACAACAACCTAATATTGCTGATAATAGTGAAACAAATAACACTGAAAACCTTGATGCATTAACTGAAATCGAGCAACTACAAGCTCTGATTGAATCAGGAGAAGACCCCACAGCAAACTTACCTGATACTGCAGCAGGTAACACTCAAGGCAATGAGGGAACTTCTGGTTTTGTCTCTGTAGCAAGAAGCGGTGCTGAAACCCTAGCAGCCAGTGGTTATGAGTCCACAGGAGCAGCTCCTAATGCCATTGCCTTAGAAAATGACTTGACACAAAACACCTTTGAGTTAACTCAAGTCGCACCCAGCACAGTCACTTTACTCGCCCCTACCGAAGTCAATGAAGGTAGTAGCATCACCTATACTGCTGTAGTAGATAATGCCCCTCTAGAAAGCGATTTAGTTATCACTCTTTCCAACGGTGCAACCATCACCATCGCAGCCGGCCAGACTTCAGGTACTGTGACCATTGACGCCCCTAGTGATGATGTCTATATCGATGGCGAGACCCTAACCGTCAATGTCACAGGCAGTGAAGGCGGTAACTATGAAGATCTCGAGCTGGGTAACACTGTCGACACCCAGATCAATGACACGATTGACACCACAACCGTCACGCTCAGCGCCCCTAGTGAGGTCGATGAAGGTGGCGACATTACCTATACCGCTACGGTCAACAATGCACCACAAACCGATCTGGTTCTAACCCTCTCCAATGGCGCCACCATCACCATCGCAGCCGGCCAGACTTCAGGTACTGTGACCGTGGAAGCGCCAAGTGATGATGTCTATATCGATGGCGAGACCCTTACCGTCAATGTCACAGGCAGTGAAGGCGGTAACTATGAAGATCTCGAGCTAGGTAACACTGTCGACACCCAGATCAATGACACGATTGACACCACAACCGTCACGCTCAACGCCCCTAGTGAGATCGATGAAGGTGGCGACATTACCTATACCGCTACGGTCAACAATGCACCACAAACCGATCTGGTTCTGACCCTCTCCAATGGCGCCACCATCACCATCGCAGCCGGCCAGACTTCAGGTACTGTGACCTTGGAAGCGCCAAGTGATGATGTATTTGTTGACAGCGAAACGCTAGTAGTCGGAATAGATAGTGCTCAAGGCGGTAATTTTGAAGACTTGGATACCAGCAACACAGTCTCAACACTGGTTAATGACACTACAGACACTGTTTTTGCCCAGATCAGCGTTGACACAACCAGTGTCAATGAAGGTGGTGAAATCACTTACACTGTGTCTTTGGTGGATGCAAATGGAAACCCAGTAACACTTCCTGACGGAGCTTCAGTTAGCGTTTCACTCGACTGGACTGGCTCAGCTTCAACGGCTGATGTCGACAATTTACCCACAAGTGTGACTATCACTGGCGATAACCAACAAAGCTTTACCGTTAATACGATCAACGATGACATCTATGAAAACAGTGAGAACCTAATTGTTACCATCAGTGATGTCACAGATATAGACAATAGCCTCGAACAGCTTGACATTGGTACTGACAATAGCGCCGACACCACGATTGTCGATGCGCAAGGTGCCCCTGAGGTTAACATTGCCGCGAACCAAAGCAGCGTCACCGAAGGTGAGACCGCAGGCTTTACCGTCAGCATCGACCAAGTGGCCAGTGAAGATGTGGTGGTGAACTTCACCTACTCTGGCGTGGCCNAAGACGGCAGTGACTTCACCGGCGTCGCCAGTGTCACCATTCCCGCCGGCAGTGCCGATGTGCAACTGGACATTAATACCCTGACCGATGGCGTCTATGAAGGGGCCGAAGANTTCACTGTCACCATCGACAGCGTCANCGGCGCCGATGCCACCATTGGTACTGACAATAGCGCCGACACCACGATTGTCGATGCGCAAGGTGCCCCTGAGGTTAACATTGCCGCGAACCAAAGCAGCGTCACCGAAGGTGAGACCGCANGCTTTACCGTCAGCATCGACCAAGTGGCCAGTGAAGATGTGGTCGTCAACTTCANCTACTCTGGCGTGGCCGAAGACGGCACTGATTTCACCGGCGTCGCCAGTGTCACCATTCCCGCCGGCAGTGCCGGTGTGCAACTGGACATTAATACCCTGACCGATNGCGTCTATGAAGGGGCCGAAGATTTCACTGTCACCATCGACAGCGTCANCGGCGCCGATGCCACCATTGGTACTGACANNAGCGCCGACACCACCATCGTCGATGCNCAAGGTGCCCCTGAGGTCAGCATTGCCGCGAATCAAAGCAGCGTCACCGAAGGTGAGACCGCAAGCTTTACCGTCAGCATCGACCAAGTGGCCAGTGAAGATGTGGTNGTNAACTTCATCTACTCTGGCGTGGCCGAAGACGGCACTGATTTCACCGGCGTCGCCAGTGTCACCATTCCCGCCGGCAGTGCCGGTGTGCAACTGGACATTAATACCCTGACCGATGGCGTCTATGAAGGGGCCGAAGATTTCACTGTCACCATCGACAGCGTCATCGGCGCCGATGCCACCATTGGTACTGACAGCAGCGCCGACACCACGATTGTCGATGCGCAAACCCCTCCAAGCATAGGTAATATTACCAATGTAGCCGTGTCTGAAGAGGGTCTAACCGATGGCGTACCTGATAATATCGGGGATACGGATACAACTGATGCAGTGATCGCTAATGGTACCATTGAGCTACAGGATCCAGACAACGACGAGCTGGAAGTGACTCTCAGCGGACCCACCGATATTACCTCTGGCGGAGTCGATGTCACTTGGAGTTGGGATGCAAACACTCAAACGCTTACAGGCTCAGCTGGCTCAACTGTCGTGATGAGTATTTCGCTCAAAGCCCCTGATGGTAACAGCAGCGGTGATTGGACTTATGAAGTCACACTGCATGCACCACTGGATCATCCGGTTGCCAACGTTGAAGACGTACTTAATCTTAATTTTGGTATCGACGTTACCGATGGCTCGGGCGCAACAGATTCTGGATCGTTCCAGGTTACAGTTGAAGACGATGCTCCGTACCTGCCCGATACCGCACCGGTAACGGCAACAGAGACAGATATTCCTGACACTTTAACAGGTACATTCGATCTCACTTTTTCCGATGATGAGAGTGGTGATAGAAGTGAACTGGACTTTAATGGCTTTACCATCACAGCTAGGGGCTTTACTTCGTCTACAGACCATACTTTGATCTCAGCCAACATCAATGGTAGCGAGTCGGGGATAGGAGTCTCTAGTGTCGGTGCACCTTATCACAACATCGACAATGAGGTTGATTTCCGCGAATTTGCTGATGGTACCGGCGTATCTGAAGAGATCGTCATCGATCTTGATCCCAACACCTTGGCATTTGGCATGAAGATAGGATTTGCCAACATCTTTGGTGGTGAACTCGAAAGCGGCGTGGTTGAATTCTGGCGCGATGGCCAACTGATATCCACCCAAACCTTTAGCTCCGATGATGATAGTGGCGACTATGCTGCCAACTTCAGCGTACAGGATGGTGGCTTCGACCGAGTCGTTATCAAAGCCACCGACAATGGTACCCCTCTCAATAAAGAAGATAACAGCGATTTCACTATTGAATCCATCGAGTTTACCGGTACAGGAAATGCACCTGCGATAGCCTATGCTTCAGGTGAAATATCAGCCGAATGGGGGGCCGATGGCCAGGGCAGTATGGCATTAGTCGGTATGACCGACAGCCCTCTCTTCTCAGCCTCTGGAGAGCCAATTGAAATAACAGTATCGGGCAACACTCTACTGGGACAGACAGATTCTGGAGACTTAGTTTTTAAACTGGAATTTACGCCAACCAGTGGTCATTGGGATTTCTACCAGTATCAGGCCATGCAAGGTACCGATGATGGTGATTTGGACTTTGCCGTTACCGTAACCGACCGTGATGGTGACTCCTACACGGGAAATATTGCCATTGTACCTGTATTCAATTACGAAGTTACCGAAGCGGGTCCTGGCGATCAAACGCTTGATCTTAGCAACGCCGAAGATATTGTTATTGGTGATTTTGATGGCACAGTCATTAATCCAGGACAGGACTATAATATCGCCTTTATGGTTGATAGTTCCGGTAGTATTAGCCGTAGAACACTAAACACAATGAAAACCCAGCTTGAACAGGTATTCGAAACCCTCAAAGAGAGTGCCGATGGACAGCAAAGTGGTACCGTCAAAATATTCTTAGTGGATTTTGACACTAGAGTAGGCAGTAGTATCAGTGTCGATCTGAATAACTCTCAAGCACTGGAAAAATTACAAGACATATTAGACAGCATGAAAAGTGGTGGCGGAACTAACTATGAAGATGTCTTTACCACAACAGCCAACTGGTTTGCCAATGGCGATGCTCAGGATAATAGTGATGCCACCAATTTAGCTTTCTTTATTACTGACGGAAAGCCCACCTATTACATTAAAGATGATGGTTCTTTGGGAGGAAATGGTCAAAATACCACAGCGACAACCATTGCAAACTCCAAAGCAGGTTTTGCACTCCTTACAGATCAAGGCATCATAGTCGAAGCCATAGGTATGGGCTCTAATATCGATGAAGACGACTTGGAATCTTATGATACGGACGGCGATGTACAAACCAATATCGATGCCGATGAACTTGCCGACGCCATTCTCGGCGATCAAGTCTCCAACCTGCCAGGATCAGATACGATTGACGGCGGCGCAGGTAACGACATCATCTTCGGTGATGTTGTTAGATTTGACAATATTCAAGGTCAAGGTTTTAACGCTATCAAGACTTATGTGGCAGGTAAGCTTGGGCAAACAGAGGTAACCAATGCGGAGATCCACAACTATATCCGCGACCACGCCACAGAGTTTGATAGCTCAAGCAGTAATGATCGAGCCGATGCCATAAATGGCGGTGAAGGTAACGACACCCTCTTCGGCCAAGGTGGTGACGATGAACTTAATGGCGGTAGCGGCAATGATTTATTGTTCGGCGGTACGGGCAATGATGAACTGATTGGTGGTACCGGTGAGGATGTTCTCATTGGCGGACTAGGTGATGACACCTTAACTGGCGGCGTTGACGCTGATACTTTCGTCTGGCAACAAGGCGATACAGGTACCGACCATATTACTGACTTTAACGTCTCTCAAGACAAGCTCGATCTAAGCGACCTGCTTCAAGGTGAAACTATAAATAACTTAGAAAATTATCTGCACTTCACTGTAGAAAATGGCAACACAACTATCGAAATTGATGCCAACGATGACGGTAATATAGATCAGATGATTGTACTTGATGGTATCGATTTATTTGCTGAGCTTGGTGTTAACAGTGATGCCGAAGTGATTAATTCACTCTTAGGGACTAATGGCGATGGAGCGCTAATCATAGACGATGCAAGTTCTGCTTATTCTAGTAGCAGTACTGAACCGTTAACCCTCTTCACCCCACAAGAGCTTGATACCAAAATTATGTAGTGGATACATAAGATTTGATAGCGCTAATTAGCAACGCTAATTGGCGCTATCAATCATTTTGTTATGTGCGGTTTATACTTCTATAATAAAATCACAACAATGTTTAATAAAATCTTAAGGATATGTTTTTAAGGTGCACTCTACAGCGTCTCCAAAAACTGAGCAATGGACGATTTCAGCCTCGCAACGAGTGACTGTAGACCCTTTGTTAGACAGTTTAGTATTATTAACCGAGTATTTCGGTAGTCCCTGCTCTAGCGAATCTCTGGCCGCAGGTCTACCGCTGTCTGGCAGTGTTTTAACTCCTGAACTTGTACCTCAAGCGGCAGGCAGAGCCGGGCTCACAGCCAAACTAACCCGCAAAGGTTTAGATCAAATTTCGCCTATTTTCCTCCCCTGTATCCTGCTGCTTAAAGACCAAAAGGCCTGCTTACTTCGTGAAATAGATTTAGAAAACGATCGCGCCGTCATTCAGCTGCCCGAAACCGGTGGTGAAGAGCAGCTGACCATAGAAGCGCTCGAAGCTATGTATGTGGGCTATCTCTTTTTAGTCAAGCAACAATATCGTGGTGACATGGGCTTTGATATGCACCTGCACGATAATAAAACTCACTGGCTATGGCAGACCCTAAAAGATTCAGCGCCTATCTACCGTGATGCATTAATCGCCTCGGTATTAGTGAACTTATTTGCACTGGTGTCGCCGCTATTTATCATGAATGTCTACGATAAAGTGGTACCAAACCTTGCCTTTGAATCCCTGTGGGTATTGGCGATTGGGGCGGGTATTGCGTATATCTTCGATTTTATTATGCGACAGCTACGCGCCTACCTAATTGATGTTGCTGGTAAAAAAGTCGATATTATCGTGTCATCACAGCTCTTTGCCAAAGCCATTGGTATCCCATTAGAAAAACGTTCTCCCAGTGTCGGGGGAATGGCTAGGCAATTGGGTGAATTTGACAGTGTTCGCGAGATATTAACATCGGCCACTATCACCACCTTAGTGGATCTTCCGTTTGCCATATTTTTCGTCATCGTCATCTATATCGTGGCTGGCGACTTGGCAATTATCCCCTTAATTGGGGGCGCCATTATTATCGTCTATACCTTATTTATGCAGCCTCGGCTTAAGGTCGCTATCGAGGAGAGTAATAAATTTGCTAGCTTAAAGCATGGCCATCTTATTGAATCGCTTGCCTCTTTAGAGTCAATCAAATCTAGTGGTGCTGAGGGGCTAGTGCAAAAGAGCTGGCAACAGATGATAGGCCACACCGCTAACTGGCAATTAAAGGCAAAAAAAATATCAACATCAGTCACCAATATTGCCAATTTCATAGTGCAACTGTCGGTCGTTTGCGTGGTTATTTTAGGGGTTTATCGAGTCGCAGATAACGCAATATCTATGGGTGGCATTATTGCCGCGGTGATTTTATCGAGCCGTGCCATCTCACCAATGGCCCAGTTAGCCGGCTTAATGACCCGTGGTAATCATACCGCCAGCGCCCTGCGTCAGCTCGATCAGATAATGACGCAAGAAGATGAGTTTCAACATAAGGGGCACTTGGTTAGCAAACAGCGCTTACAAGGGCAAATTAACGCCGACCATGTCAGTTTTAATTACTCGGGTTCTGAACGACCAATACTGCACCCAATGACTTTATCTATATCACCGGGTGAGCGCGTTGCGATTATCGGCCGTAACGGCTCAGGTAAAAGTACCTTGGCTAAACTCCTTGTGGGCTTATATCAGCCCACTAAAGGTAGCCTGCGCTACGATGGTCTCGATGCTGCCCAAATACATCCTACCGATTTACGACGTAACTTTGGCTATTTACCACAGGACATTACGCTATTTCATGGCACCATTCGTGACAACATTCTATTTGGAACGCGCCAAGTGACCGAGCATCAATTGATTCGTGCAGTACAACTCTCGGGCGTCAACCAATTTACCGATATAGAGACCGAAGGCTTAGATCAACAAGTAGGTGAAGGTGGGCAATCTTTATCACGCGGTCAGCGCCAAACCATTGCCCTTGCCAGAGCAACCCTTAACGATCCACCCGTTTTACTCATGGATGAGCCTACTGCAAGCTTGGATGCCCGCGCCGAAAAGCAATTTATTCGCGCCATGAAAAACGTCACTAAAGAGAGAACTTTACTGCTGATCACTCATAAAATGCATCTGCTTAGCTTAGTCGATCGCATCATAGTATTAGATCGTGGCCATATCGTGGCCGACGGTCCGAAAGACACCGTACTCAATCAGCTCACCAAAGGGCTATTATCAGGAGGTCCAAAGAGTGAGTAAACACTTAACGACCCATGATTTAGAGATGGTGGATGACGTTTATGGCGCCATGATGACCGATGCCCCAACTAGCCATAGGCTGATTATTTGGGCTTTGTCGGCATTAGTTGTGTGTTTTTTATTGTGGGCCTATTTTGCCGAATTAGATCGCGTCACTACTGGCATGGGTAAAGTCATTCCTTCGTCGCAAATTCAGGTGATCCAAAGTTTGGATGGCGGCATTATGCAAGAGCTATACGTTCAAGAAGGGATGATCGTCACTAAGGGGCAGCCTTTAGTTCGTATCGATGATACCCGCTTTAAATCTGATTTTGCCCAGCAAGAACAAGAGGTTTATAGTCTGCAGGCTAATGTATTGCGCCTGCGCACCGAACTTAACAGTATCACCATTTCCGATGTCGCATCGGATTGGCGCGAGCAGGTCAAAATTGTTAAACAGCCACTACTGTTTTCGCAAACACTCATAGATAACGAACCCGACTTGGTTCGACGTCAACAAGAAGAGTATGAGGGACGCCTTGATAATCTCAGCAACCAACTTGAAATTTTAGCGCGCCAGATCCAGCAAAAACAACAAGAAACCCAAGAGCTGGCATCAAAAATATCAACGTTAACCACCAGTTTTCAGTTGGTAACACGAGAATTAGAGCTAACACGTCCACTGGCTAAAAAAGGCATAGTGCCAGAAGTTGAGCTACTCAAACTCGAACGTATCGTCAACGATATTCGCGGTGAACTGGCTTCGGTTAGATTGTTACGCCCAAAGGTTAAGGCATCACAAGATGAAGCAATTTTAAAGCGCCGAGAAGCATTATTTGTATTTGCCGCTGATACACGAACTCAGCTCAATGAGATGCAAACTCGCCTGTCTCGTATTAATGAGGCACAAGTGGGCGCGCAAGACAAAGTCAGCAAAGCCGAAATAGTCTCGCCAGTCAACGGCACCATTAAAACTGTTCATATCAATACCTTAGGTGGAGTTGTTCAGCCTGGCATTGATATTGTCGAAATTGTACCGTCAGAAGATCAGCTACTGATTGAAACCAAAATTTTGCCAAAAGATATCGCGTTTTTACATCCTGGCTTACCCGCCGTTGTTAAAGTGACCGCTTATGACTTTACCCGTTATGGTGGTTTAAATGGCGTTGTGGAGCACATCAGTGCCGATACAACACAGGACGAAGAGGGAAACAGTTTCTATCTTGTAAGGGTTAGAACTGAATTATCAAGTTTGACGAAAGACGATGGAACCTTAATGCCCATTATTCCGGGGATGTTGACCTCGGTAGATGTAATAATTGGGCAAAGGTCCGTGCTGGAGTACATACTTAATCCAATTTTAAGAGCAAGAGATACAGCTCTACGTGAACGTTAAGTTCACAAAAATTAACCAGGGGGGTTACAACATGAGTAAGCAAACTGTACGTCAGCTAAAACGCAGCGCCATGGCGCTAGCTATTGGCGCGATGTTACTACCAGGAGTCGGTTCTAGCCAAACACTAGAACAAGCAGTCGCTCACACACTGGATACCAATCCAGATATTCGTATCGCGTTTAACCGTTTTAAAGCACGTGAAGAACAAGTGAGCCAAGCGTACGCAGGCTACATGCCTACGGTCGATATTAGCGGTGGTTATGGCTGGGAGCAAACCAACAGCCCATCAACCCGCAGGAAGGCCGGTCAAGGCGATGTTGATAGCGATGGCGTTATCGAGCTCACTCGTGGTGAAGCCGGCTTTAGCATCAAACAGATGTTATTCGATGGCTTCTATACCTCTAGCGAAGTCGATCGTTATAGCTTTGAAGCCAGCGCCGATCAATGGGCACTGTTTGCCGCAGCCGAAGATATTGCACTCGATGTTGCCAATGTCTACATCAACTATATCCGCGCCGAACAGGTATTAACCTTGGCAGAAAAAAACCTGCAAAGTCATAAAGACATTTACGACCAAATTAAGCAGCGTACCGATTCTGGCTTAGGCTCTATTGCCGATTTATCACAGATAACCGGTCGTCTTGCACGCGCCAATGCCAATGTGATTTCGGCGAAAAACAATTTTTATGATGCCAAAGCGCAGTTCATCAGAATTGTCGAAAAAGAACCTGAAAATCTCATTGTCCCTGTACCCGATGATGACATGCTACCAGCGGACTTAAACAGCAGCATTCAAATTGCTCAAGACAGTCATCCGGTACTAAAATCGGCGGCTAGCGATATCACTGCTGCCGAATATGAACGCTCATCGGCACAATCTAATTATTATCCCAAGCTGACTTTAGAACTGGGTGGTAATTGGAATAACGATATCGACGGTGAAGATGGTTATTCACCGATTGCCTCGCAAAATGTGGGCGGACATAGCAATGACTTAGTGGCCATGGTTCGAGTCAAATATAACTTGTTTGCGGGTGGTAAAGATGTGGCTCGTGAAAAAGAGGCCGCCTACAAACTGGGCGAAGCGAAAGAGATTCGCCAACGCGCTTATCGTCAAGTCGTCGAAGGTGTTAACTTAGCCTGGAACGCCTATGAATTGCTTGAGCCTCAAAAGATGTATATCCGTGACCATGTTATTGCAGCCAAAGATACTCAGGTAGCTTATAGCCAGCAGTTTAATTTAGGTCAGCGTACTCTGCTCGATTTGCTCGATACAGAAAACGAACTATTTGAAGCACGTAAGGATTATTTAGAAGCCGAGTACGATGAGATCATTTCTGAATACCGCATTCTCAATGCCACAGGAAAGTTATTAGAATCACTTCGTGTTACTCGTCCCGATGTGTGGAAGGGTGAACGTGAATATGAAGGGGGAGTTAAATAATGAAAGCTCTATTAATACTCGTCAGCATCGCCTTAATTGGTGGCTGCTCTATGCGTGACACAGTCAACATGGACACTCCTACAGAGCAGGCATTTGACCTCAATGACAATGACAGAGATGGTGTCATTGTTGCCAGAGAGCGCTGCAACAACACCATCGAAGGGGCAACTATCGATAACTATGGCTGTGGTAAAATCAAACCGATTAACGAACGGCAAGAGTTAAAAATATTGTTTGCTAACGATTCTTTCTACATTGATCCTCAGTATTATGACCAAGTAGAAACCGTTGCGACATTTATGAGACAGTACCCTAATACCCAAGTTACAATCGAAGGCCACTGTAGTAAAACAGGCTCTTATGATCACAACTTAACTCTGTCACAAAACAGAGCAAATGCGGTAAGCTCATTACTGTCAGAACGTTTTGGTATTGATAATGGTCGAGTGACAGCCATTGGCTACAGCTATGACCGCCCCGTTGATCCGACTCACACGCCAGAAGCGCATAAACGCAATCGCCGCGTGATCGCTGAATTAACCGGGGAAGACACCACTGCCGATATGAAGTGGAATATCTATACTGTGGACGAAGAAGTTAAATAACCCAAAATAGTCGGAGAACATGAACACAAAATTTGGCGGACATCGACAATTATTAAAGGTCTGCCAACTTAGTGTGGTGGCGATGACCTTAGGGTTCTCATGCCTATATGCCTCTCCGACTCATCAACTGGACGCAAACCGTATCACCTCAACTTTAGAGAGCAGATACGGTGAGCGCGCCGGGAAACGCGCTAAAGCCTGGTTTAAGGTCCTTAATGAAGCGCAGGGACTGAACGAGCTAGAAAAAATCACTAAAGTGAATAATTTTTTCAATCTATTTCGGTTTGTCGACGACATTAAGCTTTGGGGTGATAGCAACTACTGGGCTAGTCCAATGGAATTTATTGGTGTCAATGGCGGTGACTGTGAAGACTTTTCTATCGCAAAATATTTCACCCTGCTGCAACTTGGCATCGACGATGACAAATTACGCATCACTATGGTCAAAGCCACCTCAGTTAACCAATACCACATGGTGCTGGCCTATTATGAAACACCAGGCTCAATTCCCTTAGTACTTGATAATCTCGATCGCACCATAAAACCAGCAACGCAACGAAACGATCTTATTCCTGTATACAGTTTCAATGGTCGACAGCTGTGGTTAAACAAAGAGAAAGGACGAGGTGTGCTTGCAGGCTCATCTGAACGTCTTGAAAAATGGAATGATCTCAAACAAAGATTGGGTGTAGAGCGACTGAAAATGCCCAAATTAAGATTGGAGTAGCTAGAACAATGACACTGTTTCGACAGATATACTCACTGCTTTTGGGCCTATTTTTGGTCGTTGTCGTTAGCTTGGCTTACGTGCAGTTTACCGAGACCCAAAGTTTCTTAACCAAACAAATGGAATCTGACCTGAATAACACCAGCCACAGTTTAGGGATCATGCTAGTTCCCGACTTAGAAGCTGGCGACATTGTCGGCGCCGAAACCTTGATAAATGTGATCTTTGAAGGCGGTTACTATCAGCAAGTCAAACTGACATGGTTGATTGATGGTAAGCAACAAGTATGGGAAAACTCAGTTAAAATTGAAGGCGTTCCGCAATGGTTTATCGATTTAGGCTTTTTTAATACCATTAGCCGCGAAAGCACCATCACCTCAGGTTGGCTCCAATTAGCTAAGCTAGAAATAACCGCTCACCCAGGCTTTGGGTATAACGAGCTATGGCGCACCATGACTAATTCTATTATAGCGATTTCTATTCTGTTTTTAATCGCCATTATGCTGGCTCGCTTCGGACTTACCTGGATTCTTAAACCTCTGCACGATATCGCGGAACACGCCACAGAAGTGTCCAAGCGCAAGTTTGGTCCAGATTTGCCACTGCCAAAAACCACAGAGCTAAAGTCGGTCGTATCGGCCTTTAATAGCATGTCTCATCAGCTGAAAAAAATATTCAACTCACTCGATGAAGAAGTGACTGAGTTAAGAAAGAAAAATCTCGTCGACCAAGTTTCAGGCCTGCCTAACCGCCAATACATGATGGCACGTATCCATAGCTGGCTAAGCGAGCCTAATAATGGCGCATTAATGATGGCTAAGTTTGACTGGCTAGAGGAGGTGCACAGTAAATATGGTTACCAAGTACGTGATGAGACCATACGTTTACTTGCACAAAGACTGCAACAACAACTCGATGAAGTCGCCCCGTCTGTAATTGCCCGTATTGCAGCGTATGAATTTGCTTTTCTAATCACCAGCGCCGAACAAGAGCAAAGCAGCAAATACTTACACACGCTCATTAGAACTGTGAATCAGGAAATGTCTAAGGCAGGCTGTAAGCCTAATGAACAATTTGCTATCGGTATCGCCCATCGTACAGATTCGATGACGGTTTCAGAGTTGCTGTCACAAACAGACAATGCATTACAACAAGCTGTCGCCGAAAATAACGTTTTCCACTGGTTTGAAAGCGATGAAAAACAGCTCTACAGCAAAGAGCAGTGGCGCGAACACCTTAGCGCGGCGATCACGGAAAAGCGCTTTCAATTTAAATGGCAGTCCGTGTATCTCAATAATCAAACCACAGTGTTACAGCGCGAGCTATATTGCCAATTAACCATTGGCGAGACAGAGATCCATGCTGGGCAATTTATGCCTTATGTTGAACTCTTATCATTGGGCTCTTTACTGGACCGCTGTCTTATCGAGTCCATTGTAGACAATGGCATTATTGAAAAAAATTATGAACCTATTGCGATTAATCTGACATTCCACAGCCTACGCGACCTCGAATTTCACAAATGGTTAAATCAATTTCTCCGCAATAGCCATTTTAGCCAAAGGATTGTTTTTGATATTCCCGAAGCGGGTATCTATAGCGACCCTGACGCTTGTCAGGCTCTGTGTGCCATTATTAGAGATAATGGTGCACACTTTGGCATCGACCATTTTGGTCGTCAATTTGGCTCAATGGCTTACCTACAGACACTACGCCCAAGTTATGTCAAATTGGATCAGTCCTTCGCTTACTACGATGAAAATGAACACAGTAGCGAACTCTGCCGCGCCCTAGTTAACGTGGCTAAAGGCCTCGATATTCAGGTCATTGTCACAGGTATCGAAGAGCAAGCGCAGCTAGCTAGGTTTGAACCACTCAAAACCGAGGCTTATATGGGTTATATATCTCCACCAGAAAAAGTGCTCAACTAATAATAAAAAAGCTGCCAATGGCAGCTTTTTTATTATTCACAGACCAGCAGTAAAGACTGCAACAGACGGATAAAAATCGATGGGCTCTGGTTAAACTTCAGGATGTAAGCCGGCAACACAAGTTCAGATGCAGAGCAACCAGCATGAATCGCCGCCATTACAAATAAGCTTCACTGTCACAGGCCCTAGCAACTTCTCTACAGGACAAGTAAGCCAAAACGAAAAAAGCCTTCTGACTATTCAGAAGGCTTTCGAAAGTGGTCGGTGATAGAGGATTCGAACCTCTGACCCTCTGGTCCCAAACCAGATGCGCTACCGGGCTGCGCTAATCACCGAAAATCTTTAATTTGTCAAAATACCGAGTTGGACTCGCTATTTTATAATGTGGTCGGTGATAGAGGATTCGAACCTCTGACCCTCTGGTCCCAAACCAGATGCGCTACCGGGCTGCGCTAATCACCGAGTCTCTACTTAAACAGTAGTAGATGTTTAATGAGGTCACCCTCAATGTAGGATAAGAAGTAATGGGGTGACTGATGGGACTTGAACCCACGACAACCGGAATCACAATCCGGGGCTCTACCAACTGAGCTACAATCACCACTGATATTACTGCTTACTTGCTAACTTTAACCTCAAATCCAACTGGTGCACCCAGAAGGATTCGAACCCTCGGCCTCACCCTCCGGAGGGGTGCGCTCTATCCAGCTGAGCTATGGGTGCCTGCCTTGTTAGCGCCGCATATAATATGGATTAATTACCTGTTCGTCTATAGCAAACATCGATTTTTTTATGCGTTTGCTCAACTTTTAACAGATTTACGCCTCTGACAGCCCATTTAGGTCAAAATTCACTGCAATAGTCAAAATAATGACTTGGTACTGTTTCTTTTTTATGCTATTTATAACCCTCATCTAATACAGTCACAGATATGATAATTATAAGAAATTGGCGGTGTCATGTTTAGGGAAGAAACAGACCAACTTGCAGATCGTGATATAGACAAATTAAGCAAAAGGATTACCCGCTTAAAAAGTCTGGCGCGAAAATATAAGCGCTCTGAGGTGATTCAGAATGCTTTACTCGATATTTCCAATATTGCTGCAAGTGCAAAACGTGCCGATGATTTTTATTCAGGCATTCAACGAAACCTCAACAAACTTTTGCCTGCTGATAATTTTTTCATTGCCTTAATTAACAGTGATACCAATGAGTTGAATGTTCCCTTTTTCATCGATGAAAAAGATCCCCACCCCAGCCAGCTTTTTCCATCGGAAAAAATTTCCAATGCGCTCTACAGCGGATTGACCGGCTATGTGTTTCGTCAACAACAAGCGTTACTATGCGATAATGACAAGTTTAATCAGCTAATCGCAGCCAAAGAAGTTGTCAGTCGCGGTTCTACTTGCCATCAATGGCTTGGGGTACCTATCTTCAGCGGTGGACAGACCATAGGTGTACTGGCCGTTCAAAGTTATAATCCAGAGATCAGTTATGGCGATATTGAACTCGAACTGATCACCTTTATTAGTCAACATGTCTCAGGTGTAATTGAACGGGTGCAGTATCAGCACAACCTTGAAACCGCTATCGAGCATCGAACCAAAGAACTGAGCCTGGCTTACGACAAGCTCAAGCAAGAGGTGAATGAAAGACGCCGAGCAGAGCATCTGCAAAAATCACTATTTGAAATTGCCGAACTGTCTAACTCAAATATCGATGACACTGTGTTCTACACTGAATTACATCGGGTGATAAGTCATCTGTTACCCGCTAATAACTGCTACATCGGCTTGCTCGACGACAGTGGCCGCTATTTAAACTTTCCCTTCTATGTGTCTCAATTAAACACTGATATACCCTCTATACGTCCGCTCGCCGACGGTTTAGTTGAATTTATACTGAAACACAAGAAACCCATATTACTCGAAAAGTCTGATATCAAAGCACTGATCGACGCTAAGCAACTGTACGCTATCGCGCCCCAACTCAATCATACAGATACCATTAATCAGTGGATCGGCGTACCACTGTTTATCCAAGGAGTGGTCAAAGGTGCCTTGACCATATACAGCTTTAGCGCTTCTCACACCTATCAAGAAAAAGATCTCGGCCTATTAACTTTTGTGTCGCAGCATATTGCCACCGCCATTGAACGTAAATTATCGGCCGAATCATTAAAGCAAAGTTATGAACAGTTAGAAGAAAAAGTCGCCCAACGTACTCGCGCATTAGCCATGCTTAACCAAGACTTAGAAAAAGAGATCAGTCAGCGGCGCAAAGTTGAGCAACAGTTAGTACATGATGCCTGCCATGATATTCTGACCGGCTTACCTAATCGGGCACGGTTTATGGAGCGCTTAGGTCAAGCGGTTAAACATGTCAGACGCCATGGCTTAGACCGTTTTGCTTTACTGTTTATCGACTTAGATCGTTTTAAGCTGATCAATGACACCTTAGGACATTTACAAGGCGATCGTTTTTTGATTGAAACGGCTCGACGACTTAACCTGTGTATCCGTGATAACGACACACTGGCACGCATTGGTGGTGATGAATTTGTCATCCTGCTCGATAGCATTCACGACAGCAATGACGCAATTGAAGTAGCCGAACGGATTCTCGGTAAACTATCGATTCCTTACCAGCTAGCCCAGCAGAGCTTTACCTCTGGGGCCAGCATTGGTATTGCATTTAGTGGTCAAAACAACAATGACACCAGCGAATCTTTGCTCAAAGATGCCGATACAGCTATGTATCAGGCAAAATCGAATGGTAAAGGCTGTTATGTTGTCAGCGACAACCGCACAAGAGGAAAACAGGCACACGACATCACTTTAGAATTAGAATTGCGAGAAGCCTTAGTCAACAAAAGTTTAGCTCTACAATACTTCCCCATTATGACTCTAGACAGTCAAGAAATATTGGCCTATGAGCCAAGACTCTATTGGCAACATGAGCAATTGGGTAAGCTTAAACAGGCACAACTCAGTAATATTGCAGAGCATTGTAATCTCACCAAAGAGCTCGACCTTTACTTATTTGAACAACTTAATCTCGATTACCCTCAGCTAGTGGCCCTAAATGGCCCGATACAACTGCATTTACATGTTTCTAGTCGCCACTTAAAACATAAACATGCGGTGCGCAAACTTAAAAATCGCCTTAAACAGAGCTGCAGCAAACCTGAAATGATCTGGATGTTTTTTAATGAAAAAGCGTTTGTGCAAGATACTGAAAGCCATATCAATGCGTTTGAAATGTTACATAAACTCGGCATCAATCTCGGGCTGCATGCCTATGGTAGCGCCCACAGCGCCTTGAGTAGCCTTAGCTTTTTACCATTAAGCGGCCTTAAGCTTGACCCCAGTTATATTAGCCACTTAAGTCACCCTCAGCATCAAAAGCTGCTTACCGCCCACCAACTCGCTGCAAACGCATTAGATTTAAAAATATTTGTGCAGGGGGTCAAAACCGAGGTTCAGCACCAACAGCTGCTAAAGCTCGGTTTCCATAAGGGGCAGGGACTGGCACTCGGTAAGTCGATTGATTCAAAAACCTTACCCCAAACCAAGCGGGAATCTGATAGTTTGTATGCCTAATGACTCAACGCCATAAGGTCAGCGCAACACTACTTCTTAAACATATCACGTATGTTGGCAATATTGGCTTTACCTGATTGCACCCGCTGCTGCTCAGTTTGTGCAGGCTTGCGGTTTTCCCAAATCAGATCGTCTTGAGGCAACTCAAGCAAAAAGCGGCTAGGTTCACAACGCATTACCTCGCCAAACTGACGCCGCTCACGGCAGATCATAAACCACAACTCCTTTTGTGCACGGGTAATGCCCACGTAAGCCAGACGCCTTTCCTCCTCGACGTTGTCTTCGTCGATACTGCTTTGGTGCGGCAAGATGCGCTCCTCAACCCCCACCATAAACACGTAAGGAAACTCCAGCCCTTTTGAGGCATGCAAGGTCATTAGCTGTACTTGATCGCCCGCTTCATCTTCGCTGTTACGCTCCATCATGTCGCGCAATGTTAAACGCGTCACCACCTCAGGTAAGGTCATGCCCTCATCAAGATCGTCACCTTGTAGCATTTCGGTCACCCAGCGATACAGCTCCGAGATGTTTTTCATGCGCATCTCAGCAGCCTTGGCGCTGGTGCTGGTTTCGTATAGATAATCTTCGTAATTGATATTACGAATAAGGCGCTTAACCGCTTCTACGGGTTCACCACGATTGGCCTCTTCGCCCATATCGACGATAAATTTGCCAAACTTATATAACGACGCCATTGCCGCAGGTGGTAGATGATGATTAAGCTCGCCTTGAAATATCGCCTCAAACATCGAAATTTGTTTTTCATTGGCGTAATTGCCTAAGCGCTCCAGTGTCGCAGGGCCAATACCACGTTTAGGCAGATTAACTACCCGTAAAAAGGCATTATCGTCGTCAGGATTTACCACTAAACGCAAATACGCCATGATATCTTTAATCTCGGCGCGGCCAAAAAATGAGGTGCCGCCACTGAGCTTATAGGGAATGCGGTTAGTCATTAAGGCACGCTCTAACAAGCGTGATTGATGGTTACCACGATACAAGATAGCGTAGTCACCAAACTGGGTCCTACCGACAAATTTATGCCTGATCATCTCGGCAATCACCCGCTCAGCTTCTTGCTCTTCATTGGCTGCCATCAACACCCGCAGCGGCTCACCATAGGCCAGCTCACTGAACAGCGACTTGTCATACACGTGGGGATTATTGGCAATCAATATATTGGCGGCGCGCAAAATACGTTGGCTGGAGCGATAGTTTTGCTCGAGTTTAATCAGCCTTAATGAGGGGAAATCTTTACCCAATAACACTAGGTTTTGCGGTTTAGCGCCACGCCATGAGTAAATAGACTGATCGTCATCACCCACCACAGTAAACCGGGCTCGCTCACCCACCAGCAATTTAACCAGCTCATATTGGCTGGTATTAGTATCTTGATACTCATCGACCAATAAATATTGAATCCGCTTTTGCCAACGCTCTCTCACCTCTTGATTATGCCTTAGCAGCAGCGTAGGTAATAAAATGAGGTCATCAAAATCTAATGCGTTATAGGCCTTCATATGCTGAGCATAGCGCTGATATAACAGGGCAAATAACTGCGACTGCTCATCTTTGGCGAGTTTGCGCGCCTGAGCAGGGATCACCAAATCGCCCTTCCAGTTTGAAATAGCGGTCATTAACAGGCGCAGCAGATCTTTATCACCATCGAGTTCGTTTTCAGTTAACTCTTTAAGTAGCGCAAGGGAGTCTTGATCATCGAACAGTGAAAAGCCGGGCTTTAATCCCAATACTTTATATTCACGTTTAATGATCTCCAGCCCTAAGGTGTGGAAGGTTGAAATCCATAAACCGCGCGCTTCTTTACGCCCCATAGATTGGGCAACACGCTCTTTCATCTCGCGAGCCGCTTTGTTGGTAAAGGTCACCGCGGCAATCGTTTTGGCTTGATATCCGCACTTTTGTACCAGATAAGCAATTTTATTAATGATCACGCGTGTCTTACCACTACCTGCGCCAGCTAAGACGAGGCAAGGGCCTGAAACATAATGAACAGCATCATTTTGACCGGGATTGAGCTTCATGAATTTACAACTACCAAGCAGATAAAAGGGTCTAAATCAGAGGCAGATCATACCAGAATCTGCGCCCATCTATTGAGATAAAATAACCAGCGGCTTTTTAATTTGTTATCCGCAGTAGCTCAGGTACAATTCTCAGCATATTGACTTGATTGCCCAGAGGCGAAAAACCATGATTAACCCAAAGAAAATTGAAGAGATGGCTAAGCAGCTTAGCGATAACCTTCCTAGCGGTCTAAAACAATTCGCTGGCGAATTCGAAGATAAAAGTAAGCAAATTTTACAAAACCAACTGATGAAACTCGATGTAGTGTCACGCGAAGAGTTTGACGTACAACAACACGTTCTGCTTAAAACCCGTGAAAAACTCGAAGCCCTACAAGCCCAAGTCGATGCCTTAGAAGCCAAGCTCAACCAAGCCGCAGGCGAATAAGTAGAGTCAAGGCATGTCGGCCTGATGTGATATCAAGATTGAGCAGTAGGGGCAACCTGTAAGGTCGCTGTGACCTTTGATTTAACGGTTTTTGTGCGAGGTAACTGGTGTGCAAGGTAACATTGTGACACTCTCAAGGCGCTTACTATCGGCGCTGACTATTGGATGGTTACTCCTACTCCTGGTGCCAGCAGGGCTGTTGCTGAGTGGTACGTCGCTGTTTCCGTTAATCGCGCTTGACTCCCCTTTGGCCGAGTTGCTCTATTGGGTCACCACCTCAGGCACTGCGCCATATGGGGCCTTGACCGCCATAGTGTTACTCGGCGTTTGCTTCACCATGGTGCCTCGCCGACAATTTATCGCGCTGGTGCTCGCCGTAGGTCTGAGCATGCTCACCACCTTGGGGCTCAACCATTTTTTGAAACCCTTTTTTGGCGAGCCTAGACCCAACGCGGCTTTGATGGCGCAGCAAAGCCTGCTGCAATTAGAGGAGTTTTATCAACTTCCGGCCGCCCTGCGCCGTCCTATGGTAAGCCAAGCCCTTAACCAGCTTACAAATGTCCCATCAATGACCACAGCACCCGAGATCAAGTTGTCGAATAAAATTGCCGCTCACTGGCAACACGAAGTCGGCTTCTCTTTCCCCTCGGGCCACACCTTATTTGCCGTCACCTTGTCGATGGTGTTAAGTTATTTTCTCTTACTCAGCGGTCAATACCTGTTGCCATTATTCTTAGGCTTATGGAGCTTAACCATGGGATTAAGCCGCATGTTACTGGGAATGCATTGGTCGCAAGATGTACTGGCGGCTACGGTCATCGGCGGATTAATGGCCTTGCTGTGTATCGCGATTATCCTCCAGTTCCAGCAAAAAGTATTACCCACTAGGGCGACTGTATCGAATCACGACGCCCGATGACAACAATGCAACTCGATAAAATTGATATTAAAATCCTATCGCTACTTCAACAACATGGGCGCTTATCGAATCAAGAGTTGGCTGCGTTAGTTGGCCTGTCTCCCTCGCCCTGCTCGCGCCGAGTTAAGGCCCTTGAAGATAGTGGCATCATTACTGGCTACGCCACCTTGGTGAGTCCAGAGTTCTTTAATCTGCATCTCACTGCCTATGTGCAGGTCAGACTGGAAAAACACAACCAAAGGGTTCTCAATGCGTTTGAACAAGCAATGAACCGCTACGACGAAGTACTCGAATGTTGCCTGCTCACAGGCAGTGACGCCGACTATCAGCTCAAGGTGTTAGTCGCTGATATGGAGGCCTTTAAACACTTCCTGCTAGAGAAGCTCACTACCAACCAAGATATCGCCGGTATTCGCTCAAGCTTTGTGCTCAAACAAGCAAAAAACCACACCGCGATACCATTGCCTAAGTCGTATGACTGACCTCTCCATAAGCCAACCTCAGCCAAACATTGAGATAATCTGCACGCATTAGCGATTATTTACTCACGCAATCTAATTGCGTCACTCAACCATGCCGAGCAATCAACACAATATAATCACGCAAAAACAAACCATCTGGCAATAAAAGTCCAACACTAAGTATTTTTAAAGAAATACTCGTTAAAACTAAGGCACTTTAAAGCAATATTTACCTGTTGACCTACTCATTGTAAACGCTATGATGCGGCCTCTTTGCTAAAGGAGCGCACAACCCAATGAGTTCAAACGATTCAAGCCATTTTAGTTCAAGAGTTGGCTTCATTATGGCCGCAGCGGGCAGCGCTGTCGGTGTTGGTAACATCTGGGGCTTTCCAACCCAAGCGGCCACTCATGGCGGCGGTGCATTTCTGCTGGTTTATCTGGTTCTCATCCTTATCCTTGGCTATCCCATGTTAGTTGCTGAGCTGATGATTGGCCGCCATGGCCAAACCAACCCTGCCGACGCCATGGCTAATATTGGTCAATCCTCTTACAGTCGCTATATCGGTAAAATTATCGGTTTTGCCTCTATCATCACCGCCACCTTGATCTGCACTTTTTATATGATCTTATCTGGCTGGTTTGTCAGCTTTGCTGTTGCGCCCATAGCCGAAGTTACCGGTTTTAAGCAAACATCAACCTGGCTAATGGCCTTCTCCGTTGAGCGAAACCTGCTTTTTACCATCGTCTTTACCTTGATGGTTGTAATGGTTATCCGCCAAGGCGTGCAACAAGGTATCGAGCGTTGGTCTAAACGGCTAATGCCACTGCTGTTGGTAATATTGGTGATGGGCGTTGGTTATATTCTTACTGAGCCTGGTGCTGCTGACGGGTTAACTGCACTACTGGTGCCTGATTTTAGCCGGATTTTGGAAACCGAGGTCTTAGTCGGTGCGCTGGGGCAGACCTTCTTTTCTCTGACCATAGGCACTGGCGCTATGATGGTTTACGGCGCCTACCTCAATAAGCAGGAAAACATTGCTACGCTCTCCGCTTATGTCACCTTAACCGACACCTGTGTGGCCTTTCTTGCAGCGTTAATGATTATCCCGGCCATGTATGTGGCGCAGCATAATGGCGTGCAGATCTTCAGCGCCGACGGTAGCCTGTTAAATGCCGATACTCTGGTCTTTACGGTATTGCCCGCGCTGTTTGACACCTTAGGTGGTGTGCTAGGGCCGCTGATTGCCATCATCTTTTTTATACTGATGACCATAGCAGGCTTAACGTCTGCCATCTCGATAGTCGAAGTACCGACCAGCTATATTGTTGAGAAAACCAACATAGAGCGCCACCGCGCAACTTATTTGGTAGCGGGCGTTATCATGCTTCTGTCGACTATCATGGTATTTAACTTTGAATGGTTGTTTGGCTTGATCATCACCATCACTACCGAGCGCGCCCAGCCCCTGATTGCTTTGGGTATCGCTATCTACCTTGGCTGGGTATGGAACCGACACAGTCTCATGACAACAATCCGAGCCCAAGAAGGCGCCAATGCAGATGGTCTTTTTTGGAAAATTTGGCCTATTTACGTCAAATTTGTTTGCCCGGTATTAATCACCCTTATTATAGTGCAGTTGGTTTCTGGTTAACCATTAATAGCTCAAAGGCACCGCTTGATTAATGCTGCTCAATTAAGAGTTGAAATGAGCCATTGACCGATCTTTTAAAGTCTTCACAATCAAATTCGCTTAACAGCAATGGTGATCCTGTTTGCTATAACGCTAATTATCAGCCACAAAAAAGGGGAATTTAATTTCCCCTTTTTTAGTGTGCCAGCCATCAGCCGTGACTAACGCAGTACCTCTTCAAGCGCTCGTAAACATAAGGCCACGTTCTCACGCCTCGCGCTAAAGCCCATCAAACCGATACGCCATGCTTTACCGGCTAATGCGCCAAGGCCTGCGCCTATCTCTAAGTTATAGTTTTCCAGTAATTGCTGACGCACTAAGGCATCATCGACCCCTTCAGGAATATAGACAGCGTTAAGTTGCGGCAAACGAGATTGCTCATCGACTACAAACTTAAGCCCTAATGATTCTAATCCTTCGCGCAGCACTTGATGCATGTTTTGATGACGCGCCCACGCGTTTTCAAGCCCTTCTTCGGCAAGCAAACGAAGTGATTCGTGCAATCCATACAGCGCATTCACAGGAGCGGTATGATGATAGCTGCGCTTGCCACCAGCAGCTTGATCGCCGCTCCAATAGCCCATCACTAAGCTTTGATCTAAAAACCAGCTCTGTACGGGTGTTTTACGTGCTTTAAGTTTCTCTACCGCCGCAGACGAAAACGACACAGGCGATAATCCTGGCACACAGGAGAGACATTTTTGGCTGCCCGAATAGATAGCATCTATGCCCCATTCATCCACTTTAAGCTCTACGCCGCCTAAAGAGGTCACCGCATCGACAATAGAGAGGCAATCATGCTGCTTGGCCAGCGCACATAGACGCTTGGCATCTGACAAGGCGCCAGTTGAGGTTTCTGCGTGGACAAAGGCTAAAAACGTCGCATCAGGGTTAGCTTTCAGCGCGGCCTCAACATCGCTAACCGACACAGGCATGCCCCACTCGTTGTCGACGACCACCGCAGTAGCACCAACGCGCTCAACGTTTTGACGCATCCGCTCGCCAAACACCCCGTTGCGGCACACTATCACTTTTTCGCCGGGCTCAACTAAATTAACAAAACAGGTTTCCATACCCGCACTGCCAGGCGCCGATACCGCCAGAGTCATGGCATTTTCAGTTTGAAACGCATATTGGATCAACGCTTTAAGCTCATCCATCATGCCCACAAACAGCGGGTCAAGATGACCAATTGTCGGACGAGCTTGAGCGGCCAATACTTCAGGGTAAACGTCCGAAGGGCCTGGACCCATCAGCGTTCGACGTGGAGGGTTAAATGCGTTTACTTTCGGTGCTGCTAACATCTTCTTTCCTCTATAAAGCCTTCGCTTTATCCATTAGGGTTCGGGCTAACTGTTGGTTTATATGGAGGCAAGAGATTGACGCCTGCCCTACCACATCCCTACGTATTCACAGTTATGTCTGTGCCATGAGTGGCATCTTATTAGTGTCGTTAATTATTCGCGCTTAGTATACGAATTCAATGTGTTACCCATAGCAAGATAACATATAAAAGGACGCAGCAGCGTCCTAAAATCGTCTCATTTAACCGCAAGCATATCGACTACTCTCGATTATCTAAAAACAGCTTATAGGCTGGGCTATGGGTTTCCTCTTGATAGACAAAACCTACATCGGTTAAAAACTGCTGAAACGCGATAGCATCGCTTTCTGGCACTTCAAACCCCGCAAGTACCCGACCATACGCGGCGCCGTGATTACGATAATGAAACAAACTGATATTCCATTTACTCTGCAAAGTTGTCAAAAACTTAAACAAGGCACCGGGATGCTCTGGAAACTCAAAGCTAAACAGGCGCTCCTCAAGCTCCTCTGGCGGATGCCCCCCCACCATATAACGTACATGCAGTTTTGCCGTCTCGTCATGGGAGAGATCTTGCACTTCAAAACCATCGCCCTCTAATCTGGCAACTATCTCATCGAGCTCAACCTGCCCCTGTGACAAACGAATGCCCGCAAACACCACCGCCTTATCACGACTGGAAAAACGATAGTTAAACTCGGTCATGGCACGCTTGTCTAATAGCTCACAAAAGCGTAAAAAGATACCGGGACGCTCTGGCACTTTAACCGCCAAAATAGCCTCTTTTTGCTCACCTAGCTCACAGCGCTCCGACACATAACGCAGGCTGTGAAAGTTTACGTTGGCACCGCTTAAGATAGCAGCGACCTTCTGGCCTTTACCCTCGTCACCAATATATTTTTTCAGTCCAGCCAGTGATAATGCACCTGCCGGCTCGGCTATCGCGCGGGTGTCTTCAAAAATATCTTTAACCGCAGCGCAGATCTCATCAGAGGTCACGGTCACCACGTGGTCGACATATTCACGTGCTAATCGAAAAGGCTCTGCGCCAATCTGTTTTACCGCCACACCATCGGCAAATAACCCCACTTGCGATAACACCACACGCTCATCGGCTGCAAGCGCCGCTTTTAGACAGGCAGAGTCTTCTGGCTCGACCCCGATAATCTTCACCTGCGGCATAACCGCTTTGTAATAAGCGGCGATACCCGCGATCAGGCCGCCACCGCCAACAGGCACAAAGATCACCTCGAGATCGCGCTGTTGCTGCAACATCTCTTGCGCAATCGTACCTTGACCTGCAATAACCGCCTCATCATCGAACGGGGCGACATATACGCGCCCCTCATCTTGAGCGAGTTGCTGGGCATACTCATTGGCCATATCGAAAGACTGACCATGCAGCACCACAGTGCCACCAAGGCGGCGCACCGCATCGACCTTAATTTCGGGAGTGGTTTCTGGCATCACGATCACCGCGCTTATTCCACGCGCCGACGCCGACATTGCCACCCCTTGCGCATGATTACCCGCAGAGGCGCATACTACGCCACGCTGGCATTCTTCGGCATTGAGCTGAGCGATACGGTTATAGGCGCCGCGCAGCTTAAACGAGTGCACAGGCTGCATATCTTCGCGTTTAAGAAACACTTGGCAGCCTAAACGTGCAGAGAGCTTATTTAGGCTAGAAAGTGGGGTGATTTTAGCCACATCATAGACAGAAGATAACAGTATCTTCTGCAGATAATAGTGCGCTAAATCTAACTGAGATTGTGAGGCTAATGCCAACATATTAATCCTCCAGCTTGCTAACATCTCGCACTGCGCCTTTATCGGCACTAGTCGCAAGCATGGCGTAGGCTTTAAGCGCAAGCGATACTGCGCGCTGTCGATCTTTGGGTTTCCACGCCAGTTTGCCACGCGCCTGCATCTCTGCGCGGCGGCTAGCCAGTTCTATCTCGCTAACCGCCAGCTTAATGGTACGAGCAGGGATATCGATTTCGATTCGATCCCCGGTTTCAACTAAACCTATGGTGCCACCAGCTGCGGCTTCTGGTGAGACATGACCGATAGATAAACCCGATGTGCCGCCAGAGAATCGGCCATCGGTGATAAGCGCACAAGCCGCACCTAGGCCTTTAGATTTCAAGTAACTGGTTGGGTAAAGCATCTCTTGCATGCCAGGGCCACCTTTAGGGCCTTCATAGCGAATGACCACCACATCACCCGCAACCACTTCACCACCTAAGATACCGGCGACGGCATCATCTTGGCTTTCATAAACTCGAGCACTGCCCACAAAAGTATGATTCGCTTCATCGACGCCAGCGGTTTTGACGATACAACCATCCAGCGCAATATTGCCCGACAAGACAGCTAGGCCACCCTCCTGGCTAAACGCAAATTCACGGGTACGAATACAGCCCGCTTTACGGTCGACATCGACACTTGGCCAGCGGCAATCTTGGCTAAAGGCTTTGGTGGTTGGAATACCGGCTGGCCCTGCTGAGAAAAACTTGTGCACCGCTGCATCACTACTTTGGGCGATATCATATTTAGCCAATACCGCTTTAAGGCTTTCACCGGCAACATGGCTCACATCGGTATGCAGCAAGCCGGCTCTGTCTAGCTCACCTAAAATGCCCATTACGCCACCAGCACGATGGACATCTTCCATATGATACTTGGGTGTCGATGGCGCCACTTTACAAAGGTGCGGCACCCGACGCGACATTCTATCGATATCGGCCATGGTAAAATCGACACCGCCCTCTTGAGCCGCTGCTAACAGATGCAATACGGTATTGGACGAGCCGCCCATGGCGATATCCAGTGCCATGGCGTTCTCGAACGCTTTAAAGTTGGCAATATTGCGTGGCAAGGCTGATTCATCGTCATGCTTATAGTAGCGAGTCGCCAGCGCCATTACGCGGCGACCCGCCTCTAAAAAGAGTTCACGGCGATCGGCATGGGTAGCGAGCATAGAACCATTACCCGGCAAAGATAAACCTAGCGCTTCGGTCAAACAGTTCATTGAGTTGGCGGTAAACATGCCTGAACATGAGCCGCATGTTGGACAGGCGCTACGCTCAATTTTTTCACTGTCTTCATCTGAGATACGGTCATCCGCCGCGGCCACCATGGCATCAACCAGATCCAGCTTAATGATCTTATCCGATAGCTTAGTCTTGCCCGCTTCCATCGGCCCGCCCGAAACAAACACCACAGGAATATTAAGACGCAGCGCCGCCATTAACATACCAGGGGTGATTTTGTCGCAGTTTGAGATACACACTAACGCATCGGCGCAGTGGGCATTGACCATATACTCAACGCTATCGGCGATCAGCTCACGTGACGGTAGACTGTAGAGCATGCCGCCGTGGCCCATGGCAATACCATCATCAACCGCGATGGTATTAAACTCTTTGGCGATACCGCCCGCGTCTTCAATGGCGCCAGCCACTAACGAGCCCATATCTTTCAGGTGGACATGCCCCGGCACAAACTGAGTAAAGGAGTTGGCAATGGCAATAATCGGCTTACCGAAATCGTTATCTTTTACCCCTGTCGCTCGCCAAAGTGCACGAGCACCGGCCATATTGCGACCTTCGGTACTGGTAGCTGAACGTAATTTTGCCATGAGATTGCTTCCTTTTTATCGATAGGCGATATCACATCGCCTAGCTTTGAATATTTGCCCTCTGATAACGCTATCGCATTGTCGGGCTTTTAACTAACCTAATCTTTTATAGCAACAACTGATGACTCTGTTATACAAACAGCGACTCTGTCGTCAACCGCTTAGAGTGGCTCTAGCCAACCCCACTTGTCTTCTGTTTCGCCATTAAATAGCCCAAAGAAGCTCGCTTGAATGTCTTTAGTAATAGGCCCGCGCTTACCCACGCCTACCTCGATACGGTCCACACTTCGCACCGGCACAATTTCGGCGGCGGTACCTGTCATAAACATCTCATCGGCTAAATATAAAAACTCGCGCGACATCGGCTCTTCCACCACTTCATAACCCTTATCTCGCGCCAAGGTAATAATGGTGTCACGGGTGATGCCCATTAAGATCGCTGCCGTGGCTGGCGGGGTATACAGCTTATGCTTTTTAATGACGAACAGATTAGCGCCCGCGGCTTCGCTGACGAGGCCATTGACATCGAGAGCGATACCTTCGTCAAAGCCATTACGTTTTGCTTCTGTGGAAATTTGCAAAGATGACAGATAGTTACCACCGGCTTTCGCTCCAGTCGGAATGGTATTTGGCGCAAGACGATTCCAAGAAGTTACCGCCACATCGACGCCGCGCTCCATGCTGTCTTCGCCTAAGTAGGCACCCCAAGGAAACGCAGCCACCATTAATTCACATTTGGCATCTTTAGGCGGAGTGATCCCCATCCCCACATCACCATAAAACGCCAATGGGCGGATATAGGCACCATCTAACTTGTTGGCAAGCACAATATCTCGGCAGGCTTGCATCGTTTGCTCAAAGCGATAAGGAATTGGCATACGGTATATTTTTGCCGAATCATACAGTCGCTGCACATGCTCAGTTAGACGAAAACCCGCTGGGCCAAGATGAGTCGCGTAAACACGAATCCCCTCAAAGACTGAGGTACCATAATGCAGCGCATGCGACATAACATGCACCTTAGCATCGCCCCACGGCATGATCTCACCATTAAACCAAATCAATTCTGCAGTTTTTGCGGCCATAATATTTTCTCATCTATAGGGCTTAGGCGTTTAGGGCGCTAGCGGGTTGTATTTGTGTTGTAGATAGTCTTGTCGTGAGTTTTGTTGATAGCTGTTCGGCCGATAACACTTTGCACTCGGTGACATCAATCAGTTTATTAAGCTGATGGCTGAGCAGCTCTAGGGCTCGCTCGCTCTCCACCACCATGTCGACCTGTGTGGTGCCGTTAGCAGCCAACTGCATATCTAGGGTAGTGACTTTAAAACCGCGATGGCGCACGACACGTAATACGCGCTCTAACACTTCGGGCTGCTGAACTAAGGTTAAGGCTAGGTTATAGATCATGTCTGTTTCTCCATCTCATCCATCATGTCGCGGTTACACGCCCCAGGAGGTACCAGTGGCCATACGTTATGGGCTTCATCGATTCTCACATGCAGCAGAAACGGCCCTTGAGTGTTAAGCATTTCATCAAGCGCAGCGTCAACCTCCGCGCTGTGGGTAATGGTGCGCCCTGGAATATCAAACGCCGACGCCATAGTGACAAAATCAGGGTTATCGGACAGGTCGGTTTCACTAAAGCGCTCTTCAAAAAACAGCTGTTGCCACTGTTTAACCATGCCCAACTTCTGATTGTCGATAAGCAGAATTTTGAGTGGAATTTGACGACGCTTAACTGTGGTGAGCTCCTGCACATTCATCATAAAGGAACCATCACCTGACACCGCGACCACACAGGCATCGGGACGCGCGACTTTTGCGCCAATCGCGGCCGGCAAACCAAACCCCATAGTACCAAGGCCAGCGCTAGACAGATGATCTTCAGGGCGTCGAAACCACATGTGCTGCGCAACCCACATCTGGTGTTGACCCACATCACAGGCAATCACACTGTCTTCGGGTAATTTATTTGCCAGACTATTGAGCATTTTAGGTGCAAAAATCAGCTCGCCTGGCCTGTCATAATTCCATTGATGTTGTGCCTTCAAACCAGCAATTTCAGCCAACCAAGGGGCGATAGCCATCGGCTGGGCAATTGCAGGCAATATTTGGCGTAGATCCCCTGCAATGGCCACATCTGGGCGACGCAGTTTACCGAGCTCGGCGACATCGATATCCAGATGCAATACTTTGGCATGTTCGGCAAAGGTGGCTAACCGCCCTGTCACGCGGTCATCGAAACGCGCGCCCACCACGATAAGTAAATCGCACTCCTGCACGGCAATATTCGCCGCTTTGCCGCCATGCATCCCCAGCATACCCAAGTAACCTTCACTATCATGGGTAATACTGCCAAGCCCTTTGAGCGTCGCGACCGAGGGGATACCAGTCACATCGATGAAATTTCGAAGCTGCTCAACCGCACCCGCCATGCCCACACCACCACCCACATACAGCATGGGTTTGCTCGATTTTGCTAGCAGTGCTCTGGCCGCTGCAAGCTGACTTGCATCCGCCTGAGGCTCTGCCATTAAGCCCAATAGCGGCGTTTTGTAATCGAGCATGGCTATTTGAATATCTTTAGGAATATCAACCAGCACTGGGCCTGGACGGCCAGATGCGGCAATCTCAAAGGCGCGATACAGAGTCGGTACAAGCTCATCGATATCGGTCACCATAAAGCTATGCTTGGTACATGACAGCGACATACCCAATACATCAATTTCCTGAAACGCATCGGTGCCAATCACGGCGGTAGAAACTTGACCGGTAATAGCGACCAAGGGAACCGAATCAAGCAGGGCATCGGCCAGCGCAGTCACAAGATTGGTCGCACCCGGCCCCGATGTGGCAAAACAGACCCCAGTTTTACCACTCGCTCTGGCATAGCCTACGGCAGCAAATGCGGCCCCTTGCTCATGACGACTGAGCAGATGTTCAACCGGCGCGCCATACAGGGCGTCATAGATGGGCATAATTGCGCCGCCTGGATAACCAAATACTGTGGTTACACCATGCGCGGCAAGTACTTTGATAACGGCGTCTGCGCCTCTGATCTGCGGCCCTATTTCCATGTACTACATCCTGCATTTTAAGTGTTGTCGGGGTTAAGCAAACGGCCTAAACCGTTAAAAACAAAAAACCCCCGGTCCTTTCGGAGCGGGGGTTCTTGTTGCAATCTTGACCTAATTAGGTGGTTTGATGCGCCATACGATGCCCCCGCTGTGATTTAATAATCACCACGGTAATAATCTCGATAATGAGCAGGGCAGCTTGGTTAAACATAATGTATGGGTAATTCCTAATCAGTGTGTTTGCTTAAATTCGGTATCTACAATGTTAAAATTCAGTAGACCTTTTAATCAATACCACAAAGCCTGTGAATAACACAACCAAAACCTGCAGCTATCTGTCAAAACTGTTAATCGTCTCTGTCGAACGACGACTTCAGATAAGACTACCGCGATAACCTTTCCACTCATCGGACAAAATTATCCGCTATGTTCAGTCATCCTAGAGCAAACATAGCTTGGTATTTATTGCTTTAAGCCCACTGGTTTAAGCTGGGCTAATTGATATTGAATTAATTAAGCTTCTTCAACGATGCGCTTCATTTCGGTCATATAACCGCGAAGTTCGGCACCGATATATTCAACGGCGGTATGACGAATCGCCTCGTTAACCTCGATTAAGCGCAGGTTATCGACGCCATTGCCCTCATCTTTAAGCCCACCACCTAAATACTCTGGTGACATCTGGTTGACATAATCACGCAATAACGGCACTGCAGCGTGGTTAAATAGATAACAGCCATATTCGGCGGTATCTGAAATAACCACGTTCATCTCATACAGGCGCTTACGTGCAATGGTGTTGGCAATCAGCGGCGTTTCATGCAGTGACTCGTAGTAAGCCGACTCTTCGACAATACCGGCTGACACCATGGTATCGAACGCCAGCTCTACACCCGCTTTAATCATGGCAACGAGGAAGATACCCTTGTCGAAATAAGCTTGTTCATCAATCGCTTCATCGCACGTTGGCGCATTTTCAAAGCCTGTTTCATTAGTCTCGCTGCGCCACTTAAGCAAGTTAGCGTCGTCATTAGCCCAGTCTGCCATCATGGTTTTCGAAAACTCACCACTGATGATGTCATCCATGTGCTTTTCAAATAACGGCGCCAGAATGCCTTTTAGCTCTTCTGCCATCTCAAAGGCTTTAATTTTTGCAGGGTTAGATAGGCGATCCATCATGTGAGTGATACCACCGTGCTTAAGTGCTTCGGTGGTGGTTTCCCAGCCTTGTTGGATCAGTTTCGCCGCATAACCAGGCTCTACACCGTCGGCAACGAGCTTGTCATAACCTAAAATGGCACCCGTTTGCAGCATGCCACATAAAATAGTCTGCTCACCCATCAGATCAGATTTCACTTCGGCGATAAATGATGAGTGCAGCACGCCAGCGCGGTCACCGCCCGTGGCGCTCGCATACGCTTTAGCCACTTCAAAACCGTCACCCTTAGGATCGTTTTCTGGGTGTACGGCAATCAGGGTTGGTACACCAAAACCACGCTTATACTCTTCACGAACCTCAGTGCCCGGACACTTAGGCGCTACCATGATCACCGTGATATCTGGGCGCACTTGCATTCCCTCTTCGACAATATTGAAGCCATGAGAATAAGACAGCACTGCGCCCTGTTTCATCAATGGCATCACACTATTAACGGCATCGGTGTGCTGTTTATCGGGAGTCAGGTTAAGCACTAAATCCGCATCAGGAATGAGCTCTTCGAACGTACCAACGCGGAAACCGTTACCGGTCGCCTTTTGATACGAAGCGCGCTTTTCTGCAATCGCCTGTGGGCGAAGTGCAAATGAGATATTGAGGCCCGAATCACGCATGTTCAAACCTTGGTTAAGGCCTTGAGCGCCACAACCTAGGATCACAATATTCCACTCTTTAATGTAATCACAGCCTTGGCTAAATTCGCTGCGGTCCATAAAACGACATTGACCTAGCTGTGCTAATTGTTGACGCAAATTCAGAGAATTAAAATAGTTAGCCATCAGATATTCCACCTTTGAGTGAGGACTTAAAAACGGGCTCAACCGACGATGGCTAAGCTGTGATTAAAATCACTATAGCCTATGGCGCTTATTGCTTAAAATGATATATTCGAAACATCACATTGCATTTTATGCAACAATATTCTTAACGTTACACTACAAGGCACCGAGGGGATTTCGTGGATATTCGCACCATCAAATTGTATCTGCACCTGTCTAACTGCCTGCACTTTGCGAAGACCGCCCAGCAGATGCATGTGAGTCCTTCAACATTAAGCCGCGCTATGCAGCGCTTAGAAGAGGAGGCGGGCGCTAAACTGTTTGAACGGGATAACCGCAGCGTGACCCTCACAAGTGCAGGGGTGGAATATCGCCACTTTGCCGAACAAACTTTAGATAATTGGAACAAACTGAAATATCGGCTCGATCCTAAGCAAGATAGATTACGCGGCCGACTTAATCTTTACTGCTCGGTAACGGCAGCATATAGCCATCTGCCCGGGTTATTGGACCGCTTTAGAAGCGAGCATCCATTGGTGGAAATCGCCCTCATCACTGGCGATGCGGCTAATGCTGTGGATATGGTGAAACAAAACCGTGCCGATATTGGTATCGCCGCCAAACCAGACACCCTGCCAGAATCACTCAGCTTTATTAAAATCGACGATGTCCCCCTTGTTATCATCGCGCCTACGTTTAAATGTGCGGTGCAGGAGTTACTGTGTGAGTCGTATATCCCTTGGGATAGGCTACCGTTTATCATCCCCGAACATGGTCCGGGGCGGCAACGTATCGATAACTGGTTTAAGCAATTAGGGCTTAATGCCAATGTCTATGCCCAAGTCTCTGGCCAAGAAGCCATTGCCTCTATGGTCGCGCTAGGCTGTGGCGTCAGTATTACTCCAGAGGTGGTGATCAATAACAGCCCGGTAAAAGATAGGATCCAGCAGTTAGCATCGCCTGTCGCAATTGCGCCTTTTGAGTTGGGGTGTTGCAGTAAAAAAAGCCGCGAAGACGAGCCCGTTATCGCGGCATTTCTGCAAGAGTTACAACGCATGAGAAGGTCGTAAGCCACGCCAAAGAGTTAACCAGCACTGGCGGTCAACTTGTACAACTAGTCGATGGGGAGCAAAGGTTCATCCTGCGTATCGATGCGTGTCACCATCAACTGGTCAACTTTATAGGCGTCAATATCGACCACTTCAAACTTGTAACCAGCGTAATTAACAAACTCGGTACGCTTAGGGATTTTACGTAGCATATGCATCATAAAGCCGGCAATGGTTTCGTAATTTTGGCTCTGTGGAAATTGCTCAATGTTAAAGGCGCGCATCACATCTGTGATGGGCGTTACCCCATCCACCAGCCATGAGTCTTTATCACGGGCAATGATCTGCTCTTCACTCTCGTGCAACGACCACGCGCCCATCACCGCGCTTTGCAGATCGTTGGTAGTGACAATCCCCACAACCAAGGCGTATTCATTCATCACCACGGCAAAGTCTGAACGGGTATTTTTAAAATACTCCATGGTTTCAGACAGGCTCAAACTATCAGGGATAATTAAGCAATTACGCACCAATGGGCTGCCCTTAAGGGTGATGCTTTGACCATTAATCACTCGGATCAACAACTCCTTAGCGTCTACCACCCCTTTAATGCAATCAAGCTGGCCATCACACACTAAAAACTTGGTATGTGGATCGTTAGTGATTTTACGCTTGATATCCTCTTCGCTGTCCTGCAGCAAAAAATAGACCAAACTCTCACGCGCCGTCATCGCCGAAGTGACAGGAACGGTTTGCATTTCAAACACATTCTCCATCATCTGCTGCTCACCCTTATCGAGTACGCCCGCCTCGGTCCCCGCAGCCATAACCGCGTAAATATCATCCGAGGTCACCTGATCATTACGCACGGTTTGAATTTGCAATATTCTAAACACAAAAGTGGCTAAGCCATTAAAAAACCACACTAATGGACGCAGTAGCACTATACATAACATCATAGGGCCAACCAAAGCCACAGCCACACGCTCGGGGATCGCCATCGCGATCCGTTTTGGCATTAAATCGGCAATCAAAATAAACAGGCTGGTAACTATGGCAAATGACAAGATAAAGCTTAACTGCCCCAGCCAAGGTTCAGTGACCCAGCCAGTTAAAGCCGCTTTAACATAGGGGGTAAATGCCGACTCACCGACAATACCGCCCATAATCGCCACAGCATTAAGCCCTATCTGTACGACAGTAAAAAAACTGCCTGGTTGAGCCTGCAGTTTAAGCACTCTTTCCGCCCGTAAATCACCTTCATCGACCATTTGACGCAAACGGATTTTACGCGCCGCAGCCAAAGCAATTTCAGACATGGAGAAGAAGCAACTGATGCCAATTAACAACAAAATAATCAATGCATTATCAACAAAACTCATTTTACACCTAATTCTTCAAGGCAGTGGTCAATAGCGACCGAGCAGCCACCTCTACGCGGTACATTGGCACTTAAGTCATATGTACATCTAATCGTAACAAGATGTGAGCTGCCATAGGTATCGGCTCTAGTGCCAACAGGATGCAACAAGATCAAGATAATGTCAGCTCAAGCCCATCGAAAACCCAATCTCGATGCCAATATGCCGCTCGACAAGATAATGTCACAATCTGGCGTCTATATATCAGAAAATAGCCAATAGGCAACATAAATCGACATATTTTGCTTAAATAACGGGCCTATTTTTAACTGCTACACTTACACTTGCGTACTTAGCCCTACTTCTTACAACCTACAATAGACTAAAAACAAAAGGATTTGTTTATGGCGATTGCCTGTGTCACCACCAGAGCCAGTTTAGGGGTCGAAGCTCCCGAAGTTATCGTTGAAGTCCACCTCAGTAACGGTTTGCCCGCCTTCAATTTGGTCGGTCTGCCGGAAACCTCAGTCAAAGAGGCTAAGGAACGAGTGCGCAGCGCGATAATCAATGCTGGATTTGAATTTCCACAGCGACGAATAACCGTCAACCTCGCCCCAGCGGATCTCCCTAAACAGGGAGGCCGTTATGATCTGCCGATCGCCATCGGCATCTTGGCGGCATCGAAACAGATCCCTGTCGCCATGTTAAAAGATCATGAATTTGTCGGTGAACTCGCATTATCTGGGCACATTCGTCAATGTCAGGCCCTCTTGCCTGTGATCGTTTTTGCCCGCAAGCACCACAAGTACTTAATCTTGCCCCTCGGCAACCGCAGCGATGCCGAATTAGTCGGATACCACAACAGCTTTTTTGCCACTCACTTACAAGGGGTCAGTGCCTACCTTCACGGACAGCAATCCCTACCGAGTATTGCCACAGGTTTAGAGTGGATTGCTAGCGATGCGCCGCCGCAATCAACCTGCTTAAGCGATGTGATCGGTCAATATCAAGCCAAGCGCGCCTTAGAGATTGCCGCAGCAGGTAACCATAACTTATTGTTTTTGGGGCCTCCTGGCACAGGTAAAACCATGTTGGCCAGCCGGATCATTCAGCTGCTGCCGCCTTTGAGTTATGACGAGGCGTTAGAGGTGGCTGCGATCCATTCTGTCGCGGGGCAGACCGTACCCAAAGCCCAATTTTATCAGCGCCCTTTCCGCAGCCCCCACCATACTAGCTCATCTATCTCACTGGTCGGCGGTGGCAGTCACCCCAAGCCAGGCGAGATCTCTTTAGCTCACCGAGGCGTCCTATTTTTAGATGAAGTCGCTGAATTTCCAAGAAAAGTGCTCGACTGTTTACGTGAGCCTATGGAAACTGGTGAGGTCGTCATCTCACGGGCGGCGGCTAAACTCACCTTCGCCAGTCGCTTTCAGCTTATCGCAGCCATGAACCCCAGTCCCTGCGGCGATACCGCTAACGCACGGGCAACACAAGATCAAATACAGCGCTATCTGTCACGCTTATCGGGCCCATTTATCGATAGGTTTGACCTGACCATAGATGTCCCTCGACTGCCCGAAGGCACCTTGACGCAGCAACAGCACGCCGCCGAAACCAGCGCGACAATAGCAAGCAGAGTGAAGGCCGCTCGAGAGCGCCAACTGAGCCGTGCTGGCGTATTGAATGCTGAGCTGAGTGGCAAACAGCTGACGCAAACCGGAGGATTTTCACAAACGGATCTGGAATTTTTAGAGCAAAGTGTCAATAAACTTGGGCTTTCAGTAAGAAGTTATCATCGACTGCAGCGCGTAGCCCGCACCATTGCCGACTTAGCACAATCTCAAACGGTAGATCGCAGTCATATCGCCCAAGCCTTAGGTTATCGCGCCATGGACAGGCTACTTAACAGCCTGAAAAATAGTTATTAACGCCTCTAACCTATTAATCATTTTGCGCTTAGTTTTCAAGTTTGATGTTTTTATGGAAGGCTTGAGCGATGATGCTTAGCCTGCTGCGATGGCTTATGTTACAACAGCCCCCTCCCACCACGTAAAGAATCGCACTTTTGAGCGATGGCTACGGCGTTAAAACCAGCAGTATAAAAATTGAAAAATACCCTCTGATATTAAGAGCATTGAGCTAAAGCCTTAGGCCGAGTAACATAGGTCTCCAAATTTTTTATGGGGAATTTAATGGGCTCTGTTATATCGCTAATCAGAGGCAGCCTAGCATTTAGCTGTTATGTGATTAACACCATCTTCTGGGTAATACCTATCTTATTGGTAAGTATAATAAAAATAATCCCAATCGGGCCATTACGCACTGGGTGTAGTTATATACTCGATCATTGCGCGACAGCATGGATCAGTGTTAATACCTTCATTGAGCGTATCTTTCATCCGGTCGAGATTCTAATTGAAGGCGATGCCGAGCTGTCGCCAAAAGAGTGGTATATGGTGATCGCGAATCATCAATCTTGGGTCGATATTCCGGTACTACAACGCATATTTAATCATAAGATCCCATTTTTAAAGTTTTTCCTCAAACAACAGCTAATTTATGTGCCCGTTCTGGGCTTGGCTTGGTGGGCACTCGACTTTCCTTTTATGCGCCGCTATACCAGCGCGCAACTGCGTAAAAACCCTAAGCTTAAGGGCAAAGACATAGAGATCACCCGTAAAGCCTGTGAAAAATTTAAATATAAACCTGTGAGTGTAATGAATTTTGTCGAAGGTACCCGCTTTACTGCGGCCAAACATCAAAAACAAAATTCTGAGTTTAAACATTTGCTTAAACCCAAGGCTGGCGGAATGGCATTTGCTCTGTCAGCGATGGGCGGACATATCCACAAGCTGGTCGATGTGGCTATCTATTATCCTGGCAATACCCCCAGTTATTGGGATTACATCTCGGGTAAAGTCAAGCAGATAAGAGTCCATATAAAGGTATCTGATATCGCTAGTGAAATGCGTGGGGACTACCTAAACGATAGAGCGTTTAAAATCGGTTTCCAGGATGAGTTAAACCGTATTTGGAAAGAGAAAGATAGCGTATTAGACAAGCTAGCTAAGTAATAACATGTAATAAAAAGGGACTTCTAAAAGATGTTAAATTTTTTGCCCGGCCCAGTATTATTCGCCCTCAGCATGATGTTGTTGATCATCAACACTGTCTGGTGGAGTAGCCTCATTTTTATAGGCGGTCTAATCAAGCTTCTGGTACCGATAACCGCCTTTAGAAATATGCTGACCCACATAATGAACCGCTTTATGTGGGGCTGGGCGTGCTGTAACGGCGGTATTTTATATCTCATCGCCAAGATAGAGTGGGATATTGAGGGGCTAGAAGGGCTACGTAAAGATGGTTGGTATCTACTGATTAGTAATCATCTTAGTGGCTTCGACATTGCTGCTCTCACCTACGTATTGCGCAACAACATCCCGATGTTAAAGTTTTTTCTCAAAAAAGAGCTACTATACGTCCCGTTTCTTGGGCTAGGTTGTTGGGCCTTGGATATGCCATTTATGAACCGAACTAGCGCTAAGCAACTAAGGAAGAACCCTAAGTTAAAAGGTAAAGATCTACACACTACGCGGCGCGCCTGCGAAAAATTTAAAACTATCCCTACTGCTATTATCAACTATGTCGAGGGCAGTCGTTTTACTAAAGAAAAACACGCACGCCAACACTCACCTTATCGCTACCTGTTACGTCCTAAAGCGGGTGGCATCGCCCTTACGATTTCGGCCATGGGCGAGCAATTTACCAACCTATTAAATGTAACCTTGGTCTATCCAGATTCTGAAGGCGACACCCTTTCAGAAGTGATGCAAGGCAAAATCAAACAGATTGTGGTCCGCATAGAAACCTTGCCCGTTCCAGAGGTTGATGATGCTCGCTATTTTAATGATGCTGATTGTCGCGCTCAATTTCAACGCTGGCTCAATGGAGTTTGGCTGCAAAAAGATGAGCAGATCCATCAAATTTTGCAGCGTTATCACTCACACCAACTAGTGACTGACAAGCTAACATCTAGCCCAACTCAGCAGTAACTCCCGCTACCGATAAGCGCGCCCAGTCATAGCGCGCTCATTAACCACTAAATGTGGCCCTAGTTTCCCGTTAGTCATGCATTTTTGATTCACTCTTGATGGTTAACATGCCACTCGATTGTGTTGTCAACCTCATAAACTAATATTGTGATCCTCAATGACGCACTGCGCCAATACGATGCCTGAGCGTGCTAATGTCACCATATTACTCGACGAATAGAGCCGCCAAATGGCCTAAACATTAGATAAAAAACACATAAAAAAAGCGCTTTTTATGAATATCACGGTAATGACTAATGCGATATAACTGGTTCCACTCGCTCAACCCGTCCAAGCCAGCCATTTGGCGCTGGGCGCAGCCCTTTTTGAATATCGGTTAACACTTGGTAAATACGCCGAGTATGCTCACCCACTTCACCATTACCTACCGTGACCACACGGTTATCTTCGAAAATATAAGAACCCACCGGAGAGACCACCGCGGCGGTGCCAAACCCACCCGCTTCGATAATCTCACCTGACTCAATGTCGCTAATAAACTTATCCAGCATCACCGTCTCTTGGCGCACTTCACAGCCTAGCTGCTCACCTAAATCTAATATTGATTGCGAGGTAATAGACTTTAAGATGGTATCGGTAAACTTAGGAATAATAATGGTACCATCTTTGAGCACATGGAAGTGGTTCATCGCCCCGACTTCCTCAATCTGCTGGTTATTAGCATCAAGATAAAGCACCTGCGCAGCACCATACTCGGCAGCAGCCTTACCTGCTTTCAACGATGCTGCATAGTTACCCGCCGCTTTAGATGCGCCAGTACCACCAGACACCGCACGATGAAAACGCTTACTTATAAGCAGACGAATTGCCTTATCGAAGCCATCAGCATAATAAGCACCGCTCGGACTCAACATCACGCAAAAGGTGTATTGCTGACTCGGACTCACCGACAATCTATCCTCTGTGGCAAAGATAAACGGGCGAATATAAAGACAGGCTCCCTCTTGCATCGGGAACCATAAACGGTCGACGTCAATTAAGGCATTAATACCCGCCAGCTGCATCGCTTCGGGCAACGCTGGAATACAGAGAATATCGGCACTGGTATTAAGACGCTCGGCATTTTTATCTAAACGAAAAGTATAGATCTCACCATCTTGGTGCATAAAGGCTTTGGCGCCTTCAAACACGGATTGGCCGTAATGCAGTGCAATAGCACCAGGCGCGACCTCAAACGGGCCATAAGGGACAACTCTCGGATCTCGCCACTCACCGTCGCGATAATCCATCAAAAACATATGATCAGTTCTTAGGTTACCAAAACCCACATTGGTTTCGGGCTCAAACTGCTCAGTACGACGTTCACATGCAGGTTTTAAATTATAGTTTATGTGCATTGCATACCACCTTGATTACTGAATAAGCAGACTATGGATGCATCGCAATAAAGTCAAGCCAAACCACAGCGCTCAGTAAGCCCGTAGGCATATGCTTTAGTACAAATTTATGGACGCCAAAGTAAAAATTTTATGTGTTAACTAACCCTAAACTCGTGTCTGAAAAGTCAGCGTTAGTAGTCCTTTGCTTTAGTCTGCTTAAAATCGGGCTCTTCACCGACATGGGTCAATTGAACAGTATTTGCAGCAATATGGCGCTGAATAATCAAGTCCAACATCAAGGTTTTGTCCGCAGTAATCAATTGCGCTAACTGTGCTGGCATACAATGAAATTCGGCACTTTTATAATAAGTAAAACCACTTTCTGGCCGAGCGACCAACTTAATCCCCAATTTACCTGCACTGATTTTGGCTAGCTTTCGGGCATCTAGATAAAAGGTGATCACATTGCCATTGACACTATTACGCTGCTTATCAATCACTAAGCCTCGCGGTAATTTACCCGGATGATAGTCATCACCCGCTAACAGATAGAGATCAAAGTCGGTGACCCGATAACCCAAATGATCACTAATACGCAGCACCAACATACAACAGGGTGAGCCCGTACGTTGACTGGCTGACGCATGTGACATTTGCGCGGATAATTGTCGATAGTCATGGCTGTTCGTTACCGACAAACACGCTAATATCCTTTGCACCACCGGCTTTTTATCGGCATTACGCCGAGTGACAGAGTTCAGGATCCCCATTTTCTTATGACTGTGGCTAGCCCGCGGCAACACTTCAAATGCACACTCTTGCTGTGGCTGCTTTAATTGTTGCAGCGTAAACAGCTGCTCGAATTGGCCATTATAACTGCGGCATTGAGCCTCACCTTGCTGTAATACACCATAGACAAAATTCATGTTCGCAGCACATACCCGCACCACCCCATCAGAGCCAACTTCGCCTGTATAGCTATTCACATAGTCATACAGGGCCGAGTCGATACTTTCGCCAGTGAGTACAAACGGATAAATCTGTGCTGATAAAAGATCCCAATTGAGCCACTGCAGGTTGAGTCGATGCTGACCATCGCTGCCAAGCTCTAACCAATCTAATACCTGCTGGCCCGGCTCAACCCCATCAAACCAGGCTTTGAGACGACTCACACGCGACTTACCCAATTGTGCTAGCGCTGAACCATGGTTCGCTGGGGCCAACATCACTAAATGTGTTAATGGTGAGCGCGATAAGCTGGCCCTTAATTGCTCAGCAGATCCACCAGCCACTCCTTGACCTAAGTGGCTTACCCCATCGGTAGCCGAGCCATAATATCGCGCCAACCATTGGCGGATAAGGGGGCCGCCCGTTGAATGGGTGATGACCGAAAACTCGCTATCACCGAGTTCACGCAAGCGCGCCGCTTCAAATGCAATAGCAATATCATCTAAGGTCACCGCATCATCAAAGCTAATGTAACGCCCCAAATAGATATGCTGTACTTGCAATGCTAATGACGCAGGCGCCAACTTAACCAAGGCTTGTGGCAATTCGCCGTAAGTGGTGGTGCTAGTCACTCCCCACCCATGTATAAACACCAATTTCATGGTCTGATCCCCTCTCTTCAACTTAACGGTTTGCCAACCATAGCGATGGATTGTTTGCTCGAGCAGATTATCTGTGGCTTTGTTGATAAAAAAGGCTTAATTATTCATCTAGATATTATTCAGTTATCGTTCAGCTCGCTTGAAATACTATGGCCTCAACGAAAGACAGTAACACTTTATTTCATCAAGGAGCATATTATGAGCAGCAAACAATTAGCCCTAGCAGTAACCGTTGCAAGTGTATTATCAGCCCCAGCCATGGCCGCTGATTGGTTCATCGGTGGCGGTGTAGGCGCCCAGCAAAATACCTATAAAGGGGCTGGGCAGGGAGTCGATCCCGAATTTAATAATGATTATTTTTCTATTAAAGAGCGTGAGAATGACGCCGTATACGAAGTCAGAGCAGGTGCATACTTAAATGATAATAATCGTATCTATACCACTTACTCCTATAATTCAGACGATCTAGCCAAGCAGCAAAGTTTACTGCTTTCATATGACTACTTGCTTGGTCTTGATGCCAGCAATAAGCTCAACTGGTTTGTTGGTGCTACGGCAGGGGTTAATCACGTCAGTCCCGACACCTCATACCTCTCGTCAAAAGACCGTTTTGTCTGGGGTGGTCAAACGGGATTGATGTATAAAATTAACGATAATTTAAGCTCAGAGATTGGTTACCGCTATCTTAAGCAAGACTATGATGCAGGGATCAGCACAGATGCTGGTTCAGCCTCGTTCTCACTTGACGATAGCCAGCAAGTCTACCTGTCTGTTGATTACCGCTTCTAATCTAGACTCGTTCACCACACAAGGCCGTTATCTATGGATAACGGCCTTGTGTTAATAAGTCATTCCCCCTTTAAATTGAGTGACAATGACGAATATATCGCTTCCCACGCCCTAAACAGATCTAACCCCACGGCATCGCAATCGCTAAGCTTATCTCTTTAAAATAACGGCAAAAATGTTACCTATGCCACCAAGCATAAAAATAAACGATGTTTAATCGAATTATCGAATGATTTTTAGACAATTAGTATAAATTAGCTATTCACTGTGATAGCGGCGCTGATAGAATCATAGACCCATCCAGAAACTATTAGGACTCCCGATGAGCCTTGAACTACTGTCCAAGCTGGAGACAAAAATCCAAGCTGCACTCGAAACGATTGAGCTACTAAAAATGGAGCTCGAAGAAGAGAAACAAAAGAACAGCAGCCTAAGCGAAAAAAACCAACAATTGAGCCAAGATCTTCATTCATGGAATGAAAAAGTCACTGGCCTTGTGGGTTTATTAAATGACGAAGTGAGCGAGTAAATTCACTCACTAACAGCGAAGATCTAAACCATCTTCGCTTCGTTATGCTGACGTTCTATTAACTGATTCAACTCGATAATAGCTTGCTTCACTCGAGGTAAACTTTGTCGTGGCAGTAAAAACCGCCCTTTATCGAATTCCAGTCGACCCAAATCCTTGACCCAGATAACACCTGAAACAAAAATGCGTGCATGTTTTACAATGAGTTTAGGGGCGTAAACGGGGAAAAACCTCATAAGACCTCCAAGCAAACGGCTCTGCGTTATTGTAATTATTGTTAAATTTGACCTCATTGATCCCCAGTAAGTTTCCTCTCAACTCACCTTTTTTTTAGCTATTGTCGTAACACATCACATAAACGGGAATAATCGCCTTGTCTATCAGACCAATAGACAGCACTCGCCATTAAAATGTCGCTTGCCAACTATTTGACACGCTGATAGATTAGCCCGGTTACTCAGGGTAAATAGGGTTTTATAGCCCAATAACCGTATTTTCAGCATGGCCGAAAATGCGGTTTTTTTTTGCCTGCACAGCCCGAGCAATGATGAGGATTGAATCGTTAATCACACCCATAACCCCATGATGAATTGGCACAAAAAAAGGAGCTCAGAGGCTCCTTTTTATCATTGACAGTAATACTTACTTAAGCGTTGTTAAGTAAAAAGCAATGTCTAGCAGCTCATCATAAGATTTAATCGCCCCTGTTTCGACACGATACTTACCATTAACCACTAACGCTGGTACACCAGACAGCTGAGCGTTTTCGGTAGCGCGCTTCATCTGCGCCATCTGTGCGCTGACCATAAACGAATTGGCTGCTGCATCAAACTCTTTACCCGATACGCCATTGGCAATAAACACTTGGCGAATATCGTCACGATTAACAAAGCGTTGCTTCTTGTCATGAATAGCGGCAAATAGCGCTTGCTCAATCTTATCTTCCACTTTTAACTGATGCGCAATGGCAAACGCGCGCGACATTTCTGTGCCCATTTCACGACCAATAAACTCAACGTGATTTTGCTTAAACACTACGCCTTCGGGTAGGTTAGCCTTGATCTGTGGTACCTGTACCTTGGCAAAGCTATAACAATGAGGGCAATAAAAGGAGAAAAACTCAGCAATTTCAGGTTTAGCCGTCGCAGGGCCCTTATTTACCACAGTGTAGTGCACACCCTCTTTATAATCGGCAGCCAATGCCGCCATAGGGGTCATTAATAATGCCAATGCAACCAGTAACGCTTTTTTCATGATGCTTCCTTTTGGGTGCTAATGCACCATCGACAATAACAATTTCGAACATAACATAATGTGCTTTGGAGTGTACCTCAAGCGCATTAGTTCATTTTTTCTGTTACAAGATACTCACTTCCCCCTGGTTAATATTGAGGGATTAAACTAAGTGGCGGCTCATCTAATAGGGCCAACTGCTCTTTAAAGGCCAAAATTTGCTGTTCCCAGTACTTTTCCTCGGCGTACCAAGGAAAGTTCATCGGAAAGGCAGGATCTTCCCAACGGCGGCTCAACCAAGCATTATAGTGCAACATTCTCATGGCGCGAAGCGGCTCGATAAGCTTGAGTTGGCGCTTATCAAACTCGCAAAACTCTTCATACGCTTCCAGCAAGATTTCAAGTTGTAAGGTTTGCTGCTGCCGATCACCGGCTAGCATCATCCAGAGATCTTGCATTGCGGGGCCCATTTTGGCGTCATCGAGATCGACAAACCCGGGCCCGTCTGGGGTCCACATAATGTTGCTCGGATGCAGATCGCCGTGCAGGCGCATCGATGTTGCATCCACTTCGGCCCATAAGCGCTTGGCCTTGGCAAGCACTTGCTCGACTACGGTGAAGTAGGCCGTCTCTAGGCTCTGCGGTACATGACCCGAGGCCTTAAGCCAAGCAAGTGACTCATCGCCTAACAATGCAGGGCTTAAGGTTTCGCGGTAAGTGAAGGTTTTGGCTTTAGCATACTGATGCATGCGCCCGACAAAACGGCCCACCTCTTCGAGTTGGTCAAGGTTATCCACTTCAAAGGCACGTCCTCCCATCGATGGAAATAGTGCAAAACGAAACCCCTGATAGTGATGTAATGATTGCCCCTCAATCAGCACTGGCGTGGCAATGGGGATCTCTTGCTGCGCGAGCTCGGCGGAGAACTCATGCTCTTCTAAGATCTGCGCATCGCTCCAGCGCTCAGGTCGATAAAACTTAACCACATAACGAATTTGTCGATCGCAGCGAAATTGATAGACTCGGTTTTCATAGCTATTGAGCGCTAACAATCCAGTTTCTGGATAAATACCTACAGACTCGATCGCATCGAGAATTAAATCTGGGGTTAATGCCTGGTAGTGAAAACCAGCAGGGGTTGACGTATCGCTCATCGAGAAGACTCCAATAATGTCGCTAAGTACTCTAACACCTCAAACTCTTCATCTGACTCAACCGAAAGCCAGCAGATATCGCCGTAAAACTCATAGTGCAGCCCAATCAGCGTGCCTTCGAAGTCTAACTGCCACTGATGCCTGTCGGCTCCCCAGTGACGCTCAATGACTCGGCAATCCAACCTTTGTACTAGCGGAGTCGCAAAAGCCTCAAACTGATCAAAATCAATGTCGCCATTGATCATTAAGCTCTTTGCATTTTGATTAAGTGAATAGTTCATCGTGTAGGTTGCTCGAAACGGTCGCATTGAATGCTCCCCGCTTCCCCCTCTTTACATTGATAACCACATTGGTAGGCCCCCTGGCCCGATTGACTCAATCTTGCCATACCGGCCCCCTTGGCGAGGCATTGCTCTACCTGTTCATAATAACCGGCAATGTAGGGGGCCAGCTCCCCTTCACTCACCTTATCTTGCTCGGGATAATAAAATAATGTCCATTGAGGCACTTGCGTGCATGCCGTCAATGACAATAAAAGCGCGCAGCAGGATAATAATTGATAGCGAGTTTGCATAACTTCTCCAAATAACGGCAATGTAAGCTCTCCGTGAGCCTCAACCTAAACGCGCTTAAAAACGTTTATGGGTTTCCATCCATGGCCCATCGACAAGCATTAAATACACCAGACATAAATGTTCCAGACATAACGTCTATTTGTTTCCATCCATGGCAAATTGACATAAATGTTCCAGACATAACGTCCATTTGTTTCCATCCATGGCAAATTGACATAAATGTTCCAGACATAACGTCCATTTGTTTCCATCCATGGCAAATTGACATAAATGTTCCAGACATAAAAAAGGCGACACCCTGTTCGCCTTTAACGTCAATATAAATGCCAGTTTACACGGCTTATGTCCGTGTTGCAGTAGATTACTGCGATGCTTTGGCCTTGGCTTTTTCGATACGTTCCATGCGCCCTTCAAAACCGGTAACAGTGCCATCACTTAAACCATAATCGATAGCCAATTGACACAGGTTCAATGCAGCATCGTACTGACCACAATCATTGAGCAGGGTCGACAACTGCATAAAGCCAGTGCCTTTTTCTTTCTCTGGAGCCGCTAAACTGGCAAAAATCGACTGGTAGTGAGGTGCTAACTGGGCGCCATATTCGCAATACTTCTCTTGCTTGCGCTGTTTATAACACTCACCTATCACCTGCAATAGGGCGTGGTGTTTTGTATCTACCGAAAGTGCTTGCTGATACTCATCAAGTGCCTTCTGCAACTTTTCGTTAGCCCAAGACCCATCAGCAAGCGGTAATACTTTATCGTCTGGCTCTGGCTCTGGCTCTGGCTCTGGCTCTGGCTCTGGCTCTGGCTCTGGCTCTGGCTCTGGCTCTGGCTCTGGCTCTGGCTCTGGCTCTGGCTCTGGCTCTGGCTCTGGCTCTGGCTCTGGCTCTGGCTCTGGCTCTGCAGCAAGCTTAGCCACTTCATGCTCAGTTGCAACAATGGGGTCGGTCTCTATCGACGGGGATTTATCGGCGACTGTCGATTCGGCTTTATCGACTGGCGCGGTTGTCGACACCACAAGATCCTTATCTTCGCCCGATACGATCTTCTCAACAGGTTGTTGTACCTCCTGTTGCTCCTCTTGGGCTAATCGCTGTGCTCTTCTATATAAGAATATGCCGACAGCTACTAGCAAAATAATGGCTATATATTTCATTATCATCCACCGTTGGTTGATCGCGCCTCATGTTCGGGCTGATTTTTGTTTACATAATATGTACAGATAGTAACCGATATGACTCATCGATTCTCTTGCTATAAATCAATTATTTATACCTCTTTTTCACTCGGGTATCAAAAAGTGAGGCTAAAAATGCCATTTTCGGTTTAAGTTTGTCGCTTTACATCGCAATATTGATGCAAAGCGACACTAATCGCCCTTATCTTTAAAGCACTATTTTGTGCGCACCTTCATAAAATATGTGATGACTTTTGTGTTCAATATCTACGCACGCTACTCTCAACATAACCTAGCAAATAACTCGGGTAACCCAATGGACGACGTACTGCTCAATGGTAGATTAAAGCGTGAGTTTGAGACTATTAAGGCGATGGTCCAGATTTATTGTAAGGCTCACTGCCCAGCCAAAGGTAAACTTGAAGCGTGTCAGCAATGCCAGGATTTCTTGGCCTACGCACACACAAAACTCGACCGCTGCCCCTACGGGCAGGCCAAGCCTACCTGCAATAAATGTCCGGTACATTGTTATAAACCTGAGCTAAAAGCCAAAGCACGCCAAATCATGGTATTTGCCGGGCCACGCATGCTGCTGCCGCACCCGATTATGGCAATGCGCCATTTGTGGGCCGAACGCGCCCCCGTGCCAAGCAAGCCTCCTGTTGCAAGCTCGAATCGACACCAGCGCCTGGCTCAAAAATAATGGCACTGGCAAGATCTATAGCGTCTCACAACACTCATATTATGGTTCTACTCAATACTTAATGGCTAAAGCAGACCCGAATAACGTTAAATGCCTTATTAAAACAAAAGCTTAATCAGATCAGTCCATTTAAGGTCAATATTTTTCAGTAATAAATAGCTCGCTGATTTACTTGCTCGCCCAAACACTCTGGAAAATCCCCACTACGCTTAAAAATAATACAATTTACTTGCGTCAACGCCGCAAATGCATTGAATATAGGAAAATGACCTACAACGACTTTTTATACGAAGGCTATTGGTGGCTCTCTCTGATCGGCGGACTTCACTGCATCGGATTAGGCCTCTATATTCGTCATGTTTATCGCGATAAACATGACAACCACAAGTTATTGGGCGCAATATTTAATCTGTTAGCCTTATACTTTTTAACCGGGCTTATCAGCAAAACCAATTCTCCAGTGCCCTTACCCATGTTGTTTATTCTGATTATTCCGGTGTATTTTCTGCAGATGCCACTGCTGTATCTTTACTGTTATCGCAGCCTACACAATATCCATCGTGACATTCGCATGTCTGGTCACTTCTACCCCGCGCTAGCACTCATGGTGGTCATTAGCTTAGCCTTTGTACTGGACGCCAATGTTTACCTCAACCTCAGTGATGACCCTATCACCAATCTAAGTCATGTCACTGTATTAGGTGCGGTATTACCTGCACTCCTGAGCCTGCAAGCTCTTATTTATTTCTATTTGATCATCAAATTACTCAATCAATTTCGGGGACGCTCGCGCCGAGTCCATCAAGACAGCCTTAAAGACATTAAATTTAGATGGCTACTTGTATTGACCTTGGCAATGTTAATCAATTGGGTCGTGCGCACCGGACTCGTCATATTGCCCTTTTATTTTGGTGACCATGTGTCTATCACCGCCCAAGCCATCACCCGCTTATGTTTATTATTAACCGTCTACGTTTTGGCCTTATATGGCCTAAAACAGATCACCCTTGCCGCCTATCTGAGGGGACGCCTGTCGTCAAAAATGACCGATCCCAATCAACGCCCATCCAGTCAGCAACTGCTCAATGCCGAAGAACTCAATTACCTGCAACAGATCTTAAACGCTGACGATACCCAAGATAACCCTGCAAATAAACCCTAACACATTTGCGCAAAAACCATTTTGAGTTAAGGTATCTCACGGCTGCTAAGCCACTTAAAAAATAATGATAAATGCACTACTGAAGGGATCAAGATGGGAAGAGTAAATAAGCTCACCGTACTTGCGGTGATCTCCACAGGACTTATGGCACTAACAGGCCAAGCTGTTGCTACCGAACGCAACCACCAGATCACCAATAACGATTTTTTCGACATTGCCAATATGAGTCATGTGCAATTAAGCCCTAACGGCAAACAAGCGGTATGGTTAGAATCGCGTTGGGATAAAGCGTTAGATAAAGCACAAAAAGATCTTTGGCTAGTCGACATCAAATCACGAAAAACCAGCCGCCTCACCTTCACCAACGAAAGTGAAGCTAGCCCGCAGTGGAGCCCGGATGGTCAATATATTTACTATATAGGTCAACAAACACACGAAGATAAAAAAGCGCCATACAATGGTAAAGCCCAAATCTTTAGGCTGTCGCTACAAGGCGGCGAAGCGGTCCCTGTGACCAAAGAAACCGAGGGCGTTAAGGCCTTCCAAGTCGGCCACGATGGTCACAACCTCTATTTTTTGGCTAATAAAACCACCACAGAAACCGATATCTGGGCCGATATGCGTGCCAGCCACAGCCCCCCGAAATATGGCCACGGTAAGATCACCACTAACCCTCTTTATAAGTTAGATCTCGCGCATTACCAGCAAACATTACTGCTCGACGACGATAAGGTGGTATGGGAATTTAAGGTTACCCAAGATGCCAGCCAAATTGCCCGTATCACCACTGCCGATAATGAATTGGTACACTATGAAGGTTGGTCAAACCTCGAGGTATACAACACCCGCACTAACAGCAACATTGTGCTACCCGATAGCGCTTGGCGCCAAGATGCACCATCACCCTATGGCTGGTTGCTCGGTCTCGACTGGCACGCCAACAACCAACAGCTAGCCTTTAGAATCGATTTCGATGGTCATCCGGGTAAATTATTTGTCGTTACACCACAGCAAAAACCAGCCAAACCGCTAGAAATTAAACGCAGCGGCGATATCACCCTCAATGGCAGCGACATTCATTGGCGCCCCAATAGCGATGAGATCTGTTATCGCGGCGCCGACCATGGCCGAGTTAAACTGTTTTGCACCGACATCAACCAACAACAGCAGGGTGATACGCGCACTGTGATCGCCGGCGATCTAGTGATGGGCAGCTACAGCTTTAGCCATGACGGCAAAAAACTCGCCTTTAACCACAACGGACTCGAGCATTTTAGCGATCTGTTTATTGCCGATGCCGCCAGCAAAAAAGCCAAGTATAAGCGCATCACTAACATCAATCCGCAAGTCGACAGCTGGATTTTACCCCAAATATCTGTGGTTAAATGGACCGCGCCAGATGGGACTCAAGTCGAAGGGATCCTCGACTTACCCGCCAACTACAAACAGGGTGACGGACCACTGCCGCTAATTGTACAACTGCATGGCGGCCCAACGGCTGCCACACCGTACGCCTTGCAGCATCGCTCCTACGGCCGCTCAACCTTTACCGCCAATGGCTGGGCACTATTGTCGCCCAATTACCGCGGTTCGACGGGCTATGGCGACAAATTCTTAACCGACCTTGTAGGCAAAGAGCACGACATCGAAGTTGCCGATATCATGTCGGGAGTCGATCACCTTATCGCGCTAGGCGTTGCCGACAGTGACAAAATGGCGGTGATGGGCTGGAGTAACGGTGGTTACCTCACCAATGCCCTCATCAGTACCACCCAGCGCTTCAAGGCGGCGAGCTCTGGTGCCGGGGTGTTCGATCAGCGCCTGCAATGGATGCTCGAAGATACCCCAGGCCATGTAATTAACTTTATGCAGGGCCTCCCTTGGGAAAAGCCCGACGCTTACACTCATGGCTCTTCGCTCACCCATGCCAGTAATATCAACACACCGACCCTAATTCACATTGGCGAAAACGATCAACGCGTGCCACTGGGCCATGCTCAAGGGCTTTATCGCACTCTAAAACATTACCTTAATGTGCCTGTTGAGTTGTTGGTGTATCCCGGTGAAGGTCACGGACTGAGTCAATATCAACACCGACAAGCCAAAATGGATTGGGATAAAAAATGGTTTGAACACTATGTATTAGGTAAAGAGCAACCTAAAGCGGCTAAGTAAAATCGTGTCATAAGTGACAACCACAGTGAGCAGGGCTGAACCTTAGCTGACAACACCCAATAAAAGCGCCTTAATAGGCGCTTTTTTCATCGAATAACATTCAATTTTTGGCTATCTGTGCGTATGCTATTAACAGTCCACATCAATAGATGAAAGTTAGGCAGGGGTTGATAAGGCAAGTGACAGACCAAATATAATCCTTAGCGCGATTCATCCTATGCCGTACAGCTTCTATGCTGACTTTTACCATCGCCGCTCTATGAAACGAATATTGATAACTGTGGGTATAACCTTATTTGAATACAAAGGAGTGCATCATGAAAAAGTGGATATCACGTTTGACCGCTAGCTGCTGTGTCATTGTTGGCTTACTATTTTCCCAAGCCTCATTTGCCACCGATAGCTACAGCGAAGCACTAAACAACTTTAAGAAAGCCCCAGACACCCAAGAATTTTTTAATAGCGCCTATGGCTACGCTATCTTCCCCACCGTAGGTAAAGGTGGCATAGGGATTGGCGCAGCATATGGTAAAGGTCGCGTTTATCGTGGCGGTATTCATACTGGCGATACCAGCTTGTCGCAATTGTCGATTGGTTTCCAGCTCGGCGGTCAGGCATACAGCGAAATTATTTTCTTTAAAGATGCCAAAGCGTATGAAGAATTTACCAGCGGTAGTTTCGAATTTAGCGCTAATGCATCCGCGGTCGCGATCAATGTCGGTGCCAATGCCCAAGTGGGCACCACAGGTAACTCGGCGGGTGCGGGACAATCGGGCAGCAACAAAGCTGCAAGTGCCTCATACATCAATGGCATGGCGGTATTTACCGCCGCTAAAGGTGGCTTAATGTATGAAGCGGCGCTCGCAGGCCAATCCTTCACTTTTGAACCCAAATAGCCATCATCTAGCAGAGGGAGCCAGATGGCTCCCTCTGCTCTATTTAAACTTCTTCCCGCCTGGCTTATGCTTTTTAGCTGAATTAGTTTTTAGTTGAATTGGTTTTTATTTATTGATGGTAGCGTTAACCTGCATCGTTTTAAATTGCTTGCCGCAGGCTATTCGTGCAGGTGCTTCTTCGGCATCGCTGACTTTTTGTTAAACAAGAGCCATCCCTAGGCGCTCTGCGATTTCATCCCTGAAATCGAAGGCCTCAGCCGCACCTACACCGACTTATCTATCTCTTCGATTTTGCGTTACAGGTGTCATTCTGGGCATTAAAAGCTAAATTATTTTTGGACAAAAGTGTGCTTGCCTTCGAATGAAGGTGTTGGCATTTTTGGTTGGTAGCATTTAGTCGAGTTAGGTTTTATTGATTGATGGTAGCGTTAACTTACATTGTTTTGAATTGCTTGCCGCAGGCCTTTCGTGCAGGTATTTCGGTGGGGCGCTGCAAGTATATCCCTATAAGCTCGACGGTGGCATCCATGCCACCAACCCCCACCGCCATACCTACACCGACTTATCACTCTCTTCGATTTATCTTTATTTTGTATCCACAGGTCTGTCAATGGTGAATCATTTTTGGACAAAAGTATCTTGGCCTTCGAATGAAGGTGTTGGCTTTTTTGGGCTTGTAACATTTAGTCGAGTTAGTTTTTATTGATTGATGGTAGCGTTAACCCACATTGTTATAAATTGCTTGCCGCAGGCTATTCGTGCAGGTGCTTCTGTGACACGGTGAGTGAAGCCCAGCTTCGCGCTAACGAACGAGAGGCATGGATGCCGAACTGGCTTTTAGACATGGACGTTGTTCAAGTACTATCCCAGTAGGCTCTGCCGTGACATCCATGTCACGGAAGGTCACAGCCGCACCTACACCGAGTTCTTAATCTCTTCGATTTGACCTTACTCGTGTCATTCGGACAATCAAAAGCTAACTTATTTTTGAACCAAAACTTGTTAGGACTAATGTTCTAATTGGTATGTTTCAGATTAATATTTGTATAGATTAACGCCCGGCTAAGGGGTTGACAACGCACCGCCGAACTCAAAAAACACACCATAAACACTGAACTTTAATTTTGTACTAAAGCCGCCACGCGTTGGCAATCCCTCTTGAGCCATTTGTTATGTGAATTTTTTCAAGCACCCAAAAGAGGAAAGTTTTTACGCTGCTGATAGGTTAAAGCTAGCTCTAAACAGGATTTGATTGCTGTTTCTGGCAACGGTTTCGATAAGGACAGCACTATTGCTCTGTTTCCCTGAAACTCCAGTTCTTCACAATACAATTCCCGAAATGTATCGACTAGCTTAGTTTGGCAATTAAAAAACAGGTAATAATTATTAGGAGACTTCAGCTTCCAATCCATTCTTAGTGGACTGCCTGTTTTTACGCTGTAGCTTGGCTCACCCCATTTTAGAGATTCATCGACATCACCCAGATCCAATTCAGATACGATTTGAAAGACTAGATTTCGCAGTTCCTCTAACCTAATACGAACATTTTCCGGATATTCATCGAAGTGATCTTTGACTACCTTGTCCATTGGAATCTCCCATTCACATAACGCCGCATTAAGGTGTGAGCGGCGCTTGGCTATACTTGAGCGAAGCGAAACTGCCAAGCGTTGCGAATCACTCTTAAATGCTTTGTTATACAACAGGTTTTTGCCCTAAGCTTTTTATTGTCACCTGAGAATTAAAATCAGTTGAGTTGATAACATCGAGCATTTTATATGCATCGTTACCATGCTTTGTTACTGGAACTTTAGTTTTTATTTTTCCGTGACTTGTCTCATGCTCAATTTCAAAAACCCAAGCCAACACTCCATGATCAATTTGTTCGTAGCTGGACACCACCATAGAAAGAAGGTGATTATCGTAAACATACTGAACGGTCACATTCAGTCCAACGCGAATATACTCACCATTTATGTAACAATATAGGACTAAACGCTTGTCGTTTTTAAACGTAAAGGTAGCCACGTCCTTTATTATGCCTTTTGAATCATGATGTGACTCCTTTATCAAAGGAGATAACAGTTCGACAATAGACATGTTTGAAGATTTGTCTCTAGACCATATTTTTTCATGGGAGTGCATTGCTTGAGTGTCTAATGATGCTAAATCAATGCTTCCTTTCTCGACGCAACAACTCAAAGCATCTATACCAGTAATACTGACATTTTCATATGCCACATAAAAAGACAAAAAATTTAGTGGGAGTGACTCTGGAGTTGTTTCTTTTAGGTTAACTAGAAGAACTCTGTTACCTTGAAACCGTGCTTCTTCCTTTACACTTTCTGGGAATTCTTTTCTCGAAATACAGATTAAACTGTTAGCGCCAACATCATCTAGCTTCTTCAACCAGTCGTTGAAAGTAGCAATATTAACTTTTGATGTTCGGTCTTGAACCTCAACGATTGTTACATTACGACGAAATTCAGGACCACTCTCAATGACAACATCACATTGCCTAGTTCTTCCAATTTGTGAATTCAACACTGGCATCATCACATTCTGACGAATGACTGAAGATGGAGAAATAGATCTTTCTATTAACTCCACTATTTTCTCAAGATCATCTCCTGGCTTCGCCATAAGATTGGTACTCCTCATTCTGAATGTTGTATAACAGCTTATTGAATAGCAGCTCAATAAACTGCCTAAAATTCAACCTGCAGCAACTATGACACGCTAATACATTGAAATAAAGCGATAAAGTGAACATCGCATTCATAAAAGTTGAATAAGTTCCCCGCAAAACTGAACGAGTTGATGTAGAGGTCTCTACAACTAATTATAAAATTGCAGGCAGTTTATCGAGCATAAAAAACAGGTTTTTTGCTCTGTTTTCTAGCGCGCATCGAACGTGGCGAACGTTTGTTAGCTTTTGAACTAGCGGCTCACACCAAGTGAAGCTAAATCGAAGAGACAGAATAACCCGGTGTAGATACGGCTGAGGGTATCGAAAACAGGGACGTTTTCGTTAAGCGGCCAAGGACGGCGAAAAGCGCCCCGAAGCAGTATCTGCACATTAGCCTGCTGCAAGCAATTAACTCACATTGAAGGTTCAACCTTCACCACTTTCAATAAATAAAAATGCAGCCAGCCGCTACTCAAGCAAATGTCATTGTTCTTCATGCCAAGGCCAACAAACTTTGGGGCAAAAACACGTTAGTTTTTGATTTGCTATTCGCTCCAATTGAAGCCAAATCGAAGAGGCGTTAGAGATCGGTGTAAGCGCGGTTTTGGCCTTCGAAATCATGGCCGAGAATGTTCCAGACATTTTTCGGCATTCCCTCCGTCCTTGGAGGTCAGATGATTTCGCAGAGCCCACACGGACGTGCTCACAACGATATCCCTATCTAAAAGCCAGTTAGACAATCCCTGTCTCTCGTTCGTTAGCATGAAGCGACGCTTCACTCACCGAGCCAAAAGAGCGCTTGCACATTCCCCGCCGGACAGGCGATTAATAACTGTGAAGGTACCCCTTCAAACACACTCTCAAAAAACACGCCGCTCAAGCAAACATCAAATACCTAGCCTTTATTCCAAGGCCACGGCTATTCATGCCCCCAAGGCGCTGGCGGCAACGCTACTGGCTTGGTCAAATCAAACTCCACCTTAAAATCGCGATTTTCTCGAGTTAAGCGATACATAAAACGGGTATCGGTGATCCCCATGTGCCACACATTGGTGACTGACTGGCTAAGGCCATTTTGCTTGAAATTATCGATAGAGAATTGATCGACCGGAAATGATTGCAGCTGGGCGCTGCCACTGTCGATGGTATCGCCACCATACATAGTGACTTTATCTTCGCTGCCATCTTGATGACGATGATCGTGCTTTAATCTAAGTCCGGTATCGATTTTGGTTATCACCCAAGTACGTGAATGATCGTCACCAACATGAAACGGTACTTTTAACTCGCTATCTCGGCATTCTCGCACATGCATCACCAGCTTTTTACCGCTAAATGCCGAGTCGGCACTATTACCTGCCGTTACGACTCCCTCATATGCCTTGCCGCAATGCTTGGTGATGGCATCAAAAAACACATCTTGCACCGCTACATTTTGCCCTTGAGCCGTACCTGAGGCCAACAAAGCAATCATTAATCCTACTCGTTTCATTATCTATTCCTTATGCTAATAAAGTCCCTAGTCTAAGTGACTTAGTTGAAACCAAGCTTAATCCCTAACTCAAGTAGCGCCTTGACTACAAGTAACAAGATCACAATTAAATAGATTATATTTAATTTCAACTATTTAATAGAATTAATTCACACTTTCAATTTAAAACCACCGAAAACATTAATTTCATCAACAGCAATAAGGATATTTCGACTATTCAAAAACAGGAACCATTTCATGTTTTAAGTAATTAACCTTTATCAATGTGATCTTAAGCTTAGTAATTGCAAAATAATAAACTCATAGTAATCCTTCAAATGGTGGGGGGGATTATAGAAATGAAAATGGACAACCTTAATTACACTCAATTGAAAGTTTTATTGTCCGTATACAAACATGGACAAGGAAATTTAGCCGCAACCGAATTAGGCATATCCAATTGCACTGTGAGCAGGACGTTAAATTCATTACGTGATGTATTTATGGACTCATTATTCATTAGAAAATCAAACGGATTAATTCCCACTAAAAAAACTGAAGAACTCATTCCTCATGCAAAATTACTAGTAGAACAATATCAATTGCTTGAAAGAAAACATTCAATATTTTCTCCAAGCCAATCTGGTGGTCATTTTGTTATACGAGCATACGATGAATTTGTTTACGCTGTCCATAATGTTATAGATGATTATATTTTACCCGAAGCGCCAAATTTAAGGTTCGACGTTCGCGCTCTCAGTCATGATTGTAGTCAAGAGGTCATTAGTGGTGATATCGATTTCGTCGTCGTTTACGAGGGTTTCGATGATAACCGGCTTAACTATGAAATTTTTTCTGAAACGGGTGATATATATATTCTTGCTAATAAAGAACACCCTATTTTCTCCGAATTCATGTCCCTAGAATTACTCGCAAATTATTCACTTCTTGAAATAGATAACTATAACGATCTTATCTGCCCCTTACTGGTCAATCTATGTCGTGATAGTGGATTACAAATGGATGTTGCAGGTTATACAGACAGTGTTGCGACTGCGATGCAATTGTTAGCTAAATCAAACAGCATTACCCTTAGTTGCAATCAATTTACCCGAAACTTCGTCGATATGATTCCTGCTATAAGTTATCGACGATTACCTGATGAAATGATTAAAACAATAAAAGAAATACGAAGCGAACACCGCGCCGTAGGCAATTATATTCTATATGGGAATATTAATAACTCCCCAGCATTCAACTGGGTTAAATCAAAACTTGTTTATGGATTAGAACGAGAGTGGCGCTTAGCTACGGCCAAATAAAACATAAATCACAAATGAAACACGAGGTATTAAATGGAGTTCACACTTTTTTGCATCGCGGCCTACGCGGCCTATCTTGTTTATAAGAAACCTGAAAAAGAAAAATTAGCAGACAGACTTCTTTTCAGTTGTATAGGAATGAGTTTCTTTATTTGGATCATGATGTCTTGGGGCATTTTACTTCCAGTTGGAAATTATTAGAGAGATATTATGAAAGAGCATACATTTAATAAGTTAGCATCGTTTGCCTCGATAATTATCATGGCTTTACCCGTCGGAATAGCCTGTTTCTTTTTCGGATTCATTCTTCTTGATAACCCATGTGCATTTTGCTGGCAAGAGCGCACAGCCATGATACTGGTGTCGCTTACCGCGCTCTACATCGTTCGCTTTGGTATCAAACCTAAATATATAGCGGCTTTGGTATGGCTAGGTATTTATGGTGCTTTTATGGCATTACTACACACCTCAATTAATTTGGGAAGTGATATAGGCCAAGGATTCTCATTAAAAATAATGGGCGCTCACACTTATACATGGGCATTACTTGTCTTTGTCATCGTTTTGGTCGTCGTCGCATTACTGATGCTCACACTAGGCAATAAATTCCCTGATAATGCCTATAGCAAAAAACCTTTCGACACCTTACCGAAGCTTGCTTCTTGGGTATTTATTTTCGTCATTGCTGGCAACATAGTGCAAGCATTTACCCAAACAGGTCCTATTCCGTTCGTGGGCCAAGACAGCCCGGGGCGAGTTTCCTTCAATCCCAAGTTTATCAGCTGGGAGTTAGATCACTGGCCAACGTACGCCCCTAATGCTCGTGGCGCTTATGGTATTAGCGATCCCGATATTGAACAATGGCAGCCAGCATCACCTCTATTTACTGCGGCTCCAACAGCTAAATTACTCAGCCAGGCCTCACTACCGAATACTATCTCTGGCCGCGTAACCGCCATTGATTATCAAGCCGAAAAGCAAATTTATGCCATAACCACCTCCAATAATTGGGTCTATATCCTTGACCATGAGCTCAAGTTACTCAATCAAGCGCAGATCGACGGTATGTACATGCTGCATATTGAGCAACTCAACGGAGTCGCCTTCACTTCTACAAATACTTTGATGGTCATGGGGTTTAACAAGGCTTGGGCCGAATTGGTTTTAGACCCTGAACAAAACTGGGAAATAAATTATCGCGGCTTCACTCAAAGCAGCGACGGCATAGGTGAGACAGCCCGTGGTCAGTTTAGCACCATCCGAGCCAAGACCAGCTACAGCCTGACGCTGGGTTACAGCAAGATGCTGGATCAATATATCACAGTCACCACCCGCGATGAGCTCAACGAAACATTAGTGGTATCGAGATTCGACAAAGAAGATACGACACTGTCTGCCGAAGCCAACCTTAAAGGGTTAACTGGTATGGCGCTGCCGAAGCTAACTGGGATCAGCATCGATGGCGAGCAAGCTTGGTTACTCAATAATGATGCCAGCGAAGTGCTGCAGTTCAATTTAACCACAGGCGAAGTGAGTGCAATGACCCAACTCGTCGGCACCACTAATCCTCAAGGGCTTTTGGTTCACGACGGTCAACTCTTAACAGTCAGTTGTGTCAATGGCCAAAACCTACTTCAAACGTTCGTAATGTAACCCATCTTAGCCCTAGAGGGGGATATCCCTCTAGGGTAACGCTGGGTCAATCCCAGCAACATAAAGGCCTTAGGGCTAATAATCATAACCGACCAACGGTCCACATTATGGTGAGTGATGACGATGAAAATCAATAGACGCACATTTTTACAAGGAGCCAGTGCCACGGCGGTACTCTCTTCCTTATCAGGGTTAACGCCCGGAATGGCTAATGCTAAAGTCGCTGGAGTCAATTCGGGGCTGCTAGCTAAACGTAATGGCAGAGTCGTTTACCACAGCTGTTTACGCAACTGCGCCGCTCGTTGCCTGCTTAAGTTTAGGGTACAGGATGGCATAATGACCTATGTCACTGGAGCAGAAGAACAAGCGAAAACTGGCAAGGCTCCCTGCCTTAAGGGGCAAAGCTATGTACAGTATACTTACGCCGCCGACCGAATATTGCACCCTATGGAGCGAGTGGGTAAAAAAGGCGAAGGCAAATGGCGCCGCATCTCTTGGGAACAAGCCTATGAGAAAATAGCCAAGCGTTTTAATCAAATAGTTAATGAACATGGTTCCGAAGCCATACTGCCTTACAGTTACTCTGGTAACTATGGTGCCATAGGCATGTCTGCATCGGGCGAGCGTTTTTGGAATCGCATAGGTTCCTCCATTTTAGAGCGTAAAGTGTGTACTTACGCCGCCTACGATGGGCTCAAATCGCTTTATGGTACCTTTCTCGGTCCCGATCCTGAAGATGTCTTACTTAGCGATGTCTACTTAACTTGGGGTCACGATGAAGTCGTTTCTAACACCATCGCTATCAAGTTAATTAACCAAGCACGCGATCGTGGTACCAAACTACTCGCAGTAAACCCACAACGTACCCCACTCTGTTCTCAAGCCGATATATACCTACAACCACGCCCGAGTACCGACGTACAACTGTGTGCGGGCATTATTAAGTACCTAGTTGAAAAAGATCTCGTAAACCACGAGTTCATCTCCGAGCAGACCATAGGGTATGACGAGCTCCTCAAGCGACTCGATGAAATTAGCTATGACGAAATCGAAACTATTACTGGTGTTCCAAGAGATAAAATGTTCGAGTTTGCCCAGGTATTAGGGGAAAACGAAAAAACCATGCTACGGATGGGATATGGTTTCCAACGTAACTTTAATGGCGCCAGAATGTCACGGGCGGTCGCCATGTTACAAGCCGTGACCGGTAACTTTGGTAAACGAGGCAACGGCCTTATCTACGATAATGTTCATGCCGGTGGTGGGTTAAATCAATATCAGGCCAGCGGTAAATATATGCGCAAAAATCCAGATGCGCAGCGGATCAATATGACTGAGTTGGCTAAAGCGCTACATCCTAGTCATCCCACCAGCCACGATAAACCGAGTAAGCCGATCCATGGGATGATCATTTATAACGGCAATCCGGTGGTTGTGGCTCCCGATACCAACGCCGTACTCGATGGCATGAAACGCGAAGATCTGTTTGTCGTCGGCCACGATATGGTCATGACTGACTCACTTCAATACTGTGACATCATTGTTCCTGCCGCGAGCCAGTTTGAGACCGAAGATATCGTCGGTGATTACCACGGCTATTATGTTCAAGTCTGCCAAAAAGTGATTGAACCACTGGGCGAATCTAAATGTAACTGGACCTTTTTTCGCGAGCTAGGACAAGCGATGGGCTTTAAAGATGAAGCGTTTCAAGCCAGTAATGATGACATCATCAAAGAACTCCTCGACACCGACTCGCCCTATTATAAAGGGGTCAATTATGACCGCTTGATGAAAGAAAAGTATATCAAACTCGATGTACCTCAACCTGTCTTGGCTGATGGGAAATACGATACACCCAGTGGCAAAATAGAGTTCAGCTCTAAGCTCATGGCCGACGCAGGATTTCATCCGGTACTCGACTGGGGGTTACCAGAGGATGAGATGGAACCAAGAGAGCGTGACCTCCCCTTTAGATTACTCTCATCTGGCGTTCCTCAACGCGTTAACAGCTCTTTTTATAACGTTAAATATATTCGTGCCATTCCCGCTTATTACGTCAAAATCCACCCTAAAGATGCGCAGCAATATGAGATCAAGCATAACGACAGAGTCACACTGAGTAACCATAGAGGCGAAGCCAAATTTGTCGCTATGGTCACCACAGGCGTACCACAAGGCTCGTTAATGACCCCCAAATGCAATTGGCTCAGGCTCAATCCTAATGGGACTGACGGTTGCACAAATTCGTTAACGACAGACAAATTAACCGATATGGGCGGCTGCTCAGCCTATCATTCAACCCGCGTGGCACTGGCTAAAGCCTGAAGGAGATCCTCATGAAAAACAAACATCAACTCGGATTTGTCTTCAGACAAGAAAATTGTGTCGGTTGCCAAGCCTGCACCATCGCCTGCCAGATCCATAATGAGCTGCCTGAAGATGTCCGCTTTCGTAAAGTAGACCGCTTTGAAGTTAAGCGAGATGACGACATGGTCGATGTCTGGCTAAGCCATTCTTGCATGCATTGTGGGAATCCTGCCTGCCTAATGGTTTGTCCATCCCAAGCATATACCATCCGCAATGACGGATTAGTGGTACTCGATAGAGAGAAATGTACCGGCTGTGGTTTATGCATCAATGCCTGCCCGTATGATGCCGTTGTCATGCTAAAGACCGATGGAAAAGCCGCTAAATGTAACATGTGTATCGAGCTTATCGATCAAGGGCTTAAACCAGCATGTGTCGATGGCTGCCCAGTAAAATGCCTCGATACAGACAGAATAGAACAACTGTTAACCCAGAGCCACACCGTCAGTAAAGAGGGCATCGGTTATGGGCACTGCATTACCAAACCCAATATGGTGATCGTCAAGGAGCGGCTATGACAAAGCTTGAATTTGGCCCCGTAGCCCTTGGGTATCACGCACTCAAAGGAATGTTATTTACGCCAGCAAGCGATGAATCGCTGCAACAGCTCATCAACTGGCTGGAGTCACAGCCACGTTATGGCGAACTGCTTAATGAAGCTCGGCAATGGCACGGATCGTCGTTAGAGTTGGAATGTGACTTTAATCGGATGTGCATCGGTCCTACCAAGTTGCTAGTGCCACCGTATGAGTCGGTCTATCGTGATTATGGCAGGCAAATTCATACCGAACGCACCGTAGCCGTAGCCGATTTTTATCAACAGTTAGGCCTCATTCCCGACTCTGGATTTAACGAGCCGGCAGATTATATCGGCAATGAACTGGAGTTTCTCTTCTGCGCCGAGGCCATGAGCTACCAACAAGTACAGCAAGATCCACAGGCTGCAGCCGAGCTGACGCTGTTAGCCCAGACGTTTTTACAACATCACTTAGGCACTTGGTATCAAGACTTTACCACTGGCATGTCTAAACATGCTCGGTTGAAGTTTTGGACTTGTTACGCCCAAGTCTTGGAGGATTTTCTTGCTGACAGACTGGGGACGCTCGAGATCAATAACCCAATTAAAAAGTGTCACTTAGATGCTTAAGGATTTGAAATGAAAATGATAACTGCTGTTATCGCTGGAGTGATGGCATTTATGTGCAGCTTTCACTTACTGGCAGCCGACACTCTGATACCTGAGCCACAACAATGGCAACCGATACAAATAGAAGTTGTTCAGGGAGATATCCCCGAACTCAGGGGGATGCCGTTACAAGCTCAGTTTCCCGCACCACAACCTTCGGTCAACCAAGAATACATAGAGATCCTCAGCCCTGCTTCATTCTGGGCCGATCTACTAAATTATGGCTTTTTCGGCATGATCGCCTTACTCGCGCTTTTTGTTGTCATCAATGGTAAAGCCAAACTCAACCAAGGCTTTTCTGGTAAAAAAGTCGACCGCTGGAGCGGTATGGATGTTCTCGTACATTGGGTCGGAGCAATTGCCTGCCTAGCACTGGTGATCACAGGTCTCATCATGACCGCCGGCCGCTTTTGGTTAGCTCCCAATATGGGGGCTTACCAATGGTTCGGCTTTATCGATACCTCTGTTGCTCTACATAATCTGATGGCATTTCCCTTCATGCTTGGCTGGGCAGTCATGGTGATAAAGTGGGCTAAAAAACAGTTACCCGAAGCCTGTGATATCGGCTGGCTTAAAGCAGTTGGTGGCTACCTCAATTTTGGGCCCTTTAAAGGTAAACACCCGGATGCCGGTTTCGCTAACGCGGGGGAAAAACTGTGGTTCTGGTGCTTCACGCTCTTTGGTGCATTAATGGTTGGCTCAGGCTTAATCTTGATGTTCCCAAGCTTAGTGGCCACTAAAGATGGTGCAAATTTGGCGCTCATCCTACACCTTGTGAGTGCCTTTGTGCTCGGCGCCTTCACTGTCGTTCATATCTATATGGCCACCGTCATATCTGAAGGCGGTATGGAATGCATGCTCAGCGGTCAATGTGACGAAAACTGGGCAAAACAGCACCATAACCTTTGGTTCAACGAACTCAAAAAATCAAGCAAAGTGTAAAACGATCTCGAGGCTTGGTGCATTAGCGCCGAGCCCTTCCCCCTTACAACCCACGTATGCAATGACTTGCTTAACGACCCTTAACATTAAGAGGTTGGCGGCTTCTTGCATACAAAAAATGGTCTACCACAATGAACATAAACCTTACTCTGCACCAAGGCACTCTCATTTTTGTAATGGGACTGTGTACCACATCGGCTTATGCAACGGAAAACAATACGTTGACGTCACAAGTTGAGGCGCTTAATCAACGTATCGCCCAACTTGAGCAACCTAAAAACCCGTCACAATTTAAAAACAGTCAAATCAGCCTCTACGGCTCTATTCGCCCAACCTTGAGCTATCTTGATGACAATGATGAACATACTTGGGATGTGCGCGATGCGCTATCTCGAATCGGTGTCAAAGCCAGCACAGCATTCGCCGACGGCTGGACAGCGATTGCACTAGGTGAATGGAGTATAGATATCGCCAATTCAGGCGACTTTGGTAATGCCCGGCAGGCTTATGCCGCAATCTCTTCACCATACGGCCAAGTGGCTATTGGCAAGCAGCGACCAGCGCAATACACCTTAGTTGCCGAATATGTGGACATTTTTAACCATGGCAACAGCCCCTATGCGTATGATCACGAAAGTCCATTTTTTGTCGATAATTTTGTGACTTATCAATTAATCACGGGTGATTTTACCTGGATGGCAGGCGCTCAAATTGACGAAGACAGAGGCGATGCCAATGCCGATATGATTAACATTGGGTTGGGTTATGACGTTGGGGCATTACACCTAGGGGTAGGCTATGTCACCCAAGATACCTTAATTAATGATCAGGTTGATGGCGATAACCAAACCCTTGGCGCTGTCGCTGCTTATACCTTCGGCAACGGCTTATATCTGGCCGTCAGCTATCAAGATAAGCAGTATAACCTCGACAACCAAGCCCTTAACGCCGACCGAAGTGGTAGCACATTAGATACCGCACTAGCTTATCCACTCAACGATGAATACCAAATTAAATTGGGGTATTTTCAGTTTAAAGATGGCATCGATGGTAACCACTCTGCAAACTACAACGGCTTCAACTCCACACTAGAGTGGAATCCGCTCGATAACGTGCGCGTGCACTTAGAGTATCTCAATAAACAGATCGAAAATGGTCAAGACGATCAAGCTGTCACAATCGGCTTTAGATACGACTTCAACCTCACCTGGCAAGGTTAATTTAGCCCTTTTCTATTAATACTCATCAAAGAGGCCGATCGCCAGCCTCTTTCGCTTAAGCAACGTAACGCTAAGGCTTAGTATCAACAACGGTCACAGAAAACATGTAACGCTTTGTTATTTATAGGGTAACAATGTAAAATCACTTCTTTACTCCGCTAAATTTTCCAACTTATTTCATTGAACAAGGCGTTAGAATGGACTCATTTCCAAAATCTCAGATCATCGAATTTGATCGCACTAGCATCAACAGTATCGAGCAAGCATTAACTGAGTATCAAGTCAGGCTAGATGCGCATCAAGCCTTTAACGATGGCCATTTTGATATCGCCTTCATGGATATCAGCTGTGGTCATAGACAACACCTGCAACTGGCAGATACGGCCCATGCCGCTTTAGTCATCAAAGCCCTCAATTTGACGCCTGATGGCGGCTATAACTTACAAGATACCGTCAGTGAAGAGAGCAGCCTGTATATTTCAGAAGCCATTCTATTCGGCCTCGCCCTCGAACATGACGCTCTTAAGCCGCAACTGCGCCGAACCGCGCAAGCCATAGTTGATTATGCGCGTTATGAGAATGACACCAGCGAAATGTGGGTCGATGATATGCGTGTCTTTGGCGCCGAAGCGCTATATATGTTGGCCCAACAAGATGCCGAAGACGCGGTTTATCTGGCACAATTTTTTATTCCCTATTGGGACGATGAGCACGCTACCGGTTATGAACACATGCTGCTCAGCCTTGTCAAGCAGCATGGCTGGTGCGAGGCTATCATGAAGGCATTCATTTGGTGTGACAATACCGCCTTCCGCTTTGCCTTCTACGGTAGTCACTGGGAGGCCACATCTGCGCAATATGAACCGCTAGGGGTATACCTGCAGCAAAATCCACAACACTACCCGCGCTTTATTGAATTAATTAAACAACGCTTTGCCGCGCAACCTATGCTTGCCTACTGCGAAAGTGAAGATCTCGACAGCCAAAATCCAATCTTGGCCATCTACCAAACTCTGTTCCCCGAGTTTTGTAGTTGGGAGGAGGATGAAAACGACATTGAGCTCGGACGTCACTTTATCCATGATAGCCTCGAGAATGAGGCAATGGATCTACAGCTTCAGTTACAAAACGAGCTCGACGGCCCACTGATGGTCTACGCCCAGAGTGTGTATCAACAACAGCAAGATGAACGTCTTTATGATGCCCGCAAGGAAGCACGGCAAGCGGAAATGGGCGGCATTCATATGCTAACCGACTTCATTGCCACCTTAGATAATGGCGAAGCCATACTGGAATATGTGGTACTCAATAAGCAGCCGAGTGTCCTTGATAGCCTTGCCCCCTTCGATATTTGGACACATTGTAAAACCCATGCACCGTCATTATACGATGCCATGGATGACGCCTGTTGGAATAGAGGCAGTCTGGAAAATCTGCGTGAAAACTTGCACGAGGTATTACGCGACCCCGCCAACGATCTACTCGAAGAGGAAGATACTTTCGTTAGGGTTGAATTCGAACATGGCCTCTTGTCAAAAGCCTTTGTTACCCCAGATAAAAACAGTGTCGACCACGTTAAGTCGGCTCATATCATGCTGAGATTTATTGATATTTTTTACCACTTGTTAGGCCAACAGCCCCTATCTTCCCAGTTGTGTGAAATGCTCACGGGTGAAGGCGGCTACCAGGCCGTGATGACCACCGAGGCCTATTTTGCCCGCTATGATCCTGACCCCAGCAGCGCACCCGGCGAGCTTAACAAGCACGAAAAACATAAGCTCGAACAGCTTATCAATAGCTTTTACGATTTAGATGACCCCGTCACCTCCACTATGTTGCAGCAGGCAGATCAGCTGTTCAGTCAACGCGCATGTTATGACACTAACCTATGGCATGAGGATAATCTCGGTACCGATGCACTCAAAGCCTACCTGCTAAAGCAAGATAGCGATAAGCAGATTAATGACAGTTATACCGCAGCGCTGCAAGCGGAATTAACCGGCGTATTCAAGCGCGCGTTAGCCTTACTGCTCGAGCGCGCCGAGATTCAGGGCCAAGGTCATCGTAAAGAGCTAGGATTTACCCCTGCTGAGCTCGAGCAGGTCAGCCATTTTTTCACAGCCGATGAGGCCGAGCTCAGTCAGCAAGGGATCATCGAACTCTTCGATCAACACCTACACAGAGACGAGGTGTGCCGCCGATCTGATCTCTACTTCCCTAAGATCAGTGACAAGCAGATCAGCTACCACTGCTTCAAAGACTATGACGATGATTATCAGCGTGTAGCGATTATCTGCTTCTGGTTGAAACAGTTGCCAATAGCACAGGCTCATATCGCCGAGCGGTTGTGGCAACTGTTAATCGCCATGGCGCCAATGAAGATGATCCGTCACATCAGCCGTCTCTATAGTGAGCATGATTACCGCTTACGGTTTGATAACCCCCTCGATGAGATTAATTTCTATGAGATGCTAAACCACCACGGTATCGCCGAAGATTATACTTTAGCGTTTCAGGTCGAGCAGTCCATCTACAGCTCACAACGTGAGAACGATTACCTTGCTTTAGTCGAACTGATGCAAGCCACGACCCCCAGCGCCCAAGCGGATACCAGCATGATGGGCGCAAGACAACGATCCCAAGCACAGGCGTTGCTGCGGGGACTCGATTATACCTATCAAAGCCATAAGCTGAATTTTCATCAGGATGTCTCGCTCAGATTCCCAGAACTTCCCTTTGCATTAGATGATGATTTTAGACAATGCTTGCGCCACTTTATCGCGCTGAACATCCAATCGTGGGAGAACGTGATTGCGCACACATTTGCCGCATCGACACTGTTTTTTGGCTTTATCGGCGATACCAATGATTTACCCAAGAAGCTGAGACTGCCCGTCAAGTTGCATCCACAGGCCGAGATCAGTCAATCTCGCCATTGCGATAACATGAGTTGGATTAATGTCACCATTGCCCAACGTGTTGGCGACGAGTTGCAACTGTTAGTTGTCGATAAAGCCTCTGCCGCCCAAGAGCAATTCTACTTCGGCGGCCAACTCCTGATCCTTGACAGCAAGGTAGATGCCAGCGCAGTGCTCCATGCTCTGCATCAGTTACCCGACTTAACACAGCGCCAACACATTATCGACAATACCCTCTGGTCTTACTTACAGGGGGAAACCCCCTATGAGGCGATCGCTCCCTTATTTAACGCATATTTATCTACAGAGACCACCGTTGGTGTCGACCAATATCGTTGCTATAGCGTGGGACAGTTTTTGTGGTGCATCGATGTTGACCGCCGTGAACGACTCATGTTGCTGCTGGCGAATCATAGCTACCGGGCTTACAAGATAATGATGGAGGAACTCGTCAAGGGCTATATGGATAGGCACGTACAAGAGGGCGCTATCGATTTGGCGACGCGCCTAACCCTCGATAGCGACGACTATGAAGATGACGCCTATCTGATGCTAACTGATTGGTTATTAAGCCATGATATTAAGCGTGAATTAATTGTGCTGTTTGCGATTAAAAACTATCACTCAGGCATGGGAGATCGCCTAGCGGCACTCGCCCGTGAAGGGACGCTCAAGCCGATATTGACTTATCTTCATGTGAGTAATCGCGCCGCCTTGGTGGATATCTTAGCCGAGCAAGCCGATGCGGCGACACTACTGACGATATTTAATGGCGATAAGTCACGTCAGGTACGTGACCGCCTCGCCGCAGTGAGTCCCACTGCGACCGTCGCCATATAAAATGCAGTCAGCACGCATATTCTGTGGCCACTGTGGTTAAAGATTCATGACCTTCAGGCTATGTTTGTCGATAGATTCGCGTTAATCAAACCAAGCGGCGGTTTTTTCTGCCGCTTGGCTTTTGACATGGTCATCGACATACAGACTCACCATGGTCAGCGCCGCGGCAAGCGCGCCTAAATCATCGGTAAAACCGACCAGAGGTGTCAGGTCGGGTATCGCATCTATGGGGGCGATAAAATACGCTAACGCACCAAAAATAATGGTCTTGGCCCATTTAGGGGTATCGGGACGCTGCGCTGCGTAGTAAAGCCATAACGCTTTTTCAATCACGTCTCGGCCAGCTTGCTTGGCAAACAGCTTCACTTTCTGCCAAAAACTCTCATCACTGTAATCTTGCTGTGTCATGCTCCCTCCTTTTAAACAGTGAGCTTAAATCTCATACTCATATCTGCACTCGATTCTAATCTAATAACGTTAACGGCATTTAGCCTTAATCAAACCAAGATTTTCATTCGAAGATCTACTAGGACGTCCTCATGAATGGTTAGGATTTAGCCATTGATGTAAATCGGCCACAAAGACTTGCTCCAAGAAGGCGGGTTTCATCATGCAGCGTTTCTGTTTCATCGGCACACTAATCTTGGTTGGCTCAGCCCTGAGCATGTTAAGTGCCATATGCCTTAACCCCACCAAGTTTTCAGCTGCATTTTCTCGGTAAATCTGACAAACATCTTCCCGCATACTCACATCTAAAATCAAGTGCATGGACTCAATACCCCAATGTGCTCGGATCGCATCTCCAGCCTGCTCTGGGGTCAGTTCTGCTGAGCTGATGTAGTAGCGATACTCCAACTCTGGCGCTTTACCCTTTGCTGTCCGGAGGTTTTCGACCATCACAATGCAGGTTAAATCACTCCAAGTTGAGAAGTCCCCCACTAAATCACTGGCGCTCAGTACATGGCATGTACGCGCTTCAACTCGGCTTTTCTGCTTCTCGATTTGCCAGGAGGTTTTCTCAATTGGAGTTCGTCGGTGTGGGGCGAAGACGGCATGTACCGCGACCTATAATTTGCCTTGACTGCCCTTAACCGCCAATAAGTAGTCTCCACCCTTGCTGATAATAGCCTTGGCTATCTTGGTCTGACAGGCCATCGCATCAATCGTCACGATGGCACCTCGCAAGTCGAGCATCTTGAGCAATGCCGGAATCGCGGTAATTTCATTGCTCTTATTATCGGTTTTAAGTTAGCCCTATACGAGTTGATTGGCGCTGGCGTAGACACTCACCATATGGATGGTGCTTTGCCTGTCGTTTCTGTCATAGGATCCGCGCAAGGTCTTATCATCAATGGCTACCACTTCACCACAGGTAAGTTTGTGTACGGCTTTCATCCAAGCTAGAAAGCATTCGCGAAATTCAGCAGGATCGATGTTCGCAATCAAACGGGCAAAAGTATCATCAACAGGCACGCTATTTTCAAACAAGCCCTGCTTAAGGAACCATTCATGATGACCAAGAACGTATTCTCGAATGTCAGTCCAGCCTTGACCTCAGGCTATCACGGCACAGATAGAGCCAAACAAAATATCAAACAGTGGGTAATCGGCTTTTGCGCTTTGTCACTCGTCACGGATGATGGTGAAATGCACTTTGATGGTATCTATGTTCATGGCTACTCCTCAAAAGAGGAGCATAAGATCACAGTCGGATGGTTAGGTCAACTTTGGACTGAAAATGTTCATGATCTTGCCCTGGAAGATCTACTTGTTGTAGCTCAACTAAATTGCAGGAGGTTATTTGTAGGCAAGCAATACTTTTGGAGAATAAAAACATACTTTATGAATACGCAAATCTTAAACCACAAGAACAAACCAAAATAAAACAAACAAACAAACAAAACCACAACAATAACACGATGCAAATCAACAAATCATCTAGTCCGTTATTGAGAAATAAAAAACATTAGTTTCATATTTGGAAAATAAAAAGAAGGAAAGCGGAATAAGAAAGTGATAACAAAAAAATAAAAAGGCGGGAATAGTGAATAACAACCAGATAAATCGCGACAAACTGAATATATAAGGCACGAGTTAAGAATAACCATTCGCACAAGTTAATTTGGAACATTATATTTAAGAAATTAAAGTTATTACAAAAAATAATTTTTGAAATTCTTTTTCTACACAGGATTAAAAATCAGACACAGCTCAAACTTTTACCTTGATTACAGTTGTAAAATCTATTCCGAAAGTAAACGTAATAATCTTTTTCTCTAAATAATTAATGGAGCAGTAATATGAAGAGAAAATCTAAAATCATGGCGCACATAAGGCGAACTAGACATATCATGATGCCAAGCCAACGCGACTACTTCGACTACTCTTTCTACACCTCCCTATAGTTCTTTACTGTAGTTGGTGGGCGAATGCTTTCGCCTAGCTCAATTACAGCCTCAATACACATTCAAATTAAACACTATTTTTAGTGCAGGACACCTGTAACTAAAGCTTATTCGGCAGCGCCGCAATTCCACGTCAAACTGGAAGAGCCAACCCTATCGAATCGTAGCTTGTCGTTATTAAAGCCTGCACCAGGGCATAGTTATATCTTTAATTTAATATCAAATAGATTATTTGTTTGGTACGGGCCCTGCTATCTATTTTTTATATTAAGGTTTTTTATGAAATCACTTAAAATCGCAGCAAGTTTGTCTGTTCAATCATGTTTTGATACAAAAAGAGATGTTATTGATGTTTTAAATACCGACTTTTGTGACGTTGGCGCAGCGGTATTATCTGTTGCTGACGTAAGACAAGGTGTTGTTGATAAAATAAAAGAAACGGGGTTGAAACTACCAATATTTGTTTCAGTTTGTTGTGAAGAAACTTTTCCAGATGATATTTGCTCATCAATCACTGGTGTATTTGAACTCTGCGGAAATAATACCGACTTCTACGGAAAGCAAGTCGAAACCGCAGTTAAAAAATATGAAGAAGCATTGTTACCACCTTTCTTTGGTACATTGAAAAAATATGTAGAAATGGGCAACTCGACATTCGCTTGCCCTGGTCACCAGGGGGGACAATTCTTCCGTAAACACCCTGTTGGGCGCCAGTTCTTCGACTTTTTTGGCGAGACGGTATTTAGATCTGACATGTGTAATGCCGACGTTAAACTTGGCGATCTATTAATTCATGAAGGCGCACCAAATGATGCCCAAAAATATGCAGCTAAGGTTTTTAACGCCGATAAAACATATTTTGTTTTAAACGGAACATCTTCATCAAATAAAGTCGCCACTAACGCATTACTTGCAAAAGGTGATTTAGTATTATTCGATCGAAATAACCATAAATCTAACCACCACGGCGCACTGATTCAAGCGGGTGCAACCCCTATTTATTTAGAAACCGCACGTAACCCATTTGGTTTTATCGGTGGTATCGATGCTCACTGTTTTGATGAACGTTATCTACGTGAACAAATTCGTCAAACCGCCCCAGAACGTGCCGACGAAGCTCGTCCTTTCCGCTTAGCGATCATCCAGCTAGGAACCTATGACGGCACCATCTATAACGCACGCCAAGTCGTTGATAAAATTGGTCATCTTTGTGACTACATTCTTTTCGATTCCGCTTGGGTCGGTTATGAGCAATTTATCCCAATGATGAATGACTGCTCACCATTGTTACTCGAACTAACGCCCGATGATCCTGGGATCATCGTGACTCAGTCGGTACATAAGCAACAAGCCGGTTTCTCTCAAACCTCACAAATTCACAAAAAAGATAAACATATCAAAGGCCAAGATAGATATTGTAACCATAAGCGTTTCAATAACGCCTTCATGATGCATGCTTCTACCAGCCCATTTTATCCACTGTTTGCCGCACTAGATGTCAATGCCAAAATGCACGAAGGTGCAAGTGGTCGCTACCTGTGGCGCGAAGCGGTTAAGGCCGGCATCGAAGCTCGTAAATTACTACTGAAGAAGTGCAAATATATCAAACCATTTGTGCCAACCATGATCGACGGTCGTTTATGGCAAGATTATGAAACCGAACAGATGGCTGACGATCTGCGTTTCTTCGAGTTTGAACCAGGTCAAAAATGGCACTCATTTGAAGGCTATGAGAAGGGACAATATTTCATAGATCCTTGTAAATTCCTGTTAACCACACCGGGTATCGATGCCGAAACCGGAAACTATACCGAATTTGGTATTCCAGCAACAATCTTGGCTAATTTCCTCCGTGAAAACAACATCATTCCAGAGAAGTGCGACTTAAACTCAATCCTCTTCCTAATGACGCCAGCGGAAGATATGGCCAAGATGCAACACTTAGTCTCGCAAATTTCACGCTTTGAAAAACTTGTCGACGAAGATGCACCACTAGCCGAAGTACTGCCTAACGTTTACGACGCCAACAAGGCAAGATACCAAGGTTACACCATCCGTCAACTCTGCCAAGAGATGCACGATCTTTATGTCAGCCGCGATGTTAAGCAGCTGCAAAAAGAGATGTTCCGCCAACAACACTTCCCTAAAGCCGTAATGAACCCTCAAGAAGCCAACATTGCCTTCATTCAAGGCAAGGCCGAACTCGTGCCCTTGTCTCAAATTGAAGGCCGTATCGCGGTTGAAGGTGCGTTGCCATATCCACCTGGGGTGCTTTGTATGGTTCCAGGTGAAGTATGGGGCGGTGCGGTACAACGCTACTTCTTAGCATTAGAAGAAGGCATAAACCTGCTACCTGGGTTCTCGCCAGAGCTACAAGGGGTTTACCTCGAAGAAACCGATAACGGTCGTGTTCAAGCACTCGGCTATGTATTGAAAAACTAACCCCCTTCACGCAGAGAGCCTTGCGCTCTCTGCGTAACAACTGATTTAGGTAACTATTATGAGCAAATCAAATAACAAAATTGGTGTAGTACAACTCACCATTCTCACCATAGTGAATATGATGGGTTCTGGCATCATCATGCTTCCAACCCAATTGGCGCAAGTGGGTACCATCTCTATTTTATCTTGGCTAGTCACTGCTGCAGGTTCAACTGCACTGGCCTATGCATTCGCTAAATGCGGTATGTTTAGCAAGAAATCGGGCGGTATGGGCGGTTATGCCGAATATGCCTTCGGTCGTAACGGTAACTTTATGGCCAACTATACCTATGCGGTATCACTACTGATCGCTAACGTGGCTATTGCTATTTCAGCAGTCGGTTACGGCGCTGTGATGTTAGAGGTCGAAATGAGCCCAATCGCCATCTGTCTGGCGACGATTGCCGTACTTTGGCTCACCACTATCGCTAACTTCGGCGGTGCACGCATTACCGGTCAAGTCAGTAGCGTAACGGTTTGGGGTATCATCATCCCTGTGATCGGTGTGTCATTGATTGGTTGGTTCTGGTTCGATGTTGACATGTATACCGGCGCTTGGAACCCGCATGATCTGCCTTTCTTCGATGCACTAGGTGGTTCTATTGCGATGACACTATGGGCCTTCCTTGGTCTAGAGTCTGCTTGCGCTAACTCAGAAACCGTCGATAACCCAGAGAAGAACGTACCTATCGCCGTATTGGGCGGTACTATCGGTGCGGCTATCATCTACATCATCTCTACTAACGTCGTTGCGGGTATTGTTTCCAATGAAGCACTTGCCGCCTCTAACGCTCCCTTCGGCCTAGTATTTGCTGAAATGTTCAACCCAACTATCGGTAAAATCGTAATGGGTTGTGCGGTTCTTTCTTGTACCGGTTCTCTATTAGGTTGGCAGTTCACCATCGCACAGGTCTTCAAGTCCTCTGCCGATGAAGGTTTCTTTCCAAAAGTATTCTCTAAACTGAACAAGTCTGAAGCGCCAGTTGCCGGTATGACCATCATAGTCATGATCCAGTCAGTACTGTCACTGATGACCATCAGCCCGACGTTGAACAAGCAGTTTGAAGCGCTTGTTAACCTAGCGGTTGTAACCAACATCATTCCTTACATCCTGTCTATGGCGGCCCTTGGCGTGATGCAAAAGCAACTCAAGGTCCCAGCTCACAAGGCACGTGTATCTAACATCATTGCGGTTATCGGTGCCTTATATAGCTTCTATGCCCTATATAGCTCAGGTGAAACGGCAGTAATGCTAGGTTCCATCTGTACCTTCTTCGGTTGGACCATCTATGGCGTGATTTCTAACAAGGCACATAAAGCCGAAATGAGAGCCGCTTAATCACTAGGCACCACCATTACCAAACCCTATGTGTGGTGCCTCCTTTTCTAACAATATTGTTATGAGTCAATTTAAGGTGACATGATGAAAAAGACCTGTCTTGCTTTGGCGATCCCAATGCTGCTTGCAGCCACCAGTGCCAACGCTATTGAACTCTATAAAAATGAAAAAAACACGCTCAACATGAGCGGTTGGCTAGGATTTGCAACCCTAAATGACAGCCACGAAACCTCAGTGATCGACGACTCCTCTCGCATCTGTTTTCGCTTCGACCGTAGCGAAAAAAATGGATGGAGTAGCTTCGCCGTTACCGAATGGGGTATCAACATGGTGAAAGGCGAAGACAGCTTAGTGCTAGAAGGCGGTAAGCTCGCATCGGAGAAAGATGATGACTTTCTCTATAATCGTCTCGGTTATGTCGGCCTAAGTCATGATAAATGGGGGAGTTTGAGTTTTGGTAAGCAGTGGGGTGCCTATTATGATGTGGCTGGTACTACAGATCTACCAAACGTGTTTGCAGGCTACTCTGTCGGCGCCTATACCTTTGGTGATGGTGGCTTAACGGGTACGGGACGCGCAGATTCCGCGTTCCAATACCGTAATTCATTCGGCTCGCTCGATATTGCCTTACAGTATGCCGCAAAAACTAATGGCGATATTGCGCTAAAAAATGCTGATGGTTCAACAATGAACAACTCCGAACTCAGCTTCGATAATAGCTATGGTACAAGTGTCACTTACAGCGTTACCGATAAGTTTAAACTACTCGCAGGCTTTAATCGCGGCGACTTCGATGGCCATTTAGACAATATCGCCATCGATGAAACCAACGAAATTATAGGTATCGGTGCCATGTATGGCGACTATTATCATTACGCTGATAATCGTGAGGCTAGCGGTCTATATGTTGGCTTCAACACTCATCAAAGTAAGAATAATGAGCTTGTCGGCGGAGAATTATACGATGCTACAGGTGCGGAGCTGATGGTCGCCTATCAATACGACAAAGGCTTTGTCCCTATGGCGGTACTAACTTACCTAGATCTAGACACTGATGCGACAAGCACCATTCAGGGTAAGTGGACTCGCCAGTTTGCAATGATCGGTCTGCACTATCGCTACAGCAATGACACAGTGATGTTTGCCGAAGCCAAACTAGACTTCAGCAGCATGGACGATGCGGCTTTAGAAGCGCAAGAAGAGAACGGTTTTGCGGTAGGGATCAACTACTTCTTCTGATGCACCCATTAGCAAATTATTTTGCTACGCCAGGCCACGCAAATGGAATTTACAGCGTGGCCTTTTTTAGCTTCAAAACTTATCTTTGATGTTTAGGCGTGGTGCCCCAGGCGTTTTTCACTGGACGTTTAGCGCCCTTGCCTGCTGAACTCGGCTTACCCCCACCTTGCTTATTAGTTGAGGCTTTGCCCACTGATTTTGGCTTATCAGAAGATGTGGCCTTACCTTTTCTGTCATCAAATTGGTTTGCCGAAAAACGGGTGACCGCTTTTTTACCCGCAGGGGTTTTACCACCAACGGCTTTGGCCAATAAGCCTTGGCGCTCTTGACGCGTTTCAGCTGGCACTAAGCAATTTAAGCCACCGCCAATTAAGTGTTCTTTGCCCATCTTAACCAAGGCTTCACGGATCATTGGCCAGCCAGCAGGGTCATGGTAACGCAGCAAGGCTTTATGCAGCTTACGTTGACGACCGCCCTTGGGTACTTGGACGGTTTCGCTGGTATGTTTCACATTTTTAAGTGAATTGAGCTCTGTATGATAAATGGTGGTGGCGTTCGCCATCGGCGACGGATAAAAGTTTTGCACCTGATCTAGCTTAAATTTTTGCCCTTTAAGCCACAACGCCAAGTTCACCATATCTTCATCTGTGGTGCCTGGATGCGCCGAAATAAAATAGGGGATCAAATACTGCTTCTTGCCCGCCTCAGCCGAATACTTATCAAACAGTTCTTTAAACTTGTCGTAAGTGCCCATGCCGGGTTTCATCATCTTATTGAGCGGCCCCTCTTCGGTATGCTCGGGGGCAATTTTAAGATAACCGCCCACATGATGACTGGCTAACTCTTTGACATAACGAGGATCTTCTGTGGCTAAGTCGTAACGCACACCCGAAGCAATAAGCACTTTTTTAATGCCCGGCACGTCACGGGCGGCGCGATACAGATCGATCGTCGCCTGATGGTCGGTGTCCAGATGACCACAAATGGCCGGGAACACACAGGATAAACGGCGACAGGTCTTTTCGGCTTTTTCGCTCTTACAGCCTAAGCGATACATGTTAGCCGTTGGCCCACCCAAGTCAGATATCACCCCAGTAAAACCGGGCACCTTCTGCTGAATATCTTTGATCTCTTTAATAATAGAGTCTTGCGAGCGGCTCTGAATAATTCGCCCTTCATGCTCAGTAATAGAGCAGAACGAGCAGCCACCAAAGCAACCACGCATAATATTAATCGAGGTCTTGATCATGTCATAAGCGGGGATCTTGGCATCGCCATAGACAGGATGCGGTACCCGTTGATAGGGCAGATCAAATACGCCATCCATCTCATCGGTGTTTAATGGCCATGCTGGCGGATTGACCCAAATCGCGCGCTCGGCGTGAGTCTGAAATAGGGCACGGGCACAACCGGGATTTTGCTCTTGATGCAAAATACGTGATGCATGGGCATAGAGAAACTTATCTTCGGCAACCTTTTCATAGCTGGGCAGCAACACATAGGTATTTTCCCAAGGCTTAGGCCGAGGTGGCTGCACTGAAATAGCCTTGGGCGCATCGTTGTCGAACACCTTAACATCGCTCGGCCCTGACAGATTTTGACAGCCCACATCGTCGGCACCATAAGGATTAGGAATAGGATCGATTTTATGCAACTGATCTATCTTGCGTGAATCCATGCCCTTCCAACCCGGCAGTGGCTCCTTACGAATCACTGTGGTGCCGCGCACATCATGGATCTCACTAATAGGCTCACCCGCCGCTATGCGGTGCGACAACTCAACCAGCGGACGTTCGGCGTTGCCGTAGACTAAGATATCGGCTTTGGCATCGAGAATGACTGAGCGGCGCACTTTATCTGACCAATAGTCATAATGGGCGATACGGCGCAAGCTCGCCTCGATGCCACCAATGACGACGGGCACTTGCTTAAAGGCTTCTTTGCAGCGCTGGGTATAAACGGTGACGGCGCGATCGGGGCGCTTACCGCCAATATTCCCTGCGGTATAGGCATCATCATGACGCAGGCGACGCTCGGCAGTGTAACGGTTGATCATCGAGTCCATGTTGCCTGCAGTCACGCCGAAATAGAGGTTAGGCTTGCCTAACTTCATGAAGTCATTTTTATTCGACCAATCAGGCTGGGAGATAATGCCAACGCGAAATCCCTGCGCCTCAAGCATACGGCCGATAACGGCCATACCAAAGCTGGGGTGATCCACATAGGCATCACCTGTGACAATAATAATGTCACATGAATCCCAGCCCAGTTTATCCATCTCTTTGCGAGACATAGGCAAAAAAGGTGCCGCCGGTTCGGTACGGCCCAAATACTTGGGATGTGTAAATAACGTGGATTCAACCTGCATGAATAATACTGCCTAACTATCAAACCAATAAATAAGTGTAGTCACTTAGGGAGCTGCCCCAATTGACCTTGTCATTTGCGCCAATTACAGCAATGATGCAACGCTCGCGGCGCAACATCAAAAAGGACGCGGAGTATAACAGCTCCCCCCTCATTATTGCGACCAAAAAAGCAGCAATCTGGTAATATTATGCGCCGATAATAAAATAGCCAATATTAACCACAGATAGCGTAAGGATAACGATCCAGGTCAATAACACTCCCCAAAACCGCCCAACATGATACCCCCCTTGCCCCAAGGTTAACCCTAGCGCATGCAGTACTCTGGCAAGCAGCCAAATTAGCCCTAAAAAATGCAAATAACCATGAGGCAACCCGTTCAGTTCAGCCACCAGCAATAAGATAAGCGCCATAGGCGCATGCTCAATCAGATTACCATGTACTCGGTTGGCAAGCCGCAATGTGGGCTGGTCATCTACCCCTAAACCAACCTTTAAACGCCGCCTTAACTTCACCACACGCAGCGCAAAATAGACCGCCATGATGGCGGTTAATCCGATATATAAACTGGATACTGTGACCGACATTGTCTCTCCTTGATGCTGTGGTTGACACTGTTATCGCGCCACAGCTGTTTTACGAGTAAGTTGCTGAACGCAGCAATTGTAAACCCAAGGTTAACATTAGATGACCCACACAGGTGATGCGCATTAAAAAAACACCAAGCCGTTAACCTTTTTAACTTAAGATAGGGTAAGATGCGCTCGCTCGAGCACTCCCCATCAGCTTTATCATCACGGAACACGCAATTGGATAGCGAAGAATTTATAGAGAAGCGCAAGTTTATCATTAAGTTAGGTAAGTATTTGCATAAATTTGGCACCCCTGCTTACCGCTTAGAATCTCACCTTCAGACCATCTCTAAATTATTAGGCATTGAGGGATATTTCCTGATATCACCGACGTCGATGACCTTTGTGTTACAGCATGATGCCGACCAAGAATATAACCATGTGGCCCGAGTCAAGCCTGGCGATCTCGATTTAGGCTCGCTAGCGCGAACCGATGAGCTGGTTGGCGAGCTCGTTTCCGGTCAGCGCACCTTGCAAGAGGCCACCGAAAGACTCGAAGAGATTGCTAACAAACCCAGCCCTTACGGCACCCTATTGACCTTATTGGCCTTTGGGTGCTCGGCAGGCGCCTTTGCCATGCTAATGGGCACCAGTTGGCATGACGTATTTTGGTCGGCCACCTTGGGCTTTATGGTGTATGGCCTTGTTTACCGCGCCGAGCACTCGACACGTATTGCCGAAGCCCTAGAACCCTTGGCGGCCATCTTGTGTGCCATCGTCGCCTGCGGCATCGCCTATTTCGACCCCTTCATTAATATTCCGGTGGTGATTCTCTCCGGCATTATTATCTTTGTCCCCGGGCTGGCGTTAACACTGGGCTTAGCCGAATTGGCGGCGCGGGATTTAATTTCGGGCACAGCGCGGATCATGGACGCGTGCATGCTGCTGTTTAAGCTCTATTTTGGCGCCATCTTTGGCATGGTGATTGGCTCGGCAATTTTTGGTGAAACCATCTATTTCGAACCCGATCCCTTGCCTCGCTGGGCCATTTGGTCAGCGGTCCCCATCTTGTCCATGGCATTGGTCATCATCTTCAAGGCACGTTTAAAAGATGCCGCTTGGGGGGTGTTTGCCGGTATTATCGCCTTCTTTTCGGCCATGCTTGCGGGGATCTATTTAGGTGAATCTATCGGCATTTTTTTTGGCGCCTTGGCGGTCGGGATCTATTCCAACTTATATGCTCGTTGGATGAAGGCTCCCGCCTCCATTGCCCTACTGCAGGGGATCGTTATCTTGGTGCCGGGCAGTAAAACCTATATTGGTCTCAATACCCTCATATTGGGTGAAACCATGCTTAACCAATCGCATATTGGCTCGCAAATTTTCTTAATTTTTATGTCACTGATCGCCGGACTCATATTTGCCAACGTCGCTGTACCACCGCGCGGAACCCTATAATCTACGCACTATGCTGATGCAATACGGCGCATGCATCAGCATTTGCGTAAATAAAATCATTACCTTATTTCAATTCCCAGCTTGACTAATACTGACACTGGGTGTGTTATTTAAATGTATCTTTATTGTAAGTCATGGGTACTTTGATCATCACATAACAATAAGGTGGGTCGCTCCATGCCATATGTCGCTCGCTATCTCGCGCTATTAAGTTACCTCCTGCTAGCCCCACTGCATGCGGCGACCTCCCCTGAGCCGACATCTGCGCCAACTAATACCCAAGCAGGATTAGCCAACACAGCACAAACAGATCTCCAAACGGTAAAAACCCCGATCAACAATATCGTTGTCGTCAGCCATGCTATCTTCGATGAGTCCGATCCCGAGGCTTTTTTTATTCACCGCTGGGCCAACTATCTGCACATCAATACGCGCGAGTCGACCATACTCAGCAAGCTCAGCTTCGACGCTGCCGATCAGGTGTCACAACAAGATATTGAAGAAGCGCAGCGCATCTTAAGGTACGAGCCTTACATCCGCGATGCCCAGATAACATTTGCGCAGCCCGATCCCGATGCGGATCCAACAGGCCCAGGGAAAACAATATTAGTGCAAACGTGGGATAACTGGTCGCTACTGCCCACATTTAGCGCCAGTAGAAGTGGTGGTGAGAGTAAATTTTCTATCGGTATTAAAGAAGATAACTTACTCGGTTACGGTATTCGTACTCGTTTGAAATACAAATCCAGCACCGATCGCAGCGGCTACCAGCTGGCCTTTCAAGCGCCCATGGATAACTGGATAAGACGCGCCACTCTCTCTGTCAACTTTTACGACAACAGCGATGGTGAGGCGGCCATGGTTGATTTTACCAAGCCATTTTATACTCTCGATGATACCGACATGTACTCAGGCCGTTATATCAATGATTTGCGAACCGATACCCTGCGCCAAAATGGGGTCGATGTGAATCAATTTGAGCATCAGATCAATTTCAATAATGTCCAGTATGGTTGGCGCCTAAACAAGGAAAATGACTGGCGTTCTCGTGTGCTGGTGGGGGTCACCCAAGATCAACATAGCTTTGAGCATATCGCCGAATTTACCGATGCGCCGCTGCCACAAGACAGAGATTACCTCTATCCCTGGATAGGCTATCACTACCTGCAAGATGATTTTAAGGTGCTCAACAATGTTTACCTTATCAACTATAACGAAGACATTAATCTCGGTTGGCAACATTATGTCAGTCTTGGTATCGAGACCCAAGACACCGATGACAACTCCCCAGTGGGCTACCACATCAACTGGCGATCATCTCGGGGTTACCAAAGCGATACTCAACTACTGCTGATGAACATCGATGGCGAAGGCGTGTTTGCCACCAGCCAACCCGACTATTTTAAGGTGAGTACGACAGCGGAATATTTTTATCAAATGTCGCCAAAGTGGACCGCTTACGCAAAAATGCGCCTGAGCGCCTCACAAAATAACTATCTAGATCAAACCTTTGCCCTAGGTGACAACACTGGAGTGCGTGGCTACCCAAATGATTACCAGCATGGCGATAATCAATGGTTGGTGACCGCCGAAATTCGTAACTATCCCAATATTAATCTGTATCAACTGGCCGAACTGGGCTGGGCGGTGTTTAGTGATTATGGTCATGCCACTGGCGGAACCGACCAAGATAATGAAGAGTCCGGCCCCATAGGTAGCTTTGGCATTGGTGCCCGCATTTACTCGTCGCGATCCAGTTACGGCAGTGTGGCTCATATCGATTTATCAGTGCCCTTTACCAGTGGCGCCGACGTCAACAGTTGGGAATGGCGCTTTCAAGTAAAACAGCACTTTTAACGGCTAAAGGCATCGCCAGCGTATAAACCTTCAAGGTGATTGCCATAGCGATGCGATAAATAGCGACGTTATCACCAAAGCGACATGACTACGATAACTACCCCTACAGTGGCCACACCATAAGCAGTAACGGTAAGCTTATCGCCACGACTAACAACTCTAGCGGCAATCCCATTTTCCAATAATCACCAAAGCGAAATCCCCCCGGCCCTAAGATTAAGGTGTTATTTTGATGCCCAATCGGGGTCAAAAAAGCACACGAGGCGCCGATAGCGACCGACATCAAAAAGGAATCTGGATTCACCCCTAGCTGGCTGGCGGTACTGATGGCAATGGGGCACATTACCGCAGCCGTGGCCGCGTTATTCATAAAATCCGACAGGCTCATAGTGATAACCAGTATCAAACCCAAGGCAACGACTGGATGACCCTGTGCAAAATTATCGAGCAACGCCTTAGCGAGCAGATCGGCCGCACCAGTCGATGCGGTGACACTTGCAACAGGAATAAGCGCCCCAAGCAAGACGATAACCGACCAATCAACCGCATCGTAGGCGCTCTGCAGCGGTACTATGTTCAGCGCCATATAGGCTAGTACGCCCAAAGCAAACGAGATAGCCGTTGGGATTAAGCCCGTTGCCGCGCCAGTGACAGCCAACACCATAATAAACAATGCCAGCATGACTCTTTTGGTCACTATGATCCCAATCGCACGCTGAGCTAAGGGCATGCAACCTAAACTAGCGGCAAAATCACTTATCGCTTCGAGTTCTCCCTGCATCAGCAACACATCGCCCGCTTCGATGCGCGTTAATCGTAACCGCTTTATCGAACGCCGCCCCCGCCGAGAAATCGCCAGTAAATTAACGCCATAGCGTCCTCTTATCTGCAGCCCCTTTGCGGTTCTACCACTGATGGCCGATCGCGGCATCACCACTAATTCCTGCAACACTATATCATCCGATTCTGACTCTTTTTTTACCTCAGCAGGGGCTTCGTCGGCGCTGTCAACTTCGGCCGATTCAGACTGATTTGTCTTATCGACCTTAGGCGGTATGCGATCTTCCACTAATTTAAATTCAAACTTGGACAGCACCTGTGACAGCGACTCAGGCTCGGCCTCGATAATCAGAATATCGCCAGCACGTAAAATTCTCGACTGACTCGGGGCAGACACCCTAAATGCATTGCGAACCAAGCCCACGACCTGAGCATCGGTCTCATCCATCTCATGATCAATTTGGCGTAAAGATTTACCCAGCGACTGACTGCCCTCTTCAACCCGCACCTCAGCAAGATAGGTCCCTGTGTCGAAACTGCTGCCAGCCGCCTGTTTGCGCGATGGCACCAAACGCCAACCAATAAGCGCCACAAACACTACGCCCACCACCGCCACGGTTAACCCTACTGGTGTAAAGTCAAACATGGCAAAACCTTGGGAACCTGTCTCGGCGCGAAAGCCAGACACTATGATGTTAGGTGGCGTACCGACGAGGGTCGTCATGCCCCCTAAAATCGTACCAAAAGCCAGTGGCATCAACACTCGTCCCGGTGGCAGTGATAACTTAGTGGCCACTTGTATGGCCACCGGCATCAACAACGCCATCGCGCCGACATTATTCATAAAAGCACTGAACAAGGCGCCTATGCTCATAAGTACAGTGATCATCACTGTGGGGCTGTCGCTGGAGGGCAACATTTTTTGCATCATGGCATCCACCGCACCAGAGAGCTGCAGCCCTTTACTTAACACCAACACGCAAGCCACAGTGATCACCGCTGGATGACCAAAACCTAAAAAAGCTTCTTCAGGGCGGAGTAAACCCAGTAACACACACCCAAGCAACGCCGCCATTGCCACCAGATCATGCCGCCAACGCCCCCAGATAAATAGGATAACGGTTACGGCAAGGACAAGAAAAATCAGCATCTGTGGCTGGGTCATACTCATGGCCTACACAATTTTTTAGGTAGCTCAATAACAGTTGATATTCCTACTTTTAGCAAGCCTGAGTGTTCACAAAAACAACCTAACCCAAGGCGCGCACACACCAGCAAACATTGTGTTGCATCATGGTTCTAGCGGCTTTTAACCTGTCTCTCATGGGGTATGAGGCAAGCGTGTCATTGAGAGGCGATAAACCATTGTTATGTCATTGCACCAGCGACCTAAGCCAGATTAATACCTATTGAGGGGGCAAACCGGTCTGTTTGGCATAATACTCTAGAAACAACTCACCCCTGACTCGCAAGTGTTAAGAAAACCTTAAGATTCGCCCACTAGATTGATAAGCATCACCTCATCTGGAATCGACTTTATGAAGCAATTGTTGCTACTGCTTAGCTTGACCTGTTCAAGTTTTCTCTCGCTGCCGACCTATGCCGCGCCTTCGTTATCGCACCCGGTATTAACCTCACAAGGCGAGCAAACCACGCTTAGCGAATTTAAAGGCCAAGTCGTTTATGTCGACTTTTGGGCTTCGTGGTGCGGCCCATGCCGTAAATCTTTTCCTTGGATGAACGCCATGCAAGCTAAATATCAGCAACAAGGACTCGCCATCGTTGCCATTAATTTGGATACCGAAAAGGCATTAGCGGATAAATTTCTCAGTAAGTTACCGGCGCAGTTTCATGTGCGTTTCGATCCCGAAGGCACCACAGCTCAAGAGTTTAATCTTCAAGGTATGCCAAGCAGCTTTATCTTTAACAAACAAGGTGAGCTCGTTCAGAGCCACATGGGCTTTTTCGAAGAATATGCATCGCAGTATGAGCAAGAGCTCGTGACGCTATTAAAGGAGTAAGCAATGAAAAAAACAATTCTAACTGCGGCCATTATCGCCAGTCTATCGGCCTGCTCGAACCTAGGTGTAGAGCCGTGGGAAAAAGATCAACTGGCCCGTGCCGACATGGCGTTAGATGCCGAAAAGCTCGATTATGCCCTTGATGATCATATCTATTTCAGTAAAGAAGGTACCAGTGGTGGCCGCGCATTTGCGGGGGGAGGTTGCGGATGCAATTAACTAAACATCGTAATATTGCCAGTGCATTGGCAATGGCGAGTTGCTCCTTAGTTGGCCAGCAAGCGCAAGCAACTGAAACGAGCCCTGATGATTGGAAGGTCGATGCCGCCGTAATGTATTACGGCGAACAAGACAGAGTGCAAGCGGTCGAGGCGATAGGTAACGTACAAAAAGCCTTTGGCGACACCTCGCTACTCGACATGAAATTAGTCGTCGACAGCCTAACTGGCGCATCGGCCTCGGGGGCTGTGGCGCAAGACACCAGCCAAACATTCACTCGCCCCTCGGGCAATGGTGAATATGTGGTTGCCCCTGGCGAAACGCCCCTTGATGACACCTTTCATGACACTCGCGTACAAGCTAGCGTCAACTGGAGTGAAACCTTAACCCCGCAATGGAAGGTTAACGGCGGTATTTATGGCTCCAAAGAGTTCGATTATATGTCGATGGGTCTCAATGGCGGCGTAGAGCGCAGCTTTAATAAAGATAATACTACCTTAGCGTTATCTGGCTCCTATACCTATGATGTTATCGATCCCGTTGGCGGCAAACCGGTGGCATTTTCGGCAATGGTGCATCGTGGCGACTTTCAAAATGAAGATGATTATCGCGCGGCGTTCAATAGCACCCGTATCGAGGGCACCGAAGACAAGAGTACCGCCGATCTATTGCTAGGGGTGACTCAAGTGCTTAACCGTCGCTGGTTGTTCCAAGCCAACTACGGCTTATCAAGCGTCTCTGGCTACATGAATGATCCGTACAAAATATTAAGCCAAGTCGATAGCACAGGTACCACCCAAGACTACCTGTATGAAAACAGACCCGATTCGCGCCTAAAGCATAGCGTTTACATGATGACTAAAGGCGCACTGGACTCAGGCGTGGTGGATTTTTCTTATCGTTACAGCACTGACGATTGGGACATTCAATCACACACCTTAGAAACCCACTATCGCTACTATTTCAGTGGTAATTTCTATGGTCAAATTCACTTGCGCTACTATCAACAACAGGCGGCTAACTTTTATCAACCGTTTCTGCTCAGCTCAGACCCACTGCCTGAATATGCCAGCGCCGATTACCGCATTGGTGACATGACCGCTTATACCGTTGGCATTAAATTTGGTCAACGCTTAGCGGGTGGCCATGAAATGAGCTATCGATTGGAGTATTATCAACAAAACCCTGAAAATAATGGCACAGAGTTGATAGGCCAATTGCAAAACTATGATCAATTCCCTCAGGTAAAGGCGATCATGGCGCAATTTAGCTACTCATTTTAGCCAACCTCGTGCCCGCAGATGCGGGCCTTTAAGGATAGCCATGGCACCCAGTGACTCACGTACCGAAATGACGCAGCCCCCTTTAGCGCAGGGTGCAGAGCTGCACCCCCGCCCGTGGGGATTTTTGGGACAATTTCGCGCCATGGCCAGTCCTTGCGAATTACTTATCGCCACGTCAGATGTGACCACAGCAAGCCATATCCTTAACCTCGCTGCCCATGAAGCTAAGCGAATAGAAACCAAATACAGCCGATTTATCACCCATAATCCTCTTTGGCAGCTTAATCATGGCGACGGCAGCCCCATGCCCATCGACGCTGAAACCCATCGTTTGCTTAGCTTTGCGCAGCAGTGCTATAGCCTCAGTGATGGCCGTTTCGACATCAGCGCAGGCCCATTAATGCAGCTATGGCGCTTTGAAGATCTCCAACATGGGCGCATCCCCTCAGCTCAAGAGATCGACCACGCTAAATCCTTGGTCGACTTTTCGGCGCTGCACATCACCCCGACCAGCCTACAGATGCCCAAGGCCATGAGTTTAGATTTTGGCGGCATCGCCAAAGAGTATGCGGTCGATAATACCGCCAGGTTAATAGCCGAGCGGTGGCCAGCGCTTTCGGTACTGGTTAACTTTGGCGGTGATATCGCCTGCCCTGTAGCGCGCACATCCCCCGAAAGTGCTTGGCAAGTGGGCATCGAAAACCCCAATGCGTTAGATAGCGCAAGCGCGTTATTACAGATCCGCCAAGGCGCTCTCGCCACCAGCGGCACAACAAGGCGCTACCTTGAAAAAGACCATAAGCGTTACGGCCACATTGTCGACCCGAGTAGCGGTTTTCCCGTAGCAAACGCGCCACTATCGGTCACCGTATTGGCACAAAATTGTGTGATGGCTGGCATGCTGTCGACCATGGCTATGCTCGAAGGCGCTAACGCCGAGGCCTTTTTGACGGCGCAAGGCGTCTATTTTCAAGTGTATCGATAATTCACTCACAACTTGATATAAATAAACTAATCGACCGCATCCTTGTTGGGTCATCGCAATAGGATCAATATGCGTATACTGCTTGTCGAAGATAATGATTTACTCGCCCAAGGGATCTGCCTGAGCCTCGGCAAAGTGGGCATGCAGATCGATCACCTTAGTAGCTATCAACAGGCCTTGAACTCAGTACACAACGAAGCCTTTAGTGCCATAGTACTCGACCTTGGCTTACCCGATGGCAGTGGCAAAAACCTATTAAAACATTGGCGTAAGCAAGGATTATCCACCCCTACCATAGTGCTAACAGCCAATACCGATTTCGACACCAAATTGGCCTGTTTAGATATGGGCGCCGACGATTACCTAAGCAAACCCTTCGATGTGCGCGAGCTAGCCGCGCGGATCCGCGCCATTGTACGCCGTCATCATGGGCAAAATAACAACAGCTTAAGCGTTGGCGCCTTGCACATGAACTTAAATACCCGCGAAGTGCAGTTTCGTGAGCGTGCAATTGCACTCTCTCGGCGCGAGTACCAGCTGTTACATGAGTTGGCGCAATCCGCTGGCAGAGTACTAACTCGCCACCAGCTCGAGCAGCTCACTTATGGCTGGGATGAAGTGGGTAGTAACTCTATCGAAGTGCACATTCATCACTTACGCAAAAAAACCACCAATGAATTGATTAAAACCGTACGCGGCATAGGTTATACCTTGGTTGAGACCGAATAATGTATTCACTACGTTTGATGCTAACTACGCTGATGCTGACAGGCATCGCCCTGTCGGTTGGCTTGTCGAGCTGGATGAGCACCCGTGATGCTTCAGAGCAGATTGAAGAACTCTTCGATGCGCAAATGATGCAAACGGCTAAAATGCTGGAACTGTTTTATCAACATGGCATTACAGCAAGTGATGCCCAAGCATTAACCGAACAGGCGCAGGTATTTCATGTTGAAAATAGTGATGTTGATACTTTTGCTGAACAGGCTGACGCCCTACAACTCTCCTATGAACACAAATTAGCGTTTCAGATCTGGTCAGATAAAGGCGAGCCTTTAATTCTGTCTGACAACATCACCGCCCAGCCGATAACCGAATTTGTCGCCGGTTATCATCAAAAAATCTTAGCCGATGAACTGTGGCATGTGTTTAGCTATTATTCAAAAGATAACCATGTCTGGATTGTCACCGCCCAGCAAGACGAAGTGCGCCAAGAGCTGGTGTCACAAATTATGCATAATGCCGTTAGCGCTCCTTTGATGATCGCGCCAGTTGTGCTGCTGGCAATGTTACTGCTGTCTTATTGGCTATTTAAACCGCTCAAGGCATTTGAGCAACGGCTCAACCAACGAAGCCCCCATGATGTCACGCCTATCTCTATGCCCCTGCCTAGCGAACTTCTCCCAGTACAAACGGCGCTCAATTTATACATCAACCGCTTTGCCAACGCCTTAGCGAGAGAACGACGCTTCAGCGCCGATGCGGCGCATGAATTAAAAACCCCACTGTCGGTCATTAAGCTGCATCAAGATGGACTAGAAGAACTCATCCCCCCGTCACAACAAGCTAAATTACATTTAGCCGCCATTAACAGCGGCGTCACCCGCCTCAGTCATACCGTAGAGCAACTGTTATTACTCGCACGGGTCGATTCGATAGAAGAGCTCACACTCGGGCGCAGCCATGTACAAACTATGGTAGAGGAGGCGCTAAACCAACTTATGCCAGGGATCACCGATTTCGAATGGGCGATGGCGATCCCCAGTGACCTGTATGTGGCCGCCGACCATTTTTATATCGAATTAGTACTCAAAAACCTATTAGAAAACGCCTGTAAATACAGCCCAAAAGAGTCACTTATTCGCATTAGCGCGACAAGGAACGCCAACTACATCGATATTGGTATTACAGATAACGGCCAAGGGATGACGCCAGAGCAAATTGCTAATGCCGTAGAGCGCTTCTATCGAGTGAATGAAAATGAAGGTACAGGGGCGGGCTTAGGATTATCGATTTGCCACCATATTGTTGAGCTGCATCGCGGTAAACTCACCCTAACATCACGCCCACAAGCGGGACTCACTGTGACGGTCAGCTTACCCGCCGCCTAGCTAAAAATGCTTAGCTAAAAATGCTTAGTGTAGCCATTAACCCGATAAAGGCTCCAGAGCAAACAGCAAAGCACACACCCGTTTGAGCAGCGATGCTGGCAAGCCATCATCTCATCCACTGACCTGCTTGGTCTTGGTATAAGTGGCTTTAGGCGGCCTAAGTTTGACTGACAACCTTAAACACTGGGATCTAGACCCTACTTGGGCGGTGTCTCTGACGGGGATGAAGATAATGTGGCAAAAGCGTAATTATTTTTACCTTGCCTTTTAACCTGATACATCGCCTTATCGGCCATTTTCACCAAGGTATCGGCATTATCGCTATGTTGCGGATACAAGGCTATCCCAATGCTCGCGGAGATAGCAACCTCAGTATCTCCATAGGTAAAAGGTTGTTTTAAAACATTAACGATACGTTCAGCGACCAATTTAACCGAAGCTTGATTTTCAATTTCTGTACATAAAATCAAAAACTCATCGCCGCCAATACGCGCCGCGATATCGATATCGCGAATGCTATAACTAAGACGCTGAGTGGCAGCGATTAAGAGTTGATCACCGGCATCATGCCCAAACGAATCATTGATCGCCTTAAAACCATCTAAATCAACAAAAAGCACGGCTCTATTGTGACTGTTTTCCGCCAGCAAAGCATCGTTAAGACGCTGCATAAAAAGCGTTCTGGTGGGCAGTCCGGTTAACGCATCGTGATTCGCCAAGTGACGGATGCGTTTTTTCGCCTCTTTTAAATCTGTGATATCTTCCTTAACCGCCACAAAATGACTAATATTACCGTCATGTTGTTTCACTGGCGCAACCGAAGCGATCTCCCAAAACAACTCACCATTTTTCTTGCGATTGTGAAACTCACCACGCCAGATATGCCCAGAAGTGATCTCTCGCCACAACTTTACATACTCACTGGGATTCATCTCCCCCGACTGTAATAATCGAGGGGTTTGCCCCATCAACTCATCAAAACTGTAACCTGTTTTCTCAACAAAGGCCGGGTTAACGTAGTTAATCGCTCCCGTGCAATCGGTAATGATAATGGCCGATGCCGACTGCTCGACCGCCAATGACAAAATCCGTAATTTCGACTCTAATACCGAATAACTCAGTAAAACCAGCGAAATAGCAATGCCCCCCATAATAAACACACCACTCAGTAACACACTGGAGGAGGTCACACTCGGATCTAAAAATTCACTATAGGAGGGAGAAAAAAGCGCAACGATACCGCGAATAGTATGGGATAAACCAAATAAGCTAAACATAAATGCAACCGCATAACCTGCGGTGCGCCACGGTGCCTCTCTCTCTGCCAGTAAGGTCTTCACTGTCATTGCACAAATAATCACAAAAGCGAAGCTGAGTATGGCAATTCTAATATTGATATTATTATCAACATAATAGAAATAACTAAACAGCAGCAAGGTCAGCAGTGGAAAGCTAAAATCGACTAAAGTTATTGGTGCGCGATCGGTAAAAATACGCACACCACGATATATCAGCAGCAAACCAATTACATATAGAGTATTCGCGATAACGATGGAGAGAAAATCTGGCAGGCTACCCCACCCAAAAAGCAGCAAACTAGCTAACGCAATACAAGACATGCCCGATGCCCAAAAGCCTGAACCATTACGCTGATGTTGCGCCCACCACAACGAAATTAACGCCACGGCTGAACCGATTGAAATAAGTGCGGTGACGATGAGTAAAGTACGATTATCTAATATTTGCATATAAACCGCGTAAGACCATTTGCATCGGTGAGCTCCATTTCAAGCCTTTCGGGCGTCGCATTAATGGCAAAATGAGCGGTGACCTTATTTGTATTTTTACAATGTTTATATTTAGTAAGATTTAGCAGTGAGATGTTAACACAAAAAGGTCATTTGAGCTGTGATATAAAGCATATACGACTTTATTCTGTTGTGTTGAAAGAATGCAGTATTAATTTGTCACCGCTCGATTAGAAAGAACTAGATTTAGATAAGGTGGAAATAAGATAACAGTTTGTACAAAAACTATGAGTACCGATACTTTATCCTACTTAAATTGGCAAAAGCATAAATACGAAAGGCCTCACATTGCTGCGAGGCCTTTTGTATAAAGAGGGTGAGTTGGCCGATAAGCCGGGTCCTGTCGTGGACAGTTATTCATCTAGGCCTGCAATCGCTCACAGGCTCAAGCGACCTACCCGGTTCCAACGCGAGCCACGCCATACGGAACCCTATTTGGTCTTGCTTCGGGTAGAGTTTACCTTGCTACGGACTATTGCTAACCGCACGGTGCGCTCTTACCGCACCCTTTCACCCTTACCAACTTGATAAATCAAGCTGGCGGTCTCCTCTCTGCTGCACTTGTCGTCGGTTCACACCGCCCAGGCGTTACCTGGTACCCTGCTCTTTGAAGCCCGGACTTTCCTCCCCGTTCTTGCGAACGCAGCAACTGTCTGGCCAACTCGGCGCGGATTATAGCTTAATGACTCTTGGCATTCCACCTAATCTTCGCCACAGACAAGCTAGGCTGGAGAATCGATTACAATCCGATCTCTAAGCCATATTTATATAGGGCATTTTTCTTCAATCCGTGGATCTGTGCAGCGATGGCAGCAGCCTTTTTTAACGGTAACTCTTCAATTAACAGTTTAAGCGTGTTGATAGCCACCGTTGGGATGCCTTCATCATCATTAATTCGATGACCATGGCACATCAGCACAATTTCACCTTTTTGCTGATTAGGATCTTGCTTTACCGTCTGCAAGATTTCAGCAGCCGAGCCTGAGAGGAAGGTTTCAAAGGTCTTAGTCACTTCTCGCGCCATCACCACATGGCGATCTTCGCCTAGCGCGGCCACGATAGATTCGAGACTGTGGACGATGCGGTGAGGCGATTCATAAAAAATCAGCGTACGTGGATCTTCAGCCAGTTCGGTTAACTTATCGAGGCGACCCTTCTCCTTGGCCGGCAAGAAGCCTTCAAAAGAAAAGCGATCCGATGGCAACCCTGACGCACTCAATGCGGTAATGGCTGCACAAGGCCCGGGTAGCGGAATCACGTTGTAACCCGCCTCTCGTACCTGAGAAACCAAGTGATATCCAGGGTCTGAAATCAAAGGCGTGCCCGCATCAGAGATTAACGCGACCGCTTCGCCATTGGACAGTTTTTGAATGATCCACTGGGCACGATCCCTTTCATTATGATCATGTAGCGCCGTTTTACGGGTTTCGATACCAAAATGGCTAAGTAATTTACCACTGTGACGCGTGTCTTCGCAGGCGATAAGTGACACCTGATTCAGCACCTCGATTGCACGAGTACTGATGTCTCCAAGGTTGCCTATGGGGGTTGGAACTATGTAAAGCGCGACCGACAGGTCCATATCTACCTCTGTAATGATTGTCACAAGACTTTCGTCAAGCTGAAGAGCAGGTTAAACTACAGCCAGCATCTTACCAGAGTGAAGTCCTGTGTTAAAAAGACTGAATACAACTAAATTTATCTTTATCGCGGTTTTATCAACGGTGTTATTTGGTTGTACCACTTCGACACCGCCAGTTAAGGAGACCCAAAGCCAGGTCTCTTTGAGCAGCGCGCCACTCAATGCCTCACAGTATTTAGCCGATGCTGCAAAGGCATCATCGGCTGAGCAACGCGATAGACTCATGTTGCAAGCGGCCCACGCCTTTATTAATCAGGGCGATACCACTAATGCGGCGCAAACATTGGCGTCAATCAAAGCTAACTTAGTGCAAAAGCCAGAACTGTTGGCGCAACATAAATATTTAACCGCACGCGTGCTAGAGCTTACCTCGACCTATGATGATGCACTCGCCCAGCTCAATTATCCAAGCCAGTGGCGCTTAGCCGAATGGCAAATGGCTAACTATTACCAACTTAAGGCGCGCATCTACCAACTGATTAAACAGCCTATCGAACAAGCAAGACAATTGAGCCTGCTGAGCCTTTATCTTCCTAAGCCAGACTCATATCGGGTTAATGACGAGATTTGGCGGATTTTACAGCTGCTGCATGAACAAACCTTGTTATCATTTAGCCAAGATACCAGCACCCCGGTTTTTACCGGTTGGTTACAGCTGGCGTATATTGCTAAGCATTATGCCATAGATCCTCAAGTGCTCGTGCAGCAATTATCGGCTTGGCAACATGATAATCCGCGCCACCCAGCAGCCATGAAGCTGCCAACGGATCTTGAGCGTGCGGTTAACGCTAAGCCTTACAGACCCAAAAATATCGCGGTGCTATTGCCGCTTAGCGGCTCGAGAGCCGCTATCGCCAGCCCAATTAAGCAAGGTATCGTCTCGAGTTATCTGGCAAATCCTGATGATTCGGTCTCGGTGAACTTTTTCGACTCAGCCCAAGGTGCCGATATCGCCTACCAACAAGCGGTGAATGCTGGCGCCGAATTTATTATTGGCCCACTACTGCAATCGGAAGTCGCCACCATTATCGAGGCACAAAATGCGGCGCCACAGAACACGCGATTGCCGCAACTGTTTCTGAATAAGGCCGACAACATTACCCCTAATGCCGATCAGTTTTTCTTTGCCTTGTCGCCAACCGACGAAGCTATTGATGCCGCGCAAAAGCTGTTTAAAGACGGTATAGAAAAGCCGCTCCTATTAGCCAGCAATGATAATATCGGCCGCCGCATGGCCGATGCCTTTAACGAAAAGTGGCAAGCCCTGACTGAGGAAACTGCTGAGGTACACTTTTATAATAGCGGCGATGAAATGAAGGTGACGGTACAAAAGTCGCTAGGCGTGATTGACAGTAAAGAGCGTATTGCGCGCATTAAAGCCTTGCTGGGTAATCAAATTGAGGCAGACTTTCGCTCTCGTCGCGACATTGATGCTATTTACATGATCTCCAGCAGCCAAGATCTGCCCTTACTCAAACCCTTTATCGATGTTAATTTCAGTGTGTTTGCTCAGCCGGTACCGCTTTATACCACCAGCCGTAGTCGTATTGAAAACAACTCACGTGCCGCCGCACAGGAGCTCAATAATCTCACCATTAGTGATATTCCCTGGCTATTAAAAGCCAATGCCGAAACGGCAGAGGTGGCTAAGCTGTGGCCCAACTGGAGCAACAGTCAAAAACGCCTCTATATTATGGGTTATGATGCACTGCAGTTGGTGAGTAAATTAGCCCAGATGCGAGCCTTACCGGGTTATCAATATTCTGGTGGCAGTGGACTCCTTTCGGCCGCGCCGGATGGTACTATTAACCGCCAGCTGAGTTGGGGACGTTATCAACGCGGAAATCTGCGACCACTATGACGCTGCCAGCCCATTTAAGCCGAGGCCGCTCAGCAGAAGATGCGGCGTTAGCTTATTTACAGGCTCAAGGGCTGATATTCGTCGAACGCAATGTGCGCTACCCGTTTGGTGAAATAGACCTCATCATGAATGAGGGTAAAAAATGGATTTTTATTGAGGTAAAATACCGCCAATCCAAGCAGTTTGGCGGTGCAATACACGCGATTAGCCGAGGCCAAATCGAGCGACTGCGTCGAGCAGCAAATCATTATATGCAGCGCAATCATATTGATGCACAATGCCGCTTTGATGTCGTCGCCATAGATGCCAATGATATAAATTGGATCACCAATGCATTTTAGTGATCACTAAGCCTCATGCACACAAGTAAAGGCTTGTTGACAGAGTTATTGTTTTTTAAGGACCTACCCATGTTAGAACGTATTAAAGATAGTTTTACTCACTCAATCCAAACTAAAATCGATGCTGCTGAAGCATTGCCTGAGTCGATTGAGAAAGCAGCTGAAATGATGGTGCAATGCCTATTAGGTGGCAACAAAATTCTAGCTTGTGGTAATGGCGGTAGCGCAGGGGATGCACAGCATTTCTCGGCCGAGCTGCTTAACCGTTATGAGATTGAGCGTCCACCGTTACCGGCTATCGCGTTAACCACTGACACCTCAACCATTACGGCTATCGGTAACGATTACAGCTATGACGAGATCTTTTCTAAGCAAATATTAGCCTTAGGTCAACCTGGCGATATTCTACTGGCGATTTCAACCAGTGGTAATTCGGGTAACGTCATCAAGGCGATGGAAGCGGCACTGAGCCGTGATATGACTATCGTAGCCTTAACCGGTAAAGATGGCGGCGCGATGGCAGGCCTGATGGGCACTAACGATGTTGAAGTACGTGTACCCTCGAATGTGACCGCGCGTATCCAAGAGGTGCATTTATTGGTTATCCATTGCCTCTGCGACAATATCGATCGCACGCTATTCCCGCAGGACGAGCAAGCATGAGAGCTTGGCTCCCATTAATTGCTATTGCTTTACTGCTTCAAGGCTGCGCCGGCGCTGTAATGGTCGGTGCGGTTGGTGGTGCCATGATGGTAAACGATGAGCGGAGTTTTTCGACGCAAATCGAGGACACCAATGCGGACTTCCAAATATCGAGCGCCCTAGGCGCCCACGATGATATTAAAAACCAAACTAATATTACCGGTATCGCCATGAACGGCAATGTGTTGGTTATCGGCCAAGCACCTAACTCTATGTTGCGTGACAAGGCGATTAATATCATCCAAGGGCTCAACCTAGGGGGTAAGATCCATAATCAGATCCGTATCGGTAACCCAACCTCTTTTACCACGCGCAGTAATGACACTTGGATCACCACCAAAGTCAAAACGCGCATGCTCAATGACAACGCACTCGATATTACCCGTATTAAGGTGATCACCGAAAACGGCGAGGTGTTTTTGCTTGGCGTCGTCAGTCGCGAGCAAGCCGATCTGGCTGTGGACATCGCCCGCAATACTGCTGGCGTGCGTAAAGTGATCAAAGTGCTCGAGACGCCTAGTAGCTAGTGGGCGCTTGGCATCATGGCCTACAGTGAAGACAACGCCAGCTTTCGCTTGGCCAGTGCCAACTTAATTTGTGGAAAAATCAGCGATGGCAACACAATTAATGCCGCGCCAAACCAGCTGAGCCCATCGAGCCATTCATCAAACCATAACCAGCCAAAAAAGATAGCAAATAACAAACCACTGTATTCGGCCACCGCAATATCACCCGCCTGCGCGCGGCGATACGCCAACACACAAAACAGCTGATACGCCAGCAAAAAGCCATTACTTAATATTGCGACCCCTAACATTTGCCAGCTAAAACCAGTAAACCCCGTCAGCGCGGCAATTAAGGCCACCAGCGGTAGGCTGAGTAAGTTATATAGCATCACGGTGAGGCTTGCCGCTTCGGTGCTGGGCAGTTTACGCAGCGCTAATTGATTACCTGCAAACACCATGGCAGAAAACAGCACTGCTAATCCTGCCATGTTGAGCTCACTGGGACGTAATATGATCACTATGCCAATAAAGCCCAGCACAGCCACTACCACTTGCGTGCGCGTTAATTGTTCATTAAGAAACAGCATCCCCATAACAATAATCATTAACGGCGCCGAGTAAAACAGCGATCCCACTGTGGCCAATGGCAACGCTAATAACCCTGCTATCAAGCATAACGCCCCAACGGCGCCACTATTAGCTCGCAGTGCATGTAACTTCATAAACTGCGATCGCGGTCGGCCGGCATAGCACCATAGCGGCAGCATCATCACGATGGCCGTCACTTGTCGCAGCAGCAAAAACATCGCCGCGTTACTCTCTTGTGGCAACCACTTAATCGAGACATCGTATAGCGCACTAAATACATTGCCTAGAATCAGTAGTCCCAGCCCAATCACAATATTTCGCTGCATTGGCAGTATCTCAACTATCTCCCATAACGGCTGCATCATAAGCAGCAAAAAACTAAAGCAGAAGTGATGATTTCTTTTAATAGATGAATTAAATTCATACCTAGACTAAATGAGATCGCAAGAGACACGACAATGAGGAAAATTCCGCCGCTAAGGGCATTACAGGTTTTTGAAGCCGCCGCGCGTCAGCAACATTTCTCCCGTGCGGCCGATGAGCTGTGCATAACCCAAAGCGCGGTGTCCCATCAAATTCGGCTGCTTGAAGAGCATTTTTCGCAACCTTTGTTTAAGCGTGAAGGACGCGTTTTAAAACTCACCGACAAAGGACAACTGCTCTACCAAGAAGCAGCACGAATTTTTAATGAATTGAGTGTGCTCAATCAACAGATGATTGGTGAGCAGCAACAAGCATTACGGTTAGCGGTATATAGCTCATTTGCAGTGAAATGGTTGATCCCACGCCTAAGTGAATTTAGGCGGCATCAACCCGAAATTCAGATCCGCCTCGACATGGTCACCGACGATCCTGTGCTGTCCCATAGTGAAGCCGATATGTTTATTACTGGACAAAAACAACAAAAAGGCTATTGGCAACAATTGCTCCATCGAGAACGCCTTATCCCGGTTTGCAGCCCCGACTTTGTCAATCAAGGCCAGACGCTGGATCTACCTTGGTTGATAAAGCAACCTTTACTGACCGTCGATGAGGGGCCACTGGGGCTCGATTGGCAGCGTTGGTTAGCCCATCATCAACTTACCGTCACACGCCATACTAAGCAGCACCTTTTTAGCCATGTATTACTCGCCATTGAAGCCGCGATTGCAGGCCAAGGCGTGGCCTTAGCATCGGATTTTATGGTGGCCGACGATATTGCCCGCCACCGTCTCATCGCGTTGCCCTTTCCCAGCATAGATACTGGATTTGAGTTCAACTTTTTATGCAAACAACGTCGCGTCAAAGAACCCGCCATCGCCAGCTTTATCAATTGGCTCCTGCTGCAGCAGTAAAGCGTTTGCATTGCCACTAATGAAAAAAGCCAGCTTAGCTGGCTTTTTAACACAGAAAATTGGCTATCGATTAGACGATAAGGCCAATCTTTTCGTATACCTTCTTCAGCGTAACCTCGGCACGTGCCTGCGCTTTTTCAGCCCCTTCTTGCATCACTTGATTAAGGAAGGTTTGATCGGCTCTAAACTCGTGAAAACGCGCTTGTAGTGGCTCTAACATATTCACTACGGCTTCACCTGTGGCCACTTTTAAATGACCATACATCTTGCCTTCAAACTCGGCTTCAAGGCTGGCAATCGACTGACCCGTGCAGCCCGACATTAAACTCAGCAGATTAGACACGCCTGGCTTAGCATCGACATCAAAACGCACCACTGGTGGCTCTTCACTGTCGGTCATCGCTTTTTTGACTTTCTTCATGATCGCTTTGGGATCTTCAAGTAAGCCGATAACATTATTACGATTATCGTCAGACTTAGACATCTTCTTCAACGGCTCTTGCAGCGACATCACCTTAGCACCCGTTTCTGGAATAAATGGCTCTGGCACCACAAAAGTATCGCCATAGGCATTGTTAAAACGGGTCGCAATATCACGCGTTAACTCTAAGTGCTGTTTCTGATCTTGGCCAACTGGCACTTCGTTGGCTTGATATAGCAAAATATCGGCCGCCATCAATACTGGGTAATCGAACAAACCTGCGTTGATATTATTGGCATGTTTTTGTGATTTATCTTTAAACTGAGTCATACGATTTAGCTCACCCATTTGGGTGTAGCAGTTTAGCGCCCAGCTTAATTGCGTATGCTGAGGCACCTGAGACTGTAAAAAGACGGTGCTCTTTTTAGGATCGATACCGCAGGCCAAATAGATGGCTAGCGTGTCTAGACAGGCTTCACGTAATTTAATCGGATCTTGTCTAACGGTGATCGCATGGAGATCGACAACGCAATAAATACAGTCATGACTGTCTTGCATACCCACCCACTGACGCAGAGCACCCATGTAGTTACCAATACTCAGCTCACCAGATGGTTGAGCACCACTAAACACGATAGGTTTTGCAGTCATTCGTTTATTGCTCCGTTGATTCAGCACTTGAGTTAATTAATGCTGTTATTTCACTAAATTGTTCACATACGGCACTTGGGCCGCTGAGCCCGATATCTTCACCGTAGTTATACCCATAGGTCAAGCCGATTGAGGCAATACCCGCCGCTTTGGCCGCCAAAATGTCATTTTTAGAATCGCCCACCATTAAAAGCTGCTCTGGTGTTAACTGCCACTGGGTTAATAGGTGAGTTAACGGCATAGGATCGGGTTTCATTTTGGCTAATGAGTCGCCACCCAGCACTAGGCTAAAGAACTCGGCAATACCGAAAGCCTCGAGTAATGGCAGGGTAAAACGATAAGGTTTATTCGTCACCACAGCCAAGCGATATCCGGCAGCATGCAACTGTTGTAATACCGGCTTAACACCGTCATACAATTTACTGTGTTGCTGTAAATTGGCTTGGTAATGGCGCATAAATAGCGGCATAGCATCGGCTAATTCGGCCGCATCTATCGCCCTATCATGAACAAAACTAAGTGCTCGCTCGGCTAACTTTTCGGCACCATTGCCCACCCATGAACGTACCTGTGACTCACTACAGTTAGGCAGATTTAACTCGGCCAGCATAGCATTTGTGGCGGCGGCAAGATCTGGCACACTGTCGATGAGGGTGCCGTCCAGATCAAAGGCTATCGCCTTAATTTGCTTAGCATGGATCATGACTTAGCCTCTGTTGTCGCCAGTTCTGCGCGCATTTCATCAATGACAGCTTTATAATCTGGCTGACTAAAAATTGCCGAGCCAGCCACAAACATATCGGCGCCAGCGGCAGCGATTTCGGCAATGTTGTCGACCTTAACGCCGCCATCGACTTCGAGGCGAATATCAAAGCCACTGGCGTCGATGCGCTCGCGCACTTGACGTAGCTTGTCCAGCGTTGACGGAATAAACGACTGGCCGCCAAATCCAGGGTTAACTGACATCAATAAAATCACATCCAGCTTATCCATCACATGATCAAGATAATGCAATGGCGTACCTGGGTTAAACACCAGCCCAGCCTTACAACCCGCTTCTTTAATCAACTGTAAACTTCTATCGATGTGCTCAGAGGCTTCTGGGTGAAAGGTGATGATCGATGCGCCCGCATCAGCAAAGTCGGGAATGATACGATCCACAGGCTTAACCATTAGGTGCACATCAATCTCGGCAGTAACACCATAATCACGCAGCGCCTTACACACCATAGGGCCTATGGTGAGATTGGGTACGTAATGATTATCCATCACATCAAAGTGAACGACATCGGCACCCGCACTGAGCACGGCATCAACATCTTCCCCAAGGCGGGCAAAATCGGCAGAAAGAATCGAGGGAGCAATTAAAAATGGACGCATGGTAAACTCGCTAGTGTGGATAATAAATACGCTATTCTACCTCAATGCCTTACTGCCACTCTAGGGCTTTACTAGCATTAACTGTGCTCAAACTCAGAAATAAGCGCTTTTATTCAAGCGACTTAATTACCTACGTAAATAGATGTTCAAAATATAAACGGCTTTGCTATAATGTTGCCAATTGTGACATTTACGTGTGATACAGGATGTAGAGATGAAAGATAAGCTAAAACTATTGAATAATATAAAATCAGTAGGTTTACTGGCAGTGGCAACTCTTGCTGTTGGGATGACAGCCGTAAACGTTAAAGATGATACCCAGACCGCTAACTCATCGGCCTGTGAATGCGATAGCAACGCTGTTTATAACTCGGCATTACCCGCAAGCCACCCGAGTAATCGCTGTGCGCAACCATCTGATAATGTTAGTTGGATAAATTGGTTAACGGGTAATAGCCGCTCGAGTCAGTTCCATTTTGTCGACCTACTAGAATTACTCCATGGGCATAAGACCAGTCCGATGGATGACATTAACCCAGCGAGCCAGAAAAATCGCTATTAAAGGGCACTCCCTCATCCAACTGTTATTTAGCACTTTAGCTGCTTTTTTTGGCGTGCAAAGCGATCAAAACCGCCATCGTGACTTTCAATCTCACTCGCCAATCCCCTATATTATCATGGGGATAATTTTAGCCATTGGCTTGGTAATAGGGTTAATCGTTATCGTTAATCTGGTACTGACTTAATCGTTTTCGCTATGATATCTATCATCATATAGCGCCATCAACTCATCTACTTTTTTACGGCCACTGCCATTTTGGCTAATGTTACGTTGCACCTGAATCGTATCGAAACGGGCGCCGTGATAAAGCTCGCGAGTTAATGGTATATCATGATTGCTGATCAACACAGGTATACCTCGGTCAATCGCGGTGTGACGCGCTTTTCGAGCTAGTAATGCCTGATCATCTAAGCTAAAACCTGAGCCCACATAGGTGGTAAAACTGGCTGTTGTCGATAGTGGTGCATACGGCGGATCGCAATAGACAACGTCACCACTTTGGGTAAAGCCAAACGCCTCTTCATAACCAATACAGCGAAACTCAGCTTTCTGAGCTTTGTCAGCAAATGCCATGATCTCATCGTGAGGGAAATAGGGTCTTTTATATGAACCAAAAGGCACATTAAAGCCGCCTTTTTTATTGTAGCGGCACAGGCCATTAAAGCCGTGACGGTTCATATAAAGAAAGTAGACTGAACGTAAAAACGGATCGCTTACCTGATTAAACTCACTGCGAACTTGGTAGTAGACTTGTTTGTCATTCTTAGTATCGCTGAACATCGCCTTAGCCGCCCGAATGTATTTTTCAGGAGTGGCTTGCACGATTTTGTACAAGTTAATCAAGTCATGATTAATATCGCATAACAGGTATTGCTGGTAATCAGTATTGAGGAACACCGAGCCAGCACCAACGAAAGGTTCGACTAATCGATCGCCTTGGGGAAGGTGTTGCGTGAGAGCATCAACCAGCTTAAATTTTCCACCAGCCCACTTAAGGAAGGCCCTTTGCTTTTTAATCATCTAAATCGATTGAATGCGCCATGAAAACAAGGTGCCGATTGTACTCTGTTTATTATTGAATTTCACGAGTCGGGAGCCGTTGTTGTAACTCATATTGAGATAAATCGCCCCACACCCGCAACCAAGGTGGTGCTAGCCCTACTTCATTTTGTAAGCGCTGCGCCTCTGCCATTGCCTGCTCGCGGGAGCTGTAACGCCCGTATAGCACGACCCAGCGCTGTTTGTAGCGCGCCACTTGAATATTATCTGAGCCATTAAGTTGTTCAACAATTTCATTGAGTGACTTGAGCTTTTTGACGCTAGCCAGTTGTAATGTGTAACCCGTCTGCGGCATTTGGCGGTTTAATTCACCGTTATTATTCAGAGTAGGCTCAGGTTCAACCTCTTGCTGTGGCGCTGTCGTTATAGCTGTAACATCATCTTTAAGCGAAAAAATTTCCACCTTATCATTATGCAGCTGCATCTCTGCCCTATCGGTACTGATAGGCTCAAATTGCCCCAATTGACTATAATCGACCTCAGCCTCCACACCGTCACTTAACGTATTTTCCTCGCTCTGCTCAGCAGCAATTAGGTTATCATGTCGCAAGGTGGCTCGCGCTATTGCACGTTCAGCAATATCCTCAGCATGGGGCGCTTGTAGGCCTAACTGACGCGAATCAAAATAGGGCGCCAGTAACGCCTCACCATAAGTAATATTGGCGCGAGTGGCACGAACAGAAGCGACAGTCTGTTGCTGAGGTAAGACTAACGGCTCAACATCAGGCAGCATGACAACATATCCAGCAACCAAGACGGCACAAGCAAGCAGAGTCAGTAAAACCGACTTAAGCCAGCCTCTTTTAACTGGAGTCTCAGGCTCCCCATCAAGCGCAAGTGACAGTAACGCCACCACCTCACTCGGTAAGCCTTGCTGCTGTTGCAGTTGGTCTTTAACAATATCTCTGGGAGTAAAAGTGGTTTGCTCACTGCGCTGCAACAAGGTGTAATAAAGCGCCTCGCGTTCGGCATAGCTTAACGGCTCGATCACCATGGGAAGTAACAGTTGATGCTGACTTTCTGGCAGTTGCGTTAATAACTGGCTTAAAAATACATTGGGGGTGGTGAGTGTTACCGAGAGACTTTTACCCACCAACTGCATTTGGCTTAACACTATACATTCTGCCCAAATCTCCAACGGGAGATGATGAGCATCATCGAGCACTATATGGCTATTAGCCGGTAAAGCTTGCGCTAAATCTAGCAGGGTTTCTGGCAGTGGCAACTCATCATCGAAGACGGGTTCAGACAATAGTTGCACTAAGATTTTACGACGAATTTCGGCGCAGTCAGCGTGCTGCGGGCACGTAACCAAGGCGGAACTGACATCATCGAGAGCATCGACAAGCGCTGTGACTATGGTGGTTTTGCCTGCACCATATTCACCTGTTAATACGGTTAACTGCTGACCATATAAGATCACGTGCTGTAAACGATGCAGCAAAGATTCTTGGCTAGGTAATAATATCGAAGCTTGATATGTCACAGGATCACCACACAAGTTAAGCGCGGCAAAGGATCTCTTCTAAAAGAGGCTCAGGAACGTTAGCATAAATTCCCGCTTGGCCTAGGCCTTCGGGTAACACTAACCTAAGCTTACCTTTAAGCACTTTTTTATCACGACGCATATGCTTAATAAACTGTTCAAAACCCATGTTATTAGGCGCCTGGATAGGCAGGTCGAAAGCGGTAAAGAGTTTTGCGATTCGCTCGACAACACTTTGCTCTACCAAATCCATTTTACAAGCAGTTTGAGCCGCAAGCACAGTACCAGCAGCAACCGCTTCACCATGCAGCCAGACACCGTAACCCATTTCGGCCTCAATAGCATGGCCAAAGGTGTGGCCGAGATTAAGTAATGCCCGCACCCCTTGTTCGGTTTCATCTTGGGCGACGACATCTGCTTTTATCTGGCAGCAGCGAGCAATCGCATACTGTAATGCCGACTCATCTAACCGCTTTAACTCAGCGACATTATCTTCAAGCCAACAGAAAAAAGCCTGATCCCAGATAATACCGTACTTAATCACCTCTGCCATTCCGGCTGCAAATTCTCTCACCGGTAGTGTGTTTAAACACTGTGTATCTATGACCACTAGTTGCGGTTGATAAAAAGCGCCGATCATATTCTTCCCTAAGGGATGATTAACCGCTGTTTTGCCGCCAACAGAAGAGTCAACTTGGGATAATAAGGTTGTTGGTATTTGGATGAAATCGACTCCGCGTTGGTAACAGGCCGCTGCAAAGCCAGTCATGTCACCGATAACGCCGCCGCCCAGTGCAATAAGCACAGTATCTCGCCCCATATTCTGCGACAGCAGTGAGGTCAAGATATCATCCAGTGTTGTTAACGTTTTGTACTGCTCACCGTCGGGTAAGATGACCGGTGTCGCACATTGAAAAGGAGTTAATAGCGCCTGTACCCTTTCAAGGTACAGGGGCGCTACTGTATCATTACTGACGATAAGCACTTTTTTATTCTGGAGGTGTGACTCGAATAACTCGAGCTTCTCCAGCAGATTCGGGCCAATATAAATCGGGTAACTACGTACACCAAGTTCAACCTGAATCCGTTCCATGCTTCCGCCTAATGATTAAAAACCTAACTGTTCAATAATTTGATTGGCAACCACTTTCGCACTCTGTTCATCGGTTTTAACGATGACATCGGCAATCTCTTCGTAAAGAGGGTTACGCGTTTCAGCAAGTTTTTCTAACACTTCACGAGGGTCATCTACTTGTAGTAACGGACGACGCTTATCTCGTTGCGTACGCGCAACTTGCTTGTCGATAGTCGTCTCTAAATAGACCACTATGCCACGAGCAGAAAGATTGTTGCGAATATCTTTACTCTCGATTGATCCGCCGCCAGTTGCTAAAACAATACCTTGTTTTTCAGTTAAGTCAGCGACAACTTGTGTTTCGCGACGACGAAAACCTTCTTCGCCCTCAACGTCAAATACCCACGCAATATCCGCACCTGTGCGGTTTTCAATTTCTTGATCTGAATCGTGGAATTCTAAATGGAGCATCTGCGCCAGATGACGACCTATAGTGCTTTTACCAGCCCCCATAGGACCTACTAGGAAAATATTACGTTTTTCAGCCATTGCTTTACGTCTGAATCTTATATGAAGTTTGCCTACGCCAACCAGAAAATCAGGCCGACCTTAAATGTTACCTTGCTCTAATGAGACTTGACCATGGATTATCTCAGTTATCCCACCTTAAAGGCAAGTGATGCGAGTAAATTCTGTGAAATTATACTCCCCCACTAAAAAGCCAGCGTTTATACGCTGGCTTTTTTACTATAGAGCATAGGTAGTTACAAATCTTCTGAAATGATTTTTGGGGTTACGAAAATCAATAACTCCTGGCGTTCATTTTTATCAGAAGTGTTTCTAAACAGGTAACCCACAAAAGGAATATCCCCTAATACAGGCACTTTGCTGACACGATTGATCAGTTGCTGCTGGTAAATACCACCTAATACGATAGTTTCACCATGATCGACAAGCACCTGAGTACCAATACGTTGAGTATCGATAGATACCGCTTGCCCTAGCGGTGTATCAACCACTTTACCTTGTGAATCCTGCGTGATTTCAAGATCCAAGATCACTCGGTTGTCCGGGGTGATTTGCGGTGTCACGCGTAGCGACAACACCGCTTTCTTAAATTGCACTGTGGCCGCACCACTTGAAGCCGACTCGACATAAGGGATCTCGACACCTTGCTCAATATAAGCCGCCTTTTGATTAGAGGTCATAATGCGCGGGCTGGCGATGATTTCACCTTTGCTTTCTTGCTCAAGCGCACTCAACTCGAGATCCAGCAAGGTACCATCGGCCAACTTAGCCACATGAAATGCAATACTTGCAGGATTGGTAGCTGCTGCGGGTAGGTTAACATTGAGACGATCGCCAATATCGGGAACGATACCATTGGCAATATCATTGGCTCCGCCCAAACTACCTGAAGTGCCTTTACTGCCTTGCTGATCAGTGATGCCCCAGCGAATACCTAAGTCTTCAGAGACGTCATCTTTCACCGTGACCATGCGTGACTCGATCAAAACCTGACGAATCGGAATATCTAATACTTCGATTAAACGATGAATATTTTCTAAACTTTCTTCGGTGTCTTTAACCAGCAAGGTGTTGGTGCGCTCATCGACCGCAACGGTACCGCGTGCAGATAATAAACTCGAAGTATCTCCTTTCAACAATGCGGCAATGTCGAGAGCTTTAGCATAATTAATCTGTAAATATTCAGAATAAAGCGGAGCAAGCTCTTTCACTTCTTGCATATTTTTAAGCTCTTGGCTTTCACGTATTGCCATCTCTTCCGCTGGCGCAACCATTAAAATGTTACCTTCGATGCGCTTATCTAAACCTTTAGTTTGCAAAATTAAGTCTAACGCTTGATCCCAAGGTACATCATCGAGTCTCAGGGTAATATCCCCCTCGACAGTATCACTGGTCACTAGGTTAAAGTTGTTATAGTCGGCAATAATTTGCAATACGGTTCGAACAGAAATACTTTGGAAGTTAAGTGACAGCGAGCGTCCCTCATATTTTTTCTCTTCTTTTACAACGTTATTCCGTACCGCCTTATTCACACTTAAGCGAAACAGATCACCTTCTTGCTTATAGTTATAATCATATTGGCCATCAATATTGAGTAATATGCGAGTGGTTAATTCTTCTTTGAAAGTTTCAAAGCTTCTAACAGGAGTGGCAAAATCTTGCACATCCATCACATACAATAAGTTGGAGCCAATATCCGTGTTATATAATTTGAGCTCTAATTTGGCCCCCACCTGTTCAACATTGGCGGCAACTGAAGCGTTATTTAGTTTAACCAATAACTCACCACCACCCTCTGTCGTACGACGAAAATCGATATTTTTGATGCCATTAACAAATGGATTAACCGCACTTTCACTGCGGTTAGCAACTTCATCATTAATCGTTAGCCTATAGGTATTACCTAACACTTTACCTTGATACGCTTTTACCTTAACCAAGTCCACCAGCACATTTAGCCTGTCACTGTCTTGTAACATAGAGACTGATTTAACGCCGACATTATCGACAGGTAATCGCGACTTTTCTAAACCTGATAGGCTGTCATCGAATCCCAAAATAATTTGGGCCGGCGACGCATTGAGATTAATATCTGGCTCTGTAACATCGTCCTCAAATATCAACTGTAATTCGAGCTGGTGATCAACGACTGAGTGATACTTAACATCCACTAAGCGGTTTGCAGCTGAAGAATACGGCGCCACACCTAATATTAACGCTAGGCCTAAGGCCGCATTAAATAAAGGTGACATTTTTAGTAATGCATTTCTCACGGCAGAAGATTCCATCTTTCCCCTTATCCTTCGCTTGTTATTCACCAGTGAGCTCCATGTTGCTTAATCTTTCAGCCCAGCAACCTGAACCATCAGGAATTAATTCTATTATTTCGACTGTTTGCGGTGTTACTTTAGCAATTCGCCCGTGATACAACCCTAAATACTCACCGATACCTAATCGATAAACACTGCCATCGTTTGTTTCTATTAGTGCCCAAATCGTTTCCTTTTCACTTAACGTACCACGCATTTTTAAATTATCTAACGCATAGGTTTCTAATCGTCCTTTACGGCGTTTTAAATCTGGTTGGAGGCAATCTTTTGTCGTATCGATAACCTCTTCAGTTAATTCACGTGATGGTGGCACAAATGGGCTGCGCATCAAATGGGCTTGATAGACAAAATGTTCAAATGTCGGCGGTTGTTTTAATGGCGGAACATAAGCGACATGCTGCGCCTTAGTTGTGGTCACAAACTCCTCTATATCGCTGCGATCCCCCATACAACCTGTTAAAGCAATAATTAACACTAACCAGGGTAGCTGTTTCATTACTTAGCCCCCTTGGCATTTTTATCGTTAGGTAACTGAACACCTTCTTTAAAACGATAAGTCTTAGCTAAGATCTCCATCGCTAACTGCCCCTGGTCGCTCCGCTTAATCACGAAATCATGTAAGCTCACGATACGAGGTAATTTGGCCACATCACTTACCAACTGCCCCATCTCATGGTAATCCCCTGTCACCGACATACTAATGGGGAACTCGATATAGAAATCACGTTGGATCTCTTCTTGCCATTCGAGGCTTTCGATCCCCAAACCCGAATCGGTGGCAACAAACGTAAGATCATCTAGCAATCCTGGCATTTCATTTTGCGAAGGTAACATTTTAAGTAACTCAGCAAACTGAACTTCCATCTCGGTAAGTTGCTCACGATATAATTTAAGATTAGCCGCTAATTGATATTTCGCTTTGAAATCATCCCGCAGTGTGAGTTCTTTATCTTGTTCGCGATTTAACGTATCGATGGCATCTGAAACAAATAAGAAGTAACTAGCAATAAAGATAAGAATTGCCAGTAACGTTGCAAAAACAACTTTAACCTGAGTTGGCCAACCCCCAATGTTTTCAAAGTCGACATCGTTAAATTCACTCAGATCGAGTTTCATTTGCTCGCTCCTTGGGCAGTATTACTTTCTGCACTCTCGTCACTAATAGAAACACGTAAACTGAATCGCTGTAGTTGGCGCATCGCTTCATTTTGAGAAACGATAGACTGCATATTAGGATCATGAAGCCATAATGATGTTGTCACTTTACGCATCATATTGGCCACATTGTTATTAGATTCACTCCGCCCTTCTATCCATAACAAGCTGCCCTTCTTTTCGATACTTGATAGGTATATTCCAGGAGGGACAATGCGCACCAGTTCATCTAACACATGTGTCGGTAAATTTCGCGCCTGCTGTAAATTAAGAATAATCTCGGTACGACGTTCAATATCTTTTTTACGCTCACGAATTTTCTTAATTTCGGCTATCTGCGTTTCTAATAATTGAATTTCAGATTGCAAATAGGCATTTCTGCCACGTTGCTCTTCGGTCATCATATCGATGACCATTAACGCCGCATAAACCAGTAGTGAAGCGCCGATAAAAACAGCCATTAATATGCCTAAATAATCGCGTTTATGTTTTTCTCGTGCCTCTTCTCGCCATGGAAGTAAATTTATGTTCGCCATTGAGAGTAACTCCTAAGCGCTAATCCACACGCAACCATATATTTATTAATTGTTGGCTGCAGGCGCGTTTTAATTTCATCGTCGGCATGCAAACAACCTGCAAAGGGGTCGGCAATTACGCTTTGTACACCCAGCTCATTGGTTAATAAGTTGGCCATACCTTCGAGTTTTGAGGTGCCACCGCACAAGAGAATATAATCGACTTTATCTTTACCACTGGAGGTACAGTAAATTTGTAATGTACGTTTTATTTGTTGTAATAACTGATTTTGAAAAGGAGATAGCACTTCGAACATATAATTGCGAGGAAGAGAACCTTCAACCTTAGCGGTTTCGGCCTGGTCATGAGACATGCCATAAAATGATAAAATTGATTGAGTAAACTGCTCACCACCAAACGCTTGTTCGCGAATAAAGGTCGTCTCTCCGCCTTCAACCACTGAAAAGGTGGTCATATTGGCACCAATATCCACCAGCGCAACGATTTTATCTTTTCCACCGTCAGGTAGTTGTGCTGCCACTAACTCAAACGAACGCCCTAAGGCATAACCTTCGATGTCGACGACTTTAGTCTCAAGATTAATATCATCCAAACTATCGACTCTGGCATCAATATTTTCGGTTCGACAAGCGCTAAGTAGTACATCCACTTTTGAGGGATCGGTACTATTCACATTGAGCGTTTCAAAATCGATACTGACCTCATCGAGTGAATAAGGGATCAAGTTATCGGCTTCAATCTCAATTTGGGTCTCCATCTCTTCTTCGCTAAGCGAAGCGTCCATGTAGATAACCTTGGTCATCACTGCCGATCCCGATACAGCAACTGCAGCGTATTTGACCGATTTCGGTAATGCACGCTTAATCAATTTCAGCGACTCTAAAACAGCATCGGTATCGCGCACTTCATGATCGTTAACGGCTCCTTTTTTTACAGGTACCGCTGCATGACTCAATATTTTATAACCATCAGCAGTCTTACTCAGCAGAATTGCTTTAATTTCGTGAGAACCGATATCGATACCCACCATCTGCGGAGCCTGACGCTTCCATAAATTTGAAAGCATAATATATCGCCACTTTATTGTTATAATTTCAAGAATTAGATTAGCACAAAATCAATCTGTTATAGCTATTTGTACAAAATGTTTATCACTTTTACAATTGCCATTTTTTTGACAACCTTTTTTGCTTCACCAATAGCCTCTCGCCTTATATACTGTTGTGCCTGCTCTATTTATTGGAATAATCTGGTGAAGTGGTTTAAACGAATTATTATCGCGCTATTTAGCCTCACTCTTTTGGGAGTAGGTGCTATTGCCGCTGCATATTTTTATGTGCTTCCCGATCTACCCGATGTTACCACCCTTAAAACGGTAAAATTGCAGACTCCGTTACGAATTTACAGTGCAGATGGCAAACTCATCTCACAGTTTGGTGAAAAACGTCGTATCCCAGTTGAATATGAACAGGTACCCCAACAACTGATAAACGCAGTACTGGACACCGAAGATGCGCGTTTCTTTGAGCACAAAGGGATCGATCCTATCGGTATCGTTCGTGCAGCCTTTATTTTGGCGACTACGGGCAAAAAGAGCCAAGGGGCCAGTACCATTACCCAGCAGGTCGCCAGAGGCTTTTTCTTATCCAGAGAAAAAACCTACATCCGAAAAATTAAAGAGATTTTTTTAGCCCTTAAAATTGAGAAAGCACTGAACAAAGAAGAGATCCTCACCCTCTATCTCAATCGTTCATTTTTAGGTAACCGAGCCTATGGTGTAGGCGCTGCGGCTCAAGTCTATTACGGTAAGGAGCTCGCGCAACTCACCTTACCCGAAATGGCAATGATTGCCGGTCTGCCGCAAGCGCCATCCGCAGCTAACCCCATTCGCAACCCCGTTCGCGCCATCAATCGTCGTAACTGGGTACTTAGCCGCATGCTCGAAAAAAATAATATTACCGAGCAGGAATACTTAGCAGCGATAGCCGCTCCTATTACTGCGGAATATCACGGCGCAGAAGTTGAGCTGTACGCCCCCTATATATCTGAAATGGCACGTGATTACCTAGCAGAAAAATATGGTGAAGAAGAAGCATACACAGGTGGATATAACGTTTACACCACAATTGATTCAAGGCTACAACAGCTAGCACAGCAAGCCTTAAGAAATAATGTTTACGCTTATGATGAGCGCCACGGCTACCGCGGTCCAACCAAGGTACTGTGGCAACCAGCCGCTGCCCTACCAGCAAACGAAAGCATTATCGAGCAGCTCAAACAAACACAAGGTTTCCAAGGATTAGAACCGGCAGCCGTGCTTAAAGTGGGTGAACAAAGTGCCCAAGTACTTACCGCAGAGGGACAGATAATTACTCTAGAGTGGCAAGGATTAAAATGGGCACGTAAGTTCATAAGCAACTCACGTCAAAGCCGTGCCCCTAAAGCAGCGAGCGAGATATTAAATGTCGGTGAGCAAATTTGGATCCGCCACGCAGAGACTTGGCAGCTATCTCAAATTCCAGAAGTGGCTAGCGCCATTGTCTCTCTTGATCCACATAACGGCGCCATCAAGACCTTGGTTGGCGGCTACAGTTTCCACACCAGCCAATATAATCGCGTCACCCAAGCGAAACGTCAGCTGGGCTCTAACATTAAGCCGTTTATTTATACTGCCGCGCTAGAAAAAGGCTACACCCTCGCGACCTTGATTAATAATGCGCCCATTAATAACGCCGACATCCGTCAAGGCACAGCATGGCGACCTAAAAATTCCCCCGACAGATACACAGGCCCGACTCGCTTACGTGTTGGCCTAGCCCAATCCATTAACGTCATGTCTGTTCGAACCATGCGTTATGTCGGCTTAGAAGAGACCATTGATACGTTAGTTCGTTTTGGTTTCGATAGAGAAGATATGCCCAAAAATGAGTCATTAGCATTGGGCTCACCTTCGGTAACACCATTGCAGGTGGTCACCGCGTTTTCGGCGTTCGCTAATGGAGGTTATCGCGTCGAGCCCTACTATATCGACCATATTGATAACGCCTACGAACAAACGATTGAACAGTCAAATCCGACATTTGCCTGTACCCCCGAAATCGACGATACACCTAATGATACCTTGCCTGCATTGATCACAGCGACAGAACTGACCACCAGTGCAGAGACAACTAATGAATTATCTCAAGCGGTAAGCGTAAATGGTTGCCCTATTGAAGCGCGTCATGCCGAGCGTATTATTTCAGAGCAAACCGCTTTCTTAATTACCGATGCACTTAAAAGTGTTATTTGGGGCGGGGGTGATTGGCGCAAAGGCACTGGTTGGAACGGCACCGCATGGCGCGCCGCTCGCGTAGTGAACCGACGTGATATTGCCGGTAAAACGGGTACCACCAACGAATCTCGTGACACCTGGTTTAGTGGTTTCAATCCAAAACTGGTCACCACGGTGTGGGTTGGGTTCGATGATCACAGCAAAGAGCTGGGACGCACCGCTTGGAACGCTAATGGTGAAAAAGATCAAATATCGGGCGCCGAAGCCGGAGCAAAAACGGCTGGACCGGCCTGGAACGAGTTTATGAAAAATGCACTCGCCAATACGCCTGAAGAGCCGTCGCAACCTCCGAAGGGGATTGTATCGGCGCGCATTGATTTAGCCACAGGTAAGCTTAGCCGCAAAACTGACCATACCAGTGCGTTTGAATACTTTGTCAGTGGTACCGAGCCTACTGAGATGGCTACCGAGCCACAGCAGCAAGATGATATTTTTATCGATGATGCCGTAGAAGAGCTATTCCAGTAAGCGATGCAAATAGGCAATTAGGCCTCATTGAAGCTAGGATCTTGACCATAAAAAAACCTGCCACGGCAGGTTTTTTCATATAAACGCAATAACGGTTATACCAACTTAGCACTCAGCGCTGCTTTGACTTGCGCTAATGCTGTGCCACCTAAAGCTTCACGCTTAGCCAAGCATGAATCGATAGTCAGGCATCGGTAAACGTCTTGCTCAATCACGCTGGCAAAGGTCTGTAAGCTAGATAATGTAAAATCTTCAATCGGCTTTTGCTCAGCAATCGCGGCCACGACTACCTCCCCGACCACATGGTGCGCCTCTCTAAAAGGCATCCCTTTAGCAACCAGATAATCCGCCAGTTCAGTCGAATTCGCATATCCTTGCTGCGCAGCCCTAAGGGTATTTTCACGATTCACCTTTAAACCAGACAACACCAACGCCGCCATTTCTAAGCAAATGGACCAGCTATCCATGACATCAAATAGCCCCTCTTTGTCCTCTTGCATATCTTTATTGTAGGCTAGCGGTAGCGCCTTCATGGTGGTTAAAATCCCCACTAAGCTGCCGTAAACGCGGCCAGTTTTCCCCCGAATCAGCTCTAATGCATCTGGGTTTTTCTTTTGTGGCATCAATGATGAGCCAGAAGTGACTTGATCATCTAACTCGATAAAACCCGCCTCTCCGCTATTAAAGAAGATTAAGTCTTCGGCCATACGGCTTAAGTGCATCATGCTGATCGACGCATCGCTACATAATTCAATCACATGGTCTCTATCCGAGACAGTGTCTAAACTGTTCAGGGTCGGTGATGCGAACCCTAACGATTTCGCCAGCGCATAACGATCCATAGGATAAGCCGTACCCGCTAGCGCACCTGTGCCCAGAGGGCAAGTATCGGCGCGTTTCAACGCATCCTCTAAGCGACTAATATCACGCTCGAACATCTCAACGTAGGCTAAACACCAATGACCAAATGCCACGGGCTGAGCACGTTGAAGATGGGTGTAGCCAGGCATAACAGCATCGAGCTCACGTTCGGCTAAATCCAGTAAGGCACTTCTAAGTTTACCCAACAAACCTAATAGGCTTTGCCCCTCTTTTTTGCACCATAACTTAAGATCGGTGGCCACCTGATCATTACGCGAACGACCCGTATGCAATTTTTTACCTAAGTCGCCCACCTTAGCGATCAGTGATTGCTCGACGAAACTGTGAATATCTTCAGCACCAGAGGCCAAAATTAACTCAGGCTTGTCGTTAACTTCATCGAGAAGCTGATTAAGCGCACTTTTTAATTCGAGACATTCAACATCAGTTAAAATACCAACCGAGGCGATAGCATCGGCCCACGCAATCGAGCCAACAATGTCTTCTTCGATCAAGCGATAGTCAACGGGCAACGAATCGTTAAAAAGTTTAAACAGTGCACTGCTCTCTTGGCTAAATCTTCCACCCCATAACGCCATCTCGATATCCTCTTCATTCGGTAAAAATACAGGGGCGATAACTCGCCCCTTGCAAGCGGTAAACTCATTAAATTACTTAGCGTTTAATGCTCTAATGCGGCTAGCTAATGAATATAAACGAATGAAACCTTCAGCATCTTTCTGGTTATAAACGTCATCTTCACCAAAGGTGGCAAAGGCTTCTGAATATAGGCTATTGGGAGAACGCTTCTTCACTGCCTGTGCTTGCCCTTTATAGAGCTTAATCACCACTTCACCGTTAACCAGATTTGCCAGCGGCTGCGATGCCCCCAGCAGTGATTCACACAGCGGCGTAAACCAACGACCGTCATAAACCAAATGAGCCATTTGCGCGCCCACTTGCTCACGCCATTCACGGCTACTCTTATCTAACACTAACTCTTCAATCGCCCGCAGCGCGGCAAACATCACTGTGCCACCCGGAGTTTCATAACAGCCACGTGACTTCATCCCCACCAAACGGTTTTCGGTAATATCGATACGGCCTACACCGTGTGCCGCGGCAATGGTGTTAAGTGTCATGAGCGCCGCATACGGTGATAATGCTTCACCGTTAACCTTGGTGACGCGGCCAGCTTCCACCTCGATTGACACATATTCCGCTTCATTTGGGGCATCTTCTGGCGCCACTGTCATGGTCCAAACCCCTTTACTTGGCTCGTTCCATGGGTCCTCTAGTTCACCACCTTCGTGAGAAATATGCCAAGCATTAGCGTCGCGGCTATAAATCTTAGTCGCCGACGCTGTGGTTTGAATATTTCGCTCGGCAAGGTAGTCGAGCAGATCTTCCCGGCTCACCATCTCCCACTCACGCCATGGCGCAATCACTTTCAGATCGGGAGCCAGAGCAGCAAAACAGCCTTCGAAACGCACCTGATCATTGCCCTTACCCGTACAGCCATGGCATAAAGCATCGGCGCCTACTTTACGAGCCACTTCCACTTGAGCCTTGGCAATAATCGGTCTAGCCATAGAAGTACCCAGTAGATACGTCCCTTCATAAATGGCCCCCGTGGCAATAGTGGGATAGATATAATCGGCCACCAGCTCTTCTTTTAAATCGACAATATGGCACTCTGATGCACCCGAAGCGATAGCCTTCTCATGTAACCCCTCAAGCTCTGCTTCACCCTGCCCAACATCGGCACAGAAAGCGATGATTTCACAGTTATCGTAGGTCTCTTTTAACCAAGGGATAATTGCCGAAGTATCTAAACCGCCTGAGTAGGCCAATACCACTTTTTTTACTGCTGTTGTTTCGTTACTCATGACTCTTTCCTAATGATGTATTCATGAACGCCAAGGCATTCAATGGTGTTGTAGGGGAAATTAATTAACTTAATAGTGTCACTAATACGGCATTTTGTGCATGCATACGATTTTCGGCCTGCTGTAAAATCAATGACCCTTCGCCATCGACCACATCGGCAGTTACCTCTACGCCGCGGTAAGCTGGCAGGCAATGCATAAAATATTTTGCTCCAGCCTTTTGCATCATGGTGCGATTAACCTGATAAGGGCCAAATTTATCGTTAATGTCATCGAGGCTGGTGTTGTCACCCATGGAGATCCAAGTATCGGTATAAATCGCATCGTGACCGGCAATCTTGTCAACATCTGTGGTTAACATTAACTCGCCACCGTGAGCCGCGGCAATTTTTTGCGCTTCGAGTACAACCTTGCCATCGGGGAAATGTCCCTGAGGACAGATAACCGTCATGGTGGCCCCCAATAATGCCGCGCCGTACATCAAGGAGTGAGTCACATTGTTACCATCGCCAACATAAGCCAATTTAAGTTGACTCAAATCGTCAAATTGTTCTGCCAAGGTAAGAAAATCGGCTAAGCCCTGGCAAGGGTGATACATATCCGATAAGGCATTAATTACAGGTACTGTACCGTGCTCGGCAAGCGCCTCAATGGTTGAATGTAAAAAGGTTCTCGCCACAATCGCATCGGCCCAGCAAGAGATGTTAGCGGCAAAATCTGACACGGGTTCACGCTGGCCTAAGGCACCATTTTGTTGATCTAAATAGACACTATGACCACCGAGTTTATTGATACCGATATCGAAGCTAACACGAGTGCGTAGTGAAGGCTTTTCAAATAACATCACCACACTCTTACCGTCTAATGCGGTGCGGTAGTCACCAGGATTCGCTTTGATCGTTTTAGCCAATGACAGTAATTCCACCAACTCTTGTTGGCTCAGCTCTTTAATCGATAATAGGTGGTTCATAACTCTACTCCTGAAAATAAAAATCCTTGGCGAATATGCAATCAAGGTTATTGCGGCAGTACTTGAGTACCGATGGCTTCACCTTGCACCAATGCCGCTAACTGAGCACTATCGCGCCATGAAGCAACCTGCACGGGTTGCCCCAACCACTGCGCCACTTCTAAAGCCGCTTCTACTTTAACTTTCATGCCTTTGTCGATAACACCTTGGCGAGTCAACTCAGCGGCTTCGGCCTTATTCAAAGAGGTAATAAGCTGCCCTTTACCATCAAGTACGCCGCTCACATCAGACAGTAAAACTAATTTGCCATTAACCAATTTAGCTAAAACGGTTGCTGCCTGATCGGCATTGACATTTAATAGCTGACCTAAGTCATCCACAGCGATGGAGCTGACGATGGGCATCCAGCCTTGTGCCAAAATAAAATTTAAATAGGTCGCATCTTTTGGGCTAACTTCGCCGACAAATCCCAGCTGCTCATCCTTTATCTGCGCCGAGACAATACCGCCATCGGCTAGGCTCATGCCTACGCAGGTCACACCGGCTTTAACTGCCGCCGCCTGTAATATCTTGTTGGACGTCCCTGCTAACGCCCCCACGACTATCGGTACCTGCTCAGCTGGCGTAACCCGTAAACCGTCAAGCTTAACGGTTTGCATGCCATTGGCGGCCAATTGCTCATCCACTAAACAACCACCACCGTGCACCATAATGACAGCTTGTCCTGTTTTGATAATATTGGCTGCTGTGGTCATTAAGCGAGCCATTCCCATTTCGCACTGTAATAGCGCGCCACCGACTTTAAGTACTAAAGGTTGCTGTGAAGATATCATGGCTATGCTCTCGTGAATTTGATTATGAATAATTAAAGTGAATCTTTATGCATTGATGAGCTTGGCTAGCAGCCCCTTTCATCAAATTATCGATTGCACTCGCCACTACGAGGTACCCCGTTTGGGCATCGAATTTCCAGCCTAATAAACAGTTGGGCGTCAGCACGACATCATCGATCTTAGGAAATTGATGTTGATATACATGAACCAGTGGGCATTCATTGTAGACGCTATACGCGTTAGCTATGTCGGCTTCAGTCACCCCGGCTTTAAGCTGCACCGTAATCGTGGTTAAAATCCCACGTTTAAAGTTACCGAGATGCGGCGTGAAGATAACTTCTTTACCCAACTGAGTTGCAATTTCTGGTTGGTGCCTATGCCCTAACACGCCATAAGGAGTGAGGCTTACTTCGCAAAAGCTGGTGTGCAGCTGCGCCTTTCTCCCGGCGCCAGTCACTCCGCTGACCGCGTTGATCACCGGCAGGCTTTCACCTAGTAATGCAGCTAATGGCTTTAGGGCTGTCAATGAAGCGGTAGGATAACAGCCTGGTACAGCAATCATTTTACTGTTTGCAATTGCAGCATGATTCCATTCAGCCAACCCATAAACCGCGTTAGCAAGCACCTCTGGATATTCATGTTCAAAACCATACCATTTAGGGTATTGCTGCGCATCGGCAAACCGATAAGCACCACTTAAGTCAAACACCGTTAACCCTTGAGCATAAAAGTAAGCGGCAAGATGCAAACTGACACCATGATCAGTCGCCAACACGACAGCATCGGCCTCTGCAATTATTGTCTGCTTAGCAGCTTCAGAAAGCGGTAATAGCGGTAAGGTGATATGGCAATATACAGGATATAAATCGGCCAGGGCTTTGCCCTTATCGAGACTGTTTTCAGACACATACAGACCTTGTATCTGTAACTCTTTATCGGCCTGAATTAATGCAGTTATCTGTGCACCTGTGTATCCACTGGCGCCAATTATTGCGATGTTTTTCATACTTATAGACTTCTTATTAATTAACCATAAAGGAAAAAGAGGGGGCACTACTTAAGCCCTGGTAGAGATACCAACATGACAAGTTTATCGTCGCAGGAAGTTTGTGTAGCTAACCTTATAATCCGTTTTTAAGTATGAAATCTTCATTTGTCGTCTCAATAATACACTTGTAGATAAAGGCGCTGGCCTTAAGTTGCTTGATAGATTATCACGAGAAATTATTTATGCAACATGCGTGAATATATATTTATAGTGATTTTTTCGAAAATGGGTCATAACTGATGCTTTTTTGGCTAGTTGATACTCAACCCAGCCCTAGGATAGTAGCCGATAACTAGGCTACCGCCATAAAGCCCGCAGCAATCCCAAAACAGGAGTGATAATGCAATAACAATGCAACTTAAGTGTCGCTAAGCAGTGATGTGTAGCACATAAGTTTGTAATATCCAGATATGCTATCTTGACCGCAGCCTAATTGGCTGGGTATTGTGAATGATTAATTTAGAGGTATGGAGCATTTATGGCTGATATGTACGCATCGTTACGATCCAATGTAGGGACTTTAGGCCAGATCTTAGGCGATACCATTCGCACCCACTTGGATGAGCCATTTTTAGATAAAATTGAACAGATTAGGCACTTGGCTAAAAGTTCACGCCAAGGAAATGATGCGGCAAGAGAGCAGATGCTGACGCTATTAGCCGCCCTTCCCGATGATGAGTTAGTGCCATTTGCCAAAGCCTTTAATCAATTTTTAAACCTTGCCAATATTGCCGAGCAGTTTCACACCATCAGTAGAAATTGCGACGAATTAGTCTGCGTGCCCGATCCTGTAGAGCAGTTGCTCGGGCGGATGCTTAATGGACGAGTTGATCAAGACAAAATGCTCGAGTGCTTACAAACACTCGATATCGATTTGGTACTGACAGCCCATCCAACTGAAATTTCTCGACGCACGCTGATACAAAAATACTCGGCAGTCGTCGACATTCTCGCAGCCTTAGAAAACCCACAGCTCACCGAGCGCGAAAAAAAGCAGAACCACCTTAGATTACGCCAACTGATCGCGCAAATCTGGCATACCAATGAGATCCGCCATGAACGCCCAACACCCGTCGATGAGGCCCGCTGGGGATTGAGCACTATTGAAGCGTCATTGTGGCAGGCCATTCCAGACTTTTTACGTCAACTCAATGAACAAGTTGAAGAGCGCACAGGCAAACAGCTGCCCACCAATATCGCCCCAGTGCGCTTCTCAAGTTGGATGGGAGGAGACCGTGATGGCAACCCCTTTGTTACCGCCAAAATTACCCAAGAAGTCTTAGATCGTAACCGTCATACGGCGGCAAGACTCTACCTTAAAGATGTGGTGCTGCTGGTCAATGAACTGTCAATGGAAGAGGCGAACGCAGAGCTGTCAGCACTCACTAACCATAGTCATGAGCCTTACCGAGATGTGCTGCGAGACTTAAGACAAAAATTACGCGATACCATAGATTACCTAAACTTGCGACTCGAGGGGCATTCTCCCGAAGTGGACTTAAGCACCCTCATTTGGCATGAAGATGATCTAAAGCAGCCGCTTACTTTGCTGTACAACAGCCTCACAGAGTCAGGCATGAGCCTGATTGCTAACGGCTTATTGCTCGACATGCTGCGCCGTATCGCTTGTTTTGGCATCCACATGCTAAGACTCGACATTCGCCAAGATGCTCAGCGCCATAGCGATGCCATCGCCGAACTTACCCGCTACTTAGGCTTAGGGGATTACCACCACTGGGATGAACACGAAAAACAAGCCTTCTTGCTTAGAGAACTTACGGGTAAGCGCCCACTCATCCCGCATAATTGGCAACCCAGTGATGATGTGGCAGAGGTCTTAAGCACCGTTAGATTGGTCGCCAATCAGTCAGCTAAAGCGCTGGGTTCCTATGTGATCTCCATGGCCAGCCAACCCTCGGATGTGCTAGCCGTACTGTTATTGCTAAAAGAAGCCGGCTGTCCGCACCCCATGCGTGTGGTGCCATTGTTTGAAACCTTAGATGATCTCAACAATGCCTCAAGCTGCATGTCAGCGCTATTTAATATCGACTGGTATCGTGGCTACTGTAAAGGTAGCCAAGAGGTGATGATAGGTTATTCAGATTCAGCCAAAGATGCCGGCGTTATGGCAGCAGCTTGGGCACAATACCGCGCTCAAGAGCAGCTAGTACAAATATGTAAACGAGCCGATATTAAACTCACTTTGTTCCATGGTCGTGGCGGCACCATTGGCCGTGGGGGCGGACCTGCACACAAAGCGATCTTATCCCAACCGCCTGGCTCAGTAGATGGACGCATCCGCGTAACAGAACAAGGTGAGATGATCCGCTTTAAATTTGGCCTCCCCAAATTAGCGGTACAAAGCTTGGCGCTGTACACCTCGGCCGTTATGGAAGCGACGCTCTTACCACCGCCTGAGCCTAAACCTGAGTGGCGTGATGCTATGGAGCGGCTAGCAGCCGATTCGGTTAAAGCCTATCGTGGGATAGTCAGAGACGAACCTGACTTTGTCGCCTACTTCCGTGCAGCAACCCCCGAGGTAGAACTGGGTAAGCTACCATTAGGAAGTCGTCCGGCCAAACGCCGTGTCGATGGTGGAATTGAAAGTCTTAGGGCGATCCCATGGATCTTTGCTTGGTCACAGAACCGCCTTATGCTGCCAGCGTGGTTAGGCGCAGGCGAAGCCTTACAAGCGGCAGCCGATCGCGGCGAGCTAGCACTACTGCAAGAGATGGAGCAGCAATGGCCATTTTTTGAAACTCGTATATCTATGTTAGAGATGGTCTATGCCAAGGCCGAACCTAATCTAGCTAAATATTACGAAACCTGCTTAGTACCCAAAGAGTTGCACCATCTTGGTGAGGAGTTACGCAGCAGAATGGCCACGGGTATTAAGGCGGTGTTAGCGCTGACTCAAGCAGAAACCTTGATGTCACATACCCCATGGAATCGTGAATCGGTTGAACTTCGTAACCCTTATATCGATCCCCTAAACTTTTTACAGGCAGAGCTACTGGCCCGAACCCGCAAAGATGAGGCCGCATCAAGCAATGTCGAATTAGCCCTAATGCTCACCATTGCAGGCGTTGCAGCAGGCATGAGAAATACCGGTTGATGAATCTTTTGCGCATAGCGATGCTGAGTATTTTGCTGCTATTGACTGGGTGCGCCAGTCAATACAGCATCAGCGAAAAACAACTCAGCAACTATCTTAATGATGCTATACATTTCGACACCAAGCAGGGTAATACCCTGTTTGGCATTGAAATGCGCGTTAATGATGTGGCTGTGAAATTAGGGCATAAACCTGACATCATGGCCATTACTGCCAGTAGTACAGTTAAGGTACGTAACCCCTTGACGCCACTGACGGCAAAGTTAACTACACAATTTGAAGCCAAGCCTTGGTATGACGCCAACACCCACAGTGTGTATCTACGCCAACTGCGTTTGGTTGAAGTCGCCTCAACGCCTAAAGATATCGAAAAAGCTATCGCACCAATAGCGCCGCAACTGATGGGGTTTTTAACCCACTTTCTTGAGACTCAACCCGTTTATGTGCTCGATACCCAACAAAGCAATCAGGCATTAATTGCCGAAATGACCAAACGAATTGAGGTCACTCCGGGTAAATTAAAACTGATTTTTAAAGATTAAAAATATACCTTAATCACTATTCGACTCTGTGGTAATAACCATAATCAACAATCACCGCTTGCTGTAACAGTGCACGTCGTAACATATCGAAAGCTACCGCAGTGCTTAGGGCGCGTACTAGCTCCCTAGATCGTCCCGGAAACTTGAGCATTTGACTATAGGTGCCACTTTCCGTGGCCAGAGCGATAGCGACAGTACCAACTGGCTTTTGCTCTGTCCCCCCATCTGGGCCAGCAATGCCGCTAGTTGCCAAAGCATAATCACTGTTTAAAAGACCTCGCACACCTTGCGCCATCTCAGTGACAGTCGCGATTGAGACGGCCCCATGCTCATCGAGTGTGGTCGATTTGACCCCGAGCACCTTTATCTTAGACTCGTTACTGTAAGTGACTAATCCTTGATGTAAATAACCAGAACTCCCTGCAAAAGCCACAAGATTGTTAGCAATCATGCCTCCCGTACAAGACTCTGCTACGCTCAAACTGCTTGCTTGCTCAAGGAGCAACTGATGCACGACCTTAGCTAATGAATCACTATTATCCGCCACCACACACTCACCGAGCTGCTGCTTTATAACAGCAACAACCTCAGGTAATTGTGCAATCGCCTCGGCCCCACGAGCAAATAATTTAATTTCGATATATGGCATAAACGAGCGATAACCTAAAGTCAGCCCATCCGGTAAGCTTAACTGCTCAAGCTGATTAGCTAACACGGATTCACCACTGCCAATAGTTAATAATTTATAAACTTCAACTTCGACATGGGTATCACTAAGTTGCTTAACAAATGGAATAAATTGCTCTTCAACCATACGTTTAAATTCAAATGGCACGCCTGGCGTAAAGAATAACCAAGCTCGATTGAGCTTTACCCTAAAACCACAAGCCGTGCCCACTGGGTTATCAACCATAATCGCCGACTCAGGTAACAGCGCCTGCTTAAGGTTACTCGGCGGCATTTGACGGCCATTTCGAGTGAACCACTCTTCAAGACGAGCACGCCACTCTGCACACTCAACCAATGGTTCACCTTTAGCATTGGCCATAGCTAACGAAGATAAATCATCACTGGTCGGCCCTAAGCCACCATTAACCAAAATAATATCAGCGTGTTGGCTTCTTTCTTGAAAGACCTGTACCAAATCATCCAATCTATCGCCAACGGTGACACGTTGCTGCATCTCTATGCCGTGATCCATCAATGCATTGGCTGCCCACGCGGCATTGGTATCTACAATCTGTCCTGAAAGCACCTCTTCACCAGTGCAAATCATCTCTATTTTCATATCTATCCCTTGAGACCACGTACTTATCTTGCCATAAGGTAGGCAACACAAGATTCAATAGCAATAGTATTTTCGACCAATAGACAGTTCCTCTAGGTAGTATCGACATTAATGCGTTGACTCTTCGGCGTCAAAAATCCATGGACGCAGTTTATAACCACTTCACACACTGTGTTGGCAGCCTTGGGCTGTATTGTGCTTTTCACGCTCCTATATGAATATAGCAAGCAGCATAGTTACTAGAAACAGACAAGGTAAGCCCAAATACAAAAAGCCCGCTGCGTTAGCAACGGGCTTTATAGACTATCTTTCCTTTCGAGCTTGCCCACACTATGACCATTGGCGCAGAACTATATAGATGTAGGAAATTGCAGGAATAATTGACTACCAAGCCAGTATCAAGTTTTGTTTGATAACTGCAGATGTCTCACTCCTCCCCATATTCGAGTAATAATTTCAACAACGGTTAAACGAAAAATCCCCCTCACAGAGTGCTTAGGAGTCCGCTAGCGACAGTCGACCGCCAAGAATGGCGGAAGTGTCGATATGGTATGGGGCATTTATCGACCGACATCGGAGTGATTCTTTCACGGGAGCGTAGAAAGCAAAAAGCCCTAGCGTATTATGCTAAGGCTTTTTGCTTTATTAGGCGTCTTGTCACGGTCAGCTTTGAGCTAGCTCTCCGCGTTCAGGTCCAGCATCAAGCTGCGCTTAATAAGCGCAGACGCTGCCCCCTACGACCGCCAAGGATGGCGGAAGTGTCGATATTGTCTGGAACATTTATCGACCTCCACATGAGTTTGAGCCTCACTACGTTCGGACTTTTTATTTCCCCATGTTCGAGTGGTTAGCTCCAGGCTAAAATGAAAAAAGCCCGTTGCATTAGCAACGGGCTTTGTCGTATTAGGCGTCTGGAAATGACCTACTCTCACATGGGGAGACCCCACACTACCATCGGCGCGATTGCGTTTCACTTCTGAGTTCGGGATGGGATCAGGTGGTACCACAATGCTATGGTTTCCAGACAAATTCTTACTGGTTAATTGTCCGTCTGACGGCATTGTTTCCTCGCTACAGTGCTCATGTACTAAAGTACACTCCNCGCTTCGCTCGTTACGGCTTTGTCAGCCAAACAATTACCTGCGTAATTAACCAAAATTATAAATTTAGAAAGCTGTTCTCTTTATACAAGAGTTAAATTTGAGTCACACTAAATCAAGTGNCTGTATTCTTTCGCTAAAGTTAACCATTAACTGAAACCCTTTTGGGTTGTATGGTTAAGCCTCACGGGTCATTAGTACAAGTTAGCTCAACGCCTCACAACGCTTACACACCTTGCCTATCAACGTAGTAGTCTCCTACGGCCCTTTAGAGGACTTAAAGTCCTAGGGATGACTCATCTTAGGGCTCGCTTCCCGCTTAGATGCTTTCAGCGGTTATCGATTCCGAACGTAGCTACCGGGCAATGCCATTGGCATGACAACCCGAACACCAGCGGTTCGTCCACTCCGGTCCTCTCGTACTAGGAGCAGCTCCCTTCAATCATCCAACGCCCACGGCAGATAGGGACCGAACTGTCTCACGACGTTCTGAACCCAGCTCGCGTACCACTTTAAATGGCGAACAGCCATACCCTTGGGACCGACTTCAGCCCCAGGATGTGATGAGCCGACATCGAGGTGCCAAACACCGCCGTCGATATGAACTCTTGGGCGGTATCAGCCTGTTATCCCCGGAGTACCTTTTATCCGTTGAGCGATGGCCCTTCCATTCAGAACCACCGGATCACTATGACCTGCTTTCGCACCTGCTCGACGTGTATGTCTCGCAGTTAAGCTGGCTTATGCCATTGCACTAACCGTACGATGTCCGACCGTACTTAGCCAACCTTCGTGCTCCTCCGTTACTCTTTGGGAGGAGACCGCCCCAGTCAAACTACCCACCAG
>NZ_OXJV01000020.1:0-173288 GCF_900380485.1 Shewanella algidipiscicola | reverse complement strand
ACATCAGCGATTTTATAACCACGTTCAGTGACTTGTTTGACGGCTTCAATTTTGAACTCATCAGGATAACGTTTTCCGCGCATGTAACACCTCATATTTTTGGTTCATTATAACTCTATGAAGTGTCTATTGTTCTAGGGGCTTACCATATCCCCAATCGTTCACAGATACTTAAAGTATCAACAATGGGTAAAGGGTACTGTTCTTTGATATCTGTCGTAGATTGGTATCGGTCAAAAACAAGGAAAGCGGAGAGTTCAAGGCGTGAAAGCAAATGATGAGGACGAGTTGAATTTCGTCCTAAAATACGAAAACTCTCACCTTTACTACTTATTTCATGAACTTTGATGAAAGGCTCATAATGACGACCAGACCCAAGACCTCTAGTTTTTAGTCGTTTTTCATCGTTTGAATCTAGTGGTCTTTCTGAGTCACGCATAAAAAAGCCTCCTGTCTCAATGAAGAGTAACAGGAGGCTAAAAAATATCAAACTATATTAACAATTATCAAACTATATTATAAAATATCAAACTTTATTATGAACGCACACTATCGATGTAGCAAAAGTTGTCTTTTACTCAACTGTCACCGATTTGGCTAGGTTACGTGGCTGATCCACATCGGTACCTTTAATCAGTGCCACATGATATGACAGTAACTGTAATGGAATGGTGTAGATCAGTGGTGCCATAAACTCATCACAATGAGGAATGGGGATCACCTTCATGGTGTCGTCTGACTCAAATTTGGCATCTTTGTCGGCAAACACATACATTAACCCACCGCGGGCACGCACTTCCTCCACGTTTGACTTAAGCTTTTCCAGTAACTCGTTGTTTGGTGCAACGACAATCACTGGCATATCGGCATCGATAAGTGCTAGCGGGCCATGCTTAAGCTCACCTGAAGCATAAGCTTCGGCATGAATATAAGAGATCTCTTTTAGCTTTAGCGCACCTTCCATCGCGATAGGGTACTGATCGCCACGGCCTAAAAACAGGGCATGATGCTTGTCGGCAAAGTCTTCCGCCAGTTCGGCAATGGCGTCATCTAAGCCCAGTGCTTGCTCCACTTTGGCTGGCATAGATTGTAGGCTCTGGGTGATTTTTGCTTGCATCTCGTCAGACATCCCATTATGACGACCAATCACAGCCGTTAACATCAGCAGTCCGGCTAACTGCACGGTAAAGGCTTTGGTTGACGCAACACCAATTTCGGCGCCCGCTTTCATCATGTAAGCCATATCAGATTCACGCACCAAAGATGAACCCGGCGCATTACAGATGGTCATGGTGGCTTTGTAACCCATCTCTTTAGCAAGACGCAGTGCAGCAAGCGTATCGGCCGTTTCACCCGATTGAGAGATAGTCACTAACAAGCTATTGGGAAACAGGTGAGATTTACGGTAACGGAACTCAGAGGCAATTTCGACATTGCATGACACACCCGCCCAATCTTCAAGCCAATAACGCGCCGCCATTCCGGCGTGATAACTGGTACCACAGGCAATGATCTGCACGTGTTTAATGTCTTTTAAAAACGCTGCTGCATTGTCGCCAAACGCCGAGTCCAATACCTGACCACCAGCAATACGCCCTTCTAAGGTATGGGCAATCGCACGTGGCTGCTCATAAATTTCTTTGAGCATATAGTGACGGTATTCGCCTTTATCACCCGCATCATGAGTCACTTCAGACTCTTTCACTTCGCGCTCAACAGGATTACCGTCAATATCGAAAATTGAGACTTGGCGTCGAGTCACTTCGGCCACATCGCCTTCTTCTAAGAAAGCAAAAGAGCGAGTCACTGGTAATAGTGCTAGCTGATCGGAGGCGACAAAGTTTTCGCCTAAGCCATAGCCAATCACCAACGGACTACCAGAACGTGCCACGATCATGCGCTCAGAATCACGACGGTCAATCACCACAGTGCCGTAAGCACCTTCTAGCTGTTTTACCGTCGCCTGTACCGCTGCCAATAAGGTATCGTGCGACTTAAGCTCGTGATGCACCAAGTGACAAATCACCTCGGTATCGGTATCAGAGGTAAATACGTAACCTAAGCCTTTTAGCATTGCACGCAGTTTATTGTGGTTTTCAATAATGCCGTTATGCACCACGGCAATGTCGCCAGATGATTGATGTGGATGGGCATTACGCTCACTTGGCTCACCATGGGTAGCCCAACGAGTGTGGGCGATACCTGTGCCGCCCGCTAATGGCGTTTGCTCTAGCGCGCAAGAGAGCTCCTGCACTTTACCTACGCGGCGAGTGCTCTTGAGCTCGCCATTGTGAATAACCGCCACACCTGCCGAGTCATAACCGCGGTATTCGAGGCGACGTAACCCCTCGACCAAAATTTCTGCAACATCCCGTTGCGCTACTGCGCCAACAATTCCACACATAATGTTTTTCCTACACGCTAATCTTAAGATTTAAAAGTAATAATTAGTTTGAGTAAGGCGCTAAGATCACTTCTACGCCTTGCTCGGTAATTTTTTTCACCACCGCGCAATCAATGCGGTCGTCGGTCACCAGCACGCTTATCTGTTGCCATGCCAACTCTAAATTCGGTATTCGTTTGCCAACTTTATCTGAATCAACCATCACGATAACGTCGCGCGAGACTTCGGCCATCACTTTGCTCAGGCCGGTCAATTCATTAAAAGTCGTGGTGCCACGCTCGAGATCTATGCCGTCAGCGCCGATAAACAGTTGGTCAAAGTTATATGAACGTAATACCTGTTCGGCAACTTGTCCTTGAAAGGATTCAGAGTGCGGGTCCCAGGTGCCACCAGTCATCAATAATGTCGGTTCGTTTTCCAACTCATGTATGGCATTGGCCAATTGCAGCGCATTGGTCATCACCACTAAGCCACGCTTATCATTAAGCTGCTGCACTAAACCAGAGGTCGTACTGCCACTGTCGATAATGATGCGATTATGATCTTTAATTAATTTAGCCGCTGCTGCGGCAATGGCTAATTTATTAGGTGCAACCTTAGCACTAAATTGCTGAGTGACTTCATCGGGCATGGCAACCGCGCCACCGTAACGGCGCAGCAAAAGACCGGTTTTTTCTAAAGCGGCTAAATCTTTGCGAATGGTAACTTCAGAGGTATCGAAACGTAACGATAACTCATCAACACTCACTTCACCTTGCTCATTGAGGATGGCGATAATGCTATGTCGACGCTGTTGAGTGTTGCGTTTATTCATAAAAGTGGCGGTTAAGTTTCGTTTCGAAAGCTGATTATAATGAAACGAAACTTTTTTGTCAGTATCGAAAGCCAACTTTGTAAAAATCGATCATAAAAAAGCCCCTATCGAAAGATAGAGGCTTAATGAGTATGCTTTAGCTTACAGCAATATTAAATATTAAATATTAATCGGGCTCAGCCATTTGGCTTCTCCCACACTTAGCTTGTTTAGAACTTAGCTTCTAACGCCAAACCAAAGTGACGCCCTTCACCTACCGTAACATCGGTATTAGTGCCACCCGCTAGGTAATCGGTATCGAATAGGTTCTTCACATTCAGGCGTACGCTGACATCACTGCCCATGACGTCCATGGTATAAGCTGCCCCCATATCGAAACGTACATAGCTATCTTTGCTGATGCTGTTGCTGGTGTTGGCAAAACGCTCACCAACATAAATAGCACCAAAGTTAAACGCTAAATCATCAGTCATCTCATAACGAGTCCAGACGTTTGCCGACCATTCAGGCGCATCCACTGGTGTCTTACCGTTTAAGCTATCAGCTTCGGGACGAACATACTCTGCATCAAGGTACATCATAGAGCTAGTTACAAACCACTGATCACTGACTTGTCCCTGTGCACCTACCTCGAAGCCTTTATGGCGTTGCTCGCCGCTTTGGGTGGTAATGGTTTGCTTACCCGCGCTAGAGATAACATCAAGCTCTTCGGTGACAGTGACGTTAGAGACTGTGATATCAAATACGGCACCCGTCAATAGCAAGCTGCCATCAAAAAACTCCCACTTAGTCCCGATTTCGTATTGTTCACCATACTCAGGATTAAGGTTCATCTTATCGTTAATATCTTCGGCATCGTTAACTTGCCCTTGCGGCGTGAAGCTCTTGGAGTAGTTAACATAGATGCTACCGTTGTCCGTTGGCGAGTAGATCACGCCAAACTTAGGCGACACGGCATAGCTATTATTACCCTCACCCTCTTTTTTCTGCTCGTCATAACGCACGCCCGCCAATACCTTCCAGCTGTCGTTAATGCTCACGAGATCCTGAATGTAGAAACCATAATGTTTGTAATCACTCTCAGACTTGGTACTGTCTCTGTGATAATCCAGATCGGGACTAGGGAGTGGTTGGCCAGGCATCACGGGTTGACCTCTAGTGCCAGCATCTTTTAACTGACCATAATAGTAGTCAAGCATATTGGCGCCGATTAAGAACTGATGCTCAAAACTGCCCGTGCTGAACTTGCTCGTGATATCAACAAAGCCAGTTTTGTGCTGCCAATCGTCATAACGATCGAATGGGCTGATGGTATAACCATCTTTAAATGGATCTTCAGAACCTTTAGCTAAACTTGGCAATGAGTCTAAGCGCTGACGATTAAACTGTTGGTCGTTATAACCGGCTTTAACTTTCCAATCATCATTGATGTGGTAGGTCAATTCGGCGCCCAAATTAGTAATAGTATTGTCGGTAAACGCCCATGGCATATCCCAGATAATGTCACGGCCACCAATCAACTCACCGTCACTATTTAACCAACCGCCACGGTCAATACCGGTTTTATCTTGGGTATGATCATATTTGAGTGACAAAAGAAGATCGTCGGTAATGTCAAACTCTAGATTTAAGTAGCCTAACCAACGATCACGCTCTTGATTAGTGTCATCCTGATAATCACGCCAGTATTGTGTATCTTGCTTAACCAACACAGTGCGATAGCGCATAGTTTGTGCTTCATTTAAACTACCACCAGCATCGAGTTTTAGACGGGTAGATCCATATTCGTCAGTATCGAAACCAAGCTCAAGTAATGATTCACCGCTGGCTTTTTTAGTTACCATATTGATAAGTCCACCAGGACCAGACTGACCATATAGCATACTAGATGGTCCCTTTAAGACCTCAACCTGCTGTAATGTCTCGATAGGTTGTACATAGTGAGACCACTGTTGCTGGCCGTTAATCAAGAATCCTGAACCTGAAGATAGTTCAAAACCGCGAATATTAAACACTTGGCGGTTCCATTTTTCACTACCACCGGTGACACTGGAATCATTAACCAACACCTCAGAAAGGTTAGTGGCCAGTTGCTCGTCAGTGACGAAATCAGGGATAACGGTAACTGATTGAGGGGTATCCATTAAGTCAATATCGCCACGCATAGCGCCAGAAGCTACACCCACTTTATAATCGTTAAAGGTACGGCCGGTAACCGTAATACGTTCTATGCTAGCATCGGCAGTAGTATTGCCCGCTTCATCAGCCGAAACAGACACACTAGCTAATGCAGCTACAACAGCTAAACCTACACTCGAGTATTTAAACGTAGCGCCCTTCATTGACATAACAACCCCATAACTAAAAACGACAACAGAAAAAGTTGCGCTAAATATAAATGAGAATTGTTTTTATTTAAGCTTCTTTACATCTCTTTACAATGCAAAGTGAGCCAGTTCAATTTATTGCGCCTTAACGGTTAAATTTCATGCACCTCAATGAGCTGGCAATAAAAAAGCGACCCTGTAAGGTCGCTTAATTGTTGGACTCAAGTCCAAACTTAATACCCTGTTTTACTTCTTAAGCTTAACGGGACGAGTCCAGCCGCTTAAGTGGCGCTGCTTGACGCGAGTAATGACCAACTCATCGGCCGCTACATCACGGGTTATGGTTGAACCCGCCCCCAATGTAGCGCCCTTACCTATGGTGACAGGCGCAATAAGCTGAGTGTCACTACCTACAAACACATTGTCTTCAATCACTGTAAGATGTTTATTGGCGCCATCATAATTACAGGTGATGGTACCCGCACCGATATTCACTCCCGCACCAATTTGCGCATCGCCAATATAGGCAAGATGCCCCGCTTTAGAGCCTTCACCTAACACGGCTTTTTTCATCTCTACGAAATTACCAATATGGGCATCACGTTTAAGTTCGGCGCCGGGGCGCAAACGTGCAAAAGGCCCTGCGCTGGCTTTTTCGCCAACAATGGCATTTTCAACAATCGAATAAGGTTTGATTTCAGCGTTATCGGCAATGTCACAGTCAATTAAAATCGCGCCAGCGCCAATGGTCACGTTATTACCTATGGTCACTTTACCTTGGAATATCACATTCACATCGACCATCACATCCATACCCACACTGACATCACCGCGAATATCGATACGCGCAGGATCTCTAAGGTTAGCCCCAGCCAGCATCAGTTTTTCAGCGGCGCGGGCTTGATAAGCACGTTCAAGTTGGGCTAACTGTACGCGATTATTAGCGCCTTCCACTTCGATAGCGGACTCTGGTTGGGCTGTGGTAATCGCAACCCCATCGCGATGAGCCATAGCCACTATGTCGGTAAGATAATATTCACCTTGCGCGTTATTCGCTGATAATTGCCCCAGCCATTCTTTTAACTGTTTACCTGGCGCAGCCATAATACCGGTATTCACTTCATTAATGGCTAGCTGCTCGGCATTGGCATCTTTTTGCTCGACAATACCAACGACTTTACCCGCATCGCGCACGATACGGCCATATCCCGTTGGGTTAGGCAGGTTAACGGTTAAGATAGCTAAGCCATTCGCTGCACGGGCAGCAAGTAGCGCCTCGAGAGTCGATGGCTGAATCAAGGGCACATCACCGTATAAAATCAGCACGGTATCGTCATCATTAATATTGTCATTGGCTTGTGCCACAGCGTGACCCGTTCCCAGTTGCTCAGCTTGTAATACCCAGTTAAGTTGCTGCTCACCTAAGCTCGCTTGCAACTTATCAGCACCATAGCCATACACCAGCTGAATCGTATCGCTGCCCACGTTATGCGCGGTATCAATCACATGTTGCACCATACTTTTATGGGCAATAGGGTGAAGAACTTTCGGGAGATCTGAGCGCATGCGGGTTCCCTTGCCTGCGGCCAAAATCACTACATTCAGTGCCATGGGGTTATCCTTGAGCTAATGCTGGTTTAAATAATGAGGTCAACTTTTGTGGGGGTGATTTTAATGGATTGAGCATGTAAAAGCGACTTCCCCCCCATTAAAGCATCACTCATTGTTAATCGTTAAAAAGTCACGCTTTTATCAGTGGTTAATACCCATTGGGCTAAATCATCCATAGTGGCAACTTGGCACCCTTCAATCACCACCAAGTCGCTGAGTCCACGAGCCTGCATACAAGAACCACAAAATTTCACCTCCCCCCCCTGGGCGATAACGATCTCTAGCATCTGTTGCAAATTATAGCCTTCACTAGGGTTCTGTTTAGGTAGTACCGCGGTGATCGCATCTGATAACAAGAATAATTTTACCTTTGCTGGTGAAGATTCTTGTTCATTGAGTTGTATCGCCAAACGTAATGCATTAAATAATTTCTCAGAGCCATAAGGGGCATCATTCACGATAATGAGAATCTGTTGCATCATAAAACCTCTTGCTAAAGTAGAAAGGGAAAAGAATAACACTGATTAAATGCCAAAAGACTTAACTGGCTCACGTCCAAAAAAGATCCTTATTATTGTTGGTTTATTTTTAGATACAAAAAAGGCGAAAACCTTTCGGTTTCCGCCTTTCATAATCAAACAATAACCTTATCTGGCAATGTTCTTTTTGATGGTTTCGACAACGCGAAGCTGAGCAACTGCTTGAGCTAACTCAATCTCTGCTGCTGCATAGTTAAAGTCTGCGCCAGCATTTGCCATATGGGCTTCTGCACGACGCTTAGCTTCAGCTGCTGCTTGCTCGTCAATCTCATCGGCACGCATAACGACGTCAGCCAATACTGAAATTGAAGAAGGTTGTACTTCCAGGATACCACCCGAAAGATAAAACACCTCTTCGCTTCCATTTTGCTTGACGATGCGCGCCATGCCAGGTTTGATACTTGTTAGCAGAGCCGCGTGACCAGGCATAATACCTAGCTCGCCTTCTATTCCGGAAATTTGTAGCTGAGCTACTCGACCAGAAAATATATGATTCTCTGCGCTTACCATATCAAGCTGTACTGTCATGGCTGCCATCCGTTCTCCTTAAACTAAATCAAAGACCTAGTTATTTTTTGTTAGCTTTCTCAACAGCTTCGTCGATTGAGCCAACCATGTAGAACGCTTGCTCTGGAAGGTGATCGAATTCACCCTCTAGAATCCCCTTAAAGCCACGAATGGTGTCTTTAAGAGAAACGTACTTACCTGGAGAACCGGTGAATACTTCAGCAACGAAGAAAGGCTGTGAAAGATATTTTTCAATCTTACGAGCACGGAATACAGTCGTCTTATCTTCATCAGATAATTCATCCATACCGAGAATCGCAATGATATCTTTCAGCTCTTTGTAGCGCTGAAGTACGGTTTGAACACCGTTAGCAACATCGTAATGCTCTTGGCCAACAACCTGTGGATCAAGCTGACGAGAAGTCGAATCCAATGGGTCAACCGCTGGGTAAATACCCAGTGAAGCAATGTTACGTGACAATACAACAGTCGCATCTAAGTGAGCGAAAGTTGTTGCTGGTGATGGATCCGTTAAGTCATCCGCAGGTACGTATACGGCTTGAACAGAGGTAATAGACCCTGTCTTAGTCGATGTAATACGCTCCTGAAGTACACCCATCTCTTCAGCCAATGTTGGCTGGTAACCTACTGCTGATGGCATACGGCCTAGCAGTGCAGATACTTCAGTACCCGCCAAGGTGTAACGATAGATGTTATCAACGAAGAAAAGAACGTCTTTACCTTCGTCACGGAACTTCTCGGCCATTGTTAGACCTGTCAGTGCCACACGTAGACGGTTTCCTGGAGGCTCGTTCATCTGACCATAAACCATGGCCACTTTATCGAGAACACCAGAATCTTCCATCTCGTAGTAGAAGTCGTTACCCTCACGAGTACGCTCACCTACACCGGCAAATACTGATAGACCAGAGTGTGCTTTAGCGATGTTGTTAATAAGTTCCATCATGTTAACGGTCTTACCAACACCAGCACCACCAAACAGACCAACTTTACCACCCTTAGCAAATGGACATACAAGGTCGATAACCTTGATACCCGTTTCTAAAAGTTCAGTGGTGCTTGATTGATCTTCATACGAAGGAGCTTCACGGTGGATCACATAGCGATCTTCTTCACCGATTGGGCCCGCTTCATCAACAGGCTCACCCAATACGTTCATAATACGGCCAAGGGTCGCAGACCCAACCGGAACAGTAATTGGTGAACCAGAGTTTACAACCTCTAGGCCACGACGCAGACCATCTGAAGAACCCATAGCGATGGTACGAACTACACCACCACCAAGTTGCTGCTGGACTTCCAGCACCAAGCCTTCACTTTTGATCTCTAGAGCGTCATATACCTGAGGTACGGCATCATGTGGAAACTCTACGTCCACAACCGCGCCAATTACTTGGACAACAGTACCTGTGCTCATGATTAATCCTCTAAAACTTGTATTCGTTACCTAGCCTAAACGGCGGCAGCACCTGAAACAATTTCCGACAACTCTTGCGTAATCGCAGCCTGACGGGCTTTGTTATAGACCAACTGCAAGTCATCAATAAGTTCACCAGCGTTGTCTGTTGCAGCTTTCATAGCAACCATACGGGCCGCTTGCTCAGATGCAATATTCTCAACAACACCTTGATAAACCTGAGATTCAACAAAACGAACCAACAAAGTATCTAACAATACTTTTGGATCTGGCTCATAGATATAATCCCACTGATGAGTAAACTCATCTTTTTCAGACTTAGGCAAAGGTAGCAGCTGCTCGATCACCGGGGTTTGCGTCATAGTATTTACAAACTTGTTGAATACTACGTACAAACGGTCCAGTTTGCCTTCGTTGTAAGCTTGTAGCATTACACGCACTGTTCCGATCAGGTCGGCTAGCTTTGGGGCATCGCCTAAACCTGAAGCAGAAGCAGACACCTGTCCGCCAAAGCTATTGAAGAATTGCGCACTACGTGCACCAATTGCACAGAATTCGACTTCTGCACCAGCTTCACGCTGCTTCTTTACGTCTGCGACAACCTTCTTGAAAAGGTTGACGTTCAGACCACCACAAAGACCACGGTCGGTTGACACCACAATGTAACCAACACGCTTAGCTTCTCGCACTTCCAAATATGGATGCTTATATTCGAGAGAACCTTGCGCCACGTGACCGATCACCTTACGCATATTTTCTGCATATGGACGACTAGCTGACATGCGATCTTGTGCTTTACGCATTTTGCTCGCGGCAACCATTTCCATTGCAGACGTGATCTTCTGAGTGTTTTTAACACTCGCGATCTTGGTTTTAATCTCTTTAGCGTTGGCCATCTTTACTCTCCAATTCTGGACCTGAGGTGCCTGAGGCACCTCTAAAATTTACCAGGTTTGGGTTTCGACGAACTTGTCCAAGCTAGCCTTCAACGCACCTTCGATATCGGCATTATAATCGCCAGTATCGTTGATGGTTTTCATTAGGTCAGCATGTTCACTGTTCATGAAAGAGAGCAGAGACGCTTCGAAGTTACCAACTTTGTTCAGCTCAACGCTCTTCAAGTAACCTTTTTCAGCTGCGAAAATAGACACAGACTGATCAGCGATACTCATTGGAGCATATTGCTTTTGCTTCATTAGTTCGGTAACACGCTCACCATGCTCAAGTTGAGCACGAGTTGCATCGTCAAGATCAGATGCAAACTGTGAGAACGCTGCAAGCTCTCGATACTGTGCAAGAGCGGTACGGATACCACCAGACAGTTTCTTGATGATCTTAGTCTGCGCTGCACCACCAACACGAGAAACTGAGATACCTGGGTTAACCGCTGGACGTAGGCCAGAGTTAAATAGGTCGGTTTCAAGGAAGATCTGACCATCGGTAATCGAAATTACGTTAGTCGGTACGAATGCAGAAACGTCACCTGCTTGAGTTTCAATAATCGGCAGTGCGGTTAGAGAGCCTGTTTTGCCCTTAACTTCACCTTTAGTGAACTTCTCAACATACTCGGCGTTTACACGTGAAGCACGTTCTAACAGACGAGAGTGAAGATAGAATACGTCACCAGGGTATGCTTCACGTCCTGGAGGACGCTTAAGCAGCAATGAGATCTGACGGTAAGCAACTGCTTGCTTAGACAGGTCATCATAGACGATTAGTGAGTCTTCACCGCGGTCACGGAAGTATTCACCCATGGTACAACCAGAGTATGGTGCCAAGTATTGCAGTGCAGCAGCTTCTGAAGCTGTAGCAACGACAACAATGGTGTTAGCCAAGGCGCCATGCTCTTCTAGCTTGCGTACTACGTTAGCGATTGTAGAGGCCTTTTGGCCTACGGCTACGTACACACACTTAATGCCAGAATTTTTTTGGTTGATGATGGCGTCGATCGCTAGAGCGGTTTTACCGATCTGACGGTCACCAATGATCAATTCACGTTGTCCACGACCGATAGGGATCATAGAGTCAACAGCTTTGTAACCAGTTTGTACTGGCTGATCAACTGATTTACGCTCAATTACACCAGGTGCAATTACTTCAACAGGTGAGAAACCATCGCTATCGATAGGTCCTTTACCGTCAATTGGCTCACCTAGAGTGTTGACTACACGGCCTAATAGACCACGGCCAACAGGTACTTCCAAAATACGGCCTGTTGTTTTAACTTTATCGCCTTCAGCCAAAGAGGCATAAGGGCCCATTACTACGGCACCGACAGAATCACGTTCTAAGTTCAACGCGATTGCAAAACGGTTGCCAGGCAGCTCGATCATTTCACCCTGCATCACGTCGGCTAGGCCGTGGATGCGGATGATGCCGTCACTTACTGCAACGATAGTACCTTCGTTGCGAGCTTCACTAACGACTTCGAACTGCTCGATCCGCTGTTTAATCAGATCGCTGATTTCAGTGGAATTCAGTTGCATGCTCAAACTCCCAATTACGACTGCAGCGTATCAGACAGACGCGAAATTTTTCCGCGGACCGAGCCGTCAATGACTAAGTCTCCTGCCGTGATAATTACACCAGCAATAAGGCTGGTATCTATGCTGCAATTCAGCTTAACTTTGCGTGCTAGACGTTTCTCTAGAGAAGCGCTCAGCTCTTGTAGTTGCTCAGAGGTTAGCTCTGTAGCTGAAACAATGTCTGCTTCAACTTCATTAGCATACTCACGTTGCATCTCAACAAATTGTTGAGCAACAGCTGGTAGCGCAACTAAACGACCGTTTTCAGCCATTACCTTTAACAGATTCTGAGCTTGCTCATTGATCTGCTCACCACAAACTCCAATAAAGAGTTCAGCAAGCTTACTGCTGGCTAAAGAGCCAGACAATAAAGGCTGCATGGTTTCGTTTTCACTCACCAATGCGGCAAAGTTCAGCATTTCTGCCCAACTCTCTACTGCTTTCTGTTCAAGAGCGAAATCAAAAGCTGCCTTTGCGTAAGGACGAGCGATGGTGGTTATTTCAGCCATAACTCAAGCTCCTTATTTAAAGTTCAGCAACAAGTTTATTAACTATGTCACTGTGTGCGGCTTCATCAATCGAACGTTCAAGAATCTTTTCTGCGCCAGCAATAGCTAATACTGCTACTTGCTTACGTAGATCTTCTTTCACGCGATTACGTTCGTTTTCAATTTCGGCATGACCCTGAGCAATGATTTTCGCTCGCTCGGTATCAGCTTCAACTTTTGCTTCATCAACGATCTGAGCTTTGCGTTTATTCGCTTGCTCAATAATTTCGTTTGCTGTTGCTTTTGCGTCTTTTAGTTGCTCTGTGGCTTTCACCTGAGCTAACTCTAAATCTTTTGCAGCACGTCCTGCATCAGCTAGACCATCAGCAATTTTCTTTTGGCGTTCTTCGATAGCGTTCATCAATGGCGGCCATACAAACTTCATGCAAAACCACACAAAGAGAAGAAAAGAAATCGCTTGGCCTAGCAGGGTAGCGTTAATACTCATAACGACAACTCCTTTCTAAGGGGACGATTAGCCAGCTAATTGATCTAAGAACGGGTTAGCGAATACGAAGAATAATGCAACACCAACTGCAATCATTGAGATCGCATCAAGTAGACCAGCTACAATGAACATTTTAATTTGAAGTGCAGGAGCAAGCTCTGGTTGACGAGCAGAAGCTTCTAGGAATTTACCACCTAGAATAGCAAAGCCAATACCAGTACCTAGCGCTGCTAAGCCAATCATAATTGCGACAGCTATTGCTGTAAAACTAATTACAGTTTCCATTTTATCTCCGGTAAATATCTAATTTTAATAAATTAATGGTCTTCATGTGCCATGCTTAGATATACAATCGTAAGCATCATAAAGATAAACGCCTGTAGGGTAATAACCAAAATATGGAAAATTGCCCAAGGCACTGATAAAACAAACTGCGCCCACCAAGGCATCAGCGCTATCAGAATAAAGATCAACTCACCTGCATACAGGTTACCAAACAGACGAAGCGATAATGAAATCGGCTTCGCAATCAAGGTGACTGTTTCCAAAATAAAGTTAACTGGAATCAGTGCCCAATGATTGAAAGGCTGCATAGTCAGTTCTTTAGTGAACCCACCAACACCTTTAACCTTAATACTGTAAAAAACAATTAACGCAAATACACTTAGAGCTAAGCCCAGAGTAATATTCAAGTCAGTTGTAGGTACAATTTTTAGGTAAGGTACGCCTAATAATCTGTTTGCGGCCTCAGGAACAAAGTCAATAGGGACTAAGTCCATTAAGTTCATCAGGAAAACCCAGACGAAAATAGTAAGACTTAATGGTGCGATAACTGCATTTTTCCCATGAAATGAGTCTTTTACAATTTTATCTACACCTTCCACGCAGATTTCAACGAAACATTGAAGCTTGCCTGGAACACCAATTGTTGCCTTGCGTCCTACTTTGTAGAATAACCACAAAAATAGAACCCCTAGACCAACTGAAAACAAAAGTGAGTCAATGTGCCAAGTCCAAAATCCCGCATCTTGACATGCATAGTTAAAAGCAATTCCACCATCGGCGGAACACATTTTCGCATTAGTCAGGTGATGCTGGATATAGTCGGAAGCCGTTATAGTTAACGTATCATCCCCAGTTGTCGCCATGATTAATCCCACTTAATTTTGTTTGAGGTATAAAGGGGCTGTCCACGGTACGATTAACACAAGTAGATAACTGACGAATAACGGCATAAATGACGCTTTCATCAAACCAAATGCTAGTGAAAAAAACACAATGGTTAACAGCAACTTTACCGCTTCCCCCAGGAAAAAAGAACGTACGACTTTTCCTGATGCTTGCGCTCCCACATGGGAGAAAGCAAGGGTTGCGAACACAAAATTAGGAAGTACAGCAATAGCGCCACCTGCCAAAGCAGATAAACCATACTGTTCCCCCCACATAGCGAAAAAGAAAATAGAAACACATCCAGTCATCGCTGCCTGTAGTAAAACTAATTTATAAGCTGACCACCGGCCACGATGTGCTAAAACCTTGCTCAATTTGCCTTCTCCGCATTCATACTTTTTGTTTCTATATACGGATTATAAATATCCGCACAAACCCGAGGTACAAAAAGCTTGCGAAAGTATACCTTTTCGGTCATTCAAAGCAAGTTTAAGGTAGGGAAAATCGAGACTTTTCGCGTGATCTACTCCAAAAGTCTAAAAGAGGCAGATTAACAGATATCACAAAATTACATAATATTGCGTTAACTTGTAATAATTAGCGGATTTTTCCAATAATACCATCTAATTCAGCCAAGTTTTGATAGTTAATTACCATTTTACCTTTACCCTTTTTATTATGGGTAAGAGAAACTTTGGCACCTAATTTTTCAATTAACTGACTCTCTAAACGGGCAACATCATGATCTTTTGCTGGTTTATCGACGATTTCAGGTGGATTTAAGGTTTTATTAATTAATCGTTCAGTTTCTCGAACAGTTAACTCTTTAGCGTTCACTAATCTAGCCAGTGTAGTCTGCTCTTCACCAGTGACAGCAAGTAACGCTCTGGCATGGCCCATATCGATATCACCATGCTCTAACATGCGTTTTACTGGCTCATTTAAACCATTCAAACGTAATAAATTAGATACAGTGGTCCGCGACTTTCCTACAGCATCGGCAGTTTGTTGATGGGTGAGGTCAAATTCTTCAATTAAACGGTTTAATGCAATTGCTTCTTCCATCGCATTAAGATCTTCACGCTGGATATTCTCAATTAATGCAATCACGACAGCCGACTCATCGGGCACCTGTTTAATGATACAAGGCACTTTATCTAAGTTAGCTAACTGTGACGCACGCCAGCGACGTTCGCCGGCAATAATCTCATATCCTTGATCAGAAATATGGCGCACTACGATAGGCTGAATAATACCTTGATTACGAATAGACTCAGCGAGCTCGTCTAGCGCTTCGGGTGACATGTCTTTACGAGGCTGGTACTTACCCGGTTGCAGCAAGTCCACGGCAATCATCTTTAGCTCTTCATGGCTGTCACTCGTTGTATCCTGTGAGGTCACATTTTTAGCCGCTGCATGGCTAGTGCTTAGCAGTGCATCTAATCCTTTACCTAAGCCACGTTTTTTCGGTGTCATCAATTTTTCCTTAAGCTTGCTCTAACTGAGAATGTTGCTCTGCACGTCTAATAATTTCACCTGCTAGTGCCAAATAAGCCTTTGCCCCCGCACTAGACTTATCGTAATACATAGCCGGAGCACCAAAACTGGGGGCTTCGGCCAGTCTCACATTACGTGGGATCACTGTGCGATATACTTTATCGCCAAAATGCTGTTTAAGTTGATCAGATACATCATTTGATAATCGATTACGCGGATCGTACATGGTGCGTAAGATCCCTTCGATAGACAGCCCCGGATTAACCATAGCGGCTAGCTTACTGATGGTGTCCATGAGTGCAGTTAAACCTTCGAGGGCGTAATATTCACACTGCATAGGCACAAGCACTGAATCGGCAGCCGACATGGCATTGACCGTCAACATGTTGAGCGAGGGTGGGCAGTCAATAAAGATAAAGTCGTAATCATCTTTGATAGGCGCAAGTGCATTTCTAAGACGAATTTCGCGGGCAAAAAACTCCATCAACTTAATTTCGGCAGCGGTCACGTCACCATTACCGGCGATCAGATCGTATTTACCCGTTGTGTCGCGATACACTATGTCATCGAAACTTTTTTCTTCAACGAGCAGCTCATAGGCGGTATTTTCGACACTGTATTTGTCGACACCACTCCCCATAGTTGCGTTACCTTGAGGATCAAGATCGATAAGCAAAACTTTGCGCTTAGTGGCAGCCAAAGATGCAGCTAAATTCACACAAGTTGTTGTTTTTCCGACACCACCTTTCTGGTTGGCCACGGCTATCACTTTACCCACAATATTATCCTGTCTATCTTGTTAGCTGGTTTAGGGTCAGTTTATTCTGCTATCAAATTGCTTGAACTGATTAAATAATGCAACTGTCATCGACCTCGAGCCTAGGGGTTTTTAACCACTCTGAGCAAATGACGCTGCTCATCGAGACGAGGTACTTTTAATTCGAATACATGGGTAACGCTATAGCCTTCAGGTAGTTGTGCCATTTCATCATCACTTAATTGGCCTTTTAGCGCGTAAAAACAGCCAGTATCTTTCGGTAAATGGTGACACCAATGCAACATATCCTGAATTGAAGCAAATGCACGGCTTAATACGCCATCAAACTTTTCTTCAGGTTGATAGGCTTCAACACGACTTTCCACCGAGCTTATATTACCGATAGAAAGTTCAAATTGAACCTGTTTCTGAAATCGAATTCGTTTACCCAAACTATCAAGTAGTACAAAGGTTTTATCGGGATTCATAATCGCCAGCGGAATACCGGGTAATCCGGGACCTGTGCCCACATCGATAAAGCGCTCTCCAACAAGATGTTTGCTTGCCGCAAGGCTATCCATGATGTGACGGATCAGCATCTGTTCGGGTTCTCTCACCGACGTTAGATTGTAGGCTTTATTCCATTTAGCCAACATGGCAACAAAGTCGAGCAGCTGTTGTTTTTGCTCTGGCGTTGCCGTCATCTCGATTTCGGCAAGGTAAGTATCTAATTGGGCTGATAACACAGACGTATCCTCGATAAACAATGGGATATTATGAAGCGGACGAGCCTAGATGGGAAGCACCAAGGCTTACCATCTAGACTGATACCAATCAACAGCTTGGTTTTATGCGCTCTTTCTGAGCAAACCACGTTTTTTAAGATGGACCAACAAAATAGAGATCGCGGCAGGTGTGATACCAGAAATACGCGACGCTTGGCCGACGGTTTCAGGTTTATGATCGTTTAATTTGGCGATCACTTCGTTAGATAATCCCGGCACTTCTTGATAATCAAGCTCCAACGGCAGACGAGTCTTTTCATGACGAATCGCTTTATCAATCTCATCTTGTTGGCGTTGAATATAACCAGAGTATTTCACCTGAATTTGTACTTGCTCAGCAGCTCGTCGATCTTCAATAGCAGGACCAAAACCTTCAATACTCATCAACTTAGGATAATCTAACTCAGGACGACGTAGTAAATCTTCAAAAGTCGCTTCACGCGTAATGGGCGTATTAAGGTGTGGATTTAACGCATCGACCAAAGGTGAATTAGGGTGGATCCACTGACTGCGTAAACGCTGAAGTTCTAGCTCAATGGCTTCACGCTTAGCATTAAATTTAGCCCACCGGTTATCATCAACCAATCCCAGTTCACGACCTTTCTCGGTTAAGCGCAGATCGGCATTGTCTTCACGCAGTAATAAACGGTATTCCGCGCGGCTAGTAAACATGCGGTAGGGCTCTTTAGTGCCAAGGGTTGATAGATCATCAACCAGAACACCAAGATAGGCTTCATCACGACGTGGACACCAAGACTCTTTGCCTTGCACCTGCAGTGATGCATTCATGCCAGCAAGTAAACCCTGAGCGCCAGCCTCTTCGTAACCTGTGGTGCCATTGATTTGGCCAGCAAAGAAGAGTCCGCTTATTGCTTTAGTTTCGAGTGAGTTTTTGAGATCGCGCGGATCAAAATAATCATATTCGATGGCATAGCCAGGGCGAATAATCTGCGCATTCTCCATGCCTTGGATCGAACGGACCAAGTTTAACTGCACATCAAAAGGTAAACTGGTCGAGATACCATTAGGGTAGATCTCGTTAGTATTAAGCCCTTCTGGCTCAATAAAAATTTGATGTGAGGTCTTGTCTGCAAAGCGATTGATCTTATCTTCAATCGATGGGCAATAACGTGGACCAATACCTTCGATGACGCCTGAATACATCGGGCTTCTGTCGAGTCCGCTACGAATAATGTCGTGGGTACGCTCGTTAGTATGGGTTACATAGCAAGAGACCTGACGAGGATGATCTTTTACATCACCGATAAACGACATTACAGGTAATGGATCATCACCTTTTTGTTCGCTCATCAAGTCAAAATTAATGGTATTGGCATCGATACGTGGTGGCGTACCCGTTTTTAAACGTCCTACACGGATAGGCAGTTCTTGTAATCGCTGCGCCAAAGAGATCGATGGTGGATCGCCAGCGCGTCCTCCGCTGTAGTTTTCTAGCCCGATATGAATTTTACCGCTCAGGAAGGTTCCAGCAGTTAACACTACCGCAGGTGCTTCAAATGCTAAGCCCATTTGGGTTACAACCCCTACAACGCGATCGTTTTCAACAATGAGATCATCTACCGCTTGTTGAAATAAACGTAAATTAAGTTGGTTTTGTAAAATCTGTTGGATCTTAGCTCGATAAAGGGCTCTGTCAGCTTGAGCTCTGGTGGCTCTAACAGCGGGGCCTTTGCTCGAATTTAGGGTTCTAAATTGAATACCCGCATGGTCTGTCGCTATGGCCATAGCGCCACCTAAGGCGTCGATTTCTTTAACTAAATGGCCTTTACCAATCCCACCAATTGCCGGATTACAGGACATTTGTCCCAAGGTATCAATGTTGTGGGTCAACAATAATGTTTTTGACCCCATCCTAGCAGATGCCAATGCAGCTTCGGTTCCGGCATGACCGCCACCTACAACAATTACATCAAACCGTTCATGAAAATGCATCACAGTACCTTAAATAAAACCTGTATCGAAATTGAAAGTAGATTGATATTTGCTACCGACAAACGAACCATCGAGTAGCCGAGTATTTTAGCACTTGGAAGGCATTTGGTGAAAGATCAATTTAGTCCTTTCGATCTCAAGTGGATCTGCTTAATAGATCTTAAGATCTTTATATAGATCCTTTATTATGTTTACTATTAGGATTGCACTTTTCGGTGGATAACTCTAATTCACCTTTTATATCAATGGATCGCGTCACTTTGATCCTGTGATCTGATCGCGATCTAACTGGCGTAAGCTTGGGGATAGATCGCCTACTTATCCACAAGGGGGATCTTTGGTCATCGGGGGCAGTGAATAATACAGAGTTAGATCATGATCAAATAATAGCTTATCCACACATTTATCATTTTTAAACGTAATATGTGGATAAGGTTGATCTAATCTGTGGGCTATTACTCAAGTTATACGGATATGGGATCGTTAGAGATGATCTTGCCAGATGCTTAACCAAGCCTGAGCTGGCTCTTCAGGGATGGGATCGTATTGCACATCGATCTGGATCTTATCCACATAGACTTGTGCACCGCAATTTTCGATCGCTTCAATTAATTTTTCAGGCCCTTGGCAAAAAGTGTCATAGCTGGAGTCGCCAATGGCACACAAAGCATATTTGGTTCGACTAAGATCGGGGTTTTTGGCTACGATTTCTTCGTAAAAAGGCTGAATATTGTCAGGTAGATCGCCTGCACCATGGGTTGATGACACGATTAACCATAGGCATTTAGGGTCAAGATCGCTCAGTTCTGGAGTTAAATGCACCTGAGTTTGGTGATCTAAAGCCTCTAATTGTGCCGCTAATTCATCGGCAACATACTCGGCACTGCCCAGTGTTGTACCGACAATCAGTTCTATTTTTGCCATTATTTTTCCTATATTGAGTCATAAGATGATTAAGCTTTATGCTGCATTAACCGATTAAAACCGAGTTAATGTCAATCTAAGCCATTATGGCATCATAAGTGAAAAGCCCATTTAGGTCTTGTAGGTAAGTAGCTTATAACGATAAATAAATGCCATACCACATAATGTGATAGGGGTCTCTGCTAGCCAGTTTTAAAGCGGTTTTTGGGCATAGAGCAAATAGTTTACGTCGGGTTGGCGGCTGGTTTTCCATTGGTTGAAAAATGGGTTAAAGCGCATTCCTTCCACTTTTATGGTGGTTAATCCGTGGCGCGATATCATGTTATCTATCTCTTGTGGCTTCACAAAATGACGCCAATCATGAGTGCCCTTGGGTAGGTACCCCATGACATACTCAGCCCCGATAATGGCGATAAGATAGGATTTTATCGTGCGATTGAGGGTCGCCATCACCAATAATCCTCCTGGTTTTAACAGCTGACAACACACATCGATTAACTGGCGTTGGTCGTCGACATGTTCAATCACTTCGGTATTTAAAATCACATCATATTGGAGTGGTTTATTCAGTAAATCATCGGCTAAGCAATGTTGATACTCGACTTTGATCGACCAACTTTTAGCATGTCGTTGTGCCAATAACACATTATGGGCGCTGGCATCGATACCGGTGACATCGGCGCCCTGACTGGCTAACGGTTCGCATAGTAGGCCTACACCACAACCAATATCCAAGATCGACAAACCTTCGAAGCAGACGTCTTGAGTTAAATCTCGTTGATAATGACCTGCTATGGCATCTTCTATGGCGGTTAAGCGAGTCTGATTAAAGGCTAATACGTGCTTAAATTTACCTTTAGGATCGCGCCACTCCCGCGCTAGAGCATCAAATTTGGCGATTTCAGCTTGTTGATCGAGCATCTTGGGTCTATTGCTCAGCTGGCTTTTATCTAACATAAAGATCCATTTCTATTTGCAGGTTAGTTGATTATATACGTACAAAACGGTGACGATAGTTCACCTAAATCTGTGGATACTTAATCGTCATTATTTGTCGGAGCCATCATTAATATTAGGCTAAAGGAAGGTTAGTCATGGCACCAAGTGACGAATGGTATAGCGCTGCAGATTTATCAATCATTAACAGTGTAGTAAAAGAGGCAAGCGCTGGGCGCTCAGTGATAGCTGTTTATAGGGGAAAGAATGGGGTGGTTAAGTCGTTTATTTTGTGGCTATGACTTAATGGCTGAATCGCCACTACTTCAATAGACGACTTTTAGCATTATTGAGTGTTTTGAACACTCAGGTGAGGCGGCTTTACTTTCATTAGTCCGTGTCAAAGTGTGGTTTAAACAACACCGGGTAATTAGCAGGTAAAAGGCGTGCGTTGGTCGGCGGCTAATTGCCCATAAGCTGATATTCATACTAGTAAGCTTATATAAGTACAGCAGCCAACAACGCGTTAAAGCTGGGTTAACTAATACTTTTAACCTGTGATACCAAAAGCCAAATGGCTAAAGCAAAAAAGATGATCCCCATAAACTTATTTTGATTTTGTCTAAATTTATCATTATTAAGTAATGACTTACCTAATGTACCCACCATAGCGACCAATAATAGATTAAATAGTAATCCCATTACATTGAGTAATAGACCTAAGACTAACATTTGCTGGCCAGAGCTCGTAGCTAGCTGAGTCGAGACAAATTGAGGTAAAAACAATACAAAAAAGATCAACGCTTTAGGATTGAGCAGATTGCTCATCACCGCACGTCGGTACAATTGTTTAGCAATATTATCTTGTTGCTCAATTTGCGGGGCATCGGCCGCACTGCTGCGAATACAATCCCATCCCATCTTCAATAAGTAGGCGGCACCTAATATACGAAGTAGTTCTAAAGCTAATGGATTAACCGCTATGACTGCAGAAACGCCCAGTGCCGCCAGCAATGTCAAAATAAGCCCCGATGTGGCATTACCAAAGCTGGCATAAACCCCCACCTTTTTACCATAGCTTAGGCTAGAACTGGCGATTAATAGCATGTCAGGGCCAGGGATCAGCAGCAGCGCAATTACAGTGGTTAAATAGAGTGGTAGTAGGTTGAGATCGATCATCAAAAATGGACTGCTTAAGGTTAAAGACTAAAACAAGGCGCGGATTTTACAGCGATCGATTAAAAATGAAAGTGACAAGGGATTTAAATCCATAAATCACTGGCAGGGCAGGTTTACGATGGTGGAATTAACTGCGTATTTTTAGTTGAGCTTCACAGTTTAATATTAGTGATTAGTGGCTAATGCCTGAAAGCTGGTGAGCTGAGCAATACTATTTCTACTGTGTATTTTACTCAAGGCTAAACAGGTTTGCGCTGTGGATATTATGAGTCAAAGTCTAAGTGGTATTTATCCCTAAGCTAAATATAAAGCCATTATATAAAATATCATCTTGAATCAATTTCTTATGTGATATATTCACTAGCACTTTGATTGTTAGTCTTGGGGCATATCTGGCTATGGAACAGGTCGGGATTTACGAAAAGCTTATTACTCAACTCATTGAGCAGCGCTTAGATAAGGACATATTTTTTGTTGGGGAAAGGAAGCTAGAAGTTGCTGAGGCAAGTGTTTGGCTCTCACGTTTTTTGACTAAAGTCATTGAATATGTGATTAATTCTGTTCCCGCAGATGAAAACCAAGTTATCAATCAAATCAGTTTGGCTAATCGGTTAGTGATGTGGCTCAAAGAGCACATTAACGATGATGATTTTATTGATGAAAATCTCATCGATAGCCAAGGCCGGATACTCACGGCTCTCTTTAACAAGCAAAATCCTATTGCAACTGATTTACCTAAATATACGGCCGCCATATTTCCATTAACAGGGCTCACTCAGAGTGAGCTTTTTTGTGGTAGTAATGCGGGATTATCGCTTGAAAGTGAGCTTAAACGTGAGATCCGCTCATCAGATAAAATCTATTGGCTGGTGTCATTTATCAAGTGGGCGGGTATTCGTATCTTCAAAAATGAACTTGAGGAATTTACGCGCAGTGGTAAAGAGTTACGCATCATCACGACATCTTATATGGGCGCGACTGATGCTAAGGCCGTCGAGTTTCTAGCCAGTTTACCCAATACCCAAGTAAAATTAAGTTACAACACTAAACGCGAAAGGCTGCATGCAAAATCCTATTTATTTTTACGGAATACGGGTTTTCATACTGGTTATATCGGTTCTTCAAATTTATCGCATTCTGCATTGACTAGCGGGCTTGAGTGGAACCTTAAGATCACCACCCAAGAAATTCCCCACATCATTGATAAATCACTCAGTACCTTTGAAACTTACTGGGAATCGAACGAATTTGAGCTTTTTAGCGGTGATGCGAGCAGTAAAGAAAAGTTAAACAATGCACTCAAAGAAGCAAAAGGCAGTAGTACCGAATCGAGCTCATTTCATTTTGACATTAAGCCGTTTGCGCATCAGCGAGAAATCCTCGAACAGCTTGCTGTAGAACGAAGCGTTCATGGCCGTTTTAAAAATCTCATCGTCGCGGCAACTGGCACGGGTAAGACTATTATATCTGCGTTCGATTTCGCGCGATTTTATAAACAACATCCAGAAGCCAATTTTCTATTTGTTGCCCATAGGCAAGAAATTTTACAGCAAGCCCTCAGTGCTTATCGCGGTGTGTTAAGGAATAATCAATTTGGCGAGTTATGGGTAGCAGAGCATAAACCAAATAGTTACAAACACTTATTTGCATCTATTCAAAGCTTGAATCTGCAACTTGATAACCTGCCATTAGCGGCTGATTTTTATGATTATATTGTCATCGATGAAGTCCATCACGTTGCTGCGAGTAGTTACCGAGGACTATTAGAACATTTTGAGCCGACGATTTTATTGGGGCTTACGGCTACACCAGAGCGTCATGATGGTGTCGATATTTTGGCTGACTTCTGCGGTGTGATTGCCGCAGAAATACGTTTACCCGAAGCCATCAATCAACGGCATTTATGTCCATTTCAATATTTTGCGATCGATGATGAGACAGATCTTCGCAAGCTAAGTTGGAGCCGTGGCCGATACGATGTTGCTGAACTGAGCAATTTATATACTCATAATGAACAGCGTGTGACGCGTATTATTCGCAGCCTAGCTGAAACTGTAACAGATATAAATAATATTAAGGCGTTAGCCTTTTGCGTAAGTAAGGAACACGCCGAGTATATGGCGAAAAAGTTCAATTTATCAAAGATTAGCGCCGATGTGCTGACCAGTGATAATAGTGAAGAGCGCCACGAAAAACGGCAAAGCTTAGTTAGTGGCAAATTATCCATTTTGTGTGTGGTGGATATTTTCAACGAAGGTGTCGATATTCCAGAGGTCGATACCTTGTTATTTTTACGGCCAACGGAAAGCTTGACTATATTCCTGCAACAACTTGGCCGTGGTTTGCGTCTCACCGATGATAAACAGTGCTGTACGATATTAGATTTTGTTGGCAATTCACGCGATGAATATGATTTCTCACAGAAATTTAGAGCGTTAGTAGGTAAAACCAATCAGTCGATTAAAGATGAAGTTCTGAATGATTTTCCGCATCTACCACTAGGGTGCCGAATTGAACTTGAGGAGAAAGCGCAGTCGATGATTTTGCGTAATATTAGCCGAGCTACGCTCAATGCCAATCGATTCACCAGTCTAATGGCAAACTTTAAACATCAAACTGACTTGCCGCTCACGTTAGGCAATTTTTTACGCATGAACCCGCAAGTAAGTCTTGAAGATATTTATCGCATAAAGATTAATGGCCAAAGTGGATGGACCTTGTTAGCCGAGGCCGTACAGGGAAATAAGATTGCAGAACCTGCAGTTCAGCCCGATTTAGCTAAAGCTTATTATCGCGCGATTAACTTCCACTTACTCAGTTGCACGTCATTATCCTATTTAAAATTTATCAAACAGTTATGCGAAAATGATTTTGTCTTTAATGGGGTGGATTCTATTCAAAATCAGTTTGCTTTGATGTGTCATTACAACTTTTGGGATAAGTCAGGTACGGCTTTAAACGTTAACAGTTTAGCGGCTAGTTTGCTGATGCTACGCAATAAGCCGTTACAGGAAGAATTGTTGGCAGTATTGGCGATACTGATCAACCGGATACACCATCAAGAAATGGATTTGGAATTGGCGCAGCCCAGCGCATTGAAAGTGCATTCTCGTTATACTCGTGAGCAAATTTTAGCAGCAATCGGTGCAAGCACATTTGTAGCTAAATCGCCTTCAAGAGAAGGTGTGCTTGCTATTAATGACCAAAATCTTGAATGCTTATTTGTAACGTTAAACAAATCAGAGAAGCAGTTTTCACCGACAACCATGTATCACGACTATGCCATTAGCGAGCATCTTTTTCACTGGCAATCACAAAATAGCGCACGGCCAGAACGTGGTCGAGGCCTGAGTTATATTGAGCAACAAAAGCTAAGGAAAACCATACTGTTGTTTGTTCGAGAGCAGTCAAAAGACGAAAATGGCCGCACTATGGGATTCGTGAATTTTGGCAAAGTACATTATGTCAGCTATAGCGGTTCACAACCGATGAATATCACATGGCGATTAGAGCATCCAATACCTGATGTAATGTGGCATGACGCCGCTAAATTATCTGTTGGCTAGCAAAGAGCCTCTGCTTATCAATTAATCAATCAAAACATAAATCTAAATTCCATTTTATTGCAGATAGTTATAGAGAGTTGCAAAGGCTAAGTTGTTCCCAAGGCGCTATATAAAGGCATGTTCAATTAACGCATTTTTATAATGCTATGTAAGCTCGAACAAACTTAGCCATTCCCTTATACTGCATCTCATCAAATCGAGACCACTTAAAACTAGGGTTAAGTTTATGCCGAATTGCTGCAATCCTAATAGAGCCAAAATCTTCATCATAGGTCTGCCGCGAACAGGAACCACGAGTGTTAGTGTGGCTTTGTTAGAACAGGGCTTTAAAGTGGCTCATCAAGCGTTTACTAAGCAGGCATTTGAGTTGGCGGATGTGGTGTCTGACGCGCCTTGTTTCAGTGATTATCGGCAATTACATCAGCTCTATCCCAATGCAAAATTTATTTATCTTGAGCGGGCTTTAGATGCTTGGGTGCCATCGATGCAGATGTTACTTAGTCGAATGTTGGTGCACCTTGATGATAAAACGGGGCGGTTTCATCCCATTTTAAAGCGCAGTTTTAATCACTGTTTTGCGATTAATCGGGTGGATGATCCTATGTGTGCGATGCATTTGGTTGATTGTTATCATAATCATAAAAAACAAGTTTTTGATTACTTTAGCGAGCAAGCTAACTTTATTAGTATTGATATTAGTGATGCTGATAGTTTGGCAAAGCTTATGACATTTTTATCGGTTGAACCTTTGAACGGCGCGCTATCTTGCGATCTGAAACCATCTTCCCACTCAAATTTGCCTCATTTAAACTTTCCTCATTTAAATAAAGGGCGAAATGTCGCCAGTTGGGATGAATATAAACATCCTAATAAAATCAGTGCTAATGCTGTCGGGCCCGATAAACGTAAGTTTTTCAGTTACAAATTGGGTTAACTTATCTTGAACATCACATAATTACAGTGGAATAAACGAGAGGTGAAGTTTCACGTGGAACTTCACCGCCCTAGTGGCTATTAACCAAAGGCTTTGAATTGCACTATTAATAGGTAATAGGCAGTAACAACTGAGTCTGTTTTTATACATGGTCTCTTACCCACCCCACTATGCTCATCAAACCCGCGCTAGCGTATGCTGTTCTCTAAACTTCGGTTGTTTAGACTTCAAAATATCACGACTGGCCATGTTAACTTCCGCTATCGAGCTCACTTTCGACGTTTTACCACCTTGATGCCGCCATGTTTATCTATAGTTGCTGCGTGTGTTATCGCTCGCAGTGGGTGTTGGTCATAGCCTACTCGGTTTATCTTCATGTTAATTGAGTCATTACTGCCTAAAGACCTGATTGATTTCGATCTAAATTATTTAGGCTAATACTGGGTTAATTAGATTGGTGTTGATTGGCGTGCATTTGTAAGGTCTAAATATAGGATCGAGTGCTGGGGAAGCAGAGTTATTGCTTGTTAGTTGGTATGCTGAAAAAGCGTGAAAATCTAGTATAAAAAAGCGAGTAGAATGGTTGACATCGACTAATCAGTCGATCTGCGCTGCGATCTGGCTTATTTTTAGCGATAAATTTTGAGTATAACTTTTTTACTGAGATCTGAAATTTACTAAGCTAATCAAAATCCACAAAAAACATCACTGTATTTTTTCTTTAAAAAACAGACCTTTAACTCTTTCCACTTTATGTTTATTAACTTTAGATCCCCCGTGGATTACTTGTTGATATCTCTGTTGATTAAATTGATCTCGATCTGAGTGTTTATGCATCAAAGCGTGACAAGATCTTTAAATGATCGCCACTTTTTTGTTTGATTTTTGAGCGGGTATAGCGCCAATGTCATGGCTGAATTGGAGGTAAGATTGAACGTCAATTTTGGTGCGTTTGAAAACCATTTTGGTGCCCCTGCTTTAAAGCGTGATTATTTTGATCTTGCTTCGGGTGAATCTATAGTAATGGTTTTTAGCAACGTTGAGTTGTCATCATTAGCCAAGTCGCTTTTGTTCGCATCAATATACCAAACCTTTATTCGACAAGTTGAGAGTTGAGTAAGCCCGTTCGGTGGTTTAGTGACTTATCAATTTAAAGAGAATAAGCCACAACTCAATATTACATCAGCAGAATTCAACGATTTCAGTGTTACGTTAAACTGATCTGAGGTTATTTACCGATACAGAAACCAAAAATATAAAACCACTCAAAGTATTAGAAAGCTATTGGTGCATATGTGGAGTGCAACCTTTTGTCAGGTTTTATCATGGAAGTACCCATTTTAGAATATTTTCAGTATGTTAAAAGTGGGGACATCTGGGAAAGTGGGACAATATTAGGCCTGCTCGTCCTTCAAATATCTCTGGGGCTTAAAAGCTTAGAGCAACGTTTGGTCGTTTGTCACTGCCCATGCATTCAAAGACAGAGCCACCAGCCAGCGAGATTAAGCATTTTATAGCCGAGACACACCAACATTGGAAACAGGGAATAAACGTGGGCTCCGGACCAAAACAACCTTAGATGTCCTTAAGTCAAAGCAAGCAGATATGGAATCAAAGAAAGCCCCTTTGAGGTGATTCATTTAACACACTTCCATGTAGTGCGCGGGCGCGCTAATTTCAAGTAAGTGATACTAATGACTCTGGAAATAGAATTCATCTCAAGGTCATATAGAATCAACGACGCCCGTTACATTTACAGCCTGACAGGTATCAGTTCAACTCGTCTATTTGCCGACCGGCCAACAAAGGAATTATTGCTCTTGAGCGGATGAGCTTCACCTCCCCCTTGCACATCAACCATTTCAGCAGGGATGCCATATTGTTCGACGAGCAGCTTTGCCAAACTGTTGGCTCGCGCTTCGGACAATGCGAGATTGGACGCTTCATCTCCCTGACTATCAGCAAACCCGGTGATTTTATATTTGCCTGTGATGTCACGTTGAATCACTTCTGCAATACTGGCAACCTGATTTTTTTGCATCTCTGTTAACTCAGCAGAGTTTACGTCGAAATTAAGTGTTAACGCTTTATTTGATGCGCTCTTTATGGGGGCTGCCGTCTCGATAACTTCCATCACCAAACGAGGTTGGGAGTCGATATCTGTTACATGACCAACAATATATGAGGCCGACAGGTTGTTATTCATTTTACTGGCAACAATTACTTGCTGACGATTCTCAACACCGTCGATAAAGCGGGATAATGACGCTCGCCAACCTATTAAGTCTCCACAGGATATTTCCTGACAACGGTAGCGAATAGCATAACCCCTTTGATCCAACAAATCCTCAAGCAATTGCGCTACGTGAAATGCTGAATATTGTCGACTGAAGTCAAATATCCGCACTTTTGCCTGACCGTTAATCCGCACGGCCTTCTCAGGATAATATCCTTCAGTACGTTCGTTGGTTTCCTGATGGGCAAATGTTAGGGGGCCAAGGGGAACTTCTCTATTGTTCAGAATCTTACTTTCGTTGCTGAACAGCTTTGCCCCTTTAAACCTATATTCGCTGAGTGATGCTGCTTGTGTGGCAAATGCACTACCTAAGAGAAACCAACCCAAAAGCAATTTGATGTTCATAACCATCCCTGTTATTTCAAATTTCCATCAGACACTATATGTGACTGCATTCTGATTGTTGACTGCGAACTCAGTGCCAGTCGAGGCCCACTCAATGCGCCAAGCGCGTTACATGCTCTTTGCTCTGGAGAGCCAAACCATCCCAGGCTTGAAACCAGAAGTTCGCGTAAAATTGGCACCTTCAGTTTGTAGCACCAAAGTGTTTTAATTTTTAGCAAGTTGGCATCCTGAATATTCAGGCTTTCATTTTTTCCGGCAATTTTAACGGTTTCTTTTTTGGCTGAACGGTAGAGCAGGCTATCATTGGGAATAATCCAACGTTCCTTATCAGTAGTATCGTTCACCAAAGCTGTTTTACGTTTCACTTTGAAGGTGTCAAAAACGGCTATTGTGGGATGAACTATGGTGACGGTTGCGGATGCCATATTCATCGCGGCTTCATCGAGCTTGACCTTGATATAAGCCTCCCCCATTTTCAGAGTCCCGGTTCCGCCCTGCATATACAAAGGTACCATGCCTTTACGCAGTGCTTCGCGCATTGGGTTAAGCTGAGCGTTGTTAAGAGAACCCGCACGGGTTGCTTCAAATGTCGCGGTATTCAAGGTGGTTTTAGCGCGATAGATATAGGTAAATTCCAATATTCCAAACAGCAACAGGAAGAAAATGGGCATCAGCACCAGAAACTCTGTCAGGCTTTGACCACTGAAATATCGTTTCACGTTAACTCCCCTTGGAAACCTGATTAAGGGATTGCGTTAACAGCTTGATTTGCTGTAGTTCCGCGGTGTCTGGCGCGAGAATTTGCTCGGCTTGCTGCAAAATTTGCCGTGATTGATTGAGTTTAACTACAGCTAGGTTAAACCAGGCTTTGCCGTCCTGACTGTCCAGTACCAACACCTTCTCATAGTAACGAATCGAAGCCTCATATCGTCCCTGACGAGCATAGATATTTCCAAGCTTAAACCAGGACTCTTTATATTCTGGATTTGTCTGGGTTAGCTGCAGGTACAAGGTTTCGGCGTCGGTTAAACGGGCTTCAGTGTAGGCCTGTTCGGCGACTTTCAGTCTGTCAGTGAAGGGTACATCGGTCTGTGGACTGTTCGGTGCAGCGGCACAAGCTGTTAGCAGAATACATAGTGATAACAATACGATTGGCTTCATTTTCATCTCAATTTCAGTTGTTGCCCGAGTATCAGTTTCAGACGACCGACACTGCCAGAGGCCAATTCCAATGTGTGTTCGGCATTGGCGCAGTACGCCATCCGCCACGGTGCCAGATCAGGCACCAATTTACAGATCTTCAGATCGCCATCCACAAAGACGATATCTAACGCATAACGCATACCAAACATGTGGATGGCGCGGCAATCGTTGAATAAAAAACCTTCATCCTCCAGCAAAGGTGGCTTACCCAACAAGCCTCTGGCTCGTTGCCAAAAACTGTGTGGTAAAAACACCTTATTCAGCAGTGTTCGTTCACCGAAATACAAGGATTTAAGTTGCATTTACCCCCCCTTGGAAAATAGCTCGAACAGCTGGGTTGCGATAGGGAAAAACAGCACTATAAAGGTGGTGGGAAAGATAAACAGTACTAAAGGCCCTACCAGTTTTACCGGCGCTTGCATCGCCAGCTTTTCGGCTCGCTGGAAACGTTCTGTGCGTCGTTGCTCTGATTGGATCCTCAATGTTTCGCCCACGCTTGAACCACTTTTTTCTGCATGGGAAAGGGACGACACTAGGCTGCGTATTTCACGAATATCTAGGCGTTCGCTCATATTCCGCAGTGCCTCTATTTTCCCAACCCCGGCTTTAATATCCCGAAGCACCTTTTGAAACTCATGGTTCAGTGGCCCCGGGGGGCCCTTTTCGACGGCCTGCATCAGAGCACTGTTAAGATTCATCCCCGCTTCAACCGCCATAGTAATGAAGTCGAGATAGACTGGTAACAGGCGCACAATCTCCTTTTCGACCTTCTTTTTACGATCGTTGAGATTGATTTCAGGAAAAATGAAACCGAACAGTGAAAACGCCAGCGGCACGATACCTGCAGGCTTGCCCAGCATCAGAAAACATAACCAAGACAATAGCATAAACATGAATGCTGACAATAGTTTAAGCGCAAAAAACTGTTGAGCCGTTATCAGATAAGCAAGACTTGCCCGTCTCAGTTTAATTTTGCTTCGCTCGATGTATTCCACCGAGAGTAAGTCACCGAAGTAATGTGACAGGAAATTGATTACTGGCCAACTGAGCCTCATCAGCGGCGGCAGCGGATCCATATATTGCCTGTCGGCCTTTTTTACAAAACTGACAATACGCCCAAAGGCTATGAATCCGATGAAAATGGCGATGCTGATAGCCAATGAAATAATAAAGGTCATCACAATTACACATCTATGCTGACGATTTTTCTGATAAAGAAAAATCCAATAATCTCAAGTACGACTACGATGGATATCACCACCCAGCCATACCATTCCGTCCACAGCAGCGACATCTGCTCTGGTTCCATTTGGTACAGAACCAAGCCGAGCAATATCGGTAGTCCTGTCATCACATAGCCCTGTGCCCGTCCCTGAGCGGTAAGCGCATCAATCTTGCCTTCCATCTCCAATTTGCGACGCAGGGTATTTGCCATACGTTCAAGGGTTTCAGCCAGATTGCCGCCGATTTCCCTGGATATTTTCATCCCACAGATCACCAGGTTCAGATCCATTAGCGGAATGCGCATGTAAAGATTGTCCAGCGCTTCGTTGAAGCTCACCCCCACCCGTACTTCCCGCAGGAACAAATCAAACTCCTGCTTGATTGGGTCGCTGGATTCCGAAATCACTGACTCTAGAGCCTGGTTCAAACTGGCGCCTGATCGCATTGCCGTCGATGTTCCCTGCAACATGTCTGGCAATTGACTGATAAAGGCCTGTTGCCGCCGATTTCGCAGTATCGAGAAAATCACTGCTGGAGATGCCCCGACTAAAACAGCCATTAAGGCTGCGGGGATGAGATTACCAGTCAGAAAAAAGGTGAAAACGAAAAATAGCACTACGGCCGCTAGGTTCAGCATGAACAGCTTTTCGGGCTCGATGGTCAGGAACAGATCTGACAGCTTGATCTCGGCCTGTGCCGTGAAGTTCCGCCGATAGCTGACAGCGGCATTGGAAACCACCCACCCGAAAAACCAGGTAAAGACCCCGGCTGACAGTGAAAAAAAAGCCGCAACCAGCGCAATTTCAGAAATCATAGTGCAAAGTCCTTTACCTTGGCGCCGGGAGAAAAAATGTCCATATCCACCTCAAGCCCCCGTTTCGCTAGTTCTTCATAAAACTGCGGCACTATGCCGGTTGAGACGAACTCACCCTTCACCTTACCATCGTCGCCGTAGCCGTTTTGTTGGAATTTGAAAATCTCGCCGAGCTGGATCCGGTTGCCCTCAACCCCTGCCACTTCGCAAATACTGACAATTTTACGTGAACCACAGGCAAAGCGGGTTTGCTGCACAATCAAGTTAACAGCCGAGGAGATCTGCTCACGAATAGCCAAAATTGGCAGCTCCACTCCGGCCATCATCACCATCACTTCCAAACGTGAAATACAGTCTCTGGGGCTGTTGGCGTGAGCCGTGCTGAGTGAACCATCGTGGCCGGTGTTCATTGCCTGCAACATATCCAAGGCTTCACCACCGCGGCACTCACCTACCACAATCCGGTCTGGACGCATACGCAAACAGTTTTTCACCAACTCCCGAATCGGCACTTCCCCCTTCCCCTCCTGGTTTGATGGCCTAGCTTCGAGTGAAATAAGGTTATTCTGGGTCAACTTTAGTTCCGCGGCATCCTCTACTGTGATAACCCGTTCATGCACCGGAATAAAGTTGGACAGTACATTCAAAAGCGTGGTTTTACCCGAGCCGGTTCCGCCTGAGATGATGATGTTTTGCTTATACTTCACTGCCATATCCAGAAATTGCACCATGGCTGGGCTCAAGGTGTTAAAATTCACCAAATGCTGAGCGGTGAGTCGCTCATTCATAAACTTACGAATGGTGATACAGGGGCCTTTCAGTGCAATAGGGGGGATCACCGCATTTACTCGTGAACCATCTTTCAATCGGGCATCCACAGTGGGTGAGCTTTCATCTATACGCCGTCCAAGCGGTGTCACAATTCGTTCAATCGCCGCTAACACAGAGCGATCATCGGTAAAGGTCACGTCTGATTTGGTAATGCGCCCCGCTTTCTCATAAAAGATTTCGTCGGCTGCGTTCACCATTATTTCACTGACGTCATCCATCGCCAGCAAAGACTCCAGCGGACCAAGGCCAACCGCTTCGTTGAGCACCTGATCAGAGATATTTTGCCTGTTGAGCTCTGCAGGAAAATCCTCCATCTGTGTCACAATGCCGCCAATCATTGTGTCAGTGAAAGTACGCAGTTGCTCATCCGTCATGGTATTCACGTTTATACGACGTAAATCCATTTGCTTAAGCAGTTCCTGATGGATTTTGCTACGCCATTCTCTGACGAGAGTGGAGTGATCGATATCCGCAGCAACAGGCTCTTTTACTTGCAGCTTTTGTGGTGGCGGGACCTCCCGCACCTTGGCGGTGTCAGTCAAATCCGTAACTGTTGCCACAGGAGCTGAATCGGCATTAGTTTTGAGCTTGGTGTGATTTTTTGCCGTTATTTGGTAGGAATGCAGCTCAATCAAATCCTTTGCCTGCAGCGGGCCGTAGGTCTCGACAGCATTGCCATTGATCCTGAGACCACTTCTTGGGATTAACTCACTGACAAACAGACCATCATCGGTACGAGTGAAACGAATGTGCTCCTTGCCAATTCGCCAGCCATGTAGCTGTACAAAGCAAGACTCGTCTTTACCCAAAATACAGCTTGCTTCCTTGCAAATCTGATCCGCAACTCGGGTGCCTTTGTTAGTTTTAACATTCAGTTGAAACATCACGTCTCCTCAGTCCAGTAACCAATCTGAAGTAGGTACATCAACTTCGGTATTTTCCATATCCGTCAAATTCTGCTGAATATCGTCAGGAAGCGATACATCAACTTTGGCTACTGTAGGTGTGACCAGAATGATGAGTTCGCTGCGTCCTTCCTGGAAATTACGGGAGGTGAAGAGCTCCCCCAAAATAGGAATGTCTCCCAGCAGCGGCAGTTTTTCGTAGCTACGACTGTCTTCCACCTTGATAAGGCCTGAAATCACCAGCGTTTCGCCTGCTCTCATATTGACCACCGACTCGGTATTGCGTGTTAGCAAACCTGGAACGCCCTGCACCACGGTGGAGAAATCGATGGAGCTCATTTCCGCCCGAACGTTAGAAATGATATTGCCCTGATCGTCGATAACTGGTTCTATATCCAGTTGAATACCATAGTCCTGCATTTCTACTACGGGCTGACCAAACTCATTCAACACCGCGAGCGGGTAAGAACCTCCTGATTGAAAACTGGCTTTCTCACCACTGCGGGTACTGAGGGAAGGTTCTGCCAAAATACGGGCCGTACCTTGTTCCTTAAGCAGATTAATCATGGAGTTAATACCTGTGGCTATGCCGCCGTAACCATAAGCTTTGGATGATGAAATAGGTAGGGTGCCATCAAAGAGTTCCAGCAGCTTGTTGCCGTCAGAACCGTATACGTAATAGTCGTTGGGTTTGAAATTGGTCACCAGAGCCAGGGAGGGGCCACTGATGGCATTATCCCAGTTGATACCGAACTGAAGGCCGTCGTTCTTGTTTATCTCAAGCACCTTGACCTGCATTTTGACCATATCTTTAATTTCAATTTGCTCGGCCCTGACCATGGAGATGACTCCGGAAAACTTCTCCAGCGTTCCCTGGAACAAGGTTGCATCCTCAGGGCGGATTTTCCCTTCAGCCAGAATTATGCCGCTCTCATGACGGAAGCTGACATGCTCAAAGGTGCGGAAAATTGAGCGAAGCTCTTTCAGGGTTTTACTGGCCTGTGCCGGCAACACATCCACGGTGACTGTAAGCTTACGCTCGCCCGCTTTCCAGACGTGCAGTTCAGTGGAACCCGGTGTTTTGGGGATCAGAAGCAACTCGCCATTGTCCATCACACTGGCACCAAGAACGGTATCCATACCCACAGCAATCCGCTTAACCATTCCAACCTGAATGGTTTTGACCTGTCCCATGTACAGCTCAATGTATTGTTTTGCCGGTGTCGCTAAGGTCGATTGAGCCAATACCAAACCAAGCAGGAACATCACCACATTTACGCGCTTAAAAAACATATCCTTGTCACCTAATTTTTCACTGCCTGAGAGGAAGCGCTGTATTTCAAAAGACTGAGTTCACCCGTTTTTGTGCTTGGGCCTGCAATGGATACTGTTACCGGTTTTAGGCTGCCACCGGACGTACTGGATAAGGTATAAAGCTGGTACTGCCCTTCACTGTTGGCTTCAGATGCTAACTGCTTGCTGTCGAATATCGTCTTGGCCAGTCGCTGTCCGTCTGAGCGATTTCGCAGCATGAAGGCTATCTCACCGACCTCTTTGGCCAGTACAAGCTTTGCCGCGTCCTGATATTTTACGCCAACTGTGATTGACGAGTATTCGAGTGAGCCTTTGCCAATTCCATGAAGCACAAAGTCCTGAGTGGGTGAAACCAGAGATATGTCATCCACAGCCAGAATACGAACGCTTTGTAAAAGCGGCTGGATTTGGGTGATCTTGTCGGTACTCTCTCCTTCAGGCTCAACTTCGGTGACCAACATGAGATCAACTATATCCCCCGGTAAGGTCATTCCTGAAACTGAATTGATTTCATCGATTTGCAATGTCACGGCACGTTCGCCTTCACCGAGCAGATCTGAAAAGCTTTCAATACCAAGGCCCGAGACATAGTGGGTCAGCAAAGGCTCTCCGGGTGACATATCGTGCTTCACCACCTGGCCGTTGTAATAGTCAAAATCCCCAGGCGTAACGGTTGATGCCGAAGCAAACGCTGCTGGCATATCGGCGACCGCCATATTCTCCGGGCTGATGATTTCGCCTATTTGTACTGCCCTAGATGCAACCACCACTGAAACCGTTTCAGTTTCTTCCTGTACGATTTGGCTCTTTAATATTTCTTCTTTATTTTTTAGATAGCTATTTGACAGCCAGAACGCGGCTATTGCGACAAGCACTGCAATAGTCAGCATTAACCAACTGCTTTTAGATTTTTGGAAAGACACAAGTGACTCCTTTACTTGTTAAAGCTTTCTAATTTCGTTTTCGCTTTAGGGGCTGGATTAGCTTTTGTCGACGCCTTGAGTGATGTCACCTGAAATTGACTTAACGTTTGCGCATAGATGTAGCCGGAATGCTCCTGCTTCACTGCATCAATCAGCATATTGGTTATCGATTTGTTGTCTTTGTAAGGCATAAAGAAAATCGTCACTAACATTACAATGCCCAGTGCGTATTCCGTTACGCCAAATCCACGCTGATTTTTCATCAGTTGTCTATCCTTATCGCCTGAATGAAGGTTTGACCATCTCTGTAGGTCATAACCAAATTTAGGGTGCTGTTGTCCTTAGCAAAAAGTAGGGCCTCACCTTCTGAAGAAGCTGATTCTCCATGTTGCAATACCCAGCCTTGCCCGGTTAAGGCCGATTTGTAAAACACCATGTTCGACTTCATAGACATCTTGTTGACGAGCAATAAATGCCGCGACTCGCGCAGTCCATCGTATGCCTTGATATCGTTGGCAACTCGGGTGTTACGCGCCTTGGGAAAGCCTTCGCCCAAGCTTTTTAGCTGCTTTTTTTGCAGAGATGGCAAGTTGGAAATAGCCAGTGTGCCCGAGATTCGCAGCTTATCCTGTTGCTGAAACTGCACGGTAAAGAGCAAGCCATCTTTGAGGTGGGAATAGATAATCCAGTCGCCAAAGACCGACTCCCTGATCTCACCCCGCCAGGCATTCTGATAAAACTGATAAATCTCCTCGGGAGATTTATTGGTGTCAAAACCGGTAATCGACATATCGACGCCATTAAAAACCAGATCGTCAGCAACCACCTGCAATTTAAAAAACTTGGGAATGGGAAACTGCACGCTTTCCTGCGCCTGAGTACCAAAGGCAATCAGCAAGGCCAACACCATGCACCGCATCATCTTCTCCTGTGCCCCAACTCTTGTAATTTGGCCTTTAAACGCCTTTCACAATTGGCAGGTGTACTGACTCTCCCCTTGCGGTCATAGGTTCCCAGTCTTACGCAGGGAACCGCATCCGGCTCAATCTTGGCCAAATCCAACCACTCCAGCTCGTCGGCAATGGGCAATACAGACAAGAGTTTCATCAGTTTCTCCAGCCCCAGCTTCTCGGCGAATGCGCCAATGGGCACCAGATACTTAAGCTCACGTTTCGCTGCGGCAGGCCCACCAATCATCCAGCCTTCGGTAAGTAAGGCACCCTGGCGAGTCATCGCCAGGCTCTTATCACCCAGCTCGGGAAACCACTTAAAATTGCGTAACTTGCTGCTGACATTGACCCGGTAGAAGCCCTTGTTATTGAGATCCATATCAGGTGCGATGGAGAGCACCTTGCCAACTGCGGTCGATACCTTAGAAAAGTTACCGGGAAGACCTGACTCGCTGGTTTGACTACTGTGATAAAAGCCGGCTTTATTTTTATCTTCTTCAAATAAGGTCACCCACTTACGCGTGGTCTGATCTTTTACCTGCAGCACGGGGTTTAACGTTTCCTGCACCTTATTGGTATTTTGACTAAGATAAATGGCTGCATTTTTATCGGCAAACACGCGATTGCGGAGCTCATTGCTAATTTGAGCATCAGATTTAACCGGCGTGTCAGAATCGCGGTTCTTGGGTTTGCTTTGGAAATATGCCACCCGCTCCCAGACGGCATAGCGGGCTGCCTGTTCTGTCATCTGACGGTTTTCCACGTGTTTGAACACCATGGGCAGCAGCAACGCCAACGGCATCAGTACAAAACCACCAATCACAATAAATTCGGCTAGTACTCCGCCACGTTGTTTCAGGGACTTCATGAGATAACTCCCAAACCAATCAGCATCTTGATAAGGTTGTCATCACTCTTCTTTAAGCGGGTCTGCCAGAATGGATTGTACAGATTGCCGAACTCTCTGAGTTTGTCCTGTCTGGACCATTTGATCATCCAGGGCTTATTACTGCGGGACTTTACTTCGTCGGGTCTGGAGAAAATGGGGACTGCCGACGCCAAAGCAAACAATTGCTGACCTGGCATACCGCCCTTTTCCTCGACCTTGTACTTATCTGATCTGTCAGCCTTGGTATTTTTGTCATCTAACGTCTTCCGGGTCGGCATTTTCGACTCATCTTTTTTAAGCAGAACAGTAAACTCAGGGCCAATATCGGTTTTGGTGTCGGCCTTGAAGTCCAGGAAAGTTCTCAGGCCCTCTGTTTTTTGAAGGTTATAATCAATGTCCCCTTTACTTTCACCCTGATGCCTAGTTGGGCGGTATACCCCGTTGGCCGCGCTGTTATTGCGCCAGGCATTTGACCAAGCTTGACGATTATTGTTGCGATTGTAGTTAACGGCCTTCCATTCACCGTTGTGTGGAAAGGCTTTCTCCGCAACGCCCCTGCGATCTCTATAGGTGTATCTGTCACTGCGCAACTTCTGATCCAGTGCATGAGCAGCACCCCACCCCAAAGGTGAAAACTCCCGGGTTCTGGTCTTATGGCAGAAAGTTCCCCTGCGATATTTGTGCCAAAAACTAAATGTATCTAGTGAGGTCCAGTTCCACTGATACTCACGGTTTTTCTTGGTTACAGTAAAGTCGGTGCCGCCGTATTTTTCCGCCCAAATTCTTCCGGTAATAGGACCATCACAGCCGATTGGTACAGGAATGCGCGGCCCCACCTTATAGCCACGATTCGCCATCATGCGATCGCGGGAGTCGTTTACCACGTTGCCAAACTCCGCAAACCGCTGAGCAGTCACAGGGTCATTGCGGATCTGCCGACGCTCGAAGTAACGGGTTGAACCGCGATAGGCCTGAATGAACTTGCCAAAGTTGTATGCGTTGACCAAGGGGCTGGCCTGAACATTCGGGTCGTTAAGCTTAACGGCCTCCTCATACAAACTGGCTCCAGAAGACAACGTCGCCTCATGGTTAACCCGCTGCAGCCCTGCCAGCAATGTAATTAGCTTGTCTTGGGCAAAGATAAAGGGGCCACTGCCAGTCTTGATGGCATTTCTCAGCACTGTGGTACCTTTGTGCATGACTTCGGTCAGCTTTTCTATGATAGGTCCGACGTAGGGGATCCATTGGATCCAGTCACCGATGGTTTCAAGATTTCCGGTGAACTCGTGGATCATATTCGTCCATGACGCGAGCGCTACGACCTGGCCGATGGCAATTTGATTGGCAACCATGGCCCGATTGGTGATGGCGATAACATTCATATCGCGGGTAACCATGGTGGCGGTGCTGTAGGCGACGTTGTCGGCTGTGTTCTGTAATCGAATCCGCTCGGTAGCGACCACACCAGAGTCATACAAAGAAAATACCGCCAAACCAATTGCGGCAAATATCGCCAGAAAAAGGACACTGGCGTACCCAGCCTGCCGGTGAGGGAATCGACTTAAATTAGCTTTTGCTGCGACTCTGTATAACAGGTAGCGGTAGAACACTTGCATGGCTCAATCCTTGACCCTGATTTACTTTCTCGGCTATTCGACTATCTCAATCACTTCTGCATCTTGAACTCATTGCTATAACGCAATGAAAATACCGATATAATATTGAAATACATATAAATTAATATGTACAGAGTTACTCGTTTTCCCAAATGGACAGAGGCTGAATAGAACACCATTGCCAGAATTTCTTCTCAACCAAGTCACTTGCCTCTAAAGGGACTTGTCCTTCAAACAGGCGCCAATTCTCTTCGGCAAATTTCAATGCGTAGCGGTAAAGCTGTCCCTTCGTCGTTTCAAAATTTGACTCATCCATGCCAAAAGCACTGCCATCACGCATCAACTCCCAAGGAATGACTATTTCCCCTGACTTCTTCTTATGGTTTCTGAAAAAAGCTTCGGTATACACACTGGCGGAGCCTCCGACCTCTGTACAGTCATTCCATCGCTGACAACTATAGTAAAGCTTGTCGCTTTCGGCAGAACCATCTTCAGCTTCCAATGCTTTATATGGACATGGGCGTTCCCAAGCTCTTTCTATACTGGCCTCAGCTACGCTTTTACGCGCCAGTTCAACCTCATGGGGCTTAGGAATGGCCATTTCTAATAACAAGTCATAGCCAGTTTTTTCCTCTGCAATGGAAAACGTTGCGGCGCTGAGCAGCGAGACACAAAGTAAAAATTTTGCTTGAAATAACCTTATTCTGAATCGCATTTTTGCACCTAAGTCACTGTTGATATGAAGTTGAAATACATAATAATTCTAATCATCTAGTTTACTTTTCCAAATAGACAAAGGTTCGACCGCGCACCATTGCCAGAATTGCTTTTTAACGAGTTTGTCGGCTTCGCCAGCACTGCGCCCTTCAAACAAGCGCCAGTTTTTTTCAGCAAATTTCAAGGCGTAGTTATACGAATGTCCCGAACCACCGCCAAATTCTGCATCATTCTTGGCCAAGTCTTCGCCATCATTTTTCCACTGCTGAGGAATTTCCTCCCCCGTTTTATGGTGCTTGAAAAAACCTTCAGTAAACCGACTCGCATCAGCACCTGCTGTTTTACAATCTTGCCAGCGGCGACAACGCAGGGCGGCTTCGTCAACATCGAAATCGCCCGAACCTTCAGTAAGCAAACGAGAGCTGTTATAGGGACATGGCCGCTCCCAAGCATTCTCTATGCTTGTCTCTGCCACACCTTGACGGGCAAATTCAACCTCATCGGGTTTAGGGGCGTTAGCAAGGATGCTTTGCACAGTTACCGCTTTTTCTTCTGCTATGGATGCAGGAGCAACACAAAGCAAAGCAGCACAAAGTAAAATATTTATGCGAAAATTAATCAAGTTGAGTGACATCCTTGTAGTATTCCGTTTTGATAGGCGTTGTCTTTGCAGAGATGGGATAAGGCCACATAAAGCTATAGCCTTAGTCCCATTATGTCATCGCTATTAACGAGTACTGGCTTTAGACGCAGTTTCGTTATATGCGTTCAAGCCACCAGCCTTGGCAGCGTCAGTTACCGCTTTTTTACCTGCTTTTTCAGCTTCACTATTGGCAGTCTTAGCTTCACTTGCACTACCTGAAAGTTCAGCGGCCATAGAAGCCGTTTGATTACGTACCACATCACCAAACATAGTGAACGCACCGATCGCCGCAATGGCAATCAGAGCAACAATAATTATGTATTCAGTCATACCTTGACCGCGAATTTTACGTTGGAACATTGTTTCACTCCTTGAATCAATTGATAGTAATTTCGCAGTTATTATTAGAGCGTTCCTTCGATGAATCAATTGCTCTGGAGGATAATAATTATTCAGGTATCACACCCTTAAGGGGTAATTAATTAGTATGATGACATTAATTGAATTCGCCCTTTAAGGTTGTTTTTCCTGTAAATATTTTGGAGATGCATTTTCACAGTGTTTAGCGAAATATTCAGCGCATTTGCGATTTCCTGATTGCTTAGTCCTTTAAAAATACAATCTACTATTTGCCGTTCTTTCAGGGTGACATTAAGAGCCATTCTTTCAGAGTTTTGAGTCTTTTTATTGTATATTTCATATACATATTGTGAGAGCGCTTTTCGTGAAAAGTACATCTCCCCTTTAACAAGGAAATCGATAGCAGTTAGCTGCAACACTAAAGAACTATTTCTTATCAATTGGCCGTGAAACCCTGTCCGCAGCAATTCGATTTCGATTTGAGTATCGAGGTGATTTACTATCGCGATATAGGCTGTAGAGGGCTTTCGCGTCGAAGAGACGCAGGGCTCTGGCTTTTGTGTACAATCTACAAAAACCACGCGATTGATATGCTGTTCATCCGTGTATGATAATGCTTTGCGTAAACACCGACCATTCGCAAGGTAAAACTGCTTTAACTCAGGTAGTAAGTCAAAACCCTCTCCCTCCAGGCGTATACTGGTACGAGTTCGTATATCCATATAGTTCTCGGGTAATATTAAGCTGAAACAAATACGGAGGCTGACACTTTAATTGTTTTGTCGTATCATCCTATTCTCTTATTAATACGCTAAAGTAAGATTCGCCCGCTGAAAAGGATTTTTTTATGGGACAAAATACTTTATTGAGTGCAGTATTTTTGGTTGTTACTGCCTTCAGTGCCTCTGCCAGTACGTTTTTCAGCACCTTCCCGGATGCCAAATATCCCGCAGAAAAACGCATTCATTTTACGCCATTCGATCTCATTACTGCCGTTGATGGAGACAAACTCTCTGTTTTGCCTGTGTCAGGAAAACTGACTCAACATAGTTTCGAGCTTCCAGACAGCTATACGCTGGACCTTGTTATCAATAACTATCTGGCACAACTTAAAAAACTAAATGCTGAGATAGTGTTTCAATGCCAACAGGAAGCCTGCGGTGATCCCTATGTCCTAAGGGACCAGTTGGCACCTAGGATAACCGTAGATACCAGTTATCCTGGCGCATATGTGGCGGCAAAGCTAACTGGTTCCAGCGGGGATGTTTACAGCGTCATCTATGCTTTTCACCGTGAGGACCGTTACACCAAGGTACAGCTTGTTACCCTTGAGACTATTCCCGAGCCACTGGATCTGATTGTGGCAAATCCGGCGTTTTTACAGCAGACTCCACAAGAGGTGGAGATAAAAGATAGACGAAGTGAAGATAGTCAGGACTCGGCAGATCATCCACTGCTTGGCCGCATGCCCGGCAGTTTCATCACTCGCTACAAGCAAACCAATTTTACCCAAGTCCCTGTGATCGTCGGTATGTCTGCAGCCGGTTATCAGACCCAGCCACTCGATGCCAAACTCACCTTGATACGTTATCGGATGCCAGAGGAATACTCGCTGTTTGAAATCAGCAGTAACTACGCCGCCGCTGCCAATAAGCTGGCCGCTGAGTCCGTATTCCATTGCAAGGGTAAAGCCTGTGGTGACGATGCCGAATTGATAAAGTCCATGGGGTTACATCAGGATGATAACACCGATGAATGGCAGGACTATCAGCTATTTAAACTAAGCCGCCCAGGTGGTGATGTGTATTTCGATATCTATGCTCAGGGCCGCTACGATGGTACGCCGGCAGACACCACTGTGCGAGTGATGGAGCTCTCGGCACTGAAAGATGACAGGGTTGTTATTGACCTCGATGCCCTCACCAAGGCCATTACTCAATCGGGCAAGGCTACCTTGGAAGGCCTGCTGTTCGATTACGACAGTGACCAGATGCTGTCAGAGTCCAAGACAGTGCTAGAAGTACTGGCAAGCTACCTTAAACAATACCCAAAACTGGATTTTTACGTGGTCGGCCACACCGACGATAAGGGCCACAACCGCTATAATCAGAGTCTGTCACAGCGCCGAGCGGCGGCAGTGATAAAACAGCTCACCGAGCAATACCAGATACCCGCTAGCCAATTAACAGCCCATGGCAATGGCGAGTATAGCCCCGTTGCCAGCAATGCCAACGAAGCAGGCCAGCGGCTGAATCGCCGTGTGGAGCTGGTGCTCCGCTCTGACAAAAAATAACCCACAGAACCTTCGCAGCCGGTTACATTGTACTGCCATCAGCTGCGAGGATAACCCGTTGGTTACATAGGGAAATAGACCATATGATTGTAGATGACTTTACTCTGGCTGGGGTTCGGACGGGTCTTTGTTCTATAGCTGGCAGCCGAAGATATTTATAAGTTGGTCGCAGTTTTGGGTTTATCGTGACCGTACAGGTTTAAGGTTTCTTAGCTGCGTTTACGTTTATTTTGGCGTTCACCTTGTATATTTGTGGTGTAGCCATAGTCATAAACTACATAGTCATAAACTAAGCGTAGTGAGTGTTATAGCTTTTTAAATAGAAATTTTTATTTTAGACTCCACTTGGGCCCCCAATCGGTGCGAGTAGCATGTCATGGAGCCCAAGTTGGGGCTATGTTTGGCAATAAACGGCAAGTGACGATCTAATAAAATCAGTATGTTATCTACCGTTGCTTGCTGTTGTTTTCCGTTATTTGCCCACTTTACTTCCCGATACAGAAAGAGCCGAATATTTTACCCAGTAGGTCATCTGAGGTGAATTTACCCGTGATTTCAGATAGGGCCATTTGGCACATCCGCAGCTCTTCAGCGAGCAGTTCACCCGCTTGATAAACCTCTAACTGCTCTTTGCCCAGTAATAAGTGACTACTAGCAAGCTCTAAGGCTTCTAAATGGCGCCTACGGGCGATAAAGCCACCTTCAAGGTTGCTTTGGTAGCCCATAAGAGATTTAAGGTGTGCTTTAAGCTCCTCGACGCCTAAGCCGGTTTTTGCTGATAGACGAAAGACTTTATAACCCTGTTCTTGGCTGGTCTCTAATGGTTCGCCAGTCAGATCGGCTTTATTACGTATGACGGTGACGCCAAGGTTTTTGGGGAGGCGATCAATAAAGTCTGGCCAAATATCGTGGGGATCGACCGCATCGGTGGTGGTGCCATCGACCATAAATAACACTTGGTCGGCACTTTCTATTTCGGCCCAAGCTCTCTCGATACCTATTTGCTCTACCGTATCAGTGGTGTCACGTAGGCCTGCGGTGTCGATAATGTGCAGCGGCATACCATCAAGGTGAATGTGCTCGCGTAATACGTCACGGGTTGTGCCGGCTATTTCGGTAACGATAGCCGATTCTTTACCGGCTAATGCGTTCAGTAGACTCGATTTGCCTGCGTTCGGGCGACCCGCAATAACGACTTTCATCCCTTCGCGAATAATAGCGCCTTGTTTGGCACTCGATTGCACCGAGTCGAGTTTGTCGATAATACGGTTGAGCGAGGCGGCAATTTTGCCGTCCGAGAGAAAGTCGACCTCTTCATCGGGGAAGTCGATAGCGGCTTCAACGTATAAACGTAAGTTAGTCACCTGATCGACCAGATCATGTACCTGAGTGGAAAATTCACCCTGCATCGAATTGAGGGCGCTTTTGGCGGCTTGTTCGCTGGTGGCATCAATCAGATCGGCAATGGCTTCGGCTTGGGTCAGATCCAGCTTGTCGTTCATAAACGCCTGCTCGCTGAATTCCCCAGGTTTAGCAATACGTACGCCGCCCACTTCCATGACGCGTTTTATCAGCATATCCAGTACGATTTGGCCGCCATGACCTTGTAGCTCGAGTACATCTTCGCCGGTAAATGAGTTTGGCCCCTTAAAGAAGAGGGCAATGCCTTGGTCTATCACGGTGCCATTAGCATCTTTAAAGTCACAGTAATCGGCATAGCGGACTTTAGGGATATGCCCTAACACGGCCATTGCCACTTTGCTGGCGTTGTCGCCCGAGATACGTATGATCCCCACGCCGCCGCGTCCGGGAGCGGTTGCCTGTGCCACGATAGTATCTGTTGTCATTACTGTGTTTCCTAAATTGATGGTGAATGGCAAAAATATGCGTTTATATAAAACAAAAAAGCGGTCAATACTTAGTATCCGACCGCTTTTGTTTGTTGGAACTAAAAGGTTATTTTAACCCTTTTTTCTCCAAACCAGCATAGATGATCTTCTGCTGAGTAATCGCAACAATGTTACCGACTAACCAGTAAAGTACAAGACCTGCTGGGAACCATAAGAAGAATACGGTAAATACCACAGGCATCCATTGCATCATCTTCTGTTGCATTGGGTCCATAGTTGGCGCCATTGGCTGCATTTTCTGCATTAAGAACATTGAGATACCCATTAGGATTGGCATCACATAGTAAGGATCTTGTACCGAAAGGTCGGTGATCCATAGCATAAAGGGTGCATGACGCAACTCAACGCTTTCTAACAGTACCCAGTAAAGGGCAATGAAAATCGGCATCTGTAGCAAGATAGGCAGACAGCCACCCATAGGGTTTACTTTCTCTTTCTTGTACAGTTCCATCATCGCCTGACCCATCTTTTGACGGTCATCACCGAAGCGCTCTTTCATCTCAGCTAGCTTAGGCTGCAGGTTACGCATCTTCGCCATTGAGGTGTATTGTGCTTTGGTTAGTGGGTACAGCAGGCCACGAACGGTTAAGGTGATAAGGATAATCGCTAAGCCCCAATTACCTACAAATGATTGGAAGATCATCAGTAGTTTGTAAATAGGTACTGCCAACCACCATAGGAAACCATAATCGACCACTAGGTTCAGTGATTCAGATATTTCCGATAATGCCGCTTGGTCTTTAGGACCAACATAGAATTGCGCACCAATGGTTTGGCTGCTACCTGGGGCAATATCATACACTGCACCACGGAACCCAATATTGGCTAATCCGCTTGCGCTAATGCTAGAAAAAATCGTGTTTTGGTCGTTTGCTGGTGGAACCCATGCGGAAACGAAGTAGTGCTGTAGCATTGCAGCCCAGCCACCTAGGGTTTTCTTGTCTAGGTTTTTGTCAGCCATATCTTCGAAGCTGTATTTCTCGTAACGGGTATCTTGAGTCGAGAATGCAGCACCGCGATAAGTTGGCATCATCATGCTACTTTCGCTTTCTTTGATACTGTGCTTGATTTGGCCATACATCTGCACCTGTAGCTGTTCGCTGGAGGTGTTGTTGATACGGTAATCTACATCGATGTTGAATTTACCACGATGCAACACAAACACTTTGGTGTAAGTCACACCATTGTCGGCCACATAAGTCAGTGGTACTTCGAGTGTTTCTTGGCCATCGGCCATAGTGTATTGCTGTGCTTGGCTTGAATAGTGGGCACGGCCTTTAACGCTGCTATCGATACCGTTACGACCAATTAGGCCGCTTTGCGCGATATAGTAGATGTCGTTGGTTTGCTCGAGCAAAACGAAAGGTTCGTCTTTATCGAGTTCAAGTTTATGCGCCACTAATGCCGAATAAACGATATCACCACCGACTGGGTTGATTTTTAATATCAGCTGGTCTGTGGTGACAGTAATGAGTTCTTTAGATGCAACGACAGCTTCTGGAAGTCCAGCATCGGCATCAGGAACATCACTACCGTGTGAATTTGCGACAGTAGTTGATGCGGCCACTGATGATTCAGTAGCAACGGGTTGCGGGTTTTTGTCTGTTTGCCATTGCTGCCACAGCAAAAAGCTGACAAAAAGCAGACCGATAAGCAATATATTGCGTTGAGATTCCATAGCCTATTTATTACACCTGTTATTTTTTGGAGGGACGGGGTCTTCACCGCCCGGATGTAAAGGGTGACATTTTAATACGCGTTTCCCTGCAAACCAACTCCCTTTCACAAATCCATGCAAATGAATGGCTTCAATGGCGTAAGTTGAACATGTGGGGTGAAAACGGCACTTTGGCCCTAGTATAGGGCTGATAAAGATTTGATAACCACGAATTAGCTTAGTGGCTAGCCATTGTAACGGCGACTGAGTTTGCGCCATAACTTCTCTACCAGTTTGTGGAGTGTTGCATTATCCATATCCAGTACGCCATTTCTTACCAAAACAACGATATCAAGCGGGGGTAACTCGTGCTGATGCAGACGAAAATTATCACGTATGATGCGTTTAATTCTGTTGCGTTGATTAGCTCTCTTTACATAACGTTTAGCAACGGTTAATCCAATACGTGGATGTTGCTCTGAGTTAGGTATAGCAAGTAAGGTAATTTCAGCCGAAGAAGCTTTGATAGGATTTGAGAATACAGATTTGAATTGCGCGGGAGTTAACAAACGTAACTCCCGCGTAAAGGTATAGCTGGTCACTTGCATTTCTACTGATTAAGCAGAAAGACGAGCGCGACCTTTTGCACGGCGACGTGCGATAACCTTACGGCCACCGACAGTAGCCATACGAGCGCGGAAGCCGTGAGAACGCTTGCGCTTCAGGTTGCTAGGTTGAAAAGTACGTTTACTCATTATGGCAATCCGTCTTTGTTAGGTGAATAAACCTGACTCCTAAAAATTTAGAAGTAAGGGCAAAAAAGAGGCCGAATTGTAATCACTTTAGCGATGCCCGTCAACAAGCAAAACCAACAAGTGGACAAAATCTTCCTTTTACACTTCTGAACAATGAGGTTAAACACACACTCTGTTGTGGATAACTCTGTGAGTGAACACTACATCTTGTGGATCTCGCATTCATTTGCCTGATCGAAGCCCGCTAATTATAGATCGATCTGGATCGCTTAATAAAGCTGACTTTACGGGTTTATCAAAATAAATTGATCGGCTGCGATCGATCTGGATCTGTGTAAAAAAGTCAAGTTGATCTTACTGGGGATAAATCTATTTAAAGGATAGCGATCCTTGTGATCTCACTATAGAATACACCCCTTTGTATGATCTTTTGGGGATAAGTACGTGGCGGTTTCACTTTGGCAGCAATGTATCGGACGACTACAAGACGAGCTTTCGGCTCAGCAATTCAGTATGTGGATCAGACCGTTACAAGCCGAAATGGACGGGGATACTCTAGTGCTGTACGCACCAAATCGGTTTGTTCTCGATTGGGTGAGAGACAAGTACCTTAATACCATTAATCAATTTTTTACTGAGCAAATGGGCAGTAGTGCGCCTAAGTTGCGTTTCGATATTGGTAGCCGTCCAGCGAGCCAGCCTGTTCGACCGACTGCTTCAGTAAAGAGTGCCACGATACCGTCGGCCAATAAGTCCCCAGGTAAGCCGTCGTTCAACACCAATGAACCGTCGACGATGACTAATCATCGTAGCAACATCAATCCTACTTACCAGTTCGAGAACTTCGTTGAGGGTAAATCGAACCAACTGGGTAAGGCGGCTGCATTGCAGGTGTCGGAAAACCCAGGTGGTGCCTATAACCCACTGTTTTTATATGGTGGTACCGGTTTAGGTAAGACGCATTTACTGCATGCTGTCGGTAATGGCATTATCAAGAATAATCCCAACGCCAAAGTGGTTTACATGCATTCTGAGCGCTTCGTTCAGGATATGGTTAAAGCGTTGCAAAATAATGCGATTGAAGAGTTTAAGCGTTATTACCGCAGTGTGGATGCGCTGTTTATCGATGATATTCAGTTTTTTGCTAATAAAGACAGATCACAAGAAGAATTTTTCCATACCTTTAATGCCCTGCTTGAGGGAAATCATCAGATCATCCTGACCTCTGATCGTTATCCCAAAGAGATCGATGGCGTTGAAGATCGTCTTAAGTCGCGCTTCGGCTGGGGCTTAACCGTGGCGATTGAACCACCAGAGTTAGAAACCCGTGTCGCGATTTTAATGCGTAAGGCACAAGAGAGCGGGATTAACCTTCCAGATGAAGTGGCATTCTTTATTGCTAAACGCTTACGCTCCAACGTACGTGAACTCGAAGGCGCATTAAACCGTGTTATCGCTAACGCAAACTTTACCGGTCGCCCTATCACCATCGATTTTGTGCGTGAAGCGTTAAGAGATCTCTTGGCTCTGCAAGAAAAATTGGTCACTATAGACAATATTCAGAAAACCGTTGCTGAATATTACAAGATCAAGATGGCCGATATGCTGTCTAAGCGTCGTTCACGTAGCGTGGCACGCCCACGACAGATGGCAATGGCACTGTCGAAAGAGTTGACCAACCAAAGTTTGCCTGAGATTGGCGATGCCTTTGGCGGTCGTGACCACACTACCGTTTTGCATGCGTGTCGAAAAATTGCGCAGCTACGTGAAGAAAGTCATGACATTAAAGAAGATTATGCTAACTTGATCCGTACGTTATCTTCATAAAATCTGGGAAATTGAAACACATGAAATTTTCAATTGATAGGGATGCCCTATTAAAGCCACTTCAACTGGTTAGTGGAGCGGTGGAGAGACGACATAACTTGCCTATTCTGGCAAACCTTTTAGTTGAAGTAAGTGGTCACTCACTTAAGCTGACCGGCACCGATTTAGAGGTGGAACTGGTTGGCCAAGCACAGCTTGAGGGTGAGGTCATTGAGGGGCGGACGACCGTTCCAGCTAAGAAATTTCTCGATATTGTTAAATCACTTCCCGATCAAGTCGAACTTAAAATAGAGCAGCAGGAAAACCGCCTGTTGCTGCGCTCGGGACGCAGCCGTTTTACCTTGGCGACGCTGCCTGCCGAAGAATACCCAAATGTTGACGCCTTTCAAGCGGAAATCGAATTTACCCTCAAACAAGGCACCTTAAAGTCGCTCATCGATGCAACCCAGTTTTCGATGGCTAACCAAGATGTGCGTTATTACCTTAATGGTTTGTTGTTAGAAACCGAAGGGAATGTGCTCAGAGCTGTTGCAACCGATGGGCATCGTTTGGCGTTGAGTCATCGCACCTTAGCCGATTCATTACCTGAAAAGCAGGTCATTGTGCCGCGTAAAGGTGTGTTAGAGCTGCAACGTTTATTTGAAGGTGAAGATCTCGATGTCACCATCGCGATTGGTGACAATGCCATCCGTGCTATCACTCAAAGTGCGGTATTTACCAGTAAATTGGTCGATGGTCGTTTTCCCGATTACCGTCGAGTGTTGCCGAAAGGAGGCGACAAGGTGGTGATTGCCAGTCGTCACCAATTGAAACAGGCCTTGCTACGCGCCTCTATTTTGTCGAATGAGAAGTTTCGTGGGGTGCGGGTACAGCTCGAACAAAACTTGATCAAGATCACCGCTAATAACCCCGAGCAGGAAGAGGCCGAAGAGATCTTAGATATCGAATATGATAATGCTCCGTTAGAGATTGGCTTTAACGTCAGTTATCTTTTGGATGTATTAAACAACTTACCTTCCGATGATGTGCGTATCACCCTAATCGATGGCAACTCCAGCGCCCTGATTGAAAACCATATTGAAGAAGATTCTATGTATGTTGTGATGCCAATGCGTCTGTAACGCAATCGGTAACGCCACTTAGCCGTGGCGTTTGTTGTACCCGTCTGGTAGATCAATTGAGTATTTAATGAGTTTAACTCGCCTTCATATCGATGCTTTCCGTAACATCACTAGTGCGCAGCTGCAGTTAGGCGATGGTTTGAACCTTATCTATGGCCAAAACGGCAGCGGCAAGACCAGCATCTTAGAAGCAATTTATTTTCTTGGCATGGGGCGTTCGTTCCGCAGCCATCTATCGCAGCGTGTCATCCAAAACAGTGAAGATAAGCTCACGCTATTTGCTAATTTAAGCCTAGGCGATCAACAACACAAAATTGGCTTACGTCGTTTTCGCTCGGGTGATACCGAGGTTAAAATTAATGGCGATAAGGTCAAAAGATTATCGACATTGGCCGAAACTTTACCTATTCAGGTGATCACTCCTGAGAGTTTTTCTCTGCTTTTTGAAGGCCCCAAAGCACGGCGACAGTTTATCGATTGGGGAGCCTTTCATACCGACAAAAACTTCCACAGTGCTTGGGCTAACGTTAGACGTATTTTAAAGCATAGAAATCAGCTGCTTAAAAGCCAAACTGACTATCGGCAAGTCCAATTCTGGGACAGGGAACTGGTGCGTTATGCCGAAATCGTCACCGAGATACGAAAGCAATATGTAGGCTCGTTAAATGAACGACTTAAGGGTATAATCGAAGAGTTTTTACCTCAGATAGATGTTAAAGTTTCCTTTACTCGAGGTTGGGATAGCAAAACCGATTATCAGGCGTTATTGCAGGCACAATATCCCAGAGATTTAGCGGCGGGACACACTGCGAGTGGTCCCCATAAAGCGGACTTAAGACTGCGTGTAGGCACTTTGCCGGTGCAGGATGCATTATCTAGAGGTCAACTTAAATTGCTCGTGTGTGCGCTGCGCATTGCGCAGGGCAAGCTGCTAAAACAACAAATTGATAAAAACAGTATTTATCTGGTGGATGATCTTCCATCGGAACTGGATGCAAGACACAGGCAACTGTTGTTGCAGCAGCTATGCGATACCGGGGCGCAAGTGTTTGTGACGGCAATCGAGCCTGCGGCAATAGTGGATTCGTTAAACACACCGCCAGTAAAGGTGTTTCATGTGGAACAAGGGTGTGTAACGGTAATTGAATAACCGACGAGAGAATAATATGTCAGAGAATAGTTATGATTCTTCGAGTATTAAGGTTTTAAAAGGCCTTGATGCGGTACGTAAGAGACCGGGAATGTACATTGGTGATACCGATGATGGCACAGGTCTACATCACATGGTATTCGAAGTGGTCGATAACTCTATCGATGAAGCACTTGCTGGCTATTGTAGTGATGTCACCATCAAAATCCATTCTGATGGCTCGGTATCGGTTAAAGATGATGGCCGTGGTATTCCAGTCTCTATCCATGAGGAAGAGGGGGTATCTGCTGCTGAAGTGATTATGACGGTTTTGCACGCCGGTGGTAAGTTTGATGATAACTCTTACAAAGTGTCTGGTGGTCTCCACGGTGTAGGTGTTTCTGTGGTTAACGCACTGTCTGAAAAGCTGCAAATGACCATTCGTCGTGACGGTAAGGTATACGAGCAGTTCTATACCCACGGTGTACCTGATGCGCCTATCTCTGTGGTGGGTGAAGCTGCGACTACTGGGACCGAAATTCGTTTTTGGCCAAGTAACGAAACTTTTACCGACGTAGAATTTCATTTTGATATTCTGGCTAAACGTGTACGCGAACTGTCTTTCCTTAACTCGGGTGTTGGTATTCGCTTGGTCGATGAGCGTGATAACCGTGATGAGTTCTTTAAATATGAAGGCGGTATTAGTGCATTTGTTGATTATCTGAATGTTAATAAAACACCAGTAAACAAAGAAGTATTCCATTTTATCCAAGAACGTGACGACGGTATTACCGTTGAAGTGGCGATGCAGTGGAACGATGGCTTCCAAGAAAACATCTTCTGTTTTACTAACAATATTCCTCAGCGTGATGGTGGTACTCACTTAGCGGGTTTCCGTAGTGCATTGACCCGTAACCTGAATGCTTATATGGATCGTGAAGGATTCAATAAAAAGGGTAAAACCAGCGCCACCGGTGACGATGCTCGTGAAGGTTTGACGGCAGTTATTTCGGTTAAAGTGCCTGATCCTAAGTTTAGCTCGCAAACCAAAGATAAATTGGTTTCAAGTGAAGTGAAAACCGCGGTAGAGCAAACCATGGGTGAGCAGTTAAGTGATTACTTAATGGAGCATCCAAACGAAGCTAAGCTGATTGTGGGTAAGATTATCGACGCTGCGCGTGCTCGTGAAGCGGCGCGTAAAGCCCGTGAAATGACTCGTCGTAAAGGCGCATTAGATTTAGGTGGTTTGCCAGGTAAACTTGCTGACTGCCAAGAGAAAGACCCTGCGCTTTCTGAAATATACATAGTGGAAGGGGACTCTGCTGGCGGTAGTGCCAAGCAGGGGCGTAACCGTAAGAACCAAGCGATTCTGCCACTAAAGGGTAAAATCCTTAACGTAGAGAAGGCCCGTTTCGACAAGATGTTGTCGTCACAAGAAGTGGCAACGCTGATCACTGCGTTAGGTTGTGGGATTGGCCGTGATGAATACGATCCAGATAAGACCCGTTATCACAACATCGTTATCATGACCGATGCTGACGTCGACGGCTCGCACATTCGTACCTTGCTGCTGACCTTCTTCTTCCGTCAAATGCCTGAGCTTATCGAGCGTGGTTATGTGTACATTGCCCAGCCACCACTGTACAAAGTGAAAAAAGGTAAGCAAGAGCAGTACCTAAAAGACGATCCTGCACTAACCGAATACCTGACTAACCTTGCATTGGATGGGGGGGAAATTCACCCATCGAAAGATGCGCCGGCCATGTCGGGTGCGCCATTAGAGAAGCTGGTTTATCAATATCGCGAAGTCGAGCAAATTTTCGATCGTCTTGAAAAGCGTTTTCCATTGATGCTGACCGAGCGCATGCTGTATCAAGCTCCGTTAACTGACGAACTGTTAGCCGATGAAGCCAAAGTTAAGCAATGGTGCGACACTTATGTGGCTGCGCTAAAAGAAGCCGAGTCTGGTGGGTTTATCTTTAGCGGCGAAGCTGTGTTTGATCCTGAGCGTAAAGTGTATCTGCCACAGATCACTATTCGTAAGCATGGTATCGACGCCCATTACCTGTTCTCGTATGACTTCCTGCATTCAAGCGATTATCTGCGTATGGCGAAACTGGCCGATGCGCTTGACGGTTTGATTGAAGAGGGTGGCTACGTTAAACGCGGTGAGCGTACTAAAGAGATCAGCTCTTTCGTTGAAGCGTTAGATTGGTTGATGGGCGATTCAAAGCGTGGTCTTTATATCCAACGCTATAAAGGTTTGGGTGAGATGAACCCTGAGCAGCTTTGGGAAACCACGATGGATCCTGAGTCGCGTCGTATGCTTCGAGTGACTATCGAAGATGCCATTGGCGCCGATCAGCTATTTACCTGTTTGATGGGTGATCAGGTTGAGCCGCGTCGCGAATTTATTGAATCAAACGCACTTAACGTGGCTAACTTAGACGTGTAAGTCTTATTGACCGTTAAGCAGCAAAAGCCTCAGAGAGATCTGGGGCTTTTTTGTTGCTCATTTTTGACCATCGACTTCGATAAAGAATGAGTGGGAAGTGAGGCAAATTGCTCTCCATCCATCGGCCTCTAACTTACCAGATCTCGAGTGAAATTGGTTTGCTATAAAACTCGTGGCTTATATGCTGATTGGGATAGATGTTGACTAATAAGCTTAGCGAAAGCTAGCGCGTGTTCATTGTCACCATGCAGACAGATACTGCTGGCCTTTATGATGACCGATTTATCATCTAAGGTGCTAATAGGCTGATGATTGATAATATGCTCAACTTGTTTCATCGCCGTTTGCGTGTCTTCTATGACGGCGCCGGCAAGGCTGCGTGAGGCCAAAGCGCCGCTGGCTAAATAAGCTCTGTCGGCAAAGGCTTCTTCAATAACGTCAATATGTTGTGCGCGTGCTTGATGGACGAGTGCGCTGCCCGCTAGCATCAGCAGTTTTAAGCTTGGATCGACGCGCTTTATCACATCGATAATGATTTGTCCCAAATCGCTGTTTTCAGCTGCTTGGTTGTAAAGCGCGCCATGAGGCTTAACATGGTGCAGTTTTACGGCTAAGGCATCGCAAATTTGCTTTAAAGTGATGATTTGATCATATAGCGAGTCCAACAGCTCATTTTTGTTTAGATCCATGGTTTGACGGCCAAAGTTTGCTCTGTCTGGATAACTCGGATGGGCGCCAATTAGCACATTACATTGCTTAGCGAGTGTTACCGTTTGGCACATGGAGGCTTGATCGCCCGCGTGGCCGCCGCAGGCGATGTTAGCGCTGGTAATGATCTGCAATAACGCTGCATCGTTTACGCCTCCCTCGCCCAAATCGGCGTTGAGATCGATAGCGTAACGCCGCCCAACTTGCTTGGTGTTAACTGCCATCCATTGCCCTCGCTAAACGATAATGATACTGCTGCCATTCATAGTTGGCACTTTGTGCCTGACTTGGGCTGATATGTTGGAATAGCAACGCTTGTCCCGGTCTCATTTGCGCTACTTTCCATAAATCAGCCGCTATCACGCAGGCAATTCTAGGATATCCGCCAGTGGTTTGCGCATCTGCCATCAATACAATAGGTTGGCCATTCGGTGGAACTTGTACCACCCCTGGCATTACGCCGTGGGAGCGTAGATTAATGTCGGTTTCGGTTGCAAGGGGGTGACCATCGAGCCGAGTCCCCATGCGGTTGCTTTGATTGGAGACTTTCCAAGACGTATGCCAAAAGGCTTTTTTACTGGATGGACTAAAGAGCGGTAATTCTGGGCCGGGAAGGGCTCTTAAGATGCCGTCGTTGACTCGCTGTACCGCACCAATTGGACGGCTAAAATTGCTGAATTCAATTTTTTCTATGTTCAAGTTATCGCCGGCTCTAAGGTAGCGTCCATGGTGTCCGCCAAACTGGTTGGTGATGTCGGTGCCTTTACCCTTTAAAACCGTCTCACAAGCAATGCCTCCCATGATGGCGAGGTAGCCGTACATCCCTTGTTTCGGACCGCGCACGTGCAGTGTCTCACCTTTATTAACCTTACCGCGCCAGCCATTCCATAAGGGCCTATTATTGATGCTGGCATCGAAGTGCCCACCACATAGGGTGACCCAAGTGTTAGTTTCAAAACGGAGCGAAAATTCACCCGCGCTAAATTCTAATGCTGCACTGTTGTCGGGATTTGCCACTAAACGATTCGCGAGGAGTAACGCTTGTTTATCTATTGCGCCACCAATAGGAATGCCTAAGTGGGCGACTCCAGCGCGGCCTAGATCTTGAATAGTAATATGGCTGTTGACTTGCTCAATATGGATCATGATGTAAATGACCGAGTTGGAACGAAAGTCACGATATCACCAGGTTGTAATAGACTAGGTGAGGGCTGATGAGGGTTAAACAACTTAAGATGGGTTTGGCCGATAAGCTGCCAGCCTCCAGGGCTTTGGCTGGGATAGATCCCCGTTTGTTGTCCACCTATGCCGACAGAGCCTGCAGGTACTTGCAGCCGAGGCGTTGCCAATCTTGGGGTATGTAATGAGGCGGGTAAGCCATCGAGATAGGCAAAACCGGGTTGAAAGCCAATGAAGAACACTTGGTATTTGGCGCTACTGTGCTGGCTAATGACCTCGTCGACACTAAGCTGGTGGGCACTGGCGACATTATTGATATCGGGGCCATATTCACCACCGTATACCACGGGAATTTCGATATGTCGTTGCGCCAATGAATGCTGCGCCGCCTCATCCCATAGTTTTTGTAGTATCGCTTCGCCAGATTTAAGCCGTTCGGCGTTATCAAAATAGAGTGTTAAGTTATTCATCCCAGGAACCGCATTTATAACACCGGTTATGTTTCGGCAGCGACCAGCTATCCAGCAAAGTTTGTTTTGGAGGGCAAAATCGATTGTGGCTCGCGGCGCAGGGTCTAACACCAAGGCGTTTTCACCTAGAGGATAGATGATACTTTCAGATACCATGGCGGTTTAGACCTAGTTGTGGGAACGATAGGGTTAAGTCTAACTTGGCTTTGTATCGTCGCTCAAGCATTGCACTAAAATGATTGGGGTTATTATCCTCGGTCATAAAAAAACGCACCACTAAGGGTGCGTTTTTATTAGCAAAATTAATGCTTACTGCAGTAACGAAATGTCAGCTGCGTGTAAGAACTGATCGCGTAGGCTCGATAGCAAGGCTAGGCGGTTGTTCTTCAGTGCTTCATCATCGGCCATTACCATCACATCTTCAAAGAAGGTATCTACGCTTTCACGTAGGTTTGCGAGCAGTGAAAGGGCTTCTTGATAGTTAGCGGCAGCAAACAGTGGCGCTAGCTGAGGTTGTAGCTCATTAAGCTTGGCTGCTAGGGCTTTTTCGGCGCCTTCAACTAACAAGCTAGCGTCGATAGTGGCTGGAAGCTCACCTTCTACTTTCGCTAGAATGTTAGATACGCGCTTATTGGCTGCAGCGAGAGCTTGAGCTTGCTCAAGGGTTCTAAAGTGAGCAACTGCTTTAATGCGGCTTTCAAAATCGGCCGGTGAAGTAGGGCGACGAGCCAGTACGGCTAAAATCACGTCGACACTGACACCTTGATCTTGATACCAAGCACGGAAGCGGCCCATAAAGAACTCAAGTACCTGTTCTGCCACGTTGTCGTTGCTGAGGTTTTCACCATGAAGCGCTTGTGCTTTAGCAATTAGATCAACCAAATCAAGCGGTAAGTTATTCTCTAAACAGATGCGTAGCACACCAATTGCGGCGCGGCGTAGGGCGAATGGATCGGCTGCGCCTTTTGGTGCTTGGCCAATACCAAAAATACCCACTAAGGTATCGAGCTTCTCTGCTAATGCAACGCAGATAGAGATAGGTGCTGTTGGCACGGTATCGCCAGAGAACTTAGGCTTGTACTGCTCAGCAAGTGCAACCGCTACAGCATCGGTTTCACCATCTAGACGCGCATAGTGCATGCCCATGGTGCCCTGTAGATCGGTGAACTCCATCACCATATTGGTCATCAAGTCTGATTTAGATAGAAGACCTGCACGAGCGGCTTCTTCTTGGTTTGCACCAATGCTGCTGGCAATGAAGCCAGCTAATGCTGAAATGCGCTCAACGCGTTGCTTAATGGTGCCCAACTGCTTTTGGAATACCACGGTTTCAAGGCTAGCAAGACGAGACTCGAGCGACTGCTTTTTGTCGGTTTCGAAGAAGAACTCTGCGTCGGCAAGACGCGGACGAACCACTTTCTCGTTACCTGAGATAATCTGCGCCGGATCTTTAGATTCGATGTTAGTGACGAAAATAAAGTTTGGCAGCAGTGCGCCCGCTTCATCAAATACTGGGAAGTATTTTTGGTCGCCTTTCATGGTGTAAACCAAGGCTTCTGCTGGTACGTCGAGGAATTTCTCTTCGAAGTTGGCGGTCAATACAACTGGCCATTCAACCAGTGAGGTCACTTCTTCGAGTAGATCATCTTCAAGATCGGCCACGCCACCGATTTTAGCGGCAGCAGCTTCGGCGCCCGCTTTAATGATCGCTTTACGCTCAGCGTAATCGGCTAACACTTTACCTTGCTCTTTAAGTGCGCTGAGGTAGTTGTCTGCATGGTCTAGCTCTAAGGTGTCTACACCCATAAAGCGATGACCGCGTATGGTGCGAGCAGATTTTATGCCCAGTAATTCGCCTTCAATTAGCTCGCTACCCATTAGCATAGTCACTGTGTGCACTGGGCGGATAAATTGTGTCTTGCTACTGCCCCAACGCATAGGTTTAGGAATAGGTAGCTTGTCTAGTGCGCGCTGAGCCATATCTGCGATCAGTGACTTTGTTTCTACGCCAACCACTTTAGCTTGATGTAATAACCACTCGCCTTTATCCGTTTTAAGACGTTCGGCTTGTTCAACGCTAATGCCGTTACCACGAGCCCAGCCCATTGCGGCTTTAGTTGGGTTGCCATCGGCATCGAATGCTTGCGCGATGGCAGGACCACGCTTCTCTACCACTTTATCGGCTTGCGCCAATACCAGTTGCTTAACATTGATGGCTAAACGACGAGGAGCTGCATACCAAGTTGCTGATTCAAAGCCCAGCTCGGCTTTATTTAGCTCTTCGGTAAAGTTAGCTAAAAATGATTCTGCTAAGTTACGTAGTGCTTTTGGTGGTAACTCTTCGGTGCCTACTTCAATGAGTAAGTTTTCAAATTTCATCTTTATAACCCTCTACTTACACATTGGGAAACCAAGCGCTTCACGGGCTTGGTAATAGGATTCTGCAACCGCTTTTGCCATGGTGCGAACGCGTAAAATATAACGCTGACGTTCGGTAACCGAAATAGCATGACGAGCATCGAGTAAGTTAAAAGCGTGAGACGCTTTCATCACTTGCTCATAAGCGGGTAGTGGCAGAGGTGTTTCAAGTGCTAGCAAATGGTTACAGGCTTTTTCGCAGTCATCGAACTGCTTGAAAAGCACTTCTACGTTGGCGTGTTCAAAGTTGTAGGTAGACTGCTCAACTTCATTTTGGTGGAAAACATCACCATACATAATCTTGCCCATTGGACCATCAGTCCAAACAAGATCGTAAACGCTATCAACCTCTTGAATGTACATGGCTAGGCGTTCTAAGCCATAGGTGATCTCGCCCGTTACAGGGCTACACTCTAGGCCGCCGACTTGTTGGAAGTAAGTGAACTGAGACACTTCCATACCATTTAGCCAGACTTCCCAGCCCAGTCCCCAAGCACCGAGCGTGGGTGATTCCCAGTTGTCTTCAACGAAGCGCACATCGTGGATACCCATATCGACACCTAAGGCTTCAAGTGACCCTAAATACAGCTCTTGAATGTTGCTTGGTGAAGGTTTTAAGACTACTTGAAACTGGTAGTAGTGTTGCAGGCGGTTAGGGTTTTCACCATAACGGCCATCGGTTGGACGGCGACATGGCTGGACATAGGCGCTGCTCATTGGTTCTGGGCCTAATGAACGCAAGAAAGTCATGGGGTGGAATGTGCCCGCACCCACTTCCATGTCCAGCGGTTGAACGATAGCGCAACCTTGCTGTGCCCAGTATTCTTGCAGGGTTAAGATAAATCCCTGAAATGTTTTTACGTCGTGTTTCGTCGTCATGTCTACTACTGTCAGCTGGTGATAGAAAATGGTTTCGATTATACCTTGTTGAAAACGGCTTATGTAGGTTATTTTTTATCTTAACTGGGGAAAATTGAGAAAAATGTCATGACTATAACGCGTTGTGGTTGGGTGAGTGATGACCCTTTATATCAGGCTTATCATGATGATGTATGGGGAAAACCTGTTTACGATAGTCAAGAGCTGTTTGCTAAGCTCTGCTTAGATGGCCAACAGGCGGGCTTGTCTTGGCTCACTATTTTAAAAAAACAGCAAAATTATGAGGCGGCATTTGCTAATTTCGACCCAAAAATCATTGCCACCTTTGATGAGCAGAAAGTGGAAGCCTTATTGCAAAACCCCGGTATTGTGCGTAATCGCTTAAAGGTGAATTCGATTATAAAAAATGCCAAAGGCTATTTGGCATATGTAGAGCAGGGTAATGATTTTTCGACATTTTTATGGGCTTTTGTCGATGGGAAACCTAGGGTTAATCATTTCACTTCTTTAGCGCAAGTACCTGCACAAACGCCTGAGTCTGAAGCGATGTCAAAGGCGCTTAAGAAGCTCGGTTTCAACTTTGTTGGACCGACCATTTGTTACGCCTTTATGCAAGCGGTGGGCATGGTAAATGATCATCTAGTCGATTGCTGCTGTTATCAACAGCCAGATACATGATTTCGAGTAAAGTGGGCTGGATGAATTCTTGTTATATTCACCATAGCTAAAGTGACGAAGATGGAATGTTGATTGCATTTTTATACGGCATTAAAAAGGGTGTTCCACGTGGAACACCCTTTTTATCGCTTGAATGGAATTTTTACTTCATTTTTAAATTTTCATGAAATTAAAATTGGCGGCCAAACTCCGGCAGATTTTTAAATTGAAAATTGATTAAAGTTCGAAGAAAAATGGCTTGCGCTTGGTTTTCTTACCGTTAAGTTGGTTCATGGTTTCGGCATTGTAAAGTTTGCCGTTGACCATGGTATAAGCCACTCTGTCGGTAACACGAATGTCTTCGAGTGGATTGCCATCGATGACGATCAAGTCGGCAAGCTTACCTGATTTAATCGACCCCAGTTGATGATCCATGGCGAAGGTAATGGCAGGGTTGATGGTTGCCGTTTTTAACACTTCCATATTGCTCATGCCTCCTTGGGCGAACATCCACATCTCCCAATGTGCGGCCAAGCCTTCACGTTGTCCGTGGGCGCCAATGTTTGGTTTAACACCGAGTTCGTTTAACTCATTGGCGACGCGTGCAACATTGAAATGGTTGTAGTGCGCATCGGGTGCGGTAGGTCTGCGCATTGAACGGGCTTGTAAAAGATCACCAGGTACATATTTAGATAGGCGAGGGTGTGACCAGACATCTGTCTTATCATACCAATAGTTTTCGCCTGATATACCACCATAGGCAACTACGAGAGTCGGGGTGTAATGGACATCCGTCTGGCTCCACAACTGTTTAATATCATTGTAAATGGCGCCTGCAGGTAGTGAGTGCTCAACGGTTGAGTGTCCATCGGCGATCATGGTGAGATTATGCTGCAGTAAGCTCCCCCCCTCTGGCACGACCATCATTTCCAACTCGCGGGCTGCGGCAATCACTTGCTGACGTTGGTTTCGTCGTGGTTGGTTATAGCTCTTGACGCTGAATGCACCCACTTTTTTGAGGCGTTCTAAGTGAAACTTGGCATCGTCGAGCGAATCGATGTGCGACGTATATCCCGGTGCATTGGCACCATACAGGATTGTACCCGTTGAGAAGATACGTGGGCCGGCGATATTACCTGCCTTCTGTTGCTCAGAAGCGGCAAAGATCTCGGTGGTGTCGTTAGAGGGATCATGGATGCTGGTGACACCGAGCGACAGGTTGGAATAAAGTTCCCAGTTTTGCTGCGGGATAATTTCACTTTCACCTTGTGCCCCATGAGCGTGTGCGTCAAATAACCCCGGCATTAATGTCTTACCTTTGATGTCGATAACCTCTGCACCAGCAGGGATCTCTGTTGTTGCATCACCCACTGCGACAATCTTGTTGTCTTTGATGATGACAACGCCGTTATCGATAACTTTATCATCTTCCATGGTGACCACTTGGCCGCCGACAAAGGCAATGGTTCCACGTGGAACATCAGCCTTCTTACTAAAACCGATATCGGTGATCTTAGGTTCGCGATTCTCTGACTTAGCCTCTTTCTCTGCAGTAGTGTAGCTGCTATCCACGTTAACTTGATAGAGCTCTGGTCCTAATGTCCAATAAAGCTGATCGCTGTTGTTGTTCCAACTAATGCTTTCGCCTGCTCGCACGCTTAATTGGGTAACGGGAAGGTTGCTGGCTTTGGGGCCGATATCTATGGTTTCGCCATGTTTGGCAAATGGGGTTACCCAGACTTTAAAGCGCTCAGCAAATGCGAGTTGTTTGCCGTCCGGTGAGACCCTAAACTCGGTTGCGTGCTTACTAGTGTAATGTACCCGTTTTTGGAATCCATGCAGATTAATTGAAGATAACTGTGGCGTCTCATCGTGGTCTAAAAAGAAGACTCGGTCTGACTCTGCGCCAAACTGAGGCTGATAGCCATCGGGAGTGATCTTGGTATTGGCTTTGCCTTTGATGTCGACCACATATAGACCGGGTTCCTGAGACCAAGTTCTAGGGGTGATATTGCCACCTTTAGCTTTACGGTAAACGACTAACTCGCCATCTGGCGAAAACGTGGGCTCAACATATTTGCCAGGTTCTTGGGTGAGTACCTTTGCCTTGCCACCCCGAGCGCTGATAACACGGACACTACCTTGCTTGTCATCATCCCAAGTGGTGAAGACTATCTGTCTGCCATCGCGAGACCATTGCGGGAATAGCTCACGCAGGTCTGCATCTAGTTTGGTGAGTCGAGTGACCTTACCGTCTGGGAGCGCCTTTATCCATAACTTACCTAATGCCTCATAGACGACTTTTTTGCCGTCTGGAGACACCTGCGCCATGCGGAGCATTTTTACGTCGAAGATATCTTTGTCTATGTCCTGCTTAAAGCGTACTGACGGTTGTATAGCAAGCTCTGTCTTAACCGAGAAGGGGATCTGCTTGACTTGCTTATCTGCTACCTTTAGGCGGTTAATTTTACCACCCGCCCAGAACACAAGTTCTTCATTATCGGCGGTCCAGCTTATTGTTGGATATACACCGTGAATAGCCCAGGTTTCTTGCATGTCACGGTCGAGTTTGTCGTATAGTTTGGTTTTTTTACCAGACTTTAAATCCAGTAGATAAAGTGATGATTGGAAGCCATCACGTTTAATGAAGGCGAGTTTGCTTCCATCTGGGCTTGGGGTTGGACGAATTGCACCACCTGTACCTTCGATAAGCACCTCAATACCACCCGTTTGAGTATCGTAGCGCTTAATCTTATAGATACCCTTGACCGAGTCTTTTGAGTAGTGGAAGGTTTTGCCTGGCGTGGCGTCTTGACTGAAGTAAACGTAGCGGCCATCTGGCGAATAGGCGGGTTCGCCCAGATCTTTCTGTTCGTTAGGGCGCTCAGTTAGTTTGACACCATCGCCGCCGGCCACATGATAAAGCCAAACTTCGCCAGCTCCTAAGCTACGGCTGCCAGTAAAATGCTTACGCGCGATAAGGTATTGTGAGTCGGGGCTCCAAGCTGGGCTGTTGAGTAAGCGGAATGTCTCTTTTGTCACTGGGCGAGGGTTGCTGCCATCGGCATCCATAATCCATATATTGTCGCCACCATCTTCATCTGAGGTAAATGCAATGGATTTACCATCAGGGCTATAAACGGGCTGCATCTGCCATGCGATGCCTTTAGCGAGAGCTTTTGCTTCGCCACCTTCGATTGGCATTTGGTAGATATCGCCCAACAGATCAAACACTATGGCTTTGCCATCAGGACTTACACTGACGTTCATCCAAGTCCCTTCAGATACGTCTATTTTGATTTGTTGAAGCGGGGCATTTGCTGGAGCATTAACTTGCCAATTGGTGGAGTCTTGAGTGGTTTCTTGTGTAAATGCTTGGGGGCTTAGAGCGAGTGCTATTACTGCACATAAGGGCTTAATTTGTTGTGTTAGCATTATTATATCCGTTTAATTGTTATTGTTTCCGTAGGCATACGTTGTGCCGAGTATCGCTAGTTTTTACTTATTGATGGTGAAATGTGTATAGCTGCAAAAAATTATGTGCTGGCGACACTCATATCACTGTACTGTCAGTTTTATCGATGTAGTTCAATACTAGTTATCGCATAAATTGGTTAACAGTAACACCCAATTTATGTGACAGAAAATGAATGGTATTTAGATGGCGAAATAGAGTCTAGGGTGAATGCAAGCCACTTGTGTCAGTGGCTAGTTCAGAAGTAATAAAGGTGTGGCGTCGATTAAAGTAATTGCAGCTGCTCACTAAAATACACTCTATTACCAATATCTATGGTAGCGTCATTGAGCACTTTGCAGGTGATGCCACCACGCCAATCTGGAGTTAATGCTTTCTCTAAGCCAGGGAAGGCTGCTTGCATCTTTCTACAGGGATCGGTTTCACCTGTAACTAGAAGCTGCAGATCTCCAACATGCATAATTTTACCGACATCTTGCGGCCCAAAGCGGACACCTTCGACCAATAAGTTAGCCCTACGTGTTGTCCATGGTAGTTGAGTGTTAAGCGATTCGCAGGCCTGCTCCCATTGTTCGAATGAGAGCACTGTAACCTGTCTGTTACCTGGTTTACCAAAAATATCTTGGGCAACGCCGCTGCTGGTAGTGACCAATGCGGTTGAGGTTTCTAACATTGGGCCGCGCTTGACCACTTTATAGCTAATGCCTTGTAAACTTGCCATTTATCCTATCCTTTTGATGACTATCACTCAGTGTAAACTGTGCTCGACTCCGCTGGCAAGTGTTACTAAAAGGGTAAACTCTTATGGGCTATAGGCCTTTCTTTATCAGATATTGGTATGGTACCGCTTCGGTGTTACTGGCGATTAATGTGTGATCCATAAATTCACAAAAGCTGGGGATATCCCGGGTGGTTGCCGGATCATCTGCAATGACCAACAAGGTCTCGCCATCATTCATATTTCGAACTGATTTTCTGACCATCATAACGGGTTCTGGGCAGCGAAGTCCCATGGCATCGAGTTGGTGTTGGGCGTCTGAAAATGGATTACTCATATATTCAACCTTAGAAGATGAAAAACTCACTTTAAACAGAAGCAGCTAATGTTACGCTAGCGGCGTGACTAAGCCAATATGTGGGTACGGTTTTGTGAACTCAAGGAGGTTGTTTCACGTGAAACAGCCTTTAATATGGCTTACGCGAGTGAACCACTATCGGTTAACCAGGCAAATTTACCATTTGTCGCATGAATAAGATCTTGTGGTTGGATGCCAATATCTAAGCCGCGACGCCCTCCACTGATATAGCAGCGTTCGAGTTTTACTGCACTTTGATGAATAAAAGTGACGAGACGTTTTTTTTGGCCGATAGGGCTGACCCCTCCCAATATATATCCTGTGGCTCGCTGCACTACATCGGCAGGCGCCATGGCCGCTTTTTTGGCTGCGGCGGCTTTAGCCAAACGCTTCATATTGAGCTTTTCATCGACAGGGATGATGGCGACCACCAATTGACCTGAGTCCAGTTGGGCGACTAAGGTTTTAAAGACCTGCTCCACCGGAAGGTTAAGTTTTTCTGCAGCCTCTAAGCCAAAGGCTTTGGCGTTGCTATCATGTTGATATTCGTGAAGGCTGTAGCTGATGTTGGCTTTATCTAAGGCTTTGGTTGCTGGTGTCATTGCTCTTTCTTTATAGGCGTCGGTGCATGACAGAAAGTGTCAATGCATGATAAGGAATTTTAGCTATCGTTTGCCAACCTTGACTGTGATAAAGGCCGACATTTTTACTTTCTGTCTCAATTGTATCACGCTTATTAGGGTACCATCATCGAGTGCAACCCACATGGTAAGTAACATATCACGACGGAGATACCGAGATGAGGGGATTATTCAGTCTATTTTGGCTGCTTGTAAGATGTCCATATTCTGCGTGATACCAATGAGCAATCAGTGGGATAGCTTCTGGCCTATCAGGCAATGGATGAATATCAGTTGATACTGATCGGCTATTGTCCTCATAATGGCGAATTTTTCTCCAGCCTGTTTCACGTGAAACAGCCAAAAAAAATCGAGTAGCATTAGCTACTCGATTTTATATAACGGTGATGGGTGGTTGGCGTTAAACGCGTTCAAATACCGTTGCGATACCTTGACCCAAACCAATACACATGGTGGCTAAGCCTAAGTTAGCATCTTTACTTTCCATTAGATTGATTAAGGTGGTAGAGATACGTGTACCCGAACAGCCTAATGGGTGACCCAGTGCAATCGCACCACCGTTAAGGTTAATCTTTTCATCGACCACATCCATCAAGCCAAGATCTTTAACACAAGGCAGTGATTGTGCTGCGAAGGCTTCGTTTAGCTCAATCACATCAAGGTCATTAATGGTGAGGCCTGCACGGGCAAGTGCTTTTTGTGTAGCAGGTACTGGGCCGTATCCCATGATTGCTGCATCACAGCCAGCAACCGCCATAGAGCGAATGCGAGCGCGGATAGGTAGACCAAGCGCTTTCGCTTTCTCTTCTTCCATCACTAGCATCGCCGAAGCGCCGTCAGACAGTGCCGAAGAAGTCCCAGCCGTTACTGTGCCATTAACAGGATCAAATACAGGGCGAAGACCTGCGAGTGATTCAAGCGTGGTTTCTGGGCGAATGACTTCATCGTGAAACACCTTTACAAGAGCACCGCTAGCATCGTGACCTTCGATCGCATGGATTTCGCTAGCAAAGCGTCCTTCAACGGTGGCCGCATAGGCACGTTGATGTGAACGTACGGCAAACTCATCCTGTTGCTGGCGAGTAATACCGTGCATCTTACCAAGCATCTCAGCGGTTAGCCCCATCATGCCCGAGGCTTTAGCCACGTTATTAGCTAGGCCTGGGTGGAAATCGACACCGTGATTCATCGGCACGTGACCCATGTGTTCAACACCACCGACGATAAAGGTGTCGCCCATACCCGTCATGATAGCGCGAGCAGCTTGATGCATGGCTTCCATTGATGAACCACAAAGACGGTTGATGGTGACAGCGCCGGCTTGCTTAGGAATACCCGCAAGTAGGGCGGCATTGCGTGCGATGTTGAAGCCTTGCTCTAAGGTTTGCTGAACACAGCCCCAAATCACATCTTCAATGGTATTTGGGTCAAGTTGTGGGTTACGAACCAGTAACGCTTTCATTAGTTCGGCTGACAAGGTCTCAGCACGAACGTTTCTAAATACTCCAGCCTTAGAGCGGCCCATAGGAGTACGGATGCAATCTACTATAACTGCTTGTTTCATTATTCTATTCCTTCCGGCTGATTAGGCTTGGTAGTAGCTACCGTTGTTGGCAGCAAGTTCACGCATCTTGTCTGTTACTTGGTACAGACCGCCTAGGTGAGCATATTTGTCGGCTAATGCAACAAAATTAGCTACGCCCATGGTGTCGATGTAACGGAACACACCGCCTCTAAATGGAGGGAAACCGAGACCGTAAACTAGCCCCATGTCAGCTTCAGCTGGAGTGGCAATGATGCCTTCTTCGAGACAGCGTACTGTTTCGATAATCATTGGGATCATAGTGCGAGCGATGATCTCATCTTTGGTGAACTCTTTGAGTTCACCAAAGGTATTACCTAGGAGTTCATAACTCACAGGATCGATATCTTTCTTTGGCTTACCACGGCGATCGACAGAGTACTGATAGAAACCTTTGGCATTTTTCTGTCCAAAACGTTGCGCTTCAAACATCACATCAATCGCATCTTTACCGGTTTTGCCCATTCTGTCGGGGAAACCTTCAGCCATCACTGCTTGTGCGTGGTGGCCGGTATCTAGACCGACGACGTCGAGCAGATAAGCAGGGCCCATTGGCCACCCAAACTGCTTTTCCATTACTTTGTCGATAGCCGCAAAATCGGCGCCATCGGCAAGTAGGCCGCTAAAGCCGGCAAAATAAGGAAATAGCACGCGGTTAACGAAGAAGCCTGGGCAGTCGTTAACAACAATAGGGGTCTTCCCCATTTTGGCCGCATAAGCCACAACCGATGCAATGGTTTCTTCTGAACTATTTTCACCACGGATAACTTCAACCAAAGGCATTTTGTGTACTGGGTTAAAGAAATGCATACCGCAGAAACGCTCAGGTTTCTTTAGGCTCTTAGCCAATAGATTGATTGAGATAGTTGATGTGTTCGAGGCGATGATCGCATCTTCACTGACATGCTCTTCGACTTCAGCCAATACCGTGGCTTTCACTTTTGGATGCTCAACAACGGCTTCAACAACAACATCGGCTTGTTTTACAGCACTGTAATCGAGTGTGGCAGTGATGTTATTCAGTACTGCAGCCATCTTCTCTGGAGTCGAGCGTCCACGTTTGATTTGCGCTGTCAGTAGTTTAGATGCTTCGCCTAAACCAAGTTCAAGTGCTGGCTGAGCGATATCTTTCATGACGATTGGCGTGCCTTTGCTGGCACTTTGATAGGCAATACCACCGCCCATAATACCTGCGCCCAACACGGCGGCACTGTTTACGGTTTTAGCTTGCTTAGAAGCTTTCTTCGCCTTTCCTTTAACGAGTTGATCATTAAGGAATATACCGATAAGTGCTTGAGCAATTTCGGTTTTAGCCAGTTTAAGAAATGCCTGATGTTCGATTTGTAGCGCTTCAGCTCGCTTAGCGCCTGCGGCTTGCTCTATTACATCAACCGCTGCCATTGGGGCTGGGTAATGTTTGCCCGCAACCTGAAAGACCATGCCTTTAGCTGTGGCAAATGACATCATTGCTTCAAGCTTAGGTAGCGTGAGTGGCGATAATTTACGGTTACGACGTGATTGCCAATCAATCTTCTCGGCAATGGCATCGTTAAGCATTTGAATCGCTGCGGTTTCTAGTGCTTCTGGTGCAACAACAGCATCAATAGCGCCCACTTTTAATGCCGCTTCTGGGCGTTGATCTTTACCTGTGGTGATCCATTCAAGCGCGTTGTCCGCGCCAATGACGCGAGGTAGACGTACCGTGCCGCCAAAGCCTGGAATAATACCCAGTTTGGTTTCGGGCAGACCAATGCGAGCCGTGGTATCTGCCACGCGCAAATCGGTTGCTAAAATGGTTTCACAGCCACCGCCTAATGCAAAGCCTTTGATTGCTGAGATGGTTGGGAAGGGCAAATCTTCAAGTTTATTAAAGACCTTGTTAGCTTCTTCTAACCAACTGAGCAGTACAGCATCATCTTGTGCGAAGAGGCCTAAAAATTCGGTGATATCTGCGCCGACAATAAAGGCATCCTTTCCAGACGCCAGCATTAAGCCTTTAAGGTTTGGCTGTTGCTTAATTGCATCTAATGCGGCATCGAGAGATGTTAAGGTTTCTCTGTCAAATTTGTTTACTGAGCCTGCGGCGTTAAAACAGAGCCGAGCGATATTGTCTTCAAGTTGTTCAACCTGAATCGTAGGACTTTGGTAGATCATTGCTTGCTTCCTTATTGCTTTAAAGAGCACTACCTACTATTGATTTTGTATAGCGTAGGTAAAATCTCTATCTTACAGCAGGCCATCATTTGACCAGTTGCTGCTCAGTGTGCGTCTAAATCGAGAAAATTTCAACACCCAATTTAAACGGTTGTTTAATTTTCTTCGGTTAGGCTGAATTTTGCGCTTTATGTTAGACTGACGCCAATATTGTCGCCGTCACTGACGCCTGGGTGTTAAGCATTCAGACGTATGCCATAAAATAATAATAGGAACATAGACATGGAAAATTTAGCTACCCTTTACCCTGACCATATCCTTGAGTTAAATCATCGCGTTGCTGAAATTGTGGCGAGAGAGAAACTGTCTGGGTTGGTGATCCATTCAGGTCAACCTCATCGTCAGTTTTTAGACGATATGGATTACCCGTTTAAGGTTAATCCACATTTTAAGGCGTGGTTACCCGTTATCGATAATCCCCATTGTTGGTTATTGGTTAATGGTAAGGATAAGCCACAGCTGATTTTTTATCGTCCAGTGGATTTTTGGCATAAAGTGGCCGACCTTCCAGATGCATTTTGGACCAATGAAATTGAAGTTAAGCTGCTCACTAAGGCCGACAAAATAGCCGATTTTTTGCCTAATGATATAGGTAACTGGGCCTATATTGGCGAACATTTGGAGGTTGCCGAAGTATTAGGGTTTACATCGCGTAATCCCGATGCCGTAATGAGTTATTTGCATTATCACCGTGCAACAAAAACACAATATGAACTAGCCTGCATGCGCAAAGCCAATGAAATTGCAGTGAAAGGCCATGAGGCTGCTAAGAGTGCATTTTACGGTGGTGGCAGCGAGTTTCAAATCCAACAAGCTTACCTCAATGCGGTTGATCAGAGTGAAAATGAGATGCCCTATGGCAATATTGTGGCACTTAACCAAAATGCTTCGATATTACATTACACCGCACTAGAGCATCAGGTGCCTGCTCAGCGTTTATCTTTTTTGATTGATGCCGGTGCCAACTTTCATGGTTATGCCGCCGACATTACTCGGACCTACGCTTTTGAAAAAAATCGTTTTGGCGAGCTGATCGTGGCGATGGAACAACTGCAACTAGCGATTATCGATATGATGCGACCCGGCGTAAAATATGTTGATCTGCATATCGACACTCATCATAAATTGGCGCAAATTCTACTGGATTTCAATTTAGCCACTGGTGATAAGCAAGGCTTGGTAGAGCAGGGGATCACCAGTGTCTTTTTCCCTCACGGGCTAGGCCACATGCTGGGATTGCAGGTACATGATATGGGAGGCTTCTTGCATGATGAGCGCGGTACTCATATCGCTGCGCCAGAGGCGCACCCATTTTTACGCTGCACGCGTACATTAGCAGCCAATCAAGTGCTAACCATAGAGCCAGGGTTGTACATTATCGATACCTTGCTTGACGCCTTAAAGCAGGATGCTCGTCGGCAACAGATTAATTGGGATACGGTGGCTATGTTACGTCCATTTGGTGGCATCCGTATCGAAGATAATGTGATTGTGCACCATGATCATACTGAAAATATGACTCGTAACTTAGGGCTTAATGGTTAAGGATTGATGATTGTTGAGTGAAAGTTACCTTATTCCGGCTCAGCGCCTAGTGATAGAACAGGAGATAAAACACAGCCGTTTTATCTCCGTACTGTTTCATTGCTCATCTGAACAAGTATTGAAGTGTGTACTTACTAACGTCAAGGCGGAGTATCCCGGAGCCAATCATTATTGTTATGCCTTTATCGCCGCCGAGCCCTGTAATACAGTAACCATGGGCTCAAGCGATGATGGTGAGCCTGCTGGGAGTGCTGGACGGCCGATGTTAGCCACCCTGCAAGGGGCTAATATTGGTGAGATCGGTGTCATAGTGGTGCGCTACTTTGGTGGCACTAAGTTGGGTGTCGGTGGACTGGTGAGAGCCTATAGTGCGGGCATTAAGCAAGGGCTCACGCAGTTGGAGACCGAACTTAAATTAATTCGTTATCCCGGTCAGTTGGTGTGTGAGTATCACCAGCTTAAAGATGTAGAGCACTTTTTAATGCGTGGTGAAGGGCTGATCACCGACAAAATATTTTCAGATAAGGTGTTGGTACATTTTGAGATACCCAAGGGGCATCAGCAGACGTTTGCACAGGAGCTAGCGACCATCAGTCAGGGCCAATTGAAGGTGCAGTTTGAGGGGGAGTAGTATGATTCAAGCAAGGATTCATATTGGTGAATTAAGCTATAAACTCAGCTTCTGTAATAAACCACAGGTTTTTTGATCATTGCCTTAGTTTTGTTACGTATTGGGGTAATAAATTTTATATAACAGCATGATAAATGTGTGCGAAAATGGTCGATTGTGCATGATACCGCTAAAGGACTAATAGAAAGCCCAGATGCAATATAGAACAATTATAAGAATTACCGGACTATTGATGGGGTTGTTTTCGTTATCGTTACTTCCCCCAGCTCTCGTCGCCGTGATTTACAAAGATGGCGGTGGTGCTGCGTTTATTCAGGCTTTTTTTCTGAGTTTATTGCTCGGCTTTTTGCTTTGGTATCCTAATCGTCACCATAAAAAAGACCTACGTACCCGCGAAGGTTTTTTGCTGGTAGTGTTGTTTTGGGGGGTACTAGGGTCGATTGGTGCTGTCCCCTTTATTTTCTCTAGCCAACCAGACTTATCTCTTGCAGACAGCTTTTTTGAATCTTTTTCGGGCTTAACCACTACCGGTGCAACGGTTTTAGTGGGGCTAGATGACCTACCTAAGGCTATCTTATTCTATCGCCACCTGCTGCAATGGTTGGGCGGCATGGGGATTATTGTGTTGGCTGTCGCCATCTTACCCGTACTAGGTGTTGGGGGAATGCAGCTTTATCGCGCCGAAATTCCCGGACCTGTTAAAGACAGTAAGATGACCCCGAGAATTGCCGAATCGGCAAAAGCTTTATGGTATATCTATCTAGCATTAACCATCGCGTGTGCATTCGCCTATTGGCTTGCTGGCATGGATCTGTTTGATGCGATATGTCATTCATTTTCGACCATTGCAATTGGCGGTTTTTCTACCCATGACGCCAGTATGGGCTACTTCGATAGTACGACTATTAACATGGTATGTGTGGTGTTTTTATTGATTGCCGCACTTAATTTTAGTCTGCATTTTGCGGCATTTACTCGCCGCGGTATTAATTTAAAAGTCTATTTTCGTGACGCCGAATTTAAGGCGTTATTGGTTGTTCAGCTCACGCTTACCCTGATCTGTTTTGCGACCTTATATCATTCGGGTATCTACGATAATCCCGAAGAAACCTTCGATTTTGCCCTGTTTCAAGCGGTATCCATCTCTACTACTGCAGGTTTTGGTACCGAAAGCTTTCACATGTGGCCGCTATTTTTGCCAATGCTCCTGATATTTTCTAGTTTTATTGGTGGGTGTGGTGGGTCTACCGCCGGCGGTATTAAAGTGATGCGAGTCATCTTACTCTTACTGCAGGGCTCACGTGAATTAAAGCGCTTAGTACACCCAAGGGGAATGTTTTCGATTCGGATTAATGGCAAGGCGTTACCAGATCGAGTGATCGATGCCGTATGGGGATTCTTTTCTGCCTATGCGCTTGTTTTTGTCGTTTGTATGTTGATACTGATGGCATTGGGGCTGGATAACATTACTGCCTTTAGTGCTACCGCGGCTTGCTTAAATAACTTAGGTCCTGGGTTGGGTGAGGTGGCGAGTAATTATGCCAGTATCGGCGATGGAGCCAAGTGGGTGCTCGTGGTTGCGATGCTATTTGGTCGTTTAGAAGTGTTTACTTTATTGGTGTTATTTACACCTACTTTTTGGAAGAATTGATGAGCCGTACATTAATTATTTATTCGACAGTAGATGGACAAACGAAGGCGATTTGTGACCAAATCCAAGAGATCTGTCAGGCAGAAACTCAGATGGTAACAATGGTTTCATTAGAGGAGGCACAGGCAGTTAACCTGTCTTATTTCGATAAAGTATTGATTGGTGCGAGCATTCGTTATGGCAAGCATAGGCCTGAACTGTTGCAGTATGTTAACCGTCATCGCGCCGTGTTAAATGGCAAGAAAAATGCCTTTTTTACCGTCAATGTGGTGGCCAGAAAACCGGAAAAAAACACTCCGGAAACCAACCCCTATATGAAAAAGTTCTTACAGTTGTCGTTGTGGCAGCCACAGCAACTTGGTGTTTTTGCCGGTAAAATTGACTACCCTAAATATCGTTTTTTTGACAAATTTATGATTCGATTCATCATGTGGATCACCAAAGGGCCAACCGATACGTCGGGTACTTTCGAATTTACCAATTGGGACAAGGTCAAAGCCTTTGGTAAAGCTTTTAGTGAGCGATAACACAGCGAGTAGCGCTACACACCTTTAGGCACAGTAGCGCTTATAGAGAATCGAGATAACCTCGGTAACTTGCTCATTTTTAAGGGTGTAATAAACAATTTGTGAACTCTTGCGTGTCGCCACCAGATCTTCTGCGCGCAGCACCGCAAGATGCTGAGATAACGCCGATTGGCTTAGTGGTACGGTTTCATTGAGTTGCGTGACGCTAAGTTCATTATCAAGCAACTGACATAAGATCATCAGGCGGTAGGGATTAGCGATAGCCTTGAGCCATTTGGCAGCACTCTGAGCATTGGTGACCATGGTATCTACATCGATATCTTTTTGCATACAGTTAGTCTCTTATACTCTGCTTGATTAGACAACTCTAATTGAATGGCTAGGTTAAGGCAATGATACTCAGTCTACGGTCCGAACTCAATTGATGGGTCTACATGTTTAATCAGTATCTTAGCAGGTGTATCTTATCGCGAATTTTTTAATGATTAGGTGGCATATTTCACAAAAACCTTAACTAATTTGTGATCCATTAATATGTTTTGATGGCAGTAAGCTGTAACAATGCGATTTAACTGTTTTTGATTATGGGTGTGATATGGCTTCAGTGTTACTTATTTATTATTCTCGTGGCGGACATACTGCCAAAATTACCCAAGCAATTGCAGCACATATTCGTCAGCAAGGTCATCAATGCGATGTGGTGCAGATAGGGCATGTCGAGACGATTGATTGGGATAAGTATGATAGTGTTGCCTTAGGCGCATGTGTGCTTTACGGCAGCTATGATAAATCGGTATTTGCCTTTGCAACTCAATATCAGCAGCAACTAGCCTCAATACCTAATAGCTTTTTTAGTGTTAACGTTGTCGCGCGTAATCCCGAGAAACGTGTGCCTGAAAACAATAAGTATCTGCAAAAATTCATTGAGTTGTCACCTTGGAAACCTAAAGATGTCAAAGTCATTGCAGGTAAGGTCGATTACCCCTCTTGGCGTTGGTATGACAGATTGATGATCCAACTGATCATGAAGATCACTCATGGGCCAACCGACCCTAAAGCCGTTATCGATTACACGGATTGGGACGATGTAAAGGTATATGGTGAGCATCTTATTAGCCTTGCTAAATAAAGTGCATCACAGTGAGTTTAAAAGAGCCATCACGGCTCTTTTTTTTGTGCCCGACACGTCTCTAAAGGTGCAGTGGTTTAGCGTGCTATTACGACTTAAGTGCAGGCCGATATCTTGCTTGTTATCTGGTATGACCTCTGCTAGCCTTTCGGCTTCATTTTAAAGGACATTATTGTAATGAATCTGTATTTTCGCTTGATTTGGTTGATGTTATGGCGTGTGCGCCATTGTCGCAGTATCGATTTTTTAGGCACCAGTAAGATTGATTACCGTGCGTTACCTTTAGATTGTGATATCAACTTTCACCTTACCAACTCCCGTTATCCTGCTTTTATGGATCTGGCCAGAACTTACATGTTGGCAGAAATGGGGTTACTGAATCGTTTTCTTAAGCTCAAATGGATGCCCATCGTCAATGCGGCTGAATTTACTTATATTCGTGACATTAAGCCGCTGAGAAAGTTTGAAGTGCAAAGTAAGGTCGTTGGTTGGGATGAAAAATATTTTTATGTAGAGCAGCGGTTTGTTAGTGAAAATACCCTGCGCTGCATCGTTCACGTGCGCGGCGTCTTTGTGTGTGATCGCAAACAGGTACCTATTGCAACTATGGTCAAAGAGGCTGGTTTCGACGGTCCTGCGCCAGAGCTGCCTCCTGAGGTGGTAAAGTGGAAGGCTTTTTTGCAGCTAAAAAAAGAACGTAATTTATAATTTCACCTTCAATTAATGGGCGGTTAATACTAGGGAATAGGGCGAAAGCCTATCAGGGCTGTCGTTTTCGCTAGCTCAATCTCTTGTTGAACTTGTATCCATGAACCACGCGTTTCTGCTTGATGGAGATAACGCACAAGCTGATCGAATTGATATAGCTTAAAGCGCTTTCTGGCGCCCATGATACACGGGATTAAAGCACAATCAGCCATGGTAAATGCATCGCCACATAGCCAGTGATAATGGCTTAGTTGTTCATTTAAGCTTTGAAAGCTAGCATGAATTTCATTTTCAAGTTGTTTGATCTTTAAGGGGACTTGCTCGACTCGAGTTTGCATTCTTTCGAGCGTATACAGCTTATTACTTACATCGTTATCAATGATGCGATCGCATAGTCTAACCTGTAATGCGTGTTCAAAATCGGTCGGAATTAGCTGGGTGCCTGTTGCGAATTGATGATCGATATATTCGATGATAATAGTGGATTCGGGCAGCAATTTGGCCGAGCGTGTTTTGAGTAACGGTAATTTACCCGAGGGATATTGTTGTGTGAAGCGGTTGCGAGAATAAGGATCGCTGAGTTCGATGATTCTAGGATAGAAGTTGACCTGTTTTTCATAAAATGCCAGCAGTACTTTTTGTGAATATCTAGAGAGGGGGTGATAAAACAGTTCCATCTTAACCCATCTCCATGCGCCGCCAATTGATACTATAACCTTAGTCTGCTTTTCGCTATAAGGTTGAATTTTTCACTTGAGTTGATAGCGGCTTTTGGATTCGAGTGAGTCAATGTTGGCACTTTCTAGGTGTGTAAAGTCGCGTTGTGTAATCTGTGCTGTGAGCACTGCCTATGCCTTGCTTAGAGCTGAAACCTTCGCTGTAAAAACGTCAATATTAACCTAATCTTAGGTGGTATGGTGTGGTGATAACCCTGTACGGCATAAACGGTATTGTGTTGTAGTCGGTGAGTCGTGGTACCAACGCCCTTTGGTGTATTGCAGTGCTCAGCAATGACGCAGCAGCCTGTTTTGCCAATAACAGTAATTCAGCGCAGTAATAGTAGAATTCTTGTCCCGTTTGAGTGAGCGATAACCTGTAAGTGGTGCGCCGGAGCAATGTCTGCTGGCAACGGCTTTCGAGCCGTTTAAGATGTTGACTCACCATGGAACGGCTGATCCCAAGTTGTGTTACTGCAGCCGTGAGAGAGCCTTGTTCCACAACGCTGGCAAATACCAACATGCGATAGAGCTGGGATACATCTATAGGGTTAACCTGTCCTTGATTGTTTAATTTCAATAATAACATTAACTTATAGACAGATTGATGGTTATTTGAACAGTTAAATAAATCAAAAATACTAGCTCGTTAATCATGATGATTGTCATCGAAATTGATCGATTTCCTCCTCAGGAGGGTATTGTGTGGCAGAATCGATGGGCAATGTTCGTATTTGTCCTAATAGGATAAGGGTCAACGTAGAGAGATATTGTTTTGGAATCTTTTGAGCAAATTTATATGCGGGCATGCCAACGTAAAGGTGGCGAGGCGGCATTAAAGAGCTTGATGCCCGTTGTGGTGTCTAATGATGCAATTAAGCATTACAGCGATGCAGAGCTATTGTCTGAGATCTGTAAAAAGGTGTTTCAGTGTGGTTTTGTTTGGCGCATTGTCGATAATAAATGGTCAGCTTACGAGCAGGCATTTTTTGATTTTGAGCCGCATAAGGTGTTAATGCTCTCTCCTGAACAACTGCAACAGCGGGCCAGCGATGAGAATCTAATTAGGCATTTAAAGAAAACCATGGCCATTTATGATAATGCATTAATGGTGCACGATATTAAACTTGAGTATGGCAGTTTTGCCCAATTTATCGCCGATTGGCCAAGTGATGATATTACAGGTCTATGGAGTGAACTTAAGCGTCGAGGTAATCGTCTTGGCGGCAATACCGGGGCCTACTTTTTACGCGCGATAGGCAAAGATACCTTTTTATTATCTGATGATATTAAAGGCTATTTTCAGGCGCATAAGTTGATCGATTTTGGATTTAGCACCAAGAGCGGTTTGGCGCAGGTGCAAAAAGTGTTTAACATTTGGCAACTGGAGTCTGGTTTACCACTGGCTGAAATTAGCCGAATCGTCGCTTGTAGTGTGGGTGATAATCGAATCTAACGCCAAAATGAATGATCTAGCTATAGTATTTTTATGTTCGAGCCTTTGTTAGCGTTAGGTGTTGAGCTGTTTTTGATTGAACGGATTACAACATAGAGCGCATTGGCGCTCGCGGCATCAGTGCTTTGTTGTCGTCATTCTTGTTTAAAAAAGCCAGCCTATTTTAGGCTGGCAAAAAGTGCAGAGATAAAACAAAGGGATGAAAAATCAGATGGTGATTAAAAGCTCTTACTGATCCCAATAACAACCCGGTCATCGAATATTTCAGTTTGTGTGCCGTAGACTTTATGGTCGGCATCCATTGTGCTGCCATGGTAACGTAGATCGAAGTCTAAGCCCGCATAGGCTTTGGTGATACCAAGGTTCCAATGTCCCCAACCTTCAGCCCCCTCGCCATCAAGCTCTTGGTAACCAAGGCTGCCTGATACCTTAAAGCCATTATCGAATGCATAGCTAGGGTGTATAGCGTAGTTAACTCCTTGCCAGCCATCTACCCCAAACCAATCATCCAGTGTTGGAGTGACCTCTAGCTGCACATTGGTGCGGCCGAACTGTTTACCCACTTTTAACCATAATTCGGTGTAGTTCGAATATGAGGCACCTGGATAGAGGTAAGAAAATAGCATGACGTCATAGGTGATACCGCTATCACCAAACTCGCCATATTTACCCATGTAGGGTGCGGTAACAATTTCTAAATTAGGATCGGCAAACTTGATATTTGAGGCGAAGACTCCGGCGTACCAGCCGTTATCGTTTCCCCAGCCTAATGTACCTTGTACAACAGGAACATCACCGTCCATGGTTTCGGATTCACCACGAAACACATAGTCAGATGCGAAAGTAAGCTTAGTTGTGAGTTTGCCACCAAATAATTCATTATCTTCTTGTGCTTGTGCAATGGAGACCACTGATAGTAGTAAGCTGCCAATGAGGGCTGAGTATTTTAGCTTTGTAACCGTGTTCATAATCATCTCGCTAATGGTGAGTGTTGTTGTGTTGATGACTATAAAGTGAACTTATGAATGACTTTTATACCCCGAATGAACTAATGACAAAAAAATATGAACAATTGTGAACAGTTCTGTTCGCTTAATGCTAAATTTACTGTTGCAAGCGTGATTTGTATCGCGCTAGATCACACTTTTATTACATACTTGTGTTTTTGAGGGGGAGTAACGCTCAATGTTAACCCCTTGTTAACAATGTTCGATACTTACTTATAATAATTTGCATTAACTTACAAAATGAGTAGGTTATTGTTCTTGTTGACCTAGGCTAGGTGTGAGATAAATGGTTCCAATGTAAATAATGCTTCCAAAAGATTGCTCTGTAGTATGTTCTGCTACATGTAGGGCATTTTTTGTTGTGGCCTTGATTAGGAGTTATCATGCGGCAAATAGTGAAAATTGCCTCTGTTTTAAGTGTGGCGTTATGGATAACGGGTTGTGAAAAGCAAGAGGCACCGAGTCAATCAACCGCTGCAGCTAAAAGCCTCGAAGTTGGCGTCATGCAGGTTGTGGCACAGCCTCAAGCGATCCAGGTTGAATTACCTGGTCGCAGTAAAGCATTTCTTGAAGCTGAAGTCCGTCCGCAAGTTTCCGGTATTATTACCGAACGCAGCTTTATAGAGGGGGCTGATGTTGTCAAAGGGCAGTCTCTTTATCAAATAGACTCTGCTACATACAAAGCGGCATTAGTGAGTGCTGAAGCTGATTTGGCGCGTGCGAATGCAGGTTTAGCCTCGGCGAAAGCCAAAGCGGCCCGCTATCAAGAACTGGTGAAAACCAATGCGATTAGTCAACAAGAATTTGATGAAGCAGAAGCGGCATACAAGGAAGCTTTAGCTAATGTTACTGTCGCGAAAGCGGCAATTAACACCGCACAAATTAATCTTGAGTACACTCAAGTTCAGGCTCCTATCTCTGGCCGTATCGGTAAGTCGAGCGTAACAGCGGGTGCGTTGGTGACGGCAAATCAAAGCCAAACACTGGCGACAATTCAGCAGCTTGACCCTATCAATGTGGATATTGCTCAATCGAGTGCGCAACTATTGCGTCTAAAGGCTAAGTTGAAGCAAGGTTCATTACAGGCGGCCGATAACGCAGACGTTAACTTGATTTTGGAAGATGGTACGCCGTATTCGCATACGGGCACGTTGCAGTTTTCAGAGGTCAGTGTCGATGAGAATACCGGCTCAGTGACATTACGTGCCGAGTTCCCAAATCCAGATGGAGTGTTACTGCCAGGTATGTATGTCCGCGCCGTGTTAAATACGGGAACAGACCCACATGCGATTTTAGTTCCGCAAAAAGCGATCACGCGTAACTCTAAAGGCCAAGCCATTGCGATGGTAATAGGCGCTGAAAGTAAAGTGGAAGCGCGGGTTGTCACTACGGCAGAAGTTATCAATCATCAATGGCGTATCCTCGATGGCCTTAAGGTTGGCGACCAATTGATTGTTGAAGGTTTACAGAAAATTCGTCCCGGTGCACCAGTGACCGGAAAACCGATTGACGCAATGCAATCAGATCAGCAATCACAAAAGTAGGGTAAAGTTATGGCTCGTTTCTTTATCGATCGCCCTATCTTTGCTTGGGTGATCGCCATTATCGTTATGATGGCCGGGGTGCTCTCTATTATGAAGCTCCCTGTGTCACAATATCCCAGTATTGCGCCACCAACCGTAGTGATTAATGCTGTTTATCCTGGTGCTTCGGCAAAGACCATGGAAGATACCGTTACTCAGGTGATTGAGCAGCGAATGACGGGGATTGATAATCTACGTTATATCGCCTCAACGAGTGATAGCTTTGGTAACGCACAAATCACCTTAACCTTTAATGCCGAGGCCGATCCTGATATCGCTCAGGTGCAGGTGCAAAACAAACTGCAACTTGCGATGCCCTTGTTACCACAAGAGGTGCAGGCACAAGGGGTTAAAGTTAACAAGTCCAGCTCTGGCTTTTTAATGGTATTGGGTTTCGTTTCATCTGATGGTTCATTGGGTAAAACGGATATTGCCGACTATGTTGGCTCAAATATCCAAGACCCTATTAGCCGTGTTGCTGGTGTGGGGGAAATTCAGTTATTCGGTGCACAATATGCGATGCGTATATGGCTCGATCCGTTAAAGCTGACCCAATACAACCTGACCAGCCAAGATATTATGGCGTCGATTCGTGAGCAGAATGCGCAAGTTTCGGCTGGCCAATTAGGTGGCGCTCCTGCGCTTGCGGGCCAAGAGTTAAATGCTACGGTTTCGGCTCAGAGTCGTCTACAAACTGCCGATGAGTTTAAGAAAATCATCATCAAAGCAGACAGTTCGGGTGCTAAGGTCTTCTTAGAAGATGTGGCACGTGTTGAGCTTGGCGCAGAAAGTTATGCGGTTGAATCGTTTTATAACGGTAAGCCGGCGTCGGGTCTGGCAGTTAAGCTAGCTACTGGCGCTAATGCGTTAGCGACTGCTGAGCGTGTGCGTGAAAAAATTGATGAATTAAAGGTGTTCTTCCCACAAGGGTTAGAGGTTGTTTATCCTTATGATACAACGCCTTTTGTTGAGAAGTCGATTGAGGGAGTGGTACATACCTTACTAGAAGCCGTCGTCTTGGTCTTCGTGATCATGTACCTGTTCTTGCAAAACTTCCGCGCGACGTTAATCCCAACTATTGCGGTTCCCGTTGTATTGTTAGGTACGTTTGCCATTTTATCGGCGACCGGATTTTCGATTAATACTCTTACCATGTTCGCCATGGTATTGGCCATTGGTTTGCTGGTGGACGATGCGATTGTGGTGGTGGAGAACGTTGAGCGTGTGATGCAAGAGGAGGGCCTGAGCCCGCTCGAAGCGACGCGTAAGTCGATGGATCAGATCACCGGCGCTCTAGTGGGTATCGGTCTTACCTTGTCTGCGGTATTCGTACCCATGGCCTTTATGTCGGGCTCGACAGGGGTTATCTATCGTCAGTTCTCGGTCACGATTGTCTCTGCCATGGCCTTGTCTGTGATGGTGGCAATTATCCTGACGCCGGCACTGTGTGCGACCATGTTAAAGCCTATCGCGAAAGGCGAAGGGCACGTCAAAACCGGTTTCTTCGGTTGGTTTAACCGTAAGTTCGATGCAATGACATCGCGCTATGAGGCCAGTGTTGCCTCTATGATTAAGCGTACCGGACGTGTCATGCTGGTCTACTTGGCATTGACCGTGGCCGTAGGCTGGATTTTCATGCGCATGCCTACCGCTTTCTTACCGGATGAAGACCAAGGTATCTTGTTCACGCAGGCTATTTTGCCAGTAAACTCGACTCAAGAAAGCACCAAAAGGGTGATGGAAAAAGTCACCGATTTCTACCTTAACCAAGAGGGCGACAGTGTTAACTCAGTGTTTACTGTCTCTGGTTTTAGTTTTGCCGGTAGTGGTCAAAACATGGGTTTGGCGTTTGTCGGTTTAAAAGATTGGTCTGTTCGTGGTGAGCAGGGTCAAGATGTTCAGTCAATTGCTGGGCGTTCTATGGCGATGTTCTCGCAAATGAAAGAAGCCTTTGTATTTGCCTTTGTCCCGCCTGCCGTGATTGAACTGGGTACCGCTAACGGTTTCGATTTCTATCTACAAGACAGAAATGGTCAAGGCCACGATAAGTTGGTTGAGGCCCGTAATATGTTGCTTGGGCTGGCCGCGCAAAACCCCAACTTGGTCGGTGTGCGTCCTAATGGTCAGGAAGATGCGCCTATGTATCAAATCCATGTGGATCACGCCAAGCTTCGCGCCTTGAGTGTCGACATCGATGCGGTAAACAGTGTACTAGGCACGGCCTGGGGTGGCAGTTACGTCAACGACTTTATTGACCGTGGTCGAGTGAAGAAAGTGTACGTGCAAGGCGATGCTCAGTACCGTATGCAGCCGGAAGATCTTGATACCTGGTATGTACGTAATGCTGAAGGTGAGATGGTGCCTTTCTCGGCCTTTGCTACCGGCTCATGGGAATTTGGTTCACCGCGTCTAGAACGCTTTAACGGTTTGCCGTCAATGAACATTCAGGGAGGCACTGCGCCGGGGTATAGTACAGGTGCGGCGATGGATGATATCGAAGCCATGGTTGCTAAATTACCACCAGGATTTGGTGTCGAATGGAATGGCCTGTCTTATGAAGAGCGTTTATCGGGTAATCAGGCGCCAGCACTATACGCACTCTCTATTATAGTCGTGTTCTTAGTATTGGCTGCGCTGTACGAGAGTTGGTCTGTGCCATTTGCGGTTATCTTAGTGGTGCCGCTTGGGGTCATTGGTGCGCTATTGGCGATGAATGGTCGGGGTCTGCCCAACGACGTATTCTTCCAAGTCGGTCTGTTAACCACTGTGGGTCTAGCGACGAAGAACGCTATCTTGATTGTAGAGTTTGCTAAAGAGTTCTATGAGAAAGGTGCAGGTCTCGTCGAAGCGACCTTACATGCGGTGCGGGTTCGTTTGCGACCGATCCTCATGACCTCTCTGGCGTTTGGTTTGGGGGTTGTACCATTAGCAATTAGTACTGGTGTCGGGTCTGGTAGCCAGAACGCTATCGGTACCGGTGTGCTCGGTGGCATGATGAGTTCAACCTTCTTGGGGATCTTCTTTATTCCGATCTTCTTCGTGATAGTTGAACGTATCTTCAGTAAACGAGAGCGCAATGGTGGTAGTGATGCCGCTATCGCCAAGACGGCTGATAAAGAATCATAGTTGACGCTAACAGTATCAAAAAGCCCAGCACTTGCTGGGCTTTTTATTGGCGCTAGAATGTTGCATTTAAAGGATATTTCGTTAAATATGTCTGTCTAAAAATAAGCCGTAAGGTCAATATCTATGCGCCCTCAATTATCGATACTTTTCCTGTTACTCCCTTTAACGCTTGGCTTGCCTGTATGGGCTGAGCAACCCGCTGCGACCCCGCAGATTGCTACTACCTACGTTAACGATGCCATCTTACCGCCAAGCATTGTGTGGCACGGGGCGAGTGAATCGTTGCTACTCGATGGCGAAGCGCCATGGGCAACCCCATTTGAAGTGGGCGGCTTTAAGGTTAGCCCGAGTTATGATGAGACGTTTGTTTGGTTAGATAAGCTGGTGGCAAGTAGTGACCTGTTGCACAAGGTGTCGCTAGGGAAGAGCCCTCAGGGGCGTGATATTTGGATGCTGATAGCATCGACAGAGGGGGCTGATACTCCTGAGGCCTTGGCTGCGACGGATAAACCCACTGTGTTAGTGCAGGCAGGGATCCACGCCGGAGAAATTGACGGTAAAGATGCCGGCATGATGTTACTACGAGACATGGTATTGGGTGATAAAGCGGCGCTACTCGATGGGGCTAATTTACTATTTGTACCGATTTTTAGTGTCGATGCCCATGAGCGCAGTGGTCAATATAATCGCGTTAATCAGCGTGGCCCGATAGAGATGGGTTGGCGTACTGCGGCTAACAACCTTAATTTGAATCGTGATTATGCCAAGGCCGACGCGGTAGAGATGCAGCATATGCTGGGTGCGATAAATCGATGGCAGCCCGACCTGTATATCGATGTGCACGTTACCGATGGCATGGACTATCAATATGATGTCACCTTTGGCTATAACTTAGCTCAAGGGCTGAGCCCGTCGAGTTTTCGTTGGCTAGATACCCAATATCGACCTTATGTGGAGCAGGCGTTAATGCGCGAAGGGCATATTCCGGGTCCCTTGGTGTTTGCTATCGACAATAGTGATGTGAGTAAGGGAATGTCATTATGGAATGCCAGTCCACGTTACTCAAATGGTTATGGTGATGCTCGGCATCTACCGACGATTTTAATTGAAAATCATAGTTTAAAGCCGTTTAAGCAACGAGTGCTTGGTACTTATGTCATGTTAGCGGCCACCCTCGAATTGGTGGGCAAGCAAGCCACTTCACTGCGCTCGGCGATTAAGCAAGACAAGTATCGTTATAGCGACCGCATTACCTTAACTTGGGGCGCCCAGCAACAGCAGCAAGGATGGGATTTCAAAGGGATTGATTACCGCACCGAAATCAGCCCCATCAGTGGTGAAAAGGTTGTTCGCTGGACTGGCGAGCCTAAACTTTACGAAAATTTACCCGTGATAGGTAATACTCTGGCTGACATAAAGGTTAATCGCCCCTCAGCTTATTATGTTGCACCTCAGTGGCTTGATGTGATTGAGCGTCTCGCAATTCATGGGATCCGTATGACAACGCTAACAGAGCCTAAGACACTTAAGTTGACCCAATATCAATTAACAGCGCCGCAATTTGGCAGTAAAGATTATGAAGGGCGTCAGCGAGTAAGCGCGCAATTGAGCGCACATGGGGTACAAACCACACTGCCAGCGGGCACCGTCAAGATTGATACGCAGCAGCCTCTGGGGGATTTGGCGATATTGCTGTTAGAACCTCAGTCGCCTGATTCATTATTACAATGGGGCTTTTTCAATCCAATATTTACCCGCACCGAATACATAGAGCATTACGCCGTAGAGCCACTGGCGGCGCAAATGCTTGAGGCCGACCCCAGCTTGCAGGCAGAATTTACCCAAGCGTTGCAAGACCCTGCTTTTGCCGCTGATGGCGAGGCAAGGTTACGCTGGTTTTATGTTCGAAGCCCTTATTATGATGGGCAATATCAGGTTTATCCGGTTTGGCGAGACGAGTAATGGCCGGTGTTATCATCTGTACCAACGCAGCTTAGGCTGCGTTTTTTATTGCGTATGGTTAAGGGTAACATGGGTAAATGCTCCTCAAGAGGTACGGATTTGGGATGGGTCATTGCCGATCATTAAATGAGCTTTTTTACTAACGAGTTGTGATTTAAGCAGATTTTTAGTGAATATCATTAAAATTTTTGAGCAGAAATCAACTTAAATCATTTAAAACAATAAGATAAATAATTGGCATGGAGTCTGCTTTATTTGAGGTAAGCGTTTGAGCAAACATTAATTAATAAGGATATGAGTTATGAATTTACGCCCCTTGGTTTTATGTGCCGCACTGAGTGCTTCGTTAGCTGGCTGCATCATTAACGTTAACGGTGCGGGTATGACCTCGTTTGATTATCACCGCCAGCAGCAGTTAATACTTGATGCCACACAGTTGCAACAGCTCGTAGCCGAAACTGGGGCTGGAGCACTGACTATTGAAGGAGTTGATGGGCTCCGGGAGGTGCGTATAGAGGCGGACATTTATGGTTATGATGGCGCCGAGCCAGAGCTTAGCTTAGTGCAGGAAGGTGAACACGCCAAACTGATCGCCAATTTTGACTCCTTCAGTAGGGGCTCATTCACGAGTGGCAACTCTCCTTATATTGATCTAGTGGTTAAAGTGCCTACCAATTTGAAACTCATGCTGGATGATGGCTCGGGTAATATTGAGGTTCGTGGCGTGAATGCCGAAATGATCATTACCGATGGTTCTGGCAGTATCACTATCGATGGTGCTAAAACATTAACTATCGATGATGGCTCAGGCAGTATTGTATTGCAAAATATTGACGGGGATATCAGCTTAACGGATGGCTCTGGTAGTATCGAGATCCAACGGGTGAATGGTGATGTGTCTGTGCATGATGGTTCTGGCTCGATAGTCATTAATCATGTGGCTGGTTTAGTCACTATTGATGATGGTTCTGGTGGTATTAGCGTCGACAATAGCAAAGGATTACACATTATTGAATCTGGTTCGGGCGATCTGAGTTTTGACAATATTCAGGGGCCCGTCACCATGGATTAATGGCTTCCCGGCGCGAAGGCGAAACGCTATCACCCTGTTCAGCGAGGCTGAAGAGGAAGGGGGCTGTAAGTTCCTGATAGCACTAGCCATCGCCCATCCATAGCTAGCCGCGGGCGATATTGAATAGCGACTTAGCGCTAAGGCCGTTGATATAAGTCTATTGTGTTTTTGAGGCAAAGCGCTGTATCAACAGCTGTTTAATATTGTATTGGCGTAAAAAGAGAGTTGCGGCGGTAAACAGCAGTCCCCATCTTAGTAGTAACACTTGCCAGATAATATCCTTATCAAAGCTTTTTTCTAGCTCGCAGATCACCAATACTAACCATAAAAACATCAGCATTAATGCGTTATTGACCCGCTGCAACTGGGTTGGTGGACAATACGCAGCGGTATAAGCGCAGAGTAATCCGACGATCGCGCCGAGCATAATATCTTGTGGCCAGTGTGCGCCAACAATGATCCTCGATATGCCAACGATAGTGCCAAACGTGATCGCAAAGACTTTAATGGTGTGGCTTTGGTAAGCAAACCATAGGGTACCAGCAAACAGGAAGGCGCTAGCAGTATGGCCGGAGGGAAAACTATGGCTCATGCGGGTTTCACCAATAATATTAAGTGGTTCTAACACTGCAGCGGGGCGCGGCATATCAAAATATTGTTTTAATAGCGGTACGAGCAGTAATGACAACACGCTGGCAATGATCACCCGTAATATTATCTCAGGGCATTTGATCAAGAAGCATAAGGTGATCACTCCAAGCGTCACACCATTGCCTAAGTCGGTGATGAGCAATAGGGGCCAATCGGGTAACTCTGCCGCGATTCCATTGAGTAGTCTAAACAGGGTAAGGTTTACATCGGGAAGAAGCGTGATTAAAAAAGCACAGCTTAGCACTAACATTAAGCCGAGAAAGCTGCGTTGATGCTGCTTGTATTGTTTAGGCAAGCCATCAGCCTTTGCATATGTGGTGGTGCCCATAGTCGTCTCAAATCAGCAATTATTTCCCACAATAGATCTTTGTTATGTTTAAGTAAAGCCACATGATTTTTAATAAACCGCTGTTGGTCTTTAGATCGATTATCGATGGATGTTTCAATGGGGATAATCACTAAATATCACTGAAATAATGCTAAAACTAGCTAACGATATGCGTTTTGGCCTCATTTTGTATTAATGTCAGTTTTTGCTTTTTTGTTAGCTTCTTAACTGCTATTTCACGTTTCAGTGCAGTCGAGTGACAACTTAACTGCTCATGATAAACCAATTGCAGCGGCCCCTTACCGCGCAGAAACTTAGCGGCTTTAGGGCCGCCGCCTTGATGTTCTTTAAAGCGGCGTGCGATATCGGTTGTTACGCCGGTATAGAGTTGGCCTTTATGGCACTCAACGATATATAAAAACCAAGGTTTACCCGTCGTCATCGATAGCTCTTGTTTTTCTGAGTGTGGTTAACGACAGCTTGTGCTGTTGGTTAATATAGACTCTGCGCCCAACAACCCCAATAAGAAAGCATACTCTTCAGCCGTGTCTTGATAGCGGCGATAGCGGCCACTTTTCCCACCGTGTCCAGCTTCCATATCGATATGGAACAGTAATAAGTTGTCGTCGGTCTTATATTCCCTTAATTTCGCCACCCATTTTGCCGGTTCAAAATATTGCACCTGAGAGTCATGCAGACCAGTGGTGACCAAAAGGTGAGGGTAGGCTTGACGCGTTATGTGGTCATAGGGGGAGTAAGTGAGCATATAGTCGAAGGCGGATTTATCGTTAGGGTTGCCCCATTCATCATACTCATTGGTGGTGAGTGGAATCGACTCGTCTAGCATGGTCGTCACAATATCGACAAACGGCACGTGGGCGGCCACAGCGAAGTAGAGCTCGGGTGCTTGGTTAATCACGGCGCCTATCAACAGGCCACCTGCGCTGCCCCCCGTCGCAACTACTTTATGAGGATCGGCATATTGTTGCTGTATCAATGCTTGGGTGACATCGATAAAATCGTTAAAGCTATTTTGCTTGTTAAACAGCCGGCCTGCGTCATACCAAGGTCGGCCGAGCATTTCGCCACCGCGCACATGGGCAATGGCGTAAACCACGCCTCGGTCGAGTAGGCTTAATATGGCACTGTCAAAATCCGCATCTATGGTGTAACCGTATGCGCCATAACCATATTGGTACAGTGGGTTGCTGCCATCTCGTTTAAATAAGCTTTTGTTGTACACCAAGGTAACGGGAATGCTCGCGCCATCTCTGGCATCGATAAAGAGGCGTTCAGCCTGATAATGCTCACTATTAAAGCCACCTAATACGTTTTCCCTTTTGAGTAACCGCTTGGGTGAAGCTTGGGTCAAATCGTATTGGTAAATCGATTCTGGGGTGGTTGGGCTAGCATAATAGAGCCTAAGCTGGTGGCTATCTTGGCGAGGATTAACATCAAAACCCACCACATAAGCGGGATCATCGAAGTCGATTTGATAGCTAGGTAGCTTATCCGGATAGACGGTGATCTGGCTGAGTCCCTGACGGCGCTGCTGCACAATAAGGTAATCTTGCAGTACCAAGAACTCCTCTATGCGGCATTGGTCATCGGCAGCAATCACCTCCTGCCAAACATGCTTATTGGCAAAATCCGCTTCGGCCACTTGCATCAGGCGAAAGTTAACCGCCTGCCAATTGGTTAAAATAAAATAGTCGCTACCCCGTTTCGCCACCGAATACTCATGGCCCGTTTCTCTGGGAAGTAGCGCTGTGAAGTGATCAAGTGCTTGATCGGCATCGAGCACCGAGACCTCGCTGGTGATCGTGCTTTCATGGTATAGCTCGATACGAGTTTCATCTAAACTTTTACCTAAGCTGAGGTAGAAGCTGTCATCTTGCTCTTCATACACGAGTGTATCGGCCGATTGTGGCTGCCCTAACCGATGACGAAATACTTGGTAGCCCAGCAGGGTTTGTGGATCTTTGGCGATGTAAAACAGGTGCAGATTATCGTTAGCCCACACTATGCTACCGTCAGTGCCTTCGAGTGTCTCTTCCAGCAGTTCGCCTTGTTCGAGGTGCTTAATGTGTATGGTGTAGATGCGCCGGCTCAGTTTGTCTTCACTAAAGGCCAATAACTGTTCGTCAGGGCTAATGGCGAAGCTGCCCAGACCATAAAACTCATGGCCGTGGGCGCGTTGGTTAACATCTAACAGCACCTCTTCGGCATCACTATTAAGCTGTGGTTTACGCAGTAAGATAGGGTATTCCCCCTCTTTATGGTAACGACTCCAATACCAATGGGAGTGCCAGTAGTAAGGAACACTCGACTCGTCTTTATCTAGCCTGCCGACCAGCTCATCGAATAAACGTGCCTGTAAAGGCGCGAAGGGCTTAAAGCATTGTTGATGGTAGTTGTTTTCGGCATTGAGATGCGCTATCACCTCTGGTGACTGACGCGTATCGTCTCTTAACCAATAATAGTTATCGATCCTCTCTACACCATGATGTATCAATGAGTGTGGCTTTTTGGCGGCGAGCGGTGGAGAAATTGAATGCATTAAAGACGACCTTTATTATCGATAACGTGGTAAACCAGTGCGAGTTTGCCTGTAAAGCTTGAGCTTAGGTGATTTAGTTCAGGCTTGTCACCTTCTAGCTTGTTATTTGTTTCAAATTGGCGCACCCTATTTACGCCTAATGTGCTGATCCTAAGTGATTAAGATTAGCCCCTCCAGCAATATTTACGGTTTACTGCTGTTATGCAGACCCAGTGTGAGCCCGTTAGCGAGTCCGTTTAACAGTGACGCTGCGCCGCTTAACAAGAGCCTGTTGAGCCGATATTCAGTGAGTAGGTGACATTAATAATTCTCAGGGCGGGGTGTAACTCCCCACCGGCGGTGATAGTTGTATATGCAACTTAAGCCCGCGAGCGCCTAATCTATCCCAAGGTTAGGGTCAGCAGATCTGGTGCCCTTATTGCGTGTAGAGATTGCATGTTAAAGGTATTCCAGAGCCGACGGTAATGAGCGCGTAAGCGCACTGAGTCCGGATGAAAGAGAATATAAGAACCACAAACAGCGTATGTCGCGCTCTAAGCTTGGGCTTAGTTCGCTAACGTGACCCTGGCTCTTATTCAACACCACCATAAGCGCAGGCTTATCGGTGTTATTTTCTATATGCCCTGATTCTGGCACAAAACCATTTTATTAGTATTACTAAGGATTTAACCATGAATCAGTCTTTACTCTCAGCCTTTGGCGATGCCAATACCCGTGTTGAAGCCGCGTTGACAGCCTTACGCGCTGGCCAAGGCGTGTTGGTGGTCGACGATGAAGATCGCGAAAATGAAGGCGATCTTATTTATGCAGCCGAGCACTTAACCAATCAACAGATGGCGCTGCTTATTCGGGAATGCAGTGGCATAGTCTGTTTATGCCTGCCAGATGAACGGGTTAAACAATTACAGTTACCGCCCATGGTGGCTGATAACTCAAGCCAATATGGCACCGCGTTTACCGTGAGCATCGAAGCCAAAGTTGGGGTGACAACCGGCGTTTCGGCTGCCGATCGGGTCACCACCATTAAAGCGGCGATCGCCGATGGGGCAAGTGCCAGTGATCTGGCTCGCCCTGGTCATGTGTACCCGCTACGTGCTCAACCCGGTGGCGTATTGACTCGCAGAGGGCATACCGAAGGCACCATAGATCTGATGTTGCTGGCGGGGCTGAAACCTGCGGGCGTGTTATGTGAGGTGACCAATCCTGATGGCACCATGGCGAGATTGCCTGAAATCATCGCATTTGGTGAGCTGCATCAAATGCCAGTGTTGACCATAGAAGATATCGTGATTTACCGTAAGTCGTTACTGGCTCAAGCGAGTTAATAGGCTTAATAAACAAACAAAGAGCCGATATACGGCTCTTTGTTTATCATTTACCACCAATATCGACCACTCATAAGGTCTATTTCAAATAGACACAGGCGATCCGTTAGCGGTTTATTGACCCGAGGTCATCACGCTCGCCGACTCTTCGATGGCCATTTGCGCCAAATCCTTATCGACAAAAAATAATGCCTTACCATCTTCGCCAATCAGGCGAATCTTATCGACGATTGATTTAAACAACTTCTCTTCTTCATGTTGCTCAGAGACATACCACTGCAGGAAGTTAAAAGTAGAATAGTCTTGGTTAGTGAATGCAGCATGAGCAAGTGCATTGATTTTACTGGTTATCATCTGCTCATGGGCGTAGGTGTGTTCAAAAAGGACCAGTAATGATTCAAACTCAGCTTGCGGTGCTTCAATGGCGCCAATCAGTGGCATGCCGCCCGTTTCGCTAACGTAGGTAAATAGGCGGTGCATGTGCTGCATCTCTTCGTCAGCATGGGCACGCATAAATTTAGCGGCACCCTCAAAGCCCTTGTCTTCGCACCAAGCGCTCATTTGCAGGTAGAGATTTGAGGAGAAGAACTCCACATTAATTTGTGCGTTCAACTGATCAATCATCGTTTGTGCCAGCATAGTAGATCCTTGTTATGTTCATTGGATTAAGCTGGGCTATTGTGTAAAAGCGGGCGGTTAAATGCAACTAAATTTACTTAACTTAATGTTTCAAATACAAATAGTTATCATTGCGTCAGTGTTGACCCTATCAAATATTTGTCGGATTAATGGGCCCTTGATTAAGCCATTTATAAGCGGCGCGTTGTAGGCATAAGCCTTGCGATTGGCGGTAGGTGACAGTCTTGTTTCGCGCTATATTAAGTCGTAAATTGCGCAGGCAGCTCAGTTAGCTTGCTGAGGATTGATTTGTTCGCACTATGACAAAAACTGCCGTGGAGATCATGGCCTTCTCTCATCAGCGTGGCATAATGGGCATCAATCTTTGCTTAAACATTTATCTTTAAGGTAACCGATGCCCATGAAATTTGATCCATGTTCTCAGCCTAGCCTTATGCACCCAGACGAAGCGATTATTAAACTACTCGATCAAGTCATGCCCCTAAGTGACTCTGAAATGGTGCAGCTTCCCCATGCCTTAGGCCGAGTATTAGCTGAAGATCTGGCATCGAGTATTGATTTGCCTCCTTTTAACAACTCGGCAATGGATGGCTATGCTTTTCGATTGCAAGATTTGAGCAACAACGACACCCTGACGCTGATCGGCCACTCTTTTGCTGGGCACCCGTTTGACGGCGAGGTCAAACCCAACACTTGCGTGCGCATTATGACTGGCGCACCATTGCCATCGGGTTACGATACCGTACAGATGCAAGAAAAGGCCAGTGCCAACGGTGATAGTATTACCATTGAAGCGCCTGATGCGGTTGGTGAAAATGTGCGTTATCGCGGCGAAGAGCTTAATACTGGCGATAAAGTTTTACGGGCTGGTACCCAGATTGGCGCCGCCGAAATGGGCGTACTCGCCACGATAGGAGCGAGCCAAGTTCGCGTTGTGCGTCGGGTTAAAGTGGCCTTTTTCTCAACGGGTGACGAACTGCGCCCGGTTGGCAGCGAGTTGGCGCCGGGGCAGATTTATGATTCTAACCGTTACAGCATTCAAGGTTTATTGAGTCGATCCAACGTAGAGTGGGTCGATTTGGGGGTGATTGCAGATGATCCTGAGGCGATTCGTGAGGCATTTCGTACCGGAGCTGCCCAAGCGGATATGCTACTCACCTCGGGTGGCGTCTCTGTAGGCGACGCCGATTACACCAAACAAATTTTAGAAGAAGAGGGTGAAATTACCTTCTGGAAGCTCGCCATGAAACCGGGTAAGCCATTTGCTTTTGGGCGACTGGGTAAGGCGATATTTTGTGGTCTACCAGGCAATCCGGTGTCATCTATGGTGACCTACTATAAATTGGTGTGGCCGCTTATCAATAAGATGCAAGGCTTGCCACGCGCTAAGCCGTTATTACTGCAGGCGAAATTGAGCAGCGATCTGCGTAAGTTTGCTGGTCGGGTTGAGTATCAGCGCGGTATTTTGAGCCACAACGAACAAGGCCAAGCCGAGGTGAGCATCACAGGTGGGCAAGGCTCGGGTATGTTGACTTCGATGAGCTTGGCTAACTGCTTTGTGATTTTAGCGCGAGAGCAGGGTGACACGCCTGCGGGTAGCTTAGTGACGGTTGAACCCTTTAATTCTGTGCTCTGTTAAGTAGGTAAGCTGAGATGACATCGACACTCGATAATCACGACATTCTGTCGGACAGCGAGATCTTACGTTACAGTCGCCAAATCTCCATTAAGGCGATGGACTTTGAGGGGCAAGAGAAGCTGAAACAAGCCAAGGTATTAGTCATTGGGCTTGGCGGCTTAGGTTGCGCCGCAAGCCAATATCTTACCGTGGCGGGTGTAGGGCAATTGACCTTAGTGGACTTTGACACTGTTGAGCTGTCTAATCTGCAACGCCAAGTGCTGCATCAAGCGGATAATATCGGCCAACCTAAGGTGGCCTCGGCGCAAGAAACCTTGAGTCAGCTTAATCCTCATGTGGCGATTACCACTATCAATGCCGTGCTCGATGACTCAGAGCTTGATGCCTTAGTCATGCAGCACGATATCGTGATGGACTGCACTGACAATATGACGGTGCGTGAGCAGTTAAATAGCCGTTGCTTTACCCATAAGGTACCACTGGTTTCGGCCGCAGCGATTCGTATGGAAGGCACTGTCACTGTGTTTGACTATCAGGGGGATACGCCTTGTTATCATTGCTTTAGCCAGCTGTTTGGCGACCAGCAATTGACTTGCGTCGAGTCAGGCATCTTGGCTCCAGTTGTGGGCATGATTGGTTGCCTGCAAGCGGTAGAGGCCATTAAGGTGATTGCTCACATGGGCAAACCTTTAGTGGGCCGCATTTTGATGATAGATGCGATGACCATGGAGTTTCGCGAGATGAAACTTATTAAGCAGCGAAACTGTAGCACCTGTGGTGCATAAGCGCAGTTAGCTGATACGCTAGCCCAGATGGTGGGCTAGCTGTTTTGTGTTGAAATATTAGGTTTTTTCGGCGCTTATTCTTTTAACTCTCCATGATCTCACATCGCTGTTATTTGAAATCTTTATTACTTAAAATCTCTATGATTTTTATGGCTAATTATTTTAAATGCCTGCCACCATCGAGCGCCAATGAACGTCCGGTAATGTAGTGGCTTGCCATAAGATATTCAATCGCCTTGAGCACCTCGATTTCACCTGCTTCACGTTGCAGTAGCGATTTAGCTAATGCCTGCTGTTTATATTGCTCGTCATCATGTGCATTAAAACAGATCAGCGCAGGCGCAATACTATTGACCTTTACGTGTGGGGCTAGCTTAGTCGCAAACGATAATGTCATATTTTCTAATGCAGCCTTACTGGCCGCATAGGCGATATGTTTCTTGCTGCCTTTTTGGGCGACATAATCGGTGAGGTGAATGATGTCGCTTAGGTGGTCACCTTGGGTCAGCAGCGGGGCTAACCCTAGATTGATCTGATAAGGTGCCGTCACATGTACCTGCATCATGGTGGTCATTATTTGCTCTGGCGCCATCGGGCTGTCATCGGGTAACCACAGAGAGGCGTTGTGAACAATGGCGTCAAGCTGCGGATACTTAGCCGTGATGGCATCAATGAAAGTTTGCACCTCTTCAGCTTGGGTAAAGTCACAGCAATACAGGTCAGCACCCGCCTCGCTTAAAACGTCGATGCTGGGGTAATGGCGTCGAAACGTCCCGATAACCTGATAGCCTTTGTCAATAAAGGCCTGTGCTAAGTACAAACCAATGCGCTTGCCTACGCCTGTGATTACAATGGTGGGTTGCATAAGATCCCTGTCGGTAAGTTAGCCAAGAAATTCGGCTCTAGTATGATGATTCGACTTAAAGCAGCCACCTAATGCGGTGGTTTGTGTCGAGGATTGGCTGTCCATAATGCCGCGTGATTTGACGCAATAGTGGGTCGCTGAAATCGATACCGCCACATCGTCGGTATTGAGTAGGGTTTGCAGTGCCACCAATATTTGTTGGGTCAGCCGCTCCTGCACCTGAGGCCGTTGAGCAAAAAAGCGTACGATACGATTAATTTTCGACAAACCTATGATCGATGACTTAGGGATGTAAGCCACTTTGGCCGTGCCATCTATGGTAATAAAGTGATGTTCACAGGTGCTGGTTAGGCTGATGTCGCTGACTTTGACCATTTCATCGACACCCATTTTATTGTCAATTTGAGCAATCGCGGGGAAGTTGTCGTAATCGATGCCGGCAAAGATCTCATTAACGTACATTTTGGCAATACGATGAGGGGTTTCGCACAGGCTGTCATCATTGAGGTCTAGCCCTAAAGTGTCGACCACTTCGGTCATTAATCCTTTAATTCGCTCATACTTCTGTTGCGAAGACAGGGGGTTATCACGCAATGGCGTTTCTAAGCCTTGGGCGATTAACGCTCGTCTCACTTGCTGTGCAGCTGGATTCATAACTAATACTCCGCGGTAAAACGGTTAATGATGACTATCTGTCATCTAAGTGGCTTTCTAGCGATAACGAGACTGAGTCGGCAAATCGCAGGGCGTGGGGTTTGTCTACTGTCACTTGGCAGTAACGCACCCAGGGATGCTCACAACTAATGGTGAGTATGTCGGACACTAATTTTTCCAGTAATAAAAAGCGACCTTCCTCAACGTGCTGGATCACTTTTTTGGTGATCACCTTATAGTTGAGTGCGTCACTGACATCATCTGTCTGGGCTGAAAGCGCAGCTGGGTAGTGGATTTCAATATTGATCACCACATCTTGCTGTTTCTCACGCTCATCGGGGTTAAAACCGATAAAGGTGCGTAACCTAAGATTGGTTATTTTGATTTTGGCATGGCTGATTTTGGCGTTGGTAATGGTCATGATATTTCCTCATCATTTGCAGACAGTACGTTGGTCGTGAACAGTTAGATCATTTGCTAAAGTAAAGCAGATAGGAATTTAGATGGTGCTGTGAAGTCATTTTTTTATCAAGCTTTGCTTGATAAATCTTGTGGTTATTGCTTCTCCTATTTTTCGTCGGTTAATGAAGTTTCTTGTTAGTTTTTCACTAGGTTCTCTTTCATTTTTAAGCATCATTAACATTCGGTTGATAGAGCATCATTGAGAGTGATGTCGTTTACCCTGTTGCTCCGCCCATATCGAATGTTAAATGTGAACAAACCATATTTGACGGATATCGATTATTGAGTTCACTAGAAAGGTTAGTTTTAACATTGAGGTTATTGAGTTCAGATACAGATGAATAGCAACTTTTTAGTTAGTGCTCTAATCATGATGGTGGGTTTCAATAACTGTTTATTCTTGGAATAAAGCCTATTTAACCGCCTAAAGGTCGTTAAAGTTAGTAAAAATTGGCATTTTATTGGACGTGGCCATAGAGAAGAATACAATAGGCGAAAATAATATTTACTATATTACTATCAGTTGAAATCATTTTTGATAATCTAGAATGATTTTTCAATAGTTATTCTTTAGGTTTTTTTAGTGGGGATAATCGATGACAAAAGGTATTGATAAGTACAGTATCGATAGTACCGACTATACGGTTGGTCAGGATAATGTTCAGAAGTGGGGGTTTGATGTACATAACCCTGTATTTGGTATTAGTGCGGGGCTAATTGTTGCATTTCTAATCGCAACCTTAGTTACTGATGCCGAAACATCGAAGGCGGCGTTAGATGGTATCAAATGGAAAATTATTGGTTTATTTGATTGGTTATTTATTTGGTCAGGCAATGTTTTCGTTTTGTTTTGCTTGGGATTAATTGTATCACCCTATGGCAAAATACGGTTAGGTGGGCGTGAGGCGACAGCTGACTATTCTTTCTTCTCTTGGCTATCTATGTTGTTTGCTGCGGGTATGGGAATAGGATTAATGTTTTGGAGTGTTGCTGAGCCTGTTGCTTATTTTACTGGTTGGTATGAAACTCCCTTAGGTGTAGAGGCTTATTCGCCTGAAGCTGCCAAAATCGCGCTAGGTGCGACTATGTTCCATTGGGGTTTGCATCCTTGGGCTATTTATGGCGTTGTGGCCTTATCTTTAGCTTTCTTCGCCTACAATAAAGGACTTCCTTTATCAATTCGTTCTATTTTTTACCCAATTTTAGGTGACCGAGCCTGGGGATGGGCGGGGCATATTGTCGATATATTGGCCGTGTTGGCAACCTTATTTGGTCTGGCAACTTCTCTGGGGTTAGGGGCGCAGCAGGCAGCGAGTGGTATTCATCATGTATTTGGCATTGAGGCTGGATTAGATCTGCAGATTGGGGTGATTATTGGCGTAACTTTACTGGCGGTCGTATCTGTTGTTAGAGGCATCGATGGTGGCGTAAAGGTTATTAGTAATATCAATATGATAGTGGCTCTTATACTACTTATTTTTGTTGCCGTGATAGGTTATTACGTTAGCTTTGGATCGGTATATACTACGCTGATGTCCTATGTTGAGAACATTATCCCTTTAAGTAACCCTCATGGCCGTACCGATGAAGCCTGGTTCCAAGGTTGGACTGTATTTTACTGGGCTTGGTGGATATCTTGGTCACCATTTGTAGGTATGTTTATTGCGCGAGTGTCCAGAGGGCGCACCGTGCGTGAATTTATCACCGCAGTATTGTTGGTTCCAACCTTTGTAACGCTTCTCTGGATGTCGGTATTTGGCGGGATGGCAATCGATCAAGTGGTCAATAAAGTGGGTGAACTTGGTACGCAGGGGCTTATCGAAGTGCCTTTAGCTATGTTCCAGATGTTTGATGTTTTGCCGTTTGGTACATTATTATCAACTATTGCTGTTCTCTTAGTCTTAGTCTTCTTTATTACTTCTTCAGACTCAGGGTCATTAGTGATCGATAGTATTACAGCCGGAGGTAAGATGGATGCACCGGTACCTCAACGCATATTTTGGGCACTATTAGAGGGCGCTATAGCGATTGCATTATTGTGGATTGGTGGAGCTCAAGCGATTGAGGCTTTACAGGCTGCAGCGATCTCTACAGCCTTGCCATTCACATTTATATTGTTGTTGATGTGTGTCAGCCTGATTAAAGGGATGCGTACTGAACCCTTTTAGTTGATGAGATTATAGTGAGGCTAGATTACTGGCCTCCTTTTTATAGGGAGGCCTTAATCTCTTGTGGACTCTATTGCCAGAATTCTTTGATAGGTGATTGTGGATCATAGTGATGTGCAATTTGTGCCTGAAGAAGCTCAGCCGTAGCAATCGCATCGGTCAAGGCATGGTGAGGCGAGTAAGGCGGTAATCCATATCGTTGCCGACAGGCTCCAAGCCTTCTTGAAAGAGATTTGCCGCCTTTGAGCCTGTTCCATATTCTAGCGCGAAGTTTATGTTGGATTCTTGATTCCAGTTCCATGGTGTCCACCACGGGAAATTCGATGCCATTGTTGATTCGGGTCATTAAGGCCCGCTCCAAAAATAGTCGTTCTATTTGTTGGCAATGAACCACTATTATTTTACCCGCCATCTCATTTAATACCTGCTCGAATATAACCGATAGGTCTGGTGCATCTAAGATGTCGGTATGGGTAATACCATGGATGATGACGGAATCTTCGGCTAACTTTTCTCTTGGCCTCACCGTCCAAGATTTTGCGCGGTTGAGAAAGATACGATCTAAGTTAAAAGGCACTGTTCCTATGCTGATGATATCATCTTTATCTGCATTTAGACCTGTTGTTTCAAAGTCCATGGAGAGGAACTCTATTTTGCCGATGGGGTTATTTCCATCGGGAAGTGATGTGGCATAATAATCGCGTAAACTACCCTCTTTTAATGTTTTTAGTTTTTGCTTGAATTTTCCCGGCCAGTCGATAGTTGGATGCGAAAGCCATTTTTTTAGCATAGTGCACTCACTTGAATTGAATATTGGCTTGATAGCGGAACTTGAGAAAATTCTGTCCGTTACTTAAGATTTGAAATGCATCTTTGAGGTTCCGTCGTTCAAAGTCAGATAAGTTTTCGGGCTCTATGTTGTTATCAGGATCTATTCCAAGTTTCACATCAAAGGCTTGGTGACGGATACGCACCATGGATATAAACTCCATGGCATCGCGAAGGTCTTGACCGCGCCCTTTTGGAAGTATAGCGGCATCAATAATATCATCGAGTCGTTCGAACGAATTTCGTGCCCTGGAACCTACAGATAGAGCATGTACACGAATGAGATCTACAAGAGGTGCAGTGCCACGACGCTTGAGGTTAATGGAATTATTATGACGACCATCTTTTTCCATGACAAAGTCTTTGAAGAATCCCAATGGAGGCTTACGATTGAGAGCATTCCTTGCTAAACACGCTAAGAAGCGATTGTTTTTTCTGGCTCGGCGGACGATAAAACCATTAAGCTGCTCAGCCCATTTAAGCCTGCCATATACACCATCAAGATCAAAGAAAATAGAGGCGTTAAGTAAGGCTTTTGGGTTGGGGTTATCTATCCAATCAGCAAAGCACTCTTCCCATTCCTTGCGTGTCATACGCCATGTGGGATTGGTTGCCATAATGTCACCCGTGCAATAACTGTAACCACATTTATCGAGTCCATCACAGACAAATTTAGCTAAGTTTGCAAAGTAATCATTGTGTTTTTCCTTATCATAACTCTCATCCAAGATAATAGCGTTATCTTGATCTGTAACGATAAGTTGTTCATCTCTCCCCATTGAGCCCAATGCTAGAAAACAATAAGGAATAGGCGGTGGGCCAAATTTTTCTTCGGCGAGTTCCAGTATGCGTTGTTTGAAGCTACGCCCTATCACTGACATAGCGCTACCAATCATATGAGAATTTGCGTCCTCATTAACCATGCGCTCGAAGCTGTCTTTAACTTGCTTTGATAGCACCACTAGCTCGTCAACTGATAGTTGCTGAAAGATACTACTTACTAACAGTAGTGAGTTCTGTGATTCGTAGCGCACGATATCAGTGGCTTCAATGATACCTATAGGTTGGCGTCCTTTCAAAATAGGCAGGTGGTGAACGTTGTAACGAAGCATAGTTAACATCACTTCGTGGACATAGGCGTTGTGATCTAGACTGATGACATCTGTGCTTACAACAGAACCGACTTCGTTGGTTGGATTTATACCTTCGGCTAAAACACGGGTACATAGATCTCTATCTGTGATAATGCCCATTAATGGTGATGTATCATCTTCATCATTTTCCAGTACATCAGGATCTATTACTAACAGAGAGGAAACATTATCTTTAGCCATCAATATAGCCGCATCTTGTATACTTTCAGTCTTGTTTATATAGGGGGGCTCGCGAGTTAATAAGGTCCGGACTTTAGGTGAGGTGAGATCATTTTGATTAGTAGAATTTGATACCGCCTGGCGTAAACGTGCGTTATCTTCAACTTCGACAAAATCGGCAAACACATCATATTGCTCGTAGAGTTCTTGAAAAATATTTTCAGGAAGACAGTAGACCAATGTGTCTTCAATAGCTTTAACCGGAAAGCGAATTTTATTGTTGGTAAGTAATCCCATTTGGCCAAAAAGATCACCAGTATCGAGCCTGTTATAGAGTTCTCCTTTTCTGCGGTATACTTCGACCTCGCCGCTACGAATTATGTAAAGATAATTGATATGATCACCAAGATGAATGATAGGCGTATCTTTACGATAATAAGATATCTCTACATGCCGACTAATGCGTTCGATAACTTCTTCAGGTAACAAGTCAAAAGGCGGATATTTTACTAAGAAGTTTTGGATCTCGTTTAACTCAGCTTCCACGATATCTCCTTTGGTCTCGTGCATGGGTTATGCGGCGTGCACCCTATCACATCTAAATTTCGTTAAAGAATATAAAACATGGTGTGGTTTAATTATGATGCGGTCCAGAGCATTTGCCCGCATTGGCTTAGATCATATCCGCCTAATTGCGCTGCAAGTTGTCGGGTCTGGGTGCTGCTAAGCATATCGAATAAGGCTTGCAATTGGCGACGAAAGTAGATGCCTTGTGGCATAACAAAATCAAATGATTCAGTAACAAGAGGCACAAAGCTCAAACCACTTTCCATCGCAACCGATTGGCAACCAAAGCCAATATCGGCCTCGTTACGGGCAATAAATCCAGCCAATTCCCGCTCGCTATAGGCGGTGACGGCAGTATTAAGCTGTTTAATACTTGCCCCTTGTTTCATAAGCCAGTGCTCTAAATGTTGTTGGCTACCGGCTCCCGCTTGGCGGCCAACCCAGCGCCAGGGTAGGCTAACAACTTTGTCTTCTTCTTGGCATCTGTGGTGCATTTCGGCACGCATCATTAATCCTTGCTGGCGGGTATAACCGTGTACCATGACCCATTGTTGGTGGTTGGGGTAGCCCTTGAGCAGTGCGGGGTGGCGAATATTGCGCTCTTCGACATTGCCCCAGTGCAGGGTGCATACATCGGCATAGCCTCGTGATAGCAGATCTAGCCCCATGCGTGAGCCAGTAGCGCTATAGCTGACTAAGTCACTCTTACCGATACGCGACATTAAACGTGCCACTAGCATAGATAGTAGTGGGTCATCACTGCCAGTAATGTGCATTCTATCTGACAGCATACCGCTGTGACACGAGTCCATTACCCAGCGATCGATGAGTATTTTGGGAAATAGCCATTTGCCTGTGACTTTGGTTGCAGGCAATATCCTATCGTTTGCCATGGCGTAGACCTTTTTTTCATTGAGGTCTAAGTATTCAGCCACCTGTTTGGCACTCATGTAGATGAGTTCACTCGGCTCGGTCATCAATATTCCTTTAAATCTATCTATATAGTTAGCTGATATTGCGTTTAGGTGGCGTAGCATCAAACTCAATGTTCTCGGCGCCATTATAAACTAGAAAATGGCGTCCTTTGGCGCGGGCGATCATAGTGATGCCTAGCTTTTGCGCTAGCTCAAGCCCCATCTGGGTTGCCCCACTGCGAGACAACAATACCGGTATGCCCATCTTGGCTACTTTTATCACCATTTCTGAGGTGAGCCTCCCTGTGGTATAAAACAGCTTGTCGCCGCCTAACTCTTGTTTGAGCCACATTTCGCCAGCCAAAGTATCGACCGCATTATGGCGGCCTACATCTTCGACAAAACCGCTGATTTGATCACCCTGACAAAGTCCGCAACCATGCACTGCACCGGCATTTTTATAGGTTTCATTGTAAGCGCTGATATTGTTTAACAGGCTGTACAGCATGCTCTGCTTTAACTGGGGGATCGGTAGCTTAATATCGTCCAAACCATCCATAAAACCACCATAAACAGTACCTTGACCACAGCCTGTGGTGACGGTTTTTTCTGCGAGCTTTTCATCAAGATGCTCTGTGGTCTCTTGCGTTAGCACCGCGGCAGAGCTGACATCCCAATCGACAATGACCGATTCGAGTTGCGTGACATCAGAAATAAACCCTTGGTTTTTAAGATATCCCAGTGCCAAAGCTTCAGGGCGAGCACCCAGTGTCATCAATGTCACAATGGGACGCCAGTTAAGGTAAACCGTCAATGGGCGTTCACACGCAATAAATTTATCAAGGATCTCGCCTTGCTCATTGGTCGCTTTTACAGCAATGGTTAGCGGCACATCGGCCTGGGTTTTTAAGAAAGTTAGCTGTTTATTCTTAGTCATAAAGATCATCTTGTCGCAATAGGCTGCCAGCAGCATAGCAATAATCATTCCGATACTAATATTTTATGTTGTAATGCGTGATCGAGTTAAATGCTTATGGCTCAAACGCCCTTTTATGTCCCGCTTAAAATGTCATTTAGGACAAATTGTCCTACCCTTGAAAGGAAATTGATGATCTAGCTCAAACTATATTACCAATTGCGCTGGCATGTATATTGCTTGTTAATCATATACCGCAACCCATAGCTTGGCTTGCCAAATTAGGCTCAAGCTCTCTAATCAACGGAGTTGGAATGCAACGTACCGAAAGTCAATGGCCCATGTATGTTTCGCTGAAAAAGGTCGAGAAACAAGTTGGGCGCTGGATAGCTGAATCTTGGGAATTAGATCAGGTCGTTCCTGCCACGCAACCGTCGCCAGAGGGAGCTAAATTGGTGGGGTTAGAACTGCACAAGGATGAACGTGGCAGTTACCGTATCAATTTAGATATGGATAATGCCATGTTATTTATTGTATGCGATGAGCTAGAAGATGGCACTTGGGTGCCGACCCATATTTCGGCCGATCAAAATGTCGCAGCAGGTTGCCTTGAGGGGGATACACCAGTATTGAGCATGCTGATGCCCGATGCAGTCGCGTGTTGGATTGAAGCGTATATCACCCGCCATGGCGAGGTAGAAATTTGTGCCCATCGACGTAAGCACGTGGATCGTCGTAATAATGAGGGGCCAAGTAGTAACCATAACCGAGGACAGGTTTCATAATGAGCGATAAACCAAGCGGATTGTTAGCGCGATGGAGCCTTCGTCGTCAGCAAGTGCAGCAAGAAGAGGAAGCCGAGCAAATGGCTCAGCTGTCCTCTGAGCAAGCGACAGCGACTATTGAGCCAGCAAGCGAGACATCACCTGTTGAGTCAAGTGATGAAAATAAAATCTTAATGGCAGCAGACCTGCCAGATCCTGAGTCGATTGAGGTTGGTGGTAGCTTTGCCAGTTTTATGGCCGATAATGTTGATCCCAATGCTAAGGCCGCCGCGTTACGCGCCTTGTGGAAGCAACCACATTACAGTGAGATAGATGGTCTGCTCGAATACGCTCTCGATTATACCAATCAGCCTAAACTGTCGCCGGAAGTATCGGCTGAGCTTGCTAAGAAAGTCTTCCGTCACCTTACTCAAGATGATGAGCAACAAGAACCATCTAACGAGTCACTCGAAGCAAAAGAGATGATAGCTTCGAATACCCCGCAGGATGCGAATTTACCCGGCGTAAGCCCAGCGGACATTTTGGACGAAGAGTTAGCCGATTTGTCCCAAAATGAACCAGAATCACAAGGTGCACCTAAACCACCCGTTGCTTGAGGTTAGTTTAGAGTGTTTTTAAATCCATAATTTTGGTACGTGAATTGCTGCTGATGAGGCATATAAAACAACGGGTTAATTTCTCGTTGATAATGAGGTGAAGCTGGCGCCAATAAAGCGCACGCCAATTAGAGCACATATAGCCACCTCGTAAACGGCAGCAGCCAAAACTGTTCAGGAACGCAATGTGAGCATGCATTTAAACGGTAACGAAAACCTGACTGACCTCAAACAGGTCCGTCAGCAAGTATTGGGACAGACGCAAATACTGCAAAACTTGATCCCGCCGACAGTCAGCTACACCACTGAGGGCAATGTGCTTATCATCGGCCCAGAAGATTTGGCTCGCCTAGCGGCGGACAAATTGTCTAACATGGGTCAGCGCGCGATCCTCGCCAATGAATCCATTACTAGCCAAGATGAAGAGCATCTTGAAAAAGTGATGGCCGCGGCGGAAGATGTTGAAAGCTATTACAATAAGCTTATTGAAATAAAAGGTTTCTTGGGGCAGTTTCAAGTTAAGGTTGAACATGAGACTGGTACAGCCGACCTGAGTTTAGTGGCGATTCGTAAGGCTCATTTCGACCTGATTCTCGATCTCAGTCACTCGCCCTGTATTAATTTAGAGATGTTGCCGCCTGGCTACTTCTATGTCGGTCAAGATGAGGCCAAGTTGGCCGATGCTATATCCCAGTTGCCTAATTTAATTGGTGAGTTCGATAAGCCTCGCTATGTCAAAGTCAACAGCGACATTTGTGCTCACAACCGTAATGGTATCGATGGCTGTAATCGTTGCCTTAACTTTTGCCCCGCAGATGCTATTGCCAGTGTAGATAAGAAGATTGAAATCGATCCTTATCTCTGTCACGGCGCAGGCAGTTGTACCAACGCGTGCCCGACTGGTGCGATTAGCTATGATTTGCCCACGCCACAGGCGTTGCATTCTTACCTGCATAAGTTAGTCACGCGTTTTCGTGAGCAGGCACAAGTTGCACCCGTTATTTTGTTCCATGACGCCGCCAATGGCGCCAGCTTAATTAACGACGATCTACCCGGCGCCGTCATTCCGGTAGAGCTAGAAGAGATCACCGTTGCTAGCATGGATCACTGGATGTCATCACTGGCTTGGGGCGCACGCCAGGTGATAGTGCTTAATACCGATGCCACAGCACCCACCTTGACACAGATGCTAAATGGCGAACAACAGTTAGCCAATGAGATATTCGATGAGATGGGCCAGCCGCAGCGAGTGAGCGTGGTCAATCAGCATCAGTTATCTGAATTAGCCTCTTTGGTTGAGACTAGTGCCAGTTGGCCTGTAATTGTCCCTGGTGAATTTAGCCCAACCACTAAGCGCGCCACCTTATATGCGGCAATCGATCATCTCAATAGCCAAGCGGCTTCTATCGACACCACATTAAGTAAAGGCAATATTCCGTTCGGTAAAGTCAGCGTCAATACCGATAGCTGTACCCTATGCCTGTCGTGTGTGTCGACCTGTCCGACCCAAGCGTTAACCGATGGCGGTGATTTGCCGGCGCTGCACTTTGTTGAGCAAGATTGTGTGCAGTGTGGGTTATGTGAGTCAGCCTGTCCCGAGAATGTGATTAGCCTGACCGCCCAAATGAATTTTGATGCGACTGCTCGTCAGCAGCGCCAAACACTGAAAGAGGAAGCGCCGTTCGAGTGTATTCGTTGCGGTACCCCTTTCGCCACCCAATCCATGGTGCAACGGATGCTGGATGTAGTCGGGGGCCATAGCGCCTTTAGTGCCAACACAGAACGCTTGAAGATGTGTGGTGACTGCCGGGTAAAAGATATGTTTGAAGATATTCTTCAAGATCCTGAAAAGCAACTGCGATAAGAGTGTAGCTATGACCGAATTAGTAAGAGAAGTATCAGAAAACGATCAGCTAAGAGCCGATATTTATCAGCTGTTAGCCGCACTATTACGTTGCCAGCCAAGTGCCGAACTATTGCAGTTTCTTGCCAGTCTTGAAATCGATGCCAGCGAAGATGATAGCGATATCACTAAGGCTTGGTTAGCCGTAAAACTGGCTGCGGGTCAGTTCACTACAGAACAGCTCGAAGAGGAATATTTTAATATTTTCTTGGGGGTGGGCAGTGGTGAAATCTTGCCTTACGGTAGTTGGTTTATGACGGGCTCTTTGATGGATAAGCCTTTGGCGTTACTGCGCCAAGATTTGGTGCAACTCGGATTTGAGCGTACCGATGAGGTGAAAGAGCCTGAAGACCACGTCGCTGCCTTGTGTGAAGTGATGGGAACCTTAATTTTAGAGGCGCCGGGTTATCGTCAATTGGCTTTCTATCAACGCCATATCGGTAGCTGGATCGACCGCTTTTGTGATCATTTAGCTCGCGCGCCCAGTGCGGCGTTTTATGCCACAGTGGCACAGCTGGCTAAATCTTTCTTTGCTATTGAAGCCAATGAGTTCGAGCAATTGAGCTTAAACATTCCGGTGAACTGCCCAGGCAGCGATGCGGAAAAGATCCAACCCACCAGCAATGAACTCGTTTCATAGGGTGGGCGACAGGTTATGCCTGTGCTATTTGGCACAGGCATAGTCAAATCTGAGGGTGCGCCCTCAATTGCAATCGAGTCACCGCGCCAACGCTTATCTATGCTGGCAACGCGACTCATCTTGAGTAAACAAAGGAGACACTATGAAGAAGCAAGCTTCCGATATGGGTCGTCGTCAACTGCTAAAAGCCTTGGCTGTAGGTAGTGCAGCCGGTGCAGTCGCTACCATTAGCGGTCAAGCTGTAGCGGCTACACCAGCACAGGCTAAAGAGTCTGCAAGCGGTGATGGCTATCGCGAGACTGACCATATTCGTAGTTATTACGCGTCGTTACGTACAAAGTAAATCGCTACTTAAGGTAGTGAATCAAGCGTAATAACGTAGTAATTCAATAACATTAGGAGAGTGTGTGATGCGATTAACACGCAAAACAGACCAAGTTGATGCGACTAAAAAGCCAGCTCTAGGTCTAAATCGTCGCCAATTCCTCCAGACAGCAGGTCTTGCTACTGGTGGTATTGCTGCGGCTTCAATGCTGGGCGCAGGTATGATGCGCAAAGCAGAAGCGAAAGAAGTGCCTCACGATGCACCTACAGAAGTAAAACGTACCATCTGTTCTCACTGTTCAGTGGGTTGTGGGATTTACGCTGAAGTGCAAAACGGGGTGTGGACAGGGCAAGAGCCTGCGTTCGACCATCCATTTAACGCTGGTGGCCATTGTGCTAAAGGGGCATCGCTGCGTGAACATGGTCACGGTGAGAAGCGTCTAAAGTACCCAATGAAGCTCGAAGGCGGCAAGTGGAAGCGCCTTTCTTGGGAGCAAGCGATCGAGGAAGTTGGTCAAAAGGCATTGGATATTCGTAAAGAATCGGGTCCCGACTCAGTATTCTTCATGGGTAGTGCCAAGTTTTCTAACGAGCAAGCGTATTTATACCGTAAATTCGCCGCGATGTGGGGCACCAACAATATCGACCACTCAGCGCGTATTTGTCACTCTACCACTGTAGCCGGTGTTGCTAACACTTGGGGCTATGGTGCGCAAACCAACTCTTTCAACGATATCCGTAACGCTAAAGTGATGATGTTCATTGGGTCTAACCCCACCGAAGCCCATCCTGTAGCGATGCAACACATCTTAGAAGGTAAAGAGCGCGGCGCTAAAATCGTCGTGGTTGACCCTCGTTTCACCCGTACAGCAGCTAAGTCTGACGAGTACGTGCATATTCGCCCTGGCACAGATATCCCATATATCTATGGCCTGTTGTGGCATATTTTTGAAAACAAGTGGGAAGATCAAAGCTTTATCGACCAACGTGTTTACGGTATGGAACGTATTCGCGAAGCGGCCGCTAAGTGGACACCTGCTGAAGTGGAAAGCGTGGCCGGTGTACCTGAAGCACAGATGTATCGTGTTGCTAAGCTGTTGGCTACCACTAAGCCTGGCACCGTCGTTTGGTGTATGGGGGGCACTCAGCATCACATTGGTAATGCCAATACCCGTGCCTACTGTATCCTGCAGCTAGCCCTAGGTAATATGGGTGTGTCTGGCGGTGGTACTAACATCTTCCGTGGTCACGATAACGTACAGGGTGCAACGGACTTTGGTCTGCTGTTCGATAATTTACCCGGTTACTATGGTCTGAAGACTGGCGCCTGGAAGCACTGGTGCAATGTTTGGGACTTGGATTACGATTGGGTGAAGAGTCGTTTTGACCAAGAGCAACATCTTGGGCAAGATCCAATGACATCGACAGGTATTCCGTGTTCACGTTGGCATGATGGCGTACTCGAAGATAAGACTAAGATCGCACAGAAAGATAATATTCGTATGTCATTCTTCTGGGGTCAGTCTGTTAATACCGAAACTCGTGGTCGTGAAGTGCGTGAAGCATTGAACAAGATGGACACGGTCGTGGTAGTGGATCCATTCCCAACCATGGCTGGTGTGATGCATACCCGTAAAGACGGTGTCTATTTGCTGCCAGCCTCGACGCAGTTTGAGACCTATGGTTCAGTGTCAGCCTCTAACCGCTCGCTACAATGGCGCTCACAGGTTATTGAGCCGCTATTTGAGTCTAAGCCAGATCACGTGATCATGTACAAGCTGGCGAAAAAGTGGGGCATAGAGCAAGAGTTGTGTAAGCATATCCAAGTCAATGGCGATGAGCCGCTGATTGAAGATATCGTTCGCGAATATAACAAAGGTATGTGGACTATCGGTTACACAGGTCAAAGCCCTGAGCGTTTGAAGATGCACCAAGAAAACTGGGGCACCTTCGATATTAAATCGCTTGAAGCTCCAGGTGGCCCAGCTAAGGGTGAAACCTATGGTCTGCCTTGGCCATGTTGGGGTACGCCAGAGATGAAACACCCTGGCACGCAAATCTTGTACCGCACCGATCGTGAAGTGAAAGACGGTGGCGGTAACTTCCGTGCCCGTTACGGGGTTGAACACGAAGGTAACAACATCTTGGCTGAAGGTTCTTTCTCTAAAGGCTCTGAAATCAAAGATGGTTATCCAGAATTTACCGACAAGATGCTTAAGCAACTTGGCTGGTGGGATGATCTCACCGCCGAAGAGAAAGTGGCCGCAGAAGGTAAAAACTGGAAGACAGATATCTCAGGTGGTATTCAACGAGTGGCGATTAAACATGGTTGTATCCCTTACGGTAACGCTAAAGCGCGTTGTATCGTGTGGAACTTCCCTGATGATATCCCAGTACATCGTGAACCACTGTATACCCCTCGTCGTGACTTGGTTGCTAAGTATCCTACTTATGATGACCGTATGGTTGCGCGACTACCTACTCTGTATAAATCCATTCAGGATCAAGATTTTGCCAAAGACTTCCCATTGGCATTAACCTCTGGCCGCTTGGTTGAGTATGAAGGTGGTGGTGAAGAGACCCGTTCAAATCCATGGCTAGCTGAACTGCAACAAGAGATGTTCATCGAAATTAGCCCAGGTGATGCGGCGGATCGTGGTCTTCGTGATGGTGACGAAGTATGGGTTCACAGTCCAGAAGGCGCCAAAATTAAAGTTCAGGCAATGGTGACTCCTCGGGTGATTAATGGTGAATGTTTCATGCCATATCATTTTGCAGGTATCTTTGAAGGTGAAAGCCTAGAGAAGAATTACCCAGAGGGAACAATCCCTTACGTTATTGGCGAATCGGCCAATACGATATTGACCTACGGCTATGACGTTGTGACACAGATGCAAGAGACTAAGTCTAGCTTGTGTCAGATCACTAAAGCCTAACTGAACTTGATGAGGAGATAGCCATTATGGCAGTCATGAAATTTCTATGTGACACCAAACGCTGCATCGAGTGTAACGGTTGCGTCACAGCATGTAAGAACGAAAACGATTCCGCACTCGAGTGGGGAATTCAACGTCGCCGCGTCGTGACGATTAACGATGGTCAGCCTGGCGAAGCATCGATCTCAGTGGCATGTATGCACTGTACCGACGCCCCTTGTATGGCAGTTTGCCCTGCTGATTGTTTCTATCGCACCGAAGACGGCATTGTATTGCATAACAAAGATACCTGTATCGGTTGTGGTTACTGTTTCTATGCCTGTCCTTTCGGCGCGCCACAGTTCCCTAAGCAGGGCGCTTTTGGTAGCCGCGGCAAGATGGATAAGTGTACTTTCTGTGCCGGTGGCCCAGAAGAGACCTTCTCTGAAGCCGAGCGTCAGAAGTACGGTGCTAACCGTATTGCTGAAGGTAAGTTGCCTATGTGTGCGGAGCTTTGTTCGACTAAAGCACTGCTCGCAGGTGATGCTGAAATGGTATCGAACATTTACCGTGAGCGCATGGCTGCGCGAGGTAATCCTAATGTGATTTGGGGTTACAACCCTCAAACAGCTGAGTTCAACTAAGCAGAGCAAGGGTTAGCGCATCAGCGCTATCCCTTAAGAAAGGAGTGACAATGTTAAACAAACTGTTAAACAAATCACTGCGTAGTCTGTTTGCTCTGTTAGTGCTCATCACGGGATTGGGTGTGGGGGCGACGATGCTCTCTATGCCTGCTCACGCGACTGATCAGCAATCGAGTCAGCAACAGGCTAATGCAAAAACCAGTGATGCGGACCTATGGCGAGCGGTAAAATCTGGTGATTCGGGTTATACCACAGCTAAAGGCGTAGAAACTGGAGTGCTGATTAACGTTGCCGGTAATGATGGTAAAGAGGTAAGAAATAAATACCTTACGCCGATTATGGCCATCGCGGTTGTCGGTGTTTTTGGTGCATTTTTACTGTTTTACTTGGTAAATGGTGCATCTAAATTAAGCCATGGCTTTTCCGGCAAAATGGTATTGCGCTGGACAAAAGCCGACTTGTGGCTGCACTGGGCGATGGCGATACCTTGCCTTACACTGATCTTTACTGGTTTAAATATCATGCTGGGTAAGTATGCCTTGCAACCTTATGTCGGCGCCGATGTGTGGGCTGCATTAATCTACGGTAGCAAGACTATCCATGATTATGCGGGGCCTGTATTCATCATCGCTTGGGCGCTATGCGTCGTGAAATGGATGCCAATGCAGACATTTAAGATGTATGACCTTAAATGGTTCTTAGTGGTTGGTGGCTACATCAACTTTGGTCCATTTAAAGGTAAGCACCCTGACAGTGGTTTTGCTAACGCTGGTGAGAAAATGTGGTTTTGGACACTGACCTTCTTTGGTTTATTTATCAGTGTATCCGGTATCATGTTGGTTTTACCTGGCTTAGATCTGCCACGTGAAGCGTCAATGGCGGCTCTGCTTATTCATGGCATCAGTGCCATTATCTTGATCGCTTTCACCATAATACATATATGGATGGCGACGGTATTGAGCGAAGGCGGTATGGAGTCGATGAAGTCAGGTTACTGTGATGAGAACTGGGCGATTCAGCACCATAATCTTTGGTTTGATGAGATCAAAGAAAACGGCACTTTGCAGTATAAAGAGTAAGTTTATTACGTAAACTTAACTTAAAGAAAACACCTCGTAGGGTAACCTGCGGGGTGTTTTTTTATGGTTTGAGTTTAGGTCAAATATTCTCATCACTGTAATATCAATTCACTCTTGCCATGAATGAATGGCATAGCCTTTCGCTAAATATTCCTATTAAAAAATTTCTCTTCACCGTCTGAAAATTTTAAATCATCGCTTAATTATGGGTCGTATCATTGCGGCTTAATTTAGCGATCGTTAGTGCAAACTAATGAATATTAATACCTGATACTTGTATTAGGGATGATGTATTGAGGCAGTGAGTTCTCTTTGTTTTTTGTATAAAAAATAAACTTGTTAATGTGTCATTCATGCGAACGATAAGTACCCGATATCTGCAGCTTTAAGCAATTAGCTAATATGTTGAATAACATTGTGTTTACATGTGTGTATGGGTGAATCATTGCTTGGTGGTGAACATCTAATACGAATATTTAAATATATATGATTGGCTTAACACTTTAGCTATTTACTCTATTTTTGCACGATTCTTACCCCGTTTAGATCAATATTTTCAGTATCAAATCCACCTATATTGCAGGGGCAATTAATCGGATGTTTTAAATAAATATACAAGATTTACCAAATAAGCACCTAGGCGCAACATTTGTTTAACGTGTGTTTTATCGCTTGATTGGAATGAAGCATCCCAACTATTTGAATCGTCCTAATACTAGGAGCAAAAATGAAAAAGCAACAGCCCGATCTTAATCGAAGATCACTGCTGAAAGCACTCTCCATTGGTGGTACGGCCGGGGTGGCCATTGCCGCAAGCGGTGTCAGTGTTGCCCATGCAGCGGAAACTAAGCCCAGTGTAAAACACACCGATAGCTACCATGAAACTGCGCATATCCGCAGCTACTACAACAGCTTGCGTAGCTAATTAGGAGAATTTAAGCGATGAAGTTAACTCGCAAATCAAATGAGGCGCCTACCGTTGCTAAGCCAACTCTAGGGATCAGTCGTCGTCAATTTATGAAGCACGCAGGTATCACTACCGGTGGTATCGCAGCAGCATCTCTTCTTGGTACCGGCATGATGCGTCGCGCCGAAGCCAAAGATATTCCGCATGATGCACCGATCGAAATCAAGCGTACAGTATGTAGTGCCTGTGCGGTAGGTTGTGGTCTTTATGCTGAAGTACAAAATGGCGTTTGGACAGGGCAAGAACCTGCATTCGACCATCCATTTAACGCCGGGGGGCACTGTGCTAAAGGTGCTGCATTGCGTGAACATGGTCACGGTGAGAAGCGTCTTAAGTACCCAATGAAGTTGGTTGATGGTAAGTGGAAAAAATTATCTTGGGATCAGGCCTTTAATGAGCTTGGTGACAAGATGTTGGATATCCGTAAAGAGTCGGGACCTGACTCACTTTACTTTATGGGTAGTGCTAAATTTTCTAACGAAGGCTGCTACATGTACCGTAAATTCGCGGCGATGTGGGGCACCAACAACGTCGACCATTCGGCGCGTATTTGTCACTCTACCACGGTAGCGGGTGTTGCTAACACTTGGGGCTACGGTGCGCAAACTAACTCGTTTAACGATATTCAGAACGCTAACGCGATCTTTTTTATTGGTGCTAACCCCGCTGAAGCACATCCAGTGGCTATGCAGCATATCCTTATCGCTAAAGAGAAAAACAATGCAAAATTAATCGTTGTCGATCCACGCTTCTCTCGTACGGCTGCGCATTCTGACTTACATTGTGCGCTTCGCCCCGGTACCGATATCCCATTTATCTACGGTATGCTTTGGCATATCTTCGAAAACGGTTGGGAAGATAAAACCTTTATCGAGCAGCGTGTATTCGAAATGGATACCATCCGTGAAGAGGTGAAGAAATTTCCACCGAAAGAAGTGACTCACATCACGGGTGTCAGTGAAGAAGATGTTTACCAAGCGGCTAAATTAATGGCCGAAAACCGTCCTGGCACTGTCATCTGGTGTATGGGGGGAACTCAACACCACGTCGGTAACGCCAATACCCGTGCTTACTGTATCCTGCAGCTGGCCTTAGGCAACATGGGTGTGTCTGGTGGTGGTACTAACATTTTCCGTGGTCACGATAACGTACAGGGTGCGACTGACTTAGGTCTGTTATTCGATACGCTACCGGGTTACTACGGTCTTAAGACTGGTTCTTGGAAGCACTGGTCAAATGTATGGGAACTGGATTACGATTGGGTTAAAGGTCGTTTCGACCAAAATGAATATCTTGGTCGTATCCCAATGAATACACCTGGTATTCCTTGTTCTCGTTGGCACGATGGCGTATTAGAAACGCCTGAGAAGTTGGCGCAGAAAGATCGCGTTCGTATGGCGTTCTTCTGGGGACAATCGGTTAACACCGAGACACGTCAAAGCGAAGTACGTGATGCACTCGATAAGATGGATACTGTGGTTGTCGTCGATCCATTCCCAACGATGGCGGGTGTTATGCACCGTCGTAAGAATGGTGTTTATCTGTTACCTGCTGCCACTCAGTTTGAAACTGAAGGTTCAGTGTCTAACTCGGGTCGTAGCCAGCAATGGCGTGAAAAGGTCATCGAGCCATTATTCGAGTCTAAGACCGACCTTGAGATCATGTATCGTCTATCGCAAAAGCTTGGTTTCGACAAAGAGTACACCAAGCGCATCGCTAAAGATGCTAACGACATGCTAGTGATTGAAGACGTTACACGCGAAATTAACCGCGGTATGTGGACCATTGGTATGTCTGGCCAAAGCCCAGAGCGTTTAAAGTTACATACTCAAAACTGGGGAACCTTCAGCAACAAGACGCTTGAAGCAGAAGGTGGTCCAGCGAAAGGTGAAACTTATGGTCTACCTTGGCCATGTTGGGGTACGCCAGAGCAGAAACACCCTGGTACTCAAATCCTATATAACACACACAAACATGTGCTTGAGGGCGGCGGTAACTTCCGTGCGCGCTACGGTGTTGAATACAAAGGTAAGAACCTATTGGCCGAAGGCAGCTTCTCTAAAGGTGCTGAGATCCAAGACGGTTATCCAGAGTTCAGCGCAGATATGCTCAAGCAACTTGGCTGGTGGGACGACCTTACTGCAGAAGAGAAAACCTCTGCCGAGGGGAAAAATTGGAAGACCGACCTTTCTGGCGGTATCCAGCGTGTGGCAATGAAACACGGTTGTATTCCATTTGGTAATGCTAAAGCGCGTTGTATTGTATGGACCTTCCCTGATCAAGTACCGGTTCATCGTGAGCCACTGTATACGCCACGTCGTGATCTTGTGTCTAAATACCCAACTTATGACGATATGCAAGTGCACCGTCTACCTACGCTGTACAAGTCAATCCAAGAGAAAGACAGTTCAGCCAAGTACCCACTAGGGTTGACCTCGGGTCGTCTAGTTGAGTACGAAGGTGGTGGTGAAGAGTCACGCTCTAACCCATGGCTCGCAGAGCTTCAACAAGAGATGTTTGTTGAAATTAACCCAAGCGATGCTGCCGATCGCGGTATTCGTAACGGTGACACAGTATGGCTAGAGGGGGCTGAAGGCGGCCGCATTAAGATTCAGGCCATGGTAACCCCACGGGTTAAACTTGGTGTGACTTGGATGCCTTACCACTTTGCGGGTGTGATGCATGGCGAAAGCCTCGAGAACAACTATCCAGAAGGTACAGTGCCTTATGTGATTGGTGAGTCAGCGAACACGGCATTAACTTACGGTTATGACCCTGTGACGCAGATGCAAGAGACGAAAGCTTCGCTTTGTCAGATCACTAAAGCCTAAGTACCGGGAGAATTGCCAATATGGCTACAATGAAATTTTTATGTGATACCAAGCGCTGCATCGAATGTAACGGCTGTGTCACTGCATGTAAAAACGAAAACGACTCTGCTCTCGAGTGGGGTATCCAGCGTCGCCGCGTCGTCACCATCAATGATGGTGTCAGAGGTGAAGCGTCTATCTCTGTGGCATGTATGCATTGTACCGATGCACCTTGCCAAGCAGTTTGTCCTACAAACTGTTTCTACAAGACTGAAGATGGCCTAACGCTACACAACAAAGATACCTGTATCGGTTGTGGTTATTGCCTATACGCTTGCCCATTTGGCGCACCTCAGTTCCCTAAACAGGGGGCATTTGGTAGCCGCGGTAAAATGGACAAATGTACTTTCTGTGCCGGTGGTCCTGAAGAGAACCATTCTGATGCAGAACGTCAGAAGTACGGTGCAAACCGTATTGCCGAAGGCAAATTGCCTATGTGTGCAGAGTTGTGTGCGACTAAGTCGTTACTTGCTGGTGATGCTGAGGTTATCTCAAACATCTTCCGCGAGCGTGTTGCATATCGTGGTTCCAAAAATGCAATTTGGGGTTAACCCTCTGCTTGCATAATGCCACTATTATTCCGCACCGTGCTGTCGAGCCGGTGCGGACGATAAGGATGTAATATGAACAACTGGTTCAAACAAATTAGCCTAGTGTTAGCCCTTGTCGTGGGGACAATGTTTAGTGCATTGTCGTTTGCCCAAGACGCTGCGGTGGCTAACCCTCAGGCAACAGAAGGGCAGATCTGGGCGCAGTTACAAGCGGGCGCTACCGGTGAAACCACTTCACATGGTCAATTCCATAATCAACCTATTAATACCTATGATTTGCGCGTCCTCGAGCTACGTAGTGACTGGTTAGCACCAGCACTAATGGCCGCGCTGTTTGGCATGATCATCATCTTTGTACTGTTTATTAAGGTGAATGGTATCTCCAAGTTACACGGCGGCTTCTCTGGTAAGTTAGTGTACCGCTGGTCTAAGTTCGATGTATCGATTCACTGGCTGGGCGCCATTCCTTGCTTGCTGTTAATCCTCACCGGATTAACCCTGTTGGCTGGACGTTTCTTCTTCCAACCTTATTTGGGGGAAGGCTTCTGGGCGGCATTGATCTACGGCGCTAAGCAAGTGCATGACGTCATGGCGATTCCGTTCATGATAGGTTGGGCCTTGATGACCGTATTATGGGCCAAGAATCAGCTACCTAAAATGTACGACTTAAAGTGGATGTTGGTCGTGGGTGGCTACATCAACTTCGGTCCATTCAAAGGCAAGCACCCAGATGCGGGCTTTGCTAACGCCGGTGAGAAGTTATGGTTCTGGGCATTTGCAATATTTGGTCTCGTGATCTCGGCATCAGGTATGTTGTTGTTATTCCCGAACTTGTTCGAGCCTAGCCGTACCCTAAGCCTGATAGCTTTGATATTGCACTCAGTTAGCGCCATCATTATCACCGCGTTCTCTATCGTACATATCTTTATGGCGACCGTGATGTCTGAAGGTGGTATGGAGTGTATGGTGTCGGGTTACTGTGATGAAAACTGGGCGACTCAGCACCACAACCTTTGGTTCGATGAGATCAAAGCCGACGGTACGCTTAAGTATAAAAAATAGGCTGTAGTCTTAGGTGATAGTGCTGAGGCGCTAGCCGCTATAATCGATTTGATAAAACACCTCGTTGGGTTACTAACGAGGTGTTTTTTTATGCCTGTTTGAACTGTGCCTACCCCACATGGCGTGACGGATATAAAGGTACTCGACGGTCTGCACCAAACAAGAGCAAGGCTGAGCTTAAATAGCCTCGGCGCCGCCAGAGTGAATACCTCAGATATTATTAACTGAAAAACTCTCTCAATTAATTGATTGGCTAGCGGACAGTGAAGTCATCGGTTTTGATCTAAGCTCAACATAGGGTGAGTTGAGAAGAGAGATACGATGAAATATAAAACGGTGCGAGACAGTATGGGGGAGGTTAAGGTGCCATTTGATGCTTTATATGGCGCGCAAACGGCGCGAGCCTTGGTTAACTTCCCCATCAGTGGCGACCCTATGCCCGAGGCCTTTATACGCGCCTTATTACTGGCCAAGCGCGCGGCAGCAGAGGCCAATGGCCAGCTAGCATTACTCGATAGCGTGACGGTAAATGCCATTGTCAGTGCGGTACAACAACTGCTGGACGATCCCCAATTGATGCAACATTTTCCCGTTGATAGGTTTCAAACCGGGTCGGGTACCAGTAGCAATATGAACGCTAACGAGGTTATTGCCAGTTTGGCCAGTCAGCGCCTAGGTCGTGAGGTGAGTGCCAACGACGAGATCAATTTAGGCCAAAGCAGTAACGATATTATCCCTAGCAGTATTCATATCAGTGCCATGTTGGCGCTTGAGCAGCAACTATTGCCCGCGCTGAGCCATCTGCAACAGATTATCAGCCAAAAAGCACTGACCTTAACCGAGCAAGTTAAAACTGGCCGTACTCATTTGATGGACGCTATGCCGGTGCGTTTTAATCAAGTGCTTGATGGTTGGGCCAGTCAAATTGAGCAATGCCAGCAGATGCTCATCGCGCTGCAGCCGTCATTATTGGCGCTTGCCCAAGGCGGCACTGCGGTCGGCACTGGGGTCAATACCCACCGCGATTTTGCGAGTAGCTTCTGCGATAAACTCGGTGCGATCACCGGCGTTGGATTTCGCCCAGCCGATAATCTCTTTAGTCGCATGGGCAGCCACGACACAGCGGTGGCGCTATCGGGGCAACTGAAGACCTGCGCGGTGGCAATGATGAAGATAGCTAACGATCTGCGTTGGATGAACTCTGGGCCGCTGGCCGGTCTTGGTGAGATTGCTTTATTAGCCTTGCAGCCTGGGTCGTCCATCATGCCGGGAAAAGTCAATCCGGTGATCCCCGAGGCGGCTTGTATGGTGGCCGCACAGGTGATTGGTAATGATGCGGCCATCACCGTTGGTGGCCAGTCGGGTAATTTTGAACTCAATGTGATGCAACCACTAATAGCGGTTAACCTTTTACATAGCATAGAGTTGCTTAGCAACACGAGCCATTTGCTGGCCGATAAGGCGATTGTCAGCTTTAGCGTGAATCAGGCCAATATAGCGGGGCCACTAGGGCGTAACCCCATTCTGGTAACAGCGTTAACACCTGTGATTGGCTACCTTAAAGCGGCCGAGATAGCTAAACAAGCCTATGAGCAGCAACGCGAAATCCTTGAGGTGGCCGTAGAGCAGACCGACCTAAGCCGTGATGAACTTAGACGCTTACTTAACCCTAAGCGGCTGACTAATGGTGGTTTAGGTGAATAAAAATAGGCCTTATTTCTGGAGTTAAATCTTGTTTTTGAAGCGTTTATACAATGAGATGTGCTGGTCAGATGTCTGCAGGCCTTATGTTTGCTGGAATATTGTCGATATTTAATACGGTAAGGGTGGTGCAGTACAATGTATCAACTCATAACTAAATCTAATGGATAAGGCTTTGTTATCGATAGTGAAACAGCGGCTATGCTTACTTCATGGGTAGTGAAATGTGCAGCAATGAGAGGGCATTTCCCCTTGGCTTAGTTTGCTAAGTGATGGTTTTCTTGTTGGTTATCGCCTTGATTGCCCACCTATTACGTTAGAGGTTTATGTTTATTATGATCCAGCACATCAAAACCAGTATTCTTACCGCACTACCCACTGCAATAACCAGCCTATTACTTATTGTTATTGGACTATTTTCTTACAGCACCTTTCTTGATCTAGAAGATGGAAATCGGCGTTTAGTGAATAATACTCAACTTGCAGAAGGTTTCACCAATGTGCGTGAAGCCTTTTTTCTATTGCGTCTTGCCACCGCGACTCATAATGCCGCAGAGGTTATTAATAGCCAAAATAAAACGCGCCAGTTAATTGCTGAGTTAAACAAATATGATATGGCTTTTTTAGGCCAAGTGAACAAGCAGAAGGAACAACTCCTGCCAGCGGTTGAGCGCTACGTTCGCTTATATAATGAAGAGCTAGCACTGGCTGAGCGTACTGGCACCGAGCCGGTTTTTACCCGTGAGCGTCGTGCGTTAGGTCCTGAAATTAGTGATATTATTCGCAGTTTGGTATCGGCTATTACCGCGCGTAATCATGACTTAGGTAAGCTGGCCAATGATGAAATTAAACAGGCTGAAATCACCATTATTAGCCTCATTTTACTGACCATTGCCATATCGTTAATCACGGCCTTAGTGATGAGTAATAAGCTAGTTGCCATTATTAATCAGATTAAATCTGTGGTCGAGCGGTTAGCCCAAGGTGACTTAACCCATAAAACCAATATCAAGGGGAATAATGAACTGTGTTCATTAGCTGGAGATCTGGACAGTGTGATTGATAATTTGTGCCATATGATTACCGATATTTCTCAAGCATCAGATCATATGTCACAGCAAATTGGTCAACTTAACGAGCAGTCGACCAGTAATAGTCAGGCACTACAAACTCATGCGATTGAAACCGATCAGGTCGTCACGGCAATGACGGAGATGAGCGCCACCGCACAAAATGTGGCAGGCGATGCGGCCTCGGCGGCGCAATTTACTCAACAAGCTAATGCTCAGGCGGATAAATCGAAACAAGCCGTAGAGCAAGCTACCAGCAGAGTTGTGGCCTTGGTTGGTGAAGTTGATAAGGCGGCAACGACTATTGGCGAAATGAATGAAAATACTCGTCAAATTGCCTCACTGCTTAATGTGATTGGAGAAATTGCCGAGCAGACAAATTTGCTGGCATTAAATGCCGCCATTGAGGCGGCGCGGGCTGGCGAACAGGGGCGCGGTTTTGCTGTGGTCGCTGATGAAGTGCGGGCTCTTGCGGCGCGTACTCAAGCGAGTACTTCTGAGATCAATACCATGTTAGAGCGCCTGCGTAGTGGGGCGGAGCAGGCGGTGGCGGCGATGGATCAAACTAAGCGCAGCTGCCAAGATGCGGCCGATAATACCGGACTGGTAACCGACAATCTCGATGGGCTTGTGGCTCATGTATTTGATATCAATGGTCTTAGTAATCAGATTGCCACAGCGGCCGAGGAGCAAAGTGCAGTATCGGAAGAGATTAACCGTAACTTAAGTACCATTCGTGAAATGGTCGATGAGCTTAATCACAGTGCCAATGCCACTTTAGCCAGCGCCACATCGCTGGCGGCGACCAAAGAGCAGTTAAGTGCAGTGGTCGCCAACTTTAAGTTGTAATCGGTTAGCTGGAGTCACTTAGATTGATAGACAAATAAAAACCGCCATTAAGGCGGTTTTTATTATCTAACCCGTTACCACGCTTTAATGGTGCAGGGTAGCTTTAATCGCTTACCAGGCCATCTGCATAATTTCGCGACTGATATCTAAATCAAGATCGCCTGATTCAGACAGTGCTGTCATACCATGTGCTTTGAGTGCCTCGATAACTAACTCGATTTGATCTTGGCTAACATCATGATCGCGCAGGCGGGTTTTTAATCCCACCTGCTGGAAGAACGCCTCGGTTTTCGCTATGGCCTGTTCGATACGGCTATCGTCATCACCCTCAGTGATATCCCAAACGCGCTCGGCATATTGCAGCAGTTTCGCGTGCTTTTGGGTTTTACGGATACGCCATACTGACGGTAGGATCACGGCCAATGTTTGGGCGTGATCGATATTAAACAGTGCCGTTAATTCATGACCAATCATGTGTGTGGTCCAGTCAAACGGTACCCCGACTCCAATCATGCCGTTAAGGGCAGAGGTGGCGCTCCACATCAGGTTGGCACGTGCTTGATAGTTCTCAGGCTCAGCAACTGTGATAGGGCCTATTTCAATCAGGGTGCGCATAATGCCTTCGGCCATGCGATCTTGCACGCGGGCATCTACCGGGTAGGTGGCATATTGTTCAATCACGTGTACAAAGGCGTCAACCACGCCATTAGCGACCTGAATTTTTGGCAAGCTAAAGGTGAGTGTGGGGTCCAGCATTGAGAAGGTCGGGTAGATGCTCGGATGGTTAACTGGAAACTTACCACCTTGATAGCTGACAACGCCAAAAGCATTCATCTCTGAGCCTGTGGCTGGCAAGGTGGCGATGGTTGCCAGTGGTAACACATCTTTAGCATCGACAGGAACAGGGCTAAAGCCGTGGAACAGTAAGCTGCTGCTATCACCTTCAAACTTAGTCGCCAGAGCAATAAATTTAGTGCCATCCATTACCGAACCGCCACCAACAGCGAGCAGGAAATCGATCGATTCTTTACGCGCCAATTCAGCCGCCTTGACTAACGTTTCAAATTTGGGGTTGGCTTCAATACCACCAAATTCAAACACGGTGCGCGACCCGAGTGCCGCCATTACCTTGTCTAGGGTGCCGAAACGTTTCACGCTGCCGCCGCCATAAGTGACTAATACACGGGCGTCAGCTGGGATTAATTTATCCAGTTCGGCGATTCTGTCTTTACCAAAAACAATGTGGGTCGGATTGCGATAATCAAAATTGAGCATGGTTAAATACCTTTTCATCAAGCTGTAACGTCTAGGGGTAATGTTAGGCTTCTTGGTGTAAACATAAATACCCATTGCTAGTCAATTTATGCCTATTCCTATCTAATTTAGTGGGTATTGATCTTAATTGGGTGGATTTAATGCTTTTTCCTATCTTGATGATAAAATCATCGCCAATAACAATAGAGGCGAATGATGACAAATATTGCAAGTTTGATGATGGCATTAGCACCGCAGGAGGGCTTTAACGACACCGCGATCGCTGGGATTAAGGTGTTTCGAAGTTCCGCCTATGGTTCGCGCGGCCCTATGTGCTATTCCCAAGGTATCTTAATTGTAGGCCAAGGTAAGAAGCGGGTGTATTTGGACAATCAGGTCTTCGATTATGATCCGCACAACTCCTTGGTGATGACTGTGCCTATGCCGCTAGAGTGTGAAACTTTTGCGTCGGTTGCTGAGCCGGTATTAGTGTTAATTGTAGATATTGATTTGCCACAATTGACCCAACTGGTTCGTCTGATGGACGAGTATCATCAGGTGCCAAGCGATCTCAATGAGACTCGCCAACCCGGCTACTTTGTTGCCGCTAACAGCGATGATATGACCTGTTGTATCGAGCGGCTATTACAGGCGATGCAGTCTCCCTTAGAGGCGCAAGTATTAGGGCGTCCTATAGTGCAAGAACTACTTTATCGGTTGCTGGCGCTAGATAATGCCGCGCCTTTGTATGCCTTGGCGCTGAGCCATACCCGTTTGTCGCGTATCGATAAGGCGCTGAGTTTTTTGCATCGTCATTATAGTGATAGCGTTGAGGTAGAGCAGTTAGCCAGCTTGGTGAATATGAGTCCTTCGGCGTTTCATCGCTGTTTTAAAGAGGTGACAGCCTCATCGCCTATCCAGTATTTAAAAAAAATTCGCCTCAATAAGGCGCGTGAATTATTGCAGTTACAACAGCTTAAGGTGAAAGAGGTCGCGCAGGCGGTAGGGTATGAAAGTCCGGCGCAGTTTAGCCGCGAATTCAAGCGTTATTTTAATCAAAGTCCAGGAGCGAGTGGCAAGGCGGTGTTGTAAGGCTTCATTTTCGTCACCGCTTTAACCATGGCTTGTCGTGTGATAGATCATTTGTTGCTAAAGTATGACATGCTTAACAATTATGCAGTTAATCTCGTGCTAGGTGTTGTAACTTATAGCCAGTTCACGTTTTATATATAGCGAAACTGATACTTTTGTGTTCCGCAAAAAACGGGTATCTCTTTTTAAGTCTCTATTTATTCATTGGCTTTGCAATCCAAGGTCTGTTTCAGTTAGGAATGTTTATGTCTTCAATTGTTCAAGCGGTGTCAGGTGATATGAGTAAGCCGTATCAAGCGAATATTACTGTGCCCAACTGGATGCTCAGCTCTATGGAACGAGTGATGCAGTACTATGTTGATAAAAATTTGCGACTCGATACCCAGTCAGCGTCTATGATGCCCGCGCCTATCGAGGGCAAAAAGTACATGTTGTATGCGCATATTCCTTTCTGCCATACCTTGTGTTCTTACTGCACTTTTCACCGATTTTTATTTAAAGAGGATAAGGCGCGCGCCTATTTTGTCTCGTTACGCAAAGAGATGGATATGGTAAAAGCATTGGGTTATGACTTTGAATCTATGTATATCGGTGGTGGCACGACCACGGTATTAGAGGATGAGTTAGCGCGTACGATTGAGCATGCTAAGACGCTGTTTCCTAGTATTAAAGAGGTGTCGTGCGAGTCTGATCCACAGCATTTAGACAGCCCTGGCTTTAAACAGTTAAAAGGCTTAGTCGATCGTATGTCGATTGGGGTGCAGAGCTTTAATGATGATATCTTAGCGATGACAGATCGCTTAGATAAGTTCGGCTCGGGCCAAGAGACCTTTGACAAGATCATGGCAGCCAAAGAGTTGTTCCCTATTATCAATGTCGATTTGATCTTTGGTTTTCGTGGTCAAACCGATGAGGTGATCCAACACGACTTGGATATGGCCTCGCGCCTCGATCCGCGTCAAATTACCACCTATCCTTTGATGATCACCCACCAAACGCGTAAGAGCGTTAAAGGTAAACTAGCGGCTCCTCAGGGAGACATGGCCCGTCAATATCGTCAAATCCTCAATAGCCTCAATGGCCAATACAACCAGTTATCGGCATGGGCATTTGGTAAGGCTAATGATGAAGGTTTTGATGAATACGTTATCGATTATGATGAGTATTTGGGGGTGGGATCGGGTTCGTTCAGTTTCCTCAACGACACCCTCTATGTAAATACCTTCTCGTTACGTAAGTATCAAGAGGATATCGCCGCCGGACGTATGGGCGTTGAGCAGCAGAAGAACTACAGCAAGAAAGATGTGATGCAGTATCGTTTCTTATTGGGCATGTTCTCTGGGCGCTTATCGCGTAAGTATTTCCGTGAGACATTTGGGGTCAATTTGGATTGGGCGCTGTTTAAAGAGATGGCTTCGATGAAGGCCATTGGCGCGATTAAGAATGATCCAACCGATCCTGATAACTTGATCGTCACAGATAACGGCAAGATGATGGGCTTGTTAATGATGAAAGAGTTCTACTCTGGCATGGATAACGTCCGTGCTCAGTTGCGTAAGCCGCTTAAGGCCTGCGACATGTAATGGGTTAATCCTCTTGAAATGATAACTAAAAAAGGTTGAACTAGGTTCAGCCTTTTTTGTCTTTAGGAGCCAGCGTTGCGCGATTTTGAGCAGCAATTTTCACAGTTTATTCAATTACAGCATGCTAGCGATGCGGCGCATGATCTACAGCATGTATTGCGGGTGGTTAAATCGGCTAAGCAATTGTGCCGAGATGAAGCGGCCATCGCCGATGTTGTCGTGCCTGCGGCTTGGTTGCATGATTGTGTGTCGCTGGCGAAAGATCACCCACAGCGTGACCAAGCCTCACGTTTGGCGGCCGACAAAGCTATCGAGTTTTTAGCTCAGATAAGTTATCCGCCAAGGCATTTTAGTGCGATTCACCATGCTATTGTCGCCCACAGCTTTAGTGCCAAAGTGACGCCTCACACTATAGAGGCGCAAATTGTACAAGATGCCGACAGGCTAGATGCGCTTGGTGCGATAGGTATCGTTCGCTGTATTCAGGTTGGCAACAGTTTACAGCGCACCTTATATAGTCTCGATGATCCATTTTGCCAACAGCGTCTCCCAGATGATACGCAATTTACCCTAGATCATTGCTATCAAAAGCTATTGGGTTTAAGTGACACCATGTGTACAGCAGCGGGTCGCCTAGAAGCGCACAAACGTAGCGAGGTTATGCGGGCTTTTTTACAGCAGCTTGCTCGCGAAATAGAGCCTCAGCTGTAGCACGTTCTCTTAGTTTCTCATTATCCAGTACCAAGCTAGATTATGACAAAGTTGAGCTATTTTAGCCCGCTTGGTATAAAGAGAAGTTGCCGCAAGGCGCATGGTTCATAGCTTGTGCCTAGTGCGTGTTCGCAGCGTTAATTTTAGGGGGTGTGATCATTGTATTATCACACCATCGTCCATTTTGCCGGAGTCCCCATGGCCAATATCTTGCTGGTTGCCAACTTAAATTGTGACCGTATCTTAAAGCTCAATAAGCCGCTAAAGATGGGGGGGCGCTTCCACTATCAAGATGGTGGTGAACGTCTCGGTGGTGGCGGTGCGAATACCGGTATTGGCCTAGTCTGGGCGGGTCACAATGTCGCGCTGGTGAGCCAAGTTGGCCGTGATAAAGTGGGTGATTGGCTATTAGCGCAGGTAAGCACCTTAGGGATCGACTGCCGGCTGATGCAGCGTCATGATGGTAATACTCCTGAAATGCTTTTAGTGATGACTCCCGATGGTGAGCGCACCATTATTCGTCCGCAGCGGCCGTTGTTCGAGTTAGCGGCTCCACCTAAGTGGTCTAACTGGGATGCGCTTTATATTAATTCGTCGGCCGAAGGTGCGGTGAGTTGGGCTAAGACCGCATTAAATCACTGCTGGGTGATCGCGCAGCTGGCTAAAGATAATCGCCCTCGGCCCTGTCATGTGTTAATTGCCTCTAAGGCCGACATGCAAGGGCGAAGTGCATTGTCGCCTTGGCAATACGGTTTGACCATAGCGGGTGCCAGCTTACAAGCCTTTGTGGTGACCGATGGTGAGTCGGGGGCAATGGTATATCAAGCCGATAGTGAGCAGCAGGTGGCGGCGCAGCCTGCCGAGGTGGTTGATACTACTGGGGCTGGCGATGCTTATGCTGCTGGATTAATTCATGGCTTAGTGCTGGGTTACCCAGTGTTAGTTGCCATGGAGGAGGCCGCGCGATGGGCGGCATTTGCGGTGTCGACTCACAGTTCTATTCCAGGGCCGCAGCTACAGCAATATTTAGAGGCATCGGTGGGCGATAAACTTTGAGGTTGGCACATGGTTTTAGCTTGTAGGCCGTCCCGTTTGACTTTGAATCAATCCGCCGATATTTATTTAACACTGTCATCTTAGTGTCATCATTGCCGCTTATAGTGGCTTCATGGTCATAGCGTAGCGCTGACCAAAAAGTATGACTTCTATTGAGTAGCGTGTTTCTGTTCTCTTGCCCTTATCCTAGGGCATTTTTTTTGTCTGTTATTTATCCCTATTGACGAACTGTTTTGTGGCAACAGCATGATTTAAAAGTTGTAACATTTTGATCTTGTTACGATGTCAATCAGTTGATGACATAAAAATCTCTATGGGTACTGCTAGCAATCAAGCCATTTTGTGTTAACTTATCTCGAGTTAAAAATGCTATTGATAACATAAAATCCATATATGAATCGCACCATGACCAGCCGAGCTGGGGCTTCACTTCTTTTGGGGTAACGCATGATTGAAAAAATATCAGGCTTGTATGCTGGCGATAAGGCGGGCTTAGTTGCAGCGGTTAACAGTATGATCGATGCAAAGCAGCCATGCCAGCAGTTGCTGGTGGGCACCTTAGCGGTCGAGGGGGATAGTCAGGCGGATCTTAAGCATCATGGCGGATTAGATCGCGTGCTACATCACTTTCCGCGCGAACATTATAGCCAATACCGGCGCTGGGATATGATGACTGGTTTCAAAGATGCACCGGCAATGGGCGAAAATATCAGTACGGTTGGCCTCGACGAAACACAGGTCAATATTGGTGATATCTTTGCCATTGGTGAGGTAAGAGTGCAGGTGACTCAGGGGCGTTCACCTTGTTTTAAACTCAATCATCAATTTGGTCATCCTGAATTTGCCTTAGCGATGCAAACCAGCGGTTTGTGCGGTTGGTTTTACCGCATTTTAACCCCAGGAACCTTGTATTTAAGCGATGGGATCCGCTTGATTGAACGTTGCAGCAATATCAGTGTACGTGAGTCTATGGCGATCTATTTTGCTAATCAATTTGATACGACTGCTTACGAGCGTCTTGCCCATTGTCCGGGATTAGCACAGGCATGGGTGGTCAATTTGCAGCGTCGTTTAGCGAGCCAAAAGATTGAGCCTTGGCAGATGCGTTTGTTTGGCCCAGATGCAACACATTCAGATTTAAGTGATTAATAATTAAGATTTATATCTACAATAAATGATGTATTACCAAGGAGAGAGTCGTGACAGAATATGAGGAATTGTCTAGAGATGATAAAAATATGGCGGTAGCGGTGCACCTTGCCAGCTTCTCAGGTTATCTCATTCCGTTGGGGTCGATATTAGGCCCGCTGATTGTGTGGCTGATGAAGCGCGACGAGATTGCGTTTGTCGACCAATGTGGCCGTAATTGTTTAAATTTTAAGATCAGCATCCTGGTCTATGCGCTGATCTGCATGATATTGATGTTTATCGGTATCGGCTTTTTCTTGTTTGGCATACTGGCGATTTTCGATATTGTGGTTACCATCATTGCGGCGATGAAGGCCAGTGAAGGGATCTGCTATCGCTATCCGATGGCTATCTCCTTTTTTAAGTCGTAGGTGTTTTATCAGCAGTTATACTTGTTGTTGACCTGCATCTAGATCGTATAAAAAAGCCCGCTGAATGCGGGCTTTTTAGTTTTTTAACCCAAGGTTTTACACCTTAAAACCCGCGACTAAAGCGTCTAAACGTAAGGCCAGCTGATTAAGCGATTGGCTGGCTTGTGCCACGGCATTGGACGTTTCGGTTGTGCGCTGGGTGATCTCGCTGATCTCGGTGACATTGCGATTAATGTCCTCTACCACGGTCGATTGCTCTTCAGTTGCTGCAGCCACTTGGATATTCATGTCGCTGATGGCACCAATCTGTTGGCTTATCTCGACTAATGAATGGCGCGCCTTATCAACGGCCTGTACCCCTTGCTCGCTGCGACTTTTGCTTTGCTGCATCGCAGCGACAGCTCGGGCTGCTTCGGCTTGCAAGTTATCAATCATTTTTTGTACTTCATCGGTCGATACTGCGGTGCGAGAGGCGAGATTACGTACCTCTTCAGCAACCACGGCAAAGCCGCGGCCCGCTTCACCGGCCCGCGCCGCTTCGATAGCCGCGTTTAATGCCAATAAATTGGTTTGGTCAGACACGGCGCGGATCACATCTAAAATGCTGCCGATAGACGTAGTATGAGTGGCAAGTGATTCGATAACATCGCCCACTTGTTCAACATCTTGCGACAAGGCGTTGATGGTATCGCGTGCATGGCCGACAACATCTTGGCCCGATTTAGACTCTCGATCGGCCTCTTTTGCGCTGTCTGCCGCTTGTGCCGCATTGCCAGCAATTTCATGTACTGTAGCGCCCATTTCATTAATGGCGGCAACCACCATCATGGTTTGATCTTTCTGCAGCAGGCTGTCATCTAAAGTTTGCTGGGCTTGTTCGGCCACCTCTTTCGCCGCGTGGCTCAGCTGTACGCTGGTGTCGGTAACTTCGATAATAGAGCGTTGAATTTTTTCGATAAAGCTATTAAAACCTTGCGCTAGTTGGGCCAGTTCATCATTGCCATCGACGGGCAGACGTTGGCGTAAATCGCCTTCGCCTTGGCCAATATCTTGGAGCATGTTAGCGACTTTGGCGATAGGTTGGCTGACAGAGGCTGCGACAACTACGGCCAAACCAATGAAGGCGGCGGCGATCAGTACGGTCCAGATTAAAATTTGGTAGGCGGACTCTTCTAATAAGGCAAACACTTCACTTTCGGGCACTTGAGCTATGACATACCAATCCATCGAGGCTAAATAACTGCTGGCAACGAGTACTGACTCACCGTCAATTTCGGTTCTGATCAGCTTAAATTCACTTTTTGACAATAAGGATTGAGTATCACTTTGCGGATAGAGCGAGGCGATATTAGCACTGCCAATATGGCTGGTATCTTGGTGCAACTGTACCTGACCTTTAGCATCAACAAGGTAGACAAATCCGCTCTGCTCTATGGTGAATGAGCCGAGTAGGCGCACCATATCGTCAAGGGATTTCCCCAGCCCCACTAAACCTCTGTCGTTGGGTTGCTGGTAGTTGATAAACAGTTTTACCTCGCCATTGGCCTCGGTAAACACATTGAGCATGCGCTCTTGACGACTGTCTCTATAGTCGAAGAACCAGCCATCTTGTTCTGGGCTTAGGACACGTAAAAAACCGTCTTGGGTATAATAGGCTCCGGTTTCGCGGTCAGCATAAGAGGTCTGAGCCAGGTGGTACTGCTGCTGCATACTCTTGAGCTGCTCGATGACAATTGCTTCGCTTTCAGCAGGACGTCCGGCGACCAGCCACTGTTTCAACATTTTGCTACTGGCGAGTTGTTCGGCGGCCTCCATTAAGATGGCGATATCCATTTCGATTTTATTGCGGATCGCAAACAGGGTATTAGGCAGTTCAGAGGTCAGCATGCGCTGCTCGACCACATCTTTGGCACTGCGTTGACTGAGCACACCGACGAGGGCGGTCGATAACAACACAGCCAAGGCGACAGTCAGTAAGATTTTTTGTTTAATGGTTAGCATATTAAGCTTCATAGCAGTCACTCACATCTACAATTGTTAAATAGCGGTTAGCCAATTTGGTGAGACAATCTAAGACAGAACATGAGCCATTAAGCATGTTCAAGTTCAGATAGCCTGTGGGGTAGGATGGTGTCAAATATGCGCTTTAAATAACGCTTGTCGGTATAGTGAGCAATTATGGTTGTATATGAGCACAAGCGCAAGCAAAAAAAACACGCCCATATGGGCGTGTTTCTAGTTAAAACTGAGCTGGTTACATATTAGGGTAGTTGGGGCCTCCGCCGCCTTCTGGCGTAACCCAGGTGATGTTTTGGCTAGGATCTTTAATGTCGCAGGTTTTACAATGGATGCAGTTTTGGGCATTGATCATAAATTTCTTTTCGCCCGCTTCTTCGACGATTTCATACACCCCGGCTGGGCAGTAACGCTGGGCGGGTTCATCAAATTTAACTAGGTTAACCAGCAGCGGAATACTTTCGTCTGTTAAACGCAGGTGACAGAGTTGATCTTCTTCATGATAAGTGTTTGATAAATACACCGAAGAGAGCTTATCGAAGCTGAGCTTACCGTCAGGCTTTGGGTAATCAATTTTATTGTAGGCGCCCACCTCGGCCATTTGAGCGTGATCAGGGTGCTCATCGCGCAGCGTAATAGGAAACTTGCCGCCAAACCAGTTTTGGTCAATATAGTTAAATGCGCCGCCGAGATAAGCGCCAAATTTATGCATTGCAGGGCCAAAATTACGTGAAGTGTAGAGCTCCTCTTGCAGCCAGCTTTGCTCAAATTTTTCTTGGTAACAGTCGAGATCTTTACCACCTTCTACCCCGGCATGTAATGCATGACAGATGGTTTCGGCAGCAATCATGCCGCTCTTCATTGCTGTGTGGGTGCCTTTTATCTTGGCAAAGTTAAGCGTGCCGGCATCACAGCCGATGATCAGCCCGCCTGGAAAGCTCATTTTGGGCAGTGAATTTAGCCCACCCTTGGTGATGGCGCGCGCGCCATAGCTGATACGTTCACCATTTTGCAGATATTGGCTGATCACTGGGTGGGTCTTATAACGCTGAAACTCATCAAAGGGACTGAGATGTGGATTTTGATAGTTAAGGTCGATAATTAAGCCCACCGCCACTTGATTATCTTCTAAGTGATATAGGAAACCGCCACCCGATGCCCCATCATTGAGCGGCCAACCGCCAGTATGGACCACTTTACCTTGCTGGTGCTGCTCGGCAGGAACTTTCCAGATCTCTTTAAACCCGAGGCCATAGTGCTGTGGCGTCTTGCCATTGTCTAGGTGGTATTTTTCTATCAGTTGTTTACCTAAATGACCACGGCAACCTTCACTAAAGACGGTGTATTTGGCATGCAGTTCCATACCCGGTTCATAGCTGTCTTTAGGTTGGCCATCGGCACCAATGCCCATGTCGCCAATGATGATGCCTTTGACGCTGTTGTCGTCATTAAACAGCAGTTCGCTGGCGGGGAAGCCGGGGAAAATCTCAACACCAAGTGCTTCGGCACGTTCTGCCAACCAGCGGGCAAGGTTGCCGACGCTGATGATGTAGTTACCCTCATTGTGCATCGTCTTGGGGATTAAGGCGTTGGGCATGGCGCGTGAAGCGGACTCAGAACCCAACATAAAGAGTTCATCGTGAGTGACGGCTGTATGAAGGGGGGCGCCAGTTGTTTTCCAATCGCTAAATAACTCACCCAGCACCTTAGGTTCAAATACGGCGCCAGATAAAATATGTGCGCCGACTTCCGAGCCTTTTTCTACCACGCAGACAGATAGTTCTTGGCCACTGTCTTGAGATATCTGCATCAGTCGGCAGGCTGTAGCAAGGCCTGCAGGCCCGGCCCCAACAATCACAACATCAAACTCCATCGATTCGCGTTCCATCACTTCACCTCTTTTGTTGCTTATCCCCCGATTGAAACGGGTGTTTTATTCTTTGCCACACCTTACCTTAAATTTGTTAGATGGCACAGAGTTTAAGCGGTCAAGATAGACTAATTGATAGCGATTCTCTACGTGAGCGCTGTCACAGAATGTTAACGGTGACTTGGGGGCTAAGCAAAAATGTGGCGTGAAAGGTGTTAACTGGTAAGCAATTCGGCCTATAATTAGTAAACGACGGTTCTCCGAGCTTTCTGTCCTACGTCTATGATACGGATAGTGAGCCGTGGCAATAGTGCCACCGGGGTGAGAAGAGAAATTGACTCACCTCCCCTTACTTGGAAAGGTGATCATGTCTCAGCTACAAGACAATTTTGGTCGAAGATTTCACTATTTACGGATGTCAGTCACTGACGTTTGTAATTTCAAATGCACTTACTGCCTTCCTGATGGCTACCGTCCCGATGGTAAGCCTAAGTTTTTAGATCTTAATGAGATTGAAAATCTAGTCGGCGCTTTCGGCGAAGTGGGTACGCAAAAAATTCGTATTACGGGTGGCGAGCCCACACTGCGTAAAGACTTTAGCGACATTATTCGTATTGTGGCCGATAACGACAATATCTCTACTATTGCCACGACGACCAATGGTTATCGCTTAGAAAAGCACGCTAAGGAGTGGTTTGATGCAGGATTAAGACGCATCAACGTCTCTATCGACAGCTTAGACCCGCGCATGTTTTATCAGATCACCGGCGAAAACAAGTTCGATGAGGTGATGCGTGGCGTCGATGCAGCATTATCGGCCGGCTTCGAGCGAGTAAAAATTAATGCAGTTCTGCTTAAAGGGCTGAACGACAAAGATTTACCGCGCTTTTTGCACTGGATTAAAAATACGCCTATCGACCTGCGGTTTATCGAATTGATGGAAACTGGGTTAGGACGTGACTATTTTCAGGCACATCACCTTGCCGGTGCCGACATCAAAACCCAGCTAATACAAGACGGCTGGCATTTAGATCGTTCGGCAGTCGATGATGGGCCAGCACAAAACTTCAGCCATGACGATTTTAAAGGCCGTATTGGTTTGATCATGCCTTATGAGAAAAACTTCTGTGCTAACTGTAATCGTCTGCGGGTATCGGCTAAAGGTAAGTTGCACTTATGCCTATTTACCGAACACGGCGTCGACCTTAGAGACTTGCTACAGCAACGTGAGCAGCGCAGCGAGCTTATTGAGCGGCTGCATGGTCAACTGCAGACCAAAAAGCAAACTCATTTTCTTCATGATGGCATCACCGGCGTTACCCAACATTTAGCATCCATTGGCGGTTAATTGGCTTCTATGACCTAACGCAATAACATGGTGTTAGGGCATAGGTATACTCGTCTGCCAGTCAGATGCTTTGGGTAAGGCTGGTTATCGAATCCATTATTGAGTGAAGGGGCGTTATGGGCCATTGTACTACTTCGAAATTCATACCATTAAATATTGCGATCTTAACCCTGTCTGATACTCGCGATCTGAGCCGCGATACGTCGGGCCAGTTTTTAGCCGACGCGGTTGTCGATGCCGGTCATCGCTTGTTGGATCGTCAGTTGTGTAAAGATGATAAATACCAGATCCGGGCGCAGCTATCGCAATGGATAGCGGCCGATGATATACAAGTTATCATCACCACAGGAGGCACTGGCTTTACCGAACGCGACAATACCCCCGAAGCGGTACGCCCACTGTTTGACCGTGATATTGATGGTTTTGGTGAGTTATTTCGCCACATCACTTATAACGAGCTGGGTACGTCGACGGTGCAGTCGCGTGCCTTAGGTGGTTTTGCTAATAAGACGGCAATTTTTTGTTTACCCGGCTCAACTGGAGCCTGCCGCACTGGCTGGAATCAGATTATTAAACAGCAACTTGACGCCACACATAGGCCTTGTAACTTTGTAATGCATCTCAAAAAGGTAGCGACAGATGAGTAATCAATTCACCCATATTAATGCCGACGGTAACGCCCATATGGTCGATGTGACTGAAAAGGCGGTTACCGAGCGCGAAGCCCGCGCCGAAGCCTTTATCGAGATGGCGCCCGCGACCCTCGAGATGATCATGAGTGGCAGTCACCATAAAGGTGACGTATTTGCCACAGCCCGCATTGCCGGTATTCAAGCGGCAAAAAAAACCTCTGACTTAATTCCCCTGTGTCACCCATTGATGCTGACTAAGGTCGAGGTTGAACTGGAGGCACAGCCCGAATTTAATCGTGTGCGTATTACTAGCCTTTGTAAATTATCGGGCAAGACAGGCGTTGAGATGGAAGCCCTTACCGCGGCTTCGGTGGCGGCGTTAACGATTTACGATATGTGTAAAGCGGTGCAAAAAGATATGCTGATTTCGCAGACACGTCTCTTAGAGAAGCGTGGCGGCAAATCGGGTCACTTCAAGGTATAACGGCTACAAGCGTTTAAGGTATCGATAAATGATAAATGTACTTTTTTTTGCTCAAGTTCGTGAGCTATTGGGTGAAGGTTCGATAAAGGTTGAGGCATCCGATGCAACGTGTACCGCCGAAGGATTACGGGCGCAGCTGGCGGCTAAAGATGACAAATGGGCTAAAGTGATGGCGTCAGATAAGTTATTGGTGGCCGTCAATCAAACCATTAGCAGCTGGGATACCCCAGTTGAAGATGGCGATGAAGTGGCTTTCTTTCCTCCTGTGACGGGAGGCTAATATGACAGCGATGTTCGATCGGGTACTGGTGCAGACTGACGATTTTAGCGTGCCACAAGAATATGCCCGTATTGCCGATGATAATAGCGACGGCGCTGTGGTGACGTTTGTGGGTAAAGTGCGTGATTTCAATGACGGCAGTGCCGTTACCGATCTCACCTTAGAGCATTATCCGGGTATGACAGAAGCCGTACTGCAACAAATCACGGCACAGGCACGTGAGCGCTGGCCGCTCAACAAGGTGACCATTATTCACCGTGTGGGGACCATGGCGCTTGGTGAGCAGATAGTGTTTATTGGTGTCACCAGTGCGCACCGCAAAGCCGCGTTTGCCGCCTGCGAGTTCTTAATCGACTTTTTAAAGACCAAGGCGCCATTTTGGAAGCTAGAGGCGGGCGATCAGGGTAAAAACTGGGTCGAAGCCAAAGATGCCGATGAACAAGCGGCGCAGATGTGGCAACAAAAATAGCCGCAATTTAGGGCATATTCTAGGGTAGTACTGCTGACGTTAGCTATGTTTTGCCATGGCTGTTAGCCGCCGATATTGACGATAATCAGCGTCGCAGGATAGCCTTTTGTTAGCATTGGGGAGAGAGGTGTGAAGAGCTTTATTCGCGCTGTGGCGATATTCATCATGTGTGTTGGTACATCGCCAAGCTGGGCAAGTGATGCCCCCGCCATTGCGGCGGCGGCTAACATTAAGTTTGCGCTCGATAAAATTGCCGCTAATTTTACCCAAGATACGGGGCAGCGGGTGCGGATCTCCTATGGCTCTTCGGGTAATTTAGTGGCACAGATCCGCCATGGTGCGCCATTTGAACTGTTTTTATCTGCCGACGATAAATATATTTATCAATTGCATAAGCTTGGTGTCACCACTAGCGATGGCGAGCTGTATGCCATTGGGCGTTTAGCCTTAGCAGCCCCTAAAACCTCTGCTTTAGCGTTAGATCCCCAGCTAGAGGGGTTAAAAACCATGCTGCAACAAGGTCAGCTGCAACGGTTTGCTATCGCCAATCCCGATCATGCGCCTTATGGTGAGCGAGCTCGCGAATACCTTGAGCATCTTGGCATGTGGCAGCAAGTTCAATCCCATCTTATTTTTGGCGAAAATGTCTCCCAAGCGGCTCAATTTGCCTTGAGTGGCTCCACCGATGGCGGCATTGTGGCGTTATCTTTGGCGATGGCGCCCCAATTTCAAGCGGTTGGCCATTATGTGGCGCTGCCCAGTGAGTGGCATACGCCGCTTAATCAACGCATGGTATTGACTGAGAAAGCGGGCGATACCGCCAAACTCTTTTATGATTACCTGCAGCAGGCAAAGTCGCGTGCTGTATTTACCGAGTTTGGTTTTGGTTTGCCTGAACTCACATCTCCGGGAGCGTAATAGATGGATTGGCAGGCGTTAGGTTTATCGATCAAATTAAGCTCTGTCACTGTGTTGATTCTGATCCCTTTCGCTATCTGGGTGGGGCGCTTGTTGGCCTATCATCAATTTCGCGGCAAATCTTGGGTCGAAGCCTTGATCATGGTGCCTTTGGTGTTACCGCCTACCGTTATCGGCTATTACCTGCTGGTGGGACTTGGTAGTCAGTCTTGGTTAGGCCAGTTGCTACAAAATGTGCTTGGGCAGCAGTTAGTATTCCACTTTTCAGGGCTGGTGGTCGCCTCGGTGTTAGTCAATATTCCGTTTGCTATTCAGCCCATTCAACGTGCCTTTGAGGCGGTACCCGAAGAGGTGCGTGATGCTGCAGCGTGTTGTGGTATGAGTCCGTTTAAAGCGTTAACCAAAATTGAGCTGCCCCTCGTGTGGCCTGGTGTACTGACCGCCTTGGTGCTCTGTTTTTCGCATGTGTTAGGCGAATTTGGTGTGGTATTGATGATGGGCGGCAACATTGCCGGTGAAACTAAGACCATCGCCATCTCGATTTATGACAGTGTACAAGCCTTCGATTTTGTCAGTGCTGGACAGATGTCGTTGGTATTACTGCTGTTTGCGGTTACGGCGCTGGCGCTGACCACCAGTTTGTCACGCCGTTTGGGAGGCTTAAGTGTCTCAAGACGTCGCTGATCTGTATTGCAGGGTTAATCAAACCCAAGAGATAGTGCTCGATGCCGAGTTTACCTGCCGTGCGGGTGAAGTGTTGGCGGTGGTGGGGCCATCGGGAGGCGGTAAGTCGACGCTACTGCGGATGATTGCGGGGTTAGCCAAGCCTCAAGCGGGAGAGATACGCTATGGCGAGCGTCAGTGGTTTAATAGTCAGCAGGGGGATTACCTTACCCCACAGCAGCGTCATTTAGGCTATGTGCCGCAACACTTTGGCTTGTTTCCCAATATGACGGCGCTCGAAAATGTGGTGGCTGCGCTCGATCATATCCCCAAGGCCGAGCGAGTTGAGCGGGCCAAAGATTGGTTAGAGCGAGTCAATTTACACGGTCTACCAGACCGACTCCCGGCTAATTTGTCGGGCGGTCAACGTCAACGGGTTGCTTTAGCGCGAGCGTTGGCGCGTCAGCCTTCGGTATTACTGCTCGATGAGCCTTTTTCTGCGGTCGATCGTGAAACCCGCGAGCGCCTGTATCTTGAGTTAGCGAGGCTTAAAGAGCAGTTATCGATTCCGGTGATTATGGTCACTCATGATCTCAATGAAGCCCTGTTGCTCGCCGATAGCATGATTTTAATCAGCCAAGGCGTGTTGTTACAACAAGGCGCTCCCAGAGACGTACTCACCCGGCCACGTAATGAAGCGGTGGCAAAGCAGATGGGACTGCGCAATGTGTTTGATGCTGAGGTGGTGGCGCAAGAAGAAGCGCGGCAGATCACTTGGTTGAAGTTTGGTGATCACCTCATCGCCAGCAGTTATTTTGACAGCCTAGATATTGGCTCCACGGTACGCTGGGTGATCCCCAATCAAGGCATTCGGTTTAACTCCATTGCTAAGGGGCGTCTGTGTCGGAGCTTTAACAAGTTGATTATCACAGTGGAGTCGACCTTGGCAATGGGTGAAACCATGCGCATCGTTGCCAGTATCAAGGGGGTAAAACATAGTCTCAATGCCGAGGTGCCGTTACATTTGGCGCAAAAGCTGGCCCTAGCCCCAGGGGTTGAGACTGAGGTGGCACTGAAATCAGAGCTTATCCATATCTTAGAAACCAGCGTTGCAGACTAGATGAACTCCGTAGATTGTATGATCAATGATTAATCTCTTTTCCATCTCTTTTCCATCATAGTGACTCTACAATAGCGCTTATTATGATCGGTGCGGTAGAGGAGCATAAAAGATGGCTAAAAAACTGACGGGTTCATTAATATTAGCTTGTGTACTGACCTTACCTAGCGTGGTGGCTTATAGCTATGCCAGCTCGTCTGTGGCGCAGACGGCAGCAGAAGCGGCTAAGGCTAAGCCCGATACTCCCGTTGCGCTCACTGGACACTTGGTAAAGAGCCTAGGGGAGGAAAAATACCTGTTTAAAGACCACAGCGGTGAGGTCGAAGTCGAAATCGACAATGCCTTATGGCGTGATATTGAGGTGTTGACTAACACCACAGTCACCCTAAAAGGTGAGGTGGATGATGAATGGCAAGGGGTTGAGATTGAAATTGATGCAATCGATCTCCTAGCAGATTAACACTAGCCCGCAGCTTGTTGCTGGGGTTAAGATACCGATATTAAACATTTTATGGAGGAGTTATGGCTCGTTGGTTAATCAGTTTAGTGCTGTTATCTAGTGTCAGTGTTGCTGGGGTTGCCAACGCGAACTCGACAGTACTGGAGTTACTATCAGATAGCCAGAGTCTGACGCCGCAGCAGCTGATTGCGCAAGCGGAAAAAAGTTACCCTGGCGTGATTTCAGAATTTGATATCGATGTGATTAATGGTGAGCTGATCTATGAAGTGAGTATGATCGACACCCAAGCCGATACCGTCACAGAATTTGAATTTTGGGCTAAAGATGGCAAGCTTATTAGGCAGAAAGTGGCAACCTTAGAGGCCGACGATCGTGACGAACTGAAAGCAGTGCGCATGATGCAAGAGATGGAGCTGGGTTTTTCACAGTTGCTTAAAACAGCCATGGGCGATAGCACGGCGCATATTGTCGAAGCGCAACTCGATCATGACTTGGGGATCAGTTACCTTGAGCTCAAATTAATTGATCAACATGGCAAACGTCGCTTGGCGTTTGATATTGAAAACCAGCGGCCTTTGCCCCTACTAAAGTGGGATTAATTGAATGAAAATATTGCTCGTAGAAGATGATGCCACCACAATTGATTATGTGGTGAAAGGCTTTACCGAACAGGGGCACAATATTGAAACCGCAAGCGATGGCCATCAAGGTCTGCTGCTTGCCACGAGTATGCAATACGATCTGATTATCTTAGACCGTATGTTGCCCCAGCTTGACGGACTCAAGGTATTAGCCGCGCTACGAGCAACGGGTAATCAAACCCCAGTGCTTATCTTATCGGCCCTTAGCCACGTAGATGAGCGAGTTAAGGGGCTTAGAGCCGGCGGCGATGATTACATGACTAAGCCCTTTGCCTTTTCTGAGCTGTTAGTGCGTGCAGAAAAACTGATGCAGCGAGGTAACTCTGCCCCTGCGCACACCGAATTAGCCGTCGGCAATTTGGTGATGGAACTACTAACGCGTAAAGTGACCTTAGCTGGCCATGAGATCCTGTTGCAACCAAAAGAATTCCAACTACTTAAGTACTTGATGGAACATCCTAATCAGGTGATCAGTCGTACCTTACTGTTTGAAGCGGTATGGGACTATCACTTCGATCCGCGCACCAATGTGATTGATGTGCATATTGCTAAGCTGCGTCGCAAGTTTGAAGAGCTTGGTTTTGGTGAGTTAATCGAAACCGTTCGAGGGGCTGGTTATCGCCTACGTCAAGGGCATTAAGCCTTACCAGAGTAGTGCCTGGCGGATCACTATCATCTTTTCAGGTTTAGTGACCTTGATCATCGGCACCTTGCTATTTGGTATGTATCGCCAGCTGATAAACGAGCAAGATCTGCAAACCAATCAGCATTTAGCGGCAGAAAAACAGCGCTATCAACAGATGGCGCTGACGCTCGATAGACGCAGTTTTGCGACTCAAATCCGTACCGCCGATCCTAAAACCGCCTTAGTGGTGTGGCGTAGCTCGCTCGATCTTGTCGGGGCCTTGAGCCTTATGCCTGACGATATGCCTATTTTGCCTGAAACCCGAGAGTTTCCTATTTTGGCGGGGGGCGCAGACAAGCTGCATATTTTAACCGGTGGCTTAGTTATCACCCGTTATGGTCCAGTGTTAATTGCCACGCGAACCGACCAGCTAGCGACCCTCATCGAGCGATTTGTGAACGCGGCGATCACCGCTCTGATGTTGACGATCGTATTAACCTTAGCCCTAGGTTACTTGTTTTCTAAGGCTATTCTCCGCCGCTTAGTGCAGTACAATCGCTTAAGCCGGCGTATTGAAAAAGGGGAGTATTCGACACGGTTACCCGTGAGTTGGCGCCAAGATGAATTTGACATGCTGGCGGGTAAGTTTAATGGCGTGCTCGACACGCTAGAAAACAACCTTAACGCGGTGCGAGGGGCTACCGATAATATCGCGCACGATTTACGTACTCCTTTGTCGCATCTGCGCATGGGGATAGAACAACTGCCGAATAAGTCGGCCGATGAGCTCGGCGAAGCCTGCGCAATTTTAACTGAAGAGCTGGACGATTGTTTAGCTACCTTTGATGCTATGTTGTCGTTAACTCGTATCGAAGAAGGGCAGCAAATTCTCGAGTTACAGCCTCTAAGTCTACAAGCCATGTGTAGTGATTTATATGAGATGGCGGATGCAATGGCGGAGCTTAACGAGCAAACATTGTCGCTGCAGACCGCTGACGATTATACGGTGATGGGTGATAAATACCTGTTGTTCCAAGCTTTATTTAATCTGGTCGATAATGCGATTAAGTATGCAGGCCAAGGCGCCAGCGTGCAGATAGTACAGCGTGGCAACCAAGTTCAAATTATCGATAATGGCCCAGGTATTCCGCCAGAGGCGACCGAAAAGGTGTTTGATCGCTTAGTACGGCTTGATCCAAGTCGTCACCATAAAGGCACCGGGTTAGGGTTATCGCTAGTGAAAGCCATTCTGCAGCGTCATAATGCGCGTATTACTCTTAGCGACAATCAACCTGGGTTGATTGTCACCATTGAATTCTCCTAATCTACATAGGTCAATATGTATCAAATCATTGCCGATGAAGTCGATTTTTTAGTGATCGACAAGTCGCCCAAGGTGCATTTTCACAGTCAAGATGGTAGCGCCGGCGTGATGGCGCAGATTGAGCTAGATTTAGCGATTAAGCTCTATTCTGTGCATCGGCTCGACACCATGACCTCTGGGCTATTGTTGTTTGCTAAAAGTAGCCAAGCTGCGGCCCGTTTTACGGCGATGTTTACTGCGCACCAAATTCAGAAATATTACCTCGCGCTGGCGAAGGGGAAACCTAAGAAGAAGCAGGGCAGTATTGTTGGCGATATGGCAAAGTCGCGCCGTAGCATGTATAAATTACTACGTAGCATTGAAAATCCGGCGGTGACGCAGTTTTTTTCGCAGTCGGTTGACGAAGGTCTGCGGCTCTATTTGCTGAAACCATTAAGTGGTAAGACGCACCAGTTACGCGTAGCGTTGGCCAGTATCGGTGTGCCTATTTTAGGGGATGAGCTTTATGGTGGCGCGACCGCGGATCGGGGTTACTTACACGCCTATGGTTTACATTTTGAGTGGTCAGGAAACATGTATTCTTACTTAGTAGCGCCGACATCGGGTGAATGGTTTGGCCATGAGGCCATTAAGCGTCAGTTACACACATGGGCTGAGCCTGAGTTGTTAGCTTGGCCAAAGCAAAAATGATGACAAAAGGAAGAGGCTAAAATGGATACAAATAAATTATTACTGGTGATTATTGCCATCTTATTGCCCCCAGTTGCCGTATTTTTAAAAAGTGGCGTTGGCCAAGATCTGTTGATCAATGTGATCCTATGTTTGCTATTTTTTATCCCCGGAATGCTGCATGCACTTTGGGTAGTGACTAAATGATAAGCAGATGATGAAAACAAAAGCACAGTTAAGGCTGTGCTTTTTTGTGGGTGATTTTCAGGATGGTTTTTTTCGTTACTGCCTGATTTTAAATTACTTAACCTTTAAGGTGACTTGCGATTTTGAGTTAGATCACATAATTGTATGGGGTAAAATTTGGCGTAAAAATGTACTGACGCAGCGGTGCAAGCTCACAAATGAGCTTTTTTGGGGTATACTCGCCGTCATGAATAGAAAGAAAAAAATCAATCAAACCCTGAAAGCTAAGGCCAAGAAAGCCAATGCTAAGCTGCACCACACGGGCAAGCCTAAGTATATTTCGAAGGCTGAACGTGAGCGTTTAGCGGTTGAGATTGAACATTCATCCGAAAATGCGTCTTAGCACTAAGCGCATAAATTTACCCAATTTCATTTTCCAGTCACTGAGATAATCATCCATTTATAGAAATCGCTCGGATGCGTTGCAGAGTTACTCTGTTGGCGTATTTGTATAGCGCGTGGCGGTTACCGATTATGCTTAATCAATCGTTAACTCACCAAATGGGATTGTTTTAACCGCGGACTTATTTTGTTATGAGTTTAGCGCACAAGGTGAGGCCGCGATAGACGCTGTAGTATCGGTCGTTGCGGACGGTTTTGCCGAAATAGGAGTGTTATGAATACTGTTTATTCTGTTGGAGAGCTCGAGTCTTTTTTGGTGGCTATTTTAGTCCTCTTTCTCGGTCACTCAGTTAATCGTCATGTATCTGTATTTAAAAAATATAATATCCCAGAACCGATTGTGGGTGGTTTAATCATCGCAGCGGTTATCGCCATACTGCATTTTAATCAGATCTCGTTAGAGTTTACGCTGTCGATGCAGAACACCTTGATGATGATGTTTTTTGCCACAGTAGGATTAGCGGCAAGTTATAAGTTATTGATGAAAGGCGGCACTAAGGTTTTTCTCTTTTTAGGTATCGCCTCTTTATATATCGTGATTCAAAATGCGGTGGGGGTTGGTATGGCTACCGCGTTAGGGCTAGAACCTCTAATGGGGTTGATTGCAGGGTCAATAACCCTGTCGGGTGGCCACGGTACGGGTGCCGCTTGGGCGCAAACGTTCTCTGAAAACTACGGCATCAATACCCTTGAGTTTGCGATGGCGGCAGCCACGTTTGGCCTCGTAATGGGCGGTATTATCGGTGGCCCTGTTGCACAGCGACTCATCAATAAGCATGGCCTAGTATCCTCTTATGGTGTGGGTGGCAACCATCATAAAGATCACCCAGATTTAGTGACCTATGATCAGTTAGAAGAAGACCGAGTTACCGCTAAGAGTATTCTTGAGGTGCTGTTTATTTTGCTGCTATGTGTGGGCGGAGCAAAATGGTTTAGCTCGTTGGTGAGTATGTTCGAACTCAACTGGTTACGAATGCCTGACTTTGTTTATGCATTGTTTTTTGGCGTGATGATCACCAATATCACTGAGTTATCGCGTGGCTATAAAATTAATAGCGAAAGCGTAGATGTGATTGGTACCGTGTCTTTATCGCTGTTTTTGGCGATGGCATTGATGAACTTAAAGCTGTGGGAAATTTTTGACCTCGCGGTGCCGCTATTGATTATTTTACTGATTCAAACGGTAGTGTTAGCGCTATTTGCCTACTTTGTTACCTTTAAACTGATGGGCAGTAATTATGATGCCGCAGTAATGGCGGGTGGTCACTGTGGTTTTGGTATGGGGGCGACGCCAACCGCAGTGATGAATATGGGGGCATTAGTCTCGAGAACAGGGCCTTCGCCACAAGCCTTTATGGTGGTGCCCATTGTTGGTGCTTTCTTTATCGATATCGTCAATGTAGTGATTTTAAAAGGCTATTTGAGCTTTATCATGTAAACATTAGCATGGCGCGCCATGTTGCTCGCTTTGCTTAAACGACTTAACGACAAACGGCACTTACTCAAGTAAGTGCCGTTTGTCGTTAAGCAGTAAATAGGTGGCTTCAGTGCAGCGCCGGAATGAAGTAGAGGCTGTTACTGTAGACCTTTTGCGCGTCGAGCCAGCTATTTCTAAACAGTAGGTTATCGGTTAGCGCCACTATGGCTCCCTGACCATGGCGTTCAACTCGGATGGCAGGGGTTTGGCTGAAGCTGCGCTGATATTCTGTTGCCAGATAGCCATCCAATAGCGGTTCATCAGCATAACTTGCGGCGGTGGTAAAAGAGCTTGAACCGGCGAGTAATCCCAGTGGCTTATTCTTGAGTATCGGCAGAATGTTGCCTTGTAGGCCGAAATTGATCGGGTGAGAGGTATCGAGATCCAGTGCCAATATGGCTCCGCCAATCGCCTTGCGTGCCCTTAGTGTCGCTTGCTCGTCAAAGCGCATGCCGTCAGTGGCAAATAACTGTTCAAATGCCCGTGGATTTCTCACATCACTCTTTAATAAGTTGCCTTTGCTTAGCCAGCTTAAGGCGCCCTTTTGCGCCACGATCACTCCGCCATTATTAACAAACTGTCCCAGTTTACGGGCGAGCTTTTCATCGATATTTTGATAGCTGCCATCGGCAAGAAACAGATGGGTGTATCGGTTAAGAGGCAGACTAGGCAAGCGAGACACATCCACTTGGGTGAGCGGCGCCGCCAAATGTTGATCCATAAAATACCCTAGCTCACCCACTTCTGACGCCGAGGTACCATAACCTGTGATCACCACTGCTTTGATTGGCGCAATAGGGTGAAAATCGGGACTGCCTAAATCGATACCTGATAACGCGCGGCTACTGGTAACCGTGGCCATGGTGAGACGATGGTGAGTGGCGAGCGAAATAAGCAGTTCTCTTAATGGTGCGCTAGCCATGGTTTGACGACCTAAGGGGATTTGCAATGTGCCAGCGGTAAAATCGCTCGCACCTGCTGAGGTCATGATGCTGAATGGTTTGGCGGCAAATTTTACTTTAACCCCATGACTAAGGAGCTGCTGTAGTACGGTCGCCGCATGATGTTGTCGCCAATCAATGAGCACGGCTACGCTGTCAGCAGCAATGCTTAGTGGCGCGTCAAGCGGGCGTTGGCTGCTTAGTGTATCCACATCTAGGCTGACATCACGGGCCAGTTGTAAATTATAGGCGTAGGTGAAGTTCCAACTGGAGACATCATAAAAGGTGGCATCGTCGAATTCGGTGCGTTGATCAAATAGTGCCAGTAGTAAGCTTTTTTGCGGCTGATTAATTGGGATAAATAGGCTATCGCGCGGCGCGTAATCATGGCGTCCTTGGCGCAGACCTTCTCGCAGGTAAAAAAATAGGATCTGATGCTGCTGTAACACCTGGGCTAAGTCATCGCGTCGGCCCGGATCTTGACTCGTGCTGATCAATAAGCCGCTTTCGCGCCCCGAAGGCTGATGCTTATCCTTGCGTTGATAAAAGCGTGTTTGAAACAGCTGTAACTCTTGTTTAAGTGCTAACGCCCCTTTAAGACTGGAAAACGACGTCGCCACTTGGTTTGCAATTGCCTGCTCAAAAACCAGCATGCCATTGTCAGATTCCTGTTGCTGCCCACGTACACTGGCCTGCTCAAACAGCATCCCGACAGAGCCATTGATATCAGGGTAGGTTGAACCTTTACCATAGTAAAAGTCATCAAACATTTGTTGGCTAAAATAGGGTTGCTGCCGTGTATCGAGCGCCTTAGCATGGTAGGCGGCTAGTTGATGGGTCAGTCGTTGGTTTTCTTCTGGGGTCAGCGGATGAGTGCGTTTAGGCACTCCAGGTTGAAAGAAGTAACTTTGGTTGTGGCCCATTTCATGAAAGTCGCCAACATAGTGAGGGTGCCAGCGATGAAACAGGGCGATGCGTGCGCGCGTTTCCGGATGGCGCAAGAACAGCCAGTCACGATTAAGGTCGGCAAAATAATGATTTGAACGCCCACTAGGCCAATTTTGTTGATGTTCATTATGGTTGCCATCACTGTTATTTACTTTACCTGTGTAGTTATTGGCCCAAGTAGAAAAGCGGTCTAAACCGTCAGGGTTTTGGGTTGGGGTGATGAGTACCACAGCGTTATCGAGCAAGTCGATAACCCAAGGTTCTTGGCTGCTACTGAGTTGATGGCTCACTGTTAATGCGGCATGCGCACCACTGGCTTCATCACCATGAATACTATAGGCCAACCAGATGACCAAGGGGCCCGTTTGTGGCTGGCCGCTTTTAACTTGGGCGCGTTGAGCCATGATCTGTTTAAGATTGGCTTGATTTGCGGCTGAGGTAATCACCGCCGTGAGTTGTGAGCGAGCTTCATGGCTGCTGCCAGTCGATTCTAGGCTTACTCGAGGGCTTTGACGTGCCAACTGTTTGAGGTAGAAGTTTATTTGGTCGTGTCGTAGATGCCAGCTGCCTAGTGGATACCCTAAAAACTGGCTCGGTGATTCGATGGCCGAGGTTGTTGCTATAGCCGATGTGGCGGTAGTCACATTTTGATTAATCGATGCTGCTTGAGCAATGAGTGGCGTAAAAAACAGCAGCAGTAGGCAGAGTCGCAGCATCATTAGAGTCTTTATTATTGTATATAAAGGTTAAATTAACAGCTCGATGAAATCGTTACCATAGCCAGTCGTCACTTTATACGACACTTTTTAGACAAAAAATTACTGTCTAATCGCCATAGGGGCTACAAAGCTGTTAGGAGTCGGAGTATCATAGTGGTAATTCTTACTAAAACACTCGGGTTTAACCTGACGGAGCATGTCTTAATGATCACCATTTCCGATGCAGCTCAGGCACATTTTGTAAAGCTACTCGCTGATCAGCCTGAAGGAACTCATATTCGCGTATTTGTTATCAGCCCTGGTACTCCATCGGCAGAGTGCGGCGTGTCTTATTGCCCACCCGATGCCGTTGAAGCCGATGATATCGAGCTAGAGTTTAATGGTTTTCATGCCATGGTTGATGAAAAGAGCGCTCCTTTTCTGGAAGATGCCTCAATTGATTTCGTCACCGATCAACTCGGTTCGCAACTGACGCTCAAAGCGCCTAATGCCAAGATGCGTAAAGTCGATAATGATGCGCCATTGAAAGAGCGTATCGAGTACGTGATTCAATCTGAAATCAATCCACAGCTGGCCAGCCATGGTGGTAATATCATGCTGGTCGAAATCGATGCCGCAGGCGTTGCAGTACTCCAATTTGGTGGTGGATGTAACGGTTGTTCTATGGTTGATGTGACCCTGAAGGATGGTATCGAGAAGCAACTGCTTGATATGTTCCCTGGCGAATTGACTGGTGTACGAGATGTGACAGAACATCAGCATGGCGACCATTCATACCAGTAACCTTGATTGGGTGAGTTCTGCTTACTGCAGGATGACGTTTATTACGGGATGACTTAGGTCATCCCGTTTTATTTTGTCGCCAATGGTGCATCGTATGTGGTGGCTTGTATTAGGCCTGCATCAATCTGGTTTTTAAACGGTAGTGATAATGCCATGCGAGAGTGACACTTCTAGCAAGCATAAACACACTCATCGCGGCCCATAAGGCATGATTACCACTGGTTTGCAGTAGCCACCATGTGGGAAAAAACACGCCAAAGGTCGACAATATCATGCTATTACGCATGGTGGCACCTTCGGCTGCGCCAATATAAACACCATCAAACAGGTAAGATCCGAACGCCAAAAGCGGCATGAATATCACCCAGATCAGGTACTCTTGCGCCACTTGCTGCACCGCATCAATACTGGTGAGGAGGGTAATAAATTGTCCGCCTAATGTGGCAAAGCATAATACAAATAGCAGGGCAGCAAGGGTTGACCAAAGGGTGGCTAATGTCACTGAATCTGACATTCGCTGTGGATTGTGTTCGCCAAAGGCCCGCCCCACTTCAGCCTCGGCGTAGTAGGCGATACCATCTAAGGCATAGGAAATTAGCAATAATAGGTTGAGCAGTACCGCATTGGCAGCGACGGTATTATCGCCTAAGCTGGCGCCTTCGAAGGTCATAAAGGCGAATGTGAGTTGTAAGCAGAGGCTACGAATAAAGATATCGCGATTGAGTCCCAAAAGTTTGTGGTAGCTGCGAAGTGATAATTGGCGACATAAAGTGAGTAGGTGAAAGCCACCCTGTTTGGCAATCACCCGGGATACCATGGTCGCCGCTACCGCAAAGCCCGTGATATCGGCAAATACCGATGCCCATGCCGCACCCTGTACGCCCCAATCGAATGCGATAACAAATAACAGATCCAATAAAATATTGGTACAATTGGCCGCGATCAGTTGCCACATGGCGGCTTTGGGTTGCTGCCTTCCGAGGAGCCACCCCAGCATGGCTAAGTTCATCAGCGCAAAGGGAGTCGACCAGATCCGTATGTGAAAGTAAGCCTGGCTGTAATAGAGTACCTCGGCGCTCGCATCAGATAGTGATAGTGCCAAGGTCATAATCGGCGACTGAAATAAGATGGCCGCGGTCCCGAGTAATAGGGCTAAACTGGCCGATTGCAACAACAGTCGATATTGCGCTTGCGTGTCGCCAGCTCCGAAGGCCTGCGCTACCAAACCTGTGGTCGACATGCGCAGAAATCCCAATACCCATAAGAGCAAAGTAATAAGGGTTGAGCCAACAGCAACACCCCCTAAATAATAAGCGTTACTCAGATGTCCCACCACGGCCGTATCGACTAAGCCTAGTAAGGGCACGGTAATGTTTGACAGAATCATGGGCAACGCAAGTGCAAGCAAATGCCTGTTTTTCTGTTTATCTAACAGTAAATTAACTAGGGACATAGATTCTCAGAGGTTACTTAATATGTTAAAGCGCGTTTTAGTTACGCTGATATGCTGCTTGAGCTTTTCGGCTCAGGCGGTGGTGATTTTACAGTATCATCATGTGTCAGAAGATACACCTAGAGTCACCAGTGTGACGCCATTAGAGTTTCGTCAACAGATGGCCTACCTGAGTGATAATGGCTTTACCGTTATCCCTCTGTCAGAGGTGGTCGATGGACTCAAAGCCGATAAAGCCTTTGCCGATAAAACGGTGGCGATCACTTTCGATGATGGCTATCAAAACATTGCCGATAATGCCCATCCAATTTTAAAAGAATATGGTTTTCCTTACACCATCTTTATCGCTGTCGAGCCAATAGAGCAGCAATATCGCGATGTGATGAATTGGATGACCTTGAAGCAGTTAGCCGCTGATGGCGTCGAGTTGGCGAACCACAGTTGGGGGCATGAGCATCTGATCCGTCGTCTCGACGGTGAAACCGAATCCGATTGGTTGACGCGGATTGAAACTAATCTGTTGGCAACCGAAGCGCAAATAGTGGCGAAAACGGGTCAGAGTTTGAAGATGTTGGCTTACCCTTATGGCGAATATAACGCGGCGATAGAAGCATTGCTTAGCAAGCTAGGCTTTGTCGGGTTTGGGCAACAATCGGGGGCCGCAGGCCATTATTCTAGCTTAACGGCGTTGCCTCGCTTCCCGGTGGCGGGCGCCTATGCGGATCTGTCTAGCTTAAAAGTGAAGTTGTACAGTTTAAACATGCCGGTATTGGCATTGTCTCCGGCGAATACCGAGCTAGCGCTAGGTGATTGGCGTCCAGAGATGAAGGTTAAGTTAGACATGAGTGATATCTACCCTCATCAGTTGATGTGCTTTATACAAGGACAGGGAGCCGCTAAGCCACTGTGGGTAAGTGAAGATGAGTTTGTTGTGCGCGCAGGACTCGACCTGCCGCCAGGTCGATCACGCTACAACTGCACTGCGCCCAGTAAGCAAAGTGGGCGTTACTATTGGTTCTCCCAAGCTTGGGTGCGACCTAAAAACGACGGTACTTGGGTTAAAGAGTAGCGGGCGTTAGCTTAGCGTTATCCATGCGGGCGATGCAGCTTGCTGTTTACAGCGTGTCATTGGCGGTGAGTTGCTGCAGATCGGCGACCAAGTTTTGGGTTGAGATCTGCGGCAGGCTGCTGAGTTGTGTCAGCTTAGGTTTAACCGTCGCGTAGCGTTCACCTTGTGGTGAGATGAGTGTCATCGAGGCGCTATGATCTACCTGATAATTCTCCCCCTCGCCAACCATGGCATAAACAAATCCAAGCTCGCGAGTCAGCGGCAGTAGCTGCGCGTGCGGCGCGGTGACCCCTATAAAGTCAGAATTAAAAAAATTCACATAATCTAATAACTTATCTGGCGTATCACGGCTCGGGTCTACAGATAAAAAGATCACTTGTAAATCCAGCTCAGGCGGTAAGCTCTGCACTGCGGCGGCCAGTTTTGCCATCGTAGTAGGGCACACATCGGGGCATGAGGTATAGCCGACAAACACCAGGCTCCATTTATGTAATAAGTGTTGGTTGGTAAATGCTTGCCCATGTTGGTCAACTAAGTTGAACTGTGATAAAGGCCGTTTAGTGGGATATAAATAGCTGGTGGTTAAGCTTAATGGCGGCGTCGCTGTTTGGTTAAGTGTATAAGCGGTTATCGCCCCCAATGTTGCACACACCAGTAGTATGCCCAGCAGCACAATTTTTTTCACAGGCGTTAACTCCATAAATAGTGGTCGACTAACAAAATTAAAAATAAGGCCATGAGATGGTAAATGGAAAATCGAAACACTTGCATTGCTAATTCCGGCTTATCGCGATATTTGAGCTGCCACGCCTTGTAGATAAAGCCACAGCTAAGCAGTGTCGAACCGATTAAGTAGAGCGGGCCGCACATACCAACCAGCACAGGATAAAGGCAGGCAAGCGCCAATAATATGGTATAGAGCAAGATACAGGTTTTAGTAAACTCAACGCCGTGAGTCACCGGCAGCATGGGCACATCCACCTTGGCATATTCGGTTTTACGGTGGATAGCCAATGCCCAAAAGTGGGGCGGGGTCCAGGCAAAAATGATGATCACCAATAACAGGGCATTAGCATGAAATTCGCCGGTGATGGCGGTCCAACCTAATAGTGGTGGCATGGCGCCTGCGAGCCCGCCTACGACAATATTTTGTGGTGTAGCGCGCTTTAGGTAGGCGGTGTAGATCACCGCGTAGCCAACGAGACTGGCAAATGTTAACCAAGCGGTGAGTGGATTCACCAAGGCATACAAAAGGATAAAGCCCAGCAATGCCATAGTGGTAGCAAATATCATCGCTTTAACGATGGAGATACGGCCTTTCGGCAGAGGGCGATTGTAGGTGCGCGCCATGAGACCATCTATACGGCGATCAATAAGATGATTATAGGCTGCAGCCGCCCCAGCCATCATGCCGATACCCACAAGGCCAGCAACCAAAGGTTGCAGAGGGACAGCCCCTGGCACGGCTAAGCACATACCCACCAATACCGTAAGTAACATTAACGCCACCACTTTAGGCTTGGTCATCTCTAAATAGGCGCGCCATTGAATATGGCTGGCTGCTGGGTTGCTGAGGGTTATCGGTTTTGTCATCGCTGCCTCGCTTATGCTTTACGCCACAGGGTGTAATTAATAAAGATCATGGTCAGCAGCAATAAAGCTGCCCCCGCGTTGTGAGCCACGGCAATGCCGAGCGGCAGATGCAGCACGACATTGGCGATTCCCAGCCCCACTTGTATTATCAACAAGGTGATAAGCACCCAAGCGCTGCGCTTAATCATGGCCGAACGTGCCTGTATCAATAGCCGATAGGCGAGCCAGAGAAGCAGTGTGGCGGTGATAATCGCGCCCATCCGGTGCGTGACATGTATGGTCATGCGTGATGCGTAATCGAGCACCCCAAATTCGTAGCTGCCTTCTGTTTGGTAGAACAAGTTGAACGCTTGCAGGGGTTGCAGATTATTGAGCCAGTCGCCCTCGCAGATGGGTAACGCAGTACAGGCGAGGGCGGCGTAATTAGATGAGGTCCAGCCGCCAAGCATGATTTGCAGCACTAACACGACAAGGCAGAGTAGCGCGAAGGGTGCGAGCTTTCTCACTTGAGGATCTCCCCCTACAATGCGCAACGGTGTGGTGCGTAAATACAAGATCCATAACAGCGACAGTAAGCTAAAGCCGCCAATGAGGTGTGACATCACCACTATAGGCATCAGCTGCATGGTGACAGTCCACATGCCTAGTGCCGCCTGAAATAGGATCAGTAGTGCGATAACGCTGGGCAGTTTTTTAGGGGCATCTTGAATTTTAAAACTGATATACAAGATATACAGCACCAGCAGCCCAAGGGCACCAGCAATATAGCGGTGTATCATCTCTAGCCAGGCTTTTTGGGTATCGACCGTATGCTCGGGGAAGGCTTGCTGCACTTGGCTTAGTTCATGGCTTTGTGTGGGCACTTTTAGCATGCCGTAGCAACCGGGCCAGTCTGGGCAACCAAGCCCAGCATCAGACAAGCGGGTATAAGCGCCCATTAAGATGACACATAAGGTAAATACTAATGTGAGTTTTAGCAGTGGCGTCATCTGCATTAGCCTATCCTCGATAATTTAAGCATCTTGCGTAAATCTGCAACCATGGCCTTACCTAGTAATACTTGCTGATCTTTAGTGTCCACCTGCTGATAACGCATCACCATAGCCCCAAGGGGGTCGACAATGATCAGCTGTTGCTGCGCCAGTAGTGCGCTAACGTCACGACTGGCCTTGGCGGTAGCAAAGTCAAACCCCTCGAGAGCGGAGCGATCGCTATTTTCTTGCAGCAAAATAATGGGGGTGACTCTTAATTGGTCACGCCCTAGGGCAATATGACTTTGGTGTAAAATATACAGACGGTTGAGGCAAGGGCTATCACAGTGTGCTGGTAACAAGTAGATCATCTGCCATGATTTGGGATGAGGGTTACTCATGTCGAGCTGGCTATATGTGGTATCAGGCATCAGCAGTTCGCCCTTGTTGGTCGCTCCACCGTGATACAGGTTCATGCTGAGCACCAACTTAGCCGCCACCACAGGTAGCACAAATACCAGTAGCAGTATCAATAATGGTTTAGTGCTTTTACGTTTGGGGGAGTTCATCTTAGCTCCTCTTGTTGATCACTTTGTGGCTGACATGGACTCAGCGCAGAAAAAGGCCAACTTCCCGAGACGGCTAGGAAGTGATTACAGGGTACGGTATCGATAATCGCTGTATTTATGTTCTAACCTACAAGGTCTTGTGATGTTAAGCAACTGCTCAATATCACCTGGTTTCGTTATTTATTTTGACGCTAACTTATTGTTTTTATTTTTCTTATCCATACATACCCCATGAGTAAGGCGAAGGCGGCCGCCATTGCAAACCACTGTAATGCATAGCCGTGATGCTTGTGAGCACTCAAGGGGATGGGCTGCCAAGGGTGTGCCAGTTCAGTTGGTAGCCTAGAGGTGGGCTGCAAGACCACAGGGGCCAAGCGGCGCTGTAACTGCTGCTGCAGTGCGGTAATATTGAGGTTTTGAATTCGCATAGGATCACCAGACTCAGCAAATAGTTGCTCGCTCAGCGGGTTGAGAGATTTTTGATATAGCCTACCGCTTAAGGAAACTGAGCTCGTGATTGGCTGCACTTGAGGTAAGGCGCGCCGATCTATGCCGCCAGGGACAAAACCTAACTCAACCAGTAATGCCGTTTCATGAGGAGCGACTTGCATCACTTGCAGCACCAAATACCCCACAGTGCCGTTATAGACTTGGTTGTCGAGCATAATAATGGGGGAAGCGGTTGGGCTGACGTCGACCTGTAAACGGTAACCGGTTAAGGCCGTGTCTGTTGTCATAGTCAGCAGTTGAGGATATGACAGCGGCGCCGATGCTTGGCGAGCGGTTAATTGCTGCTGCCATGCGGCTTTTTCATCGGCACGGCTGAGTTGCCAAAACCCGAGCTTGACCAAGATGCTAAACACCAGCACAGTAATACAAACAACTAAGGCCGTTGTCCATGACAACCCACGTTTAGGAGCCTGCATGAGTGCAATATTGCTATTTAAAGTGGCATTAGTATTACTGCTTTTTTTCATCATTTTTAATCTTGGGCGTGCGTTGTTTATCTTAGTGAAAGGGGAAAGTAAGATCCCCATGAGCCAATATTTAGGCCGCCGGGTATTGTTTTCGCTATTGGTGATCCTACTGCTGCTACTAGCACTAGGGTTGGGGCTAATTACTCCCAACCCTAGGCCTTATTAGCTACAGCACATACACAAAAATAAATAAGCATAGCCAGACCACATCGACAAAATGCCAATACCAACTGCCCGCCTGAAAAGCAAAGTGTTTATCTGGGGTGAAGTGACCTTTTAACACTCTAAAAAACAACACCAATAAGAAGATGGTGCCTAAGGTCACGTGCATGCCGTGGAAACCGGTGAGCAAGAAAAAGGTGTTGCCATAAACGCCAGAGGAGAGGGTCAGCCCCATCTCCTGATAAGCATGAGCATATTCTTCAACCTGTAACAGTAAGAAGGCCAACCCGAGTAAGATGGTCAGCCCCAACCACAGGGTGAGGGCGGTGCGTTTCCCCTTTTCGAGACTAACATGGGCAAAGTGTAAGGTGACCGATGATGTGAGTAATATGATGGTGTTGTACAGTGGTAAGCCCGTCCACCCCATTACTTGGGTTTTGGTGCCATCTGGCGTGGTGACCAAGGGCCACATCGCTTCAAAGGTAGGCCACAACACTTCGTGTGTCATGGCGTTATTGGAGGCTCCGCCTAGCCATGGCACGGCTATCATACGGGCATAGAGTAACGCGCCAAAAAAAGCGGCAAAAAACATCACCTCCGAAAAAATAAACCAGCTCATCCCTTGGCGAAACGATCTGTCCATCTGTTTCGAATAGAGTCCAGCCATCGATTCGTCAATCACGGTTCTGAACCAGCCAAAAATCATATACACAATCACTGCAATTCCGGCAGTCAGAATATAACCGCCGCTCGATTGCTCGCTATTGAGCTGCTGTATATAAGTACCTGCCCCAAAGGCGATTAAAAATAGCCCGATGGCGCCTATTATGGGCCAGGCACTTTGCGCTGGCACATAATAGTGTTCGTGTTTAGTGGTCATTTTGCCGCTCCTTGCTCAACAGCGCCGACATAACCCTTGTCGGTAATGTTGTAGAGAGTATAGGAAAGTGTCAGCGTCGATATCGTGTCTGGTAGATCGGGATCGACATAGAAAATTAGCGGTAATGCAGCACTACCTTGCGCCGCTAACAGCTGCTGATTAAAGCAGAAACACTCGGTTTTATTAAAGTAGGCTGCCCCCTGCCCAGGTGAAACCGAGGGAATGGCTTGGCCTACGGTGGTCGCGAGCGCTAGGCTCTTAGCGTTAAAGTTGGTGCGTACAAGCTCACCAGGGTGAACCTGCATACGTTTGACTTCGGGCGTAAATTCCCATGGCATATCCTGTTGTATGTTAGCCATAAATTCGACGGTTATCACTCGCGACGTATCTATGGTCATTGGCTTGTAAGTCGACGCTGTCGATTGTGTTTTACCGTTAATCCCCAATTGTTCACACAGCACGTCGTATAACGGCACCAAGGCAAATCCAAAGCCAAACATGCCTATGGCACCAGTCATTAGCCAGATGATCAGCTTGCGGTTCGATGTTGCCGTGGGCTGGGACATGTTATTTCACCTCAGGTGGAGTCGAGAATGAGTGATAAGGAGCCGGGCTTGGCAGAGTCCATTCCAGCCCTTCGGCACCATCCCAAGGTTTAGCTGGTGCTTTTTCACCGCCCTTGATGCACTTAATCACCAAGGCGAGAAAGATAAACTGCGATAGCCCGAAAGCGAAGCCGCCAATAGAGACAATTTGGTTAACATCAGCAAATTGAATTGCATAATCAGGAATTCGACGCGGCATTCCCGCGAGTCCTAAAAAGTGCATAGGGAAAAACAACACGTTAACTGAGATAACCGAACACCAAAAATGCAGTTTACCCAACTTCTCGTCATACATATGCCCGGTCCATTTAGGTAGCCAATAATAGGCGGCCGCCATAATGGAGAAGATGGCCCCTGTGACCAATACATAATGGAAGTGAGCCACCACGAAATAGGTATCGTGATACTGGAAATCCACCGGAGTAATGGCCAGCATCAACCCCGAAAATCCGCCTATGGTGAACAGTATGATAAAGGCGATGGCAAACAACATAGGCGTTTCAAAACTGAGTGATCCGCGCCACATGGTGGCGACCCAATTAAAGACCTTAACCCCAGTTGGTACCGCGATGAGCATAGTACAATACATAAAAAACAGTTCAGCAAATACTGGCATACCTGTGGTAAACATATGGTGTGCCCAAACCAAGAAGGACAAAATCGCAATACTGGCAGTGGCATAAACCATAGAGGAGTAACCAAAGAGACGTTTGCGACTAAAGGCGGGCACAATAGCCGATATGATCCCAAATGAAGGTAAGATCATAATGTAGACCTCGGGGTGGCCGAAGAACCAGAAAATATGCTGAAACATCACAGGATCGCCGCCACCTGCTGCATCAAAGAAGCTGGTGCCAAAATATTTATCCGTCAGCACCATAGTGACCACCCCTGCAAGCACAGGCATGACGGCGATCAACAAGAAAGCGGTGATTAACCAGGTCCACACAAATAGCGGTAATTTCATCCAACTCATGCCGGGGGCGCGCATATTCACAATCGTCACCACCACGTTGATGGCTCCCATGATGGAGCTGATCCCCATAATATGGATAGAAAATACAAACAGTGCCGTGCTATCAGGGCTATAAGTGGTGGATAACGGAGCATAGAATGTCCAACCAAAGTTGGGGCCACCACCTTCCATAAAGAGTGAGCTTAATAATATGGTAAAGGCGAAGGGTAAAATCCAAAAGCTCCAGTTATTCATCCGTGGTAGCGCCATATCAGGTGCGCCAATCATCATGGGTATTAGCCAGTTTGCAAGCCCTGTAAAGGCGGGCATGACGGCACCAAACACCATGATCAAGCCATGTACAGTGGTCATTTGATTAAAAAAGTTGGGCTCGATTAATTGCAGACCCGGTTGAAACAACTCGGCCCGGATCACCATGGCCATGGCACCGCCAGTAAGAAACATAATAAAGCTGAACCACAGGTATAAGGTGCCGATATCTTTATGATTAGTGGTAAATAGCCAACGTTTTATGCCGGTTGGGTGAGCTTCGTGGTGTTCGTTAGACTCTTCAATATGAGCGGCATCCATATTGGCTTCGCGGGTTGTTGTATTCATCATGCCTCCCTATTGACCATGTTGACTAACGTCAGCGGCTTGGACGGTATCACCGACATCATTGCCCCAAGCGTTACGCTCATATGTCACCACAGCCGCTATCTCCTGTGGTGTTAGCTGTCCAGCGAAGGCTTGCATTGCAGTGCCCACCTTTCCATTAACCACAATATCGATATGTGCAGTGACTGGGCCGGTGGCAATGGCGCTGGCTTTTAATCCGGGGAACACCCCAGGAAGTCCCATGCCATTTGGCTGGTGGCAGGCGGCGCAGCGTGCCATGTATATCTGCTCACCTTGGGTCATCAGTTCATCCATCGATAAGGTTTGTGATAACGAGGCTTCGGTCGCGGCGGCGGCGATTGTGGCTTGGTTTTTTTGCTCTTCGATCCAGATATCAAAATCGGCTTCAGACAACACTTCAACCACTATGGGCATAAAGCCGTGATCCTTACCGCACAGCTCTGCACATTGGCCGCGGTACGTGCCGGGTTTATCCACGCGGGTCCAGGCTTCATTGATGAAACCGGGGTTAGCATCTTTTTTTACCGCAAAGGCCGGCACCCACCAAGAATGGATCACATCATCTGAGGTCATCAAGAAACGCACTTTTTTATTAATGGGAAGCACTAGGGGTTTGTCGACTTCTAATAGATAGTTTTCGCCCTTCGTTTCACTGCCTTCAATTTGTGCTCTAGGGGTAGCAAGCAAGCTGTAGTATTCGATATCGTGATCAAAGTAACTGTAATGCCATTTCCACTGTGAACCCGTTACCTTGATGGTGATATCTGCATCGCTAGGATCTTCCATGGCGATAAGGGTTTTCGTGGCAGGGATAGCCATCAGAATCAAGATAACAAAAGGCACGATAGTCCAAGCTATTTCGACTTTAGTGCTTTCATGGAAATTGGCTGCCACCGCGCCTTTTGAGCGACGATGGTTAATGATGGAGTAGATCATTGCTCCAAACACTATGATGCCGATGGCGCAACAGATATAGAGAATGGTCATATGAAGGCCAAAAACTTTGCCACTGATCTCTGTTACCCCTGGTGTCATATTAAGGGGCATATCGGCTGCGAATATGGGCGGGGCTAGTAATAACCCCAGCAAGCTATACCACAGATGCTTCACTAGACTTCTCCTCTGTCAATTGCGAAGGCAACTACAAAGAAAAGTCACACAGTATGTCTCGGCTCCATGCAAACTTTTCAGTTCCCAAAAAAGCAACGATGACTTCATAGTGCGCTGGTGGTATGGATGTTGTTATTGCTGGTGGTCACCACACTTGCACTTACGGCTGACTATATCAGGCGAATTTCAACTTAATTGGACTTTGCTAGAGATGTTCACTCGCAGGCCAATGAAGCCGACTACTAAATTGTTCGGATATAACAAATAATCGTTGATATCTATTACTAACTTAATCGCTGTTTAAATATTGATCAAGATCACTTTTTTTTATTTTGTTAAAAAAAAACAGCGACAAAAAAGCCCCTCGCGGGGCTTAAGTATGGAAAGTTTGAGCTGTAATGCTAGTGCAGTGAGCCAAATAATGATGTTTGGCGGCAGCCTTGATCTTGCTCTGCTAGGATTGTTACTGGTAGGTGACGATTAGCTTCTTCAATCACAATGCCTAAAGCCTGAGTGCTTTTGGCGACCAATTGTAAGCGGCGACAATCACGTGCATCGAGTGCTTGGGTCCAACTGATCACCGCACTGGATGTACCACTTGTAAGCGCTTTTTCCATCGCCCATAGTGCTTCAACTTCATCTTTGGTGTGCACTAATAAGATTCTATCCATACGAACACCGGCATCGGCGAGCATCTGCTTATAACCAATATTTGGTGGGCTAATCAGAACTACCCACTGGCCTTGTTGGCTTAATCTTGCTAATTGCGGCGTTAGTGCTTGCAACTCATGCTTACCTTGGGTGCGACTCGATAATGTCGCGATGGTGCTGTGCTGAGTAGGCTTATGTTGCGTGTTTATATCGACCCAAAGGCCGGGATGTCGTGGGGCATTACCCATTAGATTATTCATTGCCAATCTCCATTACGGATAACACCTACGGCAAGCCCTTCGATGCTAAGGCTTTGGCTGGATAGGTCGACCACTATCGGTGAATATTCTTCATTCTCGGCGTGAAGATATACAGTATTACCTTTCTTTTCAAAACGCTTTACTGTGACATCATCTTCGACCCGAGCCACGACGATCTGGCCATTACTGGCTTGCTCTACTTTATGTACCGCGAGCAGATCACCTTCGAGAATACCTATATTTTTCATGCTATCGCCGCGGACTCTTAAGAGAAAATCGGCGCTTGGGCGAAACATCGCTGGATCAACTTTATAGTGTTGCTCAACATGTTCTTGGGCCAAAATGGGTTCACCGGCAGCGACTTGTCCAATCAGTGGTAAACCAAGATCTTCGCTGTCATCTTCTTGAGTTAGCTTTATGCCTCGCGAGGTCCCTGGCATTATTTCGATGCAGCCTTTTTTGGCTAAGGCTTTTAAATGCTCTTCGGCCGCATTGGCGCTTTTAAAACCTAGGCGACGAGCAATTTCAGCCCGGGTAGGCGGCATGCCTGTATCGGCAATATTGCGTTTAATTAATTCTAATATTTCGGCTTGTCTAGGGGTTAATGGTCTCATTACAGATCCTGTCTTTCCATACAGTAACTGTCAGTATATACAGTATTTAAAGTAGCGCAAGGATTAAGCATATTTTTGTCGGCAATGTGGTGGAATTTGTTTGAAACTGAAAGCAAAATCGCAGATTTATTTTCATTGAAACCTGATATTTTTTACTTAAATCAATGTTATGAAATGGATTTTACGGAATAAATGTATTGAGTGATGCGATTGTCTCTTATCTGTTGAGATGATTTCTGTGCCAAGTTAGGGCGGCGAAACAACGTTAGCAGGTAATAGGGTTCAGTTGCACTCTGTGCCTGCAGTTACCGTTATCTTATATCGTTAAGCGTACGGCTATTATGGCTTGCTGGCGATAAGGTCATCTAACAGGTGGTGGTAATCATAGATTGCGGGAAAGTGGGTAAATATTTTATGGGGCTTTTTGCTATCAGGATTGCTTATGCCAAGTAAATACCCAACTCCTGCTTGTTTGGCGGCATGCAAGATAGCTTCGCTATCATCGATAAATAAACACCGATTGGGTTGTAATTGATATTGGTTAAATAAGCTAGACCAAAATTGAGGGTGCTCTTTTGCAAAACCCGTTTCATGGCTGGAGAGCATATGGTCTAACCCTTGCGCAAGCTCTGTGTGTTCTAGTTTGAGTGCTAGGCTATGAGGGTGGGCATTGGTCACTAATATTCTGGTTTTATGCTTTTTAGCCAATGTATGCAGAAATGGCATGCTGTCTTGGCGTAACTGTATCCTGTCGGCCAATGTGCGTTGCAACGTCACAATATCCAGTTGCAGTTGTTGCTGCCAGTAGTCGAGGCAATACCAATCCAAGGTGCCAACCACTTGGTCGTAGGCCTGTTCCACTAAGACATTGGCTTCATTTAGAGAGATGTTTCTGTTGTGACTTAAGGTTTGCGGCACTAGTTTGAGCCAAAAATGGCTATCGAAGTGCAAGTCTAGTAGCGTGCCATCCATATCAAGCAGTACGGTATCAATTTTATCCCAAGGAAACATAAGGTCAGTAAAAAAATTCTATCGTGAGAGTTGTGGATTAAACCCATCATAGTAAGATTGAACTGTGATGCAAACCTCATTTTATCAGGGACATTCATGTCGGACCAAAAGCCACAGATATTACATACACAAGTTGTTGCTCAGAGTCGGTTATTTCAAATTGAGCAAGTGCACCTGAAATTTTCTAATCAGGTCGAGCGCCAGTATGAGCGTATGAAAGGCAGTAATCGTGGCGCCGTAATGGTGGTTCCTGTATTGGGGGAGCAACTACTGCTGGGCAGAGAGTACGCTGCAGGAACCCACAGCTATGAACTGGGCTTTCCCAAAGGGTTAGTTGATCTGGGGGAGACTCCTGAGCAGGCCGCTAATCGTGAACTGCAAGAGGAGATAGGCTTTGGGGCTAAAAAATTAACCCATTTGATGGAGTTAAGTCTGGCGCCCAGCTATTTTGTCAGCAAGATGCAGATCTATATTGCAGAAGATCTGTATGAAAGTCGCCTTGAAGGCGATGAACCTGAGCCAATAGAGGTCGTTTCTTGGCCGCTTGCACAGTGGTCAGGGCTATTGGCATTGGAAGATTTTTCAGAATCGAGAAGTGTTAGTGCCTTGTTTTTAGCTCAGAAGCATTTAAAACTAAAATAGTTATTTAATTCGGATATATGCATTACCTGTCTAGGTTGTTGGAGTTGTGATGAAGCCAGAAGAGTGTGTGGAACAGGTGATCGCCATCGCCGTTGAAGCGGGCATGGCCATCAAAGATATTTATCTTGAAGGTAGCTTTGATAAAGAAATTAAGGCGGATAATACCCCTGTGACGTCTGCCGATCTTGCTGCGCACCAAATTATCACTGCAGCGCTGACTCAGCTGACTCCCGATATTCCTGTGTTATCTGAAGAAGATGCCGACATCCCGTTATCCGAACGCGTCGATTGGCCCAGGTATTGGTTGGTCGATCCGTTAGATGGTACCGGAGAGTTTATTGCCGGCAGTGGCGACTTTTCGGTGATCATTGCGCTAGTTGAGCATAATCGCCCTATTATGGGGATTGTTTATGTGCCCATGACAGAGGTGATTTATTATGCCATCGCAGGACTAGGGGCTTATAAGCGCTCAAATAAAGGCGAACAGCGTATTGCCAGTCGTCAATTGACACTCGATGATTCGCACTCATTGCGCTTGGCGGTCAGTCGTCGCCAAGATCCGCAATCGGTATTAAAGCTACTAAACCAGCCTAAGCATTGTGAGTTAGTGGTGCTCGGCGGGGCAGCGCTTAAAAGTTGCTTGGTCGCAGAAGGACGTGCCGATTGTTATGTACGCATTGGCCCTACTGGCGAGTGGGATACCGGCGCGGCACAAATTATTGTCGAAGAGGCGGGCGGGCAGATCATGGATCTTGAACTGCAACCGCTAAGTTATAATGAACGTGAATCGCTCGAAAATCCTAATTTTATCGTTGTCGGTTCGACCCATTTACCTTGGGATGAGTTGTTAGTCAGTGAATAATTCGGTTGATATTACCCTGCGTGCGGCGCAAAAGGGCGAACTGGCCGGCGTTTATCGGCTTGAACAGCGTGTGTTTGGCGCGCATTGTTATCCGGACTTCTTTTTTCGTCAGAGTTTCGATTGTTGGCCAAATGGTTTGCGTGTTGCAATAGATCAAAATAATCATCTTCTTGGCTATATTCTAATGGTGCAAAGTGAGCAGCCGCATATAGGATGGATATTATCTGTCGCCGTGGATACACTCGCCCAAGGCCGAGGTATCGGCAAACGTTTGATAAACGATGCGCTTAATCACTTGGCGCCGTCAGTCACTCAGGTGATGCTCACTGTTGATCCAGCTAATCCAGCGCGCCATTTATACCTCGCATTGGGGTTTGTTGAGCTACAAACGGAAGCCGACTATTTTGGTCCGGATACATCGCGGGTGGTAATGTGTCTGATGCGCTAAGCCTTATCTATTGTGCATGGCTAAAGAGTGGCAATGACTTATATGAAACCTTCATTGTCATCTATTCATTGTCATCTAGATGGTTAGGCTAACTAAGCTTGAGGCAAGCTGGAGCACATATGCTGTTAACAAAACGTTTTTTGCCCTATTTTGTCACCCAATGTTTAGGCGCATTAAACGATAATATTTATAAAAACGTTTTACTCTTGATGGTGGCTTATAGCCAGATCAATGAGTTGCCAATCAGCATTAATTTATTTGTCAATTTGGCCGCGGGCCTGTTTATTTTACCCTTCTTTCTTTTTTCAGCTCATGCCGGGATGCTCGCCGATAATATGGACAAGGCGAAGCTTATCCGCAGACTTAAACAACTCGAAGTGGTTATCATGTCGTGCGCTGCGATGGCTATTTTGTCTCAAAGCTACATGGTGATGTTACTGCTGTTATTTTTAACCGGCTGTCAGTCGGCCTATTTCGGGCCAGTAAAATATTCACTGCTACCGCAAGTGTTGACCGATGAAGAATTAGTTAAGGGCAATGCTTGGGTCGAAATAGGCACATTTTTAGCTATTTTAAGTGGCACATTGAGCGCCGGGCTGTTGATGGCTAGTACGCATGGAATTGTCGCCAGTGCCTTGATTGTCTTTGTACTTTCCCTGTGTGGATATCTGGCCAGTTGTGCCATTCCGGCTTTACCTTTACAGCATGACGTGACCCAGATCCGTTTTGCCCCTTTATCTGGCACGTGGCGCGCCATTACCCAGGTGAGAAAGACGCCAAGCATCTGGATGGCGATCATCGCCATTAGCTGGTTTTGGTTTCTTGGCGCAACTTATCTAACGCAATTTGCTTATTTTGCTAAGTTACATTTGTCCTCTGATACCAGCGTAGTGTCGCTTCTATTAGCACTATTTTCGGTGGGTATCGCGGTGGGCTCCTTTTTATGTGAACGCTTATCCTATGGTCATGTTGAATTAGGTGTCGTGGCTTTAGGCATGGCGGGGTTGACCCTGTTTGGCCTCGATTTGGTCTGGGCCATTCCACCTGCACCGTTAGATCCCTTGTGGGTTTATAGTGTGGGAGACTTTATCGCCACAACGGCGCATTATCGACTGATGTTTGACTTGTTGATGGTCGGGGTCAGTGGGGGCTTATTTATCGTCCCGTTGTACGCTTTTATCCAGTCGCGTGCTGCACCGGGTAAATGTGCACAGGTGATTGCCGCAAATAATATTGTTAATGCGCTGTTTATGGTGTGCTCGGCGTTATTGGCCATGTTACTACTGGCGGGCTTAGGCTGGAGTATCCCTGAGTTATTTACCTTGCTAGCGGTACTTAATTTGGTAGTCGCTGCCTATATTTATGGACAAGCGCCTGAGTTTCGTTGGCGCCTTGTCAGTTATTTATTTCGTCATGTGCGTTACCGCATCAGTGTTGAAGGGCGTGAAAAACTGCCCAAGCAGGGGGCGGTGTTACTGGTGTGTCCCCATACTAGTCAGTTCGATGCTTTGTGCGTGATGGGGGTATCGAGTCGTCTGGTGCGCTTTGTTATGCCACCCTCTATCATAGCGAACTCAGTTAAGCCGGCAGGAGTGATCCCTTTGGCTATGGGTGAGATAAACGGCGCAAGCAATAATGAAGCATTAACCATGATTGAGCAGGCGTTAGCCAATGGCGAGTTATTGTGCTTATTAAGCGATTATTTAACCGCGAGTGATACCATGCCTGAGAGTTATCGGGCTCAATTTAACGCCTTGATCGCAAGTGTTGTGACGCAACATCCAGTGAAGATTATCCCACTTGCAATGAAAGGATTAACAGAGCCGAGTAAGAGTCAAGCAAACACGTTCCAACCGCGGGGGCTTTGGCCAAGGGGGTCGCTGATTGTCGGTGATGCGATGGCGGTTCCTCAGGTGAGCGCCGCATTACTGCAACAGCACATCACCCGCTTGATGACAGACCCATTATAAAATCAAGACTCGGGCTTAAAACTGAACACTGAGTTATCTGCATTTTGGAGTTTAGCTTTGAGATGAAATAACCTTAAATAGCTAAGCTATCTCGGATTATTCCATCGTTTTACTCGAATTCAGGTGAGTGATTCAGTCACACTTAATGGCGGTCATGTCATTAAGTGATGTTATTGGGGCGTGTATTGAGCGAGCCACTGATGCACTGCTTGATGATCACCTTTAAAAATAACCCGATCGGCTTTTTTATCAATCTGATATTGGTACATAGGATCGTAGTATTTACTCAGCAGCACGTTTATCCACTCGAGATGAGCTGCTGTTGTGCCCTGATTTTGTTGTGCATGTAAGGCATGAGTCACCATCGCCTGCAGTTCATCATGTTGTTTGCCGCCAAGGCGTTTTTTTATGCCACTGATGCTTTGCGACAAATAATTGGCAAAAGCGATAAAGCCGGCCTCTTGGCCGAGGCGATCAAGATAACCTTGGTGCATTTTATGGACATATTCGTCGAGCAATCGGTTTAATCTGGCAGTTTGACTTTCTTCTAATACCACCAATTTTGCTACTTGCATGCCTTTATAAAAGGCTTGTGGTAGCGCCGAGCGACCAATGAGGTAGCTCTCATCTTCGAGCAGTAAGAATTTGGCATCGCTGGCTTGGTGTTTTAGCAGTGCCACGGCGAGGTTATTTTCGAAGTTGATCTGTGATGGTTGCGGCTCGTGGTAGCGGCCAAAGCTTGAGCCGCGATGATGGGCAATGCCTTCTAAATCGACGCCTTCTGGGCGCTGTAATAAGAAGTCTGTTTTACCACTGCCGGTGATGCCGCTGAGGATCAGCATGGGTTTTACCCTAGGGGCTTGATCTATGTTGTCTATCAAAAACTGACGCATCGCCTTATACCCACCTTCGATATAGGGGACAGATAGCCCAGCCTCCTTAAGCCATTGTTGCGTCAGTTGTGAACGCAGTCCACCGCGGAAACAATATAGGTAAGCATTAGGGTGATACGCAAAATATTCGTGCCATGCATCGATCCTTTGCTGTTTGATGTCATCATTAACGAGTGTGTGACCTAAGGCGATCGCGGCGGCTTGGCCGTGTTGCTTATAACATGTGCCCACCTGTTTGCGCTCATCATTTTGCATTAATGGCAAGTTAGTACTGGCCGGAAACGCCCCTTTATCGAACTCGATGGGCGCGCGAACATCCATTATGGGGTGGTCGTTAATAAACAGCTGGGCATATTGGTTTTTAGAAACCATAAGTGGTGGCATTAGCACAGTTCCACGAGTTGCTTCGTTGCAGGCTTAGTCACCAAATGACCAATGCTTATTGGCGTAATATCATTAGCTTCTAGTAGGCTAATTAAAGCCGCTTCATGGCTTGCTGAAACGGCAATCAATAATCCGCCACTGGTTTGTGGATCGCACAATAGTGCTTTTTGTTCTTCATTGACCAGGGGTAAATGTTCGCCATAGCTGTCGTAGTTTCTGTGGGTACCACCGGGAATGCAGCCCATTTGCAGGTAGTCTTTTGCTTTGGGTAACAAGGGCAGGGCGTCGATATCAATCTTAGCTGCCACATCAGCACCTAAGCACATCTCAATGAGATGGCCCGCTAAGCCGAAACCTGTCACATCTGTCATGGCACTCACGCCGGCAATTTTTGCGATAGCTGGGCCGATTTTATTGAGTTGGCACATGGCGTCTGGAGCGATATTGCTATCCTCATCGGCTAGCTTTTTTTGCTTCTGAGCCGTGGTCAAAATACCTATCCCCAGTGGTTTAGTGAGATACAGTTTATCACCGACCTTAGCGGTATTGTTCTGTTTGAGTTCGGTTAACGGAATTTGCCCTGTAACGGCTAGACCAAAGATAGGTTCTGGCGCATCGATACTGTGGCCACCTGCCAGCATGATACCTGCATCCGCGCACGCTTGGCGCCCACCATCGACAACTTGTTGGGCGATCTCTGCGGGTAAAGTATTCACTGGCCAGCCCAATATAGCGATAGCCATCATCGGTGTACCCCCCATAGCATAAATATCGCTAATCGCGTTGGTGGCGGCAATGCGACCGAAGGTAAAAGGATCATCCACGATTGGCATAAAAAAGTCTGTGGTGCTGATAATGCCCGTTTCATCATTGAGTTTATAGACGGCGGCATCATCGCGGGTGCTGTTACCAACGAGAATATTAGGGTCATCGAAGTGAGGTAATTGCGATGCCAGAATTGTCCCTAAGACTTTGGGTGAGATTTTACAGCCACAACCCGCGCCATGACTGTATTCGGTAAGTTTGATTTTAGTGTCTGACATAAGCTCGAACTCTCTCTAAATGAATGGGTTAGCCGCCCATCATAGTCTCATCTATTTTGCACTTCAATCGGCGGTGATACAGATGTGCGTGATGCACGTTAAGGGAGGTGAATTTAAGTAGAAATCTAAATAAAACGGACCACTGCGATGAGTGGTCCGGTGGGGTAAGCGGCTAATTTAGGCGTAATTTGCGGTGAGTAATTTCCAATTACGTTTGCGCATCAATAGGTCTTGTTTAAGTTGTTCGACTCTGAGCATTAACTGGTTGTGGGTCAGTTTTTGCCGTTTGGCGTCGAGTAACTCTTTGTGCGCTTGGTAATAGTCGCTAATGTGGGTTTTAAGCAATTCGTATTCATCATGCAGTTTCTCGAGTATCTCTTCACCATTAGCCAGATGTTCAACCTTATTGAGGGTGCGTGTTAACTGCATCTGTAATTTAGCCCTCTCGATCCGCTCTTGTGGGGTGACTCGCAATTGGGTGGCCAAACCTGTCCATGCCATCATATTGATAAGCCACTTAGTGGGATCGTATTGCCACCAATGTATGCCATTGCGATAGTCGTTTTCAAAAATATGGTGGAAGTTATGGTATCCCTCACCATAGGTAAACACAGCCAAAATGCCATTGTCTCGCGCGGTATTCTTATCTGTGTATGGCTGTTTGCCCCAGATATGTGCCAGCGAGTTGATGAAAAAGGTGCAGTGATGCACCACTACTAACCTCAGTAACCCTGCCATGAGTAACATGGCCCATATATCACCATTGAGCCAACCCAGTAACGCTGGCAAGCCAATGTTCATGATTAGCATCAGTGATAAATAGTGTTTGTGCTGCCACATCACAATTTTATCATTTTGCAGATCTCGCACGTTTTTATAATCGTGGTAACGCTGAGCTTGATACTCGCGCAACATCCACCCAATATGGCTATACCAGAAACCCATGTTCGCCGAATAGGGATCTTTATCGTTATCATCGACATGCTTGTGATGAATGCGATGATCTGATGACCAATGCAATGCACTGTTTTGTAATGCGAGTGCGCCGCCTAATGCAAATAGCAGGCGCATTGACCAGTGTGATTTATAGGTTCTATGAGACCAAAGTCTATGATAACCGGCGGTAATTGACAATCCGCTTGCAAAGGCAAGGGCGACAAAGGCCACCCATTCAGCAATGCCGTAACCGTAAGTGATACCGTACCAGGGGACGAGTATAGCAGCACCTAAAAAGGTAATGGCAAACAGCAGTATGTTAGTCCATATCAGGGGAGGTTTTTTCATTATAATATCCAACAGCTAAATTGAGCGTACATCTGTGCGCCAATTTAGCGTGCTTGATAGGTGAGGTCAAGATAGGCTGCGTTTTTATGTTAAAGAATGTATTATTAGCTGATTCTATTTATCTAGTGGATTCATCATGATGGGGATCAGGGCACAGCAGAAAGAAAAAACGCGTCGGGCGTTAGTTGATGCTGCATTTAATCAGTTAAGCGCAGAACGTAGTTTTTCTAGCCTGAGTTTGCGAGAGGTGGCCCGCGAAGCCAATATTGCACCAACCTCATTTTATCGTCATTTTAAAGATATGAATGAACTGGGTTTGACCATGGTCGACGAAGGCGGCCTAACATTGCGTCAGATGATGCGTAAGGGGCGTCAACGCGCAGAAGCCGGAGGTAGCGTGATCCGTATCTCGGTCGAGACCTTTATGGAGGTACTCGAGTCTAACCCAAACGTGTTCCGTATTTTATTGCATGAACGTTCTGGCACATCGGCACCGTTTCGTGCCGCAGTTGCACGTGAGATTGAACATTTTATCTCAGAGTTGGCGCATTATACCGAAGCCACAGCAAGGCGTTCGCCCGAATTAGCGCGTGCCCAAGCAGAGGCATTGGTCACCTTGGTGTTTAATGCAGGAGCTGCCGCGTTAGATATGAAACGCGTCGATCGTAAGATATTAGCCGACAGGTTGGTTATCCAGTTGCGGATGGTGGCGAAAGGGGCGGAGTGTTTACAGCAAAAAATGGAAAATCGCTGATTCTGCATAAGATTTTAGCGAGGCTCGATACGCAAAAGGGCCTAATGGCCCTTTTGGGATCTTAATACTTAGTTCTTAAGATTTTAGTGTGAGCTGAACAATTTGGTGTCTAGCGCTTTTCTAATAACACGCCAGACTCCATGTGGTCTGTATATGGGAACTGATCAAATAGTGCAAAGCGGGTGATTTTGTGGGTGCTATTTAGCACCTTGAGGTTATCTATAAGCGTATTTGGATTACATGAAATATAGATGATCCGCTGATAACCTTGCACCATGGTTAAAGTATTGTCATCGAGACCGGCCCGAGGTGGGTCAACAAATATGGTGTTACAGTGATAGCTATCTAAATCTACCCCTTCGAGACGTCTATAACTGCGTTTCTTGGCTAATGCGTCGGTGAAGTCTTCGGCCGACATGCGAATGATCTGCACATTCTCGATATTATTGGCTTCAATATTATATTGCGCAGAGTCGACCGAAGGTTTAGCTAATTCGGTAGCGAGCACGCGATTGAAGTTCTGTGCCAACGCAATAGAGAAGTTACCGTTACCACAATAGAGCTCTAAAAGATCGCCACTGCTCTCTTTGGTGCTATCGATAGCCCACTCCAGCATCTTGATAGACACTTGTCCGTTAGGTTGAGTAAAGCTATTTTCCACCTGCTTATAAATCAAAGTCTGCCCATTAACGGGTAATGACTCAATTACATAATCTCGATCTAGCGTCAGCTTTTGTTTGCGGGCACGACCAATAATATTGACATTAAATTGTTTACCTAGACGTTGCTTGAGGGCTTGTGCTTCATCTTGCCATTGTTGGTCAAGTTGTTTGTGGTACAGCAATGAGACTAAAATTTCACCGCTTAGGGTAGACAAAAAGTCGACCTGAAATAGCTTATGGCGTAATACTGGGTTAGGGCGAAGCTCGGCCATTAACGCTGGCATCATCTGATTGATCAGCACGCTGGCGGGTAAGAACTGCTCACAGCGCACTTTTTGGTTAAGTACCTTGTCAAACATATAGTAGTAGAGATCTTCACCCTCATGCCAGACGCGAAATTCGGCACGCATGCGATAGTGTTCGGGTGTCGACGCGAATATTTGCAATGATGGGGTGTCAAAGTCAGCAAAAAGTTGCGCTAATTTTTCACGTTTAGCATCGAGTTGCTTATCGTATTGGTTAGGATCCATTGCTTCTAAATTCATTTTAAAACACCGTTACTATCATTGGGGCGCAAATAGTATACTACCCAGCCTTGATGTCCAATATCTGGCTTTTGATTTATCCCTCGCTATGGGAAAATACTATGTTTATCTCATTTTGAGTTTACCCATGGGGAATTGAGTTTGTCGGCAAATATTTTAGTATTCGATTCAGGTGTGGGTGGGCTTTCTATACTCACCGAAATTAAGCAGACATTGCCTAATGAAAACTATTACTACTTATTCGATAACGCCAGATTGCCTTATGGCGAGCTAGAAGAGGATGTATTAATTGATGGCGCTGTGCAGCTTATTACTCAAGCGGTAGGTAGAGTCACAGCCGATATTGTTGTTGTGGCTTGCAATACTGCCAGCACCTTAATATTACCAGTATTGCGCGCTCGGTTGGCTATTCCGGTTGTGGGGGTGGTACCTGCGATTAAACCTGCTGCTACCACGAGTCTGAATAAACGCATCGGATTACTCGCCACACCTGGAACCGTTAACCGCACTTATACACGCACGTTGATCCAAAAGTTTGCCGCTGATTGCGAAGTGACATGTTTCGGATCATCAGAACTGGTACTCTTAGCCGAAGCTAAGATGGCGCAAGAGCCTATCGATCATGCGCTGCTCACCCAAGTATTATCACCTATAAAGCAATCAGGCATAGATACATTGGTCTTAGGCTGCACGCACTTTCCTATCTTAAAAGCGGAGTTACAACATTACCTTGGTGAAGGGGTTCGGTTATTAGATTCTGCCAAAGCGATAGCTGCCAGAGTTAAAACCTTGCTCAATGGTGATACTACAGAAGGAAAAAGAGGAGAAAGCCATGCTTTCTTTACCACACAAGAGATATCTAAAGGATTAAAAACAACACTAGTGGAATATGGCTTCTCATCTATTGGTCAGTTAAGGCCATAGAATCTGACATAAGACCACTAATGTTATTTGCTCATACTATAATAAGTATGCTTTTTACATGTATAGGTATAAGAAGAGTACTTACTAGTTAGCTTCCTGAGTAGATTCTGGCTTGTCAGCATCTTGTGACTTTGCTTCACGCACTTTAAGTGTACGCTCCTGAAAATCAAACTCGTTTAACTTAACCATGGCTTTCTTAGCACCCGCTTCTGACATCTCGATAAATCCAAAACCTTTACGGCGTCCCGTTTTACGATCGCGAACTAAACGTACTGAGTTTACTGGGCCGTATTTACCAAATAACACCTTTACTTCGCCTTCATGGACACGATATGGCAAGTTGCCAACATACAGTGTCATCGTTGGGCCTTTATACTGTTCATCAGTATCGGTATCTGACTTAGGTGATTGAAGGGTAAAAATAACGCTTGCGATAATAGCACCAGTGAAAAACGCGATTGCAGAATAGAAGTCTGGCGCGAACTGAGATATTGCCAATGCGCCAACAAGGGCGACGATCAAAACAATAAGAAATGGCTTTTGCATATATTTGTTCTCTGAAGAATTGATAATTAACTGTTAACAGCTCGTATATGGTAATGAATTATTGGCAATTACACTAGTATATTGACGAAAAAACGAACTTAATTAACGATTAATATAACTGAGTCGTTTGCCCCATCGGTGTAAAACCACACAAAGTGATACAAAAAGCGCCATAACGGCGAAAAGATCGTCGAGCGATCGCCGATCGTTTAAAAAGCCCTTGCGCCCCCAAGATAACTCCCTATAATGCGCAACCACTGACACGGCGAAGCTCGCAGAGATAAGTCGTAAAGCACTAAGTAACATGGTTAAACACCTAGCTTACAGGGTGGTCAGGCACTGAAAAGTGCCGCATCGAAAAGTTTTCAAAAACTGCTTGACGCGAACCAAGGATTGCGTAGAATACGCAGCCCTAGCCACTTGGAACTACCGAGATGTGCTAACGCTCTTTAACAATTTATCAAGTAATCTGTGTGGACACTCACAGGTGTTGAGTTAATC
>NZ_OXJV01000021.1:0-172112 GCF_900380485.1 Shewanella algidipiscicola | reverse complement strand
CATCAGCGATTTTATAACCACGTTCAGTGACTTGTTTGACGGCTTCAATTTTGAACTCATCAGGATAACGTTTTCCGCGCATGTAACACCTCATATTTTTGGTTCATTATAACTCTATGAAGTGTCTATTGTTCTAGGGGCTTACCAAGCTCGCAGCCAAAGCGGTGCGTCAGCATTGGCACATCGAGAACCAGCAACACTGGGTGCTTGACGTCACCTTTAGGGAAGATTGTTCAAGGATTGGTGACCATGAAAACGCGAAGAAGATGGCGCTATTTCGGCGTATCGTGCTGAACCTTTTAGAGCAACATCCGCTAAAAGCAAGTAAACCAACCAAGATAAGAAAAGCAGCATGGAATGGCGATTTTAGGAGCGAGGTTTTCTTTGGTTAAATGATTTAACAAAGTTTAATCCCGCCCTGACCCTGATACACTTACCAAAATTGATTTGACTAAAATGAATTAAAAACAAGGTGACTCATTTCTATAATATAGGTGTTTAACTAAGTTGAATAACTATTTTAGATGTTAACTTCTCAGAAAATTGTATAATAGAGGAGTTGCTATTTAAACGACGTAAGCCTAAAAGCACAAATAAAAAGTTAACGGGTAATGCTAATTAGCCACAATAGACTTATCTGACTATAAATCTTTACTTGTTACAAAATTATTCATTACCCCTTTTAGAAAGCAACACCAATAATACTATCTAACTTGTAACTGACTAGGATCGTCGGTAGCAATATAAATAGCTTTAAACTTCTTCTCACCATGTTCATTCACAGTTGTATTTGTGAATGTATAATTTTTAGAAAAATATGAGAACTTTGTTAACTCATCTTCATTCAAGTCATCATAATTAAATGAGATTGCACAGATCTTCCCCGCACAAGCATAAGACTCCGCATAATAATTAGTGTTTTTAAATACTTTTAAGTTTTGTGTAAGCTGATATTCTCTTGCCTCAGACAGTTCTGTTGGAGCGATATCTTTAACTTTAGAAATAAATTCATCTACATTCTTCACAGTAAAAAATGTTCTTAAAGCTTCTTTTGAAACTATATCATTTTCAAGAACAAAGGAATTTGTAAATGAGTCTGCGTCGACAAAGCTTTCTTCAGTTAATAGTTTTGGGGATTTATCTTCGATTGTTTTTTTTAGGAGCTCTAATTCCACACCATCATTTTGTTTTTTTTCAGATTTGATAGTTTTTGTTAAATTACTCTCCTCTAAATCCTTAACTTTTGTGGCACTAAAATCTTTAGCTTCATGTTTGACCGTTGCTTTATTAGAGTCATGATGATTATCATAAAAAAAAACAAAATAAATAGAGGTTGTTATGATTATAAACGTAATGGTATAAAATTTTTTCATGTTAAATCCTTTTAATGGAAAGTGAGAAAACTATCCCACCTTCCAAATAACAAATAAAATTAGTTATTCAAGTTGTATCGAACACTCTAATCGCCCGCTAGAACATTTCATTGTTATTGTACCATTATCGCCTACAGTAACCGACATAGACCCTGATGGGCAAGTGCAGGTCATTGCTTGCGCGTTAGCGCACAAACTACCGAATAATATTAGTGAAAGTGCTATTTTTTTCATACTAAATTAACTCCATTTAAAATTGCCACTCCAGATTAACAGCGCAATCACAAAAATACAACACTGGTAAAACCCTAGAACAGTAGACACTTCATAGAGTTATAATGGACTGCCCCAGGTCTTTGCTTGGAATAACATTCGCGTACAAAGAAATTAGAAAAAGTAGGTCGAAAAATGATGTACGAACGAAGATAAATTTTAGTTGAAGCTCATTTAGGGGCATAAATGAGTTTGGTGGCGCTATCCATCAGCCCACCACACCTTGAGCCTCGCCTTTTGGGAAGTCCCGAATTCAGATAATAAGTGCACCACTCATGGTTAAACGGTGAGGAGAGATCAACTGCCTGTTGGTGATACTCTGTAGTCGCCAAACAAACATGAGTAGTTACCATGAATTACAAGCAGTTGATCGAGGGACAACGATACCAGATTGAGGCCTATTTACGCGANGGTTTCAGTTATCGGGAGATAGGAAAACGTCTGAAAGTAAGTCACAGCACAATCAGCCGGGAAGTAAATCGCAATCGAATTCGGGATAACCATTACTTGCCGGAAGTCGCTCAGGTGAAGGCATTAAAACGCCGTAGTCAGTCCGCGAAGTCTAGAGTATCTGAACTGACCATCACCTTTGTTGAGTTCGGTCTCAATGAGAAGTGGAGTCCAGAACAAATAGCCGGTGTCGGTAAAATCATCGGATATAACGTCAGTCATGAGTGGATTTATGGCTATGTCCAGCGTGATAAATTATGCGGCGGCAAGTTGTACAAACAGCTACGCCAGAGTCACCGAAGATACCGTAAAGGTAATCGCGCGAAGCGTGTGATTATCCCGAATCGCGTTGGCATAGAGCATCGTCCCGCTATCGTGAACAAGAAAAAGCGGTTCGGAGACTGGGAAGCTGACACGGTTCTGGGCAAGCAAGGTACGGGCGCGATTGTCAGCCTAGTTGAGCGGAAAAGTAAGCTGTACCTGATACGCAAAGTGCCAGCGAAAAGCGCAGCCGATGTGGCCCGGGCAATGGTTGGCATGCTGTGGAAATATCGAGGTTGTGTCCGAACTATCACAGCGGACAACGGCAGCGAGTTCTGTGACCACGAACAGGTCGCAGAAAAGCTTAAAACGGATGTCTACTTCGCTAACCCTTATTCGTCCTGGGAACGCGGACTGAATGAAAACTTCAACGGTTTGCTGCGGCAATACATACGGAAAGGCACCGATTTGCGGACGGTAACAGATAGGCAAATTAGTGAGATTGAACGGACATTAAATGCCAGACCGAGAAAGTGCCTCGGCTTCAGGCAACCTGTTGCGGTATTCAATGAATTACGCAAGGCAGCCTAATTTAGCGAGTGGTGCACTTCGGAGTTGAATTCGCGAGCAATAAAATAAAAAGATTAACACAAAAAACCTATGAATTATATTTGTGAAAATAACGTCAAAATACACATGAGCTCTAAAAGTGAAAATAACGTCAAATAAAAACAAGGCGCAAACCCAAAAACCTAAAAATATAATCAGCAGAGGCAAACGCAAATACAATGCCTTATCAATTTCAACAAAATATTATTGAAACTCACAATGAACAGTAATTAAAAACTGAATAAGTTAACTGTTTTGTGTAGACGTAAGATATTTTAAACAAGAGAGCTAATTGAACTAAGCGAGTAACAGTTAAACAACAAAGTGCTGTATTAGTGATGCAACTATTGCCATCACTAAACAGCGAGTTGTTATTAAAGATTAAGCTGAGTGTATGATGAGGCTTGCTCTAAAAAAGTTATCATCGTAACTGGTTGAATAGTGCCAATTAAGCTGGGCAGTTAAACGTTCAACTAACATCAATCCGAGCCCGAAACCACTGGAGTTATGCCGTGACAACGGGTTAACAATATCGATTCTATTACCTCGTTGAGTGATGCTAATGCCTTTAGCACCGTGCTCTAAACTGTTACGGACCAAGTTATTTAACACTATGCTCAGCGGCTCTTTAAGCACTAATAATTGGGTGTCATCACAGGATAACTCCACCTCAACCTCGCTGCCTTGAGCAAATTGTTGATCATAAACAATGCTCTGCAACAAGTCGGCTAACGTTATTAAGCTTTTATCCATCGGACTACAATCAGAGCTCATTAACCACAGCAATGTCTCGGTGATCGATTTCATCTGAGTCGTCGCTTGACTGGCATGCAATGTCGGCCCGGTTAACTGGCCCTGTTGTAAGGTCAAAATATCAAACGAAGACTGACAGATAGCGATGGGCGTGCGGAGTTCATGACTGGCAAAACGCAAAAATGATAGCTCACGTTGCTGCGCCTCTTTAAGCTGTTTAATCGAGCTGTCTAAGGCATCGACAATAGATTGAAGCTCGGCATAACACTGTTTTGGAAATCGAAGTTGTTCCATCTTTTGCCAATCATGCTGCTTTATTGCCCGACTGATCTGATGCACCGGTGAAATCACCCGGCTCTGTAGATACCAGGCCAGAATGGCATTAACGGTAAACGTCATGATGACCAAGAGTAAGATAGCTGCCATATTTTTGGGGGCAAACTCTAACTCATGGGTGGCGTTATAGTGCAGCCATACATAGCTAGCATTTCCCGCCTCATCTTGATGTAGCATCAGGGCATCGATGAATTTACCATCGGTATGCTGGTGTTTTACGTCATTAGGCTGTTCGGGGGGGTTACCATTATTTATCGCCTTTATCTTGCTTGGCACCGACTCCCAGCTATTAAATACGCTCAGGTTGTCGGTGTAAAAAGGGCTATTTTCGGCACTGGCGTATTGCACTGCAGCTTGAGCGGCATTTCTCATGGTGATCTCATGCATGCTAAACATGCCTGTACACATCATACACAGGGGGATAAAACTGTTGATGAGTAAAGTGATCGCCAAAAAGCTTAAACCATAAACCTGATAGACTCGCTTTAAACTGAGTTTAGGCTTCATCATCGACCTTTAAACATAGACCTACGCCACGAATAGTATGCAGCAGCTTTTGCTCAAAAGGCTTATCGACAATTTTACGCAGTAGATGAATATGACTGCGCAGACTATCACTATCTGGCAAACTATCGGGCCAAAGTAATCTCTCAATTTCATCTCGCTCTACTGTTTCAGGACTCCTTCTCGCCAATAGCGCTAGGATCTGCCAGCCTGTCCGTGTTAAGACTAAACGCTGCCCTTGTCGATATACGTTATGTCCAGCAAAATCAAATTCAAGCTCGCCAATTGTAAGCAGATTCGGCGACGGGCGCCGCTGCGACACGACCTTGAGTCGAGCCACTAATTCAGCCATAGCAAAAGGTTTAACCAAGTAATCATCGGCTCCCACTTCAAAACCAGACAATCTATCTTGCAGGTTACTGCGCGCTGTCAGCATAATGATGGGAGCAATGATGCACTGTGCTTTCCATTTTTTACAGGCACTAATACCATCACCGTCGGGTAAATTAAGGTCGAGAATAATAGCGTCAAAGTTACGCTTTATTATCGCCTGCTCAGCCTGTGCAAGTGTCTCAGAATAATCCGTTTCGATATCATTCAGCTCTAAATAATGAATAATGTTTTTAGCAAGCAGACGGTTATCTTCGACAAGAAGCACTAACATAATTATATGATTTCCAATTGATGTGCAATGTGTACTAAATTAGCACGATTGCTAGCTGACAGCTTATTTCTCATAGATTCTAGATGATATTCTACGCCACGAACGGTAATGTGTAACTCTTGTGATATTTCATGGTTATGCAAACCTGTAGCGGCCATTCTTAATGCTTTAATCGCAGTTTTATTAAATAACTTATATTGGCGGTAGGGATTTATTTGATCATGAAAATGTTCAAATAAATTCATTTGGGCTTGCTTAAGCGTAACCTCTAAGCCTGTCAGATTTAGATCTTTATATTCATGCTTAGCGAGTAAAGTGAATCGACCGCTCCAAGCATTCGAAGCAAAGTTTTTCAGCGGCCAGCTGACAATCGTATTAACACCATATCGATTAAACAGTTTTTTAGCTTTATTTGGCCGTCCACCTTCATCAAATACATAGCAATAGGGAGACTTTAGGCACAGAGCTTCGCCAAAGTTAATGTCTGTTGCGGCGACACGAGCCAGATATTGTTGATGCAGTTGTTGCACCGTCGGTGATGAAGCCAATACGCCAGCAGCACTTTGTAGCGTGCGGCGTGTCAGTAAATTGCCGCGATTATTTTCACGGTAGTCTTCATAAGCACTGTTAGCTATGCCTTGAAACCAGAAGCCACCAAAGCCATGTGAGGCTATTGGTCGCTTGATATCATCGAGTACTGTATTGGCAATCTCTGGGCTTGCTTCCGCTTTCGTTATAGGCAGTTGAGTTAAACGTTCCATTTTTACACCACATACGCGCTATCAAAAACCACTAAGGCGGCACTTAGCACGCACCGCATCAAACAACTCTGTTACAGTTGTTAAACTGATAGCACAGAGTCTACGCAATTTATGATATTGGATAAACGCTCATGGTATGGAACTTCTAACTGCACAACAAAAACATACAATTTTATATTTCCCCGCCAAGTTTTGACGTAACTTTGACGTGCTGCGTTTTATACTCTTCGGTAGCCACGCCTTAAAAAGCTGACTTTGTCATTCGCCGAAACCTCACGATAAACATGCGTATCATAAGCGATAGAACCCAAAACTCCCGTCGCTAACCTCCTTGATTAACTCATTGACCTCACTCTCGATTAGACTAAAACCATTAAATACGCTAAGTCGATCACATAAACAGATCGAATATAATTGAATGTGGAACCTTGCATTCCACGCAGAGTCAGAGCAACTAACGCATGAAGATTTTCTCCTGTAATAAACCCAATCACTCACCAATCTGTTTATAAAGGTTATTCCATGTTAAGCACACCTCCACTGCGCCGCATGCGACGTCTACGTAGCTCTGAAGCCATGCGCGATCTATTACGCGAAAGCCATATTTCACTCATCGATTTAATCCACCCTATTTTTATTGAAGAGCAACTCGAGCAGGCTATGCCGATCGCTACTCTACCTGGTATCAGCCGTATTCCCGAAAGCCACCTCGCCGATGAAGTTCGTGAGTTATATGCCCTTGGCATTCGCTATGTGATGCCCTTTGGTATATCACACACCAAAGACGCCGCAGGCAGCGATACGTGGGATGAAAATGGCCTACTTGCTCGTATGATTAACACCATAAAATCGACCGTCCCCGAGATGATGGTGATTCCAGATATCTGCTTCTGTGAATATACCGATCACGGTCATTGCGGCGTGATGCACCACAACGAAGTCGATAATGACGCCACCGTAGACAATTTAGTTAAACAGTCTGTCACCGCTGCTAAAGCTGGCGCCGATATGTTAGCCCCATCGGCGATGATGGATGGTCAAGTAAAAGCCATTCGCCAAGGACTCGATGACGCGGGTTTTCAACACGTCGCCATTTTGGCTCATTCGGCAAAATTTGCCTCTGCTTTTTATGGTCCATTTAGAGCCGCTGTAGACTGTGAACTCAGTGGGAATAGGAAAGGCTACCAACTCGATTACGCTAATGGTCGTCAAGCGCTACTCGAAGCCACATTAGACGAGGCCGAAGGCGCCGACATTCTGATGGTCAAACCAGGAACCCCTTATTTAGATGTGATCAGCCGTTTAAGACAGGAGACCCATTTGCCTATAGCGGCATATCAAGTCGGTGGTGAATATGCTGCGATTAAATTTGCCGCACTAGCGGGAGCGCTCGATGAACGAGCCGTGGTAACCGAAACTTTTACTGGCTTAAAACGCGCGGGAGCCGACCTCATTGTGAGCTACTACACCAAACAGTATGCCCAGTGGTTAGCCGAAAGCAAGATGCCCTAGTCGCTGCCCTAGATTAATACAACATTGCCGCCTGATAGACTGCTAATCGTCGCCATCATTATGCTTGATGGCTAACAGCCGACTCTATGAGACTAAGATTTTTGTAATAAGACTCAATAGTTACCTCAATTTATGTCGACGACAAACTCAGAGATCAACATTAACGATTTTGCATCAATCAATAGATGACTAACTTTATTTGATTGGCATCATCCAGCTTATGGACTCAAGCGCCTATAGAGACAAAAAAGCCCTCAACATTGTCATGCTCAGGGCTTTTTTAATACTTAAAGCTTAATGGCTAGCGACTCGTAAGTGCTACCTCAGGCTTAAGAAGCGTCTTTTGAACCACGGTTGTGGCGCTTACGCTCGTTTTCTGTCAAATAACGCTTACGAACACGGACGCTCAGTGGCGTTACTTCGACTAACTCATCATCATCGATAAACTCAAGCGCTTGCTCAAGGCTTAAGTTGATAGGTGGAGTCAGTACCTGCGCTTCATCGGTACCCGATGCACGCATGTTCGTTAGCTGCTTACCTTTCAAACAGTTAACTGTAAGATCGTTTGCACGCGCATGAATACCAACGACTTGACCTTCATACACTTCGGCAGCGTGGCCAATAAACAGACGTCCACGATCTTGTAGACCAAATAGTGCGAAGGTTAGTGCCTTACCTGTTGCGTTAGAGATCAGTACGCCGTTAGCGCGTTGACCAATATCGCCACCTTTAAATGGACCATAGTGGTCAAAGGTGTGGTAAATCAGACCAGTACCAGATGTGGCAGTTAAGAACTCAGTTTGGAAACCGATTAGACCACGGCTTGGAATCACGAAATCGATACGCACACGGCCTTTACCGTCAAGCTGCATATCTTTCATTTCAGCTTTACGGGTACCTAGTTTCTCGATAACGCCGCCTTGATGCTCTTCTTCAACGTCAACGGTTACGGTTTCGAACGGTTCACACATCACGCCATCGATCTCTTTCATGATCACTTCTGGACGCGAAACGGCTAACTCGTAACCTTCACGACGCATGTTTTCAATCAAGATTGACAGATGAAGTTCACCACGGCCCGATACACGGAAACGATCTGGGCTGTCAGTTTCTTCAACACGCAGTGCAACGTTATGCACTAATTCCTGTTGTAGACGCTCAAGGATATTACGTGAAGTCACGTACTTACCTTCTTTACCAGCAAATGGAGATGTGTTGACTTGGAACGTCATGGTCAATGTTGGCTCATCAACTGACAGTGGTGGTAGTGCTTCTACAGCGCCTACTGCACAGATAGTGTCAGAGATCTTAAGCTCACCAAGACCAGTGATTGCTACGATGTCACCAGCGTTAGCAATTTCAACTTCGGTACGGTCTAGACCCATGTAACCTAATACTTGGCCGACTTTACCATTACGTGTCTTACCATCAGCACCTACGATGGTGACTTGTTGGTTAGTCTTAACGCTACCACGTTTGATACGACCTACGCCGATAACACCAACATATGAGTTGTAATCAAGTTGCGAGATCTGCATCTGGAAGTCACCTTCCGAGTCAGCGTCTGGAAATGATACTTTCTCAACGATAGTTTCAAACAGTGGCGTCATGTCGACACCCGCTTCGTCTGGATCTAAAGTTGCGTAACCGTTTAATGCAGATGCGTAAACGATTGGGAAGTCAAGCTGCTCATCAGTTGCACCTAAGTTATCGAATAGGTCGAATACTTGGTCAATAACCCAATCAGGGCGAGCACCTGGACGGTCAATTTTGTTGATAACAACGATAGGCTTTAGGCCTTGCGCGAATGCTTTTTTGGTTACGAAGCGCGTCTGTGGCATTGGGCCATCAACCGCATCAACCAGTAGCAATACACAGTCAACCATCGACAGAACACGCTCTACTTCACCACCGAAGTCGGCGTGGCCAGGGGTGTCGACGATGTTGATACGGTAATCGTTCCACTTGATGGCAGTATTCTTTGCAAGGATCGTGATACCACGTTCCTTTTCGATGTCGTTCGAATCCATCACCCGCTCAGCGGCTTCTCCCCGAGACTCCAGGGTTCCAGACTGTGCCAGCAACTTATCAACAAGGGTAGTTTTACCATGGTCAACGTGTGCAATAATGGCGATGTTACGTAAATTCTCTAACACAAATAAACCTCTTACCATCAAAAAAATAGGGGGTATTACTAACAGCTTCAATAATAGCTATTGCAATAAAAAACGTGCCATTCTACTCTAGACGAGGACTCTCGCACAGGATTATTTTTTAGTCAGCTATGAATAATCATGATCGTTGCAATGCGCACCAAGATGGTGAACGCACCATAACAAGGCAAATAACGCACCAATGTAGTGCAATCCGAATTGCGGCGCATCACCTCCTCACACACAACCTCAAACTAATCAACAGTTTAGAATATTGGCACGAGTCTAGCTTTATATTGGCCAGTACCGCGCCAAGCGCTAAATTGAATGTTACAAGAAGGGCATCCCCTCTACCCTACACGGAGATTTAAGAATGTCAGCAGAATCAGTTTTACAGCAAATAGCAGAACTTGAAGTTAAATTTGTTGATTTACGTTTTACCGATACCAAAGGTAAAGAGCAGCACGTTTCTATTCCGCATCACCAAGTTGATGCCGATTTCTTCGAAGACGGCAAGATGTTTGATGGCTCTTCAATCGCAGGATGGAAAGGCATTAACGAATCAGACATGGTATTAATGCCAGATCCAACCACTTTTGTATTAGATCCTTTTACAGAAGAAACCACTGCACTTATCCGCTGTGACATTCTTGAGCCTGGCACCATGACAGGTTATGACCGCGACCCACGCTCTATTGCCAAGAAAGCAGAAGAGTATCTCGTCTCTACGGGGATCGCTGATACCGTATTGATTGGTCCAGAACCAGAATTCTTCCTATTTGATGATGTAAAATTTGGCACCGACATGTCAGGTTGTTTTGTCAAGCTTGACGCTAAAGAAGCGGCTTGGAACTCTGGTACCCATTATGAAGATGGCAACACAGGACACCGTCCATTCGTTAAAGGCGGTTATTTCCCAGTAGCACCAGTTGATTCTTCACAAGACTTACGTAGTGCTATGTGTCTAGTGCTTGAAGAGATGGGCCAAGTCGTTGAAGCGCATCACCACGAAGTGGCGACTGCCGGTCAAAACGAAATTGCCACACGCTTCAACACGCTAACTAAAAAAGCCGATGAGATTCAGATCCTTAAGTATGTAGTCCATAATATGGCACACGCTTATGGCAAAACAGCCACCTTTATGCCCAAGCCAATTGTTGGCGACAATGGCAGTGGTATGCATGTACATCAATCACTGGCTAAAGATGGTGTTAACCTATTTGCTGGTGACAAGTATGGCGGATTGAGTGAAACGGCCCTGTATTATATTGGCGGTATCATCAAACATGCTCGCGCACTGAATGCTTTTACCAACCCAAGCACTAACTCTTACAAGCGTTTGGTGCCACATTTTGAAGCCCCAGTGATGCTGGCATATTCTGCCCGTAACCGCTCAGCCTCAATCCGTATCCCTGTGGTACCAAGTCCGAAAGCGCGCCGTATTGAAGCACGCTTCCCGGATCCACATGCAAACCCATACTTAGGTTTTGCTGCGCTTCTAATGGCCGGTCTTGACGGTATTCAAAACAAGATCCACCCTGGCGAAGCGATGGATAAAGATCTCTACGATCTACCAGCAGAAGAAGCCGCAGAGATCCCACAAGTGGCAACCTCACTGGAAAATGCACTCGAAAACCTCGATGCTGACCGTGAGTTCCTCACTAAAGGCGGCGTCTTTAGCAATGACTTCATCGATTCGTATATCGCATTGAAGACCGCAGAAGCAGAGCGAGTGGCTCGCACCACTCACCCAGTTGAATTCGAGCTTTACTACAGCTTGTAATCTACCAATACACGATTAAAAAACCGCCTACTCAGGCGGTTTTTTTATTGCTCAACCCATACGTCAACGCAACTGCTCTACATGCTTAAAAATGCATGAAAGCCATAGCTTGAAATCGCGCCTAGGTACCGACAATAAGTCAAATTGAACCTCCTCAATCATACCTAGTGTCATCCGCATGCAAACCTTAAGTCGACAATTATCCATTAAGGCCTAATCTTGCTTAAAAGGATTTATCTTTATGGGTAAACTGCTATGATGAGCAGGCCGATAATTTACAGTAGAATCAATTATGTCTAGCCGTGATCCGTTTGCCAGTTACACTTGGAAGAGCGATATTTTTAGTTGCGAGAGTAACGATATCAGCACCTTTTACGCGTGCTTAAAAGAGCAAGTCACTCGATTAGGTTTACTGGAACGAACCCTCGGCGACGCGGGACGCTACCCGTTAAATCTGTACCAATCACCGGCACAAAAATCGGGGCAGCCCTCACTGTTAATTAGCGCAGGGTTTCACGGTGAAGAAGCCGCTGGCCCTTGGGGAATGTTGCATTTCCTCAATGAATTAGAACCCGAACTCTTTCAGCGCATCAACCTTAGTCTACTGCCACTTGTCAACCCGACAGGATTCAAGCGTGGCCATAGATTCAATAAGTTAGGTCAAAATCCTAATCGAGGTTTTTTGGTCGAAAATGGTCGCGGTAAAAGTAATGATGACACCTCTACGGAAGGTAAAATACTGCTTGAACATTCGCAGTTGTTACAGGCCGCCAGTAAAGAAGGTATTTTAACTTGCCATGAAGATGTACTGCAAAACGATACTTATATCTATTCATTTGAAGCTAACCAAACTCCAGGCCATTTCAGCCGCACACTGCGTGACACCCTAGGTGAATTTTTTCCTATTGCCCCTGATGGTTTTATCGATGATTGCCCGGTAGCCGACGGCATTATCTTTAACCATTTCGACCTCTCATTTGAAGCCTTTTTGGTCCGCTTAGGTGCTAATGCTGGTGTATGCAGCGAGACGCCGGGTAAACAGAATTTCGATCAACGCGTTTTGGCTAATAGTGCCATTATGCAAACCTTTATTGAGCAGGTCATTGCCAGACAGTAATCAACATCATGTAAATCGATATTACGACACCTACACTTAAGAATAGATATTTTCATTTTTTAACTATATATTCATCTATCGGTATTTTTTAAGGATGAATATATGAATCAATTTCAACAGGTTTCAGTCGATAAGCTGGCTAATGTTTATTTCGATGGCAAAGTGATGAGCCGCACAGTCACTTTTAGTGATGGCAGCACACAAACATTGGGCGTGGTATTACCCGGCGAATATGAATTTAGCACTGCAGTGGGCGAAATCATGCACGTGATCGATGGTACCTTATCAGTGTTACTTCCCGGCAGCGATACATGGCAAAGCTTTTCCGCAGGCAGTCAGTTTCAACTGGCGGCGAAGGTCAGTTTCACCATGCGTGCCAATGACATTGCCCAGTATTGCTGCCAATACCTAGATTAACCCCACAAACCACTTAGAGTCGCTGAGCGGCGACATTGTCGCTCTATATGACGACTCATTTACGTCTCAAGTTGCGGCAACCACTTCCTCTATGCGTACACCTCAACTGGCAACCAAACGCACCTCTACAATTGACTAACAACATATTGCGACGCATAAAACACAGCAAGATACGCGATGATTTTTATTCAAAAACAGACTAATCTAACCAAGATACCATCGTATAACAAAGGATCGCTTATGCGCACGCTATTGCTTTTTACCTTACTACTTGTTACCGCGTTCGCGCAGGCGGCCATTTATAAATGGGTCGATAAAGATGGCAAGGTACACTACTCAGACAATCCAATTGAAAATGCTCAAGCGGTCGAGCTCAAAGAAAATACCCAAAATCAGATTAAGCTCCCCCCAGTGGTAGTGCGTGATCTAGGCGACAAGCAACTCGAGCCAGCAGCAGATAAACCCAGCTATCAGATGCGGATCAGCAGCCCATCTGAAGAGGAAACCATTCGTGATAATAACGGCAACATCACCATTATCGGTTCGATAACCCCAGATCTTGCCAGTAATCACGTGTTGGTACTGTTAATGGATGGCAAAGTGATAGGGCCAGCCCAAACCACTGCGATATTTAGTTTGGAAAACGTCGATCGCGGTGAGCATATTTTTGAAATTAAGGCATTAGCACAAAACGGCAAACAACTTGCATCTACTCCTCCAAGAACCATATTTCTTCATCGAGCTAGGGTCAACGCAATACCAAAGCCAAAACCCGCTGGCGGCTAATAATTATTAATTAATTACTTTTTATTGGCTTAGCGCATATTTCGACATTTTTCCTCTCGATGAAGCTAGCTTGCACCATGCACCAAATTGGTGCACCATGTTGGTGCGATCTATTTCAGGGAGTCGTAAATGCACACAGACCCTTTGCTGAACAACTTAGTGACTGCGGTCATAGTGATTAATCACGACCTAAAACTCTGCTATGCCAACAGTGCAGCAGAGCAACTATTAGGCATAGGCAGTCACCGACTCACAGAACATAGCCTAGGCGATTGCTACCAAGAACTGAGTGTCGACACTCAACTGCTGATGAGCGCCATTGAGCAGCACCAAGGGCTAACAGTCAATAGTGCCAATATCACCACCTTAGATGGCAACGCACACATTCTCGACATCACTCTGTCTCCCATCGAAGCAGACAATGACCACCCCCAAGGCTTATTGGAGTTACGTCAGGTGGATCAACAACGGCGTATTCACCAGCAGTTAACCTTAGATGCACAGCAACAAGCGGCGCAGTATCTGGTGCGTAACTTGGCTCATGAGATTAAAAACCCGCTCGGTGGACTGCGCGGCGCGGCGCAATTACTCGCCCGCGAATTAAAAGATGATGAACAACGCGAATTTACCGACCTGATTATTGAACAAGCCGATAGATTACGTAACTTGGTCGACCGCCTGCTAGGGCCACAAAAACCGACACAGCACAGCATGCATAATATCCATGAAGTGATCCAAAAAGTGCTTAAGCTGGTTCAGGTCACCTTGCCCACTAATATTCATCTAATCCAAGACTATGATCCTTCCATCCCTGATATTGAAATGGATCAAGAGCAACTGCAGCAAGCGGTGCTCAATATTGTACAAAATGCGATACAAGCATTAGCAACAGGCGGCGAGATCCGCATTAAAACACGCACCCAACACCAGATAACCATTGGCACTCTGAGGCACAAGCTGGTACTGGCTTTATCTATCATAGACAACGGTCCCGGCATCAAACCCGAGCTCATGGATACCCTGTTTTATCCTATGGTCACGGGCCGCGAACATGGCTCCGGGTTAGGGCTATCCATTGCCCATAACTTTGCCAGATTACACGGCGGGCGCATTGATTGCGCCTCGGTTCCCGGACAAACCGAATTCACCATTTTACTGCCGGTCAAAGGCTAAAATGAGTTACAGGTCACCAGAGACACGCGCGTGACACTACATAATGAGTATTCAACTTAAGAGAGTAAGCGTATGACAGAAAAAGTTTGGGTTCTCGATGATGACAGCTCTATACGCTGGGTCGTAGAGCGCGCCTTAAAAGGGGCTAACATTAGCTGCGCTAGCTTTGCCGCTGCCGAATCACTCTGGCAAGCACTAGAGCAGACTCAACCCCAAGTGATCATTTCAGATATTAGAATGCCAGGCACCGACGGCCTGACACTGCTGGAGCGCTTACAGCTGCATTACCCGCATATTCCAGTGCTTATCATGACTGCCCACTCAGATCTCGACAGCGCCGTTAGCGCCTATCAAGCGGGCGCATTCGAATACCTGCCCAAACCTTTCGATATCGACGAGGTGATTGGTTTAGTCGAACGTGCACTCAATCATGCCAAGGAACAATCACCTAAAGTTAAAACTGTACCCGAGGTCAAGGCCCCAGAAATTATCGGCGAAGCCCCCGCCATGCAGGAGGTGTTTCGCGCCATAGGTCGACTATCACGCTCCTCGATCAGTGTACTAATCAATGGTCAATCGGGCACAGGTAAAGAACTGGTGGCGGGAGCACTGCACAAACACAGCCCTCGTAAAGACAAACCTTTTATTGCGCTCAATATGGCGGCCATTCCGAAAGAGTTGATTGAGTCTGAGCTGTTTGGGCATGAAAAAGGAGCCTTTACGGGCGCGGCAGGCGTGCGTCAAGGCCGCTTCGAACAAGCCGATGGCGGTACCTTATTTCTCGATGAAATTGGCGATATGCCACTGGATGTCCAGACACGACTGCTGCGGGTGTTGGCCGATGGTCAATTTTACCGTATTGGTGGCCACTCGCCAGTACAGGTTGATGTGCGCATCATCGCCGCGACCCACCAAAATTTGGAAGCACAAGTCAGTAAGGGGGAGTTTCGAGAAGATCTATTTCATCGCTTAAACGTTATCCGCGTGCATCTGCCACCGCTATCGCAACGCCGGCAAGATATTCCCCAGTTAGCGCGCCACTTTTTAGCCACTGCGGCCAAAGAGATCAGTGTAGAACCCAAAGTACTCACCAAAGCCACCGCAGAGTTGTTAGCTAGCCTACCTTGGCCTGGTAATGTGCGCCAATTAGAAAATACCTGTCGCTGGTTAATGGTGATGGCATCGGGACAGGAAATTTTACCTCAAGACTTACCACCAGAATTATTAACCCCAACCGCCAGTCACCCCGTTAAGGCTGAAGCGGCAGGCGGCTCATGGCAACAAGCCTTAACCCAGTGGATAGATAAACGATTAAGTGAAGGGGATAGCGACTTACTTACCGAAGTTCAACCCGCATTTGAGCGCATCTTACTCGAAACGGCACTTAAGCACACTAACGGCCATAAGCAGGAAGCGGCCAAGCGTTTAGGCTGGGGACGTAATACATTAACCCGTAAACTCAAAGAGTTAGAAATGGGCTAACCTAAGAATACCAAAGCTGACATAACAAAAAGCCCAGCTTAGGCTGGGCTATGTTGTAGCTCTTCAGAGGGAGCATTGTTTGCCATAGTTGCCGATGATTCTGTCACCTTGTCACTCTCGTTTGCATCGACAGGCATAGCAGCTTGCCACAAGGCACCGACCCATAAATTTTTACTGAATTTCATTGTGTTGCTCCATTTTTGCTGACCAGTTCAAAGTAATACTATGGCGTCTATTAGTAAAATGAATATATGCCATGCCATAAATGCCAATAAAGAATGAACATACCAATCAAGACGTTACAGTATTACCTAACCCTAGTGGAAAGCGCGAATTTTACCCGTGCCGCCGAAAAATGCTTTATCACCCAACCGACGCTCAGCAAAATTATCCAGCGCCTCGAAGAGAGCCTAGGCCAGCAATTACTGCATCGTAATAATCAAAAAGTTGAACTCACTCAGGCAGGCATATTGCTCGAACGTAGCGCACGAGAAATTCTCGGCCAATGGCACAGATTACAAGAAGATTTAACCAATTTAAGTGGCCTCAAATCGGGCCACTTACGGCTGGGTGTTTGCCCCATGATGAGTAGCCTGCTGATCGGCCTACTAACCAACTTTCGACAGCGCTATCCTGGCATCGAATTACAAATGTATGAATATGGTGGTTTTGGTTGTGAACAGGCCTTACTTAATAACAGCTTAGACATCGCCTTTACGGCGCTGCCCACCACACATGAAACCGAGCTAGCTCATCACCCCTTGACGCGCTACCCTCTGCTCGCCTGCTTACCCGAAGATCACCCACTGGCAGAAAAACAGGCGATCACTTGGCAAGACTTTGAACCCTACCCCTTTATTTTGTACAACGAAGACTTCTCACTGGCTAAGTTGATCCGACGACTTAGCGCCAAGGCGGGAGTGCAATTAAATATCGCTTTTCGCAGCGGCCAATGGGATTTTTTAGCCACTATGGTTGAAGCCCATATGGGGGTCGCTATTCTTCCCGAGCCCATCTGCGCTCGCCTCAGTACTAGCCGCTTAACGTTTAAACCCATAGTGCCAAATCTAACTTGGGACTTAGCCTTAATTTGGCGTAAAGATCTGCCTCTTACGCCCGCAGCTGCGGCATTGTTACACTTGAGCCAGCAAGCACAACTGGCGGCACCATCATCACCTTAGTTAAGTGATATCGACCTTTAAGGTAAATACCTTTTAACACTAAGCCGCCCGTTGGCGGCTTATTTCAGGTATATAAATCAAGCTTAAATGGGGTCTTGGTGGATCAACACTTCCACATGCTCGAACAACTTACGCACCCTCGCCTCTGCCGCATCAGCAATGGCATGAGCCTCGCGTAGCGTAAGCCGGCCATCGAGCTCTAAATGACACTGTACAAAGGTGGTCTTGCCCGACTCGCGAGTACGTAAGTCATGAAAACCGTTAATACGTGGGTCTTGCTCTAGGGCTTGCACAATAAGCAATTTCTTATCGGCATCAAGCTCTCTATCGAGCAGCGACTGCGCCGAACGATAGCCTAAGTCTAACGCCTGGTGACCAATAAATAGCGCAATGAACACGGCGAACAAACCATCGGCCCACCACCAACCAAATTGTGACAATATTAAGGCGAGTAAGACTGCCGAGTTGAGTAATAGATCCGACTTATAGTGCAGCGCATCGGCCTCCACGACCGTGCTCGATGTCGCCGCTACCGCCCGCTTTTGTAACATCACTAAGGCAAAGGTCAACACTATGGCGATAACCGAGACTATGATACCCATCATGGCATGATTGACTGGCGTGGGGTTAATGAGGCGATCGCCACCATGAAACAGCAATAAAAAAGCTGAGCCCATGATAAACGCCGACTGCGCCAGTGCCGCCAAAGGCTCCGCCTTACCATGGCCATAGCGATGATCTTTATCGGCAGGCACAATGGCATAACGTATCGCAATGAAGTTAACTATTGAGGCTAACGCATCGGCAAAGGAATCTGTGAGCGATGCAAGCATACTGGCAGACCCAGAATACATCCAGGCTGCAAGCTTGATAACAATAAGGGTGAACGCTGTCGCCACTGCTGCGCGGCTAGCCAGCTTCACCCAAAAATCGTATTGGGAAGTGTCTTTCATAAGGTCACATTACTACTGATTAAAGTAGGGGAAGAAACGTAACCCATTGTAACTTAGTTAACGCTTATCGGCGATCCCCTTTACGTCCGGTACCTTTGCCCAAGTTGGCTTTAAATTGCGCCTGCTGCTCGGGGGTGAGTAGTTGATAGATATCGTGTTGCACTTTGAGTCTAGCTATCGCCGCATTTTGACGTTGCTGCTGTTTAGCTTGCACTAACGCCAACGCATCGGCCTCATTAAAACTGTCTGCGCTGAGCACTGCCAACATTTGCGATTGATGAGCTTGGCGTACGTCATCGGTAGGGCGATTTTGTTTCATTGCATCTCGATGTTGCTGCATTATCTGCTTCATTTGGCCACGCTGCTCATCGGTTAAGTCTAAACCACGAAAGAGTTTATGCATGCCATCATGATGAGCCCTATGTTCGCCATGCATCTTATGATACGGCGCCGCATCACGATTAGGCGTTTCGGCAAACGCTGCTGACGACAATAAAGTTGCCGTGGTCATTAGTGCCAATAATCCAGATTTTAGGGTTAACTTGTTCATAGTCTGCCTCTTACACGCTATTGCGAGTGGGTAAATCAATTAAACTCACGTTGAGTTCCAACACAACTAGTGTACGCCCTGCAATGTAATGCTGCGCGATAGTGAGGTAAACCTCTGTAAAGTTATTACGCTGATACGCTAAAATAGCCAACAGTAAGGCTTTACGTAGGCTTACATTGGTAGACTGCAATTGACATCCAAACGGGTATACTCAGCCTGTTAAAGGTGTATCGATATTCACACAGAGATTAAGGCGCATATGAATCAAATATTGTTAATTGACGATGACTTAGGTCTAGCCGAACTGCTAGTGCAGTTTTTAGAACTAGAAGGATTCAGCTTAACCGTGGCCAACGATGGTCAGGCGGGGCTCAACCTTGCGCTGGAGCAAGAGTTTGACTTAATCCTATTAGATGTGATGTTACCTAAACTCAACGGTTTTGAGGTGCTTAAGGCCCTGCGAATCAAGAAGCACACTCCGGTGTTGATGCTCACCGCACGCGGTGACGAAATAGACCGAGTAGTAGGGCTAGAAATTGGGGCCGACGACTATCTACCTAAACCTTTTAATGATCGAGAATTGGTCGCGCGTATTAAGGCGATTATCCGCCGCACCAGCCAGCAAGCAGATGAACAGCAGCCGGGTATCATTGAATTTGCCGACATCAAACTCGACCCAAGTCGCCAAGAGGTGACGTGCCAAGATCAACTCTTAATCCTCACGGGAACCGAGTTTAGCCTACTGTATTATATGATCCAACATAACGGCGAAGTGTTAACCAAAGAGACGCTGAGCGAGCAGGTACTCGGCAAAAAATTGATGCCCTTCGATCGCAGCCTAGATATGCACTTATCTAATTTACGCAAAAAACTCCCCGAACGTGCCGACGGCCGCCCGCGAGTCAAAACGTTGCGTGGCAAAGGGTATATCTGGTTAACTTAAATGAAGCTCAGTAGCCTACCCAATCGCATTTTTATCAAACTGCTACTCAGCTTTTGGCTGTGTAGCAGTTTAATCATAGCCATTGTTGGTCTGCTGCCATTGTTGCAGCAAAATCACGATCAAACTCAAATGACACCGCGCCTTGAAGAACTGCTTGAGCGTGTGGCTATCCATATTCAAACTCACCCAGAAGTGCTCACCTCCGGGCGTGAACAGCGCTGGCATCGCATTAAAGAGATGGACCATAAACCGGTACGCTTCTATCTAGTCAATGAACAAGGCCAAGTGGTCAATACCGACCGAGTTTCTCGCGGTATGCGCCGCTTTATGTTGTTGGCAGAAGAAGCCGCACGCCCCATCAGCCACCAGTTTAAGAGTGAGATTTTTTTTGGCCCTCACGAGTTTAGTGTCAATGGCAGTAAATTTAGCCTCTATGGCAGAATGGCCGAAATGCACCCTCGGCCCTGGTTCTTTTTCTTCGCCGACAACATCATCTTCACCCTAGTGCTTGCCATTGTGTTGTCGGGCTTATTGTGCGGCCTACTGGCATGGCATTTAGGTAAACCACTACGCGCCTTAAAAGCGAGTGCAGAAGCGGTAGCCAGAGGCGAATTAAGTCATCGCGCCGATAACAGCACCACAGCACGCAAAGATGAAATAGGTCAACTCGCCGTTGCCTTTAATGCCATGGCGGGTTCAATCGAGTCTATGGTTAATAGCCAACAGCGGCTTATTAGTGATATTTCCCATGAACTGAGAACACCATTAACTCGGCTGCAGTTAGCCTTAGCTCTGGCGCGCAAAAAAGGCCAAGAATCAACGGAACTCGAGCGCATTGGCTATGAAGCACAATTGCTTGAGGCGATGATAGCCGAGCTATTGGAACTATCACGAGCCAAGCTCAATCTACACGAAAGCAAACATAACTTGTCACTCAGTGAAACCTTAGGTCAGGTATTGGATGATGCCGAATTTGAAGCCGAGCAGCAAAATAAACGGTTGCTCATCGACATTGATGAGCAGTTGATATTGCCGCTCACGCCGCGACCACTGTCAAGGGCAATAGAGAACTTACTCCGCAATGCGATTCATTATGCTAACCAGCAAATCTCCATCAAAGCGGTATCTTTTAACGATCATGTGCTTATTGAGATAATTGATGACGGACCCGGTATCGCACTGGACGCCGATCTTAAAGCCATATTTGATCCCTTCTATCGACCTCAATCTGCTAGGGAAAGAGAGTCTGGCGGTTGGGGGCTGGGATTGGCAATAGCGAAGGCGGCCGTCGATGCCCACAAGGGAGTGATCAGCGCATCCAATGTTACACCTCACGGTTTATTGGTCAGCATCAAGCTGCCGACATAGCAGCTTGCTCATGTAACTGCGACAACCAATCGGTAAATTTTTGTATGGTGGGGATGCGCTTATCCGAATGTCCCATTAACTGGCTCAATGCATAACTAAATTGATAATAGGTCTGTACATCGTCACATGCCTTGGCGCCATCATCACTGTTGATCATTGTGCCGCGAATATAATTTTTGAGTAATTCGCCACGATCAAACCCAGGCCGTTCACCAACAGCGAGTATCGTACTTTGATTCCAACGACAATATTGCTCAAGCAAATCATTAAATTTATCGCGGTAAACGTCTGAGGCTTGTAGCAATAACTCTTGATTAGGCATCATTCGCTCTATCACAAAGCGTTTTTGAGCTAACACATCATGTAGGCGCTGGCAGTGATGAAATAGATAGCATTCAAAGGGATCGGAATATTGCAGCTGATCGCGCTCAGCCGATGTCAACCAATCTTGGTATTGAGCACAAGCAACAGCGACGACTAAATCCGCCTCGGTGGTGAAATGGTTATAGATGGTTCCTTTAGAAATTTGACTCGCCGCAACCAGATGAGAACGGCACAGATCAAAACTCTGGTGCCCCCTAAGACATCGCTGTGCAACCTCAACAAGATAATCCGTTCTTTGTTCCCAGCTACTCATAGCGACCCCATCACATTTCGACAAACAAATACATTGCAACTTCACAATCAAACCATAACAGGGTTTGTGTCCAGCAGATATTGAGTAATACTGATACCACTATTAACAAACTCAATACCCCATGTTAAAAATCGAATTGCTTGAGAGTTTTATCGCGGTGGTGGAATGCGGCAACTTGTCTAAAGCCGCCGATAAGATCTGTCGTACCCAATCAACCTTAAGCCTGCAGATCAAAAAACTGGAGGAGAGTGTCGGACAATCCTTACTCCTGCGCGACAACAAAGGAGTCACCCTCACCGAGTCGGGCAATACTTTACTCAACTACGCTTACAAGATGATGCAGCTCAACTCTCAGGCGCTAGATGAGCTTAAAGAGTGCCAAAACCGTGAAATTATTCGCCTTGGGGTGCCCACAGATTATATTAAGCGCTACCTCAGTAGTTGTTTACTCGAGTTTATTCGCGAATTTACCTGCATAGAGCTGGTCATTGATACCGATGTTAGTGGCAATCTGTATAAGCGCCTGCAACAAGGAGAGTTTGACCTTATCGTTGCCACCCATTGGCAGCCACCAGCTCACGGTGAACTTCTGTTTGAACGTCGATTTCATTGGGTCGCAGCTAAAAATGGCAATGCCCATCAGCGTGCCACGATCCCTATGGCGCTATACCCCGAAAATTGCCCAATCCGAGCGCAGGTTTTTGCTAACCATCAGCTCACCATGCGGCCTATCAATGTATTGTTATCGACACCGTCGCCACAAGCCTTATGCATGGCGGTAGAGAACGATCTTACTATCGCGCCTATTGCCGAGTTTCGCATTAATGATAATATGCAGATATTAGATCCACTCGAACACGGCCTACCCGTGTTGCCAGTGTTTAACGAGGGTTTATACCTCAACCCTGACACCCAAACCGATGCCACCCAGCAATTGATCACGCTGATCAAAGCCAACGTCGAAATCTAGCAGAAGCCAATCACAACTGACCTCTTGCGCAAGATGCAGTGAAGTGCCGCTATAGGGCACTTCCGCTTACTTAAACTAGGCTGTATTTTCTAGATTAAGCAATCAGCAACAACGGCACAACATACAGGGCCTGTTGATCTTTGCTGGTTGAATTTTGTTCTAGACAAAAACGTTTTAATCGAGGCGAGTGGATTGCAGCCTAGTCATCTAAGCAAAATTCACTTAACAAAGAGTAAAACGTTTTTAGCCGAACCCTTCGGGCAGCGTTTGTTGGGTATTTTTACTGCGTTCTCAGCTTTTTATGTAGAATAACTACACTACAAAGCTTCTGCCTTGTATAAATACCCAGCAATTCGCTGCAAAAACAACCTTGAAAGATCAACAGGCCCTAGGGACTGTTTATCTTTATAGATTAACTTTACCGTAGTTTGTAGCCATTTTCTACAAGGCAGCACTTATGGCAGGTCATTATTTCTACATGTCACAAGCGCTAAGCTGGTAGAAAGCAGCGAAGGCTTCGGCTAAACCGCAGCCATTTCTATCATGGGGATTGATTTATCCAGCCCGCCTCCCAATCTTTCCAGACAGGGGTTAAACCTTGCGCTTTTAACGCATCAACCACCTGTTCGACACTGCGATTATCGGCAATTTCAAATTGGTCCAGCTGTGTTTGCGGATGAGCATATCCGCCAGGTTCAGTCGAACTGCCAGCACTAATATGGGTGATCCCTAAGCGATATAGATGATCTCGCAGCGCGGCAGGCTCTCGTGTCGACAGGCTTATCTCCAGTTGTGGATTAAAGAGCCTAAAAGCGCAAATAATCTGCACTAAGCCTTTATCACTGAGTGCCACTTTAGGCTGTACGCCCCCAGTACAAGGCCGCAACCTAGGCAGTGAAATGCTGTAACGACTGCGCCAATGCTGGTGCTCTAAATAATGCAGATGATGCCCCATTAACAGGGCATCAAAGCGCCAATCATCGAGTCCAAATAGCACTCCTAAACCTATTTTATCGACACCTGCGCGGGCGATACGCTCTGCAGAGGCTAAACGATAAGCAAAATCTTGTTTATTACCACGCGTATGATGCTGGCGATAAACTTGTGGGTTATAGGTTTCTTGATACAGCATTACCGCATCGAGACCATGGCTCACTAAACATCGATACCCATCTTCGCTCAGCGGCTGTACTTCCATTGCAACAAAGCTAAAATGCCGTTTTACCTCTGGCAACATGGAAACAAAATAATCGATGCCCACTTTAGTTTCATGCTCACCCGATACCAGTAGCAGCGAATCGAAACCTCGGCGTTTTATGATGGCTATCTCTTGGCGCAGTTCTTCATGGTTTAACCGTTTACGTTTAAGCTTATTACCCATGCTAAAACCACAATAATCACACTCATTGGCACACAAATTAGACAGGTATAAGGGTAAATACATACCGATAGTTGCGCCAAACCGCTGCCGGGTTAACTGCGCTGCACGCTGCGCCATCGACTCTAAATAAGGTTCGGCGGCGGGAGATAATAACGCCATCAAGCCAGACAAAGAGCCTTCGCAGCTCAATAAGGCCCGTTCCACATCTGCTGATCTGGCAGAATATTGCGCCAACTTTAACCGTTCTGTGGGTAGGGCCTGTAAATAATCGACAAAACTCATCGGCAATTACTCCAAGAATGCCGTCAACGGCGTTTGTGGACTGGTATGGCTTGCATGCTCCGACACACCCCCTAATCCGGCTTGGTAGGCGTCACGCCCAGCCTTAACGGCAATGGCGAAACTGCGCGCCATCATTACCGGATCGCGGCTACTGGCTATTGCAGTGTTAACCAATACGGCGTCGGCCCCCATCTCCATCGCCTGCATCGCCTGAGACGGCGCGCCGATCCCAGCATCGATAATTACAGGTACCTTAGCCTGCTCAATAATGATCTTTAAAAATGTTTGGGTAGCCAAGCCTTGATTAGAACCGATAGGGCTACCCAGTGGCATCACCGCCGCACAACCCACCTCCTCTAAACGACGGCACAATACGGGATCGGCATGTACATATGGCAATACCACAAAGCCTTTATCACACAGTTGTTGAGCAGCCTTTAGAGTTTCGATGGGATCGGGCAGTAAATATTTAGGATCTGGGTGGATCTCCAGTTTAATCCAGGAGGTGCCCAGCACATCTCTGGCTAATTGCGCCACCATGACCGCCTCATGCGCATTTCTCGCCCCAGCGGTGTTAGGTAATAGTTTGACCCCTGACGCTAATAATGGAGTCAAAATATCATCGCGTTTTGCGGTCAAATCCAAACGTTTCATCGCCAAGGTGACCAGTTGCGAACCACCCGCCTCAATGGCGGCCAGCATAATTTTTGATGAACAAAACTTACCCGTTCCACTAAATAGGCGAGATTCAAACTGTATATCGGCTATGGTTAACATATTATCCTCCTGCCACTACGCCAAAAATCTCAATCACATTCCCCTCTTCACACAAGGTGCTGCTCCACATCGATTTAGGCACAACATCTCCACCGCAAACAACGGCAACCCTGTCGAGCTGTATCTTCTGTGCAAGCAAGAGCTGCTGCACATTGGTTCTATTGGCGACAGTCACTGGCTCACCATTGAGCATCAGGTTGATCTCATCCATGTATCTTCTCCATAACATAAGGGGCGCACACGGCGCATTGCGGGTCGCGCTTACGCCGCGAACTGAGTTGATTTAGGCCAAGGCCATTAAAACGATATAAGGTGTCATACCGCCTTTGTTGCACATCGTCTAATTGCAGCAGGATCTGCATTGCCAGCAATGTCTGCATCGAAGCCATCACGCCCACCATAGGACCTAAAACACCTTGGGTGTCACAGCCTTGGCTCACCTTTAATGATTGTGGAAACAGGCAATGGTAACAGCCAGCTTGTGGCGCCTTTTGCAGGTCAATACACAACAACTGGCCACTAAAATGCGCCACCGACGCCACCACATTAGGACGCATTAACGCCACACAGGTTGCGTTAACTAACTGGCGAGTCATAAAATTATCGCTGCAATCGATTACGACATCGACCTGACTTAAATGGTTGACGGCATTGTCGTGACCAAGATAGTTGTCATCACTACGCACCTGACAGCTAGGGTTGCGATGTTGCAGTTTATGTTGACTCACTAAGGCTTTATTGTGACCAATATCCTTATCATCAAACAGCAGCTGACGCGGTAGATTACTGCTTTCGACCTTATCACCATCGATGAGCAGCAAAGAGCCAATACCAGCACCGGCAAGGTACTGAGCGCAAAGCATTCCCAGCCCCCCTAAGCCAATAATGGCCGCACTGGCACAACTGAGCCGTTGCTGTCCCTGCTCCCCCATCTCTGGCAGCATGATATGACGCGAGTAACGAACATAGTCTTTATCATCAAGCGCCATAACCTTCCTCCCACGCGGCATGCAGGGCATGATAAGCCGACTCGACACTGAGACCCTCTTTTAGCGCCCGCACTACGGCAATACCATCGACCCCTGTAACTTTAACTGACTGAAGTCGCGTGGCATCGATACCGCCGATGGCGACCGTAGGCAGATCTTCCGCTAATAGAGCAGCGTAACGCGTCAGGTTTACCAGCCCTTGAGGCAAAGACGGCATCTGTTTTGTCGTCGTTGCGAAGATATGCCCTAGGGCGACATATGATGGCTTAAACTGGGCGGCTAACTTAAGTTCAAAATAGCCATGACTCGATACTCCTAACGCCAAGCCGTGCGCGGCAATAAGCGCTAAGTCAGCATCATGCAGATCTTCTTGGCCAAGATGCACACCATAGGCGCCATGTTTGAGAGCGAGTTGCCAGTGATCGTTAATAAACACTTGGGCTTGATAGCGTCGACCAAGGGCGATCGCAGCGCAGATCTCAGTCTCAAGTCGTTGTGCATCTATGCCACTTTCTACTTTTAGCCGCAGCTGCACTGTCGTCGCACCACAATGAAGCAAACGCGCTAGCTGCGTAAGACAATCGACCACAGGATAGACCCCCAGCGGCAAGCGTAAACGGGGGAAGATGAACGGTGACACTTCAACTTTTGACAAGTCATCATCAGACTCGATGCGTTTAATCTCGGCAAAATATGCCATATCCTTAGGCCAACCTGTTCGAGCCAACGGCCCAGCCCCTTGACCTATTTGCTCTGCCTGTGCGATCCCTTGGCTCACATAGGCTTTTGCTAGCAAAATCGCATCATGCATCACAAATCCCTGCGCCAACATGGCGGCAATTGCGGTCGATAGCGTGCAACCACTGCCATGATGGTTGGGATTGGTACTACGCCGACTCGATAACATAAATGCTTGGCCTTGATGCAGGGGACAAACCCCAGCAGCCTGAAGACAAATGAACAAGTCTGTGGCGACATGAGGATGCCATAACAGCCCTTTATCACCGCCTTTAGCTAGCACATTGCAATCTAAATGCTTGGCTAAATCCGTTGTGGCCGCGACGATACCGGCACCATCGCGTGCTGCGTCACTATTCATAAAGGCAAGCTCATCGGCATTGGGGGTCAGCAAGGTGACTAATCCACTGAGCACCGAATAATCTAAATTCGACGCTAACGGCTCGCCGCAGCTTGCTACCATCACAGGATCGACAATTAAAGGAATGGGTTTTCCCTTGCGCAACTCGAGTTCGCTTAACGCTGTGGTTAACCACTTGGCGATAATCATAAGCTGCGCTTGATTTGCCACCATCCCCATTTTTATCGCATCTGGGGGTAAGTCACTCAACAGGGCATTAAGCTGAGCCAACAATGTGCTCTCATCGACCGGTGTCACCTTGTCAACTGCTACGGAGTTTTGCGCCGTAATGGCGGTGATAACTGTGCAGCCATGACACTGCAAGTCTTGGAGCGTGGCAAGGTCAGCTTGTATACCCGCACCGCCACCACTGTCGGAGCCTGCAATCGTCCACACTATGGCTGGAGTCGAGCTGGCAGCAAGGAGCGACTCATCTAAGTCATTGGGGGGAACATTTAAGCGGAGAGTCATTTGACGACCTCGTCAACCAATGAAGCATCGCGTAACGACACCTCGTTGAGTGCCGTTGACACTGAGAGATCTGCACTGTGATATAGCTCAGCGCCCTGACGCTTAAATTGTTCGGCCATCTGCCGCATTCCCTCCGATGGCGAAAACGCACCTGCATCTTGAACGCTAACGGCTTGCGCCGCCGCATATTGCCTGACCTCCTGAGTAATTTTCATCGAACAAAACTTTGGCCCACACATAGAGCAAAAGTGTGCCACTTTGGCTGACTCTTGCGGCAACGATTCGTCGTGATAGGCGCGTGCCGTATCGGGATCCAGCCCGAGGTTATATTGATCTTCCCAGCGAAACTCAAACCTAGCTTTAGATAGGGCGTTGTCACGCATCTGCGCACTTGGGTGCCCCTTAGCCACATCGGCTGCATGTGCCGCGATTTTATAGGCAATCAAGCCTTGTTTAACATCTTCTTTGTTGGGCAGACCTAGGTGCTCTTTGGGGGTGACATAACACAGCATGGCGCAACCATACCAAGCGATCATTGCCGCACCTATGCCAGAGGTAAAATGATCGTAACCCGGAGCAATATCAGTCGTTTGTGGCCCCAAGGTGTAGAAAGGCGCCTCATCGCACAAGCTTAATTGCTTGTCCATATTCTCTTTGATCAAATTCATCGGGATGTGCCCAGGTCCTTCGATGATCGTTTGTACATCGTATCGCCAAGCCACTTTAACTAATTCGCCAAGGGTCTCGAGTTCAGCAAATTGCGCCTCATCGTTCGCATCGACGATGGCACCAGGTCGCATGCCATCACCCAGTGATAGTGATACATCATAGGCAGCACAGAGTTGGCAAATATCCTCAAAATGCTCATAAAGAAAGTTTTCTTGATGATGAGAAAGGCACCATTTGGCCATGATAGACCCACCGCGAGAAACAATGCCAGTGACTCGCTTGGCCGTCATGGGGATATAACGCAATAACACTCCGGCATGGATAGTAAAATAATCGACCCCTTGCTCTGCCTGTTCGATGAGTGTATCTCTAAATACATCCCAAGTGAGATCTTCTGCGATGCCATTGACTTTCTCTAATGCCTGATAAATAGGCACTGTGCCAATAGGCACTGGTGAGTTACGAATGATCCACTCGCGGGTTTCATGAATATAGCGTCCAGTGGAGAGATCCATCACGGTATCGGCTCCCCATCTCGTGGCCCAAACCAATTTTTCCACCTCCTCCTCAATCGATGAGGTCACCGCCGAATTACCTATATTGGCATTCACCTTGACTAAAAAATTGCGCCCAATAATCATAGGCTCTGCTTCGGGGTGGTTAATGTTCAGCGGAATAATCGCCCTACCGCGAGCCACTTCTTGGCGCACAAATTCCGCGGTGATGGGCTCACCTATGGCCGCACCAAAACTTTCCCCCTTAGCTTTACGATTCAGCACATCATCTGCAATCTCGCTCCGCGCCATATTTTCGCGCAGGGCAACATATTCCATTTCAGGGGTAATAATGCCCTGTCGAGCATAATGTAATTGAGTAACACTGCGGCCAGAAATGGCCTTTCGAGGAATCAAGAGTGAGTCGAAACGCAGGTGATCTAAGCCATCGTCTTTAAGGCGTTGCTGGGTAAAACCTGAGCTCACCTGCTCAAGTTGCTCACTGTCGGCGCGCTCGCTTATCCAATGTTGACGTAATTTGGGTAAGCCGAGGCGAACATTAATTTCGGTCGCGAGATCTGAATAGGGTCCAGCACTGTCGTACACCTTAAGCGGTAAATTGGTTTCCACGATAGGCGTCTGCTCAGTGCCTGCGATCACTGTGTCACTTTGACGAATTTGACGCATCGCAACACGGATGTCTTGGCGACTCCCGGTAACATAAATTTTCTCTGAATTTGGATGTTGTAACGGTTTAAGAGTCTCGATAAAAGCCTGAGCTTGTTCTCGATTTTGACGACGATTTGACATAAGCAATCTCACTATTAAATGAATATGAAGTTGCTTGTCAGGAGAAATGAGAGTTGATGGCATTAAGCAGGTGCACGACCACTTGGTGGTCATTAACTCGCTCAAAATAATAACGCTGCCATGAAGTACAACTGATTAATAACAGAAAAATAATCTTAAACTGGCGTACTGAGCGAGTGTTTAAGCTCACAGTTGTACACTCGTTCAATGATGTTTAGCTGAGATTCGACTCATATTGTTGTCATCACACGGCGTTAATATCATGCTTGTTTCCTTCGCAGGGACTAACCTGATCAGGTTCAACGGATCCCGAATAAACGGTCTCAGCCTAATGGCACTCCGACAAGAGACGGTCAGTATAGACTCAAGCAAGATCAATAAACAAGCCCCTATCCCATAGTCCAAGATTTAATTAATTCAGCAATTTACCATTTTAATGACAATATAAATAAAGTAAAAAAACGCGAGTTAACCTAGCCACATCAACACTTACACCTTTATGAGCGTGACCTTTACGCTTTATTTAATGCGCTAGATTGACTGACAATCATCCACCTCTGGGGTAAAAATAATAATCGCTATCATTGACAAAAGGGCGACGCTCAATAAAAGGTTAACAGACAGGCTATTTGGTGCGCCCCCTGTAATTCTTGGCAACAACCTCCGCCACAGAGTGAGCTTAGCGCACACGCGTAAGCAGGATGTGGTGTTTATTGATATGAACTGTTAGACTGCGCTAGACGAGGTCTAACCAGATGACACTAAACCCCATGACAAGCCAAGAATTATCTATAACTACTGATAAATCATTACCTAAAGCGCCATACTCACCAAAAGAGGAACTGGCAAACGCCATTAGCCACGGCCTAGGCATTGTGGCTGGCATAGTGGCATTAATGGTGTCGCTCATTAAGGGATGGGATCACCTATCAGGAGTACAGCTTACAGGTGTTACCATCTACTGTGCGAGCATTATACTTTTGTTTCTCTGCTCGACTCTCTATCACAGTGTCAAGAACCCTCAACTTAAACATACACTAAAAATTGCCGATCATTGCGCGATTTACCTGCTGATTGCCGGAACATATACCCCGCTGTTGCTTATTGAACTGGGCGGTGACAAGGCGCTGTTTATGCTCATTGCTATCTGGGGAATAGCCTTAGGTGGAGTGCTATTTAAAACCATCTTCATTCATCGTTTTAAAATGTTCAGCGTATTGCTTTACTTAGCGATGGGCTGGTTATGTATGGTGGTGCTAGACGACCTGATTGCCGCCATGACGCCGCTTGGCTTTAGCTTATTGCTCGCGGGTGGCTTGTTTTACAGTGGTGGCGTGGTGTTTTACGTCGTTAAGCGCATTCCTTATAACCATGCTATCTGGCATTTATTTGTGTTGGCTGGCGCGGTCAGTCATTTTCTCTGTGTCTACCTCACCGTTATCTAACGTTAATCTATTGGGTTAATTGATTGCCCGCGACGATTAAACTCAGCAAATGCGTCGCCAAGCTGCGCTGCTTGAGCGAATAAACCCGCTTGGCTAAACAGCAGTTGCACACATTCGAGTGTACATAATCCACCCTGAACTTGGTTACGTCGTAACTGATATGTTGAATCTTGTGTCGCTTGTAATTCCAGTCTATTTGCCTGTTGTAAATAGGGGCTTTGACGCACCATTTTTCGTGCTTCTTGCCACGTAGCATCCAAAATAATGATCGACTTTTGTGTCCCTGTTTTAGCGTCACCCTGTGCGATGTCATCGGCGCTAATCAAGGCAAGATCTGAGTCAACATTTGAGGTAGCAGGAAACAATAGTAGGGCTTCGCCCGTTTGACAGGCTTGTTGCAACCCCTTATCAGGGTTGATGCGAGACCAAACAAGCTGCTTACAATACTGGGGAAAATGTGCTAATGCTAGTTGACCGGTATTGGTTGGGCGGGTCAGCTCTCGCTCATGGGTAAGTAACACTATGTTCATCTATTTATCTACGCTCGAATGATATAGCACATCGCCTATATGCATCTAGCCATCGCTGTTTCGCGAGCGCCGTCTCAACTTGATGACGCTGGTTAATCGGGGCGACTTGAATCACCCCAAGTAAAAACACCATGAAAGACTCTCGATTAGCGATATTTACTGGCTTTCTTTAAGGCGATTTTCTGTTTGAGTGTTGATAGGTGCTCAATGAAAACTTTGCCGTCGAGATGATCCATCTCATGCTGTAATACGATAGCCAGAAAGTCATCGGTTTCTATTTCAATGCGCTGGCCTTGACGGTCAAGCGCCTTGACCTTGACCTTTTCATAGCGGGTGACCTTAGCGCGGTAACCCGGTACCGATAAGCAACCCTCTTCGCCGATAAACTCACCATCTCGCTCAATAAATTCAGGGTTAATGAGTACTAATGGCTCATCTCTATTATCAGACAAATCGATAACAATGATGGCATGTAAGCTACCGACTTGAGTCGCTGCTAAGCCAATACCGTCGTCGGTGTGATACATAGTCTCGAGGAGATCATCGATAAAAGATTGCACCGCGGCGATATCTTCAACGGGCTGCGCCTTACGCTTTAAACGTTCATCAGGAATGGTCAGGATATCCAATACTGGCATAGTGTTAGTTTAGTCATGAAAATTTGGCGCCATTATGACCTAAATGACGCTAAAGGCAACGTTCGTAGCCGTTTATTTACTTAATGTGCTTGCGCCTTAAACGAAAACGCGATGGCGTCGATATTGAATTATTACGTGCTAAACACTAGGCTATACGTAGCTTGTAAACGGTATCAACTCATTGACGATATAGTGTCACCTTAATGAGGATTATCGAGCTCCAAACTATTAATCAGCTTATAGGAACTCAACTTGATCAGTGCATCCTTGTCACCCATGGCGCGCATTTGGCATATTGTCGGCTTAATTCCTGAAGGTAAGGTAAGTTCATATGGTAAAGTGGCTGACTTAGCCGGATTACCTGGCAGAGCTCGGTATGTCTCTCAAGCACTTAAATTAGCCCCTACTGAGCTTAATCTGCCTTGGCATAGAGTGATCAATAGCCAAGGAAAAATCGCGTTTGCTGAGCACACGCCTGCTTTTATAGAGCAGATGCAACGATTAAGAAGTGAACAGGTGATAGTGAACCGTGGCAAGGTTGCATTGTCAAATTATCAATGGCGGCCCGATCTTGCAACATTAGTGCTGGAATTACCATTTTAATCGCCGCCTTTATCCCGGAGAGACTCTTGTTGATCATGAAGCCTATTATTATATTCAGTTTGCTTGCCTTCAGTATGATTGCTTCAGCGGCACAACACCCGCTTACTCCGCACAGTGCCGAGTATCAGGTTAATTATGGCAGTATCGAGCTCGGGAAAGCCCGCTACCAACTGCCGCCGCCACACAATAACCTATATCAATACCGTTTCGACAGTGATGTCAGTCTGCTCATGTTGACTGATAAACGAGTAGTGCAAAGTACCTTTACCTTAGACGGTGAACGATTAGTCCCCATGCGCTATACCCATGAGCGCAGCGGCACCGGTCCGCATTATCAAGAGCAATCGGCTTATGCTACCGATCAGAACATCGTTCATAGCCGTTACAAAGAGGAGCGCACAAAATTTCCCTATAATGGCAATCTATTTGACCCGCTCATGGTGCAGTTACAATTTCGGCTCGACATGATGGCGGGATTAACCAATTTACATTACGCCATGCTCAAAAGCGGTGAAATTGATGAATATGATTTTAAGGTAATAGGCAAGGAGCGAATGCTCATCAAAAGTGGTCAGTATGATACGGTAAAAATTGAAGTGGTGAGAGACAATAGTAAACGCCAAACCTTTTTTTGGATGGCACCTGACTTAGGTTATTTACCGGTTCGACTGACCCACTTTGAAAAAGGCAGTAAGCAATTAGATATCACACTACTCAGCTATCAATTTTCTCACCAGCCTGCTGAGGTGATCAATCAACAGGCGGCTAATCCGTGATCCGTTCAGCTGTTAATGGCAAACCTTTAACAGCTGAAACTAAACAGAGTCTTAATGGCCTAGACTTTGCGATAATTTAATGCTCACATCTTGACGCTCCGATCCGCTCCGATCTTAGTGTTTAAATCTTAGTTATCAATATCACTTCCAAGAACGATTTCACCACGGCAAAATACTTGCCAATCACCCGGTTGCAAAATCTGCCAACGTTCATTATCAGTTAATGGCCGCGTTGCTATCACGGTGACGATATCATTGGCTGTGGTTTCCTGATTGAAATCAATTACCACATCGGTATCAATTAACTTAGCCTTGCCAAATGGTGCACGGCGGGTGATATGACATAAGTTATTGGTACAATAAATCATCAAGTATTCACCATCACTAAGGAGCATATTAAACACCCCAAGCTGGCGAATTTCATCGGCTAACGTCGCGACATAACGATATACATCGAGTCGATTCTTTGGTGGTGTATCACCAAAACGTTCGACGATTTTTTCTAAGATCCAGCAAAAAGCCAACTCACTGTCGGTGTCTCCCACCGGCTGATGCCGGGCTACGTTGAACTTAGCGTGATAATCACTTAACTGACCGTTATGGGCATATGTCCAGTATCGTCCCCAAAGCTCACGCGTAAATGGATGAGTATTTTCTAACGCTACACAACCACGATTGGCTTGTCTTATATGGCTTATTACCACTTCACTCTTAATCGGGTAAGACTTGATTAATTTAGCCACGAGAGACTGGCTGCTAGGTTGAGCATCTTTAAAAGTGCGACTGCCTTTGCCCTCATAAAAGGTTATTCCCCAACCATCAACATGCGGGCCGGTTACCCCACCACGTTCGGCTAAGCCAGTAAAACTAAAAACAATATCGGTTGGCACGTTAGCACTCATGGCCAGTAGCTCACACATAAAAAAGCACCTTCACTCTCAAATCGGTCATTAAAATCATTCTAACTAGTTGACCCAGTTTGTGGAATCCTAGTGTCAATAAAAAAATTTAAACAATTGTTTGAAAATTGCTTGTATAAATGTCACGAGAGGGTTAGATTTTATGCGACACAGGTCTGACCACAATCTATAATTGTGATAACCGTCATATAAAAAGAGCTGACATTAGTGCAGTTAACAGTCGCAATTGAAGGAGAATAACAGTGACAACCTTACTTTGGATTTTAGTGATGCTCTTTACGTTAGGCGCATTAGCCTACCTAAGAGTTTCTCTGCTCACCTCAAGCATCATTGCCGCCATTGTCATGGCAGTCGGTACCGCTACAGATGCCATCGCCATGCTGTCTTGGCTCGTCTTCTTTGCGATTGTGCTTCCGCTTAATATCGCTGCTTTTAGAAAAAGCGTTATCACTCGCCCCCTGCTTAAGATGTACAAAGGCATCATGCCTGAAATGTCTTCAACAGAAAAAGAAGCCATCGAAGCAGGTACAACTTGGTGGGAAGCGGATCTTTTTGCCGGTAAACCCAACTGGAAAAAATTACACAACTACCCGGTTGCTCGCCTAACCGCTGAAGAACAAGCCTTTCTTGATGGCCCAGTTGAAGAAGTCTGTAAGATGCTCAACCAACATCAAGTGTCTCATCAACTCGCAGACCTTCCCCCTGAGATCTGGCAATACTTAAAAGATCACGGTTTTTTTGCCATGATCATCAAGAAAAAGTACGGTGGACTCGAATATTCAGCCTATGCGCAATCACGCGTATTACAAAAGCTGGCTGGCGTATCCAGCGAACTGGCTTCCACTGTTGGTGTGCCTAACTCATTAGGCCCTGGTGAATTATTACAACACTATGGTACTGCCGAGCAGCAAAACCACTATTTGCCTCGTCTGGCAAAGGGATTAGAAGTCCCCTGTTTTGCATTAACCAGCCCTGAAGCTGGCAGTGATGCTGGTGCAATTCCTGACTTTGGTGTGGTCTGTAAAGGGCAATGGCAAGGTGAAGAAGTGCTAGGTATGAAACTGACCTGGAACAAGCGTTATATTACCCTAGCTCCAGTTGCGACCGTTTTAGGCCTTGCCTTTAAGCTGCAAGATCCCGATAAATTACTCGGCGATAAAGAACATTTAGGTATCACCTGCGCCCTTATCCCTACAGATGTGCCTGGAGTTGAAACGGGTCGTCGCCATTTCCCACTTAACTGTATGTTCCAAAATGGTCCAACCCGAGGCAACGAAGTGTTCGTTCCCTTAAGCTTTATTATCGGCGGGCCAGAAATGGCAGGTCAAGGCTGGCGCATGCTGGTTGAATGTTTGTCTGTAGGCCGTGGCATTACCTTGCCGTCAAACTCTGCCGGTGGCGTAAAAACCGCCGCTGTGGCGACAGGAGCTTATGCGCGTATTCGTCGTCAATTTAAGTTACCGATTGGTAAGCTTGAAGGGATTGAAGAGCCAATGGCACGCATCGGCGGCAATGCCTATTTAATGGATGCGGTAACAACCTTAACTACAACCGCTATTGATTTAGGCGAAAAACCTTCGGTAATTTCTGCCATCGTTAAGTACCACTTGACTGACAGAATGCAAAAATGCGTTATCGATGCCATGGACATCCACGGCGGTAAAGGCGTGTGTTTAGGTGAAGGTAACTACCTAGGTCGTGGCTATCAAGCGGCACCTATCGCCATTACGGTTGAAGGGGCAAATATCTTAACCCGCTCGATGATCATCTACGGTCAAGGAGCTATTCGTTGCCATCCTTATGTATTAGCTGAAATGGAATCAGCATTTGATCCTGATGCAAACAAAGCACTAAACGATTTTGATTCGGCGCTATTTGGCCATATCGGCTTTACGATTAGTAACTTGGTTCGCAGCTTCTGGTTAGGCTTAACCTCAAGCCGATTCTCAAATAGTCCCTATAACGATAAAACCAAGCGTTACTACCAACAGATGAACCGCTTTAGCGCTAACTTGGCTTTATTGTCTGACTTAGCGATGGCGACATTGGGTGGGGGGCTTAAGCGTAAAGAGCGTATCTCTGCTCGCCTAGGGGATTTGTTGAGCCAGCTTTATTTAGCGTCAGCAACACTGAAACGCTATCAAGATGAAGGCCGCCAGAGCGAAGATCTAGTCTTAGTGCAATGGGCCGTTGAAGATTCATTGTACAAACTACAAGACTCGCTTGACGATCTATTAGACAACTTCCCTATGGGATTAGGACGCTTATTACGGGTCATTATCTTCCCATTTGGCCGTCCACTTAAGCGTCCAAGTGATGTACTGGATCATAAAGTGGCTAAGATCATGCAAACGCCCTGCGCCAGTCGTGACCGTTTAGGTAAAGGTCAATTTTGGACACCATCTGAGTTCAATGCTGTAGGCATTCAAGAGCAGACCTTTAAAGATATTCTAGCTTGTGAGCCGCTACACGATAAAATTTGTAAGGCATCGGGTAAGCGTCATCCTTTCATGTGGTTAGATAAGCTAGCCGCCGAAGGAAAAGCCTTAGGTATTCTCAGTGACGATGAGGTTGCTTTACTTGAACGCGCTGAAATTGGCCGGATGAAATCAATCAATGTCGATGATTTTGATCCTGCCGAGTTAAAAGCCCAGGTCGTCGCGTCAGCAGCCCAACATCAAGCCGCATAAATCGCTCTAGAAACGATTAACAGCAAAAAGCCCAAACGTGAGTTTGGGCTTTTTTGTTATTTATGTTTCACCCTAATTAAGTTGTTTGTTTGGCAACTTAATTTATGCTAGTGCGACAAAGAAATCACATTGTAGGCATCTTAAGCATTTGAGTTATAAAAGATTGATTATTTGATGGCTAAGCGCCCAAATGGTTAAAGACTTAGGCTAAGATTATCACTTACAACCTCAGCATCTCTTTGACAAACGGGATAGTCAATTTACGTTGATGAACTAACGACGCTTTATCTAATCTATCAAGCACATCAAATAAGGTACGTAAATCACGAGCTAGGCGGTTCAGTAAAAAACGACCGACATCTTCAGGCAACTGTAAACCACGCATCGCCGCTCGGCGTTGTAATGCCGCTAGCTTTTCATCATCAGCCATTGGCTGAACTTGGTAAGTCAAGCCCCACTGCATTCTAGAGATTAAATCGGGTAACACAAAGCCGCTATCGACGGCAGAGGCACTGGCACTGACCACCAATTTGCAATTTTTCTGCTCGGCTACACGGTTATACAGATCAAATAGACTCTCTTCCCATAAAGGGTGGCCGGCTATTGCATCAATATCGTCAATACAGACAAGGTCAACCTGCTCTAATCCTTCTAACAATTCGGTTGAGATACTGGCATGGATCCCCAGTGGCAAATAGAAACTGTTGCGATTAAGTTCATTAGCACGGGCACAAGTCGCATGCATCAAATGGGTACGACCCGATTTTACCGGCCCCCATAGATAAACGGCCTTCTCCGCACTTCCATCAGCACAGTCTTGTAAACTTTGAATTAATTGATCGTTTCCGGCCGCAGGATAATAACTGTTAAACGTTTCATCATCAGGCAAATAAACGGGTAACGACAACTGTAATGGGGAATGGGATGCCACTAATTAAATCTCGATATCATTTGTTTGGTAAAAGAAAGGTTCCAAACATAATGGAACCCAGCTTACATTAATGACCAAGCCAAATATAGTTAATGGTCTCACTCTGTGATGGTGCTAACGGATCAGCACCGCCTACTGGCATAGGCGTTAACACAGACTGCGGTTTAATTCTTGATTCTAAACTGAGTAGACGGATAAGATCTTCTTTAGTACCAAATAGCGCTAAAGTAAACTGGGCTGCCCCGCCTTGTAAACGTGTTAACGAAACCTGTTTTACCGCACTGAGTTGAGTAAGATAGTTTTCAATATCAACCAGCTGTTTACGTTCAGTAATATCGATAAAAGTAAGTTGAGTACTGAGTGCTGCACCGCTGTCGGCAACCGCGTACTGGCTCACATAGTATTCGCTTATCGTTAAAAACATCTGATTAAGAGCACTATCAATATCGGCAACCACTCCCGCGTCTTGTACCAATGGATTAAACAAAACACCGCTTTGAGTGCTTGGATACAATACCATCGAGTAATGAAATTGATTGTCTGCGGTAGGTTCAATCGAACTCATTATAAAATAATCAGTATTATAACGAGCAGATGCGTTAGCGACTGCATCGACAAATAAGCCTCGCACATCGCTGATGCTGACATTCATCGCATCATCAAGATCCATCATTGGCAACAAAACCGGCAGTCCACGAGCCTGAGCTAACTCATCGATATACGCTCGATTCTCTGACGTTGATGAGTCATTCAAAATGGCGCGTTGACCGTCTTGCTGCAAGCTTAACCAGATGAGAGTGAGTGGACGCTGGCTTCCCCATACAGGCAACTGAGCATCACGAAGTAATTGGATTATTTTCTGATGATCGAAAGTCGCATGTAAATATTGCTGACCGTCGGTTTCTTGATACCCAAACTGACGAATAAGTGCGGTAGGATTATTAAGTGCAGCAACAATACTCGGCGCTGATAAGGCACTTTTATTGCCAGTATTTTTAAGGATCACATTGTGTAATGCTTGTGTTAGGGCATTATTTTTCGTTTTCGTGGTACGGTCTGCTACCTTGACAATACTCATATCAAGTTCAGTCACTTCTGCCGCAACGGCCATATGTGCAACCATCAAGATGATGGTGGTAAACAAACCATAGGTAAGACGCTTAAACATCTATATCAATACTTTAACCAAATACAATGGCTGCAGTGTAACACAGTTTGTGCGGTTCTTGCCTGCATCCCCCCTAACCCGAGGTGATTTTTTATTAATTTTTTTTAACCCAAAGCAAAATAATGTGACCGTAACTAATGCAAATGAAATGACTAAACGTTAAAATCGTTCGGTTTACCTAAAAAAAGAGAATGAAAATGAATCGTTTAGCAATTCCATTACAAGGCGCCCAGATGTTATTTGTCGCCTTCGGTGCACTGGTATTAATGCCGCTATTAACTGGCCTTGATACTAATGTCGCTTTATTTACAGCAGGCTTGGGCACCCTGTTGTTTCAACTCGTCACCCGACGACAAATCCCTATCTTCCTCGCTTCCTCTTTCGCTTTTATTGCGCCTATTCTTTATGGCGTACAAACGTGGGGGATCCCATCGACCATGGGCGGACTCATGGCGGCCGGTTGTGTTTACTTGATTCTGGCAAGTCTTGTCAAAGTACGTGGTGATGGTTTTATCAAGCGTTTATTGCCGCCAGTGGTCGTTGGGCCGGTCATCATTGTGATTGGCCTAGGATTGGCCCCTGTTGCGGTCAATATGGCTTTAGGTAAAAGCGGCGATGGTAGCCTAGTTTTGGTTGATGGCAGCGTAGCATTGATGATCTCGTTAGCATCGTTACTGTCTACCATCGCGGTAGCCATATTTGCCAAAGGCGTTGCCAAATTAATGCCGATTTTAGCTGGTATCATTGTGGGTTATTCTCTCAGTTTAACCATGGGTATTGTTGATTTCACCCCAGTACACAACGCCAACTGGTTTGCTATCCCAAGCTTCGTTGCCCCCGAGTTTAACTGGCACGCCATCGCCTTTATGATCCCTGTGGCAATCGCCCCCGCGGTTGAACATATCGGAGATATTTTAGCGATTTCAAACGTTACTGGTAAAGATTACATGAAAAAGCCCGGCCTACATCGCACCTTAAGTGGTGACGGCATTGCCACCATCGCAGCATCTGCACTTGGTGGTCCACCAAATACGACATATTCAGAGGTCACGGGGGCAGTAACGCTTACCAAAAGTTTTAACCCCCGCATCATGACATGGACTGCCATCACCGCAATCACCTTAGCTTTTGTGGGTAAACTGGGAGCACTGATGCAAACGATCCCCATTCCAGTGATGGGTGGTATTATGTGTTTATTATTTGGTTCTATTGCAGCAGTTGGGCTTAACTCGCTTATCAAAAATCAGATCGACATGGGCGAGCCGAGAAACTTGTGCATCGTAGGCGTTACTTTGGTCTTTGGTATTGGTGGCATGGCCTTTGGTATTGGTTCATTTAGCCTAACCGGTATTAGCCTATGTGGTATTGTCGCCATTACCATGAACTTATTACTGCCAGCAACTAAACCAGAAGCAGCGCTTACCGAGTAACACATCTACTAGACTAAAATTAAACATAAAAAAAGCCCTTCAATCGAAGGGCTTTTTTTATTTAGTAGATGCCTAAGTTAACTATGATTGACTTAACGTCATATATCGCGTTTTAGCTAACAGCACTCGAGTAATGAGCAGACTTATGCGTCTTGGGCAGGATATTTTGCCGCAGTTTCATTAATTAAAGTTTGCAACTCACCTTTTTGATACATTTCAGTCAAAATATCACAGCCACCGATAAGTTCGCCTTCAACCCATAACTGCGGGAAAGTAGGCCAATTCGCATACTTTGGCAGTTCTGCGCGGATATCGGGATGCTGTAAAATATCAACGTACGCAAATTGTGCACCGCAATTAATCATAAGCTGTGCCACCTGAGATGAAAATCCACAGCTAGGTAACTTAGGTGAACCTTTCATGTAAACGATGATTGGGTTTTCAGCAATCTGCTGTTTGATTTTTTCTACAGTTTCATTTGTTTGCATCTTCTTTCCTAAATATTGCAGCAAAGCTACTTAAACAATTTTGCCTATTGTACGTCAGGATGACTAAGAACAAAAACCTACTTTTACCAAGGTTATTGCATAGAATAATTTAACGATTGAATTAATCGGTAAAATCAGCCAAACAATGATTCACATCACAATTTTATCAGGTAGAATGGCTAGCTGTGAGCAAACAGAAAAAGACAATTGAATGTCAATGGAGAAAAAACATGGCTTTTGAATTACCAGCACTTCCTTATGCAAAAGACGCATTAGAGCCCCATATTTCCCAAGAAACGATTGAATACCATTATGGCAAGCATCACAACACTTATGTTGTGAAGCTAAACGGCCTAATTGAAGGTACTGAACTTGCCGAGAAAAGCCTAGAAGAGATCATCAAGACCTCTACTGGTGGTATTTTCAATAATGCGGCTCAAGTTTGGAACCACACTTTCTATTGGAACTGCCTATCGCCAAATGGCGGCGGCGCTGCCACAGGTGATATCGCAGCTGCTATAGATTCAACCTTCGGCTCTTTCGATGCATTCAAAGCACAATTTACTGATTCTGCAGTGAACAACTTTGGTAGTGCATGGACTTGGTTAGTTAAAAAAGCTGATGGCTCTTTAGCTATTGTCAATACCAGCAATGCAGCGACACCATTAACAGAAGATGGTGTAACACCATTACTGACTGTTGATGTGTGGGAACACGCTTATTATATCGATTACCGTAATGTGCGCCCTGACTATCTTGCTCATTTCTGGGAACTTGTGAACTGGGAATTTGTTAATAGTAACTTTGCTGCTTAATCAATAGTGTCACAATAAAAAGGAGCCTTAATGGCTCCTTTTTTGTTTTTAATCTAAGGACTTTTAAACAAATCATCGTCAGCCACATATGCAACAATTGCATTTGCAATTTTTTGTTATTGTTTTCATTATACTTTTTGCTACCCAACTCACATTTCCCGTCTATCATTAGGAGTAGGTAACTGAAAGTTCAGTTGCCCCTTAAGATTTATTGCTGGCTTCAGGGGGTGGAAAATGGGCATATTCGAGCATTATCAACAGCGCTATGAAAAGAAATTAGATGAAGAATATTCGCTACAAGAATTTTTAGCCATTTGCAAAGACGATCGTATTGCGTATGCATCGGCAGCCGAACGCCTGCTTATTGCAATCGGTGAGCCTGAGGTTATCGATACCTCAAAAGATTCAATTTTAAGCCGTATCTTTTCCAACCGTTTAATCTCCCGCTATCCTGCGTTTAAAGATTTTTTCGGTATGGAGGAGGCGATAGAACAGATAGTGGCCTATCTAAAACACTCGGCACAAGGTCTTGAAGAATCTAAACAGATCTTATATTTACTTGGGCCTGTAGGTGGTGGTAAATCATCCCTAGCAGAAAAGCTCAAATCATTAATGCAGCATGTACCTATTTACGTACTCAGTGCTAATGGAGTGCGTAGCCCAGTCAATGACCACCCATTTTGCTTATTCAACCCTGATGAAGATGCCGAGCTGCTCAAGAGCGAATATGACATTCCGGGGCGCTACCTCAAAACCATTATGTCGCCATGGGCCGTCAAGCGCCTCCATGAATTCGGCGGTGATATCTCACAATTTAAGGTGGTTAAAGTCTATCCTAACATTTTAGATCAGCTGGCCATTGCCAAAACAGAACCCGGCGATGAGAACAATCAGGATATCTCCTCACTCGTGGGTAAAGTCGATATTCGCCAACTCGAACATTTTGCCCAACACGATGCCGATGCTTACTCCTACTCGGGTGCACTGTGTCGAGCCAATCAAGGGTTAATGGAGTTCGTTGAGATGTTTAAAGCCCCTATAAAGGTGCTACATCCACTACTAACCGCCACTCAGGAAGGTAACTACAATGGTACTGAAGGGCTTTCAGCCCTGCCCTTCAACGGTATCATTTTAGCGCACTCTAACGAGTCAGAATGGACCACCTTTAGAAACAATAAAACTAACGAAGCGTTTTTAGACCGCGTCTATATTGTTAAAGTCCCCTACTGTCTGCGTGTGTCTGAAGAGATTCAAATCTATAAAAAATTGCTATTCAACTCTGAGTTATCACAAGCCCCATGTGCTCCCTATACTTTGGAGCTACTGGCCCAATTTAGCGTATTGTCTCGCATTAAAACACCTGATAACTCATCGATATACTCAAAAATGAGAGTCTATGATGGTGAGAGCTTAAAGGATACAGATCCCAAAGCTAAATCTTACCAGGAATACCGTGATTACGCTGGTGTCGATGAGGGTATGCAAGGGTTATCGACTCGCTTCGCCTTTAAGATTCTCTCTAAAGTATTTAACTTCGATCACAGTGAAATTGCCGCCAATCCGGTGCACCTATTTTATGTGCTAGAGCGACAAATTGAACAAGAGCAATTTCCTAACGATACCGCCGAGCGATACTTAGAGTTTTTAAAAGGTTACTTAACCCCTAAATATGTTGAATTTATTGGTAAAGAAATTCAAACAGCCTACTTAGAATCCTATTCAGAATATGGCCAGAATATTTTCGACCGTTACGTCACCTATGCAGATTTTTGGATCCAAGATCAAGAATATAGAGACCCAGAAACTGGGCAACTGTTTGACCGAGCCGCCCTTAATGCTGAGCTCGAAAAGATTGAGAAACCAGCGGGGATCAGTAATCCAAAAGATTTTCGCAATGAGATTGTTAATTTTGTATTACGAGCCAGAGCTAACAATGAAGGCTCTAACCCACTATGGACCAGCTATGAAAAGCTGCGCACTGTTATTGAAAAGAAAATGTTCTCCAATACTGAAGATCTATTACCGGTTATCTCTTTTAATGCCAAAACTTCGACCGATGATCAGCGTAAACACGATGATTTTGTCAATCGAATGATGGAGAAAGGCTATACCAAGAAGCAAGTAAGACTGTTATCAGAATGGTATCTGCGCGTGCGTAAATCATCTTGATAATATTAGGTGGGGAGATCTCTCCCCACGCGTTGTTTGGAGGTGCGCATGGCTAATTTTATTGACAGACGATTAAATGCTAAGGGAAAAAGCACAGTCAATCGGCAACGATTTATCAATCGTTATAAACAACAAATTAAAAAAGCGGTCAGCGATGCGGTGACTAGGCGCAGTGTTACCGATGTAGACAAAGGTGAAAAAATTGCTATCCCTACCCGTGATATTAGCGAGCCCACTTTTCATCAAGGCCGTGGTGGCGTTAAAGAGCGAGTCCACCCGGGTAACGATCAATTTGCTCGAGGAGATAAAATTGAACGCCCGCCCAAAGGACAAGGTCAAGGCGGCGGACAAGGTGATGCATCTGACTCTGGGGAAGGACAAGATGATTTTGTATTTCAAATATCTAAAGATGAATATTTAGAGTTGTTGTTTGAAGATCTTGAACTGCCGAACTTACAAAATAATCGCCTCAATAAACTGGTAGAATACCAAACCTATCGTGCGGGCTTCACTAATGATGGCGTGCCTGCCAATATCAATATAGTGCGTTCACTGCGCTCCTCATTGGCACGGCGCATTGCCATGTCATCATCAAAAAAAGCCCTATTAACCGAACTTCAAGCAGAGCTAGAAGCGTTGGAGCAAACACCGGGTTCTGAAGCTGAAAAGATCATTAGCTTACAGCAGCAGATAGCCGAATTAGAGGCAAAAATTGCCCGAGTGCCGTTTATCGATACCTTCGATTTACGCTTCAACAACTATGCAAAACGTGAAGTACCCTCAAGTCAGGCGGTGATGTTTTGTTTAATGGACGTATCAGGCTCTATGGACCAAGCCACCAAGGATATGGCAAAGCGTTTCTACATTTTACTCTACCTGTTTCTCACTCGAACTTATAAAAACCTAGACGTAGTCTATATTCGGCACCACACCCAAGCCAAAGAGGTAGACGAGCATGAATTTTTTTATTCACAAGAAACTGGAGGTACTATAGTGTCCAGTGCACTTAAATTAATGCACGACATTCAACAACAACGTTATCCTGAAAATGAATGGAACATCTATGCTGCTCAAGCATCGGATGGCGACAATTGGGCCGATGATTCACCAGCCTGTCGTCATATATTAGAAAAAAAACTACTCCCCGTTGTGCGCTACTTCAGCTACATCGAAATTACCAATCGCGCCCACCAAACTTTATGGCGTGAGTATGAAGCGTTGCAAACAACCCACGATAATATTGCAGTTCAGCACATTAGACAAGCTGAAGATATCTACCCAGTGTTTAGAGAACTGTTTAAGAAACAAGCGGTTTAAGGGGGCGATTATGAATTCAAAACGCAGCAAGAGATTAGATGATGGCCCCGATTGGACATTCGATTTGTTGCAATCGTATCTAACGGAAATCGAACGGGTCGCGGCTCATTATCGACTCGACACCTACCCTAACCAAATTGAAGTGATCACCGCCGAACAGATGATGGATGCCTACGCTGGTATCGGCATGCCTATCGGTTATACTCACTGGTCATTTGGTAAAAAATTTATCGAAACTGAACAAGGTTACAAACGTGGACAAATGGGATTGGCGTATGAAATCGTTATCAATTCCGATCCCTGTATCGCTTATTTAATGGAAGAAAACACTATCACCATGCAAGCCTTAGTGATGGCCCATGCTAATTTTGGCCATAACAGCTTCTTCAAAGGTAACTATCTGTTTAAAACCTGGACCGATGCCAGTTCCATCATAGATTATTTAGTTTTTGCAAAGAATTATATCCGTGAATGTGAAGAGCGTTACGGCACCGAGCAGGTTGAGCTCATCATCGACTCCTGCCATGCCTTGATGAACTATGGCGTTGATCGCTATAAACGACCTAGCGAGATCTCATTAAAAGAAGAAAAGGTTCGCCAAAAAGAACGTGAGGAATACCTACAAAGCCAAGTCAATGACTTATGGCGAACCATTCCATTAATGCCCGCCGCTGACAAAACGCAATCAGACAATCATTTCCCCGCCGAGCCTCAAGAAAACATTCTCTATTTCATTGAGAAAAATGCCCCCTTGCTAGAGTCTTGGCAGCGTGAGATTGTGCGTATCGTCAGAAAAATGAGTCAATATTTTTATCCACAGAAACAAACCCAAGTCATGAATGAAGGCTGGGCAACCTTCTGGCACTACACCATTTTGAATCACCTCTATGACGACAATCTCGTCAGCGATCGCTTTATGATGGAGTTTTTAAAAAACCACACCAACGTTATCGCGCAGCCCAGTTATAACAGTCCTTATTACAGCGGCATCAATCCTTATGCGCTGGGTTTTAATATGTTTGTGGATATACGGCGTATATGTGAGTCACCAACCGAAGAAGATAAACGTTGGTTCCCTGAAATAGCGGGGAGTAATTGGCTCGATACCCTACACTTTGCAATGCAAAACTTTAAAGATGAAAGTTTTATCAGTCAGTACCTATCACCAAATATCATTCGCCAATTTAAACTGTTTAGTATTCTCGATAACGACCAAAAAAACTACCTTAATGTCTCAGCCATTCATGATGACCAAGGCTACCATGACATCCGACAAATGTTGTCACAGCAATATAACTTGTCCAATATTGAACCCAATATTCAGGTACAAAATGTCGCGATATCAGGCGATCGTTCCTTAGTGCTAAGGTACATTCCCATCAACCGAATTCCTTTGGATGATAGCTGTAAAGAGGTCGTTAAACATCTACACCGATTATGGGGATTTTCAGTGACATTAGAGGAACTAACAGAACAAGGTGACACAAGGATCATCGTAACTTGCCCTGACAAACAGGCAGAGTTAGATCAAATATAAGCAATTTCAGCCATAAAAAAAGCGCCAAATTGGCGCTTTTTCTTATTCAATCTCACATTAAGCGAAAGTGAAATCCACGTGCTCGATAAGAGGCTTAAACGCGTGACGTTGCATAGCTTGAACACGAACCTTAACTTCTTTACCATCTAAAACGATAGTGATGTCAGAAGTATAGAAATCAGCATTTGCTTGAATGTTGATGATATCTTTGTGTTCGAATTCAATAGAAACAGGTTCTTTACCCGCACCATAGATAACAGCAGGAACTTTACCAGCATGACGTAGGCGGCGGCTCGAACCTTTCCCTATTTCAGTACGGGCTTGTGCGGTAATTGCGTAAGACATAATTTACTCACTTAATATAATAAAGTTTTAGGTGATCATCGCTTTCGACCAACGATGACCTCATTTAAAGCGAGCGAATACTAGCATACCCCAGACTACGACACAAACACTTGTTAAGCCCCTTGGTATTACCAAGTTCTTACCGGTCCAGTATCCACATGTACAAAACCAGAATTAGGGTAAAAGCCCACACCACCTAACTTTAAAGACACCGCAGCATCACGCAAATCTTTCAAGTTAACATCGGGAACCGCAATATCCATTGCCATTCCCTTCATGTGGTAACTCTTCTTTGCTACACCATTACTCTTTTGCGCGAGCATGTGATTAGTTTTCGGTGAACGATAACCTGAAATGACATGATATTCATGCTGATCATCAATATTTAACGTCTGTTTAAGCAAATAAAGTAGATCGAATAATCGCTTATCCATTGGAGCCACTTCATTTTGCCTATGATCACGCAAAATATGATTAAAATCTGTGAGAGTATTATCCTGATAACTCCCATCAATCCAATAGCTTCCTTGCCCCTTTTCCCCTGTATGTCTGTTATAAAAGCTCAAGCTACGTACGCCTTTAGTGGAACGACTCGCTTTTACTTTAGGAGACACCATCGAAAACATTGCTACACCACCTAGGCCTAACAACAACTGCCTACGTGAAGGACACACTATTGACATTAATACCACCGTTCGTTATTTACACAAAAACAGCGCACAAATTAAACGATTTCAATGGTGAGATCAAGCTAATGTTTTGCCACAGCCCTTTATTCATCAGGGTTTGGGGAGTTATAGGCCTGTAGTTCCGCAATGATATTTTGATTTTTCTTATATATATCATCTCTAAACTGGGCAATATTGTGCTCATCAAGCCAAGAGGTCCAATAAACAAGATGAACAGGTAATTTATCATCGAAGGCGAACCATTGCGTTTTTGTTCGCTCAATTTGCATGTCAACCCAGGTCTGTTTATCACGCACTAGGTTCGATGCTATCCAGTTAGCCAACTGTTCGACTTTTTCAACGCGAATACAACCTGAAGATAACGCCCTATCGCTGCGCGCAAAAAGGGCTTTATCCTGAGTATCATGTAAATAGACGCTGTATTGATTTGGAAAATACAACTTATAGCGACCTAAGGTGTTATTAACACCTGGCTTTTGCACTAAACGATAAGGGAAATGCCCTCTAGCAAGATCTCGCCACTCTTCATCGCTTTTTACCACTAATTCCTCAGAATAATTAAACGCTTCAAAATTATGTTGATTAATATAGCCACCATCTTGGCGAACTTTAGGCAGTAGATCGTATTTAAGTAAACGCCTTGGCACTCGCCAGCTGGGATTGATAACTAAATTGCTTATCTCCCCCTGTATAACAGGTGTAGGCCGATAAGGCTTACCCACAATCACCTTAGAGTGCAGCACGGTTTGATTATCATCTACCAAAACTAAGTCATAAGCCGGAATATTGATCAGTAGATACCGCTTACCTATCTTGCTCATATATTTTGCGCGATTAACAAAATTGACTGCCAGCAACCTAGCACGATTTATCGGTGTTACATTGAGCCATCGCAGCGTTGCAGGCCCAATAATGGCATCGGGATTGAGCCCATGACGCTCTTGGAAAGTTAATATTGCGCGGCGTAAATTGTCATCGTAAACGTCGTTGGATTGATAAGACTCAGAATGATTGACCGGCGTGGATGGTGTTGATGTTGATGTTGATGTTGGTGCAGAACTTAACAAACCACGGTATTCTGACCCCACCTTACCTGTCTGTGTATTTTGACTTTCCTTACCTTCACTCATGTCTTGCATGGCATGGTCTTGGGTAACATTGCCCTTATCGATATCTTGCTCATCATAATCACCTAACCATCTTAGACGATCAACAATGGCACTAATATCAGGGTGACTATCACCAGGCTTTAACCACCCATTGGGTTCTATCCTTGTCCAGGGCTGCACCTTCGCTAACCACAACAGATAGCGAATACGGTTGTTTACAGGCAAAAAACCTTCAACATTTGGCTCAAGCGCTAACACGGCGGTATAGGGATCGTCATCATTAACCAAATAGGGGGCGATAGCGGTGATGCCATTATGCTGCCAAAATTGCGCGACTGAATCTTTTACCTGATAAAAATCATCAACAGATAAAGGTTGATTTGCCGTTAATATCCGCTGGTATCGCAAGAAGCGGTCATTCGACTCAATTAGAGAGATCAACTGCACTTGCTGTAACAACGCTGAAGTTGCGGCTTCCATTCTGGTCTCAGAGACAGCTGTAGACATCCCCCACAGCAAGACAATTACCGTAACTATACTTCGCATCATAATCCCTCCTCGAGTAATTATGGCGCAAATGCACGCGAGTAATGGCACACATAAAGACAGATTTTGTATAAGCTAACCGTTTATCCAAACTAAATCGCTAAATAACCTGATACTGAAATAAAGTTGACCAACATAGTTTCTCGATATCTTAACCCATTAGCATCATTAGCATCAGTATTTTACTATCTGCTTCACTGTGTGATTATGATGCTATAGGGTGTGGACGGAGACTAAAGACGATTTAATTAGCTTGAGCATAATAATCGATTAAGGTTTGCGGACAAGCTCACAGGCAATGGCAGATCTGAGACATATCAATAAACAACAGAAACAAAAAGGCCTCAACTTAGTTGAGGCCTTTTTGTCATCTTAAGATGGTACCCGTGGCCAGACTTGAACTGGCACGCTTATTCAGCGAGGGATTTTAAATCCCTTGTGTCTACCGATTCCACCACACGGGCAATGTGTGCGTTTTATCGCTATTGCGCTAAAACTTAAAGTGGAGGCGCGACCCGGAGTCGAACCGAGATCGACGGATTTGCAATCCGCAGCATAGCCATTCTGCCATCGCGCCAAATTGAATGCCCAATTTACGGTGTAAATTGGAGCGACATATCGGGTTCGAACCGATGACCTATACCTTGGCAAGGTATCGCTCTACCAACTGAGCTAATGTCGCATCATTCTTTGCTACATTTATTTTCAAACTTAATTTAAATCTTGTTCAACTTAAGTTTAATTAACAATGTTGCTTTGTTATCTAGGTTAAGCTTTAGTTGCTTCCCCTTGACTTCGGAATCGAATTCTACCGATTTTAGTTCCAGTGTCAACGCACTATTTTACAATTTGATGTCGTTTGCACACTAAGTGATCGCATTGCGTTCTAATTGTTCGATTCGTCGGTTAAATCGCCCCAGGCCGCCATAATATAGCTAACCATGGACCAAAATGTCAGAATCGCAGCGACATAAAACAGCGCAATGGCGGTATAAGTCAAAAAGTCATTCGGACGCCAGATCAAACCGACAATGGCCACCATCTGGGCCGCGGTTTTGTACTTACCAATCCATGACACGGCAACCGAGCCCCGCTTACCAATTTCGGCCATCCATTCTCGCAACGCAGAAATCACAATTTCACGGCCAATCATAAAGAGTGCCGGTAAGGTTAACCAAATATGGTTATATTCCGCCACCAACATCACTAAAGCAGTGGTCACCATGATCTTATCGGCAACGGGATCGAGAAAAGCGCCAAACCGGGTCGATTGTTGCAATTTTCTGGCAGCATAACCATCCAGCGCATCTGTGACGGCAGCTAACCAGAACACAAAAGCAGCCGCAAAGGGCGACCAGCTATAAGGAACATAAAAAAGAACTACAAAAACAGGCAGTAAAACTAGCCTGAACAGCGTAAGTGCTATCGGTACATTAAACGGCATGACGAAACCAATTATCTAAAAGCAGCGCCAATCTTGCCTTAATTTTGTTACCCTCGCAATGCATCATGTATTGTTTGCGCCATTTCTAAGCTAATACCTGGGACTTTTGTTAATTCAGCCACACTTGCGCCTTTCACTTGCTGAAGTCCCCCTAAATATTGCAATAAGGCCTTACGCCGTTTGGGTCCAACGCCAGCAATAGACTCGAGTGTTGAAGTGTTACGTGTTTTTTGGCGTTTGTTTCTATGGCCTGTGATCGCAAACCTATGTGACTCATCACGAATATGCTGGATCAAATGCAGTGCTCCCGAGTCAGCAGGCAGATGAAACGCTAGCTCATTTTCACCATAAATAAGGGTCTCTAAACCGGGCTTACGCCCTTCCCCTTTGGCAATGCCAATCAATGTCGGAGCAATATCTAACTGAGCAAATTTCTCATCGACGACGTGCTGGGCGATTCTGAGCTGGCCAATACCGCCATCAATAAATAAAATATCGGGAATTTTGCCATTAGCATCGATTTTATCGAACCGTCGACTAATTGCTTGCTTCATTGCCGCATAATCATCACCAGGAGTGATCCCCTTGATATTATAGCGGCGATACTCTGACTTATTGGGCCCTTCACGATTAAACACCACACAAGAGGCCACCGTACTCTCCCCCATGGTGTGGCTTATATCGAAGCATTCCATACGACGGATCGGATTCGACAGTTCTAATGCCTCTTCGAGTAACAAGAATCGCTGCTCTATGGTATTTTGCTGAGATAACCGCGTTTCAACCGCATTTTTTGCATTGGTATCGGCAATGCGCAAGAAACTGGCCCGCTCACTGCGCACCTTGGTCTTAATCGTCACGCTTTTAGCGAGCGCTTGTTCAATCGCTTGCTCCAACTCATGGATATCATCAAAGTCATGGCTAACGATGATCTCTTTTGGCAACGTGCGTTGACTGTCGAAATTAAGATAAAACTGCAGCATAAAGGCGCGTAGAACCTCATCGAGTTCGGTCTTATCTGGTACGGCGGGATAGTAACTGCGACTCCCAAAAATTTTACCGCCGCGAATAAACAATAAATGAAAACAAGCAACGCCAGAGGCAAAGTAGACCCCAATAACGTCCATATCTCCGCTGCCGCCCGACACCTCTTGTTGCTCGACAACCCGGCGCAGTGCACTTATCTGATCACGAAAACGCGCAGCAGCCTCATAATTAAGTGCTTGTGCCGCTTGTTCCATCTTACCTACCAGCGTTCCCATTACCTGCTGATCTCGCCCGCGTAAAAATAGGGTGGCAAGTTTAACCTGCTCTTGGTAATCCTCATCGGATACTTTACCGACACAAGGGGCGCTGCAACGGCCAATTTGATACTGCAAACAGGGGCGGGACCGCGCCTTATAGTAGATATCGTCACATTGACGGATAGGAAATAACTTTTGCATCAAATGTAAGCTTTCTCTAACGGCGCCGCCATTAGGATATGGACCAAAATACTGGCCTCTCTCACGTTGAGGCCCACGATGATAGGCTAAACGAGGATGCTGATGCTGACTGAGAAAAATATAGGGATAAGATTTGTCATCTCGCAGCAACACATTGTATTTTGGCATGTACTGCTTGATGTAATCATTTTCGAGAATCAGCGCATCCGTTTCGCTGTGCGTCAGCGTAACGTCAATATCATGAATGTGCGAAACTAAGGCTTCGGTTTTGACATTGTTTAAATTTTTACGGAAATAGGAGCTAAGGCGTTTCTTAAGATCTTTAGCCTTTCCCACGTAAATAACGGTCCCCTGAGCATCATACATACGATAGACACCAGGGGATGAGGAGACGGTCTTGAGAAAACGGGTCGAATCAAATGCAGAGATAGTCATACCTAAACGCTTGTTGGGCTGGAGTAATTAAAACTGGCCTGTATCCAACATCTTATAACGAATGGCTAAGCGGGTTAGTTCAACATCGCCATTGATCCCCAACTTATCAAACAGGCGATAGCGGTAGCTGTTGACGGTTTTAGGACTTAAATTGAGTTGCTCAGAAATATCACTGACCTTCTCACCATTGGTGATCATCATCATGATCTGCAGTTCACGCTCAGATAAGCTTTTAAACGGGTTATCGTCCGTTTGGTTAAATTGACTCAAAGCCATCTGCTGAGCAATTTCGGGCGATAGATAACGCTGACCATGAGCCACTTGACGAATCGCTTGGATCACCTCTGGTGGCGTAGCGCCTTTAGTTAAATAGCCAGAAGCCCCAGCTTGCATCACTTTGGTGGGAAACGGATCTTCGGTATGAATAGTCAGCACAATAATTTTGGCATGGGATTGATAACGTAGGATCTTACGGGTCGCTTCGAGCCCGCCAATCCCCGGCATATTCATGTCCATCAAGATCACATCGGCTTCGTTATTACGACTCCACTGCACAGCAGACTCGCCATCACCTGCTTCACCCACCACCTTAATGCCACGCTCATCTTCGAGAATACGACGAATGCCAGTTCTTACCAATTCATGATCATCAACCAAATATACAGATATCAACTTAAAATCTACCTTGTATAGCTAACACTAAACCGACATTGGTTTACGTACGATAACACCATGTAATTTATCCCAATTCACTTTAATAAGAAAGGATAAAATGAATACATCTAAGCCAATGAATTATAAGTAATCTATTTCAGTTATTTACCGTTCAAAAAATTAGCAAACCGCCAGTTACAAGCTAACGGTTGACTAACTAAAAACGACATTGCACTTGGCTCATAACGACTCCATCTGGGTCGGTACGAGCCAATGGCTTCACAAGTCAATCGCTTAAGCTACACCATGACAATTAAGATATTCGCACACCCCATTTCAAAGTATGGCCTGCATAATGGGCTGTGTTATGCGATAGTATCGGCCGGAATATACACCCAACCTTGCATTAATACCCGAGCACTACGACTCATACTCACTTTTTCCACCTGCCACTCACCCGCTTGTTGCGTGGCACTCGCACCCACTTTTAGCGTGCCCGATGGATGACCAAAACGCACACTCGTGCGCGCCTGACCACCCGCTGCCAAATTCACTAAAGTACCGGGGATTGCCGCCGCAGTACCAATAGCCACTGCCGCGGTACCCATCATGGCATGGTGTAATTTACCCATAGACAGCGCACGAACTAACAGATCCACATCATGTATCGTCACCGTCTTACCACTCGATACGCTATGCTCTTGTGGCGGCGCGACAAAGGCGACCTTAGGGGTATGCTGACGAGTCTTAGCCTCATCAATCGATTGGATAAGCCCCATTTTTAAGGCGCCATATGCCCGAATGAGTTCAAACTTAGCCAACGCCGCAACATCACCATTAATCGCCTCTTGCAGCTCGGTGCCATCGTAGCCTAGATCCTGGGCATTTAAGAAAATAGTCGGAATACCGGCATTAATGAGGGTTACGGTAAAACACCCGACGCCCGGCACATCAAGCTCATCAACCACATTTCCCGTGGGCAACATGGCGCCCGCTTCATCGGCGGGATCGACAAACTCAACTAACACCTCAGCAGCTGGAAAAGTCACACCGTCGAGTTCAAAATCGCCCAACTCAAGTACTTCACCATCGCACATAGGCACATGCGCTATAATGGTTTTATGGATATTGGCCTGCCAAATACGCACCACTGCTATGCCATTTGCGGGGATCTTGTCTGGGTCAACTAAGCCTTGGGTAATAGCAAAAGCCCCCACCGCAGCCGTTAAGTTACCGCAATTCCCGCTCCAGTCGATAAAGGGGTTATCGATTGCCACTTGGCCAAAAAGATAGTCAACATCATGCTCTGGTTGACCGCTTTTAGCCAAAATCACGGTTTTACTGGTACTCGAAGTGGCTCCGCCCATGCCATCGGTATGTTTACCATAAGGATCTGGACTGCCGATCACCCGTAATAATAGTGCATCGCGCGCCGCGCCGGGCACTTGCGCCGCTTCAGGCAGATCGTTTAAAGCAAAAAACACCCCTTTACTGGTGCCGCCACGCATATAGGTCGCGGCAATTTTCATCTGTTTCATGGACATTCCTGTAATCGCGTTGGCGACGACATCAAACGCTAGTATGTCATCGCCAACTGAGGTCATTTAGGCCTTTTTAGCCTCGAGAAAATCTTGAGCAAAACGCTGTAATACGCCACCGGCTTGATAAACTAACACCTCATCGGCAGTGTCTAATCGACATGTCACAGGCACCTCGATGCGCTCGCCATTTTGACGATGAATCACTAAGGTTAACTGGGCTCTGGGGGTCGGCTCACCGACAACATCGAAGGTTTCACTGCCATCAATACCATAGGTTTTACGACTCTCGCCGGGCTTAAATTCGAGCGGTAATACCCCCATACCCACGAGGTTAGTACGGTGGATCCGTTCAAAACCTTCGGCTACAATCGCTTCAACGCCAGCCAGTCGAACACCTTTGGCGGCCCAGTCTCGTGATGAGCCTTGACCATAATCGCCGCCCGCCACAATAATCAAGGGCTGCTTGCGCTCCATGTAGGTTTCAATCGCTTCCCACATACGCGTCACTTTGCCCTCGGGTTCGATACGAGTCAGTGAGCCTTGCTGTACTTCGCCGTTGACCACGGCCATCTCATTAATGAGTTTGGGATTAGCAAACGTGGCTCGCTGCGCCGTAAGGTGATCGCCGCGGTGGGTGGCGTAGGAGTTAAAGTCCACCTCAGGCAAGCCCATTTTAGTTAAGTATTCCCCGGCGGCACTGCTGGCTAAAATGGCGTTGGATGGCGATAGGTGGTCGGTTGTGATGTTGTCGCCCAGCACCGCCAGTGGACGCATACCTTTGAGGCTACGCTCCCCTGCTAACGCCCCTTCCCAGTAAGGTGGACGACGAATATAGGTGCTTTGCACACGCCAATCATACAGTGGGCTAACTTGCTCACCATAATCCACGGCTATATCAAACATCGGCGTGTAGATCTCTCTAAACTGCTCGGGTTTGACGCTGGCTTTCACAATGGCATCGATCTCGTCATCAGTTGGCCAGATATCTTTAAGGCGCACGGGCTCGCCTGATTGATCAACCCCGAGGGTATCCTGTTCAATATCGAATCGAATCGTGCCTGCAATCGCATATGCCACCACCAGCGGCGGCGACGCCAAAAAGGCCTGCTTAGCATAGGGGTGGATGCGGCCATCGAAGTTACGGTTGCCCGACAATACCGCGGTGGCATATAAGTCTCTGTCGATCACTTCTTGCTGAATAACAGGGTCTAATGCCCCGCTCATGCCATTACAAGTGGTGCAGGCAAAGCCGACGATGCCAAAACCCAATTGCTCAAGTTCTGGTAATAAGTTGGCATCTTTAAGATAAAGCTCTGCCACTTTAGAGCCCGGTGCAAAGGAGGATTTCACCCAAGGTTTGCGTGTTAAGCCCAATTCATTGGCTTTTTTCGCTAATAAGCCTGCCGCAATCACGTTACGTGGGTTACTGGTGTTGGTGCAACTGGTGATGGCGGCAATGATCACCGCGCCATCAGGCATCAAGCCTGCTTCATTTTCGACGGTACCAGAGATCCCTTTTGCGGCAAGGTCACTGGTTGCCACGCGCCGATGCGGGTTTGACGGCCCGGCGATATTTCGCACCACACTGGAGAGATCGAAGCTCAGCACACGCTCATACTCGGCGCCTTGCATGCCATCGGCCCAAAGTCCCGTGTGCTTGGCGTAATTTTCGACCAGCTTCACTTGCTCGCTATCACGGCCGGTGATCGTCAGATAATCGATGGTCTGCTCGTCGATATAAAACATGCCGGCAGAGGCGCCAAATTCGGGCGTCATGTTAGAGATGGTCGCGCGATCGCCTAAGGTTAAATTGGCCGCGCCTTCACCGAAAAACTCTAAATAGGCGGAAACCACCTTTTGCTCACGTAAAAACTCGGTTAATGCCAGTACTATATCGGTTGCGGTAATACCACTTTGGCGCTTACCGGTTAACTCGACACCAATAATATCGGGTAGGCGCATATAAGATGGACGGCCAAGCATCACGTTTTCAGCTTCCAGTCCGCCCACACCTATGGCGATAACCCCTAGTGCATCGACGTGTGGAGTGTGACTGTCGGTGCCCACTAAGGTGTCAGGAAAAGCCACACCGTCGCGCGTTTGGATAACCGGCGACATTTTTTCTAGGTTGATTTGATGCATGATGCCGTTACCGGGCTGAATCACATCCACGTTTTTAAAGGCTTTTTTGGTCCAGTTGATAAAGTGAAATCTGTCTTCATTCCGGCGATCTTCAATGGCCCGGTTTTTGGCAAACGCATCTTTATCGAAACCGGCATGCTCGACGGCAAGCGAATGGTCGACAATTAATTGTGTCGGTACCACAGGGTTGACCTCGGCAGGATCGCCGCCTTTTTCGGCGATGGCATCGCGAAGCCCTGCCAAATCGACCAGTGCGGTTTGCCCCAGAATGTCGTGACACACGACCCGAGCAGGATACCAAGGAAAATCAAGATCGCGCTTGCGCTCAATAAGTTGAGATAGCGCATCGTTAAGCATGGCGGGATCACATCGTCTCACCAAGTTTTCGGCAAGCACTTTAGCGGTGTACGGCAGTTTATCGTAGGCGCCAGGGCTTAACGCCTCAACGGCACTGCGAGTGTCAAAATAGTCAAACGATGTTCCGGGAAAGGGTTTACGGTGTGTTGTATTCATAACGTCATCCACTGATTTTACGTGCACGCCATGTCGATACTCACCTTGATGGCCCAATGACATAGGTTAAGGCGATGTCGTCTATTGGCATACAGCGCAGCATAACGACCGAAATACTGCGCTAAAAATGAAGTAGCAAGCGGCGATAAGCCAAGCTCACAGAGCCACTTATCGCCATAATGTTTAACCTTAATTGCTTAAATTATCGCTCGCCGATAGGCACTACTTTACGCGGCTCGGCACCGACATAGTCGGCGCTTGGGCGAATAATGCGATTATTAGCGCGCTGCTCCATCACGTGCGCCGCCCAGCCAGTTAAGCGTGAACAGACAAATATTGGGGTGAATAACTTGGTCGGGATCCCCATAAAATGATACGCCGATGCATGGAAAAAATCGGCATTACAAAATAGCTTCTTGGTGTCCCACATAAACTCTTCACATGCCACCGAAATATCGTACAGCGAAGTATCGCCAAACTCATGGGCTAACTTTTCAGACCACGCTTTGATGATCACGTTGCGAGGATCAGAGGTGCGATAAATCGCATGGCCAAACCCCATGATTTTCTCTTTGCGCTCTAGCATGCCAGCCATCTTAATTTTCGCATCTTCTGGTGAGCTAAATTGTTGGATCATCTCCATCGCCGCTTCATTAGCCCCGCCATGCAGTGGACCGCGCAGCGAGCCAATAGCGCCAGTAATACAGGAGAACATGTCAGACAAGGTTGAGGCACAAACGCGGGCGGTAAAGGTCGATGCATTAAACTCATGCTCAGCATATAAAATCAGTGATACATCCATTACGCGGCGATGCTGCTCCGATGGTGCCTTACCATTAAGCAGCTTAAGAAAATGGCCCGCGAGTGAGTCTTCATCGGTTGTGCACTCAATATCGACGCCATCATGGCTGTAGCGATACCAGTAACACATAATCGCAGGAAACGCCGCCAGTAAACGATTGGCTGCATTATATTGCTGGGTAAAATCGACTTCTGGTTCAAGATTGCCCAAAAATGAGCACCCAGTGCGCATCACATCCATCGGGTGGGCGTCACGAGGAATTCGCTGCAATACCTCTTTTAATGCCTGCGGCAGGTCACGCAGTGACATTAGCTCATTTTTATAACCATCGAGCTGTGCGGCAGTGGGCAGTTCGCCATTAAATAGCAGGTAAGCCACCTCTTCAAACGTGGCATTCTCAGCCAGATCCGCCACATCATAACCACAGTAGGTCAAGCCAGAGCCAGATTTACCCACTGTACATAACGCTGTTTCACCAGCACTTTGGCCACGCAGACCTGCACCACTTAACTTTTTATCAACCATAATGTGTTCCTTTTTGGAATCTAAATTATTTATTCGCCAAGCAGCACGCTTGGCGCGTAGGGTTTTATACTGTCCTTAATTGAGCAACCTCTCAGCGATTAGCCGTGCAGCTCAAGCCACACTATTTATTTTTACCTTCGGCAAATAAGCTATCTAACTTTTGTTCGTAATCGTGATAACCCAGATAATCATAAAGCGCCATACGCGTTTGCATCGTATCGAGTACCGCCTTTTGATCGCCATCGCGTAAAATCGCGGTGTAGACATTTTCTGCCGCTTTGTTCATTGCTCTAAAGGCACTTAACGGGTAGAGCACCATGTCGACACCCCACTCACTAAGCTGGGCTTTGTTCCATAATTCCGTTTGACCAAACTCGGTAATGTTCGCTAATAATGGCGCATCGATGGCACTGGCAAATGCGCGATAATGGGCTTCGGTTTGCACCGCTTCGGCAAAAATACCGTCGGCGCCAGCGGCAATATAGGCCTTAGCACGTGCAATCGCCGCCTCTAACCCTTCTTGAGCAAACGCATCGGTGCGAGCCATGATAAAAAAGTCGGGATCGGTGCGCGCATCGACTGCCGCCTTAATGCGGTCAACCATCTCTTCGGTCGAGACAATCTCTTTGTTGGGGCGATGACCACAGCGCTTTTGCGCCACTTGATCTTCCATATGTACCGCTGCTGCACCGGCCTTTTCCATATCGCGAATCGTTTTAGCAATATTAAATGCCCCGCCCCAGCCAGTATCGATATCCACCAGTAAGGGCAAGGCGCAAGCTGAGGTGATGCGCTGCACATCAACCAGTACATCATTGAGCGATGTCATGCCTAAATCTGGCAAACCATAAGAGGCGTTAGCCACGCCACCACCAGAGAGGTAAATGGCTTGATGGCCAATTTGCTCTGCCATCATCGCGGAATAGGCGTTTATTGTGCCTACAATTTGCAGTGGCTTATTTTTTGCCAGTGCCTCACGGAACTTCTTTCCTGCGCTCATGCTTAATTCCTCTTATGTTTACTCTATGCAAGTTTGTTTTGAATATTGTTTTTTGAATACATGATGTGGCGCCGCATTAATATCTCGGCCAGCTCTTCATCACGGTTAGCAATAGCCTTAACAATATGCTTATGCTCATCAAATGCCGTTGTGACTCGCGGCCCCGCCATGCCCAGTTGTACCCGATACATGCGCACCAGATGATAAATGCCATCAAACAGCATAGAGATAAGGTGTTTATTCTTACTGCCCAAGATAATGCGATAGTGAAAGTCCACATCACCCGCTTCCTGATAATAAGACTCTCCCTCTTTAACATCTTTAAAATGGCTTTGCAGCAAGGCTTCAAGTTCACCAATTTCAGCATCAGTCATATGCTTAGCTGCCAACCGCGCCGCCATCCCCTCGAGTGACTCTCTAATCTGGTACAATTCAGATAATCCCCCAGCGGTTAACGCTACCACTCGCGCCCCCACATTTGCCTTACGCTCGACAATATGGCTCGACTCCAAACGATTTATCGCCTCACGGATCACCGCGCGGCTGACGCCGTAGGTTGTCGACAATTCAGTTTCACTCAGCTTAGCGCCCGCTGCGATCACCCCTTCGACAATATCCTGCCTTAATTGATAAAAAGTTTTATCTGCCGCGGTAACGGGTTGTAGGGGTTGAAATGTCATCTCTAAGGTTAGCCTGCTGAATTATCACGTTGTCGACAATATAGCTTTGAAGGATTAAGTATTCAACCCAAAGTGACCATATTGTCGACAAAAACGTTAATAGTTAGACTAAAGTTGTAATCAAACTGTGACGATTACCGTGATTGGATCTAGCTAAGCTGCGCCTTAATAGCGCATCAAAGTCAATCGCAATAAATTAACAATGGGGAAAAGTCGATCCCTAGGGAAAGATTCATCTGTCTCGAATAGTAAACGGTGCGATCCATGGAGCTGTTGCTGGCATTACTTTATTGTCGATAGAAAGTATGTTCAGATCAATGAACGTGCCGATCAATTAATAATGAGCCTTTTACAGGTCAATCTGGTGGGTACAAAGGGATAGTTACGGCTAGCTTAAAGTGTCATTTAAGATCCCGGCCTCAACCAGCGTGAACTCTCGCGCCACTATTTACTATATAAAGGTATCAATCGGGCTTGTTCAACACTCGGGATAAGGACGCGGCTGCGCGCGGCCAATCCTAATTGTATGCCTATTTCAAGTGCTGACGAATCCTTTTGGAAAACAAACCTTTTAACTTGAGTAAGTTATCGATATGCCACAGTCTAATTTTAGAGAGGTCACTTCCGTCTGAAATTGAACCATCACGATAAACAGCCACTCTAGTAGCTCTCTTACCATCTATTGGCTCCCAAGAAAGTTCACTTCCAAATTCACCTTCAATTTCAGTTTTGCTCTCGAGCAAATAGTTCAAGCACGACTCGTTTTCCTCAGCATTGCCAAAGTCGATATAAAGTTCTGTACGAACTTTATTGCCTTGGCAAAAGTTTGCACCATAGTTTATACCTGTGATTCCTGAAGCAAATGCGTACCAGTTCTGAGGTTGACCAGCCTTGGCTGACGTAAATTTATAATCGCATCGAAGCTCATCAATTAACCCTTGGAAATACTCGCGATACTTTTCGGATTTGGCACTCGTTTTTTGAACAGACTTGTTCGCAGACTTGCTCTTTTGCCATTCGTTTGGAAATACTACAGGTTTTAGATTAAAAGCAGGTTTTGAGTTATCAATTTGAATAACTTCGACAACAACCGCAAAGAATTGAGTCTGACTGTCTGTTCGGTGATTCAGCCAGTCTAAGGCTTGGCGGTGCTCTTCACGAATTGTTTCAGCAACCCAAATGACGAATGAAGCATCGAAGCCAGCCGCATATGTAAGTAGCTTACCTAGGTGATCATGGTCAGTTTGAGAAAACTGGTTTTCTATTATGACGTTTTCAGCTGACCCAAGATCCTTAGCTAAGATATCAAGAGAAAAATTCCCGACACTTGCTTCTTCTTTAACTAGCTCAAGCTCCAAACCAACAGCGTTTCCCAGCTCTTCGATGTTTTCCGCTAGCCAAGGAGTAAAATCTTGCGCTTCATGTGCCCAGATATTTCGTAACGGGACTTTCTTCAACTCACCAAACATACGTAACTTCCTATTTTTTCCGAATGGCATATAACGATCGTGGTTCACGAGCCGAAGGTCTCGTGTAACGGCTTGTGTACGCCCAGCATGGGGATGAACTAATGAGGTGAAAGTCCTCTGCAGGAAGGTCACAGTTCAATAACGTGCTGTTATTAAACGTTAAATACTAGCGAATGGCAAGAGCTTAGCCGCGAGATTTGGTCTGGAGGAAGCCGCTAGTAAATTTGCGAGCTGATGAACAAGAACATCATATGAGGCGTAGGCTAGAGGTGACTTGGCTTTTCAGTGTCATCGACTGAAAAGAGCCAATCAGATGAAACCGCTAGCGCATGACGAGGTAACTCGGCATGTGATTAAGCAGAAGTCAGCAGACGGCATAGTAGCCCAACGCCCATCGTAATGGATGGGATAGCATACCCCGCGTCAGCGTAGTGGGTACATGGTGAAAGCCTGAACATTTAGAAGAAGGAGGAGTCTTGTCAAACTTGTCGATACCCACTACGTCGCCAGACGATTACTATCGGCAGCGTATAGATATGCAACCGGCCTTCAACAGCAATTTATTCCAACAACTACTTCAGCCTGAGAATTTACACCGAGCGTGGCGTCAGGATCCAAGCTGCCGTTGCTTGTGGGGTAATCCCCCAGATATTTCACCACTGTGGCTGCACGACTTAAACAAGCTTTGCTGTACACACACCACGCTTTACTCATTAATGCTTCAGGTTCCGGGGCATCAAGTTCACGCGCCCTGAGTGCTTGCATCATCTTGGCTCGATACACAGTCGCAAGCGCTTTAACAGGAAATAAGTAGTCCGAGGTTACTCCTTGAATCGCCATTTGCCCTGTACTGTTAAAGCACCTCCAGGGATTAAACAGTGCAGATGAATATGCTGACTCAAGTTTTGCCCCCAAGTGTGTAATACCTCTGTTGCGCCTAGTTGACCTTGTAGCTGCTTACGGGATGCGCCGAACCGACTTAACGTCTGCCACACCGCCTCAAACAATGCACCGTAAAGCGCCTTAGCTGTAGTACAAACAGCAAACAGCCCGTTATCTTTCGATAAGGCCTTTTGTTTTAATGTGGCAAAGAGATAGCTGACTTTAAACAATAGAAACCCTAGGGTTCAAGTTGCTATCTTTAACTAGTACTAGTAGCGGAAGTACAAATAGTGATAGTACAAAAAGCAAGAAGCCCGTTATCTTTCGATAAGGCCTTTTGTTTTAATATGGCAAAGAGATAGCCGACTTTAAACAATAGGAACCCGAGGGTTCAAGTCGCTATCTTTAATTAGTACTAGTAGCGGAAATACAAATAGTGATAGTACAAATAACAAAAAGCCCATTATCTTTCGATAGCGGGCTTTTTGTTTTAGATGTGGCGAAGAGATAGCCGACTTTAAACAATAGGAATCCGAGGGTTCAAGTTGCTATCTTTAACTAGTACTAGTAACGGAAATACAAATAGTGATAGTACAAATAACAAAAAGCCCGTTATCTTTCGATAGCGGGCTTTTTGTTTTAATGTGGCGGAGAGATAGGGATTTGAACCCTAGATGGGCTATAAACCCATGCCGGTTTTCAAGACCGGTGCATTCGACCACTCTGCCATCTCTCCGAACGCCGGCAATACTATAAGCATAGCGTTAAGATGTAAACCCAAATTCGTAAAATTCGTGCCACTTGTCGAAGAAATATACCGTACTACTTTTTGCCCCTGCATCTGTTGCTCATAATTCATCGGTATATGGCAAAATAACGAAACTTAATAGGGCGGCATCAAAATTGTGCTAACATCTGAGCATGTTTAAATAATACTCTCCAATATGAACGCGAATCCAATTGCTCCAGCTTCTCTTTCACCCAATTTTGCTATCCCATCTATTGCTAATATCGTTGCTACTCATCAAGCAAGACTGCTAGGCCAGTCTCGAACGCTCGACGCTTTCTCCCTGTTAGCCAGTACGAGCGATCAGCATATGTATTTAGCCGATCAAAGTGGGATTGATAGAAAACGATTTATTCAAGCCTTGGTTGAAAGTCAGCCGCTTCATTCGGTGCAATATTTAAACCGCATAGCCCAAGATGGCCAACAAGCGCCTCAAACTAAAAGCACCCTTGTGTGGCAAGCCGAGCCAGGTGAAGATAACCTCAGTACTACCACGCACCGTTATCGCTACCTCAGTGGCAATATTAAACGCCGCGACTTGATTGGCCACATCAGTAGTCTTGATCCACAGCATTATCACCCTGGTGCCTTTGCTGATTGCCGTTACCTGTTTATCTGCGCTGAATCATTATGGAAACGCGAGGGCTTATGGGAGTTAGTGCTACAGACCATAGATCGCGCAGAATATGACATTCATTCTAATTGGCCCGCTATTGCACTTAACTGCAAAATTATTTTAGTCGGCAGTAGTGCGCTCTATAGCGTCTCTTATATTGAAGAGCGCCTGTTTGCCAGCCACTTCCCCCTATTAGGCGAATTAGTCAATGAACTGAGCCTGCCTGAATTTTCTGAACAAGATTACCTGCAATGGTTGGTCACATTAGCCGATGATAAAGGGATAACCTTAACGCAATCGGCATTGGCACCGTTATTTAACTTCAGTTCACGACTGGCGGACCATCAGCAACATCTGAGCTTGTTAACGACTCCTTTGCTCCAGTTGATGGAGCAAGCCTGTGCATACAGCCAGAGCCGAGAGTTAACCGGTGCTGCAATAACGCATGCGCTGGCGCAACAAACCCTGCGCCATAACGCCTCTCAAACGCTGTCAGCACAAAGTTTTGATGATAACTTTATTAATCTGCCGACCAACGGCACCATGATTGGTCAAATAAACGGCCTAACCGTATTGGATGCCGCCGAGTATTGCTACGGCGAGCCGGCTCGCATTACCGCGTCGGTACATTATGGTGACGGTGAGGTAGCCGATATTGAACGTAAATCTGAGCTAGGCGGTAATATTCACGCAAAAGGTTTAATGATCCTCTCCTCTTGCCTGTACCGTATTTTCGGTAAAGATGCGCCACTGCATTTAAATGCTAATATTGTGTTTGAACAGTCTTATCAAGAAATTGATGGCGACAGCGCCTCATTAGCCGAATACTGTGCCTTAATGTCAGCTATTGCTGAACATCCAATCGAGCAAGGTATTGCGGCCACTGGTGCAATTGACCAATTTGGTCAAGTACAGGCCATCGGCGGCGTTAATGAAAAAATTGAAGGCTTTTTTGCCCTTTGTCAACGCCGTGGACTCACAGGCACCCAAGGCGTTATTTTACCAAAATCTAATGTGCAACAACTGAATTTACACCAAGATGTGATTGATGCTATTGATAAAAAACAATTTCACTTGTACCAAGTTGAACACATTGATGAAGCCGTAACCATACTGATGAAGATGCCAGCCGGGATCCCTGATGACAATGGCCAGTTTCCAGAAGACACCTTGTATCGCTTAGTGCAAGACCGCTTAGAGGGCTTAGCGGGTTATCCAGACGAAGAAGACTCATTTTTTGCTAAGTGGCTCGCGAAACTCAAACTTTCTAGCTGATCGGAGTTGTTTAGCTTACACGTGTTCGCTAACCTTGGCAGCTCAAATTGCGGAGTGAAGTAAATAATGAATAGAGCAAACAGTTTTAACAAAGATGAATTAGTGGCTTGCGGTCACGGTACGTTATTTGGCGCCAACTCTCCTCGCCTACCTATAGACAATATGTTGATGATTGACCGCATTACCAAAATTAATGCCGATGGTGGCGAATTTGGCAAAGGTGAGATTGTTGCCGAATTGGATATTGACCCTTCTCTTTGGTTTTTTGACTGTCACTTTCAAACCGATCCCGTAATGCCAGGCTGTTTAGGGCTTGATGCTATGTGGCAATTAGTTGGCTTTTTCCTCGGTTGGGAAGGCGCTGAAGGTAAAGGACGTGCGCTCGGTGTGGGTGAAGTTAAATTTACTGGCCAAGTCTTACCTGATGCCAAAAAGGTCACTTATAAGTTAACCATTAAGCGTAAAGTGTATCGTAAGCTTGTGATGGGTATTGCCGATGCGGTAATGGAAGTGGATGGTCGTGAAATCTATTCAGCTAAAGATCTAAAGGTGGGTATCTTCTCTGACACGTCGACTTTTTAATCGACTCATCTCCTTATCAGCATCAGCTTGATATAAAAATGCCCTCTATAACATAGAGGGCAACTTTCAATCACACTGCTAATTATTTATTAAACAGTCCACTAAGACGTCCATCAACGCCTTCGCGCCAGCCTCCTAACCAATGCGACTTCGAGTCTAATGTTGAATAAGGACAATTCTCTTTAGAGCGGCCTCCTATTCCTGCCTTAAATCCTTTTGAAAAAGCTCTATCTAGACGATCTCGTTTTTGTCTTTTCATGCAAGCATCCTCTGTTCGAAAATCCATGAGGCCAAAGCCTCATGGATACAAATAGAACTTTTTGCAGCTGAGATCAATCAAAAAAGTCGCTTTTTGGTCGGTTATTTTTTAAGCTCATGAGTTGCTTGTTTAAAAAAAATCGAGGCATATGCCTCGATTGATATTTCAATTTGTTCTAAGAACAAACATTAAACTTTACGACGTCTAAACCAGAGTAAAGGTAAGGTTAAAAGCCATATTAAACTGGCTCCACCTTTGCGCTCATAGTTAGCATTACCTGAATTGTCACTCTCTTTTACTGTACAAGCAGTACCTGAATTAGACGGCTGCATAACAACCATGCGCGGAATAAAGGCGGTCACAGGTTGACCATCGGCATTGAGTAAGAATAATGGCTTACCATTGTCACCAATCACCAAGTCACCGTTACTATCGAACTGGTAAGAGGGTTTACGAATAAATGCCGTACCGACAATGGTACCGTCTTCGTTGATGCTGTTGGCTTCAACAATACGAATTTCACTTTCGTAAAAGAGTACATCGCCATTACCGTCGGTCACTTCAACTTTATTGCGTGTCCAATCACCATTACCTTCTTGGGTGTATCCTTTTGACTCGCACACCAATAGCTCGTTAAGGTCGTAAAACTCATCGCTGTTTTTATCGAACAAGAAACCAGACTTTAATCTTGGCTTCTCTTTCTCGCTGGTGGCTTCAATATAACCCACGACTTGATCTTTATTATTAATATCTCTTGGACGCGAACTGCGATCGGAGATGCCTTGATAAAAATCGTTTGGAGTGACGAACGTCGGTGATGCTTGATTGGTATCGACATAGAAGAATTTATCGCGTGAATAGCCTTCTATATATTGCTTATAGCTACCCACTAGGATGCCATTATCATTAATATCATAGGCAATCGAAGAGAGCTGATCGTCCGTCATCTTAACCCAATGATATTGATAGGTGCCGTTGCTGTCTTTTTTCCAGTAGGCGGCATCAAATGCCAGTTTATCAGTATCGTTATTACGATAAACATGTGAGCGCCCTGCCACTGTGCCGTCATTATTAATCCCTAGACCTTGAGCAGTAAATACCACATCTGAAGTCGAGGTTAATCCCAGAGGCAATTCGGTTGGCGTCACGCCGCTATCATCAAGCTGCCATACCATAGCGCGAGTTTGGTACAAAATACGACGAAAGCCGCTAGCATCAGGATATTGATTAAGCTGCACACAAACATCGACAGGATAAACTTCGCCAGTAATACATGCATTGAGGCGTTCAATACTACTGTTAGCAAGGGCTGTACTGCCGTAGCCTGTTACCTGATTATTATCATTAATCGCCGCAGCAACAGAGACACCACCGACAACGACATCAGTGTCATCTTTGGTGTAAGTGGTATAAGGCGGGGCTATCGCAATATCTGTTCCGTCGGCTTTTTTAACAAAAGCGCGCTCTTCAAATTCGCGGTAATACCAATATTCTTGCCCAGCAGTCTCGCCGGTATAAGCCACTTTTTGTTCTGGCCCGGTGTAGCTGCCCACACGTAAGTCCGCATTATTGATACCATAATAAGAGGCATTAATTGAATTGACCGTCTCGGGATTATCTTCGACAGTATCTTCTGGTGCTGTGGTACCAAATACCGAGTCAAATATCGGTAACCAGCTGCCTGTAGCGCCATTTCCCTCTGCGATAAAGGTGAAGTTATTCGCTTCAATAGGCGCATTTATCGAGTAAGTGACGAGCTGCTCAGGAGAAATGCCATCTTCAATATCTATGATGCTGTTATCGTCATCATTGACTTCCAGCTTTTTCTTACCCTGCGAGATACCCACCAACTGGTTTTGTTGGTTAACAAACATGCCATAACCGTTAATCGTCGAGGCTAAGGTACCATTAAGATCATAATCTTCAATATTTTGAATTTCATAAACGGGTGCGGCAGACACTGTCTGTAATGCACTGACAACACCGACCGCCACTAATGATAAGGCGCTATTAAACTTCAACTTCATTCACTAATTTCCTATTATTTTTATCGTTTATTTTAGCGCTTCTAGCTCTTCCCAACGCTCGAAACAAACTTCTAACTGCTGCTCTCGCTCTGCCAGTTCGCTTAAACGACTGCTCACGACATCTTGTGCTTGAGCATAAAAATCCGGTTCACTAATTTGCGATTGTAAGGCTTCAATCTCAGCCTCTAATTGCTCCATTTTAGCGGGTAAACCTTCGAGTTCTCGTTGTAGCTTATACGATAACTTTTTCTCAGGTTTAACCACAGGCTTAGCCTCAGGGGCTTGAGCAACTTTGGGTTGGACAGCCACTGGCGTCACTGGTTCCTCAGAATAAAATTTTGCGCCTTGCGACACCGCATCTTGATAACCACCAACGTATTCGCTCCAACCGCCATTGCCGGTGAACCACCATGAACTGGTCACAGTGTTATCGATAAATGCACGGTCGTGGCTGACCAACAACAAGGTGCCTTGATAATCAGTTAGCAAAGACTCTAACAATTCAAGCGTCTCAATATCAAGATCGTTCGTTGGCTCATCGAGAATAATTAAGTTTGCTGGCCGCAGCAATAGTCGCGCTAACAGCAAACGATTTTTTTCGCCGCCCGACAGTGCTTTAACCGGCGTACGGGCGCGCATGGGCGAAAACAGGAAATCTTGTAGATAGCTTAAAATATGCCTATCTTGGCCATTGATAGTGACGGTTTTCTTGCCTTCACCGACGTTTTCTTCAACCGTTTTCTCTGGGTCTAATGCTTCGCGGTACTGGTCAAAATATGCCACCTCAAGCTTGGTGCCGACTTTAATCTCGCCAGACTGAGGGGTCAATTGACCAATCAATAGCTTAATTAACGTCGACTTACCACACCCATTGGGGCCAATTAACGCGATACGATCGCCACGCATCACACTGGTGGAAAAGTTCTTAACCAAATTTTTATCGGGTAAGTTGTAATTTAAGTCATTAACCTCAAATACCAACTTGCCTGAACGTTCGGTATCAGCCACGGCCATCTTGGCGCCACCTTGGCGATTAATCCGCTCCATTCGCTCCATACGTAACGCTTTTAACGCTCTAACCCGGCCTTCGTTGCGGGTTCGACGTGCTTTAACGCCTTGACGGATCCAAGTTTCTTCATCGGCTAACTTTTTATCAAATTGGGCGTTTTTTTCGCTTTCGACACGCAACCATTCGGCTTTGCCGTCGAGATAGGCCTGATAATTCCCCGGCCATGATGTGACCACGCCACGATCTAAATCAACAATCCGTGTTGCCATGCGTTGAATAAAGCCACGGTCATGACTGATAAACACGATAGCGCCGCGATAGTTGAGTAAAAAGGCTTCTAGCCACTCAATGGTATCGATATCTAAATGGTTGGTCGGCTCATCGAGTAATAACAGATCGGGCTCACTGACCAAGGCTCGTGCTAAGGCCACTTTACGCTGCCAACCACCAGATAAACTCATCAGGCTCGCATCGGCATCGAGACCCAAGAGTTCGCACGTTTGGTTAATTCTTGAGTCTAGCTGCCAGCCATTAAGGTGGTCGATATCCTCTTGCAAACGCTCCATCTGTTTAAGCATGCGCTCCATTTCATCGGCAGAAGCACTTGCAACATCATGGGAAAGCTGATGATAACGCTCTAATTTTTCACCAACTTCTTGTAAACCCGCTGCAATATAAGCATATACAGTTCCCTGCTCTGCTTTAGGAGGATCTTGTTGTAAGCGGCTGACCTTAATATCGGTGGCAATGTTAAATTCGCCTTCATCAAGCAGCACTTCACCACACAGTACTTTCATCAAACTCGATTTACCAGCCCCGTTACGGCCAACAATACAGACCCGCTCTCCAGGCTCTATGGTAAAGTCAGCATTTTGTAGTAATGGTGTGTAACCGTAGGCTAATGAGCCATTGTTAATACGAACCAGACTCAATTTACGCTCCTATAAACTGTTTTAATTTTGGGATATCGAACGGCCAATTTAATTGGGCTTGCGTATCGGCACGCAAGAAAACAGGTATACGGGTGCCGTATTCCTGGGCTAATTCGTCGCTATCACAGATATCTTGCTTAACATAATCGATCCCTAAGGTATCAATTAATGCTTGTGCCTGTTCACACAGATGGCAAGCATCGGTGTGAAACAGGGTAAATAAAATACGATTAGGCATGGGTAATAAGCCAGGTATTGTGGATCTGAGGATTGCGTTTGTAATCCATAGGTAAGGTCTGGTTATCGATATTAGTCACCACTAAGCCGAGCTCAGCAAGCGCCTCACTTTCCATCTTAAACTTACGCTTATTGTTAGAGAAGATGATCTCACCCTTTGGGTTAAGCAGCTTCACTAACCCACTGAGCAAACTTACGTGGTCACGCTGCACATCGAATGAATCTTCCATGCGTTTAGAGTTAGAAAACGTCGGTGGATCGATAAAAATCAGATCGTACTTCTCTTGGCAATCAGCAATCCACTGTAAGCAATCGCTTTGAATAAACTGATATTGACGCCCAGATAGCCCATTTAAAGCAAAGTTATCTTGAGCCCAGCTCAAATAGGTATTTGACATATCCACAGTCGTGACCGACTTAGCCCCACCAAGTGCGGCATGTACCGATGCTGAGCCTGTGTAGGCAAATAAATTTAATACCGAACGCCCTTTTGACTTTTCGCCCACTAATTTACGGGTTAAACGGTGATCGAGGAACAAGCCTGTATCTAGGTAATCCTTCAGGTTTAACTTAAACTTAGCCCCATACTCTGTGGTAACCAGTTCCAATTTTTTAGCATCAAGCTTTTGATACTGATTGGTGCCTTTTTGACGCTCACGCGTCTTAAGAATAATCTTATCTGGATCGACCCCAATGGCATTAGGCAGCACTAACAATATATCGGTCAAACGGCGCTTAGTAACCGATTCTGGTATATCTTTAGGCGCTGAGTATTCTTGGATAACCACGTAATCTAGGTATTTATCTACTGCCACATTATATTCAGGAATATCGGCATCATATAAACGATAGCTATCGATACCTTCGCGCTGAGCCCACTTACTTAATTGCTTAAAGTTCTTTTTGATTCGGTTGGCAAAAGAGGTGGCCACTTCGCTAATCTCACCGCCTTGGGCCAACACTTGGCTCGGTTCGATACGACGGGTGCTTTCGGCATGCAGTGTATATAAGTTAAAGGCACACTCTAACGCGCCATTGAACATTTTCATCTGTTTATCGGCTTTAAGTTTAAGCGCCGAGAGTAATTCAATGTCGCTGTTGAGCACGGCGATTTTCCAGCCACCGAATTCACTCTTAAATTTGTCACCTAATTGATAATACAGCTGCAGCAGTGAGGTGACTGTGCCCAAACGCTCACCATAAGGTGGGTTGGTGATAACAAAACCTGTGGCAACAGGAGGCGTCACATCAAGCGCATTAGAAACGGAAAACTCAATTAACCCAGCAACGCCTGCATTTTCAGCATTACGTTTTGCCAGTGCCACCAAGCGCGAGTCGATGTCTGAACCAAAGAATTTAATTTGACAACGGCTGATACCCAGCGATGCACGCGCTTTGGCTTCATCCATCAAACCTTGCCACACACCGTCTTGATGACGTAACCATTTTTGAAAACCAAATTTAGCGCGATAAAGCGCAGGCGCGACGTCACAGGCCATCATCGCCGCTTCAATCAAAATCGTACCGCTACCACAGAAAGGATCGAGCACATCTTTCGGTGCCTCTTTCCAACCACTGCGCACTAGCATATTCGCCGCGAGGTTTTCTTTTAATGGCGCTTCCCCTGTGGTGGCACGGTAGCCACGCTGATGCAGTGCTGGACCAGAGAAATTGATCCCCAGCGTCACCTGACCACGGCGATAATGAGCATCAATCTTAAAGTCAGCATCGACGCGAGATACGTTCGGACGTTCACAGCCATCGTCGCGAAAGCGATCCACTACCGCATCTTTAACCTTTAAAGCACCAAACTGGGAGTTTTTGATAAAGCCGCCCACACCATGGAAATCGATGCTAAAGCTACTCTTATTTGAAAAGTGCGTCTGCCAATCGACACAATATGCTGCATTATAAAGCTGCTCGGGCGTTTCACACGGGCCTTTGTAAATGACTAAAATAATACGGCTGGCAAGACGAGACCATAAGGTAATACGGTAAGCCAATTCCAGTGGTGCCGAAAAATACACCCCCGCAACACTTTCTTTAACGTCATTAGCACCAAGCTCGATTAATTCGAGCGATAATGCGTATTCATAGCCTCGTGGGGCTGCAGCAAAAAAATTCAACATGGATAAATAGACACACTTCAAAAATCAATTCGACATTATACCTTGTCCAACCACTAAAAGATAAAAAGTTCTAACTATAGCTAGACATAAATTCCGCGATACGCTTAATAAGCCTGCACAATGCCGCTTTAATGAACGTCTAACAAGATATAACCGATTACCCCTTGCAATGACACCTTGGTATCGATATAGTTCGCCCCGCTTTGAGGCACACCTAGTTACTCAGTGATTAAGCATGTTGACTAAGCAATTCTGTAGTAGCGGAATTAAAATGCTGCAGCGTTTGATACATACGGACGCGGGATGGAGCAGTATGGTAGCTCGTCGGGCTCATAACCCGAAGGTCGTCGGTTCAAATCCGGCTCCCGCAACCAATTCTTGAGTAGCAGAATTAAAACACTACAGCGTTTGATACATACGGACGCGGGATGGAGCAGTATGGTAGCTCGTCGGGCTCATAACCCGAAGGTCGTCGGTTCAAATCCGGCTCCCGCAACCAATTCTTGAGTAGNAGAATTAAAACACTACAGCGTTTGATACATACGGACGCGGGATGGAGCAGTATGGTAGCTCGTCGGGCTCAGCACTTTATATAAGCAGCGAAGGTCGTCGATAAGCTTTCAAAAAAGCAATCCGGCTCCCGCAACCAATTCTTGAGTAGCAGAATTAAAACACTACAGCGTTTGATAAGTACGGACGCCAGATGAAACAGTATACCCCAATCTACTCTGCACTTTTAGATAATTAGCTCACACGTTAACTTTCCATTGGACCAATTAACTCCCCCCGCTTTCATCCTTTATTGCCTTCTTTATTAAAATATCTACTTCTTATCTCTATTAAATTAAATCTCCCTTATATTTATTGACTCTAATCAATCTCGCTTCCTATTACCTTGGCGCCGGTCTAAATTTACTCCACCATTAACAAGCACAATTGATAAGTCATAACTAAAACAGTTAATTACATAGTAAATATAAAAGGTCGAACCTTACAAAGTAGATCAAAAAAGGGGCTTGAGGCCCCTATCGTGATATTTAAAACTTAATACAAAACGTAAAGAGAGTTGCACGGTAGCATAAGTGATACCTTAAGCAGCAGCGATTTGTCTACTCGCTTTTACTGGGTGTAGTCTATCATTCATCACTTTAATGCATTCAAACTGTTGTAGTTGCTTAGTGTCACTCAGCAAGAGATTTGGCGATAACAACATCACTAGCGATGCCTGAATATTACTTTCAACAACCATAACATCAACATTAACACCCTGACATCTGAGTTGAAATATTTTAGCCAGTTCGCTGTAAACACAAATCGCCGATGTATCAAAAAACCACGACTTTGGCATTTGTGGTTTTAATAAATAATGAGCCGCTGTCGCATTTAACGCTAACTGAACTTTAACAGCATCTGCAATAGTCATCGTTTTAGACAGACGCTCAACAAATTCAATATAGAATTTCGCATGCTCAACATTGAACTGCATCGCCGTTAATGCGTCAGGAATGAGCAATTTTACTTTATAGGGAGTCAGAAATTCCATATCCGAGCCTAACGAAACGCTTAATACTCCATACGCGTCGTTATATATCCATTGCCAATCCCTTTGTGGCATTAATAACATAACGTGTACCTAATTACTGTCAATACAGACGGATAATAGATGATATTTCATCCAATATCAAAAAAAATCTCATGATTATAATATAGATAACAATACGTTATAATGATCTGGCGCGATCATAATATCGATCGCACCAGATCTTAGATCCCGGCAGGATCATTATTTGTGTTGAATTCGGTAAGCATCAACAATTTCTTTAATTAATTCTGGACCACGATAAATAAACCCAGAATAAATTTGTAGCATAGTGGCCCCCGCATCGAGTTTATCTATAGCATCGCTCGCGTTGTTAATACCACCAACCCCTAGAATTGGAATTTTCCCTTTAAGACAGTCTGCAAGTTGTTTAATGACTTTTGTAGACAATGAATTCAATGGTTTACCACTTAATCCACCAGCTTCGTTTGAGTTAACTAAACCACTAACACCATCGCGAGTTAACGTGGTATTGGTCGCTATTGCGCCATCGAATTCATTACGAATTAATGAGTCGGCAATTTTTTCGATCTCTTCTAATGACAGATCGGGTGCAATTTTCAATGCGATCGGCACGTATTTACCATGCTGCTTAGCAAGATCCTGTTGTTTAGCTTTGAGCGATCCCAATAGATCATCAAGTAAATCACCATATTGCAATGAACGTAAGCCCGGGGTGTTGGGTGATGAAATATTAACCGCGATATAAGCTGCGTACTGGTACACTTTTTCCATGCAGATAAGGTAATCTTCTTTGCCCTGCTCTACTGGCGTGTCTTTATTTTTACCAATATTGACCCCAACCATGGCGCCTGATTTTGCCGCTTTTAAATTAGCGACTAAATTGTCGACCCCTTTATTATTAAAGCCCATACGATTGATGATGGCTTTAGCGGGTTTTAATCTGAAAAGACGAGGTTGTTCATTTCCCGGTTGTGGCCTTGGGGTAACGGTGCCGACTTCAATATGACCAAAGCCCATTGCATGAAAAGCATCAATGCATTCACCATCTTTATCCATCCCAGCGGCTAGACCGACAGGATTAGGAAAGGTAAGCCCCATAAACTTAACGGGAGCAGGCTCAATCTGCTGTGCATAGAAGCAATTAAGCGGTGAATTAGCCGTAGATTTCAGACTATTAATCGCCAGATTATGTGCTTTCTCTGGATCCATCTGAAACATGACTTTTTGTGCAATTTTGTAAAACATGCATTCTCCTAGACCGAAAAAAGCCCCGGCTATTGCCAGGGCTTATTATTATTATAAATTTTACGATTGACCTTCACAATGAAGGATCAACAGGTTCAGCTCACGTAACGCGACTGAAAACTTAGCAAACTCGTGGGTTTGCGATGTCTTAAAGTCTGCAAGCATGTGGAACCATCTTTCCAATAAGCCCTGATTGGATTCGATCCACTGTGCAATAATGGTGTCAGCCTCACAACTGTCGGTACAGGTGCGTAGTACAACCGAACTAAGCGCACGTTGTTGCCAATCAAGCTCTTCTCTAAATGCGGCTCTAGCTAATGCTTGCCAATGGTTAGCCACAGGCTGAGCACTAATTTGATCCAGGAACCAATGCAATTCCACTTTCGCACCTAGCTTAAAGTAAGTTTCGGCCACTAAGGCGACTGGCTTATCTTCAAGTTGAGCAATTTGTGAAATATCCAATGCAGAGAACAAAGTACTCATGTTAACCACATCAGTGGCCACTTTCTCAGGCACACCCTCTTTGACTAACGCAGCGATTTCAGCACCAATTTCGTTGACTTCATCTTCAACCATATATTGATGCACATTTTCACGCAGCGCTTCAAATACAGGTCTATATAGGCCAACCGTCTGCTCAATACCTTGGTTACGACTGCGGTGACGTAAGAACCAACGACATGCGCGGCGTAAATTACGACGTAGTTGGTGTAACATCTCACCTTGAACCACTGCTGGTACCACACCATTAAGTGCCGTAATAGATTTAGTTAATTCTGCTAAACCAAACACTTCACGCGCCATAGTGTAACAAATGGCAGCTTCTGCTACTGAGGCACCAGTCTCATCTTGCATACGTTGTACGAAATTAAGCCCCATATCATTAACCAATTCGTTGGCTAATGAAGTGGCAATAATCTCAGCACGCAGTGGATGGTTTACCATACGCTCGGTGTAATTTTGTTGCAGTTGCTTAGGGAAATACTCAACTAACAACTGACTCAAGAAGCTATCTTCGGTAATTTCTGGAGTCAATAATTGCTCTTTAAGCACCATTTTCGCGTAAGCCACCAACACTGATAACTCTGGACGTGTCATGGCTTTACCATTGGCCAGACGTTCGGCTAACTCATCATCTGAAGGTAAGAACTCCAATGCTCTATCGAGCTTATCTTCTTTTTCGAGATAATGAATGAAACGAATTTGCTCTTTCAGTTGCTCGGCACCACGTACCTGAGTCACAGAGATGGTGCGCGTTTGATCTTTACAATCTTGCAGTACAATACGGCTTACTTCGTCAGTCATCTCGACTAATAAGCGGTTACGCTGCTTCAATGTCATCTCACCTTCTGCCACTAACGCATTAAGTAAGATTTTGATATTCACTTCGTTATCTGAGCAATCCACTCCACCCACGTTATCAACGAAGTCGGTATTAATGCGGCCACCGGCAGCGGCATATTCAATACGTCCTAATTGGGTACAACCTAAGTTGCCGCCTTCGCCGACGATACTCGCCTTCACTTCACCGCCATTAACGCGCAGTGCATCGTTAGCTCTGTCGCCTACTTCGGCATGTGTTTCGCTTGATGCTTTAATATAAGTGCCGATACCACCGTTCCAAATCAGATCAACCCGCATCTTCAGCAGCTCTTTAAGCAGCTCATTAGGGGTCATCGATGCCTTTTTGGTATCCAACATCGTCTTGATCTCTGGGGTCAAGGTGATGGATTTGGCACTACGTAAGAAAATGCCACCGCCTTTTGAAATCAACTCTGGGTTGTAATCTTCCCAGCTCGAGCGAGGCAAAGTAAACAAACGGGCACGTTCTTTATAGCTAGAGGCAGCATCAGGAGTTGGGTCAATAAAGATGTGCATATGGTTAAATGCAGCGACTAAACGTGTATGTTCAGACAACAACATACCATTACCAAACACGTCACCAGCCATGTCGCCTATACCTAAACAGGTAAAGTCGGTGGTTTGACAATCGATACCGATCTCACGGAAATGGCGTTTAACCGACTCCCATGCACCTCGGGCGGTGATCCCCATCTTCTTGTGGTCATAACCGTTACTGCCACCCGATGCAAACGCATCGCCTAACCAGAAGCCATATTCCTCTGAAATAGCGTTAGCAATATCAGAGAAGGTCGCGGTGCCTTTATCGGCAGCCACCACTAAATATGGGTCGTCTTCGTCATGACGAACTACATTGACAGGCGGCACGACTTCACCTTCGATGATATTGTCAGAGATATCCAACAAACCACGAATGAACAAGCGGTAACACGCTTGACCTTCGGTAAACATGGCATCACGACCACCTTCGCTTGGCAATTGCTTGCAGACAAAGCCACCTTTCGCCCCGACAGGCACAATCACTGTGTTTTTAACTTGTTGTGCTTTGACCAAACCCAGCACTTCAGTGCGGAAATCTTCGCGGCGGTCCGACCAACGTAACCCCCCACGAGCCACTTTACCACCCCGTAAATGGACGCCTTCAACCCGCGGTGAGTAAACAAAAATTTCAAACTTAGGCAATGGGCGTGGCATTTCAGGAATAAGTTCTGGAGAGTACTTAAACGAAATGTATGGTTTATTGCTACCATCAGCCAAGGTTTGATAGAAGTTAGTGCGCAATGTTGCGTTAATTAAGTCTAGGTAACGACGAATAATGCGGTCATCATCTAGGCTAGACACATCATCTAGGCGCAGATTGATCTGTTCGACAAACTTAGCCAATGTACGTGTTTTTAGTTTAGGATTAAACTTACGAATGAACATTTTAACCAACAAATCAGCGATTTGTGGATAACCACTAAAGGTTTGCTCAATGTAGGCTTGGCTAAAGGTAGCATCAATTTGACGCATATATTTAGCATAAGCACGCAGTATTGAGACTTCGCGTCCCGTTAATCCCGTCGCTAACACTAAACGGTTAAAGCCATCATCTTCTAATTCTTTGTTCCACACTTGTGATAACGCGGTCTGGAATCTATCTTGGCTATCAGCCAAGTTATCGACGGCGGCTCCTTGAACTGTCATCAAGAAGTCTAGAATCCAGAAAGTGGCACCATCGGCCGTTTTGACTTCATATGGACGTTCGTTAATCACTCGAAGTCCGAAGTTTTCTAGCATAGGCAACACATCCGACAGGTGAATGGGCTCATCTTTATGGAACAGTTTAAGCCTAACTTTATTGTCGTTTAGTGCAGTTTCTTGCGGCTGATAAAACAGCATGCCTAATTTGTGATCATCATCAAGCGCTTCGAGGTGTTCAATATCAACCACGGCAGAGCTAGGCAAAGCATCTTCTTTATAACTACGTGGAAATGCATCGATATAACGCTTAAGTAAGCGATTACCCGACTCTTCACCTTGTGCCGAGATTAATGCGCTACTGAGTTTATCTTCCCAAGAACGCGCCGCTTCAATCAGGTTATTTTCAATAGCAGCCACATCTACATCCGTATTATTATTATCTACTTTAACAATGTAATGAGTACGTGCCAGCGTTGACTCTGAAAAATAAGTCGTAAATTCAACGTCTTCATTAGTATTAAAATGTTGCGCCAAAATACGCTGGGTATCTTCACGTAATTTGGTGTTATAACGATCTTTTGAGACATAAACCAAGCAAGATAAGAAACGGCCATAGCCATCTTTACGCACAAACAATTTAAGTTTGTCACGGTCTTGCATCTCAAGTACGCCGCGCGCCATGCTGGCCAATTCTGATTCACGTGCTTGAATAATCTCATCACGCGGCAGCGTCTCAAGAATATGCATTAAGGCTTTGTAATCATGAGAACCAGCTGTCAAACCTGAGGCATCAAGTACCCGCTGGATTTTTTCTGCTAAGAGGGGGATCTCACGTGGGCTGCGATTATACAAGTTAGAAGCGTACAGGCCGATAAAGCGATCTTCACCAATCACGTTGCCCTTTTTGTCGAAACGTTTAATACCGATATAATCGATATAGGCTGGACGATGTACACGGCTCTTTTCACTGCTTTTAGTTAAAATAAGCAAACTTTTATCGAGGGCTTCTTTACGGGCAGTATCAGACAGAGTTGACAACAATAAACCTTTGTTAGACTTAGGCTTACCTGGCACATTCATTAGGCCCAAACTGGTGTCATTATCGGGCACCAACTCTAAGTCACCTTCAACTTTATTGAGGCTATAACGGCGATAACCGAGCAAGGTGAAATGATGATTATTCAAATACGTTAAAAAGTTAATCGCCTCGTCAAGATCGCGTTTTTCACCTGGGAAAGGACGGGTGGCTAACTCTTTAATCGTACTGGTTAACTTGTTTGACATCTTCTGCCAGTCGTTAACCGATGCCGACACATCACCCAATACAGAAGCAATCTCTTTCTCTAAATTCTTGATATCTTCGTCACTGCTAAGGCGGTCAATTTCGATAAGAAATACAGCGACTTTTTCTGATTTTTGGTTTTTATCATCGCCATAGGTAACATTAACAATAGCGTCTTTATCTCGCTGCACCGTGAGCGGCGTATGCAGCATCATATGGGTAGTGATACCCATACGATTAAGAGCCATGCCTACCGAATCAACTAAGAACGGCATATCTGGATGGATCACCTCAATAATAGAGTGAGATGATTTCCAGCCATGTTTAGATTGACTTGGATTAAATACGCGGATGTGAGTTTCACCCACTGGCGTTTTATTAGCCACATTCCAAAGACTGAGTACTGCACCGTAAAGATCGCTATCATTACGTGCATGCAAATCATCTTTTGACATATGTGCATAAATGCAAGTGGCGAACTGCTCTACCTGCTTAGCTTGTGAATTAGGGACTTTTGAGTGAATAAGGTTAACTACATTTTCAAGTAATACTGAAGGCATTGCATCTTTCAAGGCCATGTTACTGTTTCCTTTAGGGTCTATGGCAGCGCTTTTCTTAATTATCTGGATGCTAGAGCATATGACGGGCCAAATAATGTGACCTAGGTCATAGCGCGAAGTCTATTACTAAATGTGCCATATTTCGAGGATTATTTCAGTGGTAGATCCTGCTAAATTGTGTCGCTCACAGGGTTTAATCTCATTAGATGAAAAAACAATCGAAATCTTAGCGTAACTATTCAAAAAGTATGCAAAAAAAAGGAGAGCATCTGCTCTCCTAATACATTACTGCTTTGGGTTTCGCCAGAATACTGCCCCTATCGCCGGTAAAATAATTATGGCACCTAACATATTTACTAAAAACATAAATGTCAGCAAGATCCCCATGTCCATTTGGAATTTTAACGCCGAGAAAAACCAAGTGCTCACCCCAATCGCCAGCGTTAAGCCAGTGAAGATCACCGCACTACCTCGTTCGATTAACGCTTGATGATACGCTTTTTGCACCGGCATGCCGTCACGTAGCTTCACAGCCATGGTCGATAAGATATAAATACCATAATCGACACCAATACCCACCCCCAATGCAATGACGGGGAGCGTACTAACTGCAAGACCAATATCCAGCTGAGTCATTAACGCCTGCGCTAAGGTCGATACCACATACAAGGGTAAAATCACCGCAACCGTAGCCCTTAATGAGCGAAAACTTATCAAACACAGCACAAATACAGCGCCGTAAACATACAACATCATGGGTAGCTGCGCTTCGGCAACCGCTTCATTGGTTGCAGCCATCACCCCTACGGGGCCAGATGCCAATTTGAAGCTGATTTTATCGTTATCCATTTGCGCCGATAACGCTTTGACCTTGTCGATCACCACTTCTATGGTTTCGGCTTTATGATCGGTTAAAAACAGGTAAACCGGCATCACCGAGCAATTTCCGTTAAGCAGCCCCGACGTGGTGGGGATTTGCCCTACCGCTTGCACCAGACTCGCTGTGGTACGCGGCAGCACCTGCCATTTGGGATTGCCCTCGTTAAAGCCGGCGTTAACCCGCTTAGCAATCGATGCCAAACTTGCCGTTGATTCAACCCCTGGGGTATTGGCCGCTAACCATTCAAACTGATCGATTTGTATCAATACATCATGGTAAGTGCACGCTTCTGGAAATGCCTCAACGATAACGGTCATCACATCTGTGGTCACCGAAAATTTATCAGTTATATAGAAGGTGTCTTGATTATAACGACTGTCAAAATGCAGCGCTGGTGCGCCGCCTTGCAAATCGCCAATTTGCATTTTATTGGCTTGTTGCAAACCAACAGCAAACAAGCTCACCGTTAGCACTAATACCACAACAGAGAATTTGGGCGTGGCAAAATAGGATAAACGTAACCAAAGCTTATCTATGCCCGCATGGGGCTTAACCGCTAACGGATTAACCTGGGTATATGAGATTAATAAAGGCAACAAGATCAAGTTAGTTAAGATGATGACCGCCACACCCAGTGATGCCGATATCGCCAGTTCGCGAATAATACCGATGTCGATGGCCAGCAGAGTCATAAAACCCACAGTATCGGACAACAGCGCAATGCCACCAGGCACTAGCAAGCTTCTAAAAGCCAGCGCAGCGGCGGCTTTAGTGGTTTCCCCCTCACCCACTCGGCGGCGCACGGCATTGATCATCTGTACGCTGTGGCTAACCCCAATAGCGAACACCAAAAACGGGATCAGAATCGACATAGGATCCAGACCAAAGCCCATAACCGTCAATAAACCTAATTGCCACACCACGGCCACCAAGCTGCACGCTAATGGCAACAGGGTCAATTTGACTGATTTTGAAAACAGGTAAACCATGATTGCCGTCACCAAAATGGCAATCAAAAAGAACAACACAACTCCTTTAGCCCCTTCGGCAACATCACCGGCCATTTTGGCAAAACCGATGATATGGATTTTAATATGTTCATTTTCATACTGCTCGCGTAGCTCTTTTTCCAACTGAGTGGCAAAGGCTAAGGTGTCTAACGGCTCGCCCGTTTGGGGATCAAAGTCCATTAATTGGGCAGTGACCATCGCCGCAGAATAATCTTCGGCAATAAGACGGCCAACGATACCGGCTTTTTCGATATTACTGCGCACGACTTCTAGCCCTTCGGGCGTGGTAGAGAAATTAGCGGGGATCACCGGTCCACCAGCAAAACCGTCCTCTACCACTTCGGTAAAACGAGTCGAAGGAGAAAACAACGACTTCACTTGCGCCCGATCAACTCCTGGAATAAAAAACAGTTGATCATGTACTTGCTTTAGCGAATCAAAAAAATTGGCATTAAAAATATTACCGCTGGAGTCTTCCACTGCCACCATAATGTTGTTAGCGCCACCAAATTGTTTTTGATGCTTTAAATAGGTTTGCATATAACTGTGGTTAAGCGGAATGTTTTTAATAAATGCCGCATCCATGCGTAAATGGCTGGCTTGAAAGCCCAAAAAGAGTGTCACCATTACAAACGCAAAAATTACCAATCCCCGTTGCCTAAAAAGGAACGACTCCAATCCATTAACTACTTTATCTAACATGTCAGGGCCTTATTATTCTTGTTTTAATTCAATGAAACCTTTTGTACCCGCAACCCATTGTTTACCATGAGTATCCCGACTAATAGTAACCAGATTTTCACCTTGGCGTTGTGCGACCATTGCAACAGAACCATCATGATAAACATCGATAATCACGCCAGCATTACCCACGAGCCTTATCTTGTTATCATCGACGATGAGTCCACCATTTAAGGTCGACTGGATCGGCAGTGCTATCTCTTGCCAACTATTTGCTCCATCCTCGCTCTTAAACAGATGACCACGCAGCCCCATAACGTAGACACCTTTGCTTGTCACCAAAGCATTAAATAAGGAGCCGTCATAAGGAAAATCGAGCCGCTGCCAACTGATCCCTTTATCTTCTGAGACCGCCGCTAAGCCTAACTCACCCACCATTAATAAACGCGAATCATCAAGCTGTACCACGCGATTAAAATGGGGCAGCAAGGTACTGCGTTCACTGAGGTATAAGGCTTCATCTTCGGCTTTTAAGTCTTCAAGGTAGGCAATATCTTCTTCAAATAACAGCTCAGCATGAAACTCAGGCTCCCACGTATTGCCGCCATCTTTACTGCGATAAAACATGCCATAAGCCCCAATGGCAATGCCGTTGAGCTCATCGAAAAACAGCACATCCATGAGGGGTTTTTCTATCTCAGGCGAACTCATCTGCACCTGCCAACTAAGCCCGCCATCTTGGGTGTGTAATACCGTGGCATCATGACCCACTGCCCAGCCAAGCTTGCCATCAAGCAGATAAACCTTAGTTAAATGGGCTTGAGTTGGTGATGGACGCTGCAGCCAGTTGTCATCAAATATAAACAGATGCCCGCGCTCACCAACCGCCACGGCAGTGTCAGCCTTGAGCGTTGAGTCTAATACTAAGGAGTGCACGGCTAATGGTTGAATGGATGAGCTGATATCGGTCTCGGCGCACACTGTGTTTATGTTCGAGGTAAGCAACACAGACAACACGGCCAGTCGAAGCATGCTAAACGACATACAAACTTCCTTTTGTAATGGAGAGGCCTTTTGGCCTCTCCCTAATTGGTGATTAACGAATACCCGCACGTCGTAGTGCTGCTGGAGTGAAGTTTGCCTCACTCAACTGTGCATCAAAATTATACATACGACCTTCGTTATCTAAGCCCATAGCAAGATAACGACGCGATTGCAGATCATGGATAACTTCTAAGGTGGTCCACAAGGTGGGCACTTCATAGTAGTTAATCGCATGAGCTACGCCGACGCGATACAACTCATCGCGGTTATCGTACATATCGGTTAACAACACTTGCCAAGAGTCTTCATCAATATAAAACACTCGGGTTTTATAGATATGACGCATCCCCTCTTTGAGCTGCGCCTTAACGACCCATACACGGTGTTTTTCCCAGCGAACATGCTCAGGGTTGATATGACCTGCCTGCAAGATTTGATCATACTTGAGCTTATTTGAATGCAACTTATAGTCGTTGTAAGGGACATAGATCTCTTTCTTACCCATTAACTCCCAGTTATAACGCACAGGCGAGCCGTTAAACATGTCAAAGTCATCTGTGGTACGCAGCCCATCAGATACTGTGCCTGGTGTATCAAATGCCACATTGGGCGCCTTACGCACTCGGCGCTGGCCCGTGTTATAGGTCCAAGCTTGGCGCGGCAGGGCTTCTTGATCCATCGTCTCTTTAACCAATAACGCCGTACCTGCTAAGCGGGCTGGCTGTGTCACTACCTGCTTGAAATAAAACAGTGTATTGGAGGCCTTTAATTGATCCAACGTCATTTCTGGACGTGAATATTCAAAGCGCAGCTCTTCAGCAGTTTCAACCAAGGTATAACTGCCACTGGCCGTAGGTGCGGCTTGACTGCGCGAGGTTTCAAGGTCCACACCACGAAAACGCAATACATGGTTCCAGATAGCTTCTAACCCATTTTGCGGAATTGGAAATGGGATCCCAACCGTAGCGCCGGAAATACCATTACCGTCGGCAATTAACTCGGCACGAGTCGCGTTGGCCTTGGTGGCATCGTAGACAAATTGTGGTACCGAAGCCGTCCTGCGAGTCTGATACACATTCATCTTGTATGTGTCTGGATAGAGCTCAAACAGTTTGAGTTGCCCCTCGGTAAGATTTGCCTTGTACTTATCTTTGTTAGCATTAGTGATGGTAAATTCAATTTTATCAGCAGCAAAAGGATCTGGATGGTGCATCCCTTTTTCGTAACCTGCGACCACTTTCGTAATACCACCATCCCACGCAGGAATAGATCCATCTGCGTTAGCCGCTTTTTCGCCGCCAAGTGGCGTTAATGATGTGCCCAATTTGGCCGCGTCGGCCTCTGATACTTTGGCAATGGCTGCAGGGGCGCTCAATGCAACGATCACAGCAGCTGACAATATGGCTAATTTCTTCATCGTTATTGTCCTTGTGAATTAGATTGAATACTTGATGTTAAATGACACGTAATCACGATCAGACATCTGATTAGTCGTGCCTACACCACCAAAGAAAGAGTTATAGGAGAAATCGGCTCCCCAACGGCTTTGATAATCGAAGTTAACCCCGATAGCGACCGCTTTCTTACCTTCGGTAAATAGGAACATAGGATCAGGGGTTATCCCTTTAACATCATGAGAGAAGATAATGCGCGGTGCCATGTTCACACCCGCAAACAAGTTGTTGTAGTCCGCCTTGGCTACAATTCGATAACCCCATGAAAAATCAGTTGGGAACGGATTGGTTTCTGGGCCGTTATGCAGGGCTTCGATAATGCCAGGCATATCAGGATTTCCCCCTGAACGAGCCGTGCCAGGGCCATTTAAACGCAGCTCATCAAAGCCAGGCATATCGTGGATCCACACACCACCGACTTCGGCTAACATGGTTAAGTTACTGGTGCCTAAAGTAGGGCCAAATAAATGCGTAAAGGTAACCTGTGCTTGAGTAGTATCACGCAGAATATACCCTTTGGCTGACTCGCCTGAGCCTATACCTTTAATTTGCGATATACCGTCTAAATCAGGGCGCAATCCGGCATTGGCGAGTTGCTGAGGCATGGCGGCAAATAAGAGTTCAACGTCATCAATTTGCAGCGGCTCATCTTGACGATGGGCTATTTCACCCGCAACGGACGTATCACCAATCAAGGTGTTAAAACTGAAGCCATAAAGCTGAATATCTTCAGGATATTCAATTTGTGCCTTAGAAAAGGTTTCTAGCCCTAATAAGGTGTTACGATCGACTGTGCCTCCGGCAGCAGCAACGGCGCCCAGCTTAGCTAAGTCTCGCCCAATCGCCTCGGTAGTAAAATTAGCCGCGGTGCCACTGATCAAAGGACGGCGGCTGTGGTAGTTCATGTAATACAAACCAAATTCAGTTTCACCCAATTCTGGCGCATAGTAACCAAACTTAACACCGTACTGTCCTGAATCACTGGCACTGGCTTGATCTTTAACTAGAGTGGCTTTGGTCGGATACGCTAAAGCCAATTTCCCTAAGGTCTCGGCATCATATTGCCCCGAAGCCATCATCTGTAACAAGTTATTGTATTCTGAGACAATAAAATCGAGATTCATGTCTGGGTTAGCATTAAAGCCCAGCTGCGCATTTTGACCATAGCCACCATAACCGGCAAAGTCATTAGTGGAAAAAAACGAGCCGGGTGTTGGTACCCATACTGGTTCCCAATCATATTGGTAGAAAGCTTCAACAGACAGGAAATCGGTAACCCCCAGTGATGCCCACACCATGCCCTGTGGCCTAAAGGCTTCTTTTAATTCAGCCCCTGGAGCATTAAGAATATTCAAATCCACCGGGTTAATCACACCGATACCGTGGGCAATCAGGGTACTTTCCCCCCACGACACGACTTGGTTACCCACTCGAACTGTTAGCGGGTTAGCACCATCATTAAAATCGAAATTACCGTAAACAAACGCATCGAGCAGGCGCACATCTTTACATTGCACCTTAGAGGCCTCGGAGTCGGCACAAGGATCATATTCTTTACCCGTTAATGGGTCACTGTAACCATAACTGCCGTCATTGGCCTTTTGATCGTAGAAGTACATGCCACGAGCAAACAGACCATAGTTTTTATATTGTAACGACAGCTCATGTAGGCCTTTAAACACCATTGAAGTAACGTCGCCTTGAGAATAGAGCATGTTACTCAAGTCGCCGTTACTGGAATATGAGCCGGGTTGAGCCCAGATCTCTGCTGAAGAATATTTGGTATTGTTAAACGCGGAATAATTTGACCAGTCGAAGCGCGGGTGATTCACTTTACCAATATGATCATCCCAGTTTCGCTCTTCAACTCGCCAACTTGCGCCAGCACTCCAAGTTGAATCAAACGAACCTTGCACTTCCCCCCAATCAAACGACACCGCCTGAACAAGTGGCGTGGTTGTGATGCTCAACGCTGCAATAATCCCCAAAGCAAGCGTTGACTTATTAAAGCCATTTTTAAGATTTTTCATTTTAGCTCTTCTCCGTAACCTGCTGGATTCTTTGTTATAGGAATGGTAGCCAACATCTTGTTAGCGTACAGGTAACACCATTGTTACAGCATTTACTATCGATGAGCAAGGTGTAAAAAGAGAAAATTACCTTGATATTTGGATACTTAAGCTAAATAAAACCGTACATTTCAAACGCACGATTTAAATAAACAGATACAAGAGATTAACAAAAAGGAAGGTGTATCAAAAAAGCAATAATAAACAAGCAATTATATTTATAAAATGGGAAAGATTAAGCTGGAGATTTACGATCACCCGTTTGAAGTAATTACTCTAGTTTATTGTGCGCGAGTCAAAGAACGAAACTGCCCTGCATCATCGAGCTCTAATCTAAAATGACCAGACAGGCCACCTGTTGTTAAGAAAGGTCGAAAGTGACGGGCATTGATCCACAGCGTTTTACCCCCAGTTTCCTTAACTTCGACTTTATCCACATATCCTTGATAATAATTTAAAAAATCATGGTAACTGACATAAATTGAAAAGAAAAAGACCATAATATCGTCAACAATAATAAGAACAAAAATGACGAGGCAGAGGCTGCCTCGTCGCTAACAGTTTATGCCAATGCCTTGGACACTTTCTCAAACAGATCATTCGACAGTTGTGGCAGGGCAAGTATTTGCTGTAATGATTGCTGCATCAATACCTGTCGGCTCTCATCAAACTTCTTAAACTGTATTAACGGCGTAATAATGCGCGCCGCAACCTGTGGATTAAGCGTATTCAACTCAATAATGACATCAGTTAATAATTGATAACCTGCGCCATCTTGACGATGGAATACCGCCAAGTTTGCCGCCGCAAACGCCCCAATTAACGCGCGAACACGGTTAGGATTTGACAGGCTAAAAGCTGGGTGTTGCATCAAGGTTTTAATCGCGTCGATGCGCTCATCACCTGCACAGGTGGCCTGTAACGTCAGCCATTTATCCATCACCAGTGGCGTTTGAGACCAGCGCTGCTGAAAATCATCTAGCAGCGTTTGCCTAAGCACACTGTCTTCACTATTGAGCGCCGTTAGCGCGCCTAAACTGTCAGTCATATTAGTGGCATGACGATATTGGTTTTCGGCTAAGGTTTGATGTTCATCTGACACATTGAGCAATAATAACAAGGCCGCATTCTTCAGCGAGCGAGCCTCAGGTGCATCAATCGCCGCCAGCTCTCGGTATCGAGCCAGTAACTCATCTTCACAGCCACTGGCTATCTCTTCAAGCACAAATGTACGCGCCATCGACAAGGCATCGATATCGGCCTCATTGACTTGCTCAATCAGGGTCGACAGATTGGGAAAATGTAATATTTCGGCCAGTAAGGCCTGATCGAGATCCGGCTCCAGCAATAAGCCTTTTATTGCATCAATTAAACGGCTGTCGATGTGCATGCTTTGTCCCGCTTGAAGGCTAGCCACATTGTGCCACACAGACTGGCTAAATAACGTCACCGATGCTTCCCATTTAGCCACTTCACTCGAGGCAAAGCGGATTAAGTGGAGCAGCTGCTCAATACTGTAGTTAAAGAGCAATTTTACTGGCGCCGAGAAATTTTGTAATAACGACGGCACAGGGGCACTTGGTAGATCATCAAACACAAAAGTCTGCTCTGCTTGTGTGACATCGAGTACTCGATTGAGTATCGATTCACCCTCGGCGCTCAGCAGTTCGAGATCAAACGGAATATGTAACGGCCATTTTTCTGCTTGCTCTGCAGTAGGCAATGTACGCTGCGAAATATGTAAGCGATACTGCTTCGCCCCAGCATCATATTCCTCTTTGACTGTGACTAAGGGCGTTCCCGATTGACTGTACCAACGTCTAAATTGGCTTAAATCGACACCGCTGGCATCTTCCATCGCCGCCACAAAATCGTCACAGGTGACCGCCTGACCATCATGACGTTCAACATAACATTTCATCCCTGCCTGAAAGCCGGTTTCACCTAACAAGGTGTGCATCATGCGGATCACTTCAGCCCCCTTGTTATACACAGTCACGGTATAAAAATTATTCATTTCAATTACAGATTCGGGACGAATGGCATGAGCCATAGGGCCGCTGTCTTCGGCAAATTGCTGGTTTTTGATGACCTTAATCGCATGGATACGATTAACCGCGCGCGAACCAACGTCTGAGCTAAATTCTTGATCCCGAAAAACCGTTAAGCCCTCTTTCAAGCTTAATTGAAACCAATCACGACAAGTGATGCGATTGCCGGTCCAGTTATGAAAATACTCATGGGCTACTACAGATTCGATGCCATGATAATCATCATCCGTTGCCGATGCGGTATCGGCCAACACATACTTGGTGTTAAATACGTTGAGGCCTTTATTTTCCATGGCGCCCATATTGAAAAAATCGACCGCAACAATCATGTAGATATCGAGATCGTATTCCAAATCAAAACGCTGTTCATCCCAAGCCATCGACTTTTTCAGAGATGCCATCGCATGATGGGATTTATGCAAGTTACCTTTATCCACAAAAACTTGCAGTGCAACTTCGCGACCGCTTTTGGTCACAAAGCTGTCTTGTAGCAGGTCGAAATCACCAGCTACCAGAGCAAATAAATAAGCAGGTTTTGGAAACGGATCCTGCCAGCAGACGAAATGACGACCACCATCAAGATCGCCAGCTTCTACTTGATTACCGTTACTGAGCAAATAAGGAAACGCTTGCTTGTCGGCTTCCACTCGCACAGTGTAAATCGCTAACACATCTGGGCGGTCGAGAAAATAAGTGATGCGTCTAAACCCCTGCGCCTCACATTGGGTGCAGTAGGCGCCATCGGACATATAAAGGCCTTCAAGGGCTGAGTTCGCCCCAGGGTCAAGACGGGTTATCACTTGCAGTTCAAACTCAGCGGCTAGATTTTCCAGCAACAGTTGACCATCTTGGACTTGATAAGGATAAGGGTTACCATCAACGGTCAAGGCCTCAATCGACAACGCTTCACCATCGAGTAATAAGGAAGTCGCGCTGTCATTTAGACGACGCACTTGGCTGGTTGCCGTCACTCTGGTATCACTGCCAGCCAACACAAAGTCAAGCGCTACATGGCTAATGGTATAATCTGGTGCGCGGTAATCTTTTAGGTATTTCGCTTGAACTTGCGTCATCACAGTTCCTCTTGTCACTTAAAATTTGATAAAAAAAACGCGCCAATAGCGCGTTTTTTATTCTAGGCAGCCATTTATTTAGACTGATTTTTAGCCACTTGTTCCATGTCTACCATATCGAGAGTAATAAACACAGTTTCATCTAAGAATGCATCGGGTAACGCCATCTCATCGTCGGCATCATCGAGCGATGTCAATGGTGTTAAGCCTTTAACAGCACGGCGCTCGTTTAAACGTGCTAACTGCTTACTATCACTCGCCTCACGTTCGGCAATACGCTCTTTTTCCACTAAGGAGACACTGGTTTCTTTATGGCTTTTCTTAAATTCTGCAATATCTTGATAAATATAGCTAAATTCTACGTCTTGCTTAATTCGTTGTTGATGACGGCCATCTAAATTAACCACCAAATTTGAATTGATGTCGCCTAGGGTGCTGTATTGAGCCATCGGCACCTTGTCCCACGGCAATGCATTATCTTCTTCGGCTTCGCCATATTCACCCGGCTCTAAGGCACTAGGGAACGGAATATCGGGTGTGACACCTTTAATTTGGGTGCTGCCGCCATCGATGCGGTAAAACTTAGCGATGGTGTATTGCACATGCCCAATCGGCTTATCGTACATATCATAGATACGCCCGAGGCTTTTATGCTGCTGCACTGTGCCTTTACCAAAAGTCGACTCACCAACGATAAGTGCGCGATCATAATCTTGCAACGCCGCGGCAAAAATTTCAGATGCAGAAGCGCTATAGCGATCGACCATCACTGTCAGTGGACCTGCATAAGCAACCCGACCATCATTATCACGGTTTTGTGAAACTCTACCGTTGGCATCACGAATTTGCACTACTGGGCCTTGTTCAATAAACAAGCCGGTTAACAAGGTGGCTTCGGTTAATGCGCCGCCCCCGTTGCCACGCAGATCTATGACGACCCCTTCAACATTTTCTTGTTTCAGTTTGGTCAGCTCTTTAAACACGTCTTGCGACAGGTTCATGTAAAAGCCTGGGATCTTAATGACACCGATTTTGCGACCAGCATAATCTCCGCTTGAAGGCTCAATCACCTCAGAGGTCGCTGCGCGATCTTCTAGGCGAATCTTATCACGAACAATTGTGACATAAGTGGGTTTAGCTGAAGAGCCACCTTTCTTAGGTAAGACTTGCAGCACCACTTTACTGCCTTTTGGGCCTTTAATGAGTTCAACAACATCATCGAGACGCCAGCCAATCACATCGACTATCTCTTTACCTTCTTGGCCAACACCAACGATGCGATCTTCAGGGGAGAGTTTTTCACTGTTAGCCGCAGGGCCACCAGCAACTAAACTTTTTATTACGGTGTAATCTTCATCCATCTGCAGCACCGCGCCTATGCCTTCAAGGCTTAGGTTCATTTCCATTTGGAAACGCTCAGCGTTGCGCGGAGAAAGGTAACTGGTATGCGGTTCTACAGAGCGAGAAAAGGCATTCATCACGCCTTGAAATACATCTTCACTCTTAGTTTGGCTCAAGCGTTTGATGGCGTTGTTGTAGCGCTTTTCTAGCACTTCAACAATTTCATCCCACGTTTTACCTGTGAGTTTGAGGTTGAGGGCATCGTATTTGACCCGCTGACGCCATAGCTCATCGAGTTCGGCTTCATCTTTTGGCCAAGCCGCCTCTTCTCTATCGTAATGATAGCTGTCACCCGGGACGTTAAAATCAATTTCAGTATCGAGCAGGGATAATGCATAAGCGAAACGGTCATATCGGCGCTGTTGAGCCAAGTCAAACATCTTATACGCTGCGGCTAAATCGCCACTCTTAAGCATGTCATCAAATTCGGTTGCATAGACCTTAAAACTGTCAACATCGCTTTGTAATAACACATTACGGCGATAATCCAGCTGCTTTAAGTAGCGGTCGAACACCTGCATAGCAAAGGCATCATCAAAGTTAAAACGATGATAATGATTACGTGCATAGGTGTCCGCCACTCGCTTACTCGCCACTTTATGCTGTGGCTCTTGATTCAAAGAGGGCAACTCGCTTGATGGAATTGTAGGCGTCAATGCCCAAGCCGAGAATCCTACAAAAATGCTGGCAATGGAAGCTACCAGAGTTAGTTTTCGCATCAACAAGTTACTCCTTTGTACAATAGAACAGTTATAGCAGGATATGTTCAACCTTCACTTTAATGGTTAATCCTGAATCTAACTGCACTTGTATATCTTCTTTTTTGATGTCGAGTACGACACCCGCTACTGGTGATTTACCAAGTTTGACATTGACGCGTTGATTTGGTTTCAACTCGCCTAAGACTGCAGGCGTCAAATTTTGTACTGCAACGTCAGGTTTGGCCACTTTAGCCGCCGCAGGTTTGCGCTTAGGCACAGGCTTTTTAAAGGGCTTCTTTTCAGCCTTAGGCTGAGTATTTTCGCCCTTGCTAGCTGCCGCTTTTGCTAGACGTTTAGCCTTGGCTTTTTCTTGACTCTCTTTCAGTGTAGCTTGTGCATGATCGATATGCTCTTGCTCTAGCTCACCACATTCGTTGCCATCAAGGTCGACACGCTTTGCCCCAGCTTTGATACCTTTCAGGTAGCGCCAACTGCTAGTATAGCGACGTAAGGCAATTCTCAATTGAGTTTTACTGACTTTAGAATCATCAGCTAACCTTTCAGCCAAGTCCTGAAACAATCCAATTTTAAGGGGTTTAGTTTCACCTTCAGCAATAAAGCACAAAGGAAATGTTTCATATAAATACGCAAGAATAGCGTTGGTGTCGGTCAACTTTTCTGTTGATTCCATCATTACTTCCACAGTTAAAAAAGGGACTATCACCACACCAAACATCTATTGGTGGGCGTGTCGTTCATATTTGTTAGATGCTATTAACGGGCATGATCTTACCTAGCGTAGATACACCCGTTAGCGTTTCGTCTAACATACCTTATCAATTACACTTAACAAACGCCAAGTATTCATTTCAAGCAATGAAATACTCCCCAGCGTTTTTGATGTTCGCCAAGCAGCCTATTATAAGCCTGCTAGATACGAATGCGACCACCAATTGCGCAAAATTGATGTTAGTTTAAGCAAATAAAGCCTTTTCCAAACTTTTTACTACTAATTCAAGGCCATTTTCGTCGACTTTATCAAATCTGTCCAAAGATGGGCTATCGATATCGAGAACCGCGATCACTTGGCCATTGCGTCTTAATGGGATGACAATTTCAGAATTACTCGCCGAATCACAGGCAATATGGCCGACAAATTGATGTACATCGGCGACACGTTGCGTGGTATTGGTCTGCGCTGATGTGCCACAAACCCCCTTGCCCATTGGAATACGAGTACAAGCCACTTTTCCTTGGAAAGGCCCTAATATCAACTGCTCTCCCTCAACCAAATAAAATCCAGCCCAATTGATATCGTCAAGGTTGTCATTAATTAATGCGGAAAAGTTAGCCATGGCTGCGATAAGGTTATCTTCGCCGCTAAATAGCGCCTCAGTTTGGCGAGCTAAAGTGTCATAACACACAGAAGTCATAGGGTGTCCTAATAAATTATGCTTTTGATTCAGTTTTTTTACTGGCTTTTTTTACTGCCGCAGGTTTGGTTACCGCACCGCCCTTTAATAAACCCATCAGTTGATCTTTATTTTCAGCTAAATAAAAACTCAATTTTTCCAATGCATCGTCATCAAGGCCTAACTGAGCCTGTTCGATAAAAGGAAGAAGATTGTCGGCGATATCGAGCATCTTATCAAAGGCATCGGCCTCTTTTTTAGATGTGAATGTCATCTTCTCTACCCCTTCTCTGACTACGACAAATTTCGTTATAACTGCCATGCCTGCCCTCATACTGTTTTTATATACAGTCCTAGAATCTCATAAATACAAGTTGTTATGCAAGTGTTCAAATTTATCTGATAGAATCTTGTTCTATTATTTTGCTATCAATGACTTCACTGACACTGAGGCATCATGGTAACGACATGCATAGACAACGGCTTTTTGGATCTGAAAAATAGGGGGCAATAATGTATTTCACCCGTCCCAAACGATAGGAATACGCATCATTACTTCCGATAAAAATGTGTTAGACAAGAGCATTATCCTGTGCCGCTCGTGTGACTTAATCGTCAGCAAGCGGGCGTTACCTATTGGGGTAAGAGCCCTCTGTCCTCGCTGCCATAGTAATTTGTATGACACCCCATATTGCTCCATCAATGGCATGCTCGCCTTGTGCATTACCGCTTTAGTACTGTATTTTCCTGCTAACATTTTCCCTGTATTAGAGTTACATTTTTTAGGCAGTGTACGCACCACAACCGTGATTCAAGGGGCGATGTCGGTGGCATCTCAAGGGTATTGGGTGGTTGGCATTGCAGTTTTAGTGGCTGCGGTTATCGCCCCAGGTTTACTCATCTTGTCTGTATTAACACAAATTTTAATCGTTAAGTATCAAATGAAAAATCCCTTTTTTCGTAATATTTACCGACACCTGTTGCGCTGGCATAGCCTGTTGACTGAGTTGACTATGCTCGAGATATATATGATTAGTATCTTTGTTTCAGTGTTTCAACTCTCCGACTACACCGACCTCTATTTTGGTATAGGGACATTCTCCTTCAGTATTTTATTTATTGTGGTGATTTTCTTGCAGCGTGAATATGATATCGAGCATATGTGGAACCAGCTAAATGAATGACACTCACAGCAACTCGCAAGGACAAGCAGCGGGGATCACCTGTTGCCCTACTTGCGCCAAACTATGCCGGATTGAAGATAACTATTGCCAACGCTGCGGCCAACACGTACAGAGCCGAGATTATGCCAGCATCCAAAAAAGCTGGGCACTACTGATCACCGCAGCCGTGTTGTTGGTGCCAGCCAACTTGTACCCAATTACGGTAATGACAAGCCAAGGACAAGTTCGCCGAGACACCATCTTTAGCGGTATTAATCATTTGATTCATCTAGACTTATGGCCTATTGCTATCATTTTATTTACCGCCAGTATTCTAGTGCCCATGCTTAAAATTATCGGGTTGGCAACCTACCTGCTTGCCATAAGTTATCGTCTACCTATTTCAAAAAAGACATTAATGACAGGCTTTCACATCATTGAATGGATTGGGCGATGGTCAATGTTGGATCTGTTTGTTATATCGATAACGGCCGCCTTAGTTAATATGGGACAAATATTTGATGCTAAACCCGCCCCTGCTGCAACGGCGTTTGCATTAGTCGTCTTACTGACACAACTGGCGGCGAAAGTATTAGACACGCGTTTACTCTGGGATCGATTGGAAGCGAAAAATGACAAAAATTGAAACACCTAAAGTAGTAAAGAAAAAGTTATTTTCGCCAATTTGGCTGTTACCTATCATCGCGCTGGCGTTGGGTGCTTGGCTGGGCGTCAAGAGTATCCGAGAATCGGGTATCGATGTGCGTATCCATTTTCCGAGTGCCACAGGTATCGACGTCGGTAAAACCTTAGTACGTTATCAAGGTTTAACCGTAGGTAAAGTGGTCGACATTAGCATCGATGATGCTCTGCAAGGTGTGAATGTCGATCTGTTGATGGATTATCGCTCTACCCCATTTTTAAAAGACAACACCAAATTTTGGCTGGTCACCCCTAAAGCCTCAATCACAGGTGTTGAGGGGCTCGATGCGCTTTTTTCCGGTAACTATATCGCCATTCAACCCGGTGATGGCAATGATCGCAGTGAGTTTATCGCCGAAGACCAAGCCCCGCCAGTCGCACCAGGTTCCGACGGTTTAATGGTGCAACTGAGTAGCCCTACCTTAGGTTCTCTCGATATAGGCTCGCAAATCTTTTATCGTCAAATACCGGTCGGAAAAATTTTCAGTTATCGCTTAGTCAATGACAGCAGTATCTTATTTAATGCGTACATACAGAAACAGTACACACATTTAGTGAAACAAAACTCACAATTCTGGAACGTCTCAGGTTTAGCCGTCGATGCTTCACTGTCGGGTATCAAGGTAAAAACCGAGAGTCTGTCAGCCATTTTAGCCGGTGGCGTCAGCTTTTCATCCGATCCTAATGGCCTCCAAGCCGAGCCAAATCAACACTATACCATTTTTGATAATAAAGATGCCGCCATTGGTGGCGTGGGGTTCTCACTGCTGGCCAGTAACGCCGATGCCATTCAAACGGGTGCCAGCATTGTATTTCGTGGCATAGAGATAGGCCGCGTCACCCACACACATTTAAGTGACGCTGGCGTCCAATTTGATGCAACATTCGATACCGACTATGCCCATCTCTTGAGTGGTACGGCACAATTTTGGGTCGAAGGCGCCGGCATTTCGACACAGGGGATTAAACATGCCGCACGCTTACTCACAGGTAGCGTGATCAATTTTATGCCCGGTACAGGTGAGCCTTTAGCACAGTATCCACTACTCGATAGCGCCCCGCCATTACATAACCAACCTTTCGCGTTGACATTAACGGCCAACGAAAACCCAGGCATCAACATTGGAGCACAGGTTCGCTTTAAACAGTTGCCTATTGGCAGTGTCAGCGCTGTGCGGTTTAAACAAGATTACAGCGGCGTCGAATATTCAATAGATATATGGCCAGAATATCAAAGGCTTATTTCATCTGGTAGTTATTTCATCCCTGAATCAGCATTAGCTATTGACGCATCAATTGATGGGATCACGGTGAAGACTCGTGACTTAGATACACTCACTCAAGGGGCGATCAGTCTAATTCAAGGCAAATCTTTAACCCTAGTAAAAGAGCACAGCACCTTAGCGTTATTTAGCTCGCAGAAACAGGCGAAGGAAGCCATCAGTCAAGCGGCTCAGCGACGCATCACCCTGTTGAGCCCAGACGGCGCCGATTTAAGTGTGACATCGCCGCTCTATTTTAAAAAGATGCAAATTGGCCAAGTGCTCGATGTGGCTTGGCAGCCGCAGAGCAACAATTTTGCCATCACCCTAGGTATTGATAAGCAATTTGACTCACTGTTAACCCCTAAAACTGTGTTTTGGCGTAACAGCGCCTTGACTGTCGATGCCAGCTTACGAGGTGTCAATGTAGAGGTTGCGCCTTTGAATGGCGCGATCAAAGGGAGCGTAAGTTTAGGCCTACTCGATAGCGATAATGCTGTTAATCGCCAACACTTATATGGCTCTAAGGCGCTTGCTTTAGCCAAGGCAACCCCTATCACGCTTAGTTTTCCCGCCACAACTAAGTTAGCGGCCAAGGCCGCTATTCGCTATTTAGGTCATCAGGTGGGTGAAATCGAGCAGGTTAAACTCAATGACGACCTCAGTACGGTGAATGTCGATGCTTATCTTTATGGAGATTATGCCAAGGCATTTACCCGCCAAGATGCGCAATATTTTTTAGTCGATGCACAGATTTCGTTATCTGGCATTCAGGCGGCTGAAACCCTACTTACCGGCCCCTACGTGGCAGTCCTTCCTGGTAATAGTCAACATTTAAGTCAGCATTTTATTGGTCTAACCCACAACCCAGTGCAACTAGATGATGGCTCGCTGCAAGTGACCCTTATCGACAGCAGTTTAGGCTCCATAAGAATAGGCAGTCCCATTATTTTTCGCGGCATTAAGATTGGTGAAATAGCCCATTACCAGCTATCAAACAACGGAACTGAAGTCAACATGCGAGCACAAATCGATACGCGCTATCAACATTTAGTCAATCAAAGCAGTCAATTTTGGGATATGTCAGGCATCAAGATCGATGTAGGTCTATTTTCTGGCGCACAAATAGAAACAGGATCACTTGAGACCATACTCACTGGTGGTATCGGGGTCGCGACACAAGCGGTGACCAGCTCAGCCAATCGACTGGGCAGCAATCAGGCTTTTATCCTACATGATAAACCACAGACTGATTGGCTTGATTGGGCGCCAAATCAACAGCCCAATCCATAATCATCATTAAGCGGCTAACATTAATGAACCAAGACGAGCCTCGCGGTTGCGAGGCATTAATGCGACTCATATCGCGTCTAGACCGATGAATATTGCGTAAACTGCTACTCAAGAAATGGTCAGTACCGCGAGGAAGCTTTCACCATGTCAAAAGATCTGATGCGTACAGCAGCCATCAACCTAAAAAAAGCAGTACCACTGATGTTAAAACATCAGATCCCCACCACCCCAACAAATTACGCATTATGGTACGCCTATGTGGGTGAGCAACATCCGGTACTAGTTGAAAAAATGGATAACCTAGTAGCCCAGTATCAAACTTGTCCCCCCGTCAATGCACAATTATTGTATCGCGAACACTTGTCTGATCCAGTTGAAATCGATGTACTGGACATGCGGCAAAATTTAGAAGCCATGACGCTGGAACTATCGCAATCACTTAAAGATACCAACCATGATGCCAAAGGCTTTCAAAAGCGGATAGATCACAACTTCGAGCAACTCAATCGCATTGACGAGGAAGGGGTCAGCCTAGAAAAAGTTCTCGGGCTAGTACGTAATTTGGCAAAAGAGTCTGATGACATACGCACCAGTACCGAATTTTTTACCGCCAAATTACAACAGGCACAACAAGAGATAGATGCCCTACGCGACAAGTTGAAACGCTCAGAAAAAGATGTCTATTATGATGCGCTAACCGGTGTGCTCAATCGCCGAGCGTTCGATCAAGATTTGGCCGGCATTCTCTCGCAAGCCCCTGAAGGCACTTGCCTTATTTTGGTCGACATTGATCATTTTAAAAGCTTTAACGACACTTACGGCCACCTACTTGGCGACAACGTCCTAAAGGCCGTCGCTAAACGCCTAAGTGAAGCGTGCCGCGATGGCAGTAAAATTTACCGCTTTGGCGGTGAGGAATTTGCCATTTTGGTCCCTAAAAGCCACCAGCGTAAGGCGCGACATCTGGCCGAAGCCATGCGCCGTTCACTGGAAAAAGTCAGTATCAAAGATCGTCGTAAAGACCAGTTGATCGATACCATTACTGCCTCTTTTGGGGTCAGCGAGTGGCACAAGCAAGATAGTCCAGCCGAGCTAATTGAGCGCAGTGACGGTTTTCTTTATGATGCCAAACGACTCGGGCGCAATCGTGTGATGCCCATCTAAATGAAATGAACCCTCACGCGGCGCTGAAAATAAACCCGCAGCGCCGCTCATATTATAAAACATCACTTAAGCAGCAACTGAGGCCAGCTGTATTTGTGGCTTTGCCGCCACAGGCTCCGCTATCACCACAAAACGCCAGCGACTTTGCGCACTCAAGCTGTCAAAGGGATAACAGGTGACTAAGGTTAGCTGCAAATCCTCTTGCCCATCAAGTAGCCTAGTATCGGCTTCGGCCACAATTTGAATCGACACTACCCGATAATCAATCGTTGCTGACGAGCTATCTTGCACCCGCAGTAGTTGCCCAGGTTGCACCCCTTTTAAATGGGCAAAATGAGTATCTCTATGGCCAGCAATCACAGTGTTCCCCCAGCCATTAAGTTGATTTGCCCCCATTAGCGTGGCAGGACCAAACGCTAAGTTTCTGCCTGATGCCCCCGCTAATACATATAAGGCTTGTCCCTGCAACTGCCCCTGCCCTGAAACAAATTGCAGCTTAGCCACGGGATATGTGTCGGCCCAACTCCATGGCTTATGTTGCTTACCATCATTTAAGGTATCGCTCCACGCCTGCTCGATTAGAAATTGGGCAAAATGTGCCTTCGCTTGCATATAGCCTCCTTTAAACAAAAATACAATCGCAACAATACCAACCAATAGCATGATGCGATGACGATGAGCCCTTATCTGTACTGGCATCTTTTTCCTCGTATACGTTGCAAGCACATCAACAAGCCGCGCTGCATCACACCGGCATAACTTACCCAATAGGCGCCAAGTAGTAGCAGCAACATGCTACCAATGGCTAAAAAGAGCCGACTCTCACTGGCTGTTTGCGGCCATTGCCCCATGGATGCTTGAGGCAGTAATGTGCTGGCTATCCCATCGAGACTCATTTGCTCTGCGGGTCTCACGATACGATTATCGACCGCCACCAAGCTGGTGTAGGGGCTCACCAAATGGTGATCCAGTGCGATTTGAGTCACTTGACGCTTTACGCGCTCAACATTACTACTATTTTTACTCAACATGAGCGCCTCAATCTGTTTGCGTGCCCAGATAAGATCAAGCCCTTTGGCTTTATCATCGCGTTGCAATCCGACGCGCCGTTGCCACTGCGAACCACCGAAGTTACCCGAAACGATAAGCTCATCACTCTGGTATTGATGTTGATTCGATTTGAGTTTGACCGCCACCATCACAGGCTCGCCTAAATAGAGATCGCCGATATTTACCGGCCAATAATCGGGAATAGTGCCATCGCTCAAGCGTAAATCGATATTGCTCACCAAGGGGTGTTCGATCTTGGCCAGCAGCTGGCCCACTTGCGTGCTAACCTCATCCAGTTTGCCGACATAGGTGTATGTGCCGCGTCCGGTTTGCGCCGCTCGTTGCATGAAAAAACCATTAGGCGCGGCGCCAATCCCCACAGTAAACAGGCGACTGTCACCAATATGGTCGGCAATAAGTTCAAACAGCTGCTGCTCGTTAGCAATTGCGCCATCGGTGATAAACACCACTTGCTTAAGACGCGTATCTCTTGATGGCTGTAACTCATCTGGACTCGTATGGGCAAAGGCACGCAGTAACGCTGGGGCCATTTCGGTGCCACCATCGGCCACAAGATTTTGAATAAACTGATTAGCCAACCCTAAATTCGCCGCCGTGGCTGGCAATGCAGATGTCGATAATGTCTGCACTGTCGATTCGAACGCAATCACATTAAACGTATCCGCTGGAGTCAGCCCCGCGAGCGCATATTGCAAAGCACTTTTGGCTTGCGCCATTGAATCACCGTGCATCGAGCCCGATGTATCGATCACCAACAAGAGTTCCCGCGCCATTTTCTCGGCGTGCTCGGCTTGCGGCGGCATCACCATAACAATGGCATAGTCATTTTCGCTACCTTGCTTATCGGCAAGTACTGTATCTTCAGCCGTTGTGCGGCGGTGAGTTTTACCCGACTGAGCAAAAGCAACGGCGGTCGGTGCCTGTGTCAGCTCAGGACGCCAGCGCAAGACAAAATCTTTATCTGCCGCTAAAGTCTGGGTTAATTGCAGCGCCGTAATCCCCTGTTCAAGTGACGCTTGCTTGAGCCTATGATAGGGTGCATCAATACTGGCTAAAGGTAGACCCGCATCGAGATGAATATTGAGGTTTACCTTACCAACCGAAGACGCAGAGCCCACTTTTTTTGCTGCTAACAGCTTTGCTTGAGCATAAGTACCATTGCCATTAGCTGGGGATGAAGTCACTGCGGGATCATTATCGTAGCGAGGCGTGATCGCCAGCGGAAAACGCAAGCTAAACTCTCCCGCTTGGTAATTGACCAATTGCTGATAGGCAATCTCTACCACTAAGGTTTCACCTGGGGCTAAGTTAGCCACCTGGGTGGTAAACATATTCGGCCGCTGCTGTTCGAGTAAGCTGGCTTGTTTTCCACTGGTTTTTGCCTGCTCAAACTGCTGTTTTGCCTCTGCTTTAGGAAATATCTCACCTTGCAGGCGTCGCTCACCAATATGTAATGTCATACTGTCGATGGCGGCATCGTGGGGTAACGGAAACAGGTACATGCCGTTAAGCCACTGGGCAGTGTCGTTGTGAAAAAACTGCTTCACCTGCACTCGGTTGACCCAGCCCGATATCTGCATATCGACTTGAGTCTCAATCGGCAATGCACTGAACGCAAAGGCATTGGGGTGCGAAGTCTCTGATAATAAAGCCTCAGCCGATTCAGTTAACGGCTCTGATGTTGGCTCAGATAAGGGACTAGATAACGAATAGATAAGCTGACTACTCCCCAATAAGGTTTCATCATCAGACTGTGCCAGCACACTGCGGGGCAATATGGCACTAAGAGTTAAGGTGGTGTACATCGTCAGGGCTAGCCAGCGCTGCCATTTGTGGTGATTAAGCCATAATAACAGCGCCACAAAATTGAGCCGCGCAGCCCCCTGAGATAAAAAAGCCCCCCTCAGGGGGCAAGGGTTGGTAGAACGGTGATAGTCAATATCCATGTCAGTGTTCCTTGTCACTCGCGTTTGAGCCTAGTTGGCCGCAATGGCGGTATCAGCATTAAACAATTGAATGGTCACGCGGCGGTCAAAGAAATCATTTTCAAAACTCTGCTCATCTTTAACTGGAGCACTGGCTCCATAGGCTTTGGCGTTAAGACGCGCCTCATCCACCCCCTGTTTAACAAGATAACGGCTAACTTCAGCGACCCGCTGCTCAGACAAGGCTTGGTTATAACTCGAGTCACCACGACGATCGGCATAACCGGTTAAATCTAATGTTAATTCTGGCGACAGTGACATCAGATCCGCCACATCATTAAGCTGGCTTTGAAAATGAGGTTCTATCACCGATGAACCGGTTTTAAACTGTACATTTAAGCCTAAAGCCAGCTCTTCAAGGCCCGCTTGCTGATGCTGCTTTAGCTGAGCTAACTCACGCTGCGCATGGTTGTATTGCTCACTGACCTGCTCAAATTCACGATTTTGCTGGTTAAGCATGGCGAGCTGCTGCTCTTGTTCAGCGAGCAACGCATGCTGAGTTTTTATTTCACTGTCATCGGCCACCGCTTGGCCTATCATACCGCCAGTAAAGGCACCGATAATCGCTCCGACAGGCCCACCCACAACGGCGCCCAGAACGATACCTGAGCCGACGCCAATAAGCGCTTCGGTGTCTGATGAGGCTTCAACACCTGCTGGAGCACTGCCATCTAAATTACCGCTATCTAAATTACTGTTATCTTGAGCACTGTGAGCAAAGGATGAGGTTAATAGCGCGCTGGCGATCAATACGGAAATAATCTGCTTTTTCATCTTGTTATCCTTAATGTGATGTCCCGGCAAAAATGAGGGTGAAGCAAAACCGGAGACATGATGGCGATGAGTTCATTAAAACGCAGTGAAGTGGCGCTGGCAGGGAACAAAAGTGGCATTACAGCGACCAATTGTGGCAACAAAATGGCAATTACCTTAAGTCACTTTTATCGAAAAAAATTTGCTGTATAGTCACCATCCATAAAATAGTCATACTGCGATGAGAGAGCAATGAAGCGTATTGCAATAGTAGAAGATGAAGCGGCGATCCGTGAAAACTATAAAGAGGTGTTGCAGCAGCAAGGTTACAGCGTTCAAGCTTATGCCAATCGCCCCAGTGCGATGCAGGCTTTCACTACCCGTCTGCCCGACTTAGCGATTATTGATATTGGCCTTGAAAATGAAATCGATGGCGGCTTTACCCTGTGTCAATCATTGCGAGCCATGTCTAGCCAGCTGCCGATTATTTTTTTAACTGCCCGTGATAGCGATTTTGATACTGTCTGCGGCTTACGCTTAGGCGCCGATGATTACCTGAGTAAAGATGTGAGTTTTCCTCATCTTATCGCGCGTTTAGCCGCGCTGTTTCGCCGCTCAGAAATACAAGAAAGCAGCACGCAACATGCCCAGCTCATTGAGCATGGTCATCTTTCTATCGATGTTAACCGCATTCAGGTGTACTGGAAGAATCAGCCCATTGAGCTCACCGTCACTGAGTTTTGGATGGTGCATGCCTTAGCCAAACATCCGGGGCATGTGCGCAGCCGCCAAGCCTTGATGCAAGACGCCAAAATCTATGTTGACGACAGCACCATCACATCGCATGTTAAACGGATCCGCAAGAAGTTTATCACCCAAGACGACACTTTTGATTGTATTGATACCGTCTATGGCATGGGATATCGCTGGGATAACCAAGGCTAGTTATGTTTCCTTTGCCTATTGGGCTGCGCACCAAAGTCGCCATCTTGTCTCTATTTTTACTCTGCCTACCCTGGCTGGGCTATCAATACGTGTGGGAGATGGAAAAATACCTGCGCCACGGTCAAGAAAAAACCCTCGAAGGCACGACCCAAGCATTAGCGACCGCCCTGCATGAGCGACCCAAACTGTTCGACAAACAAGCCAGTTTTTTGTCACGAGTGGAGCAAGGACGAGACTTATACGCCTATCCATTGGCAAGCCCTATCCAGCTCGATGGCAAACTCAACGATTGGGGTAATTATCGTCACCGCAGCCTCCATTACGGCCAAGAGCATCAACTGTTTAACCTTGACGATAATCATCCACCCGCGATCCACTTTAACCATATGGTCGGTAAATATGCCGGCCACCTGTACGCCTTTTTCGAAGTCACAGATCCGAATGTGGTATACCGCGGCACCAATAGCTTAAGTATTGAAACCAATGATCATCTAGCCATTGCCACTCAGACACCTGACGGTAAATTTAAACGTTATATTGTCGCCACCATCCGCGATGGCTGGATAAGCGCATTCCAATTGCCTGAAAACCCTAAGCGAAAAACCCCCGTTACGCCAGAGCTAAAAATTCAAGGTAAATGGCGTAAGACGGAACAAGGTTATAATATTGAGCTGCGGATCCCACTGGACATGGTGGGCAGTAAATTGGGGTTTGCCATCGCCGATGTCAACGATAAACGCCACCGACGGGTAGAAGCCATTGTCGGTACCTCGGCCACAGACGATGTGAATGAACTGGGTACTGTATTGGTTCCGTCTCCTGAAATTGAAAGTATTATCAAAGGCATGAGCCATAACAGCTCACGCATTTGGGTGGTAGACAAACATGGGCGAGTCTTGGCTAAATCGGGTGATATTCACAGTAACAATAACGTTTGGGCTCAAGCGGCAACCGAACGCAGCGATGAAAGTGCTTGGGAGCATTTTAAACAAGAATATTTACACCCACTCTACTACCGCGTACTGACCACCCCAGCCAAGGACTTTGTCGACTCGCTGCAAGACTCAGCCGTACTCGAAGGTAGTCATATTAAGCGCGCCTTATCGGGCAAGTTTGGCTCAACCTGGCGCTTAACTCCCGACGGAAAAGCGGTGGTCTTGGCTGCTGCCAGCCCGATTTGGATTGACGATACGGTCATGGGAGTGGTGATTGCCGAAGAAACCACTCATGGTATTCGCACCCTGCGCAACAAGGCACTCGAAAAGCTGTTTAACGTGATCATAACCGTGATGAGTATGGGGACCCTTGCCCTATTCTTTTTCGCCTCGAGCATCTCCAGTCGCATCCGCAAACTCAGGGATGAAGCCGAACAAGCCATCGACAGCCAAGGCCGGATTAAACGGGCCATTGTGGGCTCAAAGGTGCGCGATGAAATTGGTGACTTATCACGCAGCTTTGCAAGCATTGTCAGCCGGTTAGGTCAATATACTCATTACCTTGAAAACATGTCATCACGATTATCCCATGAATTGCGCACCCCAGTTGCCGTAGTGCGTTCATCGTTGGAACACCTCAACGCCCAGGCACTGCCACCTGAGCATCAAAAATATGTCGATCGTGCTCAAGAGGGGGTCAGCCGCCTTAATATGATCCTCAACAACATGAGTGAGGCAACACGGCTAGAAGAGGCACTTACCCACGCCGAAATAGATACTTTCCCACTGGCAAAAGTGATTTCGGGCTGCATGCAGGGTTATCAAATCACTTACCCTAAGCAGATGTTCGAGGTCGATATTTGCCCCGAGCCGCTTAAGATGCAAGGGGTGCCAGAATATATTGCCCAACTGATGGATAAGCTAGTCGCTAACGCCATTGAATTTAGCCTACCCGCTACGCCTATAGAGGTGAAACTGCATGCCAAAGGCCGTATCGCCATGCTGAGCGTTTACAACCAAGGGCCTGCACTACCTGAAAATATGAGTGAGCAAATTTTTGAATCTATGGTCTCGGTGCGCCCACAACCTAATCAAGATAAGCCCCACTTAGGCTTAGGCCTGTACATAGCGCGCTTGGTTACCGCGTTCCATCAAGGCAGCATTGAAGCTAAAAACATCCAGCAAAACGGCCAACACCAAGGCGTGATGATCAGCATCAAACTCCCGATCAACCCAGTGTAAAATATCTGCGTTCATTGCCCATCCGCCCTTTCATTTGGCCATTTAGATGTTAAGATGGCTAAAAATAAAATAAGGGTGGGAGTCGCCACAATGAAAAAAGAGACGCAGATAGTTAGCCTAGGCAGAGACAAAAAGTGGACTAAAGGGGTGATTAACCCCCCCGTATTTCGCGCATCAACCGTGATCTTTGACACTATGGAAGAGATGCGTTTTGCCACCAAAAACCGCGCCAATGGCGAGATGTTTTATGGCCGTCGCGGCACCCCTACCCACTTTGCGTTTCAAGCCGCCATCGCCGAACTAGAAGGCGGCGTCGGTACCGCGTTATACCCTTCTGGTTCTGCTGCCATCTCGGGCGCATTATTATCGTTTTTAAAGGCTGGCGATCATCTCTTGATGGTCGATAGCGCCTACGAACCGACCCGGGATCTGTGCGACAAGCTGCTCAAAGGCTTCGGCATTGATACCACCTATTACGATCCCATGATTGGCGCCGACATCGCCACGCTTATCCAGCCCAATACCAAAGTATTATTTCTCGAATCCCCCGGCTCTATCACCATGGAAGTGCAAGATGTGCCCACCCTCAGCCGTATTGCCCACCAGCATAATATGGTGGTCATGTTAGATAATACCTGGGCATCACCTATCAACTCGCGTCCATTTGATATGGGGGTCGATATTTCGATCCAGGCTGCTACCAAGTATATTGTAGGTCACTCAGATGTGATGCTGGGCACGGCCACAGCAAACAGTCTGCATTGGGATCAACTGCGGGAAAACAGTTACTTAATGGGTCAGTGTACCTCTGCCGACGATGTCTATCTTGCCAGTCGCGGACTGAGAACATTGGGCGTGCGTATGGCACAGCATGAACAAAATGCGCTTAAAGTCGCTAATTGGTTAGTCAGCAGACCCGAGGTGGATCATATTCGTCACCCCGCATTTGCAAGCTGTCCAGGTCATGCGTTTTTCAAACGCGATTTCAACGCATCCAATGGTTTATTTTCATTTGTGTTAAAGCAAGGCAACCTCAAATCGGTTACCGCACTGGTCGAAAATATGGAACACTTTAAGATGGGCTTTTCTTGGGGCGGTTATGAAAGTCTGATCTTGGGCGTATTTGGAATCGATAAACTGCGCACAGCAACCCACTGGGACAGCAGTAAACCCTTAATCCGCTTACACATAGGACTGGAAAACCCGGACGATCTCATTGACGATTTAGCCCGCGCTTTTGAGCGGTTCAACCAAGCCCAAGGCTAAATGAGGCGTTGGCGCACTCAGGCTAGGGGGTAAACAAAGGGTAGCGCTAAAGGTTTAACCAGAGATTGTAATGGTTAAACCCGATGCCATCGCCCCCAAGTCTGGTCTATGTGACTAAAATACTCAACGGGAAACTTACCGGACTAACACTTCGAATTAGCGCTTACTCATCGCAAGTATAAAATGGGTTAGCACATTCTTTTTAACGTACGGAGTTACCAGCCTTAGTTGCTGGATCTTGCCAAGCGTGTGTACCATATAAAGGCACCGTTGAGAGGGCGTGCTTATGGCTGCCATTGGTTTCTTTAGTTGAATACGACAGGTAAATTAAGGTTTGATTTTCAGCATCATAGATTCGGCGCACCTTAAGCACTTTAAATAAAATGCTCAATGAAGCCTTAAACACCACCTCGCCATTTTTGCTCTTATCGATGGTGGCAATATCCGCGGCGGTTATTGGCCCAGTTTGGCGACAGGCGATACCCATATCAGAGGGATCGGCAAAATCTAGGTTGGCTTCGATACGGCTAATATGACAGCTGACACCCGGCACTTTGGGATCGTCCAAAGCATCGATAAGCACATCTTTTGTAGTAAACAGACCAAGACTCACCTTGCCGACATCATCACCGCAGCCTGTGGCCATTAACATCACGCTAGCAAGTAACAAGGAGGTTAACCCCTTAGATGAATAGAATTGGGCTGTTGGCGCTTGCGATAAAAATGATGAAAAAAATGACATAGTAGCTTCCCTGTAACTTAAACCTGAATGACTTGAGCCTGAATAATTTGAGCCTGAATAATTTGAACTTGGGTGACTTAAATGTGAGTTGCTTGAACTTTAGTGGCTTCACTTAAACGACGTGCATCTGAATCACTCACATATCAGCCACTTGAGTACGCACCTAAAATACCTACTTGAATATCAGTCACTGGATGATAATGCCTTTTAACGGTAAATACCTAAATTAATCCTATTTACCGTTAAAGGCATAACCCCACCGCCTTGAGTTAATCGCCTGCGTCAGAATGAAATAGCCTTGGTTATCAGGCATTCATTAACCGGCTTTAATTAAAGATGCGTTGCGACCAGCGGGTTAATCCTGCCGTGACGCTACCAAAATGATCGCCAACGACAATATCGATTGCAGGATAGATGGCCGCGATACTGTTGTAGATAGCCGGGCTTTTCGCTGTCCCGCCCGTCACGTAGATAATATCGGGCATGACACCAGATTCGGCTAACGCAGCAGCCATCAAAGATTGAATTTGCGCCACAGGCTGACTAATGGCATCGATAAACATCTGCTCGTCGACATTGGCATCCAATTGCTGGCAAATATAATCTAGCGTCACTGTGGTTTTGCTTGTCTCTGACAAGGCAATTTTCGCCGCTTCAGCACTTCTGACAATACGATAACCTAGCTGATCTTGCTGCACTTTTAACAAGCGCTGTAGCAAGTCGGCGCGCTCGGCATCGGTAATCAGCGCTTTGATCATATTGCGCGAGCTCAGGCTGGCAAAGTCGCGCTGAGCGCTAATATCATTGACAGCCACCGCATTCCAAAACGGTTTACTTGGTACAGGTAGGCCATTGACCATATGACTGCCAAGCCCCATGTGCTGCATAAAAGCTTTCATCGATAAGGCGATATCCAGATCGTTACCCCCGATCCGCTGTCCACTATGACCTAAGAAATCGTCGCTGCGATCGGCTTTGTCGATATGCGATGGGCCCATTTTGACCACAGAGCAGTCTGTGGTGCCGCCACCAACGTCGACAACCAACACCGTTTTATCATCGGTTAAGCTGGCTTCAAAATCCATGCCTGCCGCTAGCGGTTCAAACAAAAAGGCCACGGCCTCAAATCCAGCTCGGCTGGCCGCTAAACGCAAGATACCTTCGGCTTGGGCATTACTCTCTTCGCCGCCAATGCCTTGAAAGTTGACCGGACGACCTATCACCGCATGGGTCACTTTTTGGCCGCGGCTCGCCAGCTTTGCATCGGCGAGTTGTTTGATGTGCAGCATCATCATGGTGACGATATCTTCGAATAAGGCCACTTGGTCTGCTCGTAATCCTGTCGCACCTAAAAACGATTTAGGTGAACGGACATAAAAGCCCTCTTCGGGCATCTCAAGGTAATGTTGCACCGCTTGTTCGCCAACAAAAACCGCCTGTTCATCTGCATCTAGGTCTAGCTCTCGACGAGCTTGGCGGGCACGACTCAACTGCGCTGAGCGTGCTGTTGCATAGGCGCTTTGCTGCTCAGCCGGCAGCGCTTTAAACACTGCCTCACAAATAAGGTCCCGGTCGAGGGCATATAAGGTTGAAACCAGATAATGTGAATCAGTTGACAAGGGTAATAGCGTAACAGTGTCTTGATCCATTATTCCCACGGCGCAATTGGCGCTACCGTAATCGAATCCAACAAACATGCTTAAGCTCCAACGAGTAAAAAGCCGTGCAAAATAACACACTCGCACTAAAAGACAACCAACGTCATACAATAATCGCGCCCCAACAGGGAAATAACTTCAGTTCAGGAGACATTAACGCCGCACCTAGGCAACCGATTGCCGCTCACGTGTGGCACTCGCCTGCTAAGCACATGGCACAACTACTCACATATGACCAGCCCAATGACGCTTAATAGACTAGACTTAATATTAGCTAGACTCAGGACGCCGTTATGACTGCACAGCTAACATCAGCAAGATGGGCTCGCAAGAGCGAATGGCTCACCCACCGCAGGCAGATAAATTGGCAATGGACTCACCGGCCGCAGGCCAACGAGATCATAACCAGTATCATAGGCCTGCTTGTGATGCTATTACTGACTATATGTGCCTCGAGCACTGCTATGGCGCAAGCTAAAATCCACGCCATCACAGAGCCACAAGCTCACACACAGCAGAACGTGCCATTATTACGCTTTGAAGGGGCTATCGGCCCAGCTGTCAGCGAATACTTGATCAGCGAAATCACTCAGGCGAATCAACTTCCTTTATCGCAGCGTCCCCCCTTGCTAATGATCACTATGGACACCCCGGGTGGCCTTGTCAGTAGTTTACGTACCATCAACCAAGCCATATTGGCCTCGACAATACCTATCGCGTGTTTAGTCTCCCCCTCTGGCGCCAGAGCCATGAGTGCGGGAACCTATATCTTGTACGCCTGCCATGTTGCAGCAATGGCACCTGCCACAACCTTAGGTGCAGCAACGCCAGTCAAGATGGGGGGGCCTATATCTCCGCCTAATACTCCCTCACCTAAAGATTCCACCCCTGCCGATCGCGGCGATAAAAATGGCAGTGGTGAAAATAACAATAGAGATAAAATAACCCCGTCAGATAATGGCAGTGCAATGGAGCGTAAGGTGTTAAATGATGCCGTAGCGAGCATTCGCGCCTTAGCGACACTGCGCAAGCGTAACATCGACTTTGCCGAGCGTGCTGTCACCGAGGCCGCCACCTTGACGGCAACTGAAGCCTTAGCCCAAAACGTGATCAACTTTATTGCTGATGATGCCGCCGATCTGCTAGCTCAACTCAATGGCACCCATGTGGATATGGGGGATAAACTGCTGACATTAACCTTAGACAATGCCCAACTCATAGCCCATCAACGCAGCTGGCGTAATCACTTTATTGCAACCATTACCGACCCCAATGTCGCCTATATTTTAATGCTGATTGGTATTTACGGCATATTGCTCGAATTTTATAGCCCAGGAGTCGGCGTTGCGGGGGTGACTGGCGCCATATCACTGCTTATCGCTTTGTATGCTTTTCAGTTACTGCCTATCAATTATGTTGGACTAGGCTTGATGTTATTAGGTATCAGCTTGTTAGTTGCCGAATCTATGGTGCCAAGTTTTGGCATTTTCGGGTTAGGCGGTGCGGTCGCATTTGCTCTAGGCTCCATTTTCCTCATGGACAGTGAGGTAGAGGATTTTTCGATTTCGCTGCCACTCATTGGTGCAGTAACCGTTACAGCGCTGCTATTTTCGCTGTGGGTATTAACCACCCTGTGGCGGCAACGTCAACGTAAACCCGTGAGTGGTGATGATGTGATTGTCGGCGCACAGGCCATAGTCGTAGAGGGATTTATTGAAAAAGGATTTGTCAGCCTTGATGGCGAACATTGGGCCGCGGTGAGTGATAAACCGACCCATACGGCTCAGCGGGTTTTGGTGCTTGCTAGAGACCACCTCACCCTAAAAGTTACCCCGACTTCCGCCCTTCCCGCTAAGGAGATTATCAATGGACGCAATTAGTTATAACCCTTCGGTGTTTTTTATCGCGCTAGGTTTTTTGCTATTGGCTGTGCTATTTAGTGCCTTCAGAATCCTACGAGAATATGAACGCGGCGTGATCTTTATGTTAGGGCGCTTTTACCAAGTCAAAGGGCCGGGACTGATTATCGTCATCCCTCTTATCCAACAAATGGTGCGTGTTGACCTGCGTACCGTAGTGATGGATGTCCCCACTCAAGATGTGATCAGCCGCGATAATGTATCCGTTAAGGTGAATGCAGTGCTCTACTTTCGAGTGATCGATGCGCAAAAGGCGATCATTAATGTAGAAGACTACTTACAAGCCACCTCACAGCTAGCGCAAACGACCCTACGTTCGGTACTAGGCCAACATGAACTGGATGAAATGCTCGCCAATCGAGAGATGCTCAATACCGACATTCAATCAATATTAGATAGCCGCACCGACGGTTGGGGCATTAAGGTATCGAATGTCGAGATTAAACATGTGGATCTGAATGAAACCATGGTACGTGCCATAGCAAGACAAGCTGAAGCAGAGCGAACTCGTCGAGCCAAGGTGATACATGCCTCTGGTGAAATGGAAGCCTCGGCCAAACTGGTCACCGCCGCGAAAACCCTGGCTAAAGAACCTAACGCGATTTTACTACGCTACCTGCAAACGTTAACCGAGATCGCTGGCGAAAAAAATTCGACGATTTTATTTCCTCTGCCGATGAACTTACTTAACGGCATTATGGATAAAACCCTATCTGGCGAGGAACCAATGATAACCAACGCTGCAACGGCAGACGATAATAGCAATGCCAATCTTGGCACCATGGCTGATCTCAATGACGCTACTGTTGATGCGCCCTCTTCAGCGAATGAATCCAAGACGGACTAAGTGCCACGCTTATAGTGTTAATCGATTCACCATAATCATTACAGTTGCACCTTACTGACCAAAGCGAGTCGCCTCAAATCGATTAAGCAAGCTATGCACGCAATAACAGGCAATCAGAGTCAATACGATCGCCACCATGATGCTGCTGGCGCGGTACAAACTGCTAAACACCAAGTCGTTATTTGGGGTTAAGTTTTGTCCATACAAGATGCCTAGTGTCGACATTCCCGCAAAACCAACGCCAGAGCCCATCGCCTCGCTAATATGCGCTTGACTGAACAACAAGCTAAATAACCAAAACAGTGGCAATAATAACACTAATTCATGCGACCAGTTATACAGCAACAGCTGGATCATTAAACCACAACTGACCCCTAAAATGGTGCCCAGAGCACGCCGCCGAGCATAGTCGAGCGCGCCATTCCAATGCATAGGAAATAGGAGCAACAGTGTGGTCGCCTGCGCCGATAACGAATCACGCAGGTCAAACACCTGAAACAGGCAAAAAGATAAGGTCGCCACACTGGCACCTAATAGAGCCTCATGTCGCATACGATTAGGACCTTTGCTGGGCGCAGTTGGCGCGGCTCTAGGGCTAACATCAGGAAACACCAGCATCATCAATAACGCTATCGCAATTGAGACGATATGTCCCCAAAAATTACAAAATACCAAATCGATTAAGTTTGTGTCTGGATAGCTGGCAAAATGCAGCATGATACTCAAACTAATGACGCCATTGGCACCAAACAGAAATAGGCTACCGCGCGACATACAGGCAAATCGATACAGAAATAACACGAAGGCCAGCAATGACATCACCACAGGTTGTCCGCCAAACACTCCTGCGATGAGGCTCACTTCAAGAATAGATAACACCGATGAGGCGATCACTTGGCGAGTCACATGCATCGACATGACAGGCACTAACCCCAGCAATAACATGGGCGTTACGGTAAAAAACACCCCATAATTAAAGCCCATCAGCTTGCTACATAAAAAGCCGAGACTGGCCCCTGTGGCGATACGTAAACATTGCTGCAGATCGTTGCTTGTCATCGGATGATGACGAATTAACTGCATAACCACCTCAATAAATATAGTGCAACAAGCTAATGAGCTTTATTTGCCCACTGGCCAACAAGCGATAGGCACCATTTTCTGGCTGCAGTTGCACTGTAGCTTTGGCACCTGCTGGTAAGGTATTGGGTTGTGATCCATTCATATCCAGGTGCAACCTAAAACGCTGCGCATCACGAACCCAGCGATTAGACTCTTCAGGTGTCGCTAAACGACCATCTGCAGCAAACTGCGCCACACTAACACCAGCATCAAGGCTACTGACTTTAGCCTCATAGACCTGACCAGGCTGACTATCAAAGGCCACCCACGCGTTGGCGCCGCGACTAACATGACGCAGGCTTTTCTCACGAAAATCGGCGATAACATCGACATCCTCAAGCACCAAGGCCATCACAGGCGAGCCATTATTGACCATGTTGCCAGACGCGAGCTGCACATTGGTAACGACCCCATCATGATCGGCGCGTATTTGGGTATAGCTCAGGGCTAAACGTGCTTTTTTGAGGTTATTGTGTGCTTGACGTAATTTAAGATTACTGTCTCCAGCATCGCCACGCAGCGTACTGACCTTGGCTAATTGTGCCTTAGCGGCGCGCAGCTGAGATAAACTGGCTTTCACTTGGGTCCGCGCTTGATCTATCATCTGTTGCGACACACTTTGCTGGGAATAAAGCGATTGTATGCGCTTAGCTTCGCGCTGCTTTAAGGCAAAGTTAATTTCACTGGCCGCCACATCTGCCTCTGCCACAGCCATAGCGGCATCGAGTTCGGCATTATCTTGCTTTGCTTGTTCAAGGGCCAACTCAGCCTGCTCTAACGCGAGTTGATATTCGGTAGGATCGAGCCTAAATAGCGGATCGCCTTGAGTCACTTGTTGATTATTATTCACATAGACCTGCACCACTCTACCGCTGATCTGCGGTGCTACTTGAGTTATGGTACGAGTCGCCATGGCCTGGGTCGTTAACGGCATTTTGATATCGGCAAGTAAAAAATAACTAAAAAGTAGCAAAAAGCCCACAATGGCAAATTTGACTAACCGCGTAAATTGTTGATCTGGCGTCATATACTCTAGATTACTCCTGTGCTTTAGTTGCGGTAGCCTCTAATCTAGCCGCCGCATTGTGACTAATTTGGTTAAGTGTTTGTTCAAACTGCGCTTGCATTTCAAGACTAACTCCTGACAGCAATTCGGCGCGTACCCGAATAATTTTAGCTTCCATTTGATCTACTACTGCAAGTCCCGCCTTGGTCAGTGCAACACGTCTGACACGTTTGTCATGCTCACAGCAGTGACGTATCACCAACCCCTGCTGTTCTAACTGGCCTAAAGTACGCATCAACGAAGCCAACTCAATTTCTAATGCCTCTGCGAGGTGCTTTTGGCTCACATCTTGACCGATACGGTACAGCTTCCACAACGCGGTCCAGCGAGAATGGGTTAACCCCAGCGGGGATAATTCGCCATCGGCAACCATTCGCCACAACCGATGCAAGCGGCCTAAACGTTCACCTAACGACAATTCTGAATGCTCGGCCATTGGCTGAGCAGAGTTTACATGTTCGCTTTCGGTCTTATTCACTGTACTCACCATTATTAAGTGGATGACAACTCATCCTCTGCATTATGTTGTTATCCGGCTGCATGTCGCCCAGCGCCAGTGTTATAGAGCATTAACCAGCCCTGAGATGAATTGTGCCTTTAAGGCAATATGACACCTACACACCATGTTGATATCCTTATGTCATGGGACTGGGCAGTCTTGAGGTTTTTTACTTAGCCTGCTAAGCATTATATTTACTTAGCAGGCTAAGTAAATAGGTGCGGTAAAAAATAATGCGGCGAGCATAAGCGTTACTGACAGGTGAAATACAACTGCAGCACATAAAGTGTGCGGCTTCGTCTATTGAGTCATTACAGATATGCCATAAGTACTGGATAACGTTATGAGCCCATTTGATTAGATGTTGGGGATGCGGCTCTGGGATATGACTTGAATAAAAACTGGAATCAAGCGTTTAAATAGAGAGCGTTAACACTAAGCTTGAAGCATGTTGCTTTATGCAAATAAGAGCCAAAAGAACACTCTAATGATCCAAGTTAAAAATAGATATTGATGTTGTAATAAACAAAGAAAAAGCGAGCATTGCTTAATACAATACTCGCCTTAGTTTCTTACCAAGAACGCTAATAGAGACAGTCTATCAACACCAACCCATAAAAACCTCTATTAACCCTGCAGAAGATACAGAGTGTCGCCCGATGCAACATATTCTGTAGCAGTGAGTTCAGTATAGACGCTACAGATAAAACGCCAATGCTCATTATAAAAAAATCTAAATGAGCACAGTTTTATGCCGTTTTTCTAATAACATACTAATGGCTTTATTGCTGCGCCACCACTAGGTCTGCAACAAAGGGATTAGCCTTAATCGGTTTAGCGTTCATCTTGTTGGCTTTGCTTTAAAGCCAACTTGTGTAAACGGCGCTGCTCTATCACAGAGTTAACGTCACTGCCGATATGAGTTTCACCGCGCGCTTTAGCCAGCTGAACTTGACGCTCTCGCTCAGCAAAACGCTCACGCTGCTTGTCTGATACTTTATCGACACAATATGGGCAGCTGATCCCTTTGACATAATGCTCACTGGCTTTATCAGCCTCGGTGATCGGTAAACGACAGGCATTACATTGATCGTATTCACCCTTTTCGAGTTGATGATTGACTGACACACGGTTATCGAAAACAAAACATTCACCCTGCCATAGGCTTTCTTCAGGCTGTACCTCTTCTAAGTATTTCAGCACGCCGCCTTCAAGGTGGTAGACCTCATCAAATCCCTGCTCTTTCAAATAAGCGGTCGACTTTTCACAGCGAATACCGCCAGTGCAGAACATGGCGACTTTTTTATGTTTAGCCGGATCAAGATTTTCCTTCACATAATCAGGAAACTCTCTAAAGGTTTGTGTCTTTGGGTCAACCGCATGCTTAAACGTACCAATGCTCACTTCGTAGTCATTACGGGTGTCGATAAGGAGGACGTCAGGATCTGAAATCAGTTGGTTCCAATCTTTTGGCTTGACATAGGTACCGACCACTTTGCGCGGATCGATCCCCTCAACGCCCATAGTGACAATCTCTTTTTTAAGCTTCACTTTGGTGCGATAAAAAGGCATTTCAGCATCAAATGATAACTTGTAGACAATATGGTCGAGCCCTGGCTGCTGTTCTAACCAGGCCAATAGTGAATCGATAGCCGCTTGGGTACCGGCAACAGTTCCGTTGATGCCTTCGCTGGCTAATAACAAGGTGCCTTTGATGCCCACTGATTCCATTTGAGCCAATAACGGCTGTTGGACTTCGGCAAAATGAGGCAGAGATACAAATTTATATAGCGCACAAACAACGACTTGAGACATACTTTCCTCTATATGCTGGCTGAGGCGTAATCCCCAGTGCATGTAAACCGCCTAAAAATGTGATTTCAGGCGCAAAATTGGAGCGTGATTCTACCTAAATCACACTCGAATAAACAGGCACAAAGAGTAAGGTTATTGCAAACAACCAGATCAAATCCGCAGGTTAACGACAAAGTGCACGCCCTCACCTTACCCCAAAAGTATTCCACCGTTATAAACGCCCCGCCCCTATTGGTCTATCGCCAGGGCCGACACCCAATGACAACCTCAGCCATAAACAATTGGGATTTTATTTGCGATCTGGCTCAAAACAGTGAAAATAGTCACTTAAGAAAGGAGAGAGTTATGCCCCGCGTCACCTTATATTCATTTCGTCGATGTCCTTACGCTATGCGCGCTAGACTCGGTATATGGCTTGCACAACATACAGTCGAGTTGCGTGAAATCATCTTAAAGCATAAGCCTCAGGCCATGCTTGAGGCCAGCCCCAAAGGCACTGTACCCGTGTTAATCCTGCAAGATGGCACTGTTATCGATGAAAGTCTCGATATTATCAAATGGGCATTACAGCATAACGATCCTTTAGATTTACGCCGTTTGGACCAACCAACACTACAGGCGTTGAATGAATCGCTTATCCAGCAAAACGATAATGACTTTAAGCCTTACTTAGACAAATACAAATACGCCGATCGTCACCCAGAGCAACAAGCAGAGGATTATCGGGAGCAAGGGGAGCATTTTATTGCCAGACTCGAACAGCAACTGCAAATCGGTCCCTATTTACTTGGCGAACGGTTGAGCCTCGCTGACATCGCTATTTTTCCGTTTATTCGTCAATTTGCCCATGTCGACCTACCTTGGTGGCAGCAAGCGCCCTACCCTAAGGTGCAAACTTGGTTGCAAACGCTGCTTAATAGCGAAATGTTTAACGCTATCATGGGCAAATACCCCACCTGGCTCGACAGTGGTGAGGCGGTTATGTTTACAGGTGATCCCTTGCTCTTAAAAAGTAAGACGCAATAAAAAGCCCAAATAAAGCATCCATTCACCCGCGATCCCTCGCTGACAATTATTCACATAGACGTCCCCCTGCTAATAAGGTTATATCGCTCACAAACCGTTAGCCAAATGGGGGCGCGATCTCGTACAATCAACCATCTTCCTCGATAACGCTTAACCAAGCGTTATCCGCTTCAATGTTAATTAATTTCGTATCACAAGAGGTATCAGTGAACACAGCGTCTGTCCCACCATCGCACGACAAGGCTTGCGTGACTCATTTAAATTTAGCGCTATTGATCCCCATGCTAGCGGCTATTGTTGCGATTACGCCGCTGGCTATCGACATGTATTTGCCGGCGATGGCAACCCTTGCATTGAGCTTTAATTCAAGCATTACCACAGTGCAGCAATCACTAAGCCTCTATCTGGCGGGTTATGCTCTTGGCATGCTCACCTTCGGCCCTATCGCCGACAAAGTAGGTCGTAAACCATTGGTGATTATCGGACTCAGTGGCTTTATGTTGGTGAGTCTTGGCTTAGCCTTTGTGACGAATGTCGAGCTGTTTTTAGGCTTACGCTTTTTACAAGCCTTTATTGGCGCAGCAGCAACGGTTGTAGTACCCGGTTATATTAAAGAGGTATATGGCAAAAATACTGCTAAAGGGATGTCGTATGTCAGCTTGATCATGATGTTAGCCCCACTTATCGCCCCCACGATAGGCAGTATTATTTTAGAGCTCGGAGACTGGCATTTAATCTTTTTTACGCTGAGCGGTTATGCGCTCTTATTGTTGCTCTTAGTGGTCACCAAACTCAAGATGCCCAGTGATGAGCGCGGCGCGCAGCGCAGTCAAAAAAGCTTCTTTGGCGCCTATGCTGTGGTGTTTACTAAGCCCGGGGTTAAACTCAATTTGGCCAGTGGGGTGCTCACCTCGTTTGCTTTTTTCTGTTATTTAACCGCCTCGCCCTTTGTCTATATGGAGGTGTTTGGCTTAGATAAGTCACTGTTTGCAATTCTCTTTAGCACTAATGTCGGCGCACTGATGTTAGCGAATGTGGTCAATAGCAAAATTGTGATGCAATATGGCTCACGACGTATGCTCAAAGTTGCCACCCTGCTGGCAAGCGTAGCTGGAGCTGCACTACTTAGCGTTAACTTAGCCGATTTAAGTTATCACTACACCGTCGCCATGTTGATCCCGTTAATGGGCTGCTTAGGCATAATGTCGGTTAATGCCGATGCCATAGTGCTGATGAAGTTTCAGCAAGAAACAGGCACGGCAACTGCGGTTATCGGCACCTTACGCTTTGGATGCGGCGCGTTAGCCGGTCCCTTGCTGGCGCTGTTTTATACAGGCACTGCGGTGCCCTTTGCTGCACTGATGTTAGCCGCTGTGATATTGGTGGGACTGTGCCAATTTTTAGCCCATCACATAAACCCAGCTTCCGATAAAGAACCAGAACAAGCTGAATAACTTAATCCCCTCAAGCTGGGGGGGATTCTGCCTATGAGCTTGGTGCATTATAGGCCTCAAACCATAGGTCCCAAATCATAGATCCCAGACCATAAGCTAAAAACCTTGCCCTAAAAACCATAGACCCCAAACCTTGCCCCTATTTAAAGTCAGGGGCAGCAATAACCGCCCCGCACGCAACCATAATGCAACAATTCACCTGATTTATTTCCATCTACCCAAAATATTTAAACAAAACGCTTGATTTAACAGCACTATTTTATATGATGAAATTCTGCTCAATAACGGCAGTCACTCAAGCTAACAAGCTAACACATTGATGTACGGGTGATTAACGAGTTTGAAGTACCCTTCAAACTTATCATTTCAAGCGATTACCGTCGCTGTAGCAAGATACTGCATACCGTAGCGGTAACTATTGAGGGATCAATAATGGAGAAGTTATCCGGCGCCAGCATGATCGTCCGTTCACTTATCGACGAAGGCGTTAAACACATTTTCGGCTACCCTGGTGGCTCTGTTCTCGACATCTATGATGCCTTGCATCAACAATCTGGTATCGAACATATCCTTGTTAGACACGAACAAGCCGCCGTGCATATGGCAGATGGCTACGCACGCGCAACGGGCGATGTGGGAGTGGTGCTGGTGACCTCCGGCCCAGGTGCAACTAATGCCATTACTGGTATTGCTACCGCTTACATGGACTCTATTCCATTGGTGGTGTTGTCAGGACAAGTGCCCAGTAACCTTATCGGTAATGATGCCTTTCAAGAGTGCGACATGATTGGTATTTCACGACCTGTGGTAAAACACAGTTTCTTAGTGACCGATGCTAAAGATATTCCAGAGATCATCAAAAAAGCCTTTTATATTGCCGCGACAGGCCGTCCAGGCCCCGTCGTCGTCGATATCCCCAAAGATTGCTTGAACCCACAGATATTGCATGACTATCAATATCCACAAGAGATCAACATGCGCTCCTACAATCCGACGACCTCGGGCCACAAAGGCCAAATTCGTCGCGGTTTACAAGCACTGCTAACGGCTAAAAAACCTGTGCTTTATGTTGGCGGAGGGGCGGTTACCGCTGGCTGCGATCAGCAAATTCTTACCCTATCTGAAAAACTGGGGATCCCAGTGGTGAGCACGCTAATGGGGCTGGGTGCCTTTCCTGGCACCCACGATAACAGCGTCGGCATGCTCGGTATGCATGGCTGCTACGAAGCGAATATGACCATGCATCATTCAGATTTAATCTTCGGCATTGGGGTGCGATTTGATGATCGCACCACTAACGCCGTTGAAAAATATTGCCCAAATGCCACGATTTTACACATCGACATCGATCCGTCCTCGATTTCTAAGACAGTACATGTGGACATCCCCATCGTCGGCTCGGCAGACAGTGTACTGGATAATATGCTAGCGCGTCTGGCAGAAGACAGTCAGCTTGATAACGATAAAACGGCGATTGACCAGTGGTGGAGCCAAATCAATCAATGGCGCTCACGGGACAGCTTAGCGTATGACAAAACCAGTGGCCGAATTAAGCCTCAACAAGTGATTGAAACTCTACATAAGTTAACCAATGGCGATGCCTACGTAACCTCAGATGTGGGTCAACACCAGATGTTTGCCGCGCTTTATTACCCCTTTAATAAACCACGTCGTTGGATAAACTCTGGCGGCTTGGGCACCATGGGATTTGGTTTGCCGGCGGCGATGGGCGTTAAAATGGCTATGCCCAATGAGACAGTGATCTGCGTGACAGGCGATGGGTCGATACAGATGAACATTCAAGAGCTATCCACCGCTTTGCAATACGATACGCCAGTTAAAATTATCAACTTAAACAATCGTTTTCTTGGCATGGTTAAGCAATGGCAAGATATGATCTACTCAGGACGTCACTCACACTCCTATATGGATTCGGTACCCAATTTTGCCAAAATTGCCGAAGCCTATGGCCATGTGGGCATGACCATTAGCGATCCCGCAGAGTTGGAGGCTGGCCTAGAAAAAGCGCTGGCGATGAAAGATAAACTGGTCTTTGTTGATATTAGTGTCGATGAAACTGAGCATGTTTACCCTATGCTTATTCGCGGCGGGGCGATGAATGAAATGTGGTTAAGCAAAACGGAGAAAAGCTAATGCGTCGTATTATTTCTGTGTTACTTGAAAACCAACCCGGCGCATTATCTCGTGTGGTCGGCTTGTTCTCCCAGCGTGGCTACAATATTGAGAGTTTAACCGTTGCACCGACTGATGATGTGACCCTATCGCGTTTAAACATCACAGTGGTGGCCGACGCAGCGGTGTTAGAACAGATAGAAAAACAGCTGCATAAACTTATCGACATCTTAAAGGTCGCTAATATCACTGAGTCCAGCCATATCGAACGCGAACTGGCGTTAGTGAAAGTTAAAGCCAAAGGCGCTGGACGCGCCGAAGTGAAGCGCACTGCCGATATTTTTCGTGGTCAGATAGTCGATGTCACCGCCGAGCTTTACACCATACAGATGACAGGCACCACAGAAAAACTGGACGCTTTTATCAGTGCTCTGGGCGAGGTTACCAAAGTGATTGAAGTCTCTCGCTCTGGTGTAGTGGGGTTATGTCGCGGCGAAAAGTCGATGCGTGCGTAGCACATTGCCCACAAAGCAAGCCATAAAAACGCCAGCAGAGTATTGCTGGCGTTTTGTATATAACAGATTTTGCGACACGCAAAAGATGATCAAATATCAATCCTAGATAATACGATTTTTGCTCAGCAATAAATCAGATCCATGGTATTAATATAGATACTTAATCGGTTAACTTAACCACTTCACCCGTTAGCGCCACACCAGCAATCAAAGCACCGGCACCACATTGAAATGTGGTTTCGCTTGAGGTCAGATTATTCTTGTAATTGGATTTAATCTTGACGACGGCGTTACCGCCGCGTTCAACGGCACTCTTTTTAAGCGCGATCATTGCAGAAAGAAATACCCATTCACAGGCTTCATTATCTGACTTATTAAAGGCATTCGTTTTTTTGTTTGTTCTAAGATCACCCAATTTTTGTATTGGCTCAGCATAAGCTTGTTCGCCAAAATAAAATTGCACATCGCTGCCTAGCTTGGCTTTCGCCGTTTCAGAGCTTAGTACTTTTGAAATAGAATAAGCACCAATATCATCCCTGGCAAAGGTAAGCGATGAGAAAAGCGTGAGGAAAGATAGACCTAGAATAACGATTTTTTTCATACTGACAACTTCCATTTTATGTCATATGACCATAGTAAAGGTCATAACAATTTGATCCAGTAAAGCCAGATCCTCCTATGGGCAGACAAGCTAATTAACAAGCCGCCCGCTTGTTACGGTTATGCTTTATGTTTGAGCTGCGGATATTGCGGATATAAAGTACGCTATAGCCCGACTCACCACACCATAAAAACCGATGGGTATAATACATATCTCAAGCCTTTTGGTAAATTCCATTTGTTAAGCGCAGCCTACAGAGCAGGTATTTAACAGATCGCCAGGTTTATTGCCTATATCGAAAGTCAGCAAAAATCGATATTATTCTTAACGTACTGACATCAAACGCTATTAGGAGCGGGGCATTGAAGCAATTTGATTTTAATTTACTTACGGTACTTGAGGTATTACTCGAGGAGCAAAGTGTCACCTCTGCTGCAGAGCGTCTCTATCTAAGTCAGTCCGCGGTGAGCAAACAACTCAATAAACTGAGGGAGTCTTTCGATGATCAGCTCTTTGAGCGCACCGCGCACGGCTTACGCCCAACGCCCAAGGCAAAACAATTGGGACCTGAAATTCGTCAAATATTAAATCAAGTAGAGCAATTAACTCGACCAAGCCATTTTGAGCCATCAAATAGTCGCCGTCGTTTTCGCATCGAGCTAGTAGAGACCGCCTATTCATTAACTTACCCATATTTTATGCCGCAATTACTCAAGCAAGCCCCCAATATCACGGTCGATAGCCATACATGGAACAGTGAAAGCATGGACCGATTATTGCGTTGTGATAATGATTTAGGCATAGCGTGCCGTGAATGGGATGACCGCTCTCAGTTACACATTAAAAACTTACCCGCCTCCTTAAATTATGCCGAACTAACCCGAGATCACTCGGTCTGCCTCGTCCGTGAAGGCCATCCACTACTCGATGAAGAGTGGAATGTAGAGACATTCTTAAAATATCGGCACCTGCAAGTCACGTTTGGCGGGATCGCCCATTGGTTACTCGATGATGTATTACAAATAAAACACCTGAAGCGCGATATTGCCGTTAATCTTACGGATTTTCATTGCGCAATGCAGCTATGTGAGCAAAGTGACCTCATTCTGTGTTCACCTGCCAAATATGCAAAAGAGATGCTACGCCATTTCAAGTTGATCACTCTTCCCGTTCCAACTGAATTAGTCCCTGGCACCTATGTGTTGTTATGGCACAAGCATTTTGACCTCGATCCCAGTCATCGCTGGTTACGAGAGATAATTATTGCCTCTACTCAAACCGCATATCGCCAACAGCTATGATATAGGCCATTTACTCATAAAGCATATTGCGAGATAAGTGGCACTATAAAACAATAGGCTTGCATCGATTGCCGACACTCATATCGAGACGGCAAAGCATTTAGGTGTACATGCAGTAACGGCGGATTTAAGCCCCTCATCATAAGCTAATTAAAAATAACCATACCAGCAAGTTTAGCTTGTTAGATTGAGATCCCCCTTCTGCAACCTAGATGGATAATGGGTCACTTAGCCTTGGTGCGACTGCTGCGCCCATTTGATTTTTTCCCGGCAAAGGTACTGGCTTTGGCTGAACTTGCCTTACCACGGCGCTTGATAAATTGGCCACTCGGGGCTTTAACCCCTTGCAGTGATGTGGGCAATTGAGCACCAGCTTGGGCAATTAACTGCTCGAGCGAGTCAATTAATGGCGTCATAAAACTCTGATACTTTGCCTCTTTACGACAAATGGCATCGAGATGACTTTCCCATAAGGCCGTCATATCGGGCGTTGTGGCTGAGGCGGGTAAACTGTTTATCAAGCCTTTGCCTACCTCGGTTGCGACAATCGATTTACCCTGGCGTTGTAAAAAGCCGCGTTTAAACAGCAACTCAATAATGCCTGCGCGAGTCGCCTCTGTGCCCAAGCCATCGGTATCTTTTAAAATTTTACGGATCTCAGGGTCGGTCACATAGCGGTTAATACCTGTCATCGCCGCCAGTAAGGTTGCATCCGAAAACGCTTTCGGGGCTTGGGTATTTTTCTCGACTAGCTCCGCCAGCCCCGAATGCAAGGTTTGCCCCTTAATCAAAGGTGGCAACTGCTGCAACGTATCGGCCTCATCCTGCGCTGCCGATTTGCTTGTCGATGTAGCGGGAAACAACTGTTTCCAACCAAGGGCACGGTCTTGCTTGGCTTTGGTGGTGAAGCGTCCCTTAACTATGTCCACTTCAACCTGAGTTTCATGGTACAGATAAGGTGGATAAAACTGGGCTAAATATTGCCTAGCCACATGCAGATAAATTTGTTGCTCCGCCTGATTCAAACTGCCTAAATTTGCGCGTTTTTCTGTTGGAATAATCGCATGGTGCGCATCGACCTTGCTGTCATTCCACGCCTTCGATTTTATTTTTGGATCGGGCGATTCAATGCCTTGGACTAACTCAGGTGCGCCGCCAATGATGGCTTTAATCACTCCGGGCGCCAACACCAACTGCTCTTTAGGTAAATGGCGACTGTCTGAACGCGGATAAGTGATCAGCTTGTGACGCTCATACAGCGACTGGCAAGTATCGAGCACCGCCTTTGCGCTCATACCAAAGCGTTTAGCCGCATCAATTTGAAGTGATGACAAGCTGTAAGGAAGCGGCTGATGTTGCTGTTTATCTTTACTGTTAAGCCTTGTAACTACAGCAGTTTGATGGCTTATACGACTGATCACATTTTGGGCTAAGCCTTTAGATAACACACGCCCTTCATCATCCATGTAGGGCAAGCAGGCTTCACTGGGTTGCCATTTAGCTTTAAAGCTCTGATCTTTGTCTGTGGTTAAATTAGCCAATACCTCATAAAAAGGTTTGCTGACAAATTGCGCTATTTCTGCATCACGGCGAACCACTAACCCTAGCAGTGGTGTTTGTACTCGACCAACCGATAACACGCCTTGATAGCCCACTTTGCGCCCTTGTAGGGTATAAGCTCGCGTCATGTTCATACCATAAAGCCAATCGGCACGTGAACGCGCTAATGCTGAAGTCGATAGCGGAATAAACTCGCGATTACTGCGTAACTGACCTAAGGCACGTTTAACTGCTTGCGGATTAAGGTCGCTCACTAATAATCGCATGGTCTGGTTAAGCTTATCGCCTTTGACCCCAAGATGCGCTATCACCTCATCCACCAGCAACTGCCCTTCACGGTCTGGGTCTCCGGCGTTAACTAACTGAGATGCTTGCTTTACCAGGCCGCGCAGCACGGTTAATTGACTGCGTGTCTTCGGCTTAGGTTTCATCTTCCATTGAGTAGGAATAATAGGTAAGTGTTCAAATTTCCATGATTTATATGCACTGTCATAGGTATCAGGCTCCGCTTGCTCAAGCAGATGGCCGATACACCAAGAGACACAATCCCCATTGGCGGCGGTAATGAAACCGTCGCCCTTTTTAAGCGGTTTGGGTAATACATCAGCAATGGCTCTGCCAAGGCTGGGTTTCTCGGCGATATATAAAATCATAGTACTCAGATAATCAGGGCTAACAACTGTATAAATTAACAGTAACTTTAACTCAGCTTACCTTATGCTGCAAACCTAAAACGCCGCTTTATTACTACGGCCATCAAGATTGTAAATTTAATTGAGAATGATTCTCACTTGGAGCTAGTATGGTGTACTTTCTTTGGGGGGCCTGATTATGAATACCAACACTATTACTCAATACCGATTAGACCAAGTACTTATCTACCAATTCCTCTTGGTAGCAGCATTACTGTTATTAGCCGCTCCGCTAGCGACAAAAACGTCAGGATTAGGGATGTTATGGATGTTTAGTCTACAGATCATACTGACCAGCATAGCCACCCTAGCGGCTATCATTATCAAACAACCTATTAACCGTATCTCGGTCACTGTTCTGTTTGGTATATGGTTACTGGTTTGGATTACACATTTGATGTGATAGCGATTAAGTACACTAAAAATAGCCAGCAGCTTGCAACAACTAGCTGTTAGTTATTATGAAAAGGCAGTACTGCGAGGTGTATTGCACTTACAAATGACGTTGTTCAAATGGCGTTAATGGTGCCATGAGCCATACAATCGTTAACGGTTAGGTCTCAAGAATGGGCGGCCAAATTACAATATCACTTGGCCGCCAAACTGAACAACTCAACCCTAGTTAGGTTTTAAGCTTACCTAATTGTTGATGTTGCTGCGCCACCAACTCTGCTAGGCTAACGCTACTTTGTTGGGCTTCATCCGCAAGACGAGCCAATTCGGCTGCAGAGTCAGAAATACCTGTGATGTTACGATTAACCTCTTCAGTCACCGCGCTTTGTTCTTCTGCGGCGGTAGCAATATGAGTCACTTGGCTCGAGACCTCTTCAATTTGCCCCACTATGGTATTGAGCGAGGATAAAGCGGACTCGGTTTGCTCTACGGCGCGCTGTGCTCCCTCAACACCTTGATCGATAATATGCGAGGCACTGTTTACTTCTTTCTGAAGCGAATCGATTAATTTACCAATGTCATCGGTCGAAGTTTGAGTTTTCGACGCCAACGCCCGCACTTCATCAGCCACCACAGCAAAACCTCGGCCCTGCTCGCCTGCTCGCGCCGCCTCAATGGCCGCGTTCAATGCCAGCAGATTAGTTTGCTCAGCAATGGCACTGATCACTTCCAAAATCTTACTGATATTGGTACTACTTTCGGCCACCTTACTTACCGCGTCCTTCGCTAATAACGACTCATGAGACATAGTCGTCACATAATTCATCGCTTGGCTGAGACTGTCTTCACCGGCTTTCACATTGGCACTCATCGCCTCTGTTTCCATCGCCGTTTGCTCTGAGGCTTTAGCCACTTCTAATGCGGTGGCGCTCATTTCATTTACCGCAGTGACGACACTTTCGATTTCGCTGTATTGACGATTAACACTCTCACGCGTCTGCTGCGCAATATTGGCAGTGGTTTGACTCTCTGCTTGTGAGCGTTCAGCCAACACTTTCATTTCGCCAATGAGTATACGTAACTTAGTAATGAAGCTATTGATACCGCCACCAAGGGCTATCAGTTCGGCGTGGGACTCTACATTAATAGTTTGAGTTAAATCACCTTCGGCACTGGCTAGGTTTTCGACCCGGCTTTGGATAACTTTTAATGGAGCAATAATATTGCGAATAACAAGGCTTATGGTCACCACGGCAATCACTGACACAATACTACCAATGATCAACAATAAGCTGCCAAGTGACGAGGCCATTTCTGTCATCGCGGTATCCATTGCGATGGCTTCTTTAAAGGCATCTTGTTTGGCCACTTCAATTAATAATGACCATTGTGCGTCAGCGAGCGGAATGTTAACGGGATAGGCGACCACAATATTATCCCCTACATCTAAATAGCCACCGTTACGATGTAAAGATTGATACTGTTTGGCTAGTGCGCTATCGATAGATTCTGCTAATGGACGCGCTTTTTTATTGTAATGACTAGCAGCTACCACTAACCCCTTGGCGCTGAGCAGTGTCACCTTAGCATTGCCCTTGTACAGTGTTTGCGACAACTCATCGATCATTGTTTGGAAAATGGGTAAGTTAACATCTGCTCCCACGACCCCTTTAAACTGATTATTGATAACCACAGGTACGATTAGCGATGTCATTAACTCGTTCTGACCAGGAGTTATCTCATAGAGGTAAGGCTCCATTAGGCAGGGTTTTTTAGTATCTCTTGCACATAGGTACCATTCGGCTTCTCTGAGGCCAAATTCGTTTAACGTGTCGATATATTTTTCATCGGCGTCGGTGACGGCTGAATGTTCTATACTGCCGCTATTGGTGCGGGTATAATAGATTTCCATGCTGCCAGCGTTGGGCACACTATGGCTAGCGCCTGCAAAGTATTCGCTGTCTTTAGTATCGTAGCCATTGGCTTCAAATTGAGCATACAAAGAGGACAATTGACGACTTTTTTCCAAAGAGCCCCTAATTGTCACTTCAACACCGTCGCGGCTTAGTGGAGTGAGCAAGGATGTTTGCTCTAACATGCCAGATAATGAATAAGGCACCCGGTAAGCCTCATTGATAAAAGCGGCCACCCGCTCTCCATATTCTCCAGCTCTTGCTGTCAGTTTAAAACGCGTTTCTTTTTGAATCGACTCCTGAACCTGATCGGCTAATACAGCATTTTTATCACTCAATGACCACCAGAGGCTCAATGATAGAATCGCCACAATGATTAAAAACAGTGCAGAGGTGATCCACAATAATTTGGTACTTATGGATAATTGCTTCATTCAGAGCTCCTAGGAAAAAGCATGTACATCATTAAATAAGGGCATAGGCTACCGATTAAAAATAGCACTATTGTTGTAAATGATCATAAAGATCGGGAATTTACTCATCCAATGAGAAAAAAACCGACTCACAAGGTAGTCGGTTTTAAATGGCACAGCTAAAGAGCATTATATGACTTGCTCATATTAAGGGTGACAAACATTATGCAGCTCGAGGTTTGTCCCTATATCTTTGATCCTATTTGCTTTTGCATCATCATTACGCAGTTGAGTCAGATGGTCTAAATAGGCTTGGTCGACATCATTGGTAATATAATGTCCATCAAAGACAGAGGTTTCGAAACGTGTGATATCAGGGTTTTGCTGACGCACAGCCGCAATTAAATCCTCGAGGTCTTGGAATATCATGCCATCGGCACCAATCAACTTAGTGATCTCTTCCACATCGCGACCATGGGCAATCAGCTCACTGGTGGTTGGCATATCTATGCCATACACGTTTGGAAAACGTATTTCTGGGGCGGCTGATGCAAAATAAACTTTTTTCGCGCCCGCTTCACGAGCCATCTCGATGATCTGCTCAGAAGTGGTACCACGTACAATTGAATCGTCAACCAGCAGTACATTTTTCCCTTCAAACTCGGCATTAATAGCGTTAAGTTTACGACGAACCGATTTTTTACGCTCTTGCTGACCAGGCATAATAAAGGTGCGGCCGATATAACGGTTTTTGACAAATCCCTGACGATAAGGCAGGTCTAAGTTACGTGCGATTTCAAGTGCGATATCGCATGACGTTTCAGGAATAGGGATCACTACATCAATGTCATGATCTTCCCACTGCTTCTTAATTTTTTCGCCAAGCATGGTGCCCATATTCACACGGCTGCCATAAACCGACACTTTATCTATAGTCGAATCAGGACGCGCAAAGTAAACATATTCAAAAATACAGGGAGAATAGCTCGGTGATGCCGCGCATTGACGCGTATATAATTGACCATCGAGCGAGATATAAATGGCTTCACCGGGGGCAACATCTCGCACCGTTTCAAAGCCAACGGCATCGAGTGCGACACTCTCAGAGGCAACCATATATTCGGTGCCCTGCTCCGTTTCATGCTTACCTAGCACTAATGGCCTGATGCCGAAAGGGTCTCTAAAAGCCACTAAGCCTTGACCAATAATCATCGCTGCTACCGCATAAGCCCCACGCGTCAACTGATGAACTTTGGTGATCGCTTGGAACACTTCATCCGCGGTGAGAAATTGGCTTTCGGTTGTTTGCAGCTCATCGGCCAGTAGATTGAGTAGAACTTCAGAATCTGAGGTGGTATTGACGTGACGGCGTTGCTTAAGCAAGCGTTCTTGTAACTCTAATGTATTGGTTAAATTACCATTATGAGCTAGAGAGATACCAAATGGAGAGTTAACATAAAACGGCTGTGCTTCTGAGGCACTCGAGCTACCAGCGGTAGGGTAACGAACATGCCCTATCCCTGCATTGCCTTGTAGACGTTGCATATGTTTGGGTTCAAAAACGTCTTTTACCAGACCGTTTGCTTTACGCAATCTAAATGCATGTCCATCAACAGTCACAATGCCGGCCGCATCTTGGCCACGATGTTGTAATACAGTTAACGCATCATAGATTGTCTGATTAACCGGTGTTCGGCCAACTATTCCGACGATACCACACATGGGTCGTTTTCCTCATTGTAAGATGTTCTAATCGTTATTATTGTCGAGCCCTGATCACATTGAATCACTGTGTCAGGTCACATATGCATTATTATATTTTGGGTACAAAGCTTGAGGTGTTTTCCACATAGTCAAAAAACCATTGGATAACCACGCCAAATTCGGGGACCAGTTGTGAACTGCGCCACCAATCGGTATTGGGTGCTCCGGTAAAAGCATCCATAAAAAACAGCAGCGCGCTAACAATTAAGGCGCCTCTTAACGCACCAAAACAGAGTCCTAATACCCTATCGGTACCGGATAAGCCCGTTTTGGCCACCAATTGGCCAATGATATAATTAACAAGCGCACCAAGAATTAAAGTCGAAATGAACAAGATAGCGATTGCAATACCGTTGCGGACTATCTCATCTTGTATTTGTGTGAGGTAAACGGCGAGGTCGGCATAAAACTGACTCGCGACGAAAAACGCTGCAAACCATACCACGAGTGACATAGCTTCTTTAACAAAACCACGGATAAGACTGATAACAGTCGATAATCCGATAACAGCAATAATGGCGTAATCGATCCAAACCATTGAATTAGGTGATCCAGCATTAGCATTAAGACGGCGCGATCTTACCAGAGACTGAAGACATTCTCACCCCCTAGCCTCATTTAAAAGCAATTAAGTTTATCCTGAATAAAAGACACTGAATTCACAAAAAAGTGACAAGGCTGTGTAGCCGCAAACCTAAGCCGTGACATATACAAAAACGCCGTCACATTAAGATGACGGCGTTTTATAAGTTGATTAACCGGGGCTATAAAAGACTTTACTTGACAATAAAATGCTGACAAATATAGGGATAAATACTGCCCTAGTCGCCTTACTCCACAGGGTTATAGCTCACCACAGCAGATTTAAGTTCCGTCAATTTATCCAACTCTTTTTGCAAGCGTTGCAACTTAGCTTTAGAGATGTCGGGGCCGACAAACACTTTCGTCAGTTCACCATCGACCGGCTTTTGCGGCAAGGTATAGGCTCTAAACCCTTTGTCTCTTAAACGTTTAACCAGCGCATTTACATTCGCCGCGTTTTTAAAGCTACCTAATTGCAAGGTATATGCGCCACTTGGCACGCTTTGCTCAACTTTTACTGGCTTAGGTGGTTTGGCCTGAGGTTCTGTAGCCGTAACGTTAGATGGAGTCGTATCGATGGGCGGAACCTCGGGTTCTGCAGCGGGTTCTGCAGCGCTAAATTGGGCAGCCTCATCGGTTAAATCAATAGCCTCAAAGTCCGATGATGTGTCGAGGTTAGCTTCAACAGCTGGTCGCAGTGGGATCTCACTAAATTGCTCTTCTTGCTGCTGTTTTTTTCCATCTAGAATATCGGGCAGAAAAATGACGCCCAGCGCTACCAGCACAATCACCCCAACCAGACGATTTTGAAACTGACTAGATAAGATTTTTTGTTTAACTTCTATTTCTTCGTCCACGTTGCTTTACCCAAGGTGTAAATGTTTAAACTCTGCCACAGTGTAAAAGGAGCCAAACACAATTACCACATCATCATCGCAGATATTAGCGTTGAGTGCTTTGTATGCTTGCTCAATTGATTCAAATGGATAGCCTTCACTCTCTGGCGATAAACAAGCCATTAACTGACTCGCCTTAGCACTACGCGGGCAATCTAAATCGGTAAAATACCACACATCAATCACTTCACTAAGGCTTGCAATAACCGCTTGGCAATCTTTATCTTTAAGCATGCCGCACAGGGCAACAATGCGCTTATCGCGATAAACCTCAAGTCTTTGCGCTAAATACCTCGCCGCATGGGGATTGTGCGCCACATCGAGCAATGTGATGGGTGCGTCACGAAATAACTCTAAGCGTCCGGTTAAACGCGCTTGTTGCAATCCGCTACATAGATGCGATTTATCTATCGTTGGTAATAGTTGCTCGACCACGGCCAGTGCGGTAGCGGCATTGGGTAATGGCAGCTGCACTGGCGGTAGGTTATCAAGTTGCCATTGCACGCCGCTGAAATGCCAGCCCTTATCGTCTTGATGATAATTAAAATCCTCACCGACGCGTATAAGCTGAGCGCCCATTCGGCTTGCGACCTCAATCACTGATGTGGGTAAATCAGCATCGCCCACCACCAATGGCCGCCCCGCTCGGCAGATACCGGCTTTTTCACGCCCAACCAGCTCACGGGTATCACCGAGGTACTCTTGATGATCGATATCGATTGAGGTGATAACGCTAATATCGGCATCAATAATGTTGGTTGCATCTAAGCGCCCGCCGAGCCCAACTTCAAGCAGCACCAGATCCAGCGCCGATTGTTTAAACAGATATAAACCTGCTAGCGTGGCATATTCAAAAAAGGTCAGCGAAATATCGCCTCTAGCACTATCGATAGCGCAAAAGGCATCAATCAAATCACGATCGCTAACGTCGACGCCAGCAATGCGCACTCGCTCGTTATATTTCAGCATGTGGGGCGAACTATACACGCCCACTTTCCATCCTGCCGCCGCCATCATCTGCTCAATCATCACGCACGTGGTGCCTTTGCCATTAGTACCGGCAACGGTCACGACTTTGGTATCACCTAACTGCGTTAAGCCCATGGCCTTAGCCACTTGCGACACGCGGCCTAATCCCATGTCGATTTCTGTCGGATGAATAGACAATAAGTGTGCTAGCCAAGACTCAAGGCTCGATTGCTGATTAGGTAACGCGATAGATGACATACAAGACTCTTACTGATTATTAAAAGATAAAGCGTCGTAATAACTTATGCGCCGCAAATCACAAGGATAAACCGCCATCACGATAGCCACGACGCAGCCAAAATACTTAATCGAGCATAAACAATGGCCCAAGTGCTAATTGAGGCAACTGATATGATTCAGGGTACGTCACATCGACTAAATACAAACCATTGGGTTTAGCGGTTGCCGCCGCTTGAGTACGATCTTTTAGCGCTAACAAGCCTTGAATCCAACCTATGGGTTGACGCCCGTACCCCACCTCAAGCAATGATCCGACAATATTACGCACCATATGATGTAAAAATGCGTTGGCTTTAATATCGACACAAATATACATACCTTGGCGGGTCACATTGACTTCATGCACGCAGCGAAATGGGGTATTAGACTGACATTGTATCGCCCTGAAACTGGTAAAATCTTGCTCGCCTAACAAGCTCTGCGCCGCTTGATGCATCTTATGTTCATCGATATCGCCTGGGTAATGACTCACGCCAGCACGCAAGATCCCAGGACGAAGCTGATGATTATAAATCATATAACGATATCGGCGCGCGGTTGCGCTAAAACGGGCATGAAACTCATCATCAACCTCTTGAGCCCAGCGCACGGCAATATCATCAGGCAAGTTAACGTTGACGCCCAAGGTCCAAGCACTGAGTTTACGGCTAGCATTGGTGTCAAAATGCACCACTTGCCCAGTGGCATGCACCCCGGCATCGGTACGGCCGGCACATTGAATCGCTATTGGCTCATTGGCAACGATTGAGAGTGCTCGTTCAAGTTGAGCCTGTACCGAATCAACTTCGGCTTGACGCTGCCAGCCAAAATAGCGACTGCCATCGTATTCGATACCTAATGCTACGCGCATGAAATACCAATCCTTATTTCAATTAAAATTGTGCTAGGCGCGCGATTCTAGCATACCGTGCTAACGAACTGGACAAATAACTCAAGCCGAACGAGTCAAGTATGGTGTCCTAGGCTAAAAACCTCCCTCTCTTTTCTGGACTTCACTAGTAATGCCCATGTACTGGCATAAAAAAACGGCGCTAGCGCCGTTTTTTTAGCGTGTTGGCATGACAGCAACACGCGAGTGATGGGGTTACTAACGCTTTAAAGATCGCTTAACAGATGTTTTGCTTCGCTTTGTTGGCGCTCATTACCATCAAGTTGAACCTCTTTGAGTAATGCCTTCGCGCTGTCCATATCATCTATCTCAATATAGGCACGGGCTAAGTCAAGTTTGGCATTAACCGAGTTTTCCTCATCATCGACATCGACCATGGTGGTAGTGCCCATCAAATCATCGAGTTCGCCCATATCGACATTTAACTCTTTGTATTGATCTATCTCGCTATGTTCTTCATCCGCTTCATTTAACAGCCTATCAATATCGATAAAGCCATTGTCTTGTTGGAATGCCGTCAGATCATGCTCAGCAACCGCTTGTGCTGGCTTACGTTGGCGCTCTTGTGCATCTAACGCCGCTAATGCTTCGTCAACGGTGAGGTTATCATCATCTTCTAGGGTTAATGACAATTCATCATCTGGTTTATCAGCTGCCTCATTATCCGCTTGGGCATCAACCTCTTGCTGCTCGGTGGCATTGTCCCATTCGAGAATGTTACCGGCAGAACGCTTATTGCCTTTTAAATCGTCAAAAAATCCCTGCTCATTTTTAACTTGACTCTCTTTGTTATCAACCGACTCGAGATCGGCAAGCAGATCATCGAGCGACACATCATCACTTGGGAGATCGAGCGCAATATCTGCATCTTCGTCAGCGCTATGAGTCGGTGTTTGCTCAATTGCAAATGATTCAAACTCTAACGGTGCTGCGGTGCTACCACGCTTAAGTGGTGCATTAGTATCATTAGCGTCTGCCTCAACGTCTGCCTCAACATCATCTGCCGCGTCATTGTCACTATTGGCTGCACGACCAAAACCAGCAAGTAAGGCATCAAGATCTTCTTCCTGGGTGTCGCTGAGATCATCTTCCGCTAGCTCCGCAGCGATTTGCTCGGCAATATCTTGTTCATCAGCCTCAAAAGCGACGTCTTCGATTAAGCTATCATTAGCGAACTCTTCAGCAACCAATGCAGCCGCGTTGGCTTCGTCACCGTCAGCGGTCTCTTGCTTGTCGGCATCGACTTGCTGCTCTGCCTCGAATGCCACCTCTTCGATTAAGCTGTCACTGGCTAAGGTTGCCGCGGCTAGCGCTTGTGCCGCCATTTCTGCGGTTTTAGCTTCATCACGGCCCGCCTCCCGAGCCTCTTGGATGACGGTATCATCTTGCTCAACCGAGTTGAAATTGACCTCTTCAATCAAGGCTTCTTCAGTTTTAGGGTCAACAGGCGCATCAAATTCCGCTAATAAACTGTCTAAGTCGGCTTCTTCGAAACTATCATCTTCGGCGTCTTGCTCCAATTCTTGAGCAATCTGTTGCGATAGATCTTCATTATCATCTTGCGCTTCACTTATTTCTGAAGCATCGAATTCAGCCAGTAATGCATCGAGATCTGCTTCTGTGTCGGTTGAAGACGCTATATCGGTTGTAGACTCTGTTTCATTGGCAACAGGTTCAGTGCTGTCCATATCGGCTAACAAGGAATCTAGATCGTCTTGCTCTATGACGCCGTTATAAGTTTCCTCTTCCTGTTCACCCATAGCTTCAGCCCAAAGATCATCCAGTGATTGCCCCTCATCCTCTTGGGGTTCGCTTGGCGAGCTATCGGTATCAATAAACATCTCTGGGGCCATATCGAGATTTTCAGAGTCGTCGCTGAAATCGTTCTCAGGTTGTAATCCGTCGTTATCGACACTCATCAAAGATTCGAGCGTATCGACTTCATCGTCAAGATGCACAGCATCGGACTCATCCTCAGCTTCATCGCTCGGGTCAATACGTTGGGTTGCAGCTATCTCTGCAGCATTCTGAGGTGATGCCTCCTCGCCTGCTGGAGTGTTTGCATCACTCGCGTTTCGACGCTTTAATACCAGTCCCGCAATCAGCAGTAGTAATAATAATGCAGGTATGGCAGCAACAAGCCCGATATATAACGGGTTACTCATGATGGTACGCCAACTATCGCCCGTTTCAGCAACGGGTTCTGACAGCTCAGCAGCGGTTAATTCTTGGTTGAGCTGCGTGACTTGATTACTTAGCTCTGCCTTTTGCTCTTTTTGGATAAGCAACGCTTCTTCTAATTCGGCGACTCTGGTTTCAAGTTGAGCAATTCGGTCTTGTAGTAGTTGATTATCATTGGCGGCAAGATTAAGTTTATCTTCTGCGCGAGCCAGTTCATCGGTTAATGATAAATTTTTTGCCTGTTGTGCTTCTAACTTTGCATTCAGAGGAGCCTGTTGCACTACATCAGCACTGCCCTTTGTGAGTTGGTCTACTTGAGCCGCTGGCTTAACCGTTTCAGCCACGCTTGTAGGTGTGCTATCAGGTTGACTCACAGGCTTTGCTGCAACAACTGTTGGCGGCTGCGTAGCTGTAGGCCGAGGTGGCATTGACTGTGCTTTAGTTGCTTGTGACTTACTCTGTTGCCAACCAGCATCGTTAGTCTGCGCCAGTTGCTTTGCTAAGCTCTTAGGAATAGCCGCCATCACGGCTTTGGATGGGATCAGCAGGATCATGCCTTTTTCAAGGCTATTATAATTATTGTTGGCAAACGCATGGGGGTTTGCCTCATAAATAGCCGCCATCACTTGATATACGGTAACACTGTCATCGGGACGCGTTTTTTGTGCGATGCTCCAAAAGGTATCAGCAGACGTCGTTGGACCATACTGACGGATAACCTGACGTTGCTCGCCATCGGGACCGGTAATTTTGAGAGGTTCAGCCGCCGATAATAAGCCCGATGCAGTAGTGAGAATAACAAGAGCACTGGCAATGATGCCAGTGAGGTGCGATGTGCGAAGGTTCATCCATTCTTCCCTTTCAAGCTTTATAATACTGCAAATTGGCAGCATGCTTTAGGCAATTGTATTTATTGAGATTACTATAAACCAGAATTTCATGCCCTGCTACTCTTCACGATTTAAAAACAAGTAGCAACAGCAAAAAAGCCTGCATATTGCAGGCTTTTTAAAGTAAACCTTAGAAAAGGTCCATAAATTAATAATAATCCCTGATCAACACCTCGGCGATCTGCACACTATTGAGTGCTGCGCCTTTTCTGATATTGTCAGAAACTATCCACATATTAATGCCATTAGGATGCGAAATATCTTTTCGTACTCGGCCAACATACACAGGATCACTGCCAGCCGAATCAGTTACTGCCGTTGGGTAGTCATCATCAGACTCAAACAATTCAATACCTGGAGCATCGCGTAATACCGCTTTAACCTCGTCGGCATCCACCGCTTGTACCGTTTCCAAGTGCACAGCTTCTGAGTGACCATAAAATACCGGTACCCGCACTGCGGTGGGGTTTACTTCAATTTGGGTATCACCGAATATTTTTTGTGTCTCCCACACCATTTTCATCTCTTCTTTGGTGTAGCCATTTTCCATAAACACATCAATTTGCGGCAATACGTTAAAGGCGATCTGTTTAGAATACGCCAGTGGTTCAACAGGCAAGCCTTGCAGTAACTTAGCACATTGGTTAGCTAACTCTTCAATGGCTTGCTTACCAGAACCCGACACGGATTGATACGTCGCAACGTTAATACGTGAAATACCAAAGGCATCGTAAATGGGCTTAAGTGCTACTAACATCTGAATGGTAGAACAGTTAGGGTTAGCAATAATATTGCGATTACGGAAATCGGCAATCGCCTGCGGATTAACCTCGGGGACCACTAACGGCACATCGATGTCATAGCGAAAATGTGAGGTGTTATCAATTACAACACACCCTTGCTCGGCAGCAATGGGGGCCCATTTAGCAGAGACATCACCGCCAGCAGAGAAAAAGCCTATTTGCGCTTGCGACCAGTCGAAGGTATCAACATCTAAAATTTCGACCTGTTTACCGTGGAATGTTACCGTATCACCAGCGCTGCGGCGGCTGGCTAATGGGTACAAATTCGCGACGGGAAAGTTGCGTTCTTCGAGGATCTCAATCATTGTTTGACCCACGGCACCCGATGCACCTAATACGACTACGTTATATTCCTGCGACATAATTACAGACCGACTCCTGAAAAACCTAATTTGAGCACCCAATCTACATCAGAACCAGCATGATTGGCTAGCCTTAACGCACTAAATTCACGTCTATGTTTATGATTTTTTCTCATCAGGTCAAAGCCATTATGATTAAGGAAGCGGTTGCGAAAAACCAGATCGTCATCACGTAGGTCATAAACCAGCCTAACTAGGCTCAATAATGCGTTTTCATCGGGGACTGACGCTGGGTTTAATTGCTGACTCCACAAGGGGGGCAGCAGCTCATCCATCGACTTATGGGCAGTTAACCCTAAATGTGCCATTAACGCTTCATAAAGCATAAAAGTGCCGCGGGCCTTACCTTCGAGGCTGTAACCTGCAATGTGCGGGGTAGCAATATCAACATAAGGCACCAGCTCTGCCATTGGGTGGGGCTCACCCTCCCATACATCGAGCACCAATTTGAGATCATCACGCAGCTGTTTAACCGCGAACAATGCACGATTATCAATCACCTCACCACGGCAACAATTTAGTAACCAACAATCGGGGCGAAGACTGGCTAATCGCGCCTCATCAAACAGGTACCAAGTAGGATGCGCACCACTTTTGGTCAATGGCACATGCAATGAAATCACATCACAACGGGTAATTAGCTCATCTAAGGCGACAAAGTTACGTGGATCATCAGATGTGGCTAACAGTGGATCATGCAGTAGTACCTTGACGCCATACGCCTGCAGGCACTTTTGCAGCGCCGAGCCAGTATTACCAGCGCCAATAATGCCAACCGTCTTATTTTTTAACGGCTGTTCAAAACGTCTCGCCAGTTCAAGCATGGCAATAAAAGCATATTCCCCGACAGCTGTGGCATTGCACCCTGGCGCATTGGTATAACATATATTGCGTTCAGTTAAATAGACTTGATCGATATGATCCATACCGATGGTGGCGCTGCCAACAAATTGGAGTTGTGTATTCAGGGTTAACAACTGCCGATTAACTTGGGTCACGGAGCGCACCAGCAGCACATCGGCATCACGCACCTGCTCAGGCGTGAGTTTACGTCCATCTACGCGCACCACCTCACCTACATCGGCAAACAAGGCTTCAACATAAGGCATGTTTTCATCGGCTAGGATTTTCATCGATATCTCATCTACTTGTTAAACATGGGGGGAACTGCATTGCTGCCGTTAAACTCTTTCTTAGATAGATTGTCATCACAACCAATCACATCGAGCTTATTTTGCCTTAAAAACCACAGACAAAAAAGGAGCCACTTAGGCTCCTTTTTTGCATTATGCAACACGCTCAAATTAACGAGTACGTGGGCAAAGTTCTTCAGTGCTGAAGAAGTATGCAATTTCACGCTCAGCAGATGCTACTGAATCTGAACCGTGAGCCGCATTCTCGTCAATGCTTTCAGCGAAATCAGCGCGGATAGTACCAGGCGCAGCTTCTGCTGGGTTGGTCGCACCTAAGATTTCACGGTGAGCTAGCACTGCGTTTTCGCCTTCTAGTACTTGTACTACGATTGGACCAGAAGTCATGAATTCAACTAGCGCACCAAAGAAAGGACGCTCGCTGTGCTCAGCGTAAAAGCCTTCAGCTTGTTCTTTGCTTAGGTGAACCATTTTAGAAGCGATGATTTTAAGGCCAGCTGTTTCAAAACGGTTATAGATAGCGCCGATGTGGTTTTTAGCAACTGCATCAGGCTTAATGATAGAAAAAGTACGTTCGATAGCCATGTCTAGCTTCCTTTAATAAACAGGTTTAAAAAAATTCGCGCGGATTATACGAAATTAATCGACAAAAACCTACCTTTAAATAACAAGATTATTCAAGCAATAAGCTAATTACGGCTACATAGCACCTCTATTAATACGAGATGACCCTAATCAGCAATTTCATTGGAAAAGGCAGCCCTAAGCTCTAGAAGCAAGACGCTGAAAACACCTGCTTAATCGTATTCGTTAATCCAGCAGCGCTGTATTGCTTCTAAAATACGTTCATTACAATGGGCTGGGTCATCGTCGAAATCATCAAGTTCTAGTACCCATTGGCGTAAATCGGTAAACCTAATCTGTTGCGGGTCGACATCTGGATGCGCTTCTAAAAGCGATAAGGCGATGTCGAGAGAGTCTATCCACTGCATAAATATGCTCCTATAAAACCATAATGTTAGAAGCATAGTCGCTATCTTATACCAAGCCCATTAAAAATCTGCCCTTTGAGCTTTGAGCTTTGAGTAAGTATGTTAAATCCTCAGCTGAAGGCATTATTGATACCTGTCATATCGACATCACCATATAGCCATATATTTAGCCAAAGGTTAATTAAAGCCGACCACATGAAGAATAAATAGCATCAGAGAACATAAAAAAGCCAGTCAAAAGACTGGCTTTACATAAACTAGCTGACGAGTCGGTAGTAAACGTAACTAACCTTCGCTGACCATATTAATGGTGTACTTAGGAATATCCACCACAAGATCGCAGTCAGGCACGCGAGACTGGCAAGAGAGGCGGCTCTCTGGTTCAAGCCCCCAAGCTTTATCTAACATGTCATCTTCAAGCTCATCGCTTTCTTCAAGTTGATCAAAACCTTCACGGATGATCACGTGACAAGTTGTGCACGCACAAGACTTTTCACACGCATGTTCAATATGAATACCGTTACGTAATGCAACGTCTAATACGGTTTCACCTTGTTGTGCTTCGACAACCGCCCCATCAGGACATAACTCTTCGTGGGGTAAAAAAACTATTTGCGGCATACTCTTACCTATATATTGTCAACCGACTGGCCCTTAAGTGCCAATCGAATAGAATTATCCATACGTTTTGCTGCGAAAGTTTGACTTGCATTATCTAATGCTTCAATCGCTTTTTCGATAGCATCTGCATCGCCCTGCGCCGCAGTTTGTACCAAATGAGCCATACCTTGCTCGATGGCATTGGCTTCTTCAGCGGATAACAGATAACTGTCTTTGGCCAGTGCTGCCGAAAGTGATTCTAACACCCGCGCGGCTTCAACTTGTTGTTCTGCCGCCATACGACGTTCTATATCTTCTTTCGCATGGGCCATTGAATCTTTGAGCATCGAACCAATTTCTTCATCGGTCAACCCGAATGAAGGTTTGACTTGAATCGTTGCTTGCACCCCTGATGACTTTTCCATTGCTGTAACACTGAGTAACCCGTCGGCATCCACTTGAAAAGTAACCCGAATGTGCGCTGCACCAGCAGCCATTGGCGGTATACCTTTTAAGGTAAAGCGCGCAAGTGAGCGGCAATCGGCCACTAATTCACGTTCGCCCTGCACGACATGAAATGCCATCGCGGTTTGGCCATCTTTAAAGGTGGTGAACTCTTGTGCCCTGGCCACTGGAATGGTGGTATTACGTGAAACGACCTTTTCAACCAATCCGCCCATGGTTTCGATACCCAGCGACAGGGGTAATACATCAAGCAATAATAGATCGGAGTCAGGTTTATTACCCACCAAAATATCGGCTTGTATCGCGGCACCAACGGCAACGACGCGATCAGGATCGATAGAGGTTAAAGGCGGACGACCAAAAAACTCGGCCACACGTTGACGCACTAGCGGGACACGTGTCGAGCCACCGACCATGACGGTTTCAAGCACTTCATCGGCTTTGATGCCCGCATCGCGCAAAGCTCGGCGGCAACTGGCGATGGTCTTTTTAACGAACGGCTCAATGAGTGTATCAAACTGTGCTTTAGTCACTGTTTGTTGTAACTGACGTCCATCAGCAAGTTGTAAATGCGCGAGCGTACTATCGTCTTCTGTCAACGCCTCTTTGACGCGACGGCTTTCAATTAATAGTGCACGACGCTCTTGCGCCGTCAGGCTGCTTAATTGCCAATGCTCTTGCAGATGTTGCGCTAATGCGTGGTCAAAATCGTCGCCACCCAGCGCAGAGTCACCACCTGTCGCCATCACTTCAAACACGCCTTTATTGAGGCGTAAAATCGAAATATCGAAGGTGCCACCACCTAAATCATAAATGGCAATCATCCCCTCTTGGCCAGAATCTAAGCCATAGGCGATCGCCGCTGCAGTTGGCTCATTAAGTAGACGTAGTACTTTTACACCAAGCAGACCGGCAGCATCTTTAGTGCCTTGACGCTGTGCATCATCGAAATATGCTGGCACAGTGATCACCACACCCTCAAGCGTTCCACCTAAGGTTTTTTCGGCACGTTCAACTAATGGCCTTAAAATTTCTGCTGAAATTTGAATCGGATTATGCTGTCCACCGGCGGTATTAAATAATGGTAGACCATTGGTACTGGCAGAAAATTGATAAGGTAACGATTGGTCTTGCGCTTGAATATCATCCAAGCTCCGTCCCATGAAACGCTTAACGGAGACAACCGTATTGAGCGGGTCTTGGGCTGAGTATCGCTCGGCTTCAACACCGACTTGCACGCCCTCTTGAGTAAAACGCACCACAGAGGCCAGTGCATGACGCCCGGTTTCATCGGCAAGCGTGTCTGCTACGCCGCTTCGAACCGCGGCGACTAAAGAATTGGTGGTGCCTAGATCGATCCCCACAGCTAGCCTATGTTGATGAGGAGCTGCGCTTTGTCCGGGTTCAGCTATCTGCAAAAGTGCCATATCTATCCAACTTAAAAAAATAAAGGCTCAATAGATATTGAGCCAATCAACAATTATTCGCCTCTAAAAAAGCGCATCTTCGGCTCTAGCGAGTTCATCTTGCAATTTCGCCATGAACTTGAGTTTGCGGATCAGATCGGCCGCGTCCAGCAAGGCTTGTTGATCATCACTACCGACCAGCTGACTCATTTGCGCCGTGATCTGCTCTCGATAGTCGGCAAACGAGTGATGTAATTGATCAATCAACTTATCGGGATCATCACAATGCTTGATCGCTTCGAGTGATTCACGCCATTCCATCTGCTGCATTAAAAACTGCGTGTCTTTAACTGTGGTGGACTCGTGGCTCAGATCGATCCCTTTTAAGCTCAGCATATGTTCGGCACGCAAAATAGGATGCTTTAACGTGTTATACCCATCGTTTACCTGCGCAGTGCGCTGCACGGCTATGCGTTTATCTTGCTCACTGGCATTAGCAAACTTATCGGGATGCACTGTCCGCTGCAGATCGCGGTAACGTTCTGCAAGCAAGGCAGTGTCGAGGTCATATACAGGCGATAAACTAAACAACTCAAAGTAGTTCATGTATTAGATTCGGTAGTTAGACTGTGAAGCTTTCGCCGCAGCCACACTCCCCTTTTGCGTTAGGGTTATTAAACTGAAATCCTTCATTGAGTCCTTCTTTAATGAAGTCTAACTCGATACCTTGAAGGTAGATAAAGCTTTTTGCATCGATGATAATTTTGACCCCATCGATATCAAAAACTTCATCATCGGCATTCAGATCATCAACAAACTCAAGTACGTAAGCCATACCTGAACATCCTGAGGTTTTAAGCCCCAAACGTAATCCAATACCTTTCCCGCGACTGGCCAAAAAGCTTTTCACCCTTTCGGCAGCCGCTGGAGTCATCGTTATTGCCATGTTAACTCCGAATATTACTTCTGATGCTTAGACTTGTAGTCTTCTAACGCCGCTTTAATCGCATCTTCTGCCAAAATTGAGCAGTGGATTTTAACAGGCGGTAATGCAAGCTCTTCAGCAATATCCGTATTTTTAATCGCTTGCGCTTGTTCAATAGTTTTACCTTTTACCCACTCGGTCACTAATGAACTTGACGCAATCGCACTGCCACAACCATAAGTTTTAAACTTTGCATCTTCGATAATACCGTTATCGTCGATTTTAAGTTGTAACTTCATCACGTCACCACAGGCAGGTGCACCGACCATACCGGTCACCACTGATGGGTCGTTTTTGTCGAATGAACCAACGTTACGCGGGTTCTCATAATGATCTATTACTTTTTCACTGTAAGCCATGATTCTGCTCCAATCGCTCTATTCGTTTATTAGCCAGATTAATGATGTGCCCATTCAACCTGAGACAGGTCAACGCCATCTTTAAACATCTCCCACAATGGAGACATCTCCCTTAGGTGACCAATAGACTTGTTAATGGTCTCTATCGCGTGGTCAATCTCTTCTTCTGTGGTGAAACGACCAATTGAGAAACGGATTGAGCTGTGCGCCATTTCATCGTTTAGTCCTAACGCTCGAAGCACATAACTTGGCTCCAAGCTTGCTGATGTACAGGCAGAACCTGACGAAACAGCCAAATCTTTCAGTGCCATCATCAATGACTCACCTTCAACAAAGTTAAAGCTGACGTTAAAGATGCCGCAGTACCCTTGTTCTACATCACCGTTAATATAGGTTTCTTCGATATGTTTGATACCATTCCACAATCTGTCACGTAAGCGACGAATGCGTGCGGTATCGGCTTCCATATCCGTTTTAGCTACGGCAGCCGCTTCACCCATACCGACAATTTGATGTGTTGCTAAGGTACCACTACGCATACCACGCTCATGTCCACCACCATGCATCATGGCTTCTAGACGGATACGGGGCTTACGACGGACATAAAGAACACCAATACCTTTGGGACCGTACATTTTATGACCTGAAATCGCCATTAAATCGACTTTGGTTTTCTGTAAATCGATAGGCAATTTACCCGCGCTCTGCGCGGCATCAACGTGGAAAATCACCTTCTTTGCCCGGCACAGTTCGCCAATAGCGTCGATATCATGGATGACACCAAGTTCGTTATTGACGTGCATTAGACTGAGCAAAATAGTGTCTTCACGCATCGCTGCTTCAATTTTTTCAAGCGGGATTATACCGTTAGCGCCAGGCTCTAGGTAAGTCACTTCATACCCTTCACGCTCTAGCTGACGACAGGTATCGAGTACCGCTTTATGTTCAGTCTTACTGGTGATGATGTGCTTACCCTTTTTATGGTAAAAATGGGCTACACCTTTGATGGCTAAGTTGTCAGATTCTGTCGCGCCAGAGGTAAACACTATCTCACGCGGATCGGCATTAATTAACTCAGCAATCTGGTTACGAGCAATATCAACCGCTTCTTCGGCTTGCCAGCCATAGCGATGCGAACGTGATGCTGGGTTGCCAAAAATGCCATCCATCGTCAGGCATTGCATCATTTTTTCTGCAACACGAGGATCGACTGGCGTTGTTGCAGCATAATCTAAATAGATAGGAAGCTTCATCTCACACTCCGTACTTAGCGGGCCAAAACAGACCGCTTACCACGTACAAAAAATAAATATTAGTCAAATAACAAAGTTAACTTAAGCAGTTACTCTTTGTTCCTGTTGTATTTTGTCCTGTTTAATTGAGATAAATTGAACATCTCGCTTGTTCATCAATCCGGCAAGACTAATGCCATTTAAAAAATCTGAAATTTGTTTGCTTAAATCACCCCAAAGTGAATGGGTTAGACAGCGAGTTCCACTTTGGCAATTTCCCAAACCTTGGCAACGGGTGGCATCAACAGATTCATCCACCGCTCTGACGACCATACCGACCGATATTTCACCGGCGTCAAATCCCAAACGATAACCACCGCCAGGGCCTCTTACGCTCGAGACTAATCCATGTTTACGTAATTTAGCGAAGAGTTGCTCAAGATAGGATAGGGAAATTCCCTGACGTTCGGAGATGTCAGCTAACGGCACTGGGCCAGATGTAGAATGCATAGCAACGTCTAACATTGCCGTTACTGCATAGCGCCCTTTTGAAGTAAGTTTCATAGCTACCACTGCTCTCTAAAATGCTTAGGTCAATTCAACCATACTTGAGTAATTTAGTCAAGTATAAAACCTAGCAATTTAGTCAGGTATTAAAGATGATAACGAAACAGATAAAATACCCTGATTCATTAGTGGGGTATTTAACCTGTTTCGCTTGCAAGATTCAATGTCACGAGGCAATTAATCTGATTTTTCTTAAATTATGGGATCAAACTCATCAATCGCATGTTGGCGCTTTTCCGCAGCAGCTTGTTCTACATCACTAAACTCATCAACATCTAGTTCAGGCAGGCGCTCGGTGCAGACACTGCCTCCCATACTTTGCACGGCTTGGCACACCTCTTGTACTTTAGAGTCCATTAGGTGCATATGATCGAGCATCTGGCCGATAGCATTGGCAACTGGATCTGGGTTATCAGGTGACACTGCATAAGCATCAAAGCCATACTTTTTGGCCATTTCGGTGCGGCGCTGGGCATGTTCTTTAGACTTTTCCGTCGGTTTAGCCACGACTCTTGCAGGGATCCCCACCACAGTCGTGTCTTTAGCCACTTCTTTGACCACCACAGAATTTGACCCCACGCGAGCACCATCGTGCATAGTGATAGGTCCCAGAATCTTGGCACCGGCACCAATCACCACATTGTCGCCCAAGGTCGGGTGACGCTTACCCGCTTGCCATGTTGTGCCCCCTAAGGTCACACCATGATAAAGGGTACAATCATTACCAATTTCAGCCGTTTCCCCTATCACAACGCCCATACCATGATCGATAAAAAACCGATCTCCTATGGTCGCGCCGGGATGGATCTCGACACCAGTTAACCAGCGAGAAAAAGTCGATATCGCTCGAGCCGTTAGGCGCCATTTGCGTTTCCATAATTTATGACTCAGGCGATGTATCCAAATTGCTTGCATACCTGGGTAGTTCATCAATATCTCTAAGGTGCTATTTGCCGCAGGGTCTCTGTGATAAATAGACTCGATATCATCTTTAATTCTGGATATGACGCCCATGGACTTAATCTTCCTTTTTAACTGCTGGGTCGTATTGCGCTTGTTGCGCGTTATCGGCCAAGGTCACTTTTTTATCAACAGAGGTTAAAATACCACGCAAGATATTCATCTCTTGGCTTTCAATTCTGGCACGACTAAACAGACGACGCAGTTTAGTCATCACCTGCCCTGGGTGCTGTTTAACAATAAAGCCTGTCGACAATAGGGTGTTTTCTAAATGATTAAAAAAGTTCTCTTGCTCTTTTGCTAAAGGGTATTCAACGGTTTCAACCACCTCAGGCGACTGATTAAGGAAAGCAACACGCGCTTCATAACAGATGATTTGCACCGCTTGCGCTAAGTTCAGTGAGGTGTATTCAGGATTGGCCGGAATCGCCACATGATAGTTACACTTTTGTAGCTCTTCGTTAGAGAGACCATTATTTTCACGACCAAATACAATAGCCACTGGCCCATTAACTGCTGAGGCCACCAGCTTTTCTCCAGCCTGACGCGGATCAAGCATTGGCCAATCAAGGGTGCGACTACGGGCACTTGTCGCAATGACTAAGCTGCAATCTGCAATCGCATCGGCAAGCGAATCTACCGTCACCGCATGCTTTAAGATATCTGATGCCCCAGCTGCCAGAGCAACAGAGTGGCCATCTGGCGCCACTTTAGGTTCGGCTAAATACAGGGTCGATAATCCCATGGTCTTCATCGCACGAGCGGTAGAGCCAATATTACCAGGATGGGAGGTTCCTACGAGAACTACACGAATATTGCTAAGCATGAAACTTTTAATTTCTATCTATAGAACAGTACCCTTGATGGTATCACAGCGAAGTCAGATCCCTTATATAAAAATCTCTATTTGATATAACCGTAAAATCTCGTATAATGTGCGCCGATTATTTATATCTGTTCTTTAACATCCAGGGGATTGTAATGCATCCGATGCAGACTATTGCTGTGCGCGCCGCTCGCGCTGCCGGCCAAACGATTATGCGCGCCTACACCGAACTTGACCGTGTAGAAATTAGCGCAAAAGGTATCAATGACTACGTAACAAACGTGGATAAAGAAGCAGAAGCGGCAATTACATATCAAATTCGCAAGTCATACCCAGACCACACTATCGTTGCCGAAGAAGGTGGCGAAAACAAGGGCGACAATAAAGACTATATGTGGATTGTTGATCCCTTGGATGGCACCAACAACTTTGTTAGGGGCATTCCTCATTTCTCGGTATCCATTGCCGTACAATACAAAGGCAAAACCGAAGTCGCTGTCGTTTACGATCCTGTTCGTGACGAGCTATTTACCGCTGTGCGTGGTAAAGGCGCAAAATTAAACGATTTTCGTTTGCGCGTAAGTAAAACTAACGACTTGAATGAAACAATTATTGCTACAGGTTTCCCGTTCAAAGCCAAACAACATTCTGAAACTTACATGAAGCTATTTGCTGAAACTTTCAGCATGTGTGCCGATTTGCGTCGTGCTGGCTCAGCGGCTCTCGATTTAGCCTATGTGGCTGCTGGCCGTATGGATGCGTTTTTTGAAATAGGTCTTAAACCATGGGATATCGCTGCTGGTGACCTTATCGTGCGAGAAGCCGGTGGTACCGTAACCGACTTTACCGGTAACCATGGGTATATGAGTTCAGGTAACATCATTGCTGGCACGCCTAAGGTGACAGGATTATTGGTTAAAAGTTTCCGTCCATTACTCAGTGAAGCACTCAAGCGTTGATTCTAAGGTCACTTTACCTCGATAACGTGCGATAACGTAACAATTTAAAACCGCTCTTGATGAGCGGTTTTTTTATATTTGTCCTTGTTCCCCTTCATGCACTAATCTGCGAATGGCAATCCATCAATACCGCTGATTAACGCTATTACTCATATTCTTGAAGCATTACGAACATTACTGATAATTCGTATTGCACCGAAAAATAGTAAGCCTTTACCGTTCAACCATATCCAAGACTGAAGATACACGTCACTATTTTCAAAGCTAGTGTTCAAAGTTTAAGCACCATTGAATCCCTTACCCGACAGACTCAACATAACATTGAGATTCAATCACACCTTATCTGGGACATTAATGCATCACTTTGTGAATAAAATCACAAACATCTGCTAGCGCAATACGTAATTGTTGATACCATCTATAAAAACACTAATGAGAGTTGTTTATGGGAAAGCTTTATATTCGCTATGGTTCAAAAAGCATCAAGGCTATTGAGTACTTCGTCTTAATCATTATCGCCATTGCCACTATGGTGGCGATTGGACAAGAGGTCGTACACATCATAATCATGCGCAAAGTGGCGTTAGAAGATCTATTACTGCTGTTTATCTATCTCGAAGTATTAGCCATGGTGGCTAATTACGCTGAGTCAGGAAAACTGCCAGTACGAATGCCACTGTATATCGCCATTGTTGCACTCGCTCGATATCTGATTTTAGATATGAAGAGCATGGACGACTGGCGTATTTTTGCGATTGCCGTTTCAACATTAGTCCTCGCCGGCACTGTGATCGTCATTCGTTGGGGTCAACTTAAATTGCCCTATCCTCGTAATAGCGATGACTTATAATTACTTGCTTATCAAACCATAACGGCGCTTTTTCAGCGCCGTTTGTTTCACTATGGCTTCCCACCCAAATTGTGCTAGCTTTAACCCATTGGACTATCTCAACCTAGCAAGGAATATCAATGAACCTACAGCAAGAGCTTGATGAACGTCGTCAATCATTACGGGTAGACATGGAGTCGGAGCGAATTAAGATTGCTTGGACAGATGCCAGTGGCGAGACTAAATATGATGATGCCTTGTGTGCCGACCTTTCCCGCCGGGGCATTCTCATCGAATATCACCTACCTTTTACCTTAGGCGAATTACTCGATATCACCTTCAACCACAATACCGACAAACAAAATGCAATTAAGGCTCAAGTGTGCCGCTGCCAACAACAAAATAGCGAAAACTATCGCACCGCGTTGCAGATTATTTAGTCATTTCAGTGAGCTAATCTATACTAAAAAACACTTATGTAATGCTAAGTAATCCAATGCTCGACTTGATGGAGAGACACTCATGATTTTGCTTGTAGGCGGTGAAAAAGGAGGCGCAGGAAAAAGCTGTATGGCGCAAAACATTGCTGTTCATATCACTCAAAAACATAACGCGAATGTGTTAATGGTAGATTGTGACCCACAGCGCACCACTTCAGATTGGATCCAAGCTCGTAATGAAGATCCCAACCTCCCAACCATCAACTGCATTCAGCTATACGGTAAAATCCGTAACGATTTACTCGGGCTCGATCAACGCTTTGATTATGTGATTGTTGATTGTGGCGGCCAAGACAACCTCGCCATGCGTGCTGCCATGTCGGTAGCCACCTATGTGCTATTACCACTGCGGCCTAAACGCCGCGATCTCAAAACCCTACCCCATATGGAAGATATGCTCAGTACCTGTAAGATGGTCAATCCCAAAATGGTCGCTGCTGTGATTATAACTCAATGCCCATCATTGCCTAATCAGTATAAGCGCATCCTAGAAGCCAAAGAGGTGGTCGAATCCTTTGGACTAAGGGCATTAAATGCAGTCACTTTCAGCCGCAATATCTATGACGATAGCGAAGAGCAAGGCTCATCGGTACTTGAAATTGAGCCCGACGGTAAAGCCGCCATCGAAATACGTGCTATTTGCGATGAACTACTCGCCATACCACCTGAAAATTCTTATGAGCTTAACTGATCTTAAGCGGCGTAAGCCTAAGCCGCGCAAGGAACTCTCGCTCGAAGAGTTTATCGAAGATGCCAATAACTATGCATTTGGCCAACCCAGCCTATCTCAACGCACGAAGAAGAAACACAAAGCCAAGCAAACGGTTAGCCTTAAAAAGCAATCTAGTAAAATTTTTCGCCACGCCACCTTCACCCTTACCGAAAACAGTATCGCACAGCTCAATCAACTGGCCAGTGACGCAAAAATTGCCAAGTCCCGACTTATCCGGTTGATGATAAAAGATTTTGCCGACAAGTCACCACAAGCCATACAACAACTTATTGATGAAAGCCAAGACTAACTCGATAGACGTAAGTGATGTGGTAGGACAGCGTATACTGACGCCGCCCTATCGCTGCAATGGCTAATGATGACAAATCTTATCGGCAGCGGTCTCAATCCCCATTGATGACTCAGTAAACTTACCTTTACGCTCCAAAAAAGCAATCAGTTGCTCAGCCGACATCTCTGTTGCCGAACACGTATGATATGTGGCCTGTTCACCAAAATGAGTCGCCATTAATTTAATAAGTTCTGTTTTCGATATAGCGCCGCCTAATGACAGCATGAGTTGCATCACTTGATGACCATGAATTGAGTCTGACATCTTAACCTCAAAAAAGATTTAATTAATACGCATGTTATAACTTATAATTGATAGTAAAACCATGCGCTATAGCGCAAAGTGAACTGTTGTGCTCTCTTAAGAGCTAGTGCTATGCTCCTCAAGAGTCCCTTTCAAGCACTCTGCCAAAGGCTTGGCCCATGCCATAATAGGAACACTTCTTTTTTATGTCGCTCATTTTATGGCTAACTTAACAGATGTGTTTATTTCTGCACCTACAGGCTTACTTAGCAAGTTAACGGGCTTTAATATTAACATCTTCTTAAGAATTATTGCTGTTCATGTCGGTAGGATTAACCATGGCGCTAATCGTGCCGAGCGCACATTCACTATTACTTGGCTTTGCAGCAAGCGATTTTTCAACTTTAATGCCAATGATATGCCACTGTTGCCTGTCCTGTGGATGAGCACAGTGGTATTAAGCTTCCAGCTCAACTCGACGTCCTTAGACGCTGGCCTAGCGATGACGCTATCAACGATTGCCGGTGTGGTGTCAACTCTAGTTATCACCGCACTTATCATGTTGAAAAAAGTAAATTTAAGGATGAAGATGGAACGTCTATGGCTGAAAATACCTAATCATGGACCAGTCACCTTGCAAAACGGTAAAAAGCCAGTCTTGAGACTGGCTTTTTTAGCACTCAACATATAAGTAAGTACTACTCTTTTAGCACCTCGGGAACGATCTGCACACTGCCAAGATCATTAGACATCCAAATTTCGCCTTCGCTAATGTTAAATTGCACTATCATGCTGCGACTTACCAGCTCCCCCATGGCTTTTACCGCTTCTTCGGGGATATTCCACACTTTCAAATTCTGATAACGTGCAAACGCTTGTTGATTTTGTTGCCACCATATCGGTACGCTGCGTCCACCGTAAGCAAATAACTGCACCTGTTTTGAACGGCCACAGGCTTTTCGAACCCATTTTTCATCACTTTGACCAAACTCAACCCAGAGTTCTATTTCGTCGCTTAATGATTTTTGCCATAACTCTGGCTCATCTTCAACACATAAACCTTTGCTAAACTGCAAGCTATCGCTGGCATTAAGGGCAAATGCCAGTAGGCGCAACATCATGCGAGCATCGGTTTCTGATGGATGCTGTGCGAGGGTAAGGTTATGATCATGGTAATATCCACGATCCATATCGGCTATCTGTAGGTGGGCTTTGTAAACCGTTGCTTTAGGGGCCATATTAATCAAAATTGTGAATGATATGGCTAGTTTACCTTAATTACGCCAAGCAACACACAGTCGGTACTGTGGAAATGCGTACAATTGCGCTATAGCGACCCACCGCGCAACCACTTCGCCATGGGAAAATGAGCCACCAGCCTTGAAATCGTCGCCACCTGCGCATACAGCAACACTCGCTCACCTTTTGCATACTGGGCATTGATAACGCTCAGAGAAGGTATACTCGCTCGCGACGCATCACGGCGGACTAATTCAACTAAATCGCTAGGCAGCGCAATATCGCTACAAAGTGTGTCTATTCGCTGTAATAAGGGCATGGCTGCAATCGGTAGCAGCTCAACTTTGGTTTGATCGTCAATCAATAAAATCTCCCCCTCACTCGATAGCTGCCTAAACGCATTTTCATAGCGCCTAGGCGTATCAGCATCAAACTTATCGCCGTTACTAATAAAAAACTGCTCCCAAAATAGCTTACGCAGCCTAAAGTCAGGCAAACGTTGCTGCACCTCGACTCGCCTCTCGGCAATAAAATCAAACAGTTCACTGAGTGAATTAGGCAACCAATTTTCTAAACGTGAACGTAGCTCGCGCGCAAATACTGGGGCAGCACCCGCTGTGCTTATGGCCACCTGAAGGCGGCCTCTGTCAACAATCGATGGCGTAATAAAACTGCACAAATCAGGTGAATCAACCACATTGACCCAGATCCCCTGCGCGGTCGCGTGTCGTGCCATATCACGGTTAAATATATCATCGCCCGTCGCTAGGTATACAAGATCGACATTTACGATGTCATCAATGTTGGCCGCTCGCTGGTGCAGCCTGATCCGACCTTGTCTGGCATAAGAGCGCACCTCATCACAAATGTCGGGGGCAATCACCTCAATTTCGGCCAAGGTTCGACTCAGCAGATCCAATTTGCGACTGGCCACTTCACCGGCACCAATAATTAAAACCCGTAGGGATTGAGTATCAACAAATAGAGGAAAATACTGCATAAGGAGGCGCTCTCTTTAGCTAAAGCCGAGGACAAAATAGTAAGCAAATAATAGCATTAGCACACAAACAAGGCGACTGGCACGGTAGACTCACATCCACTAAAGCTGAGTCTTTTTTATCATATGACATACTTAGAATAATCATATGACATACGTAGAGGTGAGGTTATATGCTGAGACGATGACGTAAGAGACGCTCGATAAACATAACAACTAGCGGGTAAAAATAGATTAAGCTAATTAAACTGACTCATCAAACCTGTAATCGCTTAATCACAGCATTAACTGAGCCGTTCGCTACGTTCGGCACTACAGTGCCAACACAGTTCAAAACTGCCTTCATTCATCTCATGGCACTTAAGGCACTGCCATTGCGGACTATCAGTATTTAAGGTTTCAAGCTGCGCTCTTGCCGCCTCATATTGAGATTCGCTGACCCAAAGTTCAACATCTTGCAGATCGGCAGGCAGCTCTCCTACCCCACCTAGCAGTGCTTCACCACGCAGTTCAACCTCAATACCGCAAGCTTCAAGCATCCCTTTCCAGCTATGGGCTTGTAACAAGTTGCCGCCGGCGACTAATCTAGTACGATCTTCCATGTGTATTCTCCTACTGCAACAATTCAGACTGCGAACGGTTAGGCCTATCAAATAGCCGCCAACATCCTAGCGTCAATAGGGGTTGTTTGTCGAGGATAAATACGATCAAAAAATCAACATTTTAATGTAAAAAAAGCCACAACATGTGGCTTTTTGACTTAAACATCATGATTAATGACATTAAACTGTAGTAAGCAGAACGATAAATGACGTTATCGCCCATGCTTATCTTTGTTTAAGGCATTAACGCATCTTGGTCAGCGCCTTCTTTTTCAATCTCAACAGGCATCATGTGCTCGCGGTTGATCCCCAATTTCACAGCGAGGAAACTCGCTACGTAAATCGATGAGAAAGTACCCACAAAAATCCCCATCAGCAAGGCTGTCGCAAAACCATGGATCATGGTGCCGCCCTTAAGAAATAGCGCCACAACAACCACCAAGGTGGTACCTGTGGTAATAATGGTACGGCTCATGGTTTGAGTGATTGAGGTATTGACAATATCTTCAGGGGTGCCTTTACGCATCTTGAGGAAATTCTCACGAATACGGTCAAATACCACGATAGTGTCGTTAAGTGAATAACCGACAACTGTGAGTAAACCCGCCAGCACGGTTAAGTCGAATTCCAGTTGGAAGAACGAAAATACCCCTAAGGTCACAATCACATCGTGAGCCAGTGCGGCCACCGACCCCATGGCTAAACGCCACTCAAAGCGGAAAGAGACATAGATGAGGATACAGATCAACGCAACAAGTACCGCCAAACCGCCTTGCTCAGCAAGTTCCTTACCCACTTGCGGACCAACAAACTCGACACGCTTTTGCACCACACTAGGATCGATAGCACTCGCGGCTTCCATCACGTGTTCCACTTGCGTATCACTCTTGATATCCGCTCTCACCGGTAAACGCACCAACACATCGCGGCTCGAACCAAAGTTCTGCACCACGGCGCCATCGGTCGCATCTGACGTCAACACACTGCGTAACTGGTTAAGATCAACCGGTTGAGAAAACTCCATCTCAACCACTGTACCACCAGTAAAATCTAACCCCCAGTTAATGCCTTTAAACGTTAACGAGGCCAATGAACCTACCACTAAGATCAGTGACAAGATGCTGATCGGCAACGCATGGCGTAAGAAGTTGATCGTGCCTTTTATTGATAAAATCTGGAACATAGTCAACTTCCCCTTAAATAGACAGTTTCTTCACGCGCTTACCACCCCAAATCGCATTCACAATAGAGCGAGTGCCGACAATTGCGGTAAACATCGACGTGGCAATACCTATCATCAGTGTCACCGCGAAGCCTTTAACGGCACCAGTACCCACGGCAAATAGAATTAACGCTGTCATAAAGGTGGTGATGTTCGCATCGGCAATGGTTGAAAACGCATTACCATAGCCTTCGTGTATCGCTTGTTGCACACTGCGCCCCGCGCGAAGTTCTTCACGAATACGCTCATAAATCAGCACGTTACCATCAACCGCCATCCCCACAGTTAACACCATACCGGCAATACCAGGTAAGGTTAATACCGCGCCTGGGATCATCGACATAACGCCAACCACCATCACGAGGTTAGCGGTTAACGCAAGGTTGGCTATCAAGCCAAAGCCACGGTAATAGACCAGCATGAAGATAAGCACAACCGCCATACCCCATACCATTGCCTGAACACCGTTTTCGATGTTTTCAGCACCAAGGCTTGGACCAATCGTACGCTCTTCAACAATCGATACAGGAGCAATTAACGCACCAGCACGTAGCAGCAAGGCTAGGTTTTGCGCTTCAGCATGATCTAGGCCTGTGATGACGAAGTTACGCCCCAAACGCGCTTGAATGGTCGCCACTGAGATCACTTCCTCAATTTTGTCCATCTTTACGCTGCCGTCAGGGTTTTTCTCGCCGTTATCTTTATACTCAATGAACAAGGTCGCCATCGGCTTGCCGATGTTGTCTTTGGTCACATTTGAGAAGATAGTTCCACCTTTAGCATCGAGGTTAATCGACACTTGTGGACGGCTGTACTCATCAAAACTAGGTTGAGCACCTTGAATATGATCACCGGTTAGCATGACCGCTTTTTGCAGCACCACTTGACCGCCTTGGCGACGATTGTAGACTTGCGAACCTGCAGAGATACGCCCACTGGCAATCGCAGCCGCATCGGCTTTTTCGTCAACCATATGGAACTCAATTGACGCCGTTGCACCTAAAATATCTTTGGCACGTGCGGTATCTTGAACACCAGGCAATTCGACGATGATGCGTTCAGCCCCTTGGCGCTGAACCACAGGTTCTGCCACACCCAACTCGTTAACACGATTACGCAATGTAGTGATGTTTTGCTGCAGTGCTTCTTCCTTAATTTGCTTAAGGTAAGTTTCACTCATGTTCGCTAGTAACAAATAGTTGTCATTCGATGAGATATCGCTGAACACCATGTCGTTACTGCGCGTCTTAAGAAAACGTTCAGCTTTAGCAAGGCTATCGGCATCACGGAATTTAATCTCAATGCCTTTAGCGCTATTACGGATACCGGCATAACGAATTTTTTCGCTGCGAAGATCGGTTCTAAAATCGGCGATTTTAGCCTCGGTCATCTTACGAATCGCTTCGCTCATGTCCACTTCCATTAAGAAGTGCACACCACCACGTAAATCAAGACCTAGCTTCATTGGACTACCGCCCAGTGACTCTAACCACTTTGGCGTTGCCGGGGCTAAGTTGAGCGCGACAACATACTTATCACCGAGTGAGTCCGCAATGGCCTCTTTAGCGAGTAATTGTTGATCCGCATTAGCCACACGCACTAACAGTTGACCATTTTCCAGCTCAGAGCGCTTAACTTCGATGCCTTTTGTCGACAATAACTCATTGACTTGTGTCTGAGTCGATACGCTAACTTCGGCACCACGTGTCGCGACCACTTGCACTGCATGGTCTTCACCAAATAAATTTGGTATTGCGTAGAAAGCACCTATGGCGATGATGAACATCACCATTAGGTTTTTCCACATTGGGTATTTATTTAACACACCATCGCCCTCTTGGCTTAAAGTGACTTATTGTTACAACTTAAAGTGACTTAATTGACCCTTTAGGCAAAACAGCCGCAATGTAATCCTTTTTAATTGTGATTTCGCTGGTTTCATTGATGGTAAGTAACACATAATCATTGTCATCACTGATTTTCGCGATCTTACCTAAGATCCCACCGCTGGTTAACACTTCGTCACCTTTGCTTAATGAGCTCATTAGGTTCTTATGTTCTTTAACGCGCTTTGATTGTGGGCGGAAAATCATAAAGTAAAAAATCAAGCCAAAAATGACCAACATGAAAATCAGTTCCATGGTGCCACCACCTGCTGGTGCGCCTGCTGCGTTTGCATATGCATTTGAAATGAACATAGTTCTCTCTTCTTATTAGCTGTAAGTATTAATCGGATAACTTAGGAACTTCACGACCTTGACTGGTATAGAACTCCTCAACAAAGGCGTCTAATGTACCTGTCTCAATTGCGCCACGCAAACCTTCCATCAACATTTGGTAGTAACGTAAGTTGTGGATGGTATTTAAACGTGCTCCTAAAATTTCATTGCAACGATCTAAATGATACAGGTACGCCCGTGAGTAATTCTTACAGGTATAACAATCACATTTAGTATCAAGTGGTGAAGTGTCATCACGATGACGCGCATTGCGGATCTTGATAACGCCTTCACTGGTAAACAGATGACCATTGCGAGCATTGCGAGTTGGCATAACACAGTCAAACATATCTACGCCTCGACGTACGCCCTCAACTAAATCTTCTGGCTTACCGACCCCCATCAAGTAACGTGGCTTATCGGTTGGAATTTTAGGACACACATGCTCCAAAATACGGTGCATATCTTCCTTTGGCTCGCCAACCGCTAAACCACCGATGGCATAACCATCAAAACCAATGTTAACTAGCCCATCTAGGCTTTCATCACGTAAATCTTCGTATACACCGCCTTGGATAATACCAAAGAGGGAATTGGGGTTTTCCAATCTATCGAACTCATCACGTGAACGCTGAGCCCAACGCAAAGACATCTGCATTGACTTACGCGCTTCATCTTCAGTTGCAGGATATGGCGTACATTCGTCAAAAATCATCACCACATCACTGCCAAGCGAATCTTGAATTTGCATCGACTTTTCAGGGTCGAGGAAAATCTTTTCACCATTGATTGGCGAACGGAAATGCACCCCCTCTTCGGTGATCTTACGAATATCACCCAAACTAAAGACTTGGAACCCGCCAGAATCGGTCAAAATTGGACGTTGCCAGTTCATAAAATCATGTAAGTCACCATGCTTGCGCATGATCTCTTCCCCTGGTCGTAACCAAAGGTGGAAGGTATTTCCCAGCAGAATATCGGCACCAGTGGCACGCACTTCTTCTGGCGTCATCCCTTTCACAGTACCGTAGGTACCAACAGGCATAAACGCAGGTGTTTCGACAGTACCACGCTCGAAGACTAAACGACCGCGACGAGCTCGACCATCGGTTGTATCTAATTCAAATTTCATAATTAACCTCGCCAGAGAAACAGTCTGACACCAATATTGTGCCTATGGTTTTAGACACGAATGAACAATAGAGATAAGGGCAAACAATTGAGTATCAACCCTTAACCTGAAAAAACATAAAAAAATACCCACTCTAAATAGTGGGTAGGTATTTTAAAGCAAAATCACTTATGAGTTCGGTTTTTTAGTCACAAACATGGCATCACCATAGCTAAAAAAGCGGTATTTTTGAGCGATCGCGTGCTGATAGGCGTTTTTGACCTCATCGAAACCGGCAAATGCACTAATCAACATAATCAAAGTCGACTCTGGCAGATGAAAATTGGTGACAATGGCATCAACAATTTGAAACTCATAACCTGGATAAATAAAGATATCGGTATCACTGCTAAAAGGCTGCAGTTCACCTTGGCTGGCTTTCGCTGCACTTTCCAGTGAACGTACTGACGTGGTGCCCACGGCTATCACGCGTTTACCCGCCGCTTTGGTGGCCGTGATTTGATCAACCACTTGCTGCGAAACCTCAGCCCACTCCGAATGCATTTTATGTTCGAGAATATTATCCACCCGCACAGGTTGGAAGGTGCCAGCGCCGACATGTAAAGTCACAAAGGCGATATTGACGCCCTTATCCTTTAAAGCCGCAAGCAAGGCATCATCAAAATGCAATCCCGCGGTAGGCGCCGCCACCGCGCCTGGATTTTGATTGTAAACCGTTTGGTAGCGCTCTTTGTCGGCATCTTCGTCTGGGCGATCGATATAAGGCGGTAGTGGCATGTGCCCTACCTCTTCGAGCACCTCTAAAATGGTCTTGTCACTGTTAAGCCCAAGCTCAAACAGCGTATCATGACGCGCTATCATGGTCATGTCATAGCCGCCATCGAGGCACACTATGCTACCTGGCTTGGGCGATTTTGAACTGCGAACATGGGCTAAAATGCGTTTGTCGTCGAGCATACGCTCAACCAATATCTCTAATTTGCCGCCAGTTTGCTTTTGACCGAATAGGCGTGCGGGGATCACTCGGGTATTGTTAAACACCATTAGATCGCCTGGATTCACCATCTGTAAAATATCGGTAAACTGTTTATCCGCTATCTCGCCGCTGGCACCATCGAGGGCCAATAGACGCGAACTACTGCGATCGGGCATAGGATACCTAGCGATCAGTTCGTCAGGAAGGTCAAAACAAAAATCGGCAACACGCATAGTTAGTCTCTGTTTAACATAAATCGGCCGCTAGTCTATTGGCAGAAACAGAGAAGATCAAGGCTAACCCACTAGTTAGTGCTTTCATCCTCTTTAACGCTAACTTGGCGAGGTTTGACGTCAAAAAAAGCTTTGCGATAACTATGCTGTTCTATCGGAATATCAACCTGCACGCGTTTACGTTGCGATTGTTGTTTTTTACCTAATAGCTTTGAAAACCAGTTAAACATCATCCATGATCCTTAAAACCGATAATAGTTTATATGAAGGGAAACTCACTGGGCGCACATCCTTAAGTTGCCTATGATTGCATCGTACGCTCACTCTGCATAAAATAAAGGTTCCTTAGCACCGGCGGGCATGATAACGTGAAAACCCTGCTTTAACAAAGAAAATACATCATATCTAATGAACTTTTTGGCTCATCTCCATCTCGCAGACAACAGTAAAACCTCTCTAGGCGCTAACTTGGCAGGTGACTTTGCTAAAGGCAAGATCAGCGATCATCCAAAGCCATTACAACAAGGTATTTGGTTGCACAGACAGATTAATTCTCTCACCGACAGTCACGAGCTGACCAAAGAGCTTCGAGCCGCATTTCCGGCGCAACTGCAACGAGCTGCGCCGATATTAATCGATTTAGCCTTCGATCATATGCTGGCTAAATATTGGGATGAGTATCATAACCAATCCTTAAGTCAGTTTGCCGATCACGCTTATACAACACTAGAAGCCACGCCGCACCTGCCACAAAATCTGCTTGATATTATCCCCGCTATGCGCCAGCAAAATTGGCTTGTGGCATACGAAGCTCAAGACGGGTTACATCAAGCGATAAACTCGGTTGCCAAGCGCGTATCAAAACCTGATATTTTTGACGGGGCGGTAGACACAGTGATCAAAATGGATATCGACATCGAAATTGCTTTTCGCACTTTTTATCCGCAGCTGATGGCCTATAGCCGTATCTGGACCAGACAGACCCCGAGCGATTATCTTTAACTCACTTAATGTCATCGTCGATACATCTGATTGCCTGCAGTGTGCGCCAAGCCGCCAACAAATACCAAGGCAACGGCAACCCCCCCCCTTCAATGACATGGTACCAACCAACAGAACAAATAAGATCAACAGCATCATTGCCATAGGCCGCACTAAATTGTCGATGTTGTCCACCCAATGGTTGCCTATAAATGTGAGGATAAACACTGAGGACATCCACTAGACTTTATGTCTGGCAACACAAGGCTGCCTTACCTTTAAGCTATTGATAAATAGTTTTAAGTAACGTTAACTTATCCGCAGCAGACTCACCCACTATCGCCAGTTTTTCGCTAGGGTGTATCTTAACTTTTTGGCCAAAACCTGCGCCATAGGTTTCATCAACTCCAACCCGTAAAGTCCACTGATAATCGGGATAACTAGGACTTTCCCGATGACTCGCACTTTATCTGTGTCAACTTGAGCAATGGTCCTACTGTGATCGCCAGCAAAACCTACCCGCATAAATATATCGGCGGCCTTTTTGCCCAAATTGCGCTCAATATAAAATTGTGGCATCAATCGACCCGATGTAGAACCTTTAGAACCAAAGGTAAATGTGTAACCATTTAAATTAGGAAAAATGATCAGTTGGCATTAATGGCACTGAATGATGGGCAATAAAATAACTTTTAAACGATTGATCTTCAAAGCCTTGGGCAATGACCTTCGAACTAGGCACTAAGCGTCTAGCTTGTACACCCGACAACCCACCAAACCAAGCTAACTGTACTTGATTATTTCTAAAGGCTGTAACCGCAGCCGCATAAGACTTAACCCGGAATATAGTTAACCTTGACCCCAAGCTCAGCTTCTAAATAACGCGCCACCTTGTGAAAACGAGTTTGTCATTGACTCACATCTTCATCAGGAATGGCGGTAAACGTAAAACCCGCCGCCCATGTAGTAGGTAAACATCAACACGCGAACAATATAACAACGGCTTTAGTTCATAGCATACCATAGTCCTTTTATTTAATATGAACGCGATTCTACCCATTACCCCCCAATTTCTAGATAATACAACGCTTAGTCGCCAAGGCGATCGATAATATAAAATTAGTCGCTGCAAGTTAAGTCAGCAACGGTTAAGTTAAACGGTTATAAACTAATGGCTTTAACGGCTTAGCTCAATTGGCACCAGCAAGAGAAGTGGTTACACTAAAATAAACTCCCCCATAAAATTAAGGCATACGCGAATGAGAATTTTGATTGTTGAAGATGACCCTATCTTATCCCATCACCTCAAAGTACAACTGAGTGATTTAGGCAATAAGGTACAAGTTGCGCTCACTGCCAAGGAGGGGTTTTATCAAGCAACTAATTATCCTATCGATGTGGCCATTGTCGATTTAGGCTTACCCGACCAAGATGGCATTAGTCTTATTAACACCTTAAGACAAGCAGGACTTAAAGCGCCTATCCTTATTTTGACCGCACGGGTAAACTGGCAAGATAAAGTCGAGGGCTTAAATGCAGGCGCCGATGACTATCTGGTTAAACCTTTTCAAAAAGAGGAGTTAGTCGCACGTTTAGATGCGCTCGTACGCCGCAGTGCTGGCTTTGTTAAACCCCAAATAACCAGTGGCCCATTGCTACTGGACCTAGCCGCTAAACAAGTCACTCTCAATGGTGAGCCGATGGAGGTGACCGCATTTGAATATCAAATATTAGAATACCTCATGCGTCATTGTCATGAAGTTGTGGCCAAGCAGCGCCTGCTGGATGTCATCTATGGCGATAAAGAGGGGGACCCGAACACCATTGAAGTGATGGTCAGCCGCCTACGAAAAAAACTTGCCAAGAGCGACTTAGACAACCCCATCGCCACCATCCGTGGCCAAGGCTATAAGTTTAATCTCGTATGCAGTTAAAGTTCAAATTCAAACGCCGCCTGCTGACGCGGTTATTTCTGACCTCACTCTCCATTATTGCTTTAGTAGGCTTTGGCTTAGCTTGGCTGGTCAATATTCTCTATGCCCAAAATAATTATAATGAAGAGACTGCGCAGCTGATCGCAGAGATCCCCAAAGTCGCCGCAGAATTAAAAGAAAACAACCTGATCCCAGATGACAGCCAATGGCTGACAGAAAATAACACCCCAAAGCGTTATATCATCGCCAGTTGTAATGAAGCCTTCACACAGATTTGGACCTCATCATTGGCTGCCGATCGTGGCTTATTCGACACCTGTGAGCGTTTTAACCAAATTAGGACAGACGCCCCACCTTACTATTTAACCTTAGCCGATAATAAAAATTACTTTGTCTATCTGTTGTCAGTCGAAATCGCCAAAAATAAATACAACTTATTGGTGATGAAAGATGCACAGAAATTAGAGCAAGAACTAAATAAATTCAGTCATCGTACTTATTGGCGCCTCGCCATGGTATTGGGTTTAGCATTCGTATTGTTGATCAGTGCAGCTTATTGGGGGATGCGACCATTGGTACGTCTGCGCAACGAGTTGCAACAAGTCAGCAGTGGTAAGGCCAAGGCATTATCCAACGATTATCCGGTTGAACTTGAAGGTGTGACACAAGCACTTAATCAACTGTTGCAGCAATCGAGCGCCCAGCAAGAGCGTTACCAAAATGCGATGAATGACTTAGCCCACAGCCTTAAAACTCGCTTAGCCGCTGTACACGCCATTACCGATGATTCAAGCCTGGATAAAAACAGCGCTAGCGAAAAAATCATGCAGCAAGTTAGCCAAATGGATCTACTGGTAAAATATCAATTAAAACGCGCGATGCTCGGACGAAAAGGGCTGAAACAACAGCAAACTTCAGTTGCTCCATTAGTTGAGCAACTCGCGCAAATGCTATTTAAGGTCTACCGCGATAAACAAGTTAACTTTAGCGCTAATATCCCCCAAGAGCAGGTGTTTCCTGGCGATAAAGGCGATTTAATGGAGCTGTGTGGCAACTTAATGGAAAATGCCTTTAAGATGTGTATCAGCCAAGTGGCGGTCAGTGCCTATTACAGCGACAACGGTGAGTTTGTGTTGATCGTTGAAGATGATGGCCCAGGTGTTGTCGACATTATCCGCCAACGTATTGTCGAGAGAGGCGTACGCGCTGATACACAAAAACCGGGTCAAGGGATCGGCCTCGCGGTCTGTCATGAAATCGTCATCAGCTATAACGGCCATATGGCAATTGAAACATCAGACCTTGAAGGTGCCAAATTTATTATCACCATCCCAATTTAACCGCCTCCAGTCTGGTTGCGTAATACAACTCCCCCCTTCAGTCGCAATCTACTATTGTATCTGAAGGGCATGTTGTTACTGCAACAGAGCCCTGTGACCAATCACCACGACCACAGAGTTACAACTTAACTTAATAACACAGCAATTAAGGCCATTTCTCTCTCATCCGTGTGATAACACTCTCTGTTTCTGAATTTTTTGACTATATCTATGCTGACAACTCGCTTAACGAATTGTAAAGCTTGATACTTGATATAAAATACTCAGCCGTATTTAGATAAATTACATATCACATGAGCAAAAGCTGCAAGGTTAATGTTAATCAATTGCAAACAGGCAATTTTGTGAGATTACCTATCTCATGGAAAGAGCACCCTTTCCTGTTTAACTCATTTAAGATAAAACAAAAAACACAAATTGAATTGATTAAAAACTTAGGCATCGAATTTGTATTTGTCGACTTAGAGAAAAGCAGTGTACCGCCATTAAGCAAAGTCGTAATCGAAAAGGTTGACGACGCGGCACCCAATGCAAATCTTGATGTGCTAAGCGCACAGATGAGCGAAAATAAGTTAAATCGAATTGAATACCTGCAAAGGCTCAGACGCGATCTACAAAAAACCGAACAACAGTTCGGCCGCTCAGTCGCCATGATGCGTAGTCTCATTAGCAAATTGCAACTTCGCCCGCTCAACGCCATTAATGATGCACAAGAGCTGGTGAGTGATATGGCAGAACAACTTCTCAACTCAGACAACTTAGTCTTACACCTCATGGCCGATGCTAAAGATGATGACGGCATCTATCATCACTCACTCAATGTGGCCTTACTCTCTATGATGGTTGCGAAGGAGTTAGAGTGGTCTCGAAACGATATAGAAGCAGTAGGCCTAGGTGCATTGTTTCATGACACCGGTAAGCTAAAAGTACCAACCCAATTGATGCGCAAGAAAACCCCGCTGACTCAACCTGAAATGAATTTCATTAAACAGCACCCGACAATGGGTGTAGGGCTATTAAGATTAGCGGATAATTTTCCGAGTAGTGCATTGGATATCGTACGCGATCACCATGAATTACTGGATGGCTCGGGCTATCCACGCGGACTAACAGAGGAAGGAATAGGCCTGCCGACACAGTTGGTCGCAGCGGTTAATCTCTATGATCAACTCTGTCACCCAGATGGACAAATAAAGGCTCGCACCCCTTATGCAGCCTTAGCGCATATATATAAAAACTACAAACAAAAGCTTAATCAAGCTGCCATTGGTAAGTTGATCAAAATGCTCGGTATCTACCCTCCCGGCAGCATAGTTGAACTGTCTAGCGGACAATTTGCCATGGTCATGGCAGTCAATTTAGAGAAAATCTTATTTCCAAGAATTTTAGTTTATGACGCCCAAGTTCCTAAAGATCAAGCTCCTATCGTCGATTTAGAAACCGAGGGTTTAACCATTGTACGTTGTATAGCACCATCGGCATTGCCAGAAAAAATCCATAATTATCTAAGTCCACGAGAAAGGGTAAGCTATTACTTTGGCAACTCAGCTAAACCATAAACTCACAACTTCCCCGTCCTTGGGATACACCTAAGTCTCGGAGACCACCTTACCTTTATTGACTATCTACTACTAGAATAAAAGCATGATTAGTCCAGTGCTGAGCACTAAATACAAGGTAAAGGTTACGCTAATATGGTTGAACTTCCAGATTTTGATAGTTTGCGCTGGCTGGCACAACATGCGCCAGAGCAATTGACTGCGCTGCAACATAATCTAAATCAAGCGCTTATTGCTGAAGCTGCGCCCAATACACGTGCGCAGCTTAGATCGATGCAACATCATCTCACCTTACAAATGTCGCGTTGCACTAGCCCTTATGCAAGATGTTTTTTGACATTAAGGTTAATGAATGACAAGTTCATCTCGCTTAATGAACTGATATCGGATCCACAAACCTATCGCGATAATAAAGCCCAAGTGTTGCAATTTAAGCAAATTAAAATGAGTAAAATCAACTCTTAGCCACTAGGGTTAGCCATTAATATATGGCCAAGGTCATCGTTAACACCATAATCAAGAACACTCAAACAGCGAACAATCCGTTCAACTGATAAAAACAACTTAATTGAGCAAATATGCTTAATTTAGTCATCCCCAAATGAAAAAAAGCTTAAGGTTTAACTACCTCACCAGCGGATATAACCGCCACTGGCTATAGCCAGCCCTTACGCTTAAAGAAGAAGTAAGTTGATGCGGCACTTCCAAACATCATCAAAATCGCCATAGGATAACCCCACTGCCAACTCAATTCAGGCATATTGGTAAAGTTCATACCATAAGCACTCGCTATCACGGTCGGCGGCAGAAAAATCACCGCAGCAACTGAGAAAATCTTAATAATCTTATTTTGCTGTAAACCACTAAAGCCCATGGCTGCATCAAGTAAAAAGTTTAACTTATCGAAAATAAATTGACTGTGTGGCATCAGAGACTCGATGTCAGACAACATTTCGCGCAGATCTTTTAAATCATCATCTGTGAGTTTGCCACGATAATAACGTTGCATGTATCTCAATGAGCGCTGAGTATCGAGCAAACTGAGGCGGATTTTACCGTTAGAGTCTTCCTGCAAGGTGATTAATTTAAACACATCGTCGAGTTCGTCACTTTCAAACACTCTATCGCCAACATTTTCGAGAACAGAGTACACATCTTCAATTAAATCAGATAAGTAGTCGACTTTTAAATTGAATAGTTCTAAAAATAACGCTTGTGGGGTTTTAACATCTAACCGGCCCAAACGCAGGTAATTTCGCAGTAAACGAATAAGGCCGACATCGTCTTCACGTAACGTCACCAAAAAATGACTACGAAGGTTAAATGAAATGTTGACACCTTTTACATCTTGTCCAACACGCTGGGGAAATAAAGAGTTGATATGTAATCCATCTTTGTTTTGATAAAAACGCGCAGAAGCCTCAATCTCGTTAATGTCTTCCTCTTCAGGCAATTCTTCAGATGAATAGCCTCTTAGCCACTCACGTTCGTCATCTTCAGGTTTGAAAAGATCTAGCCATAATGTCCCCTCAGGTACGCTATCTTGTACATTCAATTCAACAATAGATAACTTATTCTCTTCATAGACATAAGCTGTGATCATATGACCTCCTGAAAAAGACACTCTGATGAAAGGTAAGCCACCAAAGCGCAGGGTAAAATAGAGCTTTATTGTACCGAATTAAGTTCAATTGGCTAGTATTTAGGGTAAAGCTAGCGACATCTGCGATAGCTTAAATATAAATAATTGCCCAGAAGAGTTATTTCATATCAACTTAATAACAAATAGAGTGTCTTATTTAGCGTCAGTTGGCGCAATAATGATCCGCTCTTGAATCGACAAACGGATCTTAATACCCTCGACCGTTGTGAACTCATTTTCACTAATATCCCTCTTATGGACTTGATAGATATTAACTTTATTATCTAGTGGCGAAACAATGCTAACACTAACAATCTGCTCTCCATCTTGCCATGTCCAGTACCAATACACGGCACTACCGAACAATGCCAGCACCACAAAACCCATGGCAACATAGCGAAATAACAGTCGCTGGCCAAACTGAGTAGCGGTTTCCGTCTGATCTGAACGCGCCGGTTTGCGAACATAAAATAATGCACCAGCAATAATTAACAAGGTCACCAATATTTTAGTCAGCACAACACTCTCCATCATTAAACCAAGATAAATTATACCCCTAGCGCTGCTAAATTACTGTTATTAATCCCTCACACCAAACAAATTGTTGTCTATGAGTTTAACCGTCATTTTCAAAACCTGACTTAAGTGCTATATAATTGTGGGCTGATCATTATCTGAGTTTTATATGAAAATACCGTATCCTTTACTTTCTAAATTTGGGCTTATCAGCGCGATGTTCATGGCGCCGACAACGCTTGCAGCAATCAGCGTCAGCTTACCCGTGAATACCGAACCCTTGTTATTCAATACCCAAGAAACTGACGCAACCCGTTTAACGGCAGAAGATGGTCAACAGCAAATAGTGTTCAAATACCTAGCCAACTTCCGCCATCAAGGACAACGCCAACGCTTTATATCGGAAGCTGTCATTGTGACCTTTACGGGGCAAAATGCACAATACAGCATAACTTTACCCAAAATTAATTCTGCTAGTGATGCAGATAGATTTAATCAACGTCCAAGTGTCAGCATCATCGACGACAATGGCCAGCAAGTCGACTACCGTATCGATACCCTAACTAAAGATGGCATCCAAATAGGTCGTAATTACCGGGAAGAAATTAATCAATATAACCTCAGCGCCGCACCTGCAGCCATCAAGAGGCAACCACCAGCTATGGCAACGTATTTAGCCTCGAGCACGACCTCACAGGTTGCTGCAACTGGTAGCCCAGATAATGCAACTCAGATTAATGTTGGTCAAATGCTTGATTTTTGGTATCAACAAGCCGATGAAAAAACACGTCAAGCATTTAAAGCTAAAATCAATGCAGCCGATTCAGAAAAATCCAAATAAAAACTTTCGCTATATGACATCTCAACACAGATAGTAAGCTAAACCTAGTTACCACATGGATGTGGTGAATATTAAAAGTCAAAAAGAGCATCCTACCTAATTAACATCAAGCTCTGCTTGATGTGTGCAAACGCCTCTCCTACTCCCCATGTTCGAGTGGTTATCTCCAGGCTAAAACGAAAAAAGCCCGTTGCATTAGCAACGGGCTTTATCGTATTAGGCGTCTGGAAATGACCTACTCTCACATGGGGAGACCCCACACTACCATCGGCGCGATTGCGTTTCACTTCTGAGTTCGGGATGGGATCAGGTGGTACCACAATGCTATGGTTTCCAGACAAATTCTTACTGGTTAATTGTCCGTCTGACGGCATTGTTTCCTCGCTACAGTGCTCATGTACTAAAGTACACTCCGCGCTTCGCTCGTTACGGCTTTGTCAGCCAAACAATTACCTGCGTAATTAACCAAAATTATAAATTTAGAAAGCCGTTCTCTTTATACAAGAGTTAAATTTGAGTCACACTAAATCAAGTGGCGGTATTCTTTCGCTAAAGTTAACCATTATCGCGACCTCCATGGATGGAGGAAGTACTTTCAACGTCTGGAACGTTTCAAGTAAAACCCTTTTGGGTTGTATGGTTAAGCCTCACGGGTCATTAGTACAAGTTAGCTCAACGCCTCACAACGCTTACACACCTTGCCTATCAACGTAGTAGTCTCCTACGGCCCTTTAGAGGACTTAAAGTCCTAGGGATGACTCATCTTAGGGCTCGCTTCCCGCTTAGATGCTTTCAGCGGTTATCGATTCCGAACGTAGCTACCGGGCAATGCCATTGGCATGACAACCCGAACACCAGCGGTTCGTCCACTCCGGTCCTCTCGTACTAGGAGCAGCTCCCTTCAATCATCCAACGCCCACGGCAGATAGGGACCGAACTGTCTCACGACGTTCTGAACCCAGCTCGCGTACCACTTTAAATGGCGAACAGCCATACCCTTGGGACCGACTTCAGCCCCAGGATGTGATGAGCCGACATCGAGGTGCCAAACACCGCCGTCGATATGAACTCTTGGGCGGTATCAGCCTGTTATCCCCGGAGTACCTTTTATCCGTTGAGCGATGGCCCTTCCATTCAGAACCACCGGATCACTATGACCTGCTTTCGCACCTGCTCGACGTGTATGTCTCGCAGTTAAGCTGGCTTATGCCATTGCACTAACCGTACGATGTCCGACCGTACTTAGCCAACCTTCGTGCTCCTCCGTTACTCTTTGGGAGGAGACCGCCCCAGTCAAACTACCCACCAGGCACTGTCCTCAACCCCGATTCAGGGGCCAGAGTTAGAACATCAACACTACAAGGGTGGTATTTCAAGGTTGACTCCACAAGAACTGGCGTTCCTGCTTCAAAGTCTCCCACCTATCCTACAC